>CAVPOV010000021.1:0-84825 GCA_963707045.1 uncultured delta proteobacterium
ACAAATTTAAGATTAAAAACATTGAATTCATTTACCATACCTGATGGACAAGGCAGGTATTTATTTTAGGTAATAAATACGGAAAAGACAGTATCGTTTTAATTGATGAAGTAAATAAGGAAAAGATACAGGGAGGAAAACTCAGGTGTACTGTAGCAGATATCAGAAAAAGCAGGTTGTTCCTGGAATGTAAGATAATTTAATCTGAGCACAATAAACCTATAACCTTCACCATGAATATTGATGATCTCGATGGTTGGATCATCTTTAAGAAATTTCCTGAGTTTTGTGAAATTATTGTCGATTAGTATTTAAACGAAAACTAATCCATTCCCTACGCACACAAATTCATTCCCGACGAATACTAATCTACTTCATATTAGCCTTTTCAGCATTGTACATTTACATTTCAATTAACCAATCAAATGAATAAACAGAATATCAATTAAAATTAAAACTAGTAAATCATGAAAAAACTTATTATTATTTCAATTCTGGTTATAGGATCGTATTGTTCAAGTGTATTCTCAACCAATAAATGGGGAGATCCTTTCCGACTCAAACAATGTTACGATTATCAAACTTTGGGGCACCAGCCAGGAAAGAGGATTTGCCTATGGTTATCTTTTAGGAGGGAATAAAATGATAGAGGTGCTTGAAGGGGCTGCAATTCCCTATTGGGGTGATGACTGGCCTGTCGTAAAAGAAATGATCGCCGAGGGGGTGAGTTTTCATATCGACTCAATATATTGGCATGAAGCCCAGGCCATAATTGAGGGTGTTACAGCCGCTGGATTTAATACTTCAGGATATACAGCTTTGGGATTGGATGGTAGCTAATTGTTGGCACGACATCCATGCCTGGCAGTTTAGTAAAAAAGGCAAAAAAGGATTCCAGTCTGCCCTGATGAATTGGAATGAAGCCACTGATGGGACAGACCTTGATGGATGCTCAGTAATTTCAAGACATGCAGTGATATTCTTTATCCGTTACCGTTTATAAGTGAAGGATTGGTTATTTATATTCCATCAGAAGAGGGTTTACAACCATGGCTCTTAATTGGATATGCAGGTGATATGGCGCCTTATTCCGGGGATGACGTTCAAGTGGTCTTTCAATATTTTCAACTGTTCTTGATGATCAATCATGGAATCCTGATATTACTGCTGGTTATGAACCATTTAAGTTTACTTTTCGGAAAAGCACTGGAATCAGTAGATTATAATGAGGATGGTGTGAACAATATGCTCGATATCCGGGATGCAATCAGTTCCAATCCAGTAGGATATAGCTGGGGCTGGAATTTTGCAGCTTTGGGGCCTGCAACTGCTATACACGACAGTCTTATAGCCCTTGTTACTGAAGTTGCCCCTGAAGCACCTTACATAACTTTCAGAGACAATAGCTATAGCGATTTATTACCAGGAGATAATATCTTTACTGACGATTTTCCAGGTTAAAAGACATAACTACCAGCACTATTGCTGGCGTTACTATGGAATTGTTAACCATATTGGCGATGGAACAAGTATTGGTTCACGAGAAAACTGGGACCTTATGAAAAATTATACAAATCTGGTAATACTAATTTACAGTTTATGCAATATATTCCTGAGTGGAACCAACTTAAACTTAGTGTTTATCAGAATAATCAAGGAGCCTATTTACATGATCCGATTGCTTATGATTTGAATGAGTTTTTTGCACCGGTTATACATAATATAATTCATGTACCTGGTGATTATCCAACTATTCAGGAAGGTATTCATACGTGGCAAATGAGGGTGATACAGTGCCGTCCAACCTGGAACGTTATGTAGAGAGAATATTGACTATATTGGGAAGAATATTACAGTGGCATCGTTGTGCCTGTTTGCACAGGATACTTCTAATTTTTCACAGACTATAATTGATGGCGGCGGTTTGGGAAGTACTATAACATTTGAAAATGGGGAGGATTCAAAAACAAGTTTGATCGGATTTACAATTATTAATGGTCAATCAGAATTAGGTGGTGGTATTTATTGTTCAGGTGCCAATCCAACAATAAAAAATACAATAATTACAAATAATGATGCAGATTATGGTGGTGGAATTTATTGTAATCAATCCAGCCCAAAACTTATTAATGTAACAATAGCAAATAATTCTACTAATGAAAGCGGTGGTGGGATTTATTGTAGTAACTCCAGTCCCCAACTAATCAATTGCATTCTTTGGAATAATACCTCAAAAGAGATTGTTGTTGTTAATGGTGGACTGGCTAGCAATTATGTATTCTAACATTGAAAATGGTTGGACGGAACAGGAAATATAAATGCAGATCCTTTATTTATTATTGGAACAGGAGTCCATCCATATGCTTTATCTGATGGATCACCTTGTATTGACGCTGGTTGGCCGGCAGACTGGTTTATTACTCCACAATGGGATCTTTTGGGACATGAAAGGATTTTGGATGGAGATGAAAATGGCAGTCCGGTGATTGATATGGGAGCGTATGAGTTTGTAAATACAGCATCGGCTTTAATACTTGGAGATAATTCAAATAAGGAAGTTGCAGATAACTCTTTACAAGTTTATCCCAATCGATTCTCGGAAGAGGTTAACATTAGTTTCAAATTAGATGCAGAAAATCATATTAAAATTGAAATATTTAACCTGTCAGGAAAGAGAATAACAGTTATATATGATAATAAAATTAAAACACCAGGTGATCATAGGTTATCTTTTTCGACCAATGATTTATCTGTGGGAGTTTATTACTGTCGATTACAAAATGAAAAAGAGGTGTTGACAAAGAAAATTATAAAGATGAATTAAACACTTCATTGCGAGCTTTAGCAAGGAAGAAAGCATCGGAGCGAAGCAATCTGCTATAATACAAATAGTGCCTCTACTAAAACAGATTGCTTCACTCTTTACACGGTAATCGCTCAAGTTCGCAATGACGATGAAGTTTTAGAAGTTCCCGGAAATTGTTCTATTGGAATTTCAACCATTATGATTACCTTTATATAAAAAATTAAAAACCAGATGCTCCGCACCATTATCATCGATGACGAAGCCCATATGCGTCAGACTCTGGAAAAACTGGTTAAACAGTTTTGCCCAAATGTAAAGCTTGTAGCTACAGCTGAAGGAGTGATTAAAGGTATAGAGAGCCAATAAAAAAATACCATCCCGACTTAATACTTTTAGATTTAAAATGAATGACGGAACCGGATTTGATCTGCTTAAAAAACTCGAACGGGTTGATTTTAAGGTGATCTTTATTACTGCCTATGATCAGTTTGCCATACAAGCATTTAAATTCAGTGCCCTCTGATTATCTTCTTAAGCCGGTAGATCCGGATGGACTGGCTGAATTTGTAATCGACGGAGAAGAAGTGATCATGGAAGCACTGCGAACTCAACTTGGTGCTCTCGAAAATAATATGCAAACCGAAAACAGTTCTTTGAAAAAAATCGTTCTTAAAATTTTTGATAATATACACCTGGTTAAAATACGCGATCATTCTTTATTGTGAATCGGATGGAAGTTATACAGCCATTTATTTATCAAGCGGTAAAAAAATAATAGTTTCCAACCACGGCCAGCCAACGGGCCAAGGCCGACCCGGAGTTCGCGGAGGCGGCCCGCGAGGCGACCTTCGAGTTGCAGCAGGGGAGGGGGGGATATCGGGCCCTGTGGGGTCATCTGGTGTCGGTCTCCGTCGCCGAGCTGAAGGCGGACTACGAGCGCCTGGAGGTGGACTTCGACCTCTGGCTCGGGGAGAGCGACGCCCAGGCGTGGATCCCCGACGTGATCGGGCGGCTGCGAAGCCAGGGCCATGCCCGGGAGAGCGAAGGGGCCCTCGTCGTGGACGTGGCCGAGGCGGACGACGCCAAGGAGGTCCCTCCGCTGCTGCTCCTGAAGTCCGACGGCGCGGCCCTGTACGGCACCACGGACCTGGCGACCCTGGACCAGCGTGTCAAGGAGCTCAAGGCCGAGCTGGTCCTCTACGTGGTCGACAAGCGCCAGAGCGACCACTTCCTCCAGGTCTTCCGAGCCGCGAAGAAGACCGGCGTCGTTCCGGGGGGTGTGGGCCTTGAGCACATCGGCTTCGGAACCATGAACGGACCGGACGGGAAGCCCTTCAAGACCCGGGCGGGCGGCGTCATGAAGCTGCGGGACCTCCTGGACATGGTCACCGACAAGGCCCGGGAGCGGATCCGCGAGGCGGGCGTGGCCCGGGACTACCCGGAGGACGAGGTGGAGCGCATCGCCCGGCTGGTGGGGGTGGCCACCCTGAAGTACGCCGACCTCTCCAACCACCGGGCCAAGGACTACGTGTTCGACCTGGAGCGGTTCTCGGCCTTCGAGGGCCGCACCGGACCCTACCTGATGTACACCGCGGTCCGGACGCGCTCGATCCTGCGCAAGGCTGCCGAGGCGGGGCTCGCGCCGGGTGCCCTGGTCCCCCCGGAAGACGACGTGGAGCGGGGCGTGCTCCTGGCCGTGGCGAGGCTGCCGGACGTGCTCGAAGCCGCCTTCGATCACCGCGCCCCGAACATCCTGTGCGAGTACGCGTACGAGCTGGCCACCGCCTTCACCCGCTTCTACCAGGAGCACCACATCCTGAGCGAGTCCGACCCCGCCCGCCGCGCCTCTTGGCTGGGCCTGTGCGACCTCACCGCCCGGGTGCTCGTCCACGCCCTGGACCTCCTCGGCATCGGCGTGCCGGAGAGGATGTAGCGTCCCCGTCGGTCGACAGGCCGGAGACGAGGAGGCACGCCGTGGGCGTCTGGAGCGCTTGGCGACGGCGGCGGCTGGCGAGAAGGCCCTTCCCCGAGGCGTGGAGGCCGTTCCTCGACGCCCTTCCGCTGTACCGGAGGCTCTCTCCGCCGCTGCGCGAGCGCCTGCGCGAACTCGTCAAGGTGTTCGCGTGGGAGAAGACGTTCATCGGCGCCGGCGGGTTGGAGGTCACCGACGAGATGCGGGTGGTGATCTCGGCCTGCGCCGCCCGCCTGGTGCTCCACCTCGATCTCGGCTACTACAACCGCCTGACCGAGATCGTGGTGTACCCCTACGTCTTCCACCACCCCGACAGCGACGATGCCCTGCTCGGCGAAGCCCACCACTGGGGCGTCGTGGTCCTGTCGTGGCCCGCGGTGGTGGACGGGGTGCGAAACCCCTACGACGGCCACGAGACCGCGACCCACGAGTTCGCCCACGTCCTGGACCGCGCCGACGGCGTCTTCGACGGCACCCCCTTGCTGCGCTCCCGTTCCCTCTACGGACCCTGGGCGCGCATCCTGAGCCGCCACTACTTGCGCCTGCGCCGGGGCGACCGTGAGGAGCGCAAGGTATTGCGCGACTACGGCGCCACCAACGAGGCCGAGTTCTTCGCGGTGGCCACCGAGAGCTACTTCGAGAAGCCCCGCCAGATGAAGGCCCACGCGCCGGACCTGTACCGGGAACTGCAGGAGTTCTACGGCGGGGACCCCGCAGGAGGCGATCCGTGAGCAGGAGGTCGAACCACAGGGGGACGTGTTCCGCGTGCGGCCAGTCGTTCCCACCCCACGACTTGGTGGCCGCGGCCTTGGTGCGCGAGCCCGTGGCGGAATTGATCCGCCGTGACCACCCCGAGTGGGGTCCGGACAGCGCCATCTGCCGTGCCGACCTCGCGGCCTACCGGTCGCGGTACGTGCACGAGTTGCTCGAGTCGGAGAAGGGGGAACTCACCTCCCTCGAGCGGGAGGTGCTCCGAAGCCTCGCGGAGCAGCAACTCCTGTCGATGAACGTGGACGCCGAGTTCGAGCAGAAGTGGACCCCGGGGGAACGGGTCGCGGATCGCATTGCCGAGTTCGGCGGCAGCTGGAAGTTCGTCGTCGGCTTCGGGGTCTTGATCGTGCTCTGGATCACGATGAACTCGATGATCCTCTTCTGGCGGCCCGTGGACCCCTACCCCTACATCCTGCTCAACCTCGTGCTCTCCTGCATCGCCGCGTTCCAGGCTCCGGTCATCATGATGAGTCAGAACCGACAGGAGGCGAAGGACCGGCTCCGCTCCCAACACGACTACCAGGTCAACTTGAAGGCCGAGTTGGAGATCCGGCACCTGCACGAGAAGGTCGACCACCTCCTCTCCCACCAGTGGGAACGCCTGGTGCAGATCCAGGAGGTGCAACTCGACCTGCTCTCCGAACTGAGCCGGATCCGCTAATCCGGGTGCGCGCCTCAGCCGAACCGTAAGGGGACCGGCGGTGCCGGGGAGGCGCGGGCTTCCCGACCGGGCAGTTGATTTCTGCATTGCAGCACGCCCGCGGGAGCCGTACCATACGGTTGGTCAAACCTTCGGACCGGAGGGAGGAGCCATGTACCATCCTCTTGTTCGGGCCAGCGCCGTGGCCTGGCTCACCTGCTTCGAGTTCTTCCTCTTCCCCCTGCGCTCCGCAGCGGCTCCGCCGCAGGTCACGGAGTCGGAGCAGCGGGCGCTCCAGGAGGAAGTCTGGAAGGAGATGGCCGAGAGCGTTCGGAGCGGCCCCATCGAAGAGCCGATCTTCACGGACGAAGTGGTGGCGAGGGCGAAAGCCCTGTAGGGCCGCTTCCCCTTCCCCGGGGAAGCACCCCCGTCCTGCTCCCGCCCGGCCCGGCGGTCTTCCCTCGAGAAGACGCGCCCGGGCGGGTGTTCCCGCCGCACCCCGCACGGCGCCCCCGCGAGTTCCCGGGGGATGCCGGCACGATCTCCCCTGCGCCGGACTGCCCGGTTCGAGCCGGTTCCTCCCCGACGGATGCGGCCGTCGGCTTGCGGTTCGTGCTCCGCGAGACAAGACTGCCGGCGGTTAAGGGAAATCTAATGCGGCCCTCATGCGCCTTTCACGCAGCCTCCTTACTCTGCTGTGGCACGACTGGACCGATTGAAAGGAGACGAGAGTGAAGAACACCAGAATATTCGCCTGTTCCCTCGTGTTTGCCGCCGCAGCCCTCCTGGAGGGTTCCGGCGCTTTCGCCGCTGCCGCGCCGGACTCCTTCGCCCCCCTCGCGAAGCGGCTCACGCCGAGCGTGGTCAACATCTCCACGACGAGCACGGTAAAGCATCCGGTGACCCCGTTTCGGGGCCGGCCGGAGAACAACCCGTTCCGGGACTTCTTCGGGGACGAGTTCTTCCGCCGGTTCTTCGACGGCCAGCCGAGGGAGTTCAAGAGCCAGAGCCTGGGGTCGGGCTTCATCGTGGATGCGGACGGCTACGTGGTCACGAACAACCACGTGGTCGAGGAGGCCGACGAGATCGTGGTGAAGCTGTCGGATGAGCACGAGTTCGAGGCGAAGGTCATCGGGACGGACCCGAAGACGGACCTGGCCCTGATCCGCTTCGAGCCCAAAGGCGTGACGCTGCAGCCCGTGGAACTGGGGGACAGCGACGCCATCGAGGTCGGGGAGTGGGTGGTGGCCATCGGCAACCCGTTCGGCTACGGGCACACGGTGACGGCGGGCATCGTGAGCGCCAAGGGGCGCGTCATCGGCGCGGGTCCCTACGACAACTTCCTGCAGACCGACGCGGCCATCAACCCGGGCAACTCGGGGGGACCGCTGTTCGACATGAAGGGAAGAGTCGTGGGCATCAACACGGCCATCGTGGCGGGTGGGACGGGAATCGGCTTCGCGACCCCGGTCAACCTGGCCAAGGAGGTCGTCGCCCAGCTCAAGGACAAGGGCAAGGTGACCCGCGGTTGGCTCGGGGTGATGATCCAGGAGGTGACCTCGGACCTGGCCAAGCAGTTCGGCCTGGAGGAGACCAGGGGCGCCCTGGTGTCGGAGGTCGTGGCCGACGGGCCTGCCGACAAGGCCGGGGTCAAGCGCGGCGACGTCATCCTGGAGTTCGACGGAGTCCCCGTCGACCGGATGAACCAACTCCCCCGCATGGTGGCCCAGAACCCGCCGGACGCGACGGTCAAGATCCTGCTCCTTCGCAAGGGAGAACGGGAGACCGTCAGCGTCACTCTCGGGGAGCTCAAGGACGAGGCGGGCGTGGCCGGGTCGCCGGCCACGGAGGACCAGTTGGGTCTCACGGTGCAGGAGATCACCCCGGAGTTGCGCAAGCACCTGGACACGGACGTCGAGGAGGGGCTGGTGGTGTCGGGGGTGGACCCCAACGGGCCCGCGGCATCGGCCGGTCTCCGCCGAGGGGACGTGATCCTCGAGGTCAACCAGCAGGCGGTGAAGGATCTCGACGGGTATCGGCAGGCCCTGCGCGAGGCCGAGGGCAAGGACAGCGTGCTCTTCCTCGCGAAGAGGGGGCAGGGGACCCTCTACGTGGTGGTCTCCCTCAAGGATTGACCCGGCAGGCGTACCCGGCGCCGGGACGGCATCGAGAGCGTCCCCGCACCGGACCCCTGCCCCTCGTGACGACAAGGGGAGGAAAGCGGATGAAGAGGGCTCTCGTGCTGGTGATGTTCGCCGCCGTCTTCGGTGGGTCGGCGCTGGCCGCGGACGGCAGGGCGGTCTTCGAGGCGGCCCGTTGCGCCGGCTGCCACAAGCCCGACACGGACAAGGTGGGGCCGTCACTCAAGACAATGGCCGGAGCTTACGGCGCGGGGAAGGACGATTTGGTCGCCTTCCTGGCCGGGGCGGCGGAGCCCAGGATGAACTGGGGCAAGTTCTCCATCATGAAGCCGAACCTGCAGCGGACCATGGCGCTCTCCGACGAGGAGCGCGGGGCCCTGGCCGACTTCATTCTCTCCCACGACTGAGCCGGGGGGGATGGCGGTCCTTCGGCCTCGCCCCCTCCGGCGCGGCCCGTCGCAGGCGCGCGGGGCTCAGGGGCTGGGCGGGTCTTCCCCGGATACCCGCCGAAGGGTGTCCCGGTAGGGCGCGGGGTCGAGGCCCAGACGGGAGGCGTTCTCCACCGCCAGCGAGGCCAGGGCCCGAGCCTCGTCGGTTCGCCCGTCCTCTGCCGCGAGCCAAGCGAGGTTGTTGAGCGGCTCGGGGCGCTCCGGCGCAGTGCCGTGGGCACGCCGGAGCGCCTCTTCGGCCCCGGCCCGGTCTCCGGAGGCGTAGAGCGCGTTGCCCCAGCCGAAGGCGCCGCGCCAATCCTCGGGCCATCGCGCCAGGAAGGCCTCGTAGCCGAGGGTCGCGACCGCGGCCTGGCCCGTCTCCTCCAGGTCGGAGAGCGCGGAGAGGATGCCGTCCGGGTCGTCCCCCGCGGGCAGGCGGCCTGCGGGCAGGGCGAGCAGCGCGAATGCCCCCCCGCGCGCCCACGTCCGGGCGAAGGTCGCGAGGGACGCCGCCTCGGCCACCGCCTCCCCGGCGTGCAGCACCGCCGCCGACTCCCCCAGGTCGTACCCCGTCAGCACCGAGTAGTGCCAGACGGGCGCCCAGCGCAGCCCCCGGTTCTCCAGGACGAGCGCCGGGGCCCCGGCGGCCACCTCCCGCAGGAGCGCCCGGAGGTCCGGGCGGACCCGGTACGCGAGAAGCCCCCGGGCCCGGATCTCCCGGGAGAGGTCGATCGGGAGCGTTCCGCCGCGGCCCGGGAGGTAGACGAGCCCCGCGAGGGCCTCGGGGGTCTCGGGACGGCCGGCCCAGGACAGCAGGGAGGCGAGGGAGGTGGGGCCGCAGTGGTCCTCGGCCTGCGCGAGGGCGGGGACTTCCGGCACGAGGGCGCGGGGAGGGAGGTCGGTGTCCCTCAGGCCCCGCAGGGGAGAGGCACACCCGGCCAGCAGCAGGCCGGCCAGGGCGAGGCCGAGGGGGGCGCCGCGGCGCCCCCCGAATCGTCTCACGGCCTCAGCGGGCGGGCTTCTTCACGAACGGGAAGACGTTGGTGAAGCCGAGGATGTCGGTGATCAGGAGGACGATGAAGACGAACAGGACGGCTCCGATGACCACCCCGACGCCGTTGCCCGCTGCCGGCAGGCTGTCGAACCGCTCCACCGCGAGCCGCGCCTCGTCGTCCGTGAGTCCCGCCACGCGGCGCTGGGCTTCCGCCGGGTCGATCCCCAGGTTCACGAGGGCCCCCGCGACGTCCTCCCTTTCCAGCAGCGAGACCAGGCGGGCCTTCGGGCCTGCGACGGCTTCGCGGGTGGTCATCCAGCCTGCGACCGCGGGCGAGGTGGGCAGCGAAAGGCACAACACGGCGAACACGACGGTCACGGCGGTCAGTTGCTTCCAGTTGCGGGGCATGGCGGCCTCCTCGTTTCAGCGGGCTTCCCGTCCGGTGGGAGTGTACGAGAAGCCGGCACGCGACTCAATGCCGGGGGAGAAACGGATCGGTCGCCCGGGCCTCCGCCTTGAGGGGCGGGAGGTGGCGGGAGCGGGGGCGGTGCGTGTAGAGTTTGGGCCTTTGGATGCGGGCTCACCGGAGGGTGTAGCGGTGCCGACGATCGAAGAGGTGAGGGCATTCCTCGCGGGCCACGGTGTCGGAGTGCTGGAGTTCCCGGACCCGACGCCGACGGCGGCGACCGCGGCACGGGCCGTGGGCTGCTCGGTGGGGGAGATCGCCAAGACGGTCGTGTTCCTCGTAGGCGGAGCGCCGGTGGCGGTGGTGACGTCGGGAGACCGGAAGGTCTCCGGCAGCAAGCTCAAGAAGGCGGTCGGGCTAACCGGCAAGGTGCGGCTGCCCACGGCGGAGGAGGTGCGGGCCCACACGGGGTACGTCCCCGGAGGGGTCTGCCCGTTCCTGCTCCCTGAAGCGCTCCGGGTGGTGGTGGATTGCTCCCTGCGGAGATTCCCGCTGGTGTATCCCGCGGCGGGGAACGACCACTCCGGCGTCCCGATCACGGTGGAGCGCCTGCTGGCCCTTTCGAGGGGGCAGGAGGGGGACGTCAGCGACGCGCTCGTGCCCGCGGAGGTTGTCCCCCGGGACGGCTGTTCGTGAGGGGGCTGCTCCGTCCGCGCGTCTTCGCTCGCGGGATCGTCCGGGAGGGGAACCGCGCGATGGAATCGCTCCCGAGCCCATGCCCGTCCTTTCCGCCGGCCCCTGCGGGCTCAGCCGGTCCGCCGGTCTCGGGGTGCTGGCGGCGCACCGCCCTGGCTCTATAATCTCGAGGTCGCGCCGGCCCCCTTTCCAGGCCGATGGAGAGAGATGGAACCCTTCGCACCCGCACCCTTCTCCGCCCCTCTGCGGGAGCGCCTGCTGGCCTTCCCGTTCTTGAGAGGGCTCGCCAGGGAGAGCTTTGAGCGGCTGGCCGCCTCCTGCGAGAGCTTGGTGGTGCCGCAGGGGCAGCACCTGCTGGACGAGGGGGCGCTGTGCGAGGCGCTGCTGCTCGTGGAGCGCGGGCACATTCGCGTGTACAAGAGCGCTCCGACCGGGCGCGAGATCACCCTGTATCGGGTGGAACCGGGGGAGTCCTGCCTGCTCGGGACCGCCTGCCTGCTGAGCGGAGAACACTACCCCGCCCAGGCCGCGACCCTGGAGGAGATGAATGCGCTCGCCGTGCCGGCGCAGGTGTTCCGATCCCTCTTCGGCCGGGAGCAGGGCGTCCAGGGGTTCGTGGTGGATCTCTTCTCACGCCGTTTCGTCGACCTGATGGTGCTCGTCGACGAGGTGGTCTTCCGGAGGATGGACGAGCGCCTGTCCGGCTTCCTCCTGGCGGAGGCCCGGAAGGCCCCCGGGGCCCTGTACCCCGTGGAGATGACCCACGAGGAGATCGCCGCCCACCTGGGAACCGCCCGCGAGGTGGTCAGCCGCCTGCTCGCGCAGTTCGAGACCGAAGGCCTGGTGGCCTTGGGCCGACGGCTGGTGAGGGTGAAGGACGCCCCCGCCCTGAGCCGCCGTGCCGGCGCGCCCACCTGAGAGGTCTGCCCCCTCCTGCCGCAGCCAGCCAGGGCGTCTCTCTTCGGCGAGGTCTGCGGCGAAGTCTCGCAAAGTGCGCCTTCTGTGACCGCGGTCACGGACGAGCATCGTTGCCTTCCGTATGGTGGGGCGAGAGTCAACCCCAACCTACCGAGGAGGGAAGCAACGATGGATACCCGTTTCGCACACGAACCCGGCCGGGGCCCCCTACGGCCGCGGATGCTCGTACTCGCGCTCGCCGCCGCGGCCCTCGCGGTCTTCCTCTCCGCCTGCGGGGACAACGACGACGACGGGCCCGTCCTGCGTGCGCCTGTGAGCGCTGCGACGGGCGGCACCTTCGAGACCGCCGACAAGGCCTTCCGGATCACGATCCCGCCGGGGGCGTTGGATTCCGACGGGGTGCTGCGGGTGGAGCGCGTAGACGATCCGCCGCCGGCAGGGCAGGGCCAGGTCGCCGCGAGCGAGGCGTTCGCGGTGTCCCTCGGGAATGCCGGGCTCGTGGCCCCGGCCACGCTCGAACTCCGGGCCACCCGGGTGCCGCTGCACCCCGAACTCGGCGAGATCGCCGGATTGGGCAACAGTTGGGACCGCCTGGAAGCCAATTTCTACCGGGACGCGGACCAGACCGTCGTGGCCCTGACCGAGGAACTCCCCGCGACCGTGCGGGTGGTTTTCCGCCGCCTGCAGACGACGTCGGGCACCGGGGTCGCCGAGGGGTTGGCCGTGCTTCTGAACGCAACCTATGGCAACGAGGATTTCTTCGGGGGTCTGGGACTGCACCAGGTGCTCAACAACGTGGCGCCGACCGACGCCGTGGCCCTTGGCGCGCAGGTGGACCTCACCAAGGTGCCCCAGGGAATCGTCGACGTGATGGTGGGGGACGACCTGGTGGCGAAGGACGCAGCCTTGGCCGACCCGGCCACCACCCGGGCCCTGATCAAGGCAGGTGCGGTGATCGGCGTGGTCGGGTTCTACGACGACCCGACGAGCGACGCGATGACCAGCGTGGGCATCACCTGCGCCCTGTGCCACGTCACCGTCACCCCCACTGAGTTCGAGCTTGCCGGAGGCCCGGCGCTTCTCCCCATCGGGATGCCCAACTACGACGGGGTGCCGAACGAAAGGATGGATGCCGGCCGGATCCTGTCCTTCACACAGGGGGCGGTAGACCTGGGCCTCGTGGAGGTGCTGGCGAACTGGGGCCCGGGCCGTTTCGACATCCGCGCCCTGAGCGTGCTCGACGACGGGGTCGACAACCCCACGGACACGCCGCCCATCTGGAACTTCGTGGACCTGGAGGAGCAGGGCTACAGCTTCGGCTGGGACGGCCTCTTCGTGGGCGAGAACGCGCTCGCCAGCCAAGCCGAGGCGGTCTTCGACCTGGTCATGGGGAGCAACGGGGCCTTCGGCACGGCGTCGGGCAGTCTGCCCCCGGCCCTGGCCGTCACCCCACCCCAGGAACTGCTGGACGACCTGGCCGCCGAGGAGGCCGACGCCCCCGGTAACCTCATCCCCGCCCAGGATCTCTTGGACCTCCAGACCTGGATGCGCAGCGTGCCCAGCCCGGCGCCGGGCATGTTCGACGAGGCTAAGGCCGAGCAGGGGTTCTTCCTGTTCCACGGCAAGGGGCTGTGCAGTACCTGCCACACCACCGGCGACTTCACGGGCCCCGGCCTGTTCGACTTCACCCTCCCGCCCGAGCCGGGCGGGTTGGCCGGAGGCATCCGGCTTCCGCCGCTCCGCGGAGTCTCCCGAACGGCCCCGTACCTCCACGACGGGAGCGTGGCCACCTTGCCCGAGCTCGTGGCGATCCTGAACCAGATCCTCGGGGCGGAACTCACGGACCTCGAGCAGGAGGCCCTGGTGGAGTATCTCAAGAGCCTGTAGCGGGCCGCTTGGGGCTCCGCGGGGGGCTTCCCCTTCGCACTCCTCGGGCGGGGGCAGGCGCAGGGGGCGCCTGCCCCCGCCCCTCGTTTCGACACGACCGGGCGGGGCACCCTCGGCCGAGATTTTCCTGCGCCGCGATTTTCCTGTTGCCGCCGCGATTTTCCTTGTGGACGGATCATTTTGAGAGTAGGCTCCCGTTGCAGTAGGCGCGCTTGACGTAATTGCGCTCACGGGCAAGATCGGTATGCAAACCCAAAGAGGGAGAGGCGACCGTCGCCGCTCCCTCTTTCGTGTTTTTGGCGCACTTCTGCGCCGCGGCAGCAATTGGATGGATGGGTTCCGGCGTCAGGCTTCGTTCCTCACTCTGGGTTCTCTGACCATCGCAGTTGCATCACCATGGGATGAGAAGTCCCGAGAAAGAGGAGCAGTACAATGGCAAAGGGAACCGTGAAGTGGTTCAACGACCAGAAGGGCTTCGGCTTCATCACCCCGGAAGGCGGCGGGGCCGATCTGTTCGTGCACTTCAGCGCCATCCAGGGTGAAGGTTTCAAGACCATCACCGAAGGCCAGACGGTGGAGTTCGACGCGACCCAGGGCCAGAAGGGCCCCCAGGCCGCGAACGTCCGTCCCGTCTAGCGACAGGCTTCGCAGGAAGTCGGAAGGCGGGTCCCGAGAGGGACCCGCTTTTTCCGTTCGGGGGCCGGACTGCCCGCGGAGAGGATGCTCTCGGGAGCGCTCCGGGCACGGTTGGGAGGGCCGAAGACGGCATGGCGGCCGACCCTTGCGCCGCCCCACCGCCGCGGAGAGAATACGGCGCGGGCCGGCTCCTTTTCCGAAGATTCGCCTCGAGGCAGGCGGCAACGCCCCGGGACCGGCGTTCACTCCCAGGCAGGAGATCGGGGAACCATGCTCATCGTGATGGAACACCACGCGACGCCCGCCGCGGTGGAGGCCGTGACCCGGAGGGTCGAGGAACTCGGGCTGCAGGCCCAGTCCATCCCGGGCGGCAGCCGGGTCGCCATCGGGGTCCTGGGCAACCAGGGTTACGTGGACGAGGCCCCGTTCCGGGACCTCGACGGGATCCTGGAGTTCATCCACGTCACGAAGCCCTACAAGCTGGTCAGCCGCGACTTCCAGCCCGCGGACACGGTGGTCGCCTTGGGGGACGTGCGCGTGGGTTGGGGAGAGGAGCCCGTGGTCATCGCCGGGCCCTGCGCCGTGGAGAGCCGGGAGCAGGTGCTCGCCGCGGCGCGCGCCGTGAAGGCGGCCGGAGCGAGCGTGCTGCGGGGGGGTGCCTTCAAGCCGCGCACCGGTCCCCACAGCTTCCAGGGGCTCGGCTACGAGGGGCTCGAGTTCCTGGCGGAGGCGGGCCGGGAGGTGGGGCTGCCGATCGTCACGGAGGTGATGCGGATCGACCAACTGGAGCGGGTGGTCACCGTGGCCGACGGTCTCCAGATCGGCGCCCGCAACATGCAGAACTTCGACCTGCTCAAGGAGGCAGGCCGCACGGGGAAGCCCATCGTCCTCAAGCGGGGGATGAGCGCGACCCTGGAGGAGTTTCTGGCAGCGGCCGAGTACGTGCTGCTCGAAGGGAACCGCAAGGTCATCCTCTGCGAGCGCGGCATACGGACCTTCGAGCGGGCGCTTCGCAACACCCTGGACCTGTCGGTGATTCCGTATCTTCGACAGGAGACCCATCTGCCGGTCATCGTGGACCCGAGCCACGCCCTGGGACGTCGGGACCTGGTCACCCCCATGGCCAAGGCAGCTCTCGTGGTGGGGGCGGCCGGGATCATGGTCGAAGTGCACCCGGACCCGGCCCGTGCCCTGTGCGACGGGCCCCAGTCCCTGGCCCCGGCCGGCTTCGAGAAGCTCATGCGCGAACTCGCGGCTCTTCGGGCGGCCGAGGGGGAGGGCCGGGGAGCCTCCTGACGGCGGCCGCTCCGGGTCCCGACTTCCCTGCTACTCGGGGAATTTCAGGGTTACGGTCTCGGAGCCACTCTCCCGCTTGGCCTTCACCGTCAGGGACAGGCTCTCGTTCCCCCAGCCGAAGGCCAGCGGTTCCTTCCCCTTGTCGCCTTCGATGTGCGCCAGTGCCCGGAGCATGTCCATGGCGCGGTGTCCCACGTCGGCGGGCGGTGCCGGCAGTGCGGCCTGCCGATACTCCGCGCGCACCGTGACCGATCCGTCCGGGTGCCGCCGGATGCTCACCTCCTTCGCGTTGGACCCCACTCCGTGGAGGATCGCCAGGGCGATCCACTTCTGGGCGGCCTGCTCCGGATCCTTCTCGTCCCCGAGGCGGGACATCTCCCGCATGGGGTCGGTGCCCTGGTGGCAGTCCGTCATCTCCTGGACCTTCAGGTGCAGGTTGGTGTGGTGAGCCATCGCAGCCTCCTCGCGCCTCGCGCGCATCACGGGAAACAGAGCCGAACGTAGCAAGGGGAGGCCCCGCGTCAAGCGCCGGCTTGTTGCAGCGTCGCGGCCCGATAAGATGAGCGGGGGGGAAGACACGAACGGAGGCCTCCCATGGGACGGAACAGCTTCCTCTACGATCTCCACGCGCTCGGCCGTTTCGACCGCGACCGCTTCGAGGGATTCCGGTTCCGGGCCCCCGAGGCCCGGGTGGAGGCCCTCGCGGCCTCCTTCGAGGAACTCGCGGAGCGCTTCCCGCCCGGGGAGGCGGAGGCGGCCGGCGCCGTGGCCGCGGACGCGATCGCCTTCATGGGCGAACTCGGATTCTTCGGGATGTCGATCCCCCGGGAGTACGGCGGGGCGGGGCTCCCCTTCTCCCAGTACCTGAAGGTGGTGGAGCGCATGGCGGCCGTGGACTTGTCCCTGGCCCTGGTCTCCCTCGCCCATCTTTCCATCGGCGTCCAGGGGATCGTGCTCTTCGGCACCGACGACCAGAAGAGGAAGCACCTTCCCCCCGCAGCCTCCGGCGAGCGGGTCTTCGCCTACGCCCTCACGGAACCCGCGACGGGCTCCGACGCGAAGCATATCCGGACGTCGGCGCGCCGGTCCGAGGACGGCACCCACTGGATCCTCAACGGCCAGAAGACCTACATCACCAACGCCAACTACGCGCAGAACTTCACGGTATTCGCCCAGATCGAGGGCGAGCGCCCGGGGTACATGGGCGCCTTCGTCGTGGACCGTGCCTCCGACGGCCTCACGGTGGGGCCGGACATGCCCAAGATGGGCCTGAAGGCGAGCTCCACCGCCTTCGTCCGGTTCGAGGACGTGCGCGTGCCCGCCGAAGACCTCCTGGGGTCGCCCGGCGATGGCTTTCGCATCGCCATGACCGTCTTGAGCTACGGCCGGCTGGCGGTGTGTTCGGCGGGTCTCGGCCTCGCGGAGCGCTCGGTGGCCGACATGGTCCGGAGGGCGACCGGGCGCCTGCAGTTCGGCGTGCCGATCGCCAGCTTCGAACTCGTCCAGGAGAAGATCGCCGCCGCGCGCGTGAGTCGGTTCGTCGGCGCCAACATGGTGGAGTTCGCGGCCCGGCAACTGGAGGAGGATCCCGCGGGAAACGTCGCGGTGGAGACGAGCCACTGCAAGCTCTTCTGCACCACCCGTGCGTGGCAGGCCCTCTACGACGCGATGCAGGTGGCCGGGGGTTCGGGTTACCTCGCGACGTCGCCCTACGAGCGGCGCATGAGGGACTACCGGGTGGCGACGATCTTCGAGGGCACCACGGAGATCCACTCCATCTACCCGGCCCTGCTGCTCCTGCGGGGCGTCGGCGAGAGCCTGCCGAGGGCTGCGGCCGGCCGGGCGGCCGCGCTGCTCCGGGGCGCGCTTCTGGGGAGTTCCTGGCCGGTCGCCCCGGACCTCCCCGGACTTCGAGAGGCGGCGCGCCTGGCCCGGTCCTGCGGGAGGTGGGTGCGCCGGCTTCTCCACCTGGGCGCCCTGATCTGGGGCAGGGGAATCGTGTCCCGGGAGTTCCTGCTCCGGCGCATCACCTGGCTGAGCGCACGGGAGTACGGCCTCCTCGCCGCCCTGGCTCGGATCGAGGGCGACCGCCGGGAAGGCCGGGACGTCGCCGAGTCGGTCGCCCTGCTCGGGGCGTTCGCCCAGGAGACTGCCGAGGCTCTGCCTGCCCTGAGGCGACTGTGGCCGAGCCGCCTGGAGCGGGCGCTCGGCCGCATCTCGGAGGACGCGCTCGGCGGACCCCTAAAGTCCAAGCCGCCTCCGGCCGATCCGTAGGGGACTTCCCGACGCGCCCCGGCCTGGAGGACTCCCCATGAAACGCGCGGCAGTTGCCCTGGTTCTTTCCCTCGCCCTGCTCTGCGCCGGCGCCGCCTCGGCCTTCGAGGTCGGTGCCCGCGGAGCCTATTGGTTCACGACGTTCTCCGGTGAGTTCAGCCTCGACTCCAACGGAACCCAGGGGACGCTCATCGACGTGCAGGACGACCTGGGGGTCGACGACGAGGACTTCTTCTTCGGCGAGGCGTGGCTGTGGGTGGGAGACCACCATCTGACCCTGTCCGGGATCAAGATCGACTACTCCGGGGACGAGACCCTCTCCGACCCCATCGTCTTCGGCGGGACGACCTTCCCCCCCGGAGTGCGCGCCGAGAGTTCCCTCGAGTACGTCATGCTCGACCTCGCCTACCAGTACGACCTCGTAGACCTGGAGAACTTCCTCGCAGGCTTCTCCCTGGGCCCGATCCTGCAGGTGAAGTACCTGGACGGGGAGGTCAAGATGAAGGGGAGGGAGCCGATCACCGGCATCCAGATCGAGGAGTCCGAGGACTTCCGCTTCCCCATCCCGATGCTCGGCGTCGGAGCCCACGTGGGCATCCTCGCCGACTGGGTGGAGGCGAGGGGCAAGGCGGCCGGCATGACCTACCAGGGGAACTCCCTGATCGAGGCGATGGGGGAGGTCGGGGTGACCCCGTTCCCGTTCCTGGAGATCGTGGGGGGATACCGCTACTTCTCCATCGACGTGGACGAGCAGGACGTCGTTCTCGACTTCAAGCAGCACGGGCCCTACGTGGGCCTCTCCCTCAAGATCTGAGGCGCCTGCCGACGCCCCGGCCCCCCGGCCGGGGCGTCGCCGTTCACCCGGCGGCTTCCCCGACCTCGGCCAGGACCTGGCCGGGGCGCTGGTGCTTCAGTGCCGCGGCCTTGGAGGGGCACGCCGCCGCACAGGCCCCGCATCCCTGGCAGAGCGTCGGTTCCACGGCCATGCGGCCCGTGTGGGGGAGGAGGGACAGGGCGCCGAACGGGCACACCTCGGCGCACAGGCCGCAGCCGGCGCACCGGTCGGGGTCGATCTCGGCCACCGCCGGATCGGTCTCGATCCGGCCGCGGAGCAGCAGCGCCGCTGCCCTGGCCGCGGCGGCACGCCCCGAGGCGACCGCCTCGTCGATGGTCTTGGGGCCCTGGCACGCGCCGGCCAGGTAGATGCCGGCCGACGCGGTCTCCACGGGCCGCAGCTTGGGGTGTGCCTCGAGGAAGAAGCCGTCGGCACCGCTCGCGACCCGCAGCGCGCGCCCCAGTTCCCCGGCGTCCTTCCGCGGCCGGGCCCCGCAGGCGAGCACCACGAGGTCCGCCTCCAACTCCTGGGGCTCGCCGAGGAGGGTGTCCTCGAAGCGCACCGCCAGGGCGTCACCCTTGGGGTAGATCTCCGAGGCGCTTCCCCGCCGGAAGACCACCCCGCGCCGGCCGGCGGCCTCGTAGGCTTCTTCCGCGCCGCGGGCGTAGGCCCGCAGGTCCGTGTAGATCACCTGCACCGAGGCGTCCGGGTTCCGGGCCCGCACGTCCTCGGCCTGGCGCACGCTCACCATGCAGCACACCCGGGAGCAGTGCGCGGCCCCGACGCTCGCGTCCCGGGAGCCGATGCACTGGAGGAAGGCGATCGACCGGGCGGGGTGGCCGTCGACGGCCACCGGGCCTTCGCTCGACCGCAGGGTCTCCTCGAGCTCCTCCTGGGTGACCACCCGCGGATCGGTCCCATACCCCAGTTCCGGTCGCCCCTCGCCGGGATCGTCCGGCCGGTAGAGGTCGCTTCCCGTCGCCACCACCACGGCGCCGACCTCACGCACTCGTGGGCCCGCGGGGGTCCGAACCGTAGCCTGGAAGTTGCCCGGCGGGCCCGCCAACGCCGAGAGTCGGCTCCCCAGCAGCACCTCGACCCGCGGGTTCTCGGCCACCTCACGCACCCGATCGGCGAGCCACGGTGCGACCTCCCCGCCCTCCGGGAAGGAGCGCCCGAGGGCCGAGGCCCGGCCGCCGAGGTGCTCGGCCGCCTCGAGCAGCACGACGCCCAGGCCCATCCGGGCCAGGGAACCCGCCGCAGCGAGTCCCGCCGGACCGCCTCCCACCACCAGGGCCGTGGGCACCACGAGGGCCTCCCCGCCCGTCAGGGGCTCCAGGCGCCGAGCCCGGGCCAGCCCCATGCGCAGCAGGTCGCCGGCCTTGGCCGTGGCCTCCTCGCGGTCCCCGTGGACCCAGGAGCACTGTTCGCGGACGTTCACGTGGCAGAAGAGGTAGGGGTTGAGCCCCTCCTCGGCGCAGACCTTGCGAAAGGTGGCCTCGTGCATGCGGGGGGAGCAAGCCGCTACTACCACCCGATTCGCCTTCCCCTCCCGCAGGTCCCGGCGGATGAGTTCCTGGCCGGGGCGGGAGCAGAGGTAGGGGTAGTGCCGGACCACCGACACGCCGGGCTTCCCGTCCAGGTCCCGGCTCAGGCCCTCCACGTCCACGGTGGCCGCGATGTTCTGTCCGCAGTGGCAGAGGTAGACGGCGGTGCCGCTGGGCGTGACGGGTGGGGGGGAACGGGTGGCGGGCACGGCTACGCCTCTGCCACCCGGGGCCGTGCCCCGCCCAGGAGGTGGCCCAGGGCCGCGGCGGCCGCCGCCGAGCCCGAGGCCACGGCGTCGGGGATGTCCAGGGGACCCCGGCAGGCGCCCGCCAGGAAAATGCCCGGCCGCCGGGAGAGCACGGGGTCGCGGGCGTCGGGGCACGCGAGATACCCGTCCTCGGCGACGGCGATGCCCAGCACTTCGGCGAGCTCGGGCAGCCCGGTGTAGGGGCGCAGGCCGGCGGCCAGGACGACCAGGTCGGCTGGGAGTTCGTGGGTACCTCCCAGCAGGGTGTCCTCGAACCGCACCACCAGGGCGTCGCCCTTCCGGTAGACTTCCGAGGGGCTTCCCCGCCGCGTCACGACGCCGAGGCGCTGGGCCCGTTCCAGGAACTCCTCGTACCCCTTGCCGAAAGCCCGGAGGTCCATGTACAGCACGGTGACCTCTACGTCGGGAACCTTCTCCACCGCGAGGATCGCCTGCTTGAGGCTCGCCATGCAGCACACCCGGGAGCAGTAGGACGCCCCGGTGGTCCGGTCGCGGGAGCCCACGCACTGCAGGAAGACGACCCGCCGCGGTGCCGTCGCGACGCCCGGGACCCGGATCTCCCCGCCGGTGGGGCCCGAGGCGGAGCAGAGCCGCTCGAACTGGAGGTTCGTCAGCACCTCGGGGTAGCGCCCGAATCCCAACTCCGGTCGCCCGGTCTCCGGGTCGTCCGGCCGATAGGGCGTCCAGCCCGTGGCGACCACGACCGCCCCCGCGCTCACCTCCTCCACCCGTTCGACCGCGTCGAGGTGAACCGCCCCGATTTCGCACGCCTCCACGCACTTGGGCTTGTCGCCGCACTTCCCCCGGGAGAGGTAGAGGCAGCGTTCCGCGTTCACGGCGTAGGTCGCCGGCACCGCCTGGGGAAAGGGCACTCCGATCGCGCTGCCCCGGGACATACCGAGGTCGAACTCCTGGGGCACGCGCCCCTCGAGCCGGCAGGCGGCGGTGCACTTCCCACAGGATAGGCACCGGGTGGAATCCACGTATCGGGGCTTCACCCGGACGCGGGCGCGAAAGCCCGTGCCTTCGGCTTCGAGCCCCACGACCTCGGCCCGGGTGAGGAGCCGGATGCGGGGATGGCTCCCCGCCTCGGCCGTGCGCGGGGTGAGGGTGCAGGAGGAGCAGTCCAGGGTGGGAAAGGTCTTGTCGAGCTGGGCCATGCGCCCGCCGATGGAGTCGCCCCGCTCCACGAGGGTCACCTGCATCCCGGCCTCGGCCAGGTCCAGGGCCGCCTGGATGCCCGCGATGCCGGCGCCGATGACCAGGGTCACCGGGGCGTCCGGGGACAGGATGACAGGATGGACAGGATCAGGTCTTGGCTTCATGTGGGTTGGCCGGGTCGCGAAACTTTCGCTTTACCTCGACGCGTTGCTCCCCGAAGTTCAGGAGCAAGCCGACTTCCTTTCCCGTGGCAACCAGGTAGTGCACCAATTGGACCTCATGGGCGGGTGCCAGGCGCCGAACCGACTTGAGCTCAACAACGATCTCGTCCTCGACCAGGAGGTCGGGGAAGAACTCCCCGACGGGGTCACCGTCGTATCGGACCGTGACCGCGGGCTGGGCCTCGGCACGGAGGCCGGCGCGCGCCAGTTCGATCATCAGGCACCGTTGGTAGACAGACTCCAGGAAGCCAAACCCCATCTGGTTGTGCACCCGGTACGCGCACCCGATGATCGTCTCGGTCAGTTCCCCGAAGAGCACTTGGCCCCCCTGTCTCTCGCAACCCAGGATGGACAGCCCCCATCCTGTCCATCTCGTTATCCTGTCAACTCGTTCCCCTCGCCGCCTTCACCGCCTTGGTCAAAGCCGGGACGATCTTGAAGAGGTCGCCGACGATGCCGTAGTGGGCCACCCGGAAGATCGGGGCCTTGGGGTCCTTGTTCACGGCGATGATGACGCCCGAGTTCTTCATGGCGGTCACGTGCTGGAAGGCTCCGGAGATCCCAAGGGCGATGTAGACCTTGGGCTTGACGGTCTTGCCCGAGATGCCCACCTGGTGCTCCTTGGGCAGCCAGTGGGAATCCACCACCGGCCGGGAGCAGGAGAGGGTCGCCCCCAGGGCGTCCGCCAGGGACTGCCCGACGTCCACGTTCTCCTTGTCGCCGATCCCCCGGCCCACGCTCACCAGGACGTCGGCCTGGGTGATGTCCACGGCTCCCGCCGCCTCCTGGACCCACTCGACGAATCGTTTCCCGAGGTTCTCGGGGATGACGGGCGCCACCGCCTCCGTCCGGGCCTCCGCAGCGTTGTGAGCCGCGGCCTCCCCGCTGCCGGGCCGCACGGTGGCCACCACCGTGGGTCCGTGCGCGAGCCGGACCCGCGCCTGGAGCTTGCCCCCGTACACGGCCCGGACTGCGGCCAGGTTGCCGTCTTCCCACGAGAGGGACACCGAGTCCGTGACCACCGGCCCGTCGAGCAGGGCGGCCAGGGCCGGCGCCCAGTCCGCCCCGGCGGCCGAGTGGGCGCCGAGTACCGCCGACGGTGCGCGGGCCTTGGCCAGGTCGGCCAGGGCGGCGGCCACCGCGGCCCCGTTGAACCCGGCCAAGGCCGTGTGCTCGAGGAGGAGCACCTGATCCGCCTGGTTCTTCACTGCGGCCGAAAACCCGGCCGCCTCCCCGGGCCCGGCCAACACCACCGCCGTCACCGGCCCGGCCCCGAGGGCCCTGGCCGCGGCCAGGAGTTCGCCGGTCACCTCCCGCACGGCGCCGTTGCGGTGCTCCACCACGACCCATACGCTCACAGGACACCTCCCCGCTCCTTGAGCACCGCCACGAAGCGGCCGGCCACCTCATCGGGCGAGCCTTGGAAGAGCTCGGCTTCCTTGCCGGGCGGCGGGGGCGCCAGGGACTTCCACCTTGAGTCGGCTCCCGGCCTCGCCCACGGCGTCCGCGGTCAGCCCCAGGGCGCCGAGGTTCACGACGTCGATCGGCTTGGAGCGGGCCTTGCGGATGCCGAGGACCGAGACGTAGCGCGGCTCGTTGATGCCGGTCTGGATGGTGACGAGAGCGGGCAGGTCGAGTTCCACGACCTCGCTCCAACCGCCCTCCAGCTCCCGGGAGCACACCGCGGTCCGGTCCCTCACCTCGAGGCGGTTCACCAGGGCGGCGCTCGGCAGTCCCAGGAGCACCGCCAGGGTCGGCCCGACGATTCCGTAGCCGTCGTCGTCGGCCTGGGCCCCGCACAGGTGGAGGTCGAACTTCTCGCTGCCCACCGCTGCCGCAAGCACGCGGGCCGCTGCCGTGGGCCCCTGCTTCTCCAGGGCCGAATCCCACACCCGCACCGCGCGGTCGGCGCCCACGGCCAGGCAGCGCCGCAGGCTCTCTTCGCACTCCTCCGGACCCAGCAGGAAGGCGGTCAGGGTACCGCCGGTCGCCTCCCGGAGCCGGACCCCCTCCTCCAGGGCGAACCGGTCCCACTCGTTCATCTGGAACGGGAGCCCGGCCTCCTTGATGGAACGGCCTTCCGATCCCACCTGCAGGTCGGCCTCGGCCGTGTCGGGCACGTGCTTGACGAAAACGGCCAGGTTCATGGTCTCCTCCTTCAGTGCGGGGAATACCCTTCTTGACGGGATAACGGGATGGACGGGACACGGTTCGGTTCTCCACGTCCCGTGGGTTCCCTTTCTTCATCAAGTTGCCCACTCCGGCCGAACATGCCCCATCCGCCCTTCATCCCGTCATCCAGTCCGATGGGTCCAGGGTTCCAGTCCCCTCTCCACGAGTTCCGCCAGGTCGATCAACTCGAGGGTGTCCTCCAGACCGGCCGTCTTGCGGGCGTCCTCCAGGGTCAGGAGGCAGAAGGGGCACGCCGTGACCACCGCGTCGACGCCCAGCGCCGCGGCGTCCCGCACGCGGATCTGGGCGTTGCGCTCCCCTTCGCCCATGCCCTCGATCCACATCCGGCCTCCGCCCCCTTCGCAGCACAGGCTCCGCTCCCGGGAGCGGTCGAACTCGACCAGTTCCACCCCGGGGATCGCCCGGATCGCCTCGCGGGGCGGGTCGTAGATCCCGTTCTGCTTTCCCAGGTAGCACGGATCGTGGAACGCCACCTTGAGGGGGACCTCCCGCGTGAAGGGGATCTTGCCACCCGCCGCGAGGTCCGCGAGAAGCTGGCTGTAGTGCAGCACCGGGAGTGTCGAGCCGGTAATCCTGCCGGAAGGTGTTCATGCAGTGGGGGGAGGTGGCGACCACCTCCCGGAACCCCAACTCCTGGAAGTTTGCCTTGTTGGTTTCGGCGAGCTCTTCGAAGAGCCCCGACTCCCCCAACCGCAGCACTTCGCTGCCGCAGCACACCTCCTCGTTTCCGAGGGTGGTGTAAGCCGTGCCGCTGGTCTCCAGGATTCGCGCCAGCGACCGGGCCATGCCCTGGCAGCGGGGGTCGTAGGCCGGCGTGCACCCCACGAACCAGAGGCGCTCGGACTCGTGGTCGTCTTCGATGCTGCGCACCGGCAGGTCCTCGACCCATGCCGTGCGCTTCTGGCGGGAGCGCCCCCAGGGGTTGCCGTGCTTGAGGCTCGACTCCAGGGCGGCCATGGCTGTCTCCGGGATGCGGCCGCCCTCGATCTTCACCGTCCGGATGGCTCGGACCACCTCCACCGGCTCCAGGCCCCGGGGGCAGCGGTCGGCGCAGGTCCGGCAGGCCGTGCAGTCCCAAACCTCTTCCCGGTCGAGGAGCGCTTCGCCGTCCTCCCGAAGCAGGCTCTCGTAGAGGAGCCGTCGGGAGTTCAGTGGCGAGCGGAGGCTCATGGGGCAGCCGCCCGTGCACCGGCCGCACTGCAGGCACGCGGCGAGCTCGAACCGCTCCGCCAGGGTCACGCCGTCGATGTCGCGGAGGCGGGTCACGGGAGAACCCTTGGACGGGATGACAGGATGGACAGGATGAAATCGGGTGGCGCGGGGGGTGGACCACCCGGCGGAGCAGCTAATTGAGGTCCATCCTCGCGCAGGATCCTCGAAACGAGCTCTATCCAGTTCATCCTGTCATCCTGTCCCCGTCCCTGGTCTCGCGCCGCTCAGATCTTCCCCAGGATCGTCCGCGCCACGATCTGCTTCTCCACTTCCTTGGTGCCCTCGTAGAGTCTCCACGATCTTGGCGTCGCGGTAGAGGCGCTCCACGTCGTTCTCCGCCAGGTAGCCGTAGCCGCCGTGCAGTTGGAGGGCCTCGTCGGCCACCCGCACGCCGGTCTCTCCGGCGAGCCACTTGGCCATGGCGATCAGGCCGTGGTCGATGGTGCCGGCGTCCACCAGGGCCGCCGCCCGGTACAGCAGGGAGCGTGCCGCCTCCACGCGGGTGGCCATCTCGGCGATCTTGAACTGGACGCCCTGGAAGGCGGCCAGGGGTTGCCGAACTGCTCGCGGTTCTTGACGTGGCGGACCGCCTGGTCCAGGGCACCCTGGGCCACCCCGATTCCCTGGGCGGCCACGTGGAGCCGCGTGCGGTTGAAGAACTCCATGAACTGGCGGAAGCCGTGCCCCGTGGGTGCCCAGGAGATGGGACGAGGGGACGCGGACGTCCGCGAAGCACGAGCTCGGCGGTGTCCGAGGCCCGGATCCCCATCTTCCCGGTGAGTTTCGTGGCCTTGTAGCCCGGCCGGTCGGTTTCCACGAGGATGCAGGAGTGCCGGGCGTGACGGGAGGGGGCATCCGGGTCCGTGAGGCAGAACACGATCAGGTAGTCCGCGACGGTGCCGTTCGTGATGAACATCTTCGTGCCGTTCAGCACCCACTCGTCCCCGTCGCGGACCGCGGAGGTGGCGACGGCCGTGATGTCGCTCCCGGCGTCCGGCTCCGTGATGGCGGCGCCCATGATCGCCTCCCCCGCGGCCAGCGGGGGGAGGTACTTCCTCTTCTGGGCCTCGCTGCCGTAGAGGAGCAGGAGGTCGGCACCGAACGTGACCGATCCCAGCGCCTGGCCGATGCCCGGGTCGGCCCGCCAGAACTCCTCGATCACCAGGCAGAAGTCCAGGTACCCCAGGCCCGCCCCGCCGTACGCCTCGGGGAAGAAGAGCCCCTGAAACCCGAGGTCCGCCGCCATCCGGTAAAGCTCGCGGGGGCACTCCTCCTTCTGGTCGGCCTCGCGGGCCCGTTGGGGGAACTCGCCCTGCGCGAACTCCCTGGCCGCCTTCTGGATGTCCTTCTGCTCGGGGGTCAGTTCGAACTGGGGCATGGTCTGGTCACTCCTTGGGAGGGCCCTGGAGGCCGGAGGAGAAGAGCCGGGCGAAGTCGTCGGCGAGTTTCTCCGGCTTGACCCGGCCCGCGGGGTCGTACCACTTGAAGATCCAGTTCATCCCGCCCAGGAGGGCGAAGGCCACGGAGGTCTCGTCGAGGTCCGCCTCCGGGTGCCCGGCGAGGAGATCCCGCACGATGGCCCTGACGAGCCGCAGGTACTCCCTCTGGCGGTCGAGGATGACCTCTCGGCGCTCCGGCCCCAAGGAGTCCACCTCCGTGGACATGATGGTGAGCTCGTGGGGGTGGGAGGCGAAGAACAGGATGTAGCGCCCGACGAGGTCCCGCAGTTTCTCCAGGGGGGTGACCTCGCGCGCCGACACCTCCCTGAGGTCCGCGGTCACGCGGTCCATGACGAAGGAGGTGATCTCGAAGAGGAGTTCCTCCTTGGAGCGGTAGTAGTAGTAGAGGGCCGGCTTGGTGACCCCCAGGACGTCGGCGACCTCCTGGAGGCTCGTGCGCCCGTATCCCTTCTCCGCGAAGAGCCTCGCCCCCGCCTCGAAGATCTGGTCGCGTCGGTCTGACGGATGCGCCACGGAGCCTCCTTACTGACCGGTAAGTAAATTGCCAGGGGTAGGAAGGAAAGTCAAGGGCGATTCCGGGACGGACGCTGCTTGACGGCATCCTGGCGGGGCGCCCGCCTCAGCCGTCGTCCTCCGGCCCGGGGACGAGGTGGAGGGCCCCCAGCCGCGCGTTGGTCAGTCGCTGGTGGGTCCTGCGGTATCCCTCCGGGGCGAGCGTCGTCCCGTCGCCGGCGAGGAGGCCCGCCACGCCGTCCTCCCGGCCGGGGCGATGCTTCCGGCAGGCGGAGCAGGCGCGCGGGTCGTGGGGGGCGTAGCCGTCCGGCTCCGCGTAGGTCGTCACGAACCCTTCGTAGTTGCGGAGCACCACCTTGCGGTCCGAGTGGCTGATCTCGTAGTGGGGCTGGACCGGGATCTTCCCGCCTCCTCCGGGTCCGTCGACGACGAAGGTCGGGACCGCGAACCCGGAGGTGTGTCCGCGCAGCGACTCGATGATCTCGACGCCCTTGCCGATGGGCGTGCGGAAGTGGGCGGCGCCCTCCACCTCGTCGCACTGGTAGAGGTAGTACGGCCGCACCCGCAGCTTCACGAGTTCGTGCACGAGTTCGCGCATCACGTTGGGGCAGTCGTTGACGCCGGCGAGGAGAACCGTCTGGGAGCCCAGGGGAATGCCCGCGTCGGCCAGCAGTGCGCACGCGCGCCGGACCTCGGGGGTGATCTCCCGCGGGTGGTTGAAGTGCACGTTCATCCAAAGGGGGTGATAGCGGGCCAGCATCTCGACGAGGTCCTCGTCGATCCGCTGGGGGAGGAAGACCGGCACCCGGGTTCCGATCCGGATCACCTCCACGTGGGGAATCTCCCGGAGCCGGCGCAGGATGCCCTCCAGGGTTCCCTGGGCCAGCACGAGCGGGTCGCCCCCCGAGACGAGCACGTCGCGCACGGCCGGGGTGCGCGCCACGTACTCGATCTGAGCGTCGTAGTGGCGAGGGCCGAACTGCGCCGCCCCGTCCCCCACGATCCGGCTCCTCGTGCAGTACCGGCAGTAGCTCGCGCACTGGGTGGTCACGAGCATCAGCACGCGGTCGGGGTAGCGGTGCACCAGTCCCGGGACCGGCGACTGCTCCTCCTCGGCGAGGGAGTCGGCCGCGGTGTCGTCGAAGTGCTCGGCTTCGCGGCGGGTCGGAATGACCTGGCGGCGAAGGGGGCAGCTCGCATCCTCCGGGTCGAGCAGGGACGCGAAGTACGGGGTCAGGTCGCAGCGCAGGTGCTGTCCCGCGACCAGGCCGTCCTCTTCGTCCGCGGTGAGCCGGAGTGCTCCGCGGAGGCCTTCGACGGTCCGCAGGCGCTGGCTCAGTTGCCAGCGCCAGTCGTTCCACTTCTCGTCCGGGACGTCCGCCCAGAGTGCGGGGCGGACGGTGGACCGGAGTTCCGGAGAAGCCTCCGGGTCCTCCCTGCGTGCCGGCGATCGACGGTTCTTCATGGTTCCCTCCTGCGCAGGGCTCTACTATCTCGGCGCAAGGCGTGTCAAGGCACCCGCGGTGCGGAGTCGGCAGCACCCGCGGGGCGGCCGGGGAGGGGAGGGACGCGATGGACCGGTACCGGCAACCCGGCGCGGGGCTCGTCTACCACTCCGGAGGACTGGGGGACTTCGTGCTGTCCCTGCCGGCCGTCGAGCGGGTCCGGCAGGCGTCGGCCGCTTCGGAGTGGCGTTACTGGGGCCCTTCGGAACGGCTTTCCCTGCTCCCCGGGTTCCGCGGAGCCCCTGCCGTGCTCCTCGAGGGGGGACACACTCTCTGGGGCGCCGAGCCCACGCCGGCGGTGGCCGAGTGGCTGCGCGCGGCAGCCTCCGTGCTGGCCTTCGGAGGGGCGGCCCCGCCGGCGTGGGCGGAGCGCTCGGAGGGGGCGGTCGTCGGGCTCTCGGCCTTCCCTGCGGGAACTCCAACCTGGGTTCCGCTGCACCAGGCCCGCCAGTTGGCCGCCCGAGGGGTTCCGCCCCCGCGGCATTCGTGGCTGGCGCGCTGGAGGGGGGAGGTCCTGCCGGAGCGCGCCCCGTCCCAGGTCGTCCTCCACCCGGGGAGCGGGAGCATCCGGAAGAACCTTCCGCTGGAGACCTGGGAGCGGGTCGCCGAGATCCTGCGGGTCGAGACGGGCCTGCCCGTCGCGATGCTCCTGGGGCCTGCCGAGGTCGAGCGAGGCCAGTGCCCCGGCGAGTCGCCGAGGGGGTGCGCTGCGAGAGCCTCGACGAACTGATCCGCGTCTTGGCGCGCACCGCGCTGTTCCTGGGCAACGACTCGGGCCCCGCGCACCTCGCCGGGGCCCTTGGACTGCCCACCGTCGCGGTGTTCGGGCCCTCCGACCCCCGGATCTGGAAACCCCTGGGAAGCAAGGTCCGCACGGTGACCTGTCGGGAGCCCTGCGCGCCGTGTTCGGCCGGGGCGCCCATCGCGTGCCCGTCGACGAGGTGCCTGGGGACGATTCCGGCCGAGGAGATCGCCCGGGCCGGGCTGGAGGTGCTCGGGGTTTCCCGGCACGAGTCCCGCAGCCGGAAAGGCTAAGCGCCAAGACGAGAGCGGGGCGCCCTGCGGCGCCCCGCTCCGGCTCCTCCCTGGGGAGCGTCAGATCTCCCGGTAGCGGATCGCGTACCGGAAGGACTTGGGGTCCAGCCAGTCCAGCGTCTCTCCGCCCACCTGGGCGAAGGGGTACATGAGGTAGTTGACCGGCTTGCCGGCCTGGGGAGGGGCGAGGGTCAGGTCTCGCCCCTGGCCGAGCTTGACCCGGTAGGCGTCGATCCCGCCCCAGAAATAGGCCCTCAGTTCATCGGTGCGCCGGTCGAGCAGGTGCAGCTTCTCCGTCAGCATCCCCTTCCGCACGTCGCCCGGGTCCACCGGGACCCAGCCGTAGCCGGGGAGGTAGAACTCCGCCCAGCAGTGCTGCCACGTGGTGATGTCCTCTTCGGCCTTCTTCCCCTGGCGGATGCCGAAGACCTCCCGGGAAGGAACTCCGGCGGCCCGGGCCAGGGCCACGAAGACGGAGTGGATGTCGGCGCACTTGCCCCCCGGGCTCTCGAGCAGGCGGCAGACGTCGCCGTCGCCGCACCCCCGGGTGTCGGGGTTGCGGTACGTGTTCTCGCAGGTCCAGTCGTACACCGCCCGGGCCTTCTCCAGGATGCCGCTCTTGCCCGCCACGATCTTGTCCGCGAGCGCCTTGACGGGGCCGTCGATGGGGCCGAGGCTCGTGGCGGCCAGGTACGGGGCGTAGTCCCTCGGGTCCCAGGCCGCCTCGTCCGTCGGGAGGTCGCGTCGGAGGACCTCGCTGCGGGTGACGGCAAAGGAGAAGGTGAGTCTGCGGCTCGCGCTCCCCGGACTCCAGCGCGCGAACAGCATCGGCGTCCCGTGGGTCTTGTCGGTGTACACGGCGGCCTCGTCGAAGTCGCCCTCGACACGGACGTCCGAGACCGTCTGGTGCTCGTCCGAGACGGGGTAGGGGACCCAGAGGCGTGCCGGTTCGCCGGGGGCCTTCTCCGAGAGATCGAACTCGAAGGTGATGGCGCCGGAGCGGGTGCTCGAGGGCCAGGCGGGCTGCACGGCGGCCGCGACGGCGCAGACGGCGATGCCTGCGAGAAGACGGTTTGGCATGGGCGGGGACTCCTCGGTCGGGAAGGGATTCTCTCGCCAGTCGTTTACGCAAGGGAACTATGACCGGTCAAATCCGCTTTTCCGATCCGGGGACGCGGGGGCATCGCGGCGGTCTATGGTGGCGCGGAGTCGGGCGAGTCCAACGCAGGACCCCGGGCGGGAGGGCGGTTTGCCTCCCCACCCGGGGCCGGAGGTCCGAAGAGAAGGGGTTTGCCGGTCGCGGTTCGGTTGCCCTTCGGCTAGAGCGCGTCCTCGCCGCGCTCGCCGGTGCGGATGCGCACGGTCTCCTCCACGGGGAGCACGAAGATCTTCCCGTCCCCGATCTTGCCCGTCTTCGCGGCCCGCTCGATCGCCTCCACGGTCCGTGCGGCCATCTCGTCGGAGACGACGACCTCGACCTTGACCTTGGGCACGAAGTCCACCGTGTACTCCGCGCCCCGGTAGTGCTCGGTGTGGCCCTTCTGCCGTCCGAACCCCTTGACCTCCAGGGCCGTCATCCCTTGCACGCCCACTTCCTTCAGGGCGTCCTTCACGTCGTCGAGCCGAAACGGTTTGATGATGGCTTCGATCTTCTTCATGGTCGCTCCTGTCCGTTGCGGCGGCCTGGGCCGCCTCCGGTGGTTACGACCGCCGGGCCCCGGCCGCGGGGCCCCCGGCGATCTCTGTGATCCGTCCGAGCAGTGCCCGGCGCTTCTCTTCCCGGTCGATGCGCCCCCCGAAGATGTCCTTCACGTGGAAGACGTCCCGCGCCGCCGGGCCGTCGGTGGTGACCAGCGCGTACTCGAGGGTGACGCCGAGGTCCTCGAAGGCGTGCACGACCTCCGCGAGCAGCCCCGGCCGGTCCCGGCACTGGAGTTCGAGGACGCTGTGGAACGGGTTCGCCTCCTCCGACAGGCTGACGCGAACCGCCACGGGCGTGGCCTCGCGCCGCGGATTCGCCAGTGCGGGCTGTGCTGCGCCGCTCCGGTGCCCGCGCCTCCCCCAACGTTCGAGCCTCTCGAGCAGGTCCGGCACGCTCGGCAGGGGAGTTTCCCCCCGAGCCCGCGCCCACAGGTGGACCACGCCGTCCGACCACGTGTGGGCCTGAAACGATAGGACATCCAGCCCCGCCGAGGCCAGTGCCCCGAAGAGGCGGGAGTAGAGGCCCGAGGCGGCCCGGACGGCGCCCAGCACCTCCGCGCTGCGTCCCCACGTCGCGACGTGCCAACGCTCGCTCGCGTCGCCCAGTTGCCCGGACAGCGAAACCAGGCGCGCCAAGTGATCGGCGGGCACCTGCGCGGCTTCCCGCGGGGGGATGCGAGGCCAAACGGCGTCCGCATCGTCGAGGCCGAGCCGCGAAGCTTCCGCCCGGAAGGCGTCCCGGGTCCGCGCGTCCCGGTCGGGGCGGGTCGGTTCGCCCTCGGACGCCCGGGAGTGGGCGGTGAGAAGCAGGTCCCTCTTCCACTCGCTCCACACCCCGGACCAGGTCCCGGGGTTGGTCGCCCGGAGGTCGGCGTAGACCAACGCGACCAGCGTGTCGAGCGTGCTCGGGTCGGGCGCCAGGGCCCGCAATTCCGCCCACGAGGACGGATCCTCCAGGTCCCTCGCGAATGCCAGCGCCGGGAACGTCCCGTGGACGCGGACCAGCCGGGCCGCTTCCTCCGTCTCCTCCGCCGAGAGGCCCATGCGGGAGGCGAGGCTTCGGACCGACTCCACCCCGGCCTCCGCGTGGTCCCGCCCCGGAGCCGCCTTGCCGAGATCGTGGCAGAGGGCGGCCACCCTCGCGGCCGCCGGCCGCAGCATGGCGGCGGCGATCCGCGTCAGGTGAGGCTCGTCCCGCTCGAGGCCCCCCAGCCAGAGGTCCTCGAGGGTCGAGAGCGCCTCGATGCAGTGGACGCCCGTGGTGAACGCGTGCCGGGCGTCGTACTGGACGTGATGGGTCAACGACTCCACCTCGGGGGCCACGGCGCCCAGGCGGCCGAGGCGGTGGAGTTCGCGCAGCAGCGGTGCCCACGGCAGGCGAGAGCGGAGGATCTCCTTCGACGCGCCGACGAGGTCCGCCGCGAGCGAAGCGCTCGGTGTGGCCCGCAGGGCCTGTTCCAGGTCTCCCGGGATGCGGCCTCCCACGCGCGCCCACTCCAGCACTCGTCCGCCGACGGTGCCGCCGGTGCTCCGCTCCTTTCGCCAGGGGAAGCCCCGGCCGCTCGCCTGCCGGCCCGCCGCGTACCTCTCGCAGTCGTCCCACAGCGAAGCGATCGCATGCCCCGCCCTGTGCAGTTCCTGGAAGAAGAAGTCCGCGGGCCGCCCCGGCGCCATGCGGTCGGAGACCTCCTTGTGGTACTCGAAGGTGAGATGGTCCGTCTTCCGGCCGGCCGCCCCGTGGAGGGCGTTCCTGGCCCGGGAGACGAACGTCACGCCTCGGTCTACCGGTTCGCGGTCGGCGTGCCTGCCGAGCCACTCCGCCGGGTCCTCCCCCAGACAGGCGAGGACCCAGCGGCAGGCGTGGAAATCCCGCAGCCCCCCGCGGCCCTCCTTCAGGTGCGGTTCGAGGAGGTGCGACAATTCGCCGAATCGGGCACGCCTGGCTCCCACGTCGCGGATCACCTCGGCGGCCCACCGCCGCATGCGGCGCGAGCCGCCGGGCACGATGCCGGCCTTCCGCTTCGCCTCGTGCAGCACGGTTTCGTCGCCGATCAGTGTCCGGCTGTCCAGGAGCGCCGTGGCCACGGTCAGATCGTCGGCGAGGGCCCCGCAGTCCTTGGGAGTCCGTGCGGCGTGGCCCACGTCGAAGCCGAGGTCCCACAAGGGGTAGAGCACGCGCTCCACATCGCCCCCGGACCCGCTCCGCCCTGCCAGGAAGAGCAGGTCCACGTCGCTCCGGGGGGCGAGTTCCCTCCGCCCGTACCCTCCCAGCGCGACCAGCGCTCGCCCGGCGGCGTCCCAGCCCGCGGACCGTCCGAGGTCCCGGATGAGATCGTCCACGACGCGGGCGTACGCCCCCGGATCGCCTCCCTCGGCCAAGTGGCGTCGGGACAGGTCGATGCGGGCCTTCCACTCCGCCGGGCTCAGAAGGCCAACGGGTGCCGTCACAGCGAGTAGCCGACCTCCCCGTGGGCCGTCTGGTCGAGACCGGTGAGTTCGTCGGCCGACTCCACCCGCAGGCCGACGGTGGCCTGGAGCAACTTGCAAAGCACCCACGTCACGACGAACGCGTAGACCGCGGCGGCGAGGACGCCCACCGCCTGGACGCCGAACTGCCGCACGTCTCCGGTGATGAGGCTGCCCGCTCCCACGGTCGCGAAGATGCCCGTTGCCAACGCGCCCCATGTGCCGCCGACCCCGTGGACCCCGAGGACGTCGAGCGAGTCGTCGTAGCCGAGCTTCGCCTTGAGGCAGACCGCGTAGAAGCAGATCAGGCCGGCGGCGAAGCCGACCAGCAGGGCCCAGGCGGGGGTGATGAAGCCCGCGCCGGGGGTGATCGCCACCAGCCCCGCCACGCAGCCCGAGGCGGCTCCGAGGGCGCTCGGCTTGCCGAACCGCATCTTCTCCGCGAGCAGCCACCCGAGGAGCCCGGCGGCCGAGGCCGTGTTGGTGGAGGCGAACGCCAGGGCCGCGGTCCCGTTCGCGCCCAGGGCGCTCCCGGCGTTGAACCCGAACCAGCCGAACCACAGGAGGCCCGCGCCGAGCAGTGTGAGCGTCAGGTTGTGGGGCACGAACTTCTCGGCAGGGTATCCGCGGCGCTTTCCGAGGACCAGAATCGCGGCCAGGGCCGACACGCCCGACGAGATGTGGACCACGGTACCCCCGGCGAAGTCCAGTGCGCCCAGTTCGAGAAGCCATCCCCCGCTTCCCCACACCCAGTGGGCGAGGGGGTCGTACACGAGGGTGGCCCAGAGGAAGATGAAGAGGCAGTAGGCGCTGAAGCGCACCCGCTCCACCAGCGCCCCGCTGATCAGAGCCGGGGTGATCACGGCGAACATCCCCTGGAACATGACGAAGGCGAAGGTCGGAATGGTGCCCGTCAAGGTCTCGGCATCCACCCCCGACAGGAACAGCCGGTCGAATCCGCCGAAGAGCGGGTGGCCCTCTCCGCCGAAGGCGAAGGAATACCCGAAGACGACCCACTGCACGCCGAGAATCCCCATGGCGACGAAGCTCATCATGATCGTGGAGAGCACGTTCTTGCCGCGCACCATCCCGGCGTAGAAGAGAGCGAGCCCGGGGAGCATGAGGAGCACCAGGGCGGCCGAAGCCAGCACCCAGGCGGTGTCACCCGCGCTGAGCTCTCCCTCCGCCGCCCATACGGCGGGTGAGGCCAGGAGGGTGAAGACGAAGGCGAGCAGGGGAGTACGAGACAAGCGGTTCATGGCAACCTCCCGAAAAGGTACGCGATGCCCGCCACCAAGCAAACCCGGTGCCAGCCGTTAATGTGCCGATATGATTGATTTTTTTGCAGGGAGGGGCTGCCAGGCGCTACAAAAAAGTTTTCCTGGTGGGCGCCTTCTACAGAATTGTAGCGGGGGGCGTGACGGCGGCGGGAAAAAGAAGAGGGGGAGCTCGGCGCTGCTCTCCGGGGGGGCAAAGAGCGTTGCGGTTCCGAACTCCCCCAACCGTGTTGGTGAGTGTGACCCCAATATGGACCCCGAGGGACTGCCTGTCAAACGAAAAGCTGTGGGGTGTACCTGGCACCCGAGTTGGAGGTCGTGGGGACGTTGTCAAGTAGACAAATCAACTTCGGCGGCCGAGGAGCCCTGGCCGAGTTCGAACGGGACCTGATCCGGGAACGGACACTGGCCGGGTCGAAGGTGGCTCGGGAACGAGGGAGAAAGGGAGGCCGGCCGCCGCTACGAGGCGATCACCCGCGTGTGGTCGTTGCCAACGAGATGCACCGCGACGAGAAGTTGTCGATCGAGGAGATCTGCGGGAACCGTGGGATCTCCCGGTCCACGTTCTACCGCTACTGAGCCATCGCCCACCCCCAAAGGGTGCGGGCTGGCCGCACGTGGGCGGTGTCCTGAAACAGGGCTCGAGTCCCGGCGACCATTCCCCTGCGGGGCCCGCCAGGCCACGACGCATCCCATTGCATGCGAAGAAGACGCGTGCTATCATTGATAGCAAACCTGCTCGGGAGAGGCGACATGGCAAATCTCATCGTGCGGAATCTGGACGACCAAGTCGTCAACGCGTTGAAGCAACGGGCGGCCCGGCATGGGGTCAGCGCAGAGGCAGAACATCGGCGCATCTTGGAAGAGGTTCTTCGGGGCCCACCGAAAAGGTCTTTTGCGGAGGTGTTGGCGTCGATGCCAGACGTCGGCCGGGACGAAGACTTCGCGCGCATGGAAGACACCGGGGGGACGCCTCGTGTATTTGATTGATACCAATGCCATCAGTGAGGTTCGCAAAGGGCTGCGTGCCAATACTGGGGTGCGGGAGTTCTTCGCTGCGGTCGTTTCGGAGGGCACACCGAGCTACATCTCTGTCGTCACTGTCGGGGAGTTGCGCCGCGGGCTAGAACTGATCAGGCATCGTGGGGATACCAGCCAAGCGGACCGACTCGAGGCGTGGCTGGGGCAGGTGCTAAGCGATTACAGAGAATGCATTCTCGAGTTTGGGGAAACGGCGGCTCAGGTGTGGGGCCGACTCCGGGTGCCCCACCCAGAGAACGCTTTGGACAAACAGATTGCGGCCACAGCTCTGGTGCACGACCTCACCGTCGTCACCCGGAATGAGAAGCACTTCGCCGAAGTGGGAGTGCGTGTCATGAACCCGTTCACGGCAGCACAGTAGACCCAGGCAGGCGACCCAGGCAGGCGAGAGGAACGCGCGTAATGGCGGCAGCCTAGGGATTCTCGCCCCAGGCAAGAATGTGTCCTTCTGCCGGATCTTACGGCAAAGAAGTGGCGCTCTCAGCGAACGCCAGCCCCATCAGCTCCTCCGTTTCTTGCGACTGCCTCGATCAAGGCCGATTTGGCCCCGCTGGCCTTGTCCGACCCTCAACGAAGAAGGCGACCCCGTCGCCGAGGCCGCCTTGGGTGTGTCGAGAAAGGTGTTGCAGAAACGTCCTGGGGACGGGATCCCCGGCACGGCGGAGGACCTCACGAGCCAGCAGCGCCGATTTGTCAAAAAGGGGATACCCCCCTACGGAAGAAAACCTCGTCGAACTCGATCATCGGAATGGACCTCCTGGCCATGTCGCCTCCTGTCGCGAGCAAGAATCCGACAGGATGACGACGTAGCGATCAGGAGCCCACCGACTTGGAAGGGGGTGGCGAATTGAGCTGGCCCCGCTTCCGCCCAAGGTGACGAATTAGTCTGGCCCCGGGTGACGAATCCACCTGGCCCGGACCCGGCCTAAAGTGACGATATATCCGCGCCCTCGACATTTATGGGGCCTCGGTACTACTCGCTGGGGCCGGTCACAGTTGACCGGGCTCTTGGACACCTTTGGCGACGAAGAGCGGTTCTCCACCGTCCACAACTTGTCGGGACACGTCTTCCGGCACACAGAGGGCGGCCTATCCGACGGGTCGCCTTCGTGTTCGATGGGGAGAAGAGGTCGAAAGCGTCGAAATCGGGCCCGCCGGGGTGAGTCCGACAAAACGGACGAGGAAACGGGGCGGGGGTCGCGGGCCGGGGAGTGGCGGCCCCGGAGGTTCCTGCCGCGACCGGGCCGGAATCAGGACTTCTTCCCGGTCTTTGCGAAGAAGGTGCCGTACTTGCGCTCGCAGTGATCGCTCCGGCAGCGGGGGCAGCGGAGGCGGGGTTTCGACTCGAGCTCCGCAAGCGTCAGGAAGACCGTGAAATCGTGGTCGCAGTCGAGGCAGCGGTACTCGTAGGCGGGCATGGCGGGTCTCCTTGGGCGAGGGCGCGGCCGGAAGGGTATCAGGCTCCCGGGAGACGACAAGGGCCCATCCCCGGACGCCGCAACAGCCTTGCACGGCTCTCCTCGCGCTGCTTCGGCGCCGTTCCTCGTGGCACCTGACGCGAGGCTGGAGATAGCCGACCGGGCGTGGGGGTGCGTAGAATCGTCGGACGATGCCGCGCCCCCGTGGAACGGCACGGCAGGAGGAACCGTGGAGCGAGACGAACCCATGAAGGAGAGGAGCTTGTTCCCGGATATCTTCTCGCCCTCCGCCCTCGATCGCGCCCATCACCGCCGATCCGACGACGCCTGGATCGCCCGGGAGCTCGAGGCCCCCTCCACGTGCGTGACCCTGCTGTGGCGGGGGAGGCACCTGATCTCGGGGGGAGAGCGGGCCGGCGTCGCCACGGTGGCGCCTGCGGCCGTGCGGCCCCTGATCTCCGAGGCGGCTTCCTTCGTCTTCCTGGGGGAGGACGATCGGCGGTCGTGGTTCGCGCTGGACCTTCCGGTCACCGCGCAGCCGCCGTCGTTCCTTGCCGCGCTGGGGGAGTTTCGGGGCCTCCGGGAATGCGGGCCGTTCCTCGGAGGCGGAGAAGCGTCCATCCTCGCCCAGGCCAGGGCGATGGCCCATTGGCACCGCCGGCACCGATTCTGCGGGTGCTGCGGGGCTCCGACACGGAGCGAGCAAGCCGGAAACGTGCTTCGGTGCACCGCCGAGACGTGCCGCGCGGAGCACTTCCCCCGCACCGACCCGGCCATCATCGTGCTCGTCACCAACGAAGACCGCTGCCTTCTGGGGAGGCAGCCCCGCTGGCCCGCGCGCAGGTATTCCACCCTCGCCGGCTTCGTGGAACCGGGTGAGAACCTCGAAGCCGCGGTGGCCCGGGAAGTTCTCGAAGAAGCCGGCGTCCGGGTGGACAGCCCGGTGTACCGGTACTCCCAGCCCTGGCCGTTCCCCTGTTCCCTCATGCTGGGCTTCCGGGCCAACGCGGTCGACCCTTCGCTCCGCATCGGGGACGAGCTGGCGGACGCGATGTGGCTGACGAGAGAGGCCCTCGCCGAGGCCGTCGCGGCGCGGGCCGTGGTCCTCCCGCCTCCTTTTTCGATCTCCCATGCCTTGATCCTGGGATGGTTTCGCGAGGGGCGTGACCCTGCCGAGCTCGAGGTCGACGAACCGTTCCTGTGACGCCAGGGGTTCTTCGGGGGAGGATGCCGACGACCCCGACCGCCCCCTTCCAGCCTCCCGGACGAAACCGGGCGACCCGGCACCCCGAAGGGGGGAGATGCCGGCCGCAGAAGGGCGTTCCCCGTTGCGCCAGGGGGCCGGACCTGCGGACCCGCCTCTCGGTTCCGGGCCGAGCCGGTGAGAGATTTCTAATTTGACCCGCCGAGAGCAGCCTCCGTAGCATTCTAGAGCCGGGCGGTGCGGGACCGCCCTTCGAACTCCCTCCCGGGGTGTACGTTGCGAGTCGGTTCCCTGGTCGATTGCCGCCGTGTCCTGGCCGCCGTCCTGTTCGTGGCGTGCAGCGCCATGTTCGCGGCGCCTCCCTGCGCGGAGGCTCTCCGGGGCGGCGCCGGGTGCGGTCCGCTCGTCGGGGTGGTCCAGGGAGGCTGCGAGGTTCCCTGTTCCGACGGTTCCTGCCCGGACGAGGGCGGGGGCTGTTCCTGTCCCCAGGTCCCCGGGTTGACGTCGGCGCACTCCCTGGAACCCGACGCCCCGTCGTCCGCGCTCGCCCTCGCCTCCCGCCCGAGCCCGTCCTCGGTGCTCGGCGGTCCGCCGCTGCGCGTCCCCATCTCCTAGCCGACTCCCCCTTCCCCCGGAATCCGCCGGCCGGCCGGGACCGTGGTCCCGGCGCCCCTGCGTTCCCCGACCGGGCCCGAGCCCGTCGGCTCACATACGAGGAGTCGCCATGCACGAGAAGGCACAACGCCTGTGGGGCCGGGTCCTGGGCGCCCTGGCCTCCCTGAAGCTCTCCATCTTTCTCTTCTTCGCGCTGGCCGCCACGAGCGTGTTCGGCACGGTGGTCCAGCAGCAGGGGGACCCCCAGGCGTACATCGAGTCCTACGGTCCCACCCTGGCCTCGGTGTTCGAGGCTCTGAACCTCGTGGACATGTACCACTCGTGGTGGTTCGAACTGCTCCTGGCTCTGCTCCTGGCGAACACCCTGGTGTGCTCGCTGCGCAGGCTGCCCGCGGCCCTGCGGACGCTCCGGCGGGAGCAGTTCCTCGGGAGCGCCGACCTCGCCGGAAAGCCCCTCTCCGCTTCCTGGGACGCCGCCGGTGCCGAGGAGGCGGTGGTCACCGAGGCCCTGGGAACGACCTTCGGCAACCCTCGGGTCCGGCGGGACGCGGCGGGGGTGAGCTGGTTCGTGCAGAAGCAGCGGTGGGCCCGCCTGGGCGCGTACGTGGCGCACGCCAGCCTGATCCTCTTCTTCCTGGGGGGCATGGTGGGGGCGCGTTACGGGTTCAAGGGCTTCGTGAACGTCGGCGAGGGCGAGTCGGTCGCCGCCGTCTCCCTGCGGAGTGGCGGTTCCCTGGCGCTGCCCTTCGAGCTCCGGTGCGAGAAGTTCGAACTCCACCGGTACCCGGACGGACGGCCCAAGGACTACCTGAGCCGCCTGGTCGTCCGCCGCGACGGCGCCTCCCTGCAGGAGAAGACCATCGAGGTGAACGACCCCCTGATCCAGGACGGCATCTACTTCTACCAGTCGAGCTACGGGCAGGTGGGCGGCGGAGCCGTGCTGCGGGTCTCGGACGCGAAGGGGAGCCCCCTGGGTCCGCCGCTGCAGTTGGCCGAGGAGCAGGCCGCTCCGGTTCCGGGCGCCGGCGTGGCCGTGGAACTGGTGGCCACCGCCGAGGACTACAACGGGTTCGGCCCCGCCGCCCAGCTCGTCCTGATCGCCGAGGGCGCCGACGGCCACCGCCACCTGGGCAAGCCGTTCGTGGTCCTGCAGAACTTCCCCTCCTTCGACCAGCGACGCGGAGGGGAGCAGGTGTTCCAGCTCGCGGGCCTCGTCACCGGGCGCTGGTACACGGGCCTGCAGGTCGCCAAGGACCCCGGAGTCCCCCTCGTGTGGGCCGCTTCGGTGCTGCTCACCCTGGGGACCCTGATGGCGTTCTTCGCGTCGCACCGGCGGGTCTGGGTGAGGCTCGAGGGCGGTCGCCTCACGGTGGCGGGCGCGGCCGCCAAGAACCCGCACGGGTTCGCGAAGACCTTCGAAGGGGTCGCCGAGCGGCTCCGGACGTGCACGGAGTGCGACGTCCGGAGGCGGCGGGCGGCCGGCTGATACGACCACACGAGACGGAGGTGCTACGGTCATGAACGTGACGCTCTTCAACGGCAGCATGGGGCTCTACCTGGCGGCCGCCGTGCTGTACGCGCTCCACCTGGCGACCCGGCAGAACCGGGCGCTCGGCCTCGCGGCCACTTCCACCCTGCTCGCCGGGCTGCTGGTCAACACGGCGGCGTTCGCGGTGCGCTACGTGGAAAGCTATCGACTCGGCTTCGCGTACATGCCGCTGTCCAACATGTACGAGTCCAAGGTCTTCTTCGCGTGGTGCATCGTCCTCGTGTACCTCGTGTTCGAGTGGCGGTACAGGCTGCGGGCCCTCGGGGCCTTCGTGGCGCCGCTGGCAGCCCTCTGCATCGCCATCGTCTCCCTCAACCCGAAGATCTCCTCGGACCTGCAGCCCCTCGTGCCCGCGCTCCAGTCCAACTGGCTCACCGCCCACGTGGTCACCTGCTTCATCGGGTACGGCGCCTTCGCCGTGGCCTTTGCCGTGAGCCTGGTCCACCTGTTCCGGGGCGACGGCCCCGCCGGGGCGCTTCCCTCCCGGAAGGTCCTCGACGACATGTCGTACCGGGCCATCGCGGTGGGGTTCCCGTTCCTCACCCTCGGGATCCTGACCGGCGCGATCTGGGCCAACTACGCCTGGGGAACCTACTGGAGTTGGGACCCCAAGGAGACGTGGTCGCTCATCACCTGGTTCGTCTACGCGGCGTACCTGCACGCCCGGTACACGGCGGGCTGGAAGGGCACCCGGCTGGCCGTTCTCTCCGTGGTGGGCTTCGGCGCGACCATGTTCACCTACTGGGGCGTGAACTTCGTGCTCTCGGGGCTGCACAGCTACGGGTAGACAGGGTCTTGTCACGAAGAGAGGAGGAGGCGGGATTACTACTTCGGCGCGGAGGCCCCGCAGAGGCGAGCGCGAGCCCAATGCGTCCAGGACGCGGGAAGCCCGGGCTTCCCGCGGGCCCTGCTCGTGGGAGGCGTCGGGCGACTCCTCGAGTCGTTGCTTGACAGGGGCAGCAGGCTTTGAACAGAGTATCCCGAAGCGTCTGCGGATCGACTCGGAGGATTCCGGGTGCTGAAGAGCTTCCGTTGCCCCAAGCTGGTGGCGGTGTGCCTGGTGAGTGGGTTTCTGATCCACGACGTCGGGGCAGCGCTGGAGACGTGCTGTAGACCCGCCGGGGCGGCACAGGATCAGGATCGCGAATCACTCTCCCGAGCGTGCTGCGACCACGGTGACGAGGGTGTCTCTGCGCTGTCCGCTGTTCCCCTGCAGAGGCGCCCCTGCGAGTCGCCTTGGATGGGGGGCACCGTCGCCGCATCGGCTACCACGTTCGCCCGCGTTCGGAGCTTCGGAGGTGCTCCGCCTCCAGTTCCTCCGCCACCCATGGGGCAACCGGTCTACCTCCTTGTTTGCTCCTTTCTGTGTTGAGCCCGCCTCCTTCGCGAGTGCCGTCCCGCCTGGCCGGAACCTGATTCCAGAGCGACAAGAGGCGCCCGGGGATGCAACCCCGCATGGGGCATATCCCATCCCCCCCCGTGCCCGCGGTGTTGCGCAGCGTCTCCCCGGGCCATCGTCGCCTCGAAGGAGCGAACCGCTTGTACCGCCTGCTGATCGTCTCGTGTGTCATCTTGGCTGCTGGCAGCGATGCGTTGGCCCACGGCATGTCGGAAGCCGACCGCCAGGCCATGCTGCAAGGCGGCTACGCCCTGTACCTGTGGCTCGGCGCCAAACACATGCTCACCGGCTACGACCACCTCCTCTTCATCTTCGGGGTGGTCTTCTTCCTGCGCCGGGCCCGGGAGGTGGTCCGCTACATCACGGCCTTCACCCTGGGCCACAGCCTCACGCTCATTTTCGCCACGCTGTGGCAGATCTCGGCCAGTTACTACCTCGTGGACGCCGTGATCGCCCTCAGCGTCTGCTACAAGGGGTTCGACAACCTGGATGGGTTCCGGCGGACCCTGGGGAGGGAACCGCCGAATCTGCTGGCCGTGATCTTCGCCTTCGGCCTCGTGCACGGTTTCGGCCTCTCCACCCGCCTCCAGCAACTCCCCCTCGGTGACGACACCACGGCCCTGGTCCTCCGCATCCTTTCGTTCAACGTCGGGGTCGAAATCGGGCAGGTAGCCGCGCTGCTGATCATGGTCGCGGTCCTGGAGGGCTGGCGCCGCACCGACTCCTTCCAGCAGTTCAGCCGCTTGGCCAACGGTGCCCTGGTGGCGGCCGGGTTGCTGCTCTTCCTCTTCCAGCTCCACGGGTATTCCCACCAGCGGTTTCCAGACGACCTCGGGTTCAGCGACGACCTGCATCGCCATGCCCACGAGAAGATGGGCGTGGAGAAGGCCCGGCAGCGCTTCCAGGACAATCTGCTCGGGGAGGAGGGTGTGAAGCCATGAAGCGGAGACTCGGCTGGGCTGTCCTGCTCGTCGGTCTCGCGATGGCAGTGCCGGCGGTTCCCGCCTGGTCTCACGGCGGTCACGCGGTGATCCCGCAGGAGGAAGCCGTGGCCAAGGGGCAGGAACTGATGGCGCTCTTGGTGGGCAGGGGCAAGATCCCCGAGAGTTGGTCCGGGGCAGTGCTGGAGCGCGCCTCGCTGGAGATGGTCGACGAACTCGAGGAATGGCACCTCGTGTTTCGCAACGACGCCGAGCCCGACGAGGGTAGACGCCGCCTCTTCGTGTTTCTCAACTACGACGGCCAGGTACTGGCCGCCAATTTCTCCGGGAAGACGGACTGACGTGCAGCGGACGATAGGTCCGCGGAGGCAGACCGATGGGTAAGACGATGGCTACCTGCTATGTGCTCGGCCTATTGCTCGGGGTCATGGGTTGCGCCCCGGGCGCGGGCCTGCGAGCCGAGGCACCTCCCGGTGGCGGGACCGCGGTCACCGAGGAGTACGAGAAGAGCCGATGCTGCGAACTGGAAGACCCCACCTTTCACCATCTCAAGGCCATGAGCGCCTCGGAGGTGGACATCCGCTACCGCTTCCGGACCCGGTCCGACCCGGCGGTGCTCCAGGCCGGCCTCCCGGCGAAGATCGACGTCTTCATCGAGGGCGCCGCCGGGGCGGGGGCAGGAGAACTGGGGACGTTCCCGGAGCGCCGCCCGAACTTTCTGCTGCTCAGCGAGAACCTGGCCGAACTCCACCACTTCCACCCCGAGGACCTGGGAAGCTGGAAGGAAGCGGCGCTCTTCGAGGGCCGCTTCACGCTGCCCGTGACGTTTCGGCTTGGCGGGCCCCACTGGCTGGTCGTGGACTTCCTCGACAAGGGCGTGATCGTGAGCAAGGCGTTGCGCGTGGAGGTGGAAGGCCCCGCCCAGGAACCCCTGGCGTGGGACCTCTCCCGAACCCGGCGCGGCGGGGGGATCCGGGCGGTCTTCGAGACCGTGCCGGCCACACCACGGGCGGGCAGCCTCATGAACGGCACGGTCGTCCTGTCCCGGGACGACGGCACTCCCGTGACGGACCTGGAGCGGTACGGCGACGCACTGGCCCACGTGGCGCTCGTTCCGCGCGGCGACGCCTCCCTGGCGCGCCACCTCCACGGCGGTGGGCAGGAGCACAGCCACTTCCGGCTGCAGAGGATCGTGCCGGGCTATCGGGGACCGAAGATCTACTTCAACGACGGCGTGCGGGTGGAGGGGAGGCACCGGGTGCTCGTGCAGTTCCGGACGGGCGAGACCCCGCGCACCCTGGCCTTCGACTTCGAGACCGGCGCACGGGAGGCGGGCACGCCCTGAACCGTCAGGCCTTCGGCCGGTACCCGCGCATCAGCAGGGAGTTGGTGACCACCGACACGCTGGAGAACGCCATGGCGGCGCCGGCGATCATGGGGTTCAGCAGCCACCCGGTGAGGGGGTAGAGGACGCCCGCCGCCAGGGGGATGCCCACGGTGTTGTACACGAAGGCCCAGAAGAGGTTCTGCCGGATCTTCCGCATGGTGTAGCGGCTCAGGTCCATGGCCCGCACCACGTCGCGCAGGTCGTCCCGGACCAGCACGATGTCGGCCGACTCGATGGCCACGTCGGTCCCGGTGCCGATGGCGATGCCCACGTCGGCCTGGGTGAGGGCCGGGGCGTCGTTGATCCCGTCCCCCACCATGGCCACCGAGAACCCTTCGGCCTGCAGCTTGCGCACCTCCCGCGCCTTGTCCGCCGGCAGCACCTCGGCCAGGACCCGGTCGATCCCCACCTGTCGCCCGATCGCCTCGGCGGTGCGGCGGTTGTCGCCGGTGAGGAGCACCACCTTCACCCCGAGCCGGTAGAGGGCCCGGACCGCCTCGGCGGAGTGCTCCTTGACGGTGTCGGCCACGGCGAGCAGCCCCGCGGGCTCCCCGTCCACGGCCACGCACAGGGCCGTCTTCCCCGCGGCCTCCAGCTCCTCTCTGGGCCGGCGCAGGGCTTCCGCCTCGACGCCGTTCTCTTCGAGGAAGCGGGCGGTGCCCACGAGGACCCTTCGGCCCCCCACTTCCCCCGCCACCCCCTTGCCCGGCGTCGCGTCGAAGTCCCGCGCCTCGGCACGGGGATCTCCCGCTCCCGCGCCGCGGCCACCACCGCCTCGCCCAGGGGGTGCTCCGACGCGGTCTCCACGGCGGAGGCGAGGGCCAGGAGGTCGTCCTCTCCGAAGCCCTCCGTTGGGAGTGCGTCGGTGAGCCGGGGCTCGCCCCGGGTGAGGGTGCCGGTCTTGTCGAAGACGACGGCCTGGACGCCTCCGGCGCCCTGGAGCGCGGCGGCGCCCTTGATCAGGATGCCGAGCTCCGCGCCCTTGCCCGTGCCGACCATGACCGCGGTGGGCGTGGCAAGACCCAGGGCGCACGGGCACGCGATGATCAGCACGGCGATGAAGGCGGTCAGGGCCGGACCGAGTTCGGCTCCCTGGGGAGTCATCCAGGCGTGGAAGGCGAGCACCGCGATCCCCACCACCGCCGGCACGAAGACGGCGGAGACCCGGTCCGCCAGGTTCTGGATGGGCGCCTTGGACCCCTGGGCTTCCTCCACGAGGTGGATGATCTGGGCCAGGGCGGTTTCGCTGCCCACCCGGGTGGCCTCGAAGACGAACGTCCCCGTCCGGTTCACGGTGGCCCCGATCACCGTGTCTCCCGGACCCTTCTCCGCGGGGATGGACTCGCCGGTGATCATGGACTCGTCCACGGCGGAGCGGCCCTCGAGGACCTTCCCGTCCACGGGGAGCTTCTCCCCGGGCCGGACCCGGAGGCGGTCTCCCACCTCCACCTCCTCCACCGGGATCTCCACCTCGCCGCCGTCGCGCAGCACCCGGGCGGTTCTCGGCTGCAGGCCCACGAGCTTCTTGATGGCTTCGCTGGTCTTGCCCTTCGCCACCGCCTCCAGGGTCTTGCCCAGGAGGATGAAGGCGAGCAGGAGGCCCGCGGTCTCGTAGTACAGGTGCTCGCCCGCCCGTGAACGTCTGGTACAGGCTGTACAGGTAGGCGGTGCCGGTGCCGATGGCGACCAGGCTGTCCATGTTGGGGGACAGGTGGGAAGGATCGCCCTCCCGCCGTTCCGTAGAAGTTGGACCCTGCGAGCAGGATGGGGGTGCACAGCGCGAGCTGCAGCAGCGCCATGGTCCGGCCGGGCAGCGCGGGTGCAGGCAGCCCCACCATCGTCTCCCATCGCCACGTAGAGGAGCGGCACGGCGAACGCCCAGGAGACCAGCAGGCGCAGGCGGAACGTGCGGACCTCGGACTCGCGGGCGTCGGTCTCCGCGTCGCGGCTCTCCGCCGGACGGGCCCCGTAGCCGGCGGCCCGGACCGCCTCGATCATCTGGGACACGCGCGCCTTGGAGGGATCGTAGGTCACCGGGGCGCGTTCGGTGGCGAGGTTCACCGAGACCTCCCCGACGCCCTCCAGGCCGCGCAGGGCCTTCTCCACGAGCCCGGCGCAGTGGGTGGAGCCCATACCGGTCACCGAGAGCTCGGCGACGCGCGCGGCGCCCTGCTCGCGCACGTCGTAGCCGGCGCTGCGCACCGCCGACACCAGGTCGTCGCGGCCGGCCCTGCCCGGGTCGAACTCCACGTAGGCCTTGGAAGCCGCGAAGTTTACGGTGGCCTTGCCCACGCCGGAGACCTTGCGCAGCCCCCGTTCGATGGCCGCGGCGCAGGAGGCGCAGCTCATCCCGGTGAGGTCCAGCACCTCCTTCGCCCCGGCAGCCTCCGTCGATCGTTCCCCGTCCGCTCGGTGATCCACTTCCTCTTCGTCGGGCGTCGGCGGTGCCTCGGCGTACGCGGCGAGCACCCCCTCGGGGTCGGCCTCGAAGTGCTCCCGGCACCGGGGGTTGCAGAAGTAGTAGCGTCGGTCGCCGTGGTCCGCGGTCCCACCCCTCGGGGCGGCTTCGTCCACCTCCATGCGGCAGACCGGGTCGATGCTCATTCCCTCCCGGGGGCCCGGAATGCCGGAGGGGGGCCGGAGGTAGCGCTCGGGGGCGGCCCGGAAGCGCTCCCGGCACCGGGGATTGCAGAAGTGATACGTCTTTCCCGCGTGCTCGGCGGAGCCGCCGGGAGGAGCCTGGGGATCGACTTCCATGCGGCACACCGGGTCGAGGCTGGGGCGGGGCATGTCGAGGTCCTCTCAGTCCAAGAGGGGAGGCGGGGCGACGCGTTCCGTGGTCGTTGGACGTGGTGCCGGCGCCTCTGGTTTCATCTCCGAGCCTTGCGTCTTCGAAGGTCCTTGTCAAACTCTCGCGGCGTGGTACAAGTGGATTCCCACGCAATCAACCCGCACCACGTAGAGGAGAAAGACCATGAAGAAGCTGCTCGCGCTCTCCGTCCTCGGCCTCGCCCTCGCTACCTTCGGCTGCGCCGGAATGCAGACCGCGGATTCGAAGGCCATCAGCAAGGACACCAAGATCAAGTGCCCGAAGTGCGGCGTCGAATTCACGGTCGGCGAGGGCCTGACGGCCCAGGAGAAGACCCCGTAGCGGGATGCTCGGGGAAGCCCTCGGGGGGCCGGCGCGAGTCGGCCCCCCGTTTGTTTTCGATGGCGGGCCTTCCGTGCGACGTTCAGCGTGCCGGGCGGTTTCGGCCCCGTGGAGGCAAACGCCGGCCCCGTCGCGGCGGGGCGGAAACGAGAGGCCTGTGTGGAGGGGTCAAACCCCACCTGCCAGCAGTACAATCCAATGCGTAAAGTTTACGATTCGAGTTGACGATTCGGGTCGGGAGGCTTATGTTCATTGCAATGAGGAATATTCTGCCATCACCATTCTCCCGCGGCCGGCGGGGCCCTCTGCGCGGCGCAGCGTGGGTTCTCACGGTGAGCCTGCTGTGTCTCGGCGTGGCGTCGCCTCCCCACGCCTGCGGCGGCGCGTGCTGCGTGCCGGCACCGGGGCAGGCTCACGCTTCGCATTCGGCCGTCCGCGCGGCGCCCGTGGAGCACGCCTGCTGCTGCGGGGGCGCGGAGGCGCGGCCCTGCGACATCGAAGAGGCCCCCTCGCCCCAGGGGCTCGACTCGGCGCTGAGTGCGACGCCCCGCGTCGAGGTTCCCTCCCAGGTTGTTGCCGCTCTGGCCCGGGACTCCGCGGGTCCGGCGGCCGTGCCTGCGGGACGGCTGGCCCGCACGGCCCCGACCGCCCAGGCCCCACCCGGTCCGATCTACCTCCGGAACCTCTCCCTCCTCTGTTAGACCGCTCCCCGTCGAGGGCGTGACCCCGCCCGGCCTGCGCCGGCACGCGGAGGTGCGCCCTGGGTTCGTCCGCGAACCCGGTTCGCTTCCAACCCCCCTGATCGAGAACCGACCGGCCGGTGCGCGCTGCGCGACGCCGGTCCTCCCCGGGCATGGGCCCGAGCCAAGGAGCCGTCGATGTCGAAGAAGTTGGATTCCAGAGAAAAGTACGCCGCCAAGAAGGCCTCCGTCCTCGGCGACGGCAAGCCGAAGAACGCCAGGAACGTCGTCCTGATGGCGGTCTGCGCCGCCCTGGTCATCGGCGGGGGGATCTTCTTCATGGGCCGGAAGGGGGAGGACGTCCCGCCGGCCGCCAAGGTCTTCGCACCCGAGGTGCAGACGGGGGAGGTGACCTACCCGGTGGCGGAGTTCGACGACGGGCAGTGCCGCTTCTTCGAGCACAAGACCGCCGACGGGGTGACGCTCCGCTACTTCGTCCTGAAGAGCTCCGACGGGGTGATCCGGCGCCTTCGACGCCTGTGACTCCTGCTGGCAGGCGGACAAGGGGTACCGCCAGGACGGCGACGAGATGGTGTGCCAGAACTGCCGGATGCGCTTCGCCTCGGTGAAGGTCATGGAGGTGAAGGGCGGCTGCAACCCCTCGCCCCTGCCGAACCAGGTGCGCGAAGGGACAGGTGGTGATCCGGGTCGAGGACATCGTCGCCGGGCGGCCGTACTTCGAGCTGCCGCCGAAGGAGGGATGAGCATGACCCTCAAGGACATCGCCCTGCTCAACCTGCGCCGGCGAAAGGCCAAGGCGGCCTTCGTGCTCGCCGGTCTCCTCGTGGGGGTGTCGACCGTCGTGGGGCTGGTGACCCTCACGGGAGCCCTGACCGACGACGTCAACCACAAGCTCGAGCAGTACGGCGCCAACATCCTCGTGGTGCCGAAGACCGAGAACCTCTCCCTCAGCTACGGCGGGTTGTCCCTGGGCGGCGTCTCCTTCGACGTGGAGGAGATCCGCCAGGAGGAGCTCGCCGGGATCTCGACCATACGCAACGCCGGCAACGTGGCTGCGGTGGGCCCCATGGTCCTGGGGGTGGTGGAGGTGCGGGAGCGCAAGGTCCTGCTGACCGGGGTCGACTTCCACGTCGCGCAGATGCTCAAGCCCTGGTGGAAGATCCGGGGTGAACTCCCCGGCGGAGAACGGGCGCTGCTCGGCGCGGAGGCGGCCGACAAGCTCGGCCTCGGGGTCGGGGACCGGTTCCAGGCCGACGGGTGGGACTTCCGGGTGGCCGGGGTCCTGGAGCCCACGGGTTCCCAGGACGACCAGATCGTCTTCACCCGCCTGGCCACGGCCCAGTTCGTCCTCGACAAGGAGGGGCGGATCTCCATGGCCGAGGTGGCCGCCCTGTGCAAGGACTGCCCCGTCGAGGACATGGTGGGACAGATCTCCGAGGTCCTGCCGGGGGCCGACGTCATGGCGATCCAGCAGGTGGTGAAGGGCCGGATGGAGGCCATCGGTCACTTCCGCAAGTTCTCCCTCGGGGTCTCGACGCTGGTGGTGCTGGTGGGAGGCCTGGTGGTGCTCGTGACCATGATGGGGAGCGTGCGGGAGCGGACCGGGGAGATCGGGATCTTCCGGGCCATCGGGTTCCGCAAGAGCCACGTGGTCCGGATCGTGCTCCTGGAGGCCGGGATCGTCTCGGCCCTGGCGGGCGCCCTCGGGTACCTGGCGGGGTTCGGCGGCGCGACAGTGGTCCTGCCGGTCTTCGCCGCGGACGCTGGGGCGGGCGTGCACCACGCGGGTCACGCGATCGGGATCCCCTTCGACCCGACCCTGGCGGTCGGGGCCGTGGTGCTCTCGGTGGCCCTCGGCCTCTTGGCCAGCGCCTACCCGGCGCTCCTGGCCGCCCGGATGGACCCCAACGAGGCGCTGCGGGCGCTGTGACGAACCGTGAACTCAACTGCCGGCAGCGGACCGCTGACCGCGGAAGACTGAGAGCTGACATGAGCTACATCGAAGCGACCAACCTGACCAAGCGGTACGGCACGCGGCGACGCCGCCGTGGCGGCGGTGCGGGAGATCAGCCTGGAGATCGAAGAGGGGGAGTTCGTGGCCGTGATGGGAGAGTCGGGTTCGGGCAAGTCGACGCTGCTGTCCGTGCTCGGCGCGCTCAACACGCCGACCGCCGGGTCACTGACGGTGGACGAGATCGACGTCTACGGCCTCGGGCCAGGAGCAGCGGGCGGACTTCCGGCGGGAGTTCCTGGGGTTCGTGTTCCAGAGCTTCCACCTGATCCCCTACCTCACCGTGGCGGAGAACGTGATGCTGCCCCTGGCCACCGTGCGCAAGGGCCGGAAGGAGAAGCGGCGCATGGCCGAGGAGGCGCTGGAGCGGGTGGGGCTGGGGGGCAAGGAGGACCGCCTCCCGAGCCAGATCTCGGGCGGTGAACAGGAGCGGGTGGCGATCGCCCGGGCGATCGTCAACGAGCCCCCGATCCTGCTCGCCGACGAGCCCACGGGAAACCTGGACACCAAGACCAGCGGCGCGGTCATGGACCTGCTCGGCCGGCTCAACCGGGAGGGCATGACCATCGTCATGGTCACCCACAGCCCGGAGTGCGCCCGTCATGCACGGCGGGTGCTCAAGGTCTCGGACGGGAGGGTCATCGAGGAAGACCGCCGGGTGCGGCCACTGGACAGCGCGGAGGGTTGAACATGAGCACTGGGAAGAGAAACCGCGGGTGGTGGTTGCTGTGCACCGGAGCGGCGTTGGCTTTGGGAGTCGCAGCCGCCGTCGGGGGGGCGGGCTCGCGGTCCGATGCTCCCGACCAGCGCGGTGCTGCCGCGACAAGGCCGGTGGCGCGTCTGCTGTTGGACGTCCCGGGCATGACGTGCGGGAGCTGCGAGGGGCGGATTCGTGAGGCCCTCGAGGCGCGGCCGGGTGTGACGGCGGTGGCGGTGGACCTCGCCCTCAAGACGGTGACCGTGGAGTACGCCGCGGGAGGCGACGACCCTAAGGCTCTTGCCGACGCCGTGACCCGCAGCGGCTACCCGGCGCGGTTCCGGGCTTCCGGCCCCGGCGTGCCGCCCGCCGCGACGGGCGCTCCCCGCCCCGGGGGCGGCTGCGGCGGCAACTGCTGCGCCGGGGGGTGAGGGCGCCGGTATGCCTTTGATTGACGCGCGGACCGTCTGCGTTACGGTCCGACGGCCGGGAAGCCCCCGCGGGAACGCACGGTTCCTGCACACGCAAGGAGCGGGAAGGGGTTTGCCCCGGCACGACGGAGAACGCGGGTCGGGCGAGCCGAAGGGAGCAGACGCATGACACGACGGACCCTGCGACGGATCGCGGCGCTGGCCTTGAGTGCCGCCGCGGCGTCTGCTGCCGGGGGCGAACCGGAGAGCCTGGAGCAGCGACTGCGGGCCGGCCCCACCGTTTCGGACTTGGTGGAATTCGCCAACCGGAGCAGCCCGGTCATAGACGCGGCCCGGCAGTCGTGGCGGGCCGCGGTGGAGGGCCGGCGGGTGGCCACGGCCTATCCCGACCCGGAGATCATGTTCGAGGAGAAGAACCCGACCGAGAACGTCTGGATGGGGCGGATCGTCCAGCGGCTCCCGTTCCCCGGCAAGCTCTCCAGGGCGGGCGATGTGGCCGACTCCGAGGTCCGCGTGGCGCGTCTGGAAACGGATCGGACGGCGCGGGACCTCACCCTCCGGATCCGGGAGGCCTTCCACGAGCTCCTCTACGTGCGGGCCGCGCGGGAGGTGATCGCCGCGAACCGGGCGCTCCTCGACCACCTTCGCAAGGTCTCGGAGACCGCCTTCGTGCGCGACCGGGCCACGCTCGTGGACGTGACCAAGGCCCAGTCGCAGCTGGCGCAGCTCGAATACGACTCGATCCTCATGGACGAGCGCGAGGAGACGGAGACCACGAGGATCAACGCGCTGCTGAGCCGAGACCCGGATGCGCCCCTGGGGCCGCCGGTGCCGGAGCCCCTCCGGCCGCTGGCCTACACCCTCGAGGAGATCTACGGCCTGGCCCGGGTCGGCCAGGAGGACATCCTCACTGCCGAGGCCCGTGTGGAACGGGCCACGAGCGAGGCCAGTCTCATGCGCTGGGAGCGGATGCCCGACTTCACCGTCGGCGTCCTCAAGGACCCCGTCGACGAGGGCGGGAGCGACGCGGTCGGGTTCCAGGTGGGCATGACGGTGCCCCTGTGGTGGGGGAAGAACGAGGGGCGGATCGGTCGGGCCGAAGCTCAGGCCGAGGCGGCCCGTGCGATGGTGCGGGCGCGGGTGGACGAGTCCATGGCGATGATCCGGGACGGGTACTTCCGACTCCGGAACGCGGACCGGCTGGTGCGCCTGTACCGGGACGAACTGCTGCCCCAGGCGGCGAACGCGGTGGAGATCGCGGAGACCTGGTACCGGGAGGGCCAGGGGAGCTTCAGCGACTTCATCGAGGTCCAGTCCGCCCACTACAACTTCCAACTCGCCCTCGCCCGGGCCGAGGCCGACTACGGGAAGTCCGTGGCGCGCCTCGAGCGCCTCGCCGGACAGAGCCTGACGCAGCGGCCGGAGTCCGGGGAGGGGGCGAGATGACCAGGGGGATCGGCCCGGGCGTCCTGATGGCCCTGCTCGCCGTGGCCCCGGTCTCGGGCGACTACCGAAGCCAGGTTCGGGAGTGGGAGGCCTATGCGCCGCCGCCCGTCTACCCCGCGCCGCCGGCCTCCGGGCCGGACGTGCGGGCGGAAGGCGCCGGGGAATTCCGCCTCGAGGCGGCGCGGCTTCGGGAGGCGGGGGCGCGGTGGGAGCGGGCCGTGGAGGAGGCCGCCCCGGGTGAAGCGTTCTGGGTGCCCGATCCCGAGGGCGTAGCGCGGCTCGGGGCGGCCCGGGAGGATCCGGCGGCGGCGAAGCGTGCCTTGGCGGACGGGTTCGGCGTGGAGGCGCTGGCGATCCTCGCCCTGCTGCGCAGCCCCGTGGTCGCCGCCCGTGAGGCCGACGCAAGGGCTGCCGCTGCGGCCTACGGGCAGGTGGCCAGCCTCGACGAGGTTCTCCGCCAGTACGCCGTCTTCACTGCTGCGCTGGCCCCGGGAATCGGGGCCGCGGAGAGCGCCGAGGGGATCGAAGCCCGGTTCCCCTTCCCTGGGGTGCTCGCCCTGAAGGGGCGGATCGCGGAACGGGAGGTGCGGGAAGCGTGGGAAGCGCTGCAGGCTGCGCGGCGCGACGCCGTGACCGAGGCCCGGCGCATCTGGTGGGAGCTGGGGTATCTCTACCGCGCCCGGGAGATCACGGCCGAGATGCTCGTCCTCCTCGACCACCTGAAGGACGCGGCCTCGGCGCGGTACGCCGCGGGGGAGAACGCGTTCCAGGACGTGGTGAAGGTCGGCATCGAGCGGGAGAAGGCCACCGAGGAGTTGGCGACCCTGGGGCAAGAGGTCCTCAACGCGGAGGCCCGGCTCCGCAACCTCCTGGGGCTGCGGCCCGGCGCGTCCGTCGGGCGCCCCGCCGCCGGCTCGGACGCTCCGCCGGTCCCCGACCTCCAGCGGCTGTACCCGCTGGCCTCGGAGAGGCGGCAGGAACTGCGGCGCCTGCGCGCCGCGGTGGAGCGGGTGGAGGCCATGGTGGAGATGGCCGAGACCATGGTGTACCCCCGCTTCCACCTGGACCTGTCCTCCTATGGCCGCGACGAGGTCTCGGCCGTGGTTGCTCCGGGAGCGCAGGCCGGAGGAGGGGGCGGTTTTCCCGAGAGCACCGAGGCCGGAATGGGTTCCGGGCTGCCGCGGATGCCGTGGTACGGCACCCGGGACGCATACCTCCAGGAGACCCGGCAGCGCCTGAACGCACTGCGCAAGGACTTGGAGGCGGAGGAGGCGGCCACGGCGCTGCGGGTGCGGGAGGCGTGGTTCCGTCTGGACCGGGCCGCCCGGGAGCAAGCCCTGTTCGAGGACCGGGTCCTCGCCCTGGCGGAGGCGGCGCTGGAGGCCTCCACCCAGGGGTACGCGGCGGGGACTCTCCTGTTCACGGACGTGATCGGTTCCTACAGGAGCTGGTTCGAGGCCAAGCTGGCGCTGGAGCGTCGCCGGGCCGATCGGGGGATCGCCGCCGCCGAGACCGAGGCCGCGGTGGGGGTCAGTCCGCTGCCGGTCGCGGGTGGCGAGTGACGGGCGACCGGCGCGAAGGGAAGAGGGAAGGCTGGTGCGCGGGGGACGATGCGCGAGGGGCCGGGGCGTCGTCGAAGCCCGATGGCCGACCGCCGGCACGGAGAACGCGGATGACGACGACTAGGAATCTTCTTTCCACCCGCGGGGCTTCCCGAAGGGGCCTCCTGTTCGTCCTGGCGGCTGCGGCTCTGGCCGCAGCCGGTGCCGGGTCGTACTGGTACTACGAGCACGGCCGGGGGACGGAGGAAGCCGGGGAGGCCGCCCGGTACACGTGCGGGATGCACCCGTGGGTCATCTCGGACAAGCCCGGGGACTGCCCCATCTGCGGGATGACGTTGACCCGGATCGACGAGCAGCCGCCGGCGCCCCAGGCCGCAGAGGCCGGGGACGACTTCTTCGCCGATCTCGAGGAGCCCTCGGAACGGCGGATCCTCTTCTACCGGAACCCGATGGACCCCATGGTGACGTCCCCCGTGCCCAGGAAGGACGAGATGGGCATGGACTACCTCCCGGTCTACGCGGACGAGGTGGAGAAGGCGCGGGCCGGAGGGCCGGAAGGGCTCGTCACCGTGCGGGTGGGGGAAGAGGGGATCCGCGTGGCCGGGCTGCAGACCGCCGCGGCCGTGCGGGACCGGATCAGCCGCACCGTGCGCACCGTGGGCATCGTGACCCCGGACGAGACCCGGATCCGCCACGTGCACACCAAGACCGCCGGGTGGGTCGAGAAGCTCCACGTGAGCTTCACCGGACAGCTGGTGGAGAAAGGGGAGCCGATCCTGTCCCTGTACTCTCCGGAGCTCCTGGCGAGCCAGGAGGAGTTCCTCCGGGCCCGGGAGACCGCCGCCAAGTTCGCGGCGTCCGGCAGCGAGAGCGTGCGCCGGCTCGGTCAGGAACTCCTGTTCTCGGCCCGCAGGCGCCTGGAGCTCTTCGACGTGCCGGAATCGTTCCTCACCGAGATCGAGCGCACGGGCGAGCCCCGGCGCGCCGTCACCCTGGACGCCCCTTCGAGCGGGTTCGTCACGGCCAAGGGCATCTTCGAAGGCCAGCAGGTGGAACCCGGGACGGAGCTCTTCGCCGTCACCGACCTCTCGCGGGTGTGGATCGAGGCCGACGTCTACGAGTACGAGGCGAGCGCGGTGCGGGTGAGGCAGGAGGCCGTGCTGACGCTCCCCTACCAGGCGGGCCTGCGGCTCACCGGGAGGGTGGCCTACGTCTACCCCTATCTCAACCCCGAGAGCCGCACCCTCAAGGTGCGCTTCGAGTTCCAGAACCCGGACCTCGTGCTCAAGCCGGCGATGTTCGCCGACGTGACGCTGGCCCTGGAGACGGGTGAAGGGGTGGTGATCCCCGACTCGGCGGTCATGGACACCGGGGTGCGCCGGGTGGTCTTCGTCGAGATCGCCACGGGCACCTTCGAGCCCCGAGAGGTGCGCCTCGGGGTGCGCGGCAACGGCCGGGCCCAGGTGCTCTCCGGGGTGGCCGAGGGTGAGAAGGTGGTGGTCAAGGCCAACTTCCTCCTCGACTCCGAGTCGAGGCTGCGGGCGGCGCTGACCAAGATGACCGGGGCGGCCCCTGCCGCCGGCGCTCACGAAGGGCACGGCCGATGAACCCCCACGGCGCCAGCGTCGACTTCGAGAACCTGAGCCTCGTCCAGAGGGTCATCTCCTTCTGCGCGCACAATCGGGCGCTCACGCTGCTCGCCGTGGCGGTGGCCTGCGTGCTCGCGGTCTACACCCTCAAGGAGATCCGGCTCGACGCCCTGCCCGACCTGTCCGACACCCAGGTGATCGTCTACTCGCACTGGGACCGGTCGCCCGACATCATCGAGGACCAGGTCACCTACCCGATCGTCACCGCGCTCCTGGGCGCGCCCCACGTGAAGGCCATCCGCGGCTTCTCGGACTTCGGCTTCTCCTACGTCTACGTGATCTTCCAGGACGGGACCGACATCTACTGGGCCCGGTCCCGGGTGCTCGAGTACCTCTCGAAGATCATTCCCCGGCTGCCCGCGGGGGTGCAGACCGAGCTCGGGCCCGACGCCACCGGCGTGGGCTGGGTCTTCCAGTACGCCCTGGTGGATACCTCCGGCAGCCACTCCCTGGACGAGCTGCGGAGCTACCAGGACTGGACGCTGCGCTACGCCCTCCAGGCCGTGCCGGGCGTGGCCGAGGTGGCCTCCATCGGCGGCTTCCAGAAGCAGTACCAGGTCACCGTCGACCCCAACCGCCTGGCGGCCTACGGCCTTTCGCTCGACATGGTCACCCAGGCCATGCGCGACTCCAACAACGAGGTGGGCGGCCGGCTCCTGGAGTTCGCGGGCACCGAGTACATGGTGCGCGGCCGGGGCTACGCCCAGTCCCTCGGCGACTTCGAGCAGATCGTGGTCAAGGTGGCCCCGGGCGGGGTGCCGGTGCTGCTCAAGGACGTGGCCCGGGTGGAGCTCGGACCCGAGATCCGCCGCGGGGTCTCCGACCTGGACGGCCTGGGGGACCACGTGGGCGGCATCGTGGTCATGCGCCACGGCGAGAACGCCCTGAACGTCATCGAGCGGGTGAAGGAGAAGCTCCGGGACCTCGACCCCTCGCTTCCCCGGGGCGTCGAGATCGTCACCACCTACGACCGCTCGGACCTGATCGAGCGCGCCATCGCACACCCTGAAGCACGAGCTGATCATCGAGATGATCATCGTCTCGCTGGTGATCCTGCTCTTCCTCTGGCACATCCCCTCGGCGATCGTGCCGATCATCACCATTCCGGTCTCGGTGCTGCTCGCCTTCATCCCGCTCTACTACATGGGGGTGACGGTCAACATCATGTCGCTCGCCGGCATCGCCATCTCCATCGGCGTGCTGGTGGACGGCGCGATCGTGGAGGTGGAGAACGCCTACAACAAGATCCACCACTGGGACGCCGGGGGGCGGAAGGGGGACTTCCACAAGGTGCGCCTGGAGGCCCTGAAGGAGGTCGGGCCGTCGGTCTTCTTCTCGCTCTTGGTGATCGCCGTGGCGTTCCTCCCGGTCTTCGCCCTGGTGGACCAGGAGGGGCGGCTCTTCAAGCCCCTGGCCTACTCGAAGAACCTGGCCATGGCCATCGCCGCGCTGCTCGCCATCACCCTGGACCCGGCGCATGCGGATGCTGTTCACCCGGATCGACCCCTTCCAGTTCCAGCCCCGGTTCCTGGCCTGGCTCGCGAGCCACGCCCTGGTCGGGACCTACTACTCCGAGGAGCGGCACCCCATCAGCCGGACGATCTTCCGGGTCTACGAGCCGGCGTGCCGGTTCGTGCTGCGCCACCCCAAGAGCGTGATCGCGGCGTCGTTCCTCCTGGTGCTGGCGAGCCTGCCGGTCTACTTCCAGCTGGGCTCCGAGTTCATGCCGCCCCTGAACGAGGGCACGATCCTCTACATGCCGACCACGCTGCCGGGCATCTCGGTGGCCCAGGCCCAGGAGCTGCATGATCGCCCAGGACAAGCTCCTCAAGGGCTTCCCCGAGGTGGAGCGGGTCTTCGGCAAGGCCGGCCGGGCCGACACCTCCACCGACCCGGCGCCGTTCTCGATGATGGAGACCACGGTGATCCTGAAGCCCGAGAGCGAGTGGCGGGCGAAGGACCGCTGGTACTCCGACTGGGCCCCCGGGTGGCTGAAGAGCCGTCCTGCGGCCCATCTGGCCCGACCACATCTCCTGGGACGAGCTGGTGGCCGAGATGGACGCGGCGCTGCGCATCCCCGGCGTCACCAACGCCTGGACCATGCCGATCAAGGCCCGCATCGACATGCTCACCACCGGCGTCCGCACCCCGGTCGGCATCAAGGTCTTCGGCGTCGGATCTGACCGAGATCGAGCGGATCGGCGAGCGGCTGGAAGAGCTCCTCCGGGACCTGCCCGGCACCCGGAGCGTCTTCGCCGAGCGGGTCACCGGCGGCTACTTCGTGGACTTCGAGCCCCGCCGCGACCAGCTCGCCCGCTACGGCCTGACCATCGCCCAGGTGCAGGACGTGATCATGAGCGCCATCGGCGGCGAGAACGTCACCACCACCGTCGAGGGCCGCGAGCGCTACCCGGTCAACGTGCGCTACCCCCGGGAGCTTCGCGACGACCCGGACCGGCTGGCCGCGGGTGCTGGTTCCCGTGCCAGCCGGCATGGGGGCCCAGGTCCCCCTCGGGCAGCTCGCCGACATCCGACTCGTCCAGGGGCCGGCCATGATCCGCGACGAGAACGGCTTCCTGGCCGGCTACGTCTACGTCGACATCGCCGGCCGCGACGTCGGCGAGCTACGTGGAGGAGGCCAAGCAGGTGGTGGCCGAGAGCCTCCCGCTCCCGCCCGGCTACGTGCTCCAGTGGAGCGGCCAGTACGAGAACATGCTCCGGGTCGCGAGCGCCTCAAGCTCGTCGTGCCCGTCACCCTGGTCCTGATCTTCGTGCTCCTCTACCTGAACACCCGGATCGGCCTTCAAGGCGACGGTGGTCATGCTCGCGGTGCCGTTCTCGGCCATCGGCGCCATCTGGCTCTTCTACGTTCCTGGACTACAACGTCTCCATCGCCGCCTGGGTCGGGATGATCGCGCTGCTCGGCCTCGACGCCGAGACCGGCGTGTTCATGCTGCTCTTCCTCGACCTCTCCTACGAGGACGCGAAGAAGCGAGGGCTGCTCGACACCGTCGAGCGAGCTGGACGAGGCCATCGTCCACGGCGCGGTCAAGCGGGCGCCGCCCGAAGATGATGACCGTGGCCGCGGCGTTCATGGGCCTGCTGCCCATCATGTGGTCCACCTCGGCCGGCGCGGACGTCATGAAGCGCATCGCCGCCCCGATGATCGGCGGCCTGGTCACCTCGCTTCGTCCTCGAACTGCTCGTCTACCCCGCGATCTACAAGCTCTGGAAACAGCGCACCGAGCTGCGCGCCACCTCCGTCTCGGCGTGAGACGGGAGAAAGGAAGACGCCATGGGAACCTTGCGAACGACGTTGACCGCCGTGATCGGCCTGGCCCTGATCCTGCCCGCGTACGCGGGCAACCCGGACCACGGCTCCATGAAGGGGATGGACCACGGCTCCATGAAGGGCGTGGAGATGAAGGAGCACGGACAGCACACCGCCGAGTGGGGGCCCTCGATCCACGAGAGCAGCGTTCAGGGGTACACGATCACCTACCACCTCATGGACAACCGGGCGGCGATGGCCAAGATGGGGGACATGAAGGGCCACGACATGAGCCAGATGAAGTCCCACCACCTGATGGTCTTCATTGCCGGGCCCGACGGGGCGAGGGTGGAGGACGCCAAGGTGGGCTACAAGGTGGAGGGACCGTCCGGGGAGCAGAAGACCATGGCCATGGCGATGAAGGGCGGCTTCGGCGCCGACGTGGAACTCGGGTCCAAGGGGCGGTACGAGATCAAGACCAAGGCCGTCGTCGGGGAGAAGGCTCTCCTCGACGAGTTCAAGCACGACGTGAAGTAGCCCGTGACGGCGGGGCGGAGGGAGGCCTCCGTCCCGCGATGCCCGGGCCTCACTCCCGGGGGAAGACCGATCCGAGCAGGAGTCCGCCCACGCCTCCGTAGAGGAGGCCGGCGAGGGCGCTGACCACCAGGTAGGACGCCCCTTCTCCGATTCCCCACCCTGCGAGGGCCAGCCCGGAAAGCAGGCCGCAGCCGCCGAGCAGAAGGGTGCTCGGGCCGCGCCCCCCCACCCAACCCACCACGGCCCCGGCCGTTGCCCACGCCAGCGTCATCAGCGTGGTGAACGCCCCCACGCGGAAGTGGACGTCCAGGGACGTCATGTCCAGGGTCATGTCGATCACGAACGGCAGGATGCCGGTGGTGAAGCTCATGCCCGCGAAGGCCCAGAAGATCGCGCCGGCCGCGACGCGCCCGCCTCCTCGTTTCATGGTTCCCTCTCTCGTTTCGTGGATGCTCTGACCGGGCCCCCCGGCGGGGCGCCCGCAGTTTAGGGGGGTAGGGGCCGCCGGACAAGCGGCATCTGTTTGCGGCCAGTGCCCCGGGTCGGTATCCTCCGCTCGTTCCCCAACCGGAAAGGGAGTGCGTCGCGATGAAGGCTGGAATTCTCGATGGACTCCGCTCGTTGGCGAGGCGGCTGCCCGTGCCGGTCGTGGCCCTGGTGGTCGCGGCCGAACTCTCCGCAGGCCCGGGACTCTGCCAGGCGCCGCCCCCCGAGGCTGCGCCGGTGCAGCCGCAAGTCCTGAGCATGGGCGAGATCGTGCCGGGCGCGCTGGGGCTCGCCGTCCGCCGGAAGCGCCTGGAGGAGGACCTCGCCCGGGTGCGGGATCTTCGCGTCCAGGACAGTCGCCTGGACCTGTTGGACGAGCGCCGGGAACTCCTGGAGGCCCGCGTCGAGGACCTCAAGTCGGCCGCCCGGTTCGACCTCGACCGTCTGGGCGACCTCCGACAGCTGCTCAGCGAATCCTCCCGAGCACTGCAGGTGGTGGTGGCCGACGCCTCGTCGAGGCTTGCGTCGATCGAGGCGTGGAAGAAGGAGTGGCAGGCGGAGGAGGCGCTCTGGAGAGGTTCCGCGGCGGCGCTGCCCAAGGGGGAGCGCTCCAACGAGTTGGAACCGGCGTTCCGCTCGGCCAGACAGGACATCCGGGAGGCGCTGGATCTCCTCGCCGACGCGGAGCCGGTTCTGGTGGGCCTCCAGCGCAGGGCCGCGCAACTCGAGGACGCCGTGGAGTCCGTGTCCGGGTACGTCGAGGAGGCAGCGCGGGAGACCCGGCGACAGATGTTCCAGCGGTCTTGGCCGTCGCTGTTCGAGCGGGACTTCTACGCCCAACTCGGGCCGGCGTTGTGGCAGACGCTCACCACCCGGGTCGGCGCCCTCTTCGGCGCCGCCGCGGTCGTTCCGGCCGGCCGGACTTCGTGGGCGGTTCTCGTCCAGTTGGCGCTCGGGTTGGCCCTCGTAGGGATCATCCGGGCCCGGGGGGCGCGCATCTCCGAGCGGTGGCAGTTCGTGGCCCAGCGCCCCTTCTCGGCCGGGGTCTTCGCCGCCCTCTCCGTGAGTTGGGCGCTGCGCACGGAACTCCCGGTGCTCTGGCAGTTGCTGGAGTTCGGGGGGATCCTGGTGAGCACCGTCCGGCTCTCCGCCGCGCTCATGAAGCACGCCTGGCGCGCCCGCCTGCTCTACCTCCTCGCCACGGTGCTCCTGCTCTTCGAGGTGCTCTCCCTCGCCAGGCTCCCGGATCCCTTGTTCCGGCTGTACATCCTCGTCGTGGCCGTGGCCGGGGGGGGGTTGTGCTGGTGGCGGGCCGAGGAGAACCGCCGGCTCCAGGGGCCGCACTGGTACATCGCGGGCCTCCGGTTCGGCGTGGCCGTGCTCGCCGTGGTGCTGATGGCCGAGGCCGGCGGCTACAGCGGTTTCGCACGGCACGTGCTGGAGGCCTCCCTGCGGACGGTGTTCCTCCTCATCTACGTCCGGATGGCGAGCCTGCTGGGTGCCGGGGCCATCGAGTTCCTGCTCCGCCACCCCGTCGCGCAGAAGAGCCCCATCGTGCGCAAGGAGTGGGGGGTCCTGCTCCAGCGGAGCGGGTTGGCGCTCGACGTGGGCCTGTGGTTGTTGGGCGCGATGGCCTTCCTCCGCGTCTGGGGAGTGTACGAGACCCTGCCGCGGGCGTGGCACGGGATCTTCTCCCTCGGTTTTTCCTTGGGCGAGACCCGGATCACCCTGGGCCTCGTGACGGGGGCGGCCATCGCGTTGTATGCCTCGCTGTTCGTGTCCTGGGTCGTCCAGCGGGTCCTGGACGAGGAGGTGTACCCCCGCAGGGGGCTCGAGATGGGGGTGCGGGTCTCGGTGAACCGCCTCATCCAGTACGCCTTCGTCCTCGTCGGCGTGTTGATTGCGTCGTCCCTGCTCGGGTTCGGGATGGACCGGGTGACGATCCTCGCCGGCGCCTTCGGCGTGGGCATCGGCTTCGGCCTCCAGACCATCGTCAACAACTTCGTGAGCGGCTTGATCCTGCTCTTCGAGCGCCCCATCAAGGTGGGCGACGTGGTGGACGTGGACGGGCAGTGGGCCGTGGTGAAGACCCTCGGGCTGCGGGCCACGGTGGTCCAGACCTACGGGCGCGCCGAGGTGATCGTGCCCAACAGCGAACTGGTCTCCGGGCGGGTGACGAACCTGACGCTGGGGGACCGGATCAACCGCGTCTCCATCCCCGTGGGGGTTGCCTACGGCTCGGACGTGCCGAAGGTGCTCCAGATCCTGGGAGAAGTGGCCCGCGGGAACCTGCGCGTGCGCGAGAACCCGGAGCCCCAGATCCTGTTCATGGCCTTCGGCGCGAGTTCCCTGGACTTCGAGGTGCGGGTCTACGTGGACCTGGACGACGTGGTCGTCGTCCGGAGCGAGATCCTCCAGGAGATCGACCGGCGCTTCCGGTTGGCGGGTGTCGAGATCCCCTTTCCCCAGCGAGACCTGCACCTGAGGACGGTGGACGAGCGTGCCCGAAGCGCCTTGGCGTCGTTGAAACCGGATGCCGCCGGGGCAGGGGTCGAGCAGGCGCGGGGCGACGCGGAGGCCGTGCCCGAAACGAAGCCGTGATCGGTTTCTCGTCCAGACGGGACCGAGGATGGACGAGGGCGCCGCCCCGGCGGGCGGCGCCCCTTCGATGCCGGACTCCGAGCGGGTCCGGGTCGGAACAGCGGCACCCCCCCTATCGGTAGTACCGCCCCCGGCGGTGGTCCCAGTAGTCGTCGTCGTAGCGGTCGCGCATCCTCTCGATCTTCTCGGCGCTGCGCAGCGCCCGCTTCTGCATCTGCGCCTCGTGGGCCTGCTGCTTCTCGAGCAGCTCCAGTTGGTGCTCCCGCTGCATCTCCTGCAGTTGCACCTCGCGCAGTTGCTCGTAGTAGGGGTCGCTGGCGGCGCGCTCCGTCTTGGCGGCCTGCTTGTACAGCGCCATCGCCATCGCGTCGTCCTTGGGAACCCCGACGCCGTTCTCGTAGAGTTCGGCCAGCTTGAGGGTTGCCGGTGCGTGGTTCTGGTCGGACGCCTTCCGGAGCCACTCGGCGGCCTCCTCCGCGTCCTTCGCCACGTCCTCGCCGGCGAGGTACATCATCCCCACCGCGTACTGGGCCTCTGGCTCGCCCCACTTGGCCTGGTCGAGCATCTTCCAGAACAATTCGCTCGGGTCCTTCTCCAAGGCCGGCGCGTCGACGGCGCCGAGGCCGAGCAGCCCGGCGAGGCAGCAGGCTGCCAGGGCGGTTCTCCGCTTCATGGTCTCATCCTTTCCGGCTCGTGGTCCGCCGGGACGCGAATCGGGGTCGAGGTGCCGGGGGAGGGGGCCGTACCGCCCGTCATCTTCGCTCCTCCGCCTCCTGCTTGAGGGTCTCCAGGTTCACGATGCAGCACCCCTCCGGGGGCGTGAAGGCGAACAGGCTGTCGGGGAACTGGGGCGCGAAGTCCCAGTCGGAGAGAGCCGCCACGTACTGGGGCTGTCCCGGCTTGTTCTTCCGGCTGATCGCGATCTTCCGGATGACGGGCCTCAGGCCGTCCTCCACCCACATCTGCCAGTCCGCCTCCTCCCCGACGAAGGCCAACTGGTGGCACAGGAGGCCCTGGGTTTCGCGCAGCCCCACGTAGATCCCGGCCGTGGCCTTCTCCTTGATCTTGGCGTAGAGGTCCTGGGAGGAGAGCATCGCCAGGGGCACCCGAATCCCGTACTCCTCGGAGAGCATCTCCAGCGCCTTGTCCAGGGTGGCGGGCACCTTGACGTGCGAGTAGGTGTTGGCCCCGTAGTCCACCACTGTGGCGTGCGTCCCGTCGTAGACGAACCGGAACTCCCCCCGGTGGTCCTTCCGGGACGACCACAGGCCGTCGGGCCTCCGGATCGCCACCTGGCCCGTGGACTCGAAATGGATCTTGAGCCCGGTGTCCAGCACGACCTCCCGCACCGTCACCACCCGGTAGGAGTAGCGCTGGGCCTGCTGGAGGTAGTCGCAAGCGGCCTTCAGGATCCAGTCGGCCCGAGGCTCGATCCTCGGTCCCGCGGCCTCGTCCGCGCCCCACGCGGGTGCGGCGACGCACAACAACAACGCCAGCCCGCCAAGGGCCCGCATTCGGGATCTCATGGGTTCCATCCTCCCGTGTCGTGTTGCGAGACGAGGTCACTTGCCCCGTCTCGCGAGGTCCTGCCTCGCCCCTACCTTTAGGCTTCCGGTGGGAAACGTCAAGGGTTGAGCGTCCTGCGCTTCTCCCGGCCGGGCGGATCGGCTACCCTTGACGCGCCGCGGGGCGGGCGAGGCGTCCGTCGCGTCCGCTGGGCCGTCCGGCAGGACGGGCGGCGTGGGAGGTGATCGATGGGACGGATCTGCTGTGTGGTGGTCGCAACGTGTCTCGCGCTCGGCGCGTGCTCCCCAGCGCCGGACGGGCTCGTCGTGCGGCACCGGCGCCCGAAGAGCGCGGAAGACGCGAGGAACGGTTACTTCGTGCAGGTCCTGGGGTTGGCCCTCCAGAAGACCGAGGCCACCGACGGCCCGTTCCGGCTGGTCGAGTCGACCGTGGCCGTCGCGGGGGACCGCTCCCTGGAGGGCGTCGCCGCGGGAATCCTGGACGTGGACTGGAGGCTGACCTCCAGGGAGCGGGAGGAGCAGTTCCTGCCGGTCCGGGTCCCGCTGCTCAAGGGGTTGAGCGGGTACCGCGCGCTGCTGATCCGGGAGGGCGACCAGGGGCGCTTCGACGCCGTCCGGACCCTGGAGGACCTGGGGAAGTTCAAGGCCGGTCAGGGCACCGGCTGGGTGGACGCGGACATCCTGCGGGCCAACGACCTCCCCGTCGTCGAGGTCGAGGGGTACGACACCCTGTTCTTCCTCCTCGCCCAGGGACGGTTCGACTACTTCCCACGCAACGTCTCGGAGATCGTCGAGGAGGCCCAGGCGCATCGGGGCCGGGGGCTGGTCGTGGAGAGGGGGCTCCTGCTCCACTACCCGGTCGCGGAGTACTTCTTCGTGAGCCGGAAGAATCCGGCCTTGGCCGATCGTCTGGCCCGGGGGCTCTCCCTCGCCCTGCGCGACGGCTCCTTCGACGAACTCTTCCGGGGCTTCCCGCCCCACAAGCTGGTGCTGGAGAAGCTCGGCGAGCACGGCCGCCGCACCCTGGAGCTGCGAAACCCCCTGCTGCCCGCCGCGACGCCCCTGGAGCGTGCCGAACTGTGGCTGACGGTGCCGGGGGGGACCCCGTGACCTCCCCGAGACCTTCGGCGCGCAGGGAGAGGCCGGTGTCGATCCGGTTCCTCGCGGGTGCCTTGCTCGCCTGCCTGACGCTGGGGGGAGCCGCGCACGCGGCGCAGGCCCCGGCCGAACTGCCGCCGGGGGGGCCTCCGGGTGGGGACGGGCCCGCGGTCACCCTGGGGGCGGGAGGGGCCGTGGTGCCGGACTACGAGGGGTCGGAGGACTACCGCGCCGTCCCCGGGTTGTACCTGCGGGCCGGACGGCGCGGCGGCCGCTACGTCGAGCTGCAGGGCCTGGCGCTCCGGGCCAACCTGCTGGCCAAGGGCCCTTGGGAGCTGGGGCCCGCCGTGCGGTGGCGGATGGGGCGAGACGACGTGGAGAACGACCGGGTCGACCGTCTGGAGGACGTGGACGCGGCCCTGGAGGCGGGCGGGTTCGTCTCGGCGACCCTCGGGAGCTGGACCCTCAAGGCGCAGGCCGCCCGGGACGTGATCGACGGGCACGGTGGGTGGCTCGCCGAGGCGGGCGGCGGGTACTCGCGCCGGCTCGGGCCGCTGTTCCTCTCGCTGAGCGTGTCCGCCGGTTGGGCGAGCGGAGAATACATGGCGGCGTACTTCGGCGTGGACGCCAAGAACGCGGCCCGCAGCGGGTTGGCGGAGTTCGACGCCGACGCGGGCCTGAAGGACGTGGGGGTCCTTCTCCTCGCCCGCTACTCTTTCGACCGCACCTGGGGGTTGATGGTCCTCGGGAAGTTCAGCCGGCTCGTGGGCGACGCCGCCGACAGCCCGCTGGTCGCGGACGAGGGGAGCGAAAATCAGGGGATGGCGGCGGCTCTCCTCACATACCGCTTCTGAACCGGCTCCGCCGAAGGGTGAAGGGAGGGGGATCGACTTGAAGGTGGTGTGGAACCCGGTGTTCCTGAGGCCGTACTCCGGCGATCCCGCGGCTCGTGCGGGACGTCTGGACCTGGTGGTGGAGGAACTGCAGGGCGCGGCGGAGTGGGAGGCTGCCGAGCCCGTGGCGGAGGAGGCGCTGCTGCGCTGCCACGATCGGGGGCTCCTCGAGGCCGCTCGGGCCGAGGGCCTCTTCGACGTGGCGGCCCTCGCCGCGGGCGCGGCGGTGCGTGCGGCGGAGCTCGCGCTGGCGGAGCCCGCCTTCGCCCTGGTTCGGCCGCCCGGACACCACGCGGGGAGGACTCGCGCGTGGGGCTTCTGCCGCTTCAACAACGTGGCCGTGGCCCTGTCGGAGTTCCGGGCGCGGGGCCGGGTCCGGGAGGCGCTCGTCCTGGACTTCGACCTGCACACGGGAGACGGGACGCTGGACGTCCTCGGCGGCGAGCCGTGGGTCCGGGTGGTCAACCCGGCCGCCCCGTCCCGCGAGGAGTACTTGGCGGACGTGGTCGCGGCGCTCGAGCACTTCCAGGGGGACTGGATCGCGGTCTCCGCCGGCTTCGACAACCACAGCCTGGACTGGGGCGGGCTCCTCCACACCGAGGACTACGGCTTCATCGGGCTGCAGGTCGGAATCCGGGCGCTGGCCCTGGGCGGTCACTGCTTCGCGGTCTTGGAGGGCGGGTACAATCCCCAGAGTCTGGCCGAGAGCGTGCGGGCGTTCATCCACGGGCTGGAGCGGGGTTGGCGCAAGGGAGGTTCGGGCCGCGCGGATCGCTCCTGAGGTTGTCTCCGGGGCAGGCGGCTGAGCCCCGGGATCAGACCGCTTCCAGCACCGTCACCTTCTCGGGTTCCGCGAGCATCGGCGCGATCGCCACCATCACTCGGTTTCGCGCGTCGGACCGAGCCCACGCTTCCCAGTCGTCCCGCGAACTCCAGGTGGAGATCACCACGAAGTGGAGCGGGTTCCTGGCGTTGCGCCAGGACTCGCCAGAGATGTAACCCGGCTTCAGCACCGCCTCGGTGCGCATGCGCCGCAGCGCGAGGTGGAACTCCTCCAGCATCCCTTCGGACACCCGCCTCTCGATCAAGACCCGGACCATGTCGCGTCCTCCCGCCCCCGCCGGTCGCCCCGAGGTTATCCTCTTCCTCCGGGGTGTCAACCGAGCCCCGCGGTCACTCACCCGGCAAGGGCGGAGCGCAGTTCGCCGCCCACGGCCTCCTTCTGCCAGCGCTTCAGGACGCTCTCCAGCAGTTCCTCCTGGGCCTGCCCGGGGTCTTCGCGGGCCAGGCGTTCCAGGGAGGCGGAATTCACCAGCAGGCCCACCTCGATCCCCAACGCTTCGGCGCGGCTCGCCCGTGCCTTCTTGAGGCGCTTGAACCGGCGCTCCTGATCCGCGTCGAGGGGATCCCGGCGCACGGGTTCCCATCGGGGGCATTCGTGCTCCGGGAGTTGCCCGGCCCGGTGCAGCGCGTCGAGGATCTCCAGTCCGAGCCTCGCCACGACACCGCCCCCGACACCCCGGGTCTCCCGGAGCTCGGACGTGCTGACCGGCGGCTTCTGGGCCCACGCCAGGAGCACCTCGGGGGAGAGGACCTTGAACGGGGGCCTGTCCCAGCGCCTCGCAGCCTCTTCGCGGACCTCCAGGAGGGCCTGCAGCACCGCCAGTTCCCTGGGGAGCAGGCGTCCTGCGCCCTTCACGTCCAGACACCGAGGGCCGCGCTCCGGAGCCGGCTCGGCTCGCTCCAGGAGCTGGAACTCCTCGCGGGCCCAGGCGTCCCGCCCGAGGCCGCGCAGCTCCGCTTCCAGGATGTCGCGCAGAGCGAGCAGATGGGCGGTATCCAGAGCCGCGTACTCGAGCTGTTCCGGGGAAAGGGGGCGCGCCGACCAATCCGCCCGCTGGTATTTCTTGTCCAGGCGCACCCCGAACTCGGCCTCGAGAAGGGCCGCGAGCCCGACGCGGTCCCTCCCCGCCAGTTGCGCCGCCACCATCGTGTCGAACACGCCGCGGATCCGGAAGCCCAGGTCCTTCTTGAGCAGGCGGACGTCGTAGTCCGAGCCGTGGAGGACCTTCTCCACGGCGGGGTCGGCCAGCACGGGCCCGAGCGCTGCGAGGCCCTCTCGGCCGCTCACCGCGTCGAGGACCGCGGTCCCGCGGGAGGTCGTCACCTGGGCCAGGCACACCTTCTCGCGGTAGCTGTGGAGGCTGTCCGCCTCGAGGTCCAGGGCGAAGCGGTCTTCCCCTCCCAGTCCGGCCGCGAACGCGGCGACCTCCTCGGGGCGCTCCAGGTAGCGGTACGACGATTCCGGCATGAAATCCTCCGTTCCTCCTCGATTGTCCCACGCCTCGGGTGCCTTGCCAACCAGGGCCCCTCGACTTACGTTGCTGCCCGTCGTGGAGGCTGCGGCCGGGAGACCGAGAGAGCGGAAAGGAGGCAATCATGGCCGTGTGGGATCCCTTCCGAGAGTTGGAGCGATTGCGGGGCGAGATGGACCGGATCTTCCAGAGCGTCTCGCCGGCGCGGACCTGGTCGCTGGGCTTCTTGCCCGGTGCGGCCGCGAGGCAGTACCCCCGTGTGAACGTGGGGCAGCAGGGCGACGGGTACCTCGTGGAGGCCTTGGCGCCGGGCGTGGACCCGGCGACACTGGACGTGAGCGTCAAGGACAACGTGCTGACCATCGCGGGCGAGAAGCCCGCGCCGGCCGATGTCAGGCCGGAGGCGTTCCACCGGAGCGAGCGGTCCGCCGGCCGCTTCCTGCGCTCGGTGGAACTGCCGTCCGAACTCGACGCGGCCGGGGTGTCCGCTTCCTACAACGACGGCATCCTGCGGGTGACGCTTCCGAAGGCGGAGGCCGCCAAGCCGAAGCGCATCGAAATCAGCGTGGCGTGAGGAGGTGTGGCGTGAACGACATCGAGAAGACCGTTCCTGAGACCAGGGATGCCTCCGTGCCGGCCCAGGAAGTGACCCGGGAACCCGATCGCTTCGCCCTGCCGCCGGTGGACATCTTCGAGGAGGAGGACCGGCTGGTCGTGCTGGCCGATCTCCCGGGGGTACGCAAGGAGGGGCTGTCGGTGCAGGTGGAGCAGGGCATCCTGACGATCGAGGGAAGGATCACCCACGACGTGCAGGCCTCGCTGGTGCGGAGGGAGTTCGCACTGATCCCGTTCTTCCGACAGTTCCGGATCACCGAGGCGATCGACCCGAGCCGCATCCGGGCGAGTCTCAAGCACGGCGTGCTGCGCCTCGACCTGATGAAGGCGGAGAAGGCGAAGCCCCGCCAGATCCCGGTCGAGAGCTGACCGCGGTCCTGTGGGGGGGCTCTGCGCCCCCCCTTCTCCCCGCCCTCCCGGAAGGCTGCCTCGTTTCGCGCGCCCCCGCTGGAACGGGCGGCACGGTTTGTGTATCCTCCCACCGACCGTGAACCGGATGCAGAGATTCCCGATCCCCTGAAGGAGATTTCCCGTGCGTTCTAGGAAGCTCTTGCCGCTTCTCCTGTGCCTCGGCGCGATCCTCTGGGTCTCCGCGGCGTCGTCGGAATTCGGCGGCGGCGAAGGCTTCGTGGGCAGTGACAAGTGCGCGGAGTGCCACCCGGAAGAGTTCGCGCAGTGGCGGCTCACGCCCCACGCCCGGATGCTGGTGGACGCGGTGCGCGATCCGTTCTCCATCCTGGCCACCGATTTCGACAGCGCCCCCTTCGGCAAGGAAGAGATCGTGTACACCGTGGGCAGCCACTGGGTTCAGAAGTACCTGACCCGGATCGACGGCGTGCTGTACGTACTGCCCAAGTACTGGAACATCCCGGAGCGCCGTTGGGAGCCCTACAGCATCTGGAACTGGATGGAGCAGCCCTACAACGTGCACTGCGACGGGTGCCACACGGTGGGGTTCGATCCCGAGACGCTGAGCTTCTTCGAACCGGGCGTCGGGTGCGAGGCGTGCCACGGCCCGGGCAAGGAACACGTCAAGGAAGGGGGACGGCTCTCCGCGATCGTCAACCCGGCCACCATCGACCCCGACCGGGCACAGATGATCTGCATGGCGTGCCACACGGACGGGATGGACAAGGAGACCAACACGTACCCGTTCCCGGTGGGCTACCTTCCCGGGGCCGACCTCAACGACCACTTCAGCGAGTTCTTCATGCCCAAACCCAAGAGCAAGGCTTGGTACTGGGGTTCGATGGACCTGCGCGAGCGGAAGCGGATGTGGTACTTCTTCCAGTCCAAGTTCTACTCCACGGCGCGGGCCTGCGAGGTATGCGGCTTCGACCGCGGCGTCAGCCACAAGAAGGAACGATACATGACGCCGAGCGAGTACTGTGGCACGTGTCACAAGTACCGCTACGAGAACTTTCTAGAGCACTCGGGTCACCGCCCGGAAAAGACGGAGTGCAACGATTGTCACGTGCCCAACATGGCGAAGCAGGGGAACACCTATTCGATCCACGACCACAAGTTCAACTTCAGCCAGCCTGAGCCGGCCTGCACCGAGTGTCACGAACCCGAGGATGTGGAAGGAAAGGGCGACCGCTGCTCCTTCGACCCGCCGGAATTCCACCTGACGAGAGTGAAGTTCCCGCGGGAGATGACGATGCAGGAGGCCTGTGTCTACTGCCACAACCGCGAACTCAAGGAGAGCCGGGACACCGCCTGGGCGAGGGAGAGCATCCCGGGCCTGGTGGACCGGTTCATCGTGCAGTAGCCTCTCCTCCGACCGACGCCTCCCACCGAAGGCCCCGCCCAGGCGGGGCCTTCGGTCGTCTCGGGGCGGACCCCGACCGCTGCGTCAATTGGCTCTGACCCGGGGGCGAGACTGCGCGAAATGGCGGCAGACCGGCCGACCCTTTCGGCGAACATCCAGGGAGAGCGCGTCGTTGGCTCAATGGTATGACCGGAGGTCCGGGTACGCTGCTTGCTAGGGTGACGTCGCGGCAGCCGACGGTAGGGGGAGATCGAGAGGGCCAGGATGGAGAGGACGGGTTCGCTGGGAGAGTTCCAAGAACTGCTCGACCGCGTGGCGCGCACCGGCGAGAGGACGGAGGTGGCTTCGGACCGCGTGCCGAGCGTGGACGCTTGGGACGGGCTCGAGAGCCGGGGGTGCATCGTGTGGGTGGAGCGGGGTCGCTGGTGGGTCCTTCCCCCCGCCCCGCTGCAAGGGACCGCCGGCGGGTGACGGAGCACGCCGCTCCTCCCGAGGGGCGCGGCGGAGCCGGGCGGACGAAAGGGGGGGGAGCCGACAGGCTCCCCCCCCTTTCGCGTGGGTGGAGGGTCCCTCCGGTCGAGCTCAGTTCCCGCCCAGGAAGGCCTTCAGGGCGGGGATCTCCTCGCCGGAGAGAGCGGCGTCCTCGTGGCCGCTTCGGTCGGGGGTGAACCGGCCGTCCACCCCGGCGCCGGTGCCCGAGAGGTCCGGGGCCGAACCGGAGGGGTCGTAGGAACCGAGGCGGTGACAGCCGGAGCAGTGCGCGTCGTAGACATCCTGCCCGTTTCGCGCGGGTACGGGGGGGCAGCCCCGGGCGTCCACGGGGGTGCCGAGGGGGGTGCCCGCGCAGGCGTCGGGGCCGTCGGGAACGCCGTCACGGTCGCTGTCCGTCGGCGGCGACGGAGCCGGAAGGGGGAGGGAGGCCCCCTCGCTTCCCAGGAAGGCCGCCAGGTCCGCTGCGAACTCCACGAGGTCGGGGTACGGGGGCATGGCCGGGTCCCCGTCTTCCTCCTCGCCCTCGCTCAGGATTTCCGCGAGGTCCTCGAGCGGGACCCCGCGGATCGACTCGGAGGCCGCAGGGGCACCGGAGCCGTCGGCCCCGTGGCACGCGGCGCACCCGCTCGTGCCGAAGATCAGCATGCCGTTCGCGACTTCGCCGTCCGCGTCGCGGTCGCCGTCCTGGCCGTCGTTGTCCCGGTCCCGCGGCCGTCCGTCTTCCTCGTCGGGGAGCCCGTCGTCGTCCATGTCGCCGTCCACGCTGTCGTCCACGCCGTCGTTGTCGTGGTCGCGCGAGTGGTCGCGTCCCCCCGCGGAGTGGTCGTAGAGGTCGGGGATGCCGTCGTTGTCGTCGTCCTCGTCCACCCGATCCGGGATGCCGTCGTCATCCGCGTCCGGGCCCGGGGGAGTCAGCGGGGCGACGATCTCCCGCGGGGGCCGCGCCCGCACCCGTCGGGCCGCGAGGTCCACGACGACCGCGCCGAGATCGACCCGGGTCGCCCCGGGCTCCACGCGGAACTCGGATCTCTCGCCGTCTCGGCTGGGGTACACGAGCGCCCCGATCACGCCCACGGCATCCGAGAAGACGAGCACGTAGTCGTGTCCCGTCGGGACCACCAGGGCGAACCCGTCGACGACCCCGGCGGCCGCGTCGGCCACGTGTCCGGACTCGTCGACGGCCACGACCTCCATGGGCTGCAGGGCGGAGGACGTCCCGGACGTTCGCGCCGAGGTCCCCGGTTGGACCGTTCCGCTCACGGAGACCCCTTCCGCGCCGGTGCTGCCCCCGCCCCCTGCGCCGCACCCCACGGTCGCGGTCGTAAGGCCCACGCAGGCCAAGGCGATGACGATTCCTCTTCGCATATCGTTCTCTCCTCTCTCGGGGATGCCGGGCACACGCGGGCCCGGCAGCTCGGGACCGGGCGTCTGCAAGGGTGGGGCCGGTCGGCCTGGAACTCGTGTAAGCTCCAGACACGAAAGGGATTCTTCTTCCTCCACGCGCCGTCTTCCGGCGCCGGTCGGAGCCCTGCCTGTCGCTTCCGGGCGACGCCCGCCCCGACCGGGCGGGTTCCCCCGCGAGGGGCGGCCCTCGGGGCCGTCGCCGAAGAGCGACAGCCCTTGGAAGGGCGGGGTTGCGCCCGGTCCGCAGGAGCCGGAGACTGGGACCGTGTCGCCCACCCCGGGCCCTCGGATTTCGGGTGTCATGCGCTTTCTGGCCGACCTGCACGTCCACTCGCGCTACTCGCGGGCCACGAGCCCCGACCTGACGTTGCCCTCCCTTCACGCATGGGCGCAGCGGAAGGGGATCTTCCTCCTGGGCACGGGCGACGTGACCCACCCCCGGTGGCTTGATGAGGTGGCCGAGCAGTTGGTGCCGGCCGAGGAGGGGCTCTTCCGGCTCCGGCCGGACCTGGCGCGGGCCGCGGACGAGCAGGTGCCGGGCGCCTGCCGAGCCGAGGTCCGCTTCCTGCTCCAAGGCGAGGTCAGCAGCGTCTGCCGACACGACGGGGCGGTGCGGAAGGTTCACAACCTGGTGTTCCTCCCCGACCTCCGTGCCGCCCGGCGGTTCCACGGAGCCCTGGACCTCCTGGGAAACGTCCGCTCCGACGGCAGGCCGATCCTCGGGATGGCCCCCCGGGACGTGCTGGCGATCCTGCGGGAGTCGTCGGAGGGGGCCCAACTGGTGCCGGCCCACGTCTGGACGCCGTGGTTCTCCCTCCTGGGTTCCAAATCGGGGTACGACTCGGTCCAGGCGTGCTTCGGCGACCTGGCCGCGGAGATCCGAGCCCTGGAGACCGGGCTCTCGAGCGACCCGGAGATGAACTGGCGGGTTTCGGGCCTGGACCGCTTCGCCCTTCTGTCGAACTCGGATGCCCACTCCGGCCGAAACCTCGGCCGCGAGGCCAACGAGTTCGACCTGGAGCCCTCCTTCGCCGCCCTGTTCGAGAGCCTGCGGCCTGGCGACGCACGGTTCCGTGGCACGCTGGAGTTCTTTCCCGAGGAGGGGAAGTACCACCTGGACGGCCACCGGAGGTGCGGCGTCCGCCTGACGCCGGAGCAGACGCGGGCGGCGGGCGGCTCGTGCCCGGCCTGCGGGGGCGGGGTCACGGTGGGCGTGCTCCACCGCGTCGAGGAGTTGGCCGATCGGCCGGAGGGCGTTCGCCCGGCGAGCGCCCGGCCCTTCGCCCGGCTCGTGCCCCTGCCGGAGGTCGTGGCGGAGTGCGCGGGGGTCGGGAGCGGGAGCCGCAAGGTGGAGGAGCGGTGCCGCCGTCTGGCGGCGTGCGTCGGGCCGGAGCTCTTCACCCTCCGGGAGGCCCCCCTGGAAGACGTGGAGCGGGCCGCGGGTTCCGTCGTCGCCGAGGCGGTGCGCCGGGTGCGCGCCGGCCGCGTGCGGATCGCCGCGGGGTACGACGGCGAGTACGGCACGGTGAGCATCTTCGGACCCGAGGAGTGCCGGGACACGGTCGGGTAGGGATGGCGACCGGGCGTCCTCGGTGCCCGGCGTCCGGACCTCTTCTTGAACCGAGCAGGGGAAGGAGCGGTCGCGTGAGGAGGAGACGGAAGGAGATCCGGGATCGCCAGGTCGTGGACGGCCTGTTGCGGTCCGCCCTGGTCGGCCGCCTGGGGACCGTGGGCGAGGACGGCGGCCCGCGCGTCAAGCCCCTCAATTTCGTGTGGCACGGGGGTCGTGTCTACTTCCACTCGGCCCGGGAGGGGGAGAAGATCCGCGACATCCTGCGCGATGGGCGCGTGTGCTTCGAGGTGGACCAGGCGCTGGCCCTGGTGAGGGCCCGGACCCAGCCGTGCCGGGCGACCTGCCTGTATCGGAGTGTCGTCCTGCGGGGCCGCGCGGTTCTCGTCGAGGACGGGGTCGAGCGACGAGCCGCCCTGGACGCCCTGATGGCGAAGCACCAGCCCGGAAGCGAACTGCCGGACTACCCACCCGACAAACTCGCCCTGACGGCCGTGGTCCGCATCGACGCGGAGGAGTTGGTCGGCAAGGAGGACCTCGGAACCGAAGCCCAGCGGGAGCGGATCCTGCGGGCCCTGGAGAGCGGGGAGCCCCTTCCCCTGTCCCTCGACGAGTCCTGACCCGGCTTTCGGGAGGGTTTCTCGCCGGGGTTCCCCGGTCGACGTCCGGGGCAGAGGCGCCTTCCCCGCACGGGCGGAGAACTCGGAGAAGATCCACGGGACAGCGGGAGGTTTGGGACCGGGCCGACGCTGGAATGGAATGACCGGCTCCCGTCACCGTTGAACGCTCGGTGCACACCGGGCCCGGAGGATCGCCGTGCCCCGGAAGCGATGGCTTCTCGTCTCAGTCCTTCTCCTCGTCACCCTGGGGGCGGTGCTCCGGGTCGTCGTGGCGCGCTACGACTTCGGAAAGCTCAAGCCCGGGGTCATCCGAGCGGTGAAGGACGCCACCGGCCGGGACCTCGAACTGACCGGGGACCTGCGGGTCTCGATCGGGTTCTCCGTGGCGCTGGCGGCGAGCGACGTCTCCCTGGCCAACGCGCCGTGGGGTTCCCGCCCGCAGATGCTCTCGGCGGAACGGCTCGAAGCCCGGGTGGGGCTCCTGCCTCTGTTGCTCGGGGATCTTGCCCTCCAGCGGGTGACCCTCACGGGGGTGGACGTGTTCCTGGAACGGGACGCGGAGGGCCGAGGCAATTGGGAGTTCGCCCGAGCCCGCCCGGCCGCAGACTCGGAGGCACCCTCCCTCGCCGCGGACCTGGTCCCGGACGAGGTCCGGGTCGAGCGCGTGCAGGTCTCGCTGCGCCAAGGCGAGGCGACGCGGCGTCTGTCATTGGAACTGCTCGAACTCTCGCCGGGCGACGACCCGTCGACGACGGTTCTCCGTGCGAAGGCCGAGTGGGACGGACAACCCGTCGTGATCGCCGGCCGAGTGGGAGCACTGAGCCGGGTGTTCTCCCACCGGCGCTTCCCCGTCGACCTCGAAGGGACGTTCGGCACCACGGCCCTCCACGTCGCCGGGGCCGTCGACGACGTCCTGGAACTGAAGGGCTTGGACCTCAAGTTCGAGGCCTCGGGCGAGAACCTGGGGGACGTCGGGCACTACTTCGGGAAGGTGGTTCCCGCCGTGGGGCCCTTCGAAGCGAGCGCTCGTCTCCACGGCTCGGCGAACGAGTTCGTGCTCGACGACCTCGCGGCCAAGGTCGGCCGGAGCGACTTCCGGGGCTCCGGGAAGGTGGAGGCGCGGGAGCCGCCGAAGATCTCCCTCGCGCTCGCGTCGTCGCTCGTGGACCTGACGCCGCTCCTGGCCGTCGCGAAGCGGGGGACGGAGTCTCCCGCCCCGGGCGCGGAGGGCGCCCGGCGGGAGGGCTTGTTCCCGGACGACCCGTTGCCCTTCGACGTCCTCGGCCGGATGGATGCGGACATCGTCTTGGACGCGAAGAGCGTCCAGTTCCGCGAGGCCCGTATCGGCGAGGTGCATCTCGACGTCGAAGTCGAGGGACGCGCGCTCCGGATCGAGCGTCTGGAGGCTTCGTACGAGGGGGCGAAGCTCTCCGGGACCGGGTGCCTGGCTCCGGGGTCGCCGCCCCGGGCGGCGGCGAAGTTCCTGGTGCAGGACTTCGACCTCGGCGGGTTCGTGCGGGACGTCGGCGGCGGCGATCGGGTCCGGGGCCACCTGGACATCGCGGCCGACCTGGAGAGCGAGGGCGAGTCCGTGAAGGATCTCGTGACGGCCCTGGACGGTACGCTCGGGGTGGTGATGGGAAAGGGCCGCCTGAGCAACTACCTCGACCTGATCGCGGTCGATCTGACCGACAAGGTCCTCGCGTTCTGGGGACGCCACAGGGGCGAGAACGAGCTGAAGTGCGCGGTGGTCCAGTTCGACGTCCGGAACGGCCTCGCCACCAGCAAGGCGTTCGTGTTCGACACCGACGCCGGCGTTCTCCTGGGAGGGGGAACGATCGACGTCGGCACGGAGGAGGTGGACTTTCTCCTCGTGCCCAGGCCCAGAGACCCCAGCGTCACGAGCCTGGCGACGAAACTGCGCGTCGGCGGCTCCATCACCGCCCCCACCGTGGCTCCCGACCCGACCGCTCTCGCGAAGAAGGGGGTGAAGTTCCTCAGCGTCTTCGCGCTCGGGCCCGCGGGCGTGCTGGTCCCCTTCGTGAACCTGGGTGCTGACCAGGCGCACCCCTGCGACATCCAGTCCGTCAAGGAACTGGGCCTGCAGCCGCCCCCTCGTGATTAGCAGCGCACCCCGGGCGGCCGGTCTTCCCAGCCTCGCGTGCAACGCCCCCGGGCCCGGATTCCCGGGCCGCAGCATGCAGTGGCTCCGGCGGCCGCCGCGGTCCCGGTGCTCCCTGGACAGGCGCGGGGCCGGGGGTTACCTTGCCGGCTCACAACCCATTAGGCCCTTCCCTCCCCCGACGGGCGGACGAGAGGCGGGCCGCGAACTCTGCGGAAGGAGACGGCGATGAAGCGCATCCCGCGGTTGTTTCTGGTACTCGGCCTGGTGGCTGCGTTCGCGTCCTGGGGCTGGGCGGACGAGTACGAGAGCACCGAGAAGGTGTTCCGCGAGGCAGGGGAGAGCGGCACGTTCTTCGGCAACTGCTACGGCTACGCCCTGTTCCCCACCATCGGGAAAGGGGGCATCGGCATCGGCGGCGCCTACGGCTCGGGCCGCGTCTACGCAGGCGGCAAGCACGTGGGCGACACGTCGATGGCGCAGGTCACCCTGGGCTTCCAGTTGGGCGGGCAGGCGTACAGCCAGGCGATCTTCTTCCAGGACAAGCGCGCCTTCGACGAGTTCACGAGCGGCAACTTCGAGTTCGGGGCCCAGGCAACGGCGGTGGCGATCACCGCGGGGGTCGCGGCGGGGACATCCACCGCTGGGTCGTCGGCCACAGCCAGCGGCGGAAAGAGCAACGCCGTCACGGCGGGCAGCTACTACAAGGGCATGGCCGTGTTCACGGTCGCCAAGGGCGGGCTGATGTACGAGGCCAGCATCGGGGGGCAGAAGTTCAGCTACACCCCGAAGTAGGTTCTGCCGCGATTCGGACACGCATTCCGGAGAGGCGAGGCCCGCTGGAAGGGGCCTCGCCTTCGTTTGGGCCTTCCGGACGAAGGTGGGGCCGGCAGTGCCGGCGGACACGGATGCCCGGCCGCCGGGAGAGGACGAGTCTCCGGCCGGGGCTGCCTCCCGAGGCAGTTCGGGGTGAGAGCCCGGGGGATCGCTACTCCCCGAGAACGAGGTGCAGCCGGACGCCCGAGACCCCGACGAGAGCCCGGACACCCCAGCCGAACTCGATGGGGTCGGACTCGATGCCGTCCCCGAAGATCACCCCGCCCTCGCCCATCTCCGACACGATTTCGAGGACCTGGCCCCGGGAGACGAGACCCTGCGTGAGCTCGGTCCCGGAGGCCACGCTCGGCCAGGCCTCCCGGACGAAGTAGACGAGGGTTTCGCTGGTCGGGTCGGGCAGTGGCTCGGAACGCGCCCGCTCCCGGTTGACCGACAGCGCCCATCCCGTGGCCCCGGTGCCGGTGGACACGATCAGCCCCGAGGACGACTGGCGCTCCTCCTTCCCGTTCCAGCGCAGCCGGTAGCGCGCCGACTGGTGGGAGCGGTGGCCGACGAAGACCTCGTTGAGGGCCCGCAGGGCGAGCCCGTCGTCGAGCACGGTCTCCACCAGGGTGCGGCGCTCCAGGGGGGCCTCCCCCGCCGCGGCCGGCGCGAGCAGCCGCACGGCCTCGGCGGGGGAGTGGCGCACGAGGACGCCCTCGTAGAGCCCGCGGTCCGGGTTGACGCCGATCACCGGCTGCCCCGTGAGGTACTTGGCGACGTTGGGGACGAGGCCGTCCTGCCCCACGGCCAGGACGACGTCCTCGGGCTCGAACAGGAACCGGTCCAGGTCCGAGCGCGTCACGTGCGCCCGCCGCCACGGGGTGGGAATGCCCGAGACGACCGTCTGCAGCGCCGCCTCCTGGGAGCGGTGCGTCCTCTCCGCGCTCTCGATGCACTGGCCCCGGGTCTCCAGGAAGAACCGGGCCTGGTCCCGGGTGCCGTGCCGGCGCAGGAGGAGCTCGTACGCGCTCGGGCGCGTGACGACGACGACTCTGGGTGGCAGGGTGGCCGCCATGGCGGTCCTCCTCGGCGGCGTCGCTACCGCGCCGCGTCGGTGTCTCCGGCCGCGGAAGCGGTCGCCTCCGCCTCCAGGTACCGGGTTCCCGCCTCCACGAGCCGGGTGAAGAACGGGCCGAGGAAGTCGGGTGCCACGTTGAGGTGTTCGATGGTCCTCAGCTTCCCGGCGAACTCCTGGGCTGCGAGTCCCAGCAGGACCGACGGGGGCAGCTCCTTGTAGATCGCCATCTTCTCCCCCTCGGCGCCGACGCGGGCCTTCTCGACCACCCGGATGCCCTCCGCCTGGGTCTCGGCGTCGAGGCGCCTGCGCTCGGCCTCCGCCCTGGCCGTGATGGCCTCGGCCTCCGCCAGTTCCGTCGCCTGCTGGCGTTCGTTCGCACCTCGCTGGCGGATGAGCCCCTCCTCGCGGCGGGCGAGCTCGATCCGGTTCTGGAGCTCGTTCTCCTGGATGGCGCGCTCCTTGTCCACGGCGAGCGCGCGGCGCTGGAACGTCGCCTCGTCCGCCCTCTGCTGGATCGCCTCGCGGGTCGGCATCTGCAGGGCCTTCTCCAACTCGGCGGTGGGGGCGACGTCGGAGACGCGCACGGAGACGATGCGCAGCCCGAGGTCGGCCAGGCTGGAGTCCCCGTTCAGGCCCTCCCGGATCCGCCGGCGGAGGGGGTCGACCCCGGCGGAGAGGACGTCGCGCACCGGCGTTCCGGCGACGTAGTCCACGGCGAACTGCTGGGCCAGTTGGGTGAGGACCTGGGCCAGCTGGTCCAGGGGGGTCTTCCGGAACGCGCCCTGCCGCAGGTCGATCGCGAAGTCCACCCGCGAGGCGAGCTTCTGGGGGTCTTCCACCCGGTAGGTGATCACGCCCTGGGTGGTCACGTCCTGGAAGTCCGACGTCCGGGCGTGGAACAGGAACGGGAGATCCCGGTCGTCGCAAGGCACCTCCGTCACGCTGGCCGACCAGGGCAGGAACCAGAAGGCCAGGCCCCGCCCGCCCTGGACGAGCCTCCCCTTCCGGTGGAAGAGGACGTGGGAGGTGGACTCGCTGCGCAGGTGGCGCCACAGGAGCAGTCGTCGAATCTCGGCCATGACACGACCTCCTTCGGCCTTCCTAGACGGCCGACGCCTGGGTGAACCGGTAGAGGGCGGCGGGACGGTGTCCCACTTGTTCCTCGTTCTCTCCGGTGGGTCGGAGCACGCCGGAGGCGAGCATCCGGCGCCGGAACGAGTCCTTGTTGAGACGCTCGCCGAGGATGGTCTCGTGCACCTCCTGGAGGTGGCGCAGCGTGAACTGCCGGGGCAGGAGCTGGAAGCCGATGGGCGCGTAGTTGAGCTTGCCCCGCATCCGCTTCGCGACCATCCCCAGGATGTCGGCGTGGTCGAAGGCGAGGGCCAGGGGTGTTCCCCGGTCGCCCCGGGCTTCCACCGGCCCCCCGGTTTCGCCCCGCCACGGAACCTCCAGGGTCGCAAGGGTGCGGCCGTCGTTGCTGAGCGACTCGAGACGTCCGGCGTCGACCAGGGCGTAGTAGGCCACGGTGACCACTCGGGTGCGCGGGTCGCGCCCCGGGTCGCCGAAGGTGTAGAGCTGCTCCAGGTACACGTCCCGCACGCCCGCCTTCGTCTCCAGGACCCGTCGCGCCGTGGCCTCCAGGGACTCCGTCGCGCCGACGAACCCGCCGGGCAGGGCCCAGCGTCCCGCGTCGGGGGGGGCGGGCCGCCGGACCAGCAGGGCCTTCAGCGCCCCCTGCGTCGCCGTCACCAGGGCCACGTCGACCGTGAGGGCCAGCTCTCGGAATCCCTGCCCGGCTTCGCGGGCCGGAGTCCCCGATTTGGTGGGTTCGTTCCGCGGCATGCTGCCCTCCCCTTAGCGATGTTGTGCATATATGCTGAAAGAATATATTCGGTTTGCATATATGTCAAGGCTCGGGGCGAGGGACCTCGCGCAGCGGGTCCCGGGGAGTGCCCCCGACAGGTTTCGCCGCCGGGTCGCGCGGGCGTCCTGCGAAGGCCCGGAGGCGTCGCTCCGGAGCAAGAACCGGGTCGCCCCCGCCCCTGCCGGCTGCTACGTTCCCGTCGTCGCATCGCGAGCCGGAACCGCCCCGCCGGAAGAGGAGAGGACCGTGGACTGCGAGGACTACCGCCGCGTCGAGCAGGCCGTCCGCTACCTGGACGAGCACGCCCCGGAGCAGCCCTCCCTGGACCGCGTGGCGGGGCACCTCGGCCTGAGCCGCTACCACTTTCAGCGCCTGTTCCGGCGGTGGGCCGGCGTGAGCCCGAAGCGCTACCTCCAGCACCTGACCGCCGAGGCCGCCAAGGAACTGCTGCGCGCCTCCGCGTCGGTCCTCGAGACCGCCTACGAGACCGGGCTGAGCGGCCCGGGTCGGCTCCACGACCTCTTCGTGTCCGTCGAGTCCGTCACGCCCGGCCAGTTCAAGGAGCGGGGCCGGGGGATCGAGGTCCGCTACGGTCTCCACCCCACGCCCTTCGGCGAGTGCCTGCTCGCCCTGAGCGAACGAGGCATCTGCGACCTGCGGTTCCTGGAGGTGGGCGAACGGCGGCGGGCGGTGGAAGAACTGCGGGAAGCCTGGCGGGGCCCCCGGCTCCGCCCGGACCCCGCAGCTTGCGGGAAGGTCGTCGAACGGGTGTTCGGCCGCCCGCGGGACCCGGGCGCCGGGCCGCTGCCCGTGCTCCTGCGAGGCACGAACTTCCAGGCGAAGGTGTGGAGGGCGCTGCTGCACATCCCCGAAGGGGTGGCCGTCTCCTACCGTGCCCTCGCGGAGTGGGTCGGGGAGCCCTCGGCGGTCCGGGCGGTGGCGGGCGCCGTGGGCCGAAATCCCATCGCCTATCTGATCCCGTGCCACCGGGTGCTGCGCAGTTCGGGAGAAGTCGGCGGGTATCGGTGGGGCGTGACCCGGAAGCGCGCCATCCTCGCCCGGGAGACGGCTTCCCGCTCCCTGGACGGCCGAAGGGACTGAAGCGCGGGCCCGAAGCTCGGGAAGTCCGAGAGGGAGAGCCGCCAGCACCGTCCGCGGTCCTCCCAACCCCCCATTGACAACGGCGCCGGGCGAACCATGCTCCTCGCAACGGAGCGGCCATCCGCCGGCCCCGGAGGCGGCGGGCCGCTCGATGGAGGTGCCGGGTGTCCCGACTGCAGGCCTCCTACGTGCACGGCACGGGCGCGACGCCGCTGGTCGGGGCGACGGTCGGCGCGTGCCTGGACCGCGCGGCGGCTCTTCGGGCGGACCAAGACGCTCTCGTCGTGCGCCATCAGGGCGTGCGCTGGACCTACGGCCGGCTGGCCCGGGAGGTGGACGCCTTCGCCGCGGGCCTCATCTTCCTGGGGCTGCGGCCGGGGGACCGCGTGGGCATCTGGTCTCCCAACAACGCGCAGTGGGCCGTCACCCAGTTCGCCGCGGCCAAGGCCGGGCTCGTCCTGGTGACGATCAACCCGGCGTATCGCCTCGAGGAACTGGAGCACGCGCTCACCGCGGTCGGCTGTCGGGCGCTGGTCGCGGCTCCCCGGTTCCGGTCGAGCGACTGCCTGGGCACGCTGCGGACCCTGCTCCCCGAGATGGTGCGGCAGCCTCCGGGCGAACTCCACGCTGCCCGGGCTCCGGAACTGCGCGTGGTCGTCCAACTCGGCGCAGAAAAGGAACCCGGCACCCTCCGCTTCACGGAGGTTGCGGCACGGGGAGGCGCGGAGCACAGGCAGCGGCTCGGCGAGGCCGCCGCCGGGATCCAATTCGACGATCCCGTGGCCATCCAGTTCACCAGCGGCACCACCGGTACGCCCAAGGCGGCAACCCTCACCCACCACACCGTTCTCAACAACGCCCGGTTCGTCGGCGAGACCATGGGGCTCGTCGAGGGCGACCGGCTCTGCATCCCGGTCCCCCTCTACCACTGCTTCGGAATGGTTCTCGGCAACCTGACGTGCCTGACCCGCGGCGCGATCATGGTATACCCGTCCGAAGGCTTCGACGCCCGGGCGGTCCTGGAAAACGTCGAGGCCGAGCGGTGCTCCGCGCTCCACGGGGTGCCCACCATGTTCCTCGCCGAACTCGACCACCCGGAATTCCGCCGCTTCCGCCTGGACAGCCTTCGCACCGGCGTCATCGCCGGCGCACCGTGCCCGGCCGACCTCCTGAAGCGACTGCACTCCGAGATGCACCTATCCGCCATCAGCATCGCCTACGGCATGACGGAGACCGGGCCGGTCAGCTTCCAGACCTCGCCCCACGATCCCCTGGAGCACCGGCTCACCACGGTGGGACGCGTGCTCCCCCACACCGAGGTCAAGATCGTCGACGGCGCGGGCCGCGTCGTGCCCGTCGGCACCCCGGGAGAACTCCTCACCCGGGGGTACTGCGTGATGCGCGGCTACTGGAATGATCCCGAGCGCACCCGGGAAGCCGTCGACGAGGCGGGCTGGATGCACAGCGGCGACCTCGCGACCCTCGGCCCGGACGGCTACTGCCGGATCGTCGGCCGGATCAAGGACATGGTCATCCGCGGGGGTGAGAACCTGTTCCCCCGGGAGATCGAGGACGTACTGCTCCAGCACCCGGCCGTCGCGGACGCCCAGGTCTTCGGCGTGCCCGATCCCAAGTACGGGGAAGAGCTCTGTGCCTGGATCCGGCTTCGGCCGGGGCGCGAGGCCGGCGAGGAGGAGGTGCGGCGGTTCTGCGGCGCCCGCCTCGCCCACTTCAAGGTGCCGCGCTACGTCCGCTTCGTCGAGGCGTTCCCGCTGACCGCCACGGGAAAGCCGCAGAAGTTGGCCATGCGGGAGCAGATGGTGCGGGAGTTCGGCGCCGCGGACCCGGGTCCCTGACATCGACCGCTCGCCGGCGAGGCCCGTGCGAGCGGGACCGTTGACGATCGCCGCCGGAAGGGTAGGATGCCGGACTACGCGGAGCGAAGGCGAAAACTCAACCGGTTTCGCTGACGTTTGACGACTTGCCCTGCCGGAAGAGAGACTATGCTGCCACATGAATTCAGCATCGCCGGGGTGTATTTTCCGCCCTTACTCATCGCCGCAATACTGGGTGTCTGCGCCGGGCTCGCTACCGGCTCCGTGCTAAATCGCTATCGGCTATCACGGTACTTTGCCCGCCCGCCGCTGGTGATGATCTCGCTGATGACGCTGTACACA
>CAVPOV010000022.1:0-50591 GCA_963707045.1 uncultured delta proteobacterium
AGATTGCCTTCGGTGTGTCGGGAAACGAGTCCCAACAAGCTGTTGAGAAGCGCTCTTTGCACCGGCGTGCGAATCGTCTGCCATGATGAGTTTGCCTCCCAGGTCTTTGGGAATCTCCTGACCACGGTGTGGAGCGGGGTGACGCGCACTCCGGGCCCCCCCCATGGCGGGGGCCACCTTGCGAACGGGAAGAGCCCCACATATAATTGCATTCATAAGTGGGTTAACAGGAGGGTGTCATGGGACAGGTGACCATCTATCTCGATGCGGAAACCGAACAGAAGATGCGCCGCGCTGCCGAAGGGGCGGGGTTGCCTCAGAGCCGCTGGATCGCCCGCCTCATCGAGAGGGAGACAGCGGAGGGCTGGCCGCAGGAGGTGACTCGGCTCGCGGGGGCGTGGACCGACCTGCCGACCGCCGAAGAGCTCCGACTGGATGTGGTGGCCGATGCCAAGCGGGAGCCGCTCTGATGTACGCCCTCGACACAAATACCGTGATCTACTTCTTCAAGGGAATGGGCCGGGTCGCGGAGCGGTTGCTCGCCACCCCGCGCACCGAGGTGGCCGTGCCCGCGGTGGTGTTGTTCGAGTTGGAGGCGGGCGTGCGAAAGACCCGGGAGGCCACGGCACGTCGGCGTCAACTCGACGATTTCGCCGAGGCGGTCGCCATCCTGCCCTTCGACCGAGCGAGTGCTGAGGCTGCCGCTGAAATTCGCGCACGTCTGGAGCAGCGGGGTAGGCCCATCGGCCCCTTGGATACCCTGATCGCGGGCACGGCGTTAGCCCATGGAGCGGTCCTGGTGTCCCATAACGTGGCCGAGTTCGGTCGAGTCGACGGGCTCACGGTGGCTGACTGGTTCTAGCGGGTTCCTGCAGTACCTGCCCCGGCAGCCAACTATCCCCGAGTCTCCGGGCAAAGAAGAGATCCTCAGCGGGGGCCAGTCGCATGAACTCGTCCGTTTCTTCGGACTGCGCCGATCAGGGCCTATTTCGTCCGTTTCGACCCCTCAAGAAGCCACCGACGAAGGCGACCCCATGGTCGAGGTCGCCTGTCGTGTGTCGGAAAACGTATCCCGTCAACAGTGGATGTCTTGTCACACGGGGTTGGATCCGTCCCTACGCCGCTCAGGCCACACGGGGCACTTCCGTCCTTCCCCGCTGAACCCGTCCGGGCGCGATGGCAGCGCACCCACGACCTCGAGGAACGACACCTTGGCGGGTTGTGACCTGACTCGTTTCCGTCAGACCGCGGGCTCGCCGCGCTCTCCCGTACTGACCCGGACGGCTTCCTCCACGTTCAATACGTAGATCTTGCCGTCACCCTTGAGACCGGTGTGCGCGGTCTGCTCGATGGTGCAGATTACTTCGTCCACTAGCTCGTCCCGGCAGACGATCTCGAGCTTTACGCCGGTCACGTAGTCGATCAGGTCGTCCACCACCCGATGTGGCTGGTCTTTGGCCCGCCCGCGCCCGAAGCCCCGGACGTCGGTGACGCTCAGACCGGTCAGCCCCTCGATCTTGTGCAGGGCCAGGGTCACAGCGGCGAGCTTGCGCTTCTGGATGTACGCCTTGATCTCTTTCATGGAAGCTCCTCACAGGGCCTGGACCGGGCGGTTGGGGTCGATGGCGAACCACTTGTAGAGGGCCGGGAGCACCAGCAGGGTGAGCATCGTGGACGTCACGAGACCGCCGACCACCACGGTGGCCAGCGGCCGCTGCACCTCGCTCCCCGTCCCGGTCGAGGCGAGCAGTGGAGCCAGGCCCAGGACCGTGGTGAGGGCGGTCATGAGCACCGGCCGCAGCCGCACGCAGGCGCCCTCGACGCAGGCCTCGGCCAGGGGTACTCCGTCCCGGAGCAGCTGGTTCAGGTACTGTGACGAGCACCATGCCGTTCTGCAGCGCGATGCCGAACAGCGCGATGAAGCCCACCGAGGCCGGCACCGAGAGGTTCTGACCGGTCAGCCAGAGGGCCACGACCCCGCCCACCAGGGCCAGCGGGATGTTGAGCACGATCAGGAGCGAGCTCTTCAGCGAGTTGAAGCTCGAGAACAGCAGCAGGAACACGACGAGCAGCGTGATCGGGACGACCAGGGCGAGGCGCTTGTTGGCCTCCTGCTGGAGCTCGAACTGGCCGCCCCACTCCACCAGGTAGCCGGGCGGGAGCTCCACCTCCTGGGCGATGGCCGCCTGGGCCGTCGGCCACGAAGGAGCCGATGTCGCGGCCCGCGCACGTTGCACTGCACGGTGATGAAGCGCTGGTTGTTCTCCCGGGTGATCTGGCGGGGCCCGACGATCTCTTCGATCGCGGCCGAGGTCCCGCAGGGGCACCGAGCCCCCCGGGGGTCGGGATCAGGATGCGGCCGATGGCCTCCGGCGGTGTCGCGGTCGGCCTCGGCGTAGCGCACCACGATGTCGAAGCGGGCCACGCCCTCGAAGATCTGGCCGGCCTCCTCGCCCCCCACCGCCGCGCGCGATCACCTCCTGCACCTCGGCCACGTTGATGCCGTAGCGGGCGATGGCCTCCCGGTCGATGGTGATGCCGCAGCTGGGGCGTGCCGGTCACCTGGTCCCGCTGCACGTCCGCGGCGCCGGGCACCTCCCGGATGACGGCCTCCACACCCGGCCGACTTCTCCTTCAGGACCTCCATGTCCGGCCCGAAGATCTTGACCGCCAGCTCGGCCTTGGTGCCGGTGAGCAGTTCGTCGACCGCCGCCGCGATCGGCTGGGTGAAGTTGAACTGGGTGCCGGGGAAGCTCTCGAAGGCCTCGCCCATCGACGCGTAGAGCTCGTCCGGGGTCTTGGCCGTCGTCCACTCGCTCCTGCGGGCTTGAGCGCGACGAAGACCTCGGCGCGTGTTCACCGGGTCGGCGTGGGCGCCCACCTCGCCCCGGCCCACGCGGGTCACGACCCGGGTCACCTCGGGGAACTGCGCCATCAGCCGCCGCTCGAAGCGCAGCATGGTGTCCCGCGCCTCCTCCAGCGAGATGGACGGGGCCATGGTGGCCCGAACCAGGAGGTCGCCCTCGTTCAGGCGCGGCACGAACTCCGAGCCGAGCTGCGGGAGCACCCAGGCGCCGGCCCCGACCATGAGCGAGCGCCAGGACCACGGCCGCCAGCCGGAAGCGCACGAAGAGGCGACACGAGGGGCCGGTACGGCAGCAGCAGCACACCGCACCACCGAGGCTCTCCTTCGCCCTCGCCCTTCGGGCCGGCGCATCAGCAGGTGCGCCGCCACCGGCGCCAGCAGGAGCGCGAAGAGCAGCGACCCAGCCATGGCCAGGGACACGGTCTAGGCCAGGGGCGGAAGGTCTTGCCCTCGACCCCCTGCAGGGTGAACAGCGGCAGGAAGACCAATGATGATGATCGAGATCGCGAAAAGGATCGGCCGGCCCACCTCGGCGCAGGCCCGGGCCACCACGTGGACCCGGGGCTCGTCCGGGTCGGCCTCGCCGCAGCATGCGGTCCACGTTCTCCACCATGACGATGGTGCCGTCCACCATCATGCCGATGGCGATGGCCAGCCCGCCCAGGGACATGAGGTTGGCGCGAGATCCCGAAGGACCTTCATCGCGATGAAGGCGAAGAGGATCGAGAAGGGGATCGAGAGCGCCACCACCGCGCTCGGCCGTAGCCCGCCCATGAAGAGGAGCAGCACCAGGGCCACCAGCACGATGCCCTGGACCAGGGCGTCGGTGACCGTGGCCACGCACTTGGCCACCAGGGTCGCCTGGTCGTAGTAGGGCACCACCCGCACGCCCGGCGGGCAGCACCTTGTTGATCTCGGCCAGCCGCGCCTTGACGTCGGCGATGACCTGTGGAGGTGTTGGTGCCGATCAGCTTGAGGACCATGCCGACGACGGTCTCGCCCTTGCCGTTCATGGTGGCCAGGCCCCGGCGGATCTCGCCGCCGATCTCCACGTCGGCCACCTGGCTCGAGGTAGACCGGCGTGCCCGCCACGGACTTGACCACGATCTGCTCCAGGTCCGCGATGTCCTCGGCCAGGCCCACCGAGCGGACGATGTACTCCTCCTCGTTCTTCACGATGAACTGGGCGCCGACGTTGGCGTTGTTGGCCTGCAGCGCCTCCACCACGTCGTGCGAGGGCAAGGTCGTAGCGCAGCAGATCCATGGGCCGCACGCGCACCTGGAACTGCTTGACCTCGCCGCCCGAGGGAGAGGACCTCGGTCACCCCGGGCACGGTCTGCAGGTTGAACTTGATCAGCCAGTCCTGGATCGTCGCGCATCTCCTCGGGGCTGCGCTTCCCGGTCTCGTCCTCCACGAAGTAGAACAGGATCTGCCCCAGGCCCGTGGTGATCGGGCCCATCTCCGGCTCGCCGAAGCCCTCGGGGATCTGCTCCCGGGCCATCCTGCAGCCGCTCGTTGACGAGCTGCCGGGCGAAGTAGATGTCGGTGCCGTCCTCGAAGTAGATGTTGACCACCGACAGCCCGAAGTTCGAGACCGAGCGGATCTCCTTCAGGTCCGGCAGGCCGTTCATGGCCGCCTCGATCGGGTAGGTGACGAACTTCTCCACCTCCTCGGGCGCCAGGCCCTCGGTTTCGGCGAAGACCTGCACCAGGGCCGGGGTCACGTCGGGGAAGGCGTCCACCGGCAGGGCCGGTAGCTCAGGACCCCGCGCCGCATCACCAGGGCGCGCCGAGGACGACCATCAGCAGGCGGCTGCGCAGGGTGAACTGGATGAGTTTCTCCATGGTCGGTCTCCTCTCCAGTCCCTAGTGGTTGTGGCCGTCGCCGAAGCTGCCCTTGGCCAGGTGGGCCTTGAGGCCGAAGCGCGCCCTCGGCCACGTAGGCCTCCCCGGCCTGCGAGCCCGGCGGTGATCTCGGCGCGCAGTTCGTTCCCGCGCCCCACGGTGACGGGGCGGGCCTCGAAACCGTCCCCCTCCCGGACGAAGACCACGGTGCGACCCTCGACGTTGAGGAGCGCGGTCCGGGGCACGAGCACGGCCACGTCGGCCTCCTCCGTCACCACCTCGCCGTTGACGAACATCCCGGGTCTCCACTCGCCTTTGGGGTTGGGGAGGCTCACCCGGGCGAGCCCGGCACGGGTTTCGGGGTCCACCGCGGGGGCGACGTAGGTGATCTTCCCCTCCGCGGCGAGCCCGTCGCCGGTGGAGACGATGGCCCGCAGCCCGGCGCGGACCCGGCCCACGTCCTTGGGGTAGACGCTCAGATCCACCCATACCGTGGCGAGATCGACCACGACGTAGGCGTCGGTTTCGTCGGTTAGGAGTTCGCCTCGTGTGACATGCTGCTCGATCACCTGCCCCGCGAACGGGGCCTTGAGCTCGTACCAGGCCAAGTGCTCCTCAGGCTCCTCGTCGCGGGCCAGCCGCGCCACCGCCGCCTCGTCTAGGCCCAGCACGTGAAGCTTGCGTTCGGCCGCCCGCAGCCCCAGGCGCGCTACATCGGCGGCTCGGCGGGCCTCGAGTAGTGCCTTGCGGGTCTGGAAGGCCGCCTCGTCCCGGGCCGAGGCGTACTCGGCCCGGGCCTTCTTGAGGGCGTTCTGTGCCCCCAGGAACTCCTCCTGGCTCGAGATCTGCTTGTCGAAGAGGGCCTTCTCCCGCTGGTAGGTCTGTTGGGCGAAGGTCCGCTCCGAGTAGGCCGAGACCAGGCGGCTTCGATACTCTCCGGCCTGGGAGCCGTTGAGGGCCTCCAGGTCCTCCAGGGTCGGCGAGCGCTCGAGGAGCCCGAGGATCTGCTCCACGCTGTCGTGGACCGCCTGGGCGCGCTCGAGATCCGTGCGGGCGAGTTGGCTCTCCTGCACGGCGGAGAGGAAGGCCACCTTGGACTCCCCCAACTCCGGGCTCTCCAGCACGACCATCACCTGGCCCTCCTTCACCCGGTCCCCGAGCCCCACCCGCACCTCGCGGGCGTAGCCCCGCACCCGGGGCACGACGTGGGCGATCCGGTCGGTGGGCATGGCGACCTTCCCGGGGACCTTGAGAGCGAGGCCGAGCTTGCCGGGAACGACCGCCTTCACGACCACTCCCAGTTCTTCGAGTTCGTGGGCGTCCAGGCGGACCCGGCCCTCGCCCTCGTGCTCGTCGTGCTCCCCGTGTTCCTCGCCGTGCTCCTCCTCGTGGTCCCCGTCCTCGTGCTCTTCCCCGTGCTCCTCGTGGTGCTCCGCACCCTTCGGGCCGTGTTCGTCCTGGGCGGAAAGCGAGGGGGACGCCCAGGCGAGGGCGGCGAGAAAACAGGCAGCGGCGATTCCGATCTTCCGGCTCATGGCTAGGTCTCCTCTATCGGGCCTCGGCGCCCCGGAGGGCGTCGGAGTTGTTGGAAGCCAGCCTGCCCGTCAGTCGGGCGAGGCGGGTCTCGGCCAGGCGAAAAGCCTCCTGGGTGTCCAGGAGTTGGGTGCGGGCCTCCACCACGGTGCGCTGGAGGTCCAGCAGGCGCTGGAGGTCGAACTTGCCGAGCCGGTACCCCTCCCGCACCGCCTCGAAGGCGGCGCCCGCGTCAGGCAGGACCCCCTCGGCCAGAGACCGCGCCTCGGCCCGGGCGGTTTCCGCCTCCTGGTAGGCGGTAGCAAGCTCGGCCCGGAGTCGGAGGAGCGCCCCGCGGGCCTCGGCCCGGGCCTTTTCGAGGCTGGCCCTCGCCTCTCCCACCCCGCCCTGGTTCCGGTCGAAAAGGGGGAGGGGCATGGCGACTCCGACGAGGCCGGTGACTTCGTCCCCGCCTCCGATCGAGCGCAGCCCGGCCAAGAGGGTGAGGTCGGGCACGGCGAGGGATCGAGCCGCCTCCAAGCCCGCCTTCTTCTGAGCAATCTCAGCCTCCCACCGGGCCAGGTCGGGGTTGCCGGGCAGGAGCGCTTCGAACTCCGCCTCGGTCGGGAGGGGGGTATCGGCGGCCAGGAAGCCCGTGACGGCTCCCACCTCGCCCGCAGTCCCGCCCCACAGCGCGGCGAGGCGCCTTCGCGCCCCCTCCCACTGGGACTGGGCGCGCCCGAACTCGATCCGGGCCGAGGCGACGGCGATCCGGGCCTGGGTCTTCTCGATGGGAGAGACCTTGCCCGCGTCCACCCGCTCCTCCACCGCTCGGAAGCCGCGCTCGGTCAGCCCGGCCAGGGCCTCTGCCTGGGCGAGCCGCTCCTGGGCCGCCAGGGTCGCGAAGAAGGCGGCGCGCACCTCGGCCAGGAGGTCCTGCCGGGCGGTGGCCTGGTCCCACCGGGCAAGGTCCGCCTCGAGGGCGGCGGCGTGACGTCTCTTGCCTCGCTTGCCACCCAACTCCAGGGATTGCTCCAGGGACAGGGTGGTCTCGATGGCGTGGCTGCCTCCGGCGGCTCCCAATTCCTCGACCTCGAGCGAAACCTCGGGATTCGCGCGCAGGCCAGCCTGGAGGGTCGCCCCGTCGCGGGCCGTCACCTCGGCCGACGCAGCCTCCAGACCGGGGTTTTCCTTCAAGACCCGAGAGATGACCTCGTCCAGGGTCCATTCGTCGGCAGCTCCCGCGAGGCTGGCGAAGGCCAGGATCAGGCCGGGGGCGAGCCATGAAAGTGATCGTGGTTTCATCCTGCTCCTCCCAGTGAGGGCGAGTTGCCCGGCGTATGAAGTGACCGCAGTCGCCGCTTCCGAGGGCCGGTACGGGAAATGGGTGGAGGCCGCCGGTCGCGTACATCGACCCGCTTCCGGCGGATTCATGCCGCGTGGTGGCGGCGGCAGACCGCGTCGGGACCGGATAGCCGCCAGCGCACGGCCGGCGGAACGACCAGGAGACCGCTTATGTGGAGGATTGCGGGGGGAGAACTAGCCGAAGATGGGGACGGGATCGGGGATCTGGCTCGGAGTGGATTCCGGTCGCGCGGTAGTCGCCATCGTCAGGACGTCGGGGGCGCCCGCGGGGGATAGGTGGGAAGTTGTACGCACGGCGGGTACTTGAGAACAGGGGCACAGGCAGGCGTCGTGGTCGTGATCCGACTCGGCCGGCCCGTGGTCGCAGCAACCGGGGGTGTGCAAGGAAAGAGCGTAGGAGACGCTCCCGGCTTGGCCCTCCGCGCAATGAGGGGCCGCCACGTACCAGGCGAACGCCACAGCCAAGCACACGGCCAGCGATCTTGCGCACCAGAGGGATCGAGATACGGACAAGAATCCTCCTACCAGGGCTTTTCGCAGTAGATTCTAGTGATCGGAACGAGTCTCGGTCAAATTAGAATCGTCTTATGTTGTGCCCGCTCGTCTCGGCGGCGTCCTCTTCTCGCAGCGTTTGTCCTACGCTCGTCCTTTGCTCGCCGCCGGTGGTGGGTTGTGTCCCGTAAAACCCCCGATTCCCGGCACTCCGGCCTGCCTTCCCGGGAACCCGCGACCGGCCACTCTCAAGAACCCGTCTCATCAATCAAAGTCCCGAGAACCCGTCGGCGGCGAGGTTTATGACACGGTCCAACACCTGGTTTGTGCGGACGTCGCGGCCTCCGGGTAGGTGCGGAACCTTGGGAGCAGGGTTCGGGAATCCTCCTTGTCGGGTTCGGCGGGTTCCTCCACACTGGCACGACCATGACCGTCGACGCCGTTGTCACCCTCGTGGTTCTCGCGGTCGCCGCCGTCCTCTTCGTGACGGAGCGGATCCGGCCCGACCTCGTCGCCCTGCTGGTGGCTGCGACGCTGGGGCTGAGCGGGGTGCTCACGCCGGCCCAGGCTCTCGGGGGGTTCGGGAGCCCGACCGTGGCGGTGGTGGTGGCCGTCTTCGTGCTCGCGGAGGGGGTTCGGGTGACGGGGATCACCGACCGGCTCGGAGCCTGGCTCCTGCGTCTCGCCGGCACGGGGGAGCGGCGTCTCGTCGCGGTGACGATGGCGGCGGGCGCCGTGATGTCGCTCTTCATGAACAACACGGCCGCTGCGTCGATCCTGCTGCCCGCCGTCTCCACCGCCGGCCGCCGCGCCAAGGTGTCGCTCTCCCGGCTCCTCATGCCCCTGGCCTTCTCGACCGTGCTCGGGGGGATGGCGACGCTGCTCACCACGACCAATCTGCTGGTGAGCGGGGTGCTCAAGGAGTCGGGCCATCGGCCCTTCGGCATCCTGGACTTCCTGCCGATGGGTCTCCCCCTCGTGGTCCTGGGGATCGGGTACATGTGCGTGTGGGGGGCGGGCCGCCTGCCGCGGACCTCTCCGGCGGACGACGTGCGGGCGTCCCAGGCGGACCTGCTCCAGGTGTACCGCCTCGGGGAGAGGCTCTTCTGGGCTCGAGTCGGGTCGGCCTCCCCCCTGGCGGGGAGGTCGCTCGCGCAGTGCGCGTTCCGGGAGACCTGCGGAGCGTCGGTGCTGGCGGTGCGCCGCCCCGGAACCACGATTCTTTCGCCGGCGCCCGACACCGCGATCCGCGCGGGCGACGACCTGCTGCTGGAGGGCAGGCGGGAGGACTTCGACGCCATGGCGGACGAAGCGTGCCTCCAGGCGGTGGGAGAGGAAGCCGGGGAGGAGCGGGGCCTGGAGTCCGAGTCGGTCGCGGTCGTCGAGGCCGTGCTCTCGCCGCGATCCCGGCTGATCGGCGAGACCCTCGCCACGTCGCACTTCCGCGAGAAGTACGGGATGACGGCCCTGGCGCTGTGGCGGGCCGGCAAGCCGACCCGCACCGGACTGCGGGACCTGGAGCTCCGCTTCGGCGATGCCCTCCTGCTCCAGGGGCCGCGGGGGAGGCTCGACGTGCTGCGGGAGGAGCCGGACCTGATCGTCCTGGACGCCGGGGCGGCCCTGCCGCGGACCCCCGCCCGCGAGTGGCGCGCCGCGTGGATCCTGGCGGCGACCGTGGCCGTGGCCGCGATGCCGGCCGTGCCGACGTCCCTCGTGCTGGTGGCCGGAGCCCTCCTCATGGTCCTGAGCCGGGTCCTTCCCCTGGACCAGGCCTACCAGAGCGTGGAGTGGCGGACCGTGTTCCTGGTGGCCGGGATGCTGCCGGCGAGCACGGCGCTGGTGCAGAGCGGGAGCGCCGAGGCGCTGTCGGGTGCCCTGGTGGCCGCCCTCGGGGGATTCGGTCCGGTGGTCCTGGTCGGGGCCGTCTTCCTGGTGTCGGCCGGCCTGACCCACGCCATGGGCGGGACAGCGGCGGCCGCGGTGGTCGCGCCGGTGGCGGTGCTGGCTTCGCAGCGGTTGGGGGTGGACCCGCGTGCCGTGGCCATGGCGGCAGTGCTGGGGTCGTCGATGGCGTTCCCCACGCCGCTGGGGCACCCCGTCAACGTGCTGGTCATGGGGCCCGGGGGGTACGGCTTCCGCGACTACCTGCGCGTGGGCGTTCCGCTGGCGGTGCTCCTCTTCGCGGCCACCGTGGCCCTGCTCCCGGTGTTCTGGCCGCTGAGTCCGTCACCCTGAGGCGGGCGGCGCGTCACGCCAGCCAGATGCCCTGGAGGAACCGGGGGTCCGGGACCTCGCCCTCCGGCAGGTGGCCGAACTGTTCCTCGAGCAGCGCGAAGCAGTCCCCCACGAACTCCCCCAGGAACCCTTCCTCCTCGGGGGTGAGCCCGACGGCCTGGCGGGCCCACTCCACCGCCGTGTCGCGGAACTCCGGCCGGACTCTCCGGGGGGGCCGGTCCGTGATCCACAGCCGCGCCAGCGCGTCGCGGACGCGGTCGCGGTCCACCGGCGCGAACCGGAAGCCCCGCTCCAGCGCGGAGTTGGCCAGGGCGGTGAGGAAGACCGTGCTGCCGCGGAGGTTGTCGGTGTCGACCTCGACGGCGGCGCCCCGGATGTCGCGCAGGCGGACCTCCACGACCTGGAGCAGGAAGCGGCCGAGGAACGCCGCCTTGGCCACGTCGCGCTCGGCCCGGCGCACCTCGGTCAGGGTGCGGAACAAACGGTACGGGGGCACTTCGTCCGCGCCGGCCCAGTGGAGGGGGTAGGGCCGAAGCAGGCCCTCGAGGGTCTCCGGGAGGGGCGGGTCGAGGAAGAGGAGCCTTTCCTTGTGCCCCTGGGGCCACTCCTTCTGGAACATCCGCCGCGCCCCCGTCCGCGCCGCGTGAATGGGCGTCCAGCCCACGCGGAATAGGTGCTGCAGCCAGTGCCGTTCCAGGAGCCGCGCGGCCAGGCGCTCGTCCGTGCCGCACAGCGCCTCCAGGCCGATGGAGACGTACGCGGCCACCTTTCGCAGGGCGGTGCGGAAGGACCCGAGCCGGTCCAGGTCCAGCGCGTCCGCCACGGCCACCTTGTTCGTCAGGTACGCGATCTCCGACCACAGGGCGTCGAGCCGGTCGCCCGGCTCCACGAGCCCCAGGGCCCGGTGCAGGAAGTCGGGCGTGCTCCCCGCCGCGGCCAGCGGGTAGCGGGGGGGCACCGCGTTCTCGTCTCGGGCGAGGGTCGGGTCCCGGTCGGGCCGGAGGGGAAGCTCCTCGGGGGTGCGGACCGGGAGGGGCTGGTACACCTCCAGGGCCTCCCCACGGGGCGGGAACCCCCGGGCGGTGAGGCGGTTCTGGCGGTCCTGGAAGCACGCCTCCTCCAGTTCCGAGTCCACGTCGCGCAGCAGGGCTTCCACGAGCCGCGCGTAGAGGGCCGGGGCGGAGCGCGCCGCCGCGGCGAGGATGGACCGGACCGCGGGCTCCGCCTCCGCGCTCGCCGACAGGTAGTAGCGCCCCTCCAGCGTGAAGGGTGCCCGCCCCGGGGTGTCCTGGAGCGGGTCGTCGTCCTCCCCGTCGCCCATGCGGACCCGGGCCACCTGGCCGAGCAGGAGCGTCCACGTGGAGAGGTCGAGGTGGCGCAGCCAGCGTTCGAGCGCCTCGCTCCCGCAGGTCTCGAAGCGCTCCAGCCAGGGAAGGACCCGGTCGGGGCGCAGGCGGTCCTTCCGCCACAGCTCCAGGTCGAGCGCGAACTCCAGCTGCTCGGTCCGGGCGTGGGCGAGCACGGCCGGCACGTTGTCGGGGTCGAGCCCCTTCAGCGTGAAGTAGAACTCCTCGGCGGGCATGAGCGCGACCAGCGCCCCCAGGTTTCCCGACGCCATCAGGCGCGCCTCGCGCTCCCGCCCCTGCAGGGAGAGCACCTCGTCGACCTCCCGGCGGAGGGGGGCGAGCAGGACGGCGGTGGGGGGCGTGGGGCGGTCTTCGGGCATGGAGCGCCTCTCTCGGCAGTGGTCCGGTCCGCGCCGGAGGGTAGCACGGGTGTCCTCGGGGCTTCCAGGAGCCCAAGGGCACGCCGGCCCGTGTGTGCCGCGCCGTGTTGCCCCCCGGGCGGCCGTCCCGTACCATGGGCCGTCGCTTGGTTTCCAAGGAGGTGCCCGTGCTCTCGAGAAGACCCCTGCTCGCGGCGGCGTTCGCGTGGCTCCTGCTCTGGACGGGCGGGGCCGCCGCCTCCTCCGGCAGCCTGGAGGGCCTGGTGGCGGAGCAGCGTCTCGCCAACGGGCTCACCGTGCTCGTGCTGCCCCGGCCCTCCTCCCCGACCGTGAGCCTCCAGATGACCTTCCGGGTGGGGGGGGTGGACGAGCCGGCGGGCGGCACCGGGGTGGCGCACCTCCTCGAGCACATGCTCTTCAAGGGCACCCGCACGCTGGGCACGGTCGACTGGGGCCGCGAGCGCGAGGTCCTCGAGGCCATCGAGGCCGCCGGACGGGCCCTGGACCAAGAGCGCCGGAAGGGGGCGCGCTCCGACCCGGAGCGGGTGGAGGCGCTGCGCCGCAGGCTCGGGGAACTGCAGGAGGCCCACAGGCCCCTGGTCGTGAAGGACGAGATCGACGGGCTGTACGCGCGGCAGGGCGCGGTCGGGTTCAACGCGTCCACCAGCGCCGACCTGACGAGCTACACCGTCAGGCTGCCGTCGAACCGAGTGGAGCTCTGGGCGCGGATCGAGTCGGAGCGGATGCGCGACCCGGTGCTTCGCGAGTACTACCTCGAACGGGAGGTCGTGCTCGAGGAGAGGGCCCAGCGCTTCGGGGCGGACCCGGCGGGGGTGCTCTACGAGGCGTTCCTGTCCACCGCCTTCGCCGCCCACCCCTACCGCGATCCGATCATCGGCTGGCCCTCGGACCTGGAGACCCTCGACATCGCGGAGACCCGCGCCTTCTACGAGCGGCACTACGGGCCCGACAACTGCGTCGTGGCCGCCGTGGGCGACGTGGAGCCCGACTCGTTCTTCGCGCTGATGGAGCGGTACTTCGGGCCGATCCCCCCCGCGGCGGCGAGCCCCGCGAGCCCACGGCGGAGCCACCCCAGAAGGGGCCGAAGCGGGTCGAGGTCCTCTTCGACGCGGAGCCCCGACTGATCGTCGCGTACCACAAGCCCACCCTGCCGCACCGGCACGACTACGTCTTCGACGTGATCGACGCCGTCCTGAGCGACGGCCGTTCGTCGCGCCTCGTGCGGGAACTCGTCGACCGGAGGCGGCTGGCGTCGTCGGTGAGCGTGGCCGCGAGCATCCCCGGTTCCCGATACCCCAACCTCTTCGTCGTGTTCGCGACTCCGGTGGAGGGCGTGGCGCCGGAAGAGGTGGAAGCCGCCGTGGAGGAGCAGCTGCGGCGGCTCGGCGAGGAGCCTCCCGACCCCGGGGAACTCGCCAAGGTGGTTCGGCGCCTCGAGGCCGCGCGCGTGCGGGCCCTCCTGTCCAACGCGGGCCTGGCCGGCCAGTTGGCGTACTTCCAGGCCGTGGCCGGGGACTGGCGCTACCTCGAGCGGCACGCTTCGGTCCTCGCCACCGTGACGCCGGAGGAGGTCGCCGAGGTCGCGAGGGCCTACTTCACCCCCGCGAACCGGACGGTGGCGGTGCTGCGCCCCCGGGGAGGAGGTTCGTGAGGCTGCGCCGCGCCGGGCTGGCCGGGGTGGCCCTCTCGTGCCTGGCCTGCGCCGCCGTCCGGGGGCCGGACCCGCGGACGGCGACGTTCCCCCCCGTGCGCTTCGATCCGCCGGCCCTGGAGCAGGCCGGGCTCGCGGGGGGCGTGAAGGTGTTCCTGCTGGAGGACCGGACGGTGCCGCTGGTGCGGGTCTACCTGGCGTTTCGAGGAGGGAGCCTCTACGACCCGCCGGAGAAGGCGGGGCTGGCCGACGTGACCGCCCTGGCGTGGCGGACGGGCGGGGCCGGGGAGAGGTCGCCGGAGGCCTTCGACGAAGAGCTGGAAGGCCGGGCCATCGAGCTCTCCCTGGGCCTGGGCCGGGACGCGGGCTGGGCGACCCTGTCGGCCCTTCCCGGCGACCTGGAGGAGGGCCTCGATCTGCTCGCCGATCTGCTCTTCCGCCCGGCGTTTCGGGAAGAGCGGGTCCGGTGGGCGGTGGGCCAGGTTTCCGAGCGCCTGCGGCGCGAGGTCGACGACCCCTCGGGGCTGGCCTTCCGCGAAATGCGGCGTGCGCTCTACCGGGGCCATCCCCGGGGTGTGGTCCCGACCCCGGAGACGGCCGGCCGGGTGACCCGGGAGGACGTGGTCTCCCTGTGGGACCGGGTGGTCCGGGAGGGCGAGTGGGTGGCGGGCGTCGCCGGGGACTTCGACCGGGAGAGGCTTCTCGAGGCCATCGAGGCGCGGCTCGGACGACTCCCCTCCGCCGGGAGGGGCTTCGACGAGATCGAGCCTCCCCGCCCGCCCGCCCCGGTGACGATCCTGGTGCCCCGGGCCATCCCGCAGACCACCGTGCTCTGGGCCCGGCTCGGCCCCGGCCGCACCGAAGCCGACTTCGCCCCGCTCGAGGTGGCGGACCACGTGCTGGGCAGCGGCGGGTTCCAGTCCCGCCTCGTGCGGGAGGTCCGCTCCAACCGCGGCCTGGCCTACGGCGTCGGGAGCTTCTACCAGGCGCTGCCGCGGTTCGGAGTCCTGGGCGTCACGGCCGCCACGCGGAGCGACACCGCGGCCGAGGTGCTCGGGCTGCTGCGCTCGATCCCCGAGGAGGCCGGGAGGACGGGCCTGGGAGCGGAGGAGGTGGAGCGGGCGAAGGAGGCCCTGGTGAACCGCCACGTCTTCCGCTACGAGGACCCGGCCAGCATGGTGCGGGAGCGGCTCTCCCTCGAGTTGGACGGCCTCCCCCCCGACCTGCCGGGCCGCTACCTCTCGGAGATCGGCGGTGTGGGGGTGGCGGAGGCGAGCGGGGCGACGGCCCGGCACTTCGGCGGAGCCCCGACGGTGACGGTGGTGGTGGGTGCCGTGGAGGCCGGGGACCCCGCCTGGGCGCGGTACGGCCCCGTGGAGGTCGTCTCGGTCCCGGCCGCCTCCGGCCCGGGGGACTAGCGGGGGGTGGAGCCCGCCGCGCTGACGGTCCGCTCCAGGGCGTCGCGCTCCTCGGGGGTCAGCGCTTCGCTCGTCAGCGCCTGCCAGGCTCCAAGGCCGCGGCGCAGGAGCGACCGGAGCCGCCGGAGCTGGGCTCGGTAGCTCCGGCAGGCTTCGCACAGCCGCAGGTGGAGGCGGACCTGCCAGCGCTCCCGCAGCGTGAGGCGGGTGTCGAGGCCCTTCGAGACCAGCCGCGCCGTCTCCCGACAGGTCAGCATCAGCCTTCCTCCTGCGCGGCGGCGAAGCCGCTGCGCGCCAGGCAGCGCCGGAGCGCGAGGCGGGCCCTGTGGAGGATGACCCACGCGTTGCCGGGCGTCGCCTCCAGTGCCTCGCACAGTTCCTGCGTGCCCATGCCTTCGAGCTCGCGCAGCACGAACGCGCTCGCGTGGCGGGGGGAGAGGGTGGCGAGGCAAGCCTTCAGTACCTGCCAGAACTGCCGGCGGCCGAGGGCTTCACCGGGGTCCGGGGCCCAGGGCTCGGGCGGCTCCCTCCAGGCCCCGTCCTCCCGGAAGAACGCCGCCTCCAGGTCCGGCTCCGGTGCCGGGTGTTCCCGGGCCCTGGCTCGGAAGTGGTCCGCGATCTTGTTTCGGAGGATGGCCACCAGCCACGTCCCGACCTTGGCACGCCCGGCGAACCGCCCGCGGGCCTGGAGCCCGGCGAGCAGGGCCTCCTGGACGAGGTCCCGGGCCGTCTCGCGGTCGCCCACGCGCAGGAGCGCGTAGCGGAACAGCATGTCCCCGTGGTCCCTCACCCAGTGTTCCGGGTCGGTTTCCCCCGCCCCCCGGGTCTCGCCCTGCCCGTGCTCGCGCATCGCCGTGCCCCGCCTCCCGCCGACACCATACCCCAGCGGGGGTGTTTCGTCCCAGCCTCCGTCGGGGATGTCGTTTAGCCATAATGAAGTCAATTTACTTTGGCTAAAAGACCCTTGCCCGATCCTGCGGATGCGCATAGCATGGCGCCACCTCAACCCGAAGGGAAGGAGCAGCCCATGTTGGAAGGCGACCGGCTGGCCGGGTTCGGAGTGTTCTCCTCGCTGACCCCGGAGCAGCGGGGGGCGATCGCGTCCCTGTGCACGGTCCGGGAGTTCGGCGCAGGGGAGGAGATCCTCGTGCAGGACGCGCCGGCGACCCACCTCTACGGCCTTCTGGCCGGAGAGGCCGACCTCGTGCTCCGGGTCACCGAGAAGATCCTCAAGACCTCCATCGACTACGAGGAGGCCCTGACGGTGGAGCACGAGATCCTCGAGCGCCCCATCGTGGTGGACGTGCTCCGGAGCGGAGACGTGGTGGGGTGGTCCTCGCTGCTCAACCCGCCGGCGACGCTCACCGCCACCGCGCGCTGTCGCCGGCCCTGCGAGGTGTTCTCGGTTCCAGGGCAGGCCCTGCTGGACCTGTTCGAGCGCAACCCGCAACTCGGGTACCACTTCATGAGCCGGCTGGTGATGGTGATCTCCCAGCGCCTCCGGCACCGGACGGAGAAGCTCACGGAGACGTGGGTCCAGGCCTTCGGGTCCCACCACGTCTGACCCCGCAGCGGCTGCGCCCGCTCCCATGCCCCCGGAGGCGACCATGTTCAACATCGTGCGACGAGAAGAGATGGCCAACGGCACCGTGGTGCTCAACGAGATCTTTGCGCCGCGCATCGCCGGCAAGGCCAGGCCGGGCCAGTTCGTGATCCTCAAGGCGGGCGAGACGGGAGAGCGCATCCCCCTGACCATGGCCGACACGGACCCGAGCAACGGCACCGTGACGGTGATCTACCAGGTGGTCGGGAAGTCCACGGCCCTCTTCAAGGAACTCGCGGTGGGCGAGGCGTTCCAGGACGTGATCGGCCCCCTGGGCCGGCCCACCCACCTGGAGAAGCTCGGGACCGTGGTCTGCGTGGGCGGGGGCACCGGCGTCGCCGTGCTCCACCCCATCACCCGGGGCCTGAAGCAGATCGGCAACCGGGTCATCACGATCGTCGGGGCCCGCACCCGCGACCTGCTCATCCTGGAAGACCAGATGCGGGCGGTCTCCGACGAGTTCCACGTCTGCACCGACGACGGATCCTACGGGCACCACGGCTTCGTCACCGACGTGCTGCGCAAGGTGCTCGCGGCGAACGACGTGAAGCTGGCCGTGACCATCGGCCCGGTGCCGATGATGAAGTTCTGCTGCCAGCTCACCAAGGAGCACGGCGTCCACACGCTCGTGAGCCTCAACCCCATCATGATCGACGGCACCGGGATGTGCGGGGGCTGCCGCGTCCAGGTCGGAGGTGCGAACCGCTTCGCGTGCGTGGACGGGCCCGAGTTCGACGGGCACGAGGTGGACTTCGAGGGACTGATGAAGCGCCTGCAGGCCTATTCGGCCGTGGAGCAGGAGACCTTCCAGGACCACCGTTGTCGGATCGGCGCATCCGGCTCCCGCGGCGCCTGACGCTTCGGCACCCCTTCCGAGGAGAGCCCCCATGGCTGCAGAAGAGACGAAGACCGAGAAGCCGACCCGGGTCGGTATGCCCGAACAGGAGCCCGAGGTCCGCAAGCGGAACTTCGACGAGGTGCCCCTGGGCTACACGCCGGAGATGGCCCGGGAGGAAGCGGCCCGCTGCCTGCAGTGCCGCAACCCGAACTGCGTGAAGGGATGCCCCGTGGAGGTCGACATCCCGGCGTTCATCGGGCTCATCCGCGACGGGGACTTCAACGGAGCGATCCGCAAGATCTGGGAGAAGAACAGCCTGCCCGCGGTGTGCGGCCGGGTGTGCCCCCAGGAGATCCAGTGCGAGGGCCTGTGCGTCGTGGGGCGCAAGGGGGTTCGCCCCGGTCGCGGTCGGCAACCTGGAGCGGTTCGCCGCCGACGCCGCGCGGGCCGGCGGGGGGGCGGAGTTGCCCGAGGTGGCGCAGCCCACGGGCAAGCGGGTGGCGGTGGTGGGCTCGGGTCCCTCCGGGCTCACGGTGGCGGGCGACCTGGTCCTCAAGGGCCACCAGGTCACCGTGTTCGAGGCGTTCCACAAGCCGGGCGGTGTGCTCGTGTACGGGATCCCCGAGTTCCGGCTCCCCAAGGAGATCGTCTTCCACGAGGTGGCGCTCCTGGGGAAGCTGGGGGCGGACGTGCGCTGCAACAACGTCATCGGGAGTTCGATGACGGTGGACGAACTGCTGGCCGACGGCTTCGACGCGGTGTTCGTGGGCGTGGGTGCCGGCCTGCCCGAAGTTCCTGGACGTGCCGGGGGAGAACCTGGTGGGGGTCCTGTCGGCCAACGAGTACCTCACCCGGGTGAACCTCATGAAGGCCTACCGCTTCCCCGAGTTCGACACGCCGGTGCCCCGGGGGAGGAACGTGGTGGTCCTGGGCGCGGGCAACGTCGCGATGGATTCCGCCCGCACCGCGATGCGGTTGGGCGCGGAGAGCGTCCGCGTGGTCTACCGCCGGTCCCGGGAGGAGATGCCGGCCCGCGCGGCCGAGATCCACCACGCGGAGGAGGAGGGCATCGAGTTCCACCTGCTCACCAGCCCGACCCGGTTCCTCGGCGACGAGAAAGGCAGGCTCGTCGGCATGGAGTGCCTCCGCATGGAACTGGGAGAGCCCGACGCCTCGGGTCGCCGCCGGCCCGTGGCGGTCGACGGATCGGAGTTCGAGATGCCCTGCGACCTCGCGGTGATCTCGGTGGGCGCCGGGGCCAACCCCCTCCTGACCCAGTCGACGGAGAGCCTGCGGCTCAACAAGTGGGGCTACATCGTGATCGACGAGGAGAGCGGGAAGACCTCGAAGCAGGGGGTGTGGGCCGGGGGGGACATCGTGACCGGCTCGGCCACCGTGATCCTCGCGATGGGGGCCGGGCGCACGGCCGCCGACTCCATCCACAAGTACCTCACCTGGGGGTGGTGAGGGCCCTCGCGGGAGGGGCGGGAGCGCCCGCCCCCTCTCCCGTGACCGAGCGGAACACCCGGATCTCCCTGACGAACCCGTTCTTGCGCAGGGCGCGCAGGAGCCGGTTGAGGGCCCGGTCGCTGCCCGCCTCGAACTGGATGTGCAGGGTGTGCTCTCCCGCGTGGGGCAGCCGCAGGTTGCGGACCTCCAGGGCGAGCTCCTTGAACGGCGTGAGCAGGGAGTACAGCGTGCCGGGTCCGTCGGCGAGTTGGACCTGGAGCTCCACCATCCCCACGTCCCGTGGCTTCCCCTTCTCCACCCGGTCCCACGCCAGCGGCAGCTGGGTCAGCTTCGCGGCCAACTCGCACCCCTGGCGGTGCACCAGGAGCCGGTCCTCGCCGGGGACCCCCTCGATCTCGTCGCCTTCCAGGGGCGTGCAGCGGGGACAGAAGCGGATGTGGGGGTCGTCGAAGTCGTAGCGGCGCACCCTCCTGCGGCCCTCGTCCCGGCTGCGCCACCGCCACAGGATCGCGGTGCCGGGCAGGCGCCGCCCGCCCCCGGCGGGAACGCCCAGGATGGCGCCGATGTCCTCCTGCCCGAGGCAGACCCGCCGCCACACCTCCTCTTCCGGGACCGAGAGCGCCAGGGCCCGGGCCCTCCCCAGTTCCAGGGCCGCGTCCTCGTCCATCCCCTGGGCCCGCGCCGCGTCGAGCACCCACTGGCGGCCCGTGGCGGCGGCACGCTCCACCTCCCGGCGCTTCATGGCGCGCCGCAGGCTGTAGATCGCCTTGCGGGTGTGGGCCCACGCCAGGTAGCGGTCGTCGGCCACCGTGTTCGGGGCGGCCACGATCTCCACCCGGTCTCCCGGGCGCAGGACGGTGCCGAGGCCGACCTCGTCGTTGTTCACCTTGGCGGCGAGGGCGCGCAGCCCGAGCTGCTCGTGCACCGCGAAGGCGAAGTCCAGCGCGGTGGCGCCTTCCTCGAGGCTGAACACGTCACCCTTGGGGCTCGTCACCTGGATGGCGTCCGGGCGGTGGAAGCGCAGGAAGTCCTGGATGTCCATGTCCTCGTTCTGCAGGAACTCGCGCAGGTCGTCCAGGTACTCCAGGTTGAACTCGGGGCTGGTGATGTCCATCGACAGCAGGCCCAGGCGGTTGAAGCGGTCCGCCGCGCGGCTGGCCAGGTAGAAGCTGACGATGCGGCTCTGGTAGGAGACCCGGGTCTCGAGGGCTCGGAAGCCGTTCTTGCGGGGCACGCTGACGGTGTCGGTGAAGGTCCCCGGCAGGGCGCGAAACGCCAGGTGCACGCGGCCCAGGGCGCGATAGGCGTCCTCGCTGGTCTCGGTGACGATCCGGACGGTGAAGAGGTTCTCGGGCAGCGGGGGCACGTCGGGGCGGAAGCGGTTCCAGCGCAGTTCGACGCGGGCGCCCAGGTCTCCGGGGAAGACGTCCGCGAGCTTGGCCCTCAGTTCCTCCAGGGGCCGCGCCCACCCATCCTTGAGCTCGGCCTGGGCCTTCCGGAAGGCGCCGAAGGGCTCCGGCGTGAGGATCGGCCCGATCTTCTCCGTCAGTCGCTCCGCCAGGTCGGTCATGCACAGGCGCCGGCAGATGTTGGCGTACATCTCGGCGCTCTCGCGGGCGATGCGCACCTGCTTGTCCCGCTTGAAGACGCCGAGCGTCTCGAGGTTGTCGAGGCGGTCGGCGAGCTTGACCAGCAGGACGCGGATGTCCTGGAGCACGTAGCTGAACAGCTTCTGGTAGGTGTGGACGCGGCTGTCCTTGATCTTGGTGAGGGCCAGGACCAGATTGGCCGCCTCGGGGAACTCGGCCCGGAGCTCCGGGTAGGTGTAGGTCGTGTCCTCCAGGGTGTCGTGGAGCAGGCTCGCCTCGACGGCCGCCCAGTCCACGATGCGCCCGAAGCGGCTCACCTCCATCGCGGTGCGGACCGGGTGCCAGATGTAGTCCTCGCCGGACTTGCGCTTCTGGCCCTTGTGCAGCTCGTCGGCCCGGCCCAGGGCGAGGTCGAGGCGGTCCGCCAGGGTGCCGACGTCCGCGTCGCCCACCTCGTGGTGGATGATGAACTGGGTGAGGATCTGTTCCTTTTCCCGCGCGAACCGCTGCGACACGACTCTCCGCTTCCCGATGCGGGGCCGACCCCGATCGACGGGTGGTTCGAACTGTGTACCACAAGGCCCAAAGGACCGGAAGCTCGCGGGATCGCGGCCGCCCCCGGGCCGGGTTGCCGTCAGAGGCGTCCGGCGATGGTGCGGGCCGCCTGGAGCGCCGACCGGCCCGAGCGGATGCCCCGCTCCATGGCCCACCGGACCGCCTCGCCCTCCCAGCCCGGGGGGGGCTGGAGGCCGAGTTCCGCGAGATGGCGCGAGACCGCCTCGAGGTATGGTCGGCTCGTCGAACGGGTAGAATCCCAGGGAGAGCCCGAAGCGGTCCGCCAGGCTCATCGTCTCGGCGACGGCCTCGCCCGGGTGGATCTCCTCGTCGTCGGGAAAGCGACTCGGGCACCAGGTGCCGCCGGTTCGAGGTGGCCACGACGAGGGTGTTCTCCGGCCGGGCCTCCAGCCCGCCCTCGAGGAGGACCTTCAGCTCCCGGCAGCGCTCGTCCGGCCCCCGGAAGGAGAGGTCGTCCAGTACAGCACCCAGCGGCGCGGGTCCGGCGCCAGCGTGTCGAGGATCCGCGGCAGGTCCGGGATGCGCTCCTCCGGAACCTCCACGAGCGCGAGGGGCGCGTCGGCCAGGGCCGCCGGCAGGGAGCGCACCAGGGAGGACTTTGCCGGTGCCCCGCTCCCCCCACAGGAGCACGTCGTGGCTCGGCCGCCCGGCGACGAAGCGCGGAGGCGTTGTCGTAGAAGGCTGCCTTCTGCCGCTCGATGCCGATCAGGAGCCGGGGTTCCACCACGGCCGGCCGGCGCACCTCCCGGAAGCCCCCAGGGGTCCACAGGAACGCCGACGCCCCTCCGGGGACGGCCGCGGCGCCCCTCTGCGCCGCCGGGCCGAGGGCCTCGAGGGCCCCGGCGAGGCGCTCCAGGCTTCGGAGGAGTTCCGGGTTCTCGGTCGTCATCGGTCTGCCTCGCGGCGGGCGGCGAACTTTCTCCTCTGGGCGAGATAGTACCCCGGGTTCGGGGGGTTCTGGGCGAGGGCCGCGTCGATGGCGCGAGGGCGCCGGCGAGGTCCCGGGTGCGCCAGCGGGCCTCGGCCAGGGTGTCGAGGATGTGGGGCGAGGGCGACAGGCGGACCGCCATCTCCGCCAGCGCCAGGGCCCGTTCGGGTCGGAACATCCCGGGGGCACGCGCCGTCACGTACAGCCAGGCCAGGTTGTTCAGGGCCTCGGGTTCCCGTTCCAGTCGCAGTACCTCCTGGTAGGCCGCCTCGGCGTCGGCTTCCCGCTGCCACTCCTGGTAGAGGTTTCCCAGGAGGAACCACGACGAGGCGTCCCGGCGGGTTCCTGGTCGGACCCGCGCCAGCAGGCCGTGCTCGGCGACGAAGCGGTTGAGGCCGCGGTCGAGGGAGCCGGTGAGCAGGGCCACCGCGAGGGCGCCCGCCAGCGCCACCCGCGGCGACCCCGAAGGCGCGGGTCAGGCGCCTCACCCGCCGGTGGAGGGCCCCCAGCACGGCCGGGTCGCCAGCCGCCCGGAGCAGGAACCCGATCCGCTCGCCGATGGAGCCGTGGTGCCACGAGGGGAGGTCCCGGATGTCCCCGGAGAAGAAGCTGATCCGCTCGAGGGCCGAGGTCAGGGGCTCGGCCCGACCGATCGCCTCCAGCGCGTGGGCGTCCGCCTGGCGCTCGAAGGCCCGGCTGACCGAGCCGAACAAGCCCCGGAAGTAGGCGAAGAGCAACGCGAGCAGGCCCAGCGGTGAGGGCGGCGGAGGCGTAGCAAGCTCGTCCGGGGACGGCGGAGGGCCTCCGGGTCGGCGATGCCCCACCAGGCGAGCGCGGCCTCGGCGAGCCGGAAGAACACGGCGGCCAGGCACACGTAGCCGAGGAAGAAGAGGAGGTAGAACCACAGGTGGCGGTGCCGCACGTGGCCCGCCTCGTGGGCGACGACGCCGTCGAGCTCCTCGGCGAGCAGAGCACCCGGACCAGGGCCGGGGTGATGAGGAGGTAGCGGAAGCGGGGGAGCGAGGCCGACGATGCCGGCGGTCATCACCCGTCCCTCGAGGAGCGGCCAGTAGAGGATCTCCCGGACGCGGAGCCGCAGCGCGACCGCACACCGACTCCAGGTGGGCCGCAGGGGCCCCGGCGGAATCGGGCGGCACCCCCAGAGCGTCTTCACGAGCAGGGGCAGGAAGACGGCCACCAGGGCGAGGAACAGCGGGTGCGTAGAGCAACTGCAGGAGTGGGTTGGCCTCCAGCGCCGAAGCCCGGAGGGCCAGAGCCACCAGAGGAGGTCGGACAGGGCCATGAGCAGCAGCCACGGCGCCAGGACCGGAAGCTCCATCCGGGCGTGGGAGACGACGAAACGGAGTCCGGGTCCCCTCCCGGCCCAGGAGGACTCCCTGCAGGGGATAGGCTTCCCACCACACGACGAGCAGGAGGAGCACGTAGGGGAGCACCCCCAGGGTGCTGCCGAGCACCTCGGATCCCCGGGACGCGGGCGCGATCACGAGGCCGGGGTAGTGGGTGGCGTAGAGCAGCAGGGCGAACGGGACGAGCATCACGCCCTGGTACCCCTGGATGGTGGCCGCGAAGGACGCCCGCAACGAGCGCGCCTCCGCCTCGTCGTGGAGCGCCCGCCCCATGAGCCGCCGGAAGCGGATGCGCAGGGCGGCCCAGGCCGCCGCCAGGGGGAGGAGCTGGGAGAGCCCTTCCGCCAGGGTCCATCCGGGCCCGGGCCCCCGGGGAGCGAGGGCCTGGACCGCGATGGCGATGAGGAACGTCAGGACGCTGCCGTACATGGTCCGCCGATGGAAAGGGGTTGCTCCTCGCCCGGCCCGCCGAGGCAGGGGCGTTTCCGCGGCGGCGTCCCTTCCCACCGGCCTCCCTTCCTGGGGAGGCCTCCGTGGGCGGTCGGGTGACGGCGCACTAGGGGAGGTCCCGGAGGTAGCGGGAAGCGCGGCGGACCTCGTCGAAGACGAGGGCCGAACTCATCGTGGCGCTGGTCACCGCGTCCACCCGCGGGTCGAAGGGGAGGTCGTCGACTTGGCGCCCCTTGAGGCGTTCTTCCAGCCGGACCGCGTCTTCGGGGCTCCAGAGGGCGTTCCCGAACTTCGTCACGTAGATCGGCTCGAACCCTCGGACCCGTCCGCGGTCGTCGAAGGCGAACAGGAAGTGGATCGTGTGGCAAAGGTCGCACACCGGGTCCCGCGCCGCGACCCGCGCGTAGACGCCGAGGAGGCTCCCGTCCGCCTCCCGGGCCCGCCACAGCCGGGTCCCCGCGGGGAGCGTCACCGGTTGCGTCGCCACGTCGCGGCCGAGGACGCGGGAGAGGAACGCCGCGGTGCGGCGGCCCTCCTCCTCCGGCACGCCTCCGGCGGCTTCCCCCCTCTCCTCCGTCCCCCGGGGAGGCGCGCTCCAGCCCCGCAGCAGGGTGCGCGCCCGGGCGAGCAGTTCGACGTCCCCGTAGAACCCCACGTGGAAGTCCGCCAGGACCCAGCGGTCGTCCCGGCGGAGGAGGAACGCGGTGCACGGGGTGCCCCCCGGGTCCCCCAAGGCGTAGAACTGCTCGAAGTTCGGGTCTGCCGCCAGGGGGATCGACAGGTCGAACTCGTCGCGGAACTCCTGCAACTCGCGGTCGTCGTTCCCGGCGGCGACGGACAGGACGCGGACCCGCCCCTCCAGGTCGCCCGGCTTGAGGAGTTCGGAGAAGGTCTGGAGTTGCGGTGCCTGGCGCCAGCAGGTGAGGCAGAACTTGTTGAAGAACTCCAGCACCAGGAGATCGCTGCGGATGTCGTTGAGGCGGAAGGGCCCCTCGGGAATCCCCAGGGCTTCGTAACCCGACGGGGCCAGCAGGCGCGGGAAGGACAGGTCGGGGAAGGGGTCGCCGGGGCGCACGCAGAGATCGGACCCGGCCGCGGCGGCCGAGGCCGAGAGCGAAAGGGCGAGCAGGGCCGGAAGGATCGCGCGCATGCTGGGCTCCGTCGGGGTCGGGTGCCGCGAACGGGTCGGGAAGCTACCACCCGCAGCCGCCCGGCACAAACCGGGCTCACAAGAGGCGGGCGAGTTCGGCGAGCACCTCGGCATGGATCGCCCCGTTGGTGGCCACGACGTCTTCGTCGTAGGGCGTGAAGGGCCCGCCGTCCAGCCCGGAGACGGTTCCCCCCGCCTCCTCCACGAGCAGGCAGCCGGCCGCCAGGTCCCACGGCTTCAGCCCGGGCTCCCAGAACCCGTCCAGCCTCCCGCACGCGGTGTACGCAAGGTCCAGGGCCGCGGAGCCTCCCCGTCGGACGCCGTGGGTGAGGTGCGTGAGCCGGACGAAGGCCTCGTAGTTGTTCCGGGGATTGGTGCGGCGGTCGTAGGGGAACCCGGTGGCGAGCAGAGAGGCGTCCAGCCGCGCCGTGCCCGACACTCGCACGGGAGCGCCGTCGAGGAACGACCCGCGGCCGCGGCAGGCGGTGAACATCTCGTCGCGCAGGGGGTCGTACACGGCGCCGGCATCCACCCTTCCCGCCTCCTCCCACGCCACCGAGACGCAGAAGCACGGGTACCCGTGGGCGTAGTTCACGGTGCCGTCCAGCGGGTCCACGATCCAGCGGTCCCGGCCCCCCGGCGACAGGCCCTCCTCCTCTCCGAGAACCGCCGTTCCCGGCGCCCGGCGCCCCAGGATCTCCCGGATGACCTCCTCGCACCGCAGGTCGATCTCGGTCACGAGGTCCACGGGCCCCTTGTGGCGGACCGCGAAGCCCGTGCGGTAGCGGTCCCGCAGGATCGCCCCGGCGGCCCGGGCCGCCTCCACCGCCGCGTCGATCACCGCGGGGCCGCCCCTAGCACCGGTGGGCTCCGCCCTTCCCCTCGCCGAAGAGCAGGGCGCGCTCGTCGTCGGAGAGGGAGGCCCGGGCGTGATCCCGGAAGTGGTTCACCCCCGCGAAGAACTCGCGCATCATCGCCACCAGCAGGTACCGCCCCCTCGGCGTGAGGGTGAAGGCCTCCTCGTCGTCCCGGTCGAAGGCGCCCGCGGCGCGGAAGAAAGCGGTCTCCAGCCAAAGCCCCTTCTCCACCGGCACCCCGAACCGCTCCCGGAAGGCCCGCTTGTCGAGCCGCAGGCCGAACAGCCCCATCATCAGCCGGTACCGCATCTGCTCCCGCAGGGGGAACTCCCGGGAGGCCGTCACCGGGGTCCGGCCACCGCCCACGGCGCTCTCGTACTCCCGCAGGGAGAACGTGTTCGCGTAGATCGAGCCGTCCAGGTAGCTGAAGGCGCCGCTGCCGATCCCGACGTACTCCTCGTAGTCGACGATGTACTCGTCGATCATGCGCGCCGGCCGTCCGGGAGAAGGTCCAGGCGGTGGCGGGCTCGAAGGCCCCCTCGAGGCCGTCGCTCAGGAGGCGGTAGTACTCGGTACTCCCGCGGGTAGTCCACCCGGCCCACCGTGCGTGCGAGGGAGCGCCGGACCGCGGGCGACGTCATCAGGGGGTAGAAGGTGGTCTGGTTCGCGCCCGAGGCCCGGAGGTTCTCGACGTCGCGCAGGAGCGAAGCCTCGGTCTGGCTCGGGAAGTTGAAGATCATGTCCACGTTGAGCGAGTGGAACCTGCCCGCGACGGACTGGAGGCGGGCGAGGATCTCGTCGCCGCTCCCGTACTTGTCGTAGCGGTCCATCTGCCGCAGCAGGCCGTCGTCGAAGCTCTGCACGCCCACCGAGAGGCGCTGCACGCGGTCCTCCAGACGCTCGAGCACCTCGGGGACCAGGTGGTTCGGGTTGGTCTCGGCCGAGACTTCCTCCACCCGGAAGAGGCTGCGCGCCAGGTCCAGCGTCTCGGCGAGCTCGTCCACGAGGATGGTCGGGGTGCCCCCGCCCACGTAGACCGATGGGAAGTCGTACCCGAGGTCCGCCACCATGCGCATCTCTTCCCGCAGGCGGCGGAAGTACGCCCGGGCCGGGTCTTCCGAGAACGGGAAGCGGTTGAACGAGCAGTAGGGGCAGAGCCGCTGGCAGAACGGTACGTGGATGTACAGCATGCAGCGCTGCCCGGGGCGAGGTCCCGGGAGAACGGCCTGGGCGTCTCCCCGAAGGGAGAGGATCCGCCGGTTGGCGATGCGCAGGAAGGGGGTGAGCAAGCGCTCGGCGAGCAAGGGGTCCGTACCTCCGTTGTGCGCTGGCCGACGAGTGAAGGCGCGCGGCCGGGGAGCGCGGCGGCCCGAAGAAGACTCGGGCTGCGGCCGGCCCCGTGTCAAGACTTGCGTGCGGCCTGCGCCCCGCGGCGAGCGGGGGGCAGGTCCGCAGTGCCGCGGACCCGGGGGGAACCCGGTCGCACCGACGCCCCTTTTGGGGTATGGGCACCCTTGCTGCTAGAATAACGTGCCAAGCCTGACGGCCCGGGGCGGGTAACCCGAGGGTTCCCTCCGCGTACGGGGGCGGGGAGGTTTCGTGGAAGCGGAGGAGCAGAGGGCTCGGAAGATCCGCGATCGGATCCGCGGCAACTTCGACCGCGGGGCCGGGGCCTACCGGGACTTCGAAGAGGGTTCCCGGTTCTTCCGAACGCTTCTCGAGGAGCTCCTGGCGCTGGGACCGGGGCTCCGGGGCCGGTGCGTGCTCGACGTGGGCTGCGGGACCGGGGCGTCCCTCGGACTGCTTCGGGAGAGGGTCGGGCCGGGGGGCGCGGCGGTCGGGCTCGACCTCTCCCTGCCGATGCTCCGGGAGGCCCGCCGGGGGCTGGGGGAGCGCGTGCCGCTGGTCGTGGCCGACGCCTGCCGGTTCGGGAGCACCTTCCGGCGCTGCTTCGACGCCGTGGTGTACAATGCCGTCGTCTTCATGCTCCCCGACGCCCGGGGTTCCCTGGGGTCGGCGGGGCAGGTGCTGGAGAGCGGCGGTCGGGTCTACCTGTCGAGCCTCGACGGGGTGTGGGTGGACGGGGAGCCGGTCCGGGACGCGCTGGCCGGGAGGGGCGTCGCGGCCGGGAACCACGCCGTCTCCCCGTGGCCTGCGGTGGAAGCGGCCGTCCGGGAGGGATTCGGGGAACTCTCGGTGCGGCGCCGGAGCGTGCGGCTCTCGCCGGCCCGGTTCGAGGCGTTCTACGGGCTGGAGCCCATGAGTGCCGGACTGGTGCCGGGGCTCCCCTACGGGGAGCGCCGGCGGGTGGTGGAGGAGGCGGCCCGGCAGTGGCAGGCGGAAGATCGGTCGCTGGAGCAGGTCTGGGTGCTGGCCTGCGCCAGGAAACCCTGAGCAGGGCTCCCGCCCCGACGCGGCGGGGCCCGCAAGGAAGGAAGCCATGGGCAAGACGACGCTGCTGATCCTTGTCGCCTTGACGTTCCTCTCCTCCGGGGCGCGCGCCGCGGAGGCCGATCCCGCGGCCTACCAGGAGGTGACCCAGGCCGAGCTCGCGGGCGCGCCGGAGAACTTCCAGGACAAGAAGGTCCGCTTCACGGGGACGTTCCTGTTCACCGGGAGCGACTTCTGCTACCAGATCCGCAAGACCAAGATCAACACCAAGGACTACTTCTGCTTCGCCCTCGGGACGCCGAGCGTGGTGCGGCTGTACCTGAAGAAGGACCATCCCCAGGCGGACGAACTGCTCAACGTCAAGAAGGGCGCCCAGGTGACCGCGTTCGGATCCTTCGACTTCCTCGGTGGCGACTACAAGTTCCTGGTGGTCGACCGCATCGAGGTGAAACCGGCCCCGTGAGCTCCTCCGGACTGACGCACTTCGACGAGGGCGGCGGGGCCCGCATGGTCGACGTGACGGCCAAGGCTCCGACGGACCGCCGTGCCGTGGCAGCGGGAAGCGTCTGGGTCGGGCCCGAGACCTACCGCCGCATCGCGGACCGCGGCATCGAGAAGGGGGATGTCCTCCAGGTGGCGCGCCTGGCGGGGATCATGGCCGCCAAGCGCACCGCCGAGCTCATTCCCCTGTGCCACCCCCTCCCCCTGACGTCCGTGCGGGTGGACTTCGAGTTGGTCGCGGAGGACCACCGCGTGGACATCCGGGCCGAGGTGCGCGTCTCGGGGACGACGGGGGTGGAGATGGAGGCCCTGACCGCGGTGGGCGTGGCCGCCCTCACCGTCTACGACATGTGCAAGGCGGTGGACAAGGGGATGGTGATCGGCGACGTGCGGCTGCTGCGGAAGGAGGGGGGAAAGAGCGGCACCTGGGAGCGCCCCGGCGAGGCGCTACAGAAGCCCCTCCAAGCTGAAGACGTGTAGGAACTCGTCGCTCCGCTGGCGGGCTTTCTGGACCGCGTACCCCAGGCGCAGGAACGAACCGTTCCAGCCGAACCCCACCGAGGCGTAGTCCTTTCCGGTCTCCCCGCGCCACATCTGCCCCAGGCGGGCCCTCCATCCGTCCCAAGGGAGCCGGTACTCGGCTCCGAGGTGCAGGTCGAGCCCGTTGGAGATGTCCTCCCGCAGGTTGCGGACCAGGTCCGCCGCCAGGTCCCAGCCGTGGAAGTCCACCTGGGCGACCCCCACGGCGATGTGGCGGTCGAGGATGTCGAGGGAGGTCTCCAGCAGGTTCGTCCCCACCACGGAGAAGCGGGTTCCCGAAGGCCGCTCGAAGAGGAACCCCACGTCCGCGGTGACCACGTCCTCCCACTGGGAGTCGCCGCGCTCGCGCCCCTGGACGTAGCGCAGCGTGAACCCCCACCAGAGCCCGTGTCGCCCCACGGCGAAGGACAGCCCCATGTCCTCCCGCTCCGTGCGGTCCCCCTGCATGCGCAGGTACTGGATCGCCCCTCCGATGGGGGAGGTGACGTTGTCGATGAGCGTGAGGCAGCCGCCGTCGAAGGCCCCCTCCCGGCGGGTGGCGTAGGAGGCGCCGGCGAAGAACCCCCGCTCCGGGGCCACGGCCGCGGGGTTGAGCCGCGGGGCGTCCACCGACGTGGCGAGGCTGCGCAGGGCGCCCCCCATGCCCAGGGAGCGGGCGCTCAGCAGGGTGGGGTCCGGCGGGACCGCCCAGGCGGGAGCGCCCACCAGGATGGCAGCGACGAGCGTGAAGAATCGTCCGAGCATGAAATAGAGTTTCCGGGCTGAGCGGAGGGGTTGCTATAATCCGACGCCCTCGGGTCGGAACAGAGTAGCACGCGTGAAGTGCCAATCCTAGCTCCTTGGAGGAGCCGGCCAGTCGAAGCGGGGAGTCGACCATGGACAAAAGGCGGCGCGAACACTTTCGGAAGATCCTGCAGTCTCGCCTCGACGACCTCGTCGGCGAGGCCCGCAGCACGATGACCAACCTCAGCGAGGGCGAGGAGACCTTCGCCGATCCGACGGATCGGGCGGCGGCCGAGTCGGACCTCAACTTCGTCCTCCGGATCCGGGACCGGGAGCGCAAGCTCATCCAGAAGATCCAGGAGGCCCTCGATCGCATCGAGGACGGGAGCTACGGGATGTGCGAGACCTGCGGGGAGGAGATCGGCTTCAAGCGTCTCGAGGCGCGGCCGGTGACGACCCAGTGCATCGACTGCAAGTCCGAGGCGGAGCAGCGCGAGCGGACCGGATCCTGATCGCGCCCGCCCGCCGCTTGTCCTCCGCGGTTTCCCCGTCCATCCGTTCCCGACGGCTCCGCTCCTGTCTCCTCGGCGTCGCTGCCGCGTGGCTGTCCGCAGGTGCCGCCTTCGCGTACGTCCTCCCCGCGCCGAAGGTCCTCGAGCGCTGGACCCGGACGCGGCCGGCGGCCCCCGACGTCCCCGTGCAGCTTCCCGTCCGATGGGGCGGGCGGGAGGGTTGGCTCTACGCGGCAGGCCCGGGCGCGAACGCCCTCGCCGTGAGCGGCGAGCCCACGGCGTTCGATCCCGGCCCCGGCTCCGGAGGAACCTTCTCCGCCCTCTGGCGGGCCGTCGACCTCTTCGCCTCGTCGGACGTGCAAGGGCTGCGGGCCTCGCTGGAGGCTGCGGGCATCGACTTCGCGCGTTCTGGGTACGCGCGCGCCGTGCGTTCCGACGACGGCGTCGCCTACACGGTGGGCGCCCGGGGCGAGGGGGAGGGCGGCCTCCCGCAGGTGCTCTTCTCGCGCCGCCCCCTCTGGCCGCTGACGCTCCGCCTGGACGGGTGGGAGAGCGTGGAGGTCGGGCCGCCGGGCCCCGGGGGCTGGCCGGCCTGGCTCCAACTGGACGACGGGAGGCGGCTCGAGTTCACCGGACCGCCCCAGGTTGCCCGCGAGGCTCCGCCGTGGGCGCGCCGCCCGCTGGATTTCTTCCCGCCGGGCGAGGGCCTTCCCGATTGGCGTAGGGCATTCGGCGAGCCCCGCCCCTGACCCATGGGCCCCTACGCCCGCGTCGCGGTTCTCCGCCCCGTCCACCGCACCTTCCACTACCGGGTCCCCGAGCACCTCCGGGCGTTCGCGGTGCCGGGCGCCCGCTGCGCGGTACCGTTCTCCGGGGCGCGGACCGCGGGTTTCGTGGTCGCGGTGGAGGACACGGCCGCGACGCCCCGCGTGAAGGACCTGCTCGAGATCCTCGACCCCGATCCCCCGCTGCCCGCCGACCTCCTCCGACTCGGCCTCTGGCTCTCCACCTACTACCACCACCCGCCGGGGGAGACCCTCGCGGCGCTCTTCCCTCCCGGTTCCCGGGCCGGAGCCGAGGTCGTCTACCGCCTCGGGGAGCGTTGCCCGGGGGAGGGGACCCGTGGGCCCGAAGAGGAGGCGATCCTGGGGCGGCTGCGCGCCCGGGGGGCGCTCCCGGCCTCGGCCTTCCGGCCCGCGGAGCAGCAGGTGGTCGGCCGGATGGTGCAGGAGGGGTTGGTGGAGAGGCACTGGCGGGTCGCGGCCCCGGAGGCGCCGCGGGGGGAGGACTGGTTCGGACTCCTCCCGGAGGCACCGTCCCCCGACGGCGTCGCCGCGCGGTCGCCCCGCCAGTCCCAGGCGCTCTGCGCCCTGGCGGATGGTCCCCGCCCGGCCCGCCTCCTCTCGGCCCAGGGAGTCTCCCGGGCGGCCCTGCTGCGGTGTGTGGAGAAGGGGTGGGTCTCCCGAGGGGAGAGGCCCGCCGTCGCTGCCGATCCGGCGCTCTACGGGCTCGCGGGGCCCGGAGTCAGACCCCGCCTGACCCCGGAGCAGGTCGGCGCGGTGGACTCGGTCCGGGAGGCGCTCGACGCCGGGGCGTTCGTCACGATCCTCCTCGAGGGCGTCACCGGGAGCGGGAAGACCGAGGTCTACATCCGCGCCGTGGAGGAGGCCCGGAGCCGCGGCCGCGGGGCGATCGTCCTGATCCCCGAGATCGCGCTCACCCCCCAGGTGCTCGGGCGCTTCGTGGAGGCGTTCGGTCAGGGGGTCGCGGTGCTCCACAGCGGGCTCGGCGAGCGCGAGCGCCGGCTCCAGTGGGAGCGGGTGCGCGGAGGGGAGGCACGGGTGGCGCTGGGAACGCGCTCCGCGGTCTTCGCCCCCGTCCGGGACCTCGGGCTCGTCGTGGTGGACGAGGAGCACGACCCCTCGTACAAGCAGGAGGAGGGGCTCCGGTACCACGCGAAGCACGCCGCCCTGGTCCGGGCGCGCGCCTGCGGGGCGGTGGCCGTGCTCGGCTCGGCCACGCCGGACATCGAGACCTATCACGCGGCCGTGGAGGGGCGCTTCCGCCGCGCGATCCTCCCCCGGCGCGTCGGCGGCGCCCGGCCCCCGTCGGTCGAGGTGATCGACCTTCGTCAGGAGGAGGGGAGGCGCCGCGCTCCGGTCCTCCTGTCCGTGCCGCTCCGGGCGGCCGTGGCCGAGTGCCTCGGCCGCGGCGAGCAGGCGCTGCTCTTCCTGAACCGGAGGGGGTTCAGCCCGGCCCTCGTGTGCCGGGCCTGCGGGGAGGCACTGGGCTGCTGGCGGTGCTCCATCGCCCTCACGCTCCACCGGTCCCGGGGCCCCTCCGACCTCCTGTGCCACCACTGCGGCGTGCGCCGGGCTCCCCCCGACACGTGTCCCTCCTGCGGTTCCCCGGACCTGGCGGCCGCCGGCGCGGGCACGCAGCGCCTCCTCGAGGAGGCCACGGGGCTCTGGCCCTCGGCCCGGATCGCCCGCCTCGACCGGGACACGGCCGCCTCGGGTCCCGCGGTGATCCGGTCGGTCCACCAGGGGGAGGTGGACATCCTGCTGGGAACCCAGATGATCGCCAAGGGGCACCACTTCCCGCGGTTGACCGCGGTGGGGGTGGTGGACGCCGACCTCTCGCTCCACTTCCCCGACTTCCGCGCCGCGGAGCGGACGTTCCAGCTGCTCATGCAGGTCGCGGGAAGGGCCGGCCGGGAGCGGCTGGAGGGGAGGGTCCTGATCCAGACCCGAAACCCCCACCACCCCGCCATCGCCGCGGCGGCCCGCGGCGACTACGAAGCCTTCGCGCGGGGCGAGCTCCAGGCCCGGCGGGAGGCCGGGTTCCCGCCCTTTCGGCGCGTGGCCCTGGTGCGGGTCTCCGCGCCCGCCGAGGCCGACGGTTTCGGGGGCCGCGACGGAGGTCGCCGAGCGGGCCCGGGCGGCCGCACAAGGGGCGGTGGAAGTCCTCGGCCCGGCCCGCGCCCCGATCGAGCGGATCCGCGGCCGGTGGAGATACCAGATCTTCCTCCGCGGGCCGGGTCCCGAGGCCGGGCCGGTGCAGCAGGTGCTGCGCCGGCTGCGGGCGGCGCGGGGCGCGTCCGCGGGCGCGGACGTGCGCGTCCAGGTGGACGCGGACCCCGTGTCCTTCCTGTGATCGTGTGCGCTCGGGGAGGCTCGGGTTCCGGGAGGCCGGAGCCGGGAGGCGGGAGGGCCCTCGCTTGAAATCGGCTCGTCGAGGGTCTAAGGTATGCCGTCCGTCGGCCCTGGAGGGAGGCGGAGCTTGCAGGGAAACGAGGTCGTGGACGCCCTGGTCCTGCGGGGCGCCAAGGGCGTGGGGGATCGGGGCTTCCGGCTCCTGGTGGATGCCTTCGGCTCCTCCGGGGCGGTGCTGGCCGCACCCCCGGGCGCCGTACGCTCGGCGTGCGGCGCCTCCGAGGAGTTGATCCGCGCGCTCGGCGAAGCGCCCGCATCCCGGCCCGCAGCTGCCGAGGAGGTTCGCAGGGCCGCCGCCGAAGGGTTCAAGCTCGTCCCCTACGGTGATCCGGACTACCCCAGCCTCCTGGCGCAGATCCCGGACCCTCCGGCCGTCCTGTACCTGGCCGGTTCCCTGGAGCCCGCTGACGAGTTCTCGGTCGCCGTGGTAGGAAGCCGCCGGGCGAGCACCGCGGGCTGCCGGTTCGCCCGGCGCCTGGCTCGGGACCTCGCGGCCGCCGGCGCGACGGTGGTGAGCGGGCTGGCCCAGGGGATCGACGCGGCCGCCCACCAGGGCGCCCTCGAGGGCGGCGGGAGGACCCTGGCGGTGTTCGGGGCCGGGCTGGACGTGATCTACCCCGGCTGGAACGCCGAGCTGGCCGCCGCCGTGCGGGGATCGGGCGCATGGCTCAGCGAGCTGCCGTTGGGGAGCGAACCCCGGCCGCACCACTTCCCCCGCCGGAACCGGATCATCAGCGGTCTGACCCGGGGAGTGGTCGTCGTGGAGGCGGCCGAGCGCAGCGGTTCCCTCATCACGGCCCGGTCGGCCCTGGACCAGGGGCGGGAGGTCTTCGCGGTGCCCGGCTTGCCGGGGGCGTTCAACTCCCGGGGTGCCCACGGGCTGCTCCGGGAGGGGGCGAAGCTGGTGGAGTGCGCGGAGGACGTTCTCGTGGAACTCCGGCCCCCGTCCGGGAGGGCGGCGAGGCCCGAGGCGGCGCAGCCGGGGGCGGAAGGGGGCCCGGGGCCCACGGGGCCGGCGAGGCCACTTTGGGAGGTCCTGGAGGATCAGCCGCTGCACATCGACGAGGTCGCGGCGAAGGCCGGTTTCGAGCCGGCCGAGGCCGCCGCCGGCCTCATGGAGCTGGCGTTGGAGGGGCACGCCGAGGAATTCCCGGGGAAGCGCTACGCGCGGTGTCGGACGCAGGGGTGAGGGAGGTGGGATGAAGGGACGGATGTTCGACGTGGTCGCGTACATCACGCGTCAATACGGTCCGGACGGCGGCGACGTGGAGGATCCCCAGGGGCTCCGCAACGAACTGCTCGACGCCGGGTTCGAGGAGGACGACGTGGAGCGGGCCCTGGCGTGGCTCCGACGGCTTCGGCGCCGCGGGGCGGGCGCCCCGCCGTCCCCCGCTCCCGGGCACGCCATCCGCCTTCCGACGCCCGAGGAGGGGCGCAAGCTCTCCCCGGCCGCCCGGGGGCTCCTGCTCCGCCTCGAGCGGGGGGGGCTCATCGACCCTCCGATGCGCGAGAAGGTCTACGAGCGCGCCCTGACCCTGGACGAGCCGGAGCTCGGGGTGGAAGAGCTCCGGGTCCTCGTGGCGCTGCTCCTCAAGGCGACCCCGGGCTGCGACGATCGGGTCGTCGAGCGTCTGCTGGCCGGCGACGTCGAGGGGATCTACCACTGAGCCGGCCTTCCTCCGCGGGGTGCCGGACAGCGTTCCGCCGCGCCCGCTTCCCGGGTTTCCGCAGGGCTTCCGAACGAGATGCCGCCGGCGCGCGCGGGGTCGAGCGCCGCCGGGCGGCCCTTTGCTGAGAGAGATGGTTCCCGAATGGCCAAGTCCCTGTTGATCGTGGAGAGCCCCGCCAAGGCCCGCACCCTGCGGGGGTACCTGGGGAAGGACTTCCGGGTGGAGGCGAGCGTGGGGCACGTCAAGGACCTGCCCAAGAACGAGCTGGGCGTGGACGTCGAGAAGGGGTTCGCGCCGGAGTACAGCGTCATCCGGGGCAAGGGGAAGGTCCTGCAGCAGCTCAAGCAGGCGGCCCAGGCGGTGGACACCGTGTACCTGGCGCCGGACCCCGACCGGGAGGGCGAGGCCATCGCCTGGCACATCGCCGAGGAGATCCGGCCCCGGAAGGGCACGAAGCCCGTCTACCGGGTCCTCATCAACGAGATCACGAAGAAGGGGGTCCAGGAGGCCCTGTCGAGGCCCCGCGAGATCGACGCCAACCGGTACAACGCGCAGCAGGCGCGGCGCATCCTCGACCGGCTCGTCGGCTACCAGATCAGCCCGCTCCTGTGGAAGAAGGTCCGCAGGGGCCTCTCGGCCGGCCGGGTGCAGTCGGTGGCCCTGCGGCTGGTGGTGGAGCGGGAGCGCGAGATCCAGGCGTTCCGCCCCGAGGAGTACTGGACGCTGGACGCCCTGCTGGAGGGCTCCAAGGCCCCCGCGTTCACGGCGCGCCTGAGGAAGATCGGGGGCAAGACGGCGAAGCTCTCGAACCGCCAGGAGGCGGAGGCGGCCCGGGCCGAAGCGGCGGAGCAGCCCTTCCGCCTGGCGCGGGTGGAGAAGAAGGAGAAGCGCCGCCACCCCGCGCCGCCGTTCATCACCTCCACCCTGCAGCGCGAGGCCTTCCGCAAGCTGCGCTTCTCGGCCAAGAAGACGATGACGGTGGCCCAGCGGCTCTACGAGGGGATCGAGGTGGAGGGCCAGCCGATCGGCCTCATCACGTACATGCGCACCGACTCGACGCGGCTCTCCGCCGACGCGGTGGAGGCGTGCCGGGAGCACATCCGGCAGGTGTACGGCCCGGAGTTCCTCCCGGAGCGCCCCGTGGCGTACCGGGCCAAGAAGGGGGCCCAGGACGCCCACGAGGCCATCCGGCCCACCTCCATGGACCTCCCGCCCGAGCGGCTGCGGCCCCACCTGGACGCGGACCAGTTCCGCCTCTACAAGCTCGTGTGGGACCGCTTCGTGGCGTGCCAGATGAAGCCCGCGCTCTACGACCAGACCAGTGTTCGACGTGGAGGCCGGTCCCTACCTGTTCCGCGCCACCGGGTCGATCCTGAAGTTCCTCGGGTTCATGGCGGTCTACGTGGAGGGCACCGACGACCTCCGCGCGGGCGCCGAGGACGACGAGGGGGAGGGCAACGCCCTCCCCGACCTCCGGGAAGGGGAGGCGCTGCGACCCGCGGGCGGCCCCGAGAGCCTCCGGGCCGACCAGCACTTCACCGAGCCGCCTCCCCGCTTCACCGAGTCGACCCTGGTGAAGGAACTGGAGGACAAGGGGATCGGGAGGCCCTCGACCTACGCCCAGATCCTCTCCACCCTGCGGGACAAGGACTACGTGAAGATGGCCGATCGCCGCTTCGCGCCGACCGACTTGGGGGTCTTGGTGACGGGCTTCCTCGTGCCCGCCTTTCCCCAGGTGTTCGACGTGGGCTTCACGGCCCAGATGGAGGAGGAACTCGACCGGGTGGAGGAGGGGACCCGCCAGTGGCAGGACGTGTTGAAGGACTTCTATGGGCCGTTCAAGGCGGCGCTCGACAGGGGTACCGAGATCCCGCGTCCTCCCCGGAGCCGACCAGCATCTCCTGCGATCAGTGCGGCAAGATGATGGTCATCCGCTTGGGGCGCAATGGATCCTTCCTCGCCTGCTCGGGCTACCCCGAGTGCCGCAACACCAAGGAGTTCGAGCGCACGGGCGACGGCGGGGTGGAAGTGAAGGAGGGGGAGAAGACCGGCGAGAAGTGCCCCGAGTGCGGTGCCGACCTCGTCGTGCGCCACGGCCGCTTCGGAAGGTTCGTCGCGTGCAGCACCTACCCGGAGTGCCGCCACACCAGCGCCGTGGCCACGGGAGTCGCGTGCCCGAAGCCCGGGTGCGGCGGCGAGGTGGTCGAGAAGCGCAGCAAGAAGGGCAAGACCTTCTTCGGCTGCAACCGGTTCCCGACCTGCGACTACGCGCTCTGGGACCGGCCGGTCCCCCGCCCCTGCCCCTCCTGCGACCACCCGTTCCTCGTGGAGAAGACCGGGAGCCGGGCCGGGCCGCTCCAGTGCCCGCGCAAGGGGTGCGGCTACCGGGGGACCGGAGAGGGCTGAAGCGGGCCCGGGGCGGGCATCCCTCCGGCCCGCGCCGCCGTCACACCCCCAAGCGCCGCCGAACCTCGGCGGCCGCCAGGCCCTCGATCCGCACCTGCTTCCTCCGTCCGCCGTGTCCCCGGGCGATGGACACGGACGACCTCGGCACCTCGAGGCTCCGGGAGAGGAGCCGGACGACGGCCTCGTTGGCCTCGCCCTCCACCGGCGCGGCGGTGACCCGAACCTTCACGGCCTCTCCCTGGAGCCCGGCCACCTCGTCCCGGGAGGCCCGCGGCTGCACCCAGATCTCCAGATCGGCAAAGAGGCGCGGCGGGTCCTTCGGGCCGCCCGGGGTCAGGGCTCCTCCTCCCGCTGCCCGGCCTCTTCCTCCTCCGCCTCCTCGGCCGCATCCTCTCCCGCAGGCGGGTCGTCCTCCTCCGCGTCCGCGATCAGTTCCGGTTCCGGAGTCCGCTGGGCCCGCTTGTCCTCGACCCAGTAGGAGAGGGCGTCGGCCAGGGCCCCCAGGTCGGCGAGCCACAGCGTGCGGCGCTCCCGCAGGGCCTGGACCTCCCGCCGGAGGCGGAGGAGTTCCTCGTTGGCCTCGGCCAGGGTGCGGTCGGCCTGGAGTTGGGCCTGGTGACGCACCGCGTCGGCTTCGGCCCGCGCCTGGTCCACCAGGTTGGTCTGGAGCCCGCGGGTGGTGGCGAGGGTCTCCTCCAGCGTCCGGCGGACCTGCCGCTCCTGCTCCAACTCCGTCCGGGCGGTCTCCCGCTCCTCGATCAGGCGCTCGAGTTCGTCGGCGACCCGCTGGAGGAAGGCGTCCACCTCGCCCGGGTCGAAACCCCGGAAGGCGACGCGGAAGGTCTGGTCATGGACGTCCAGGGGCGTGATTCGCATGGGCACCTCGGGGGGGTCAGGGAGAGAGCCGGCTCGCGAAGCTCCAGAGGCTCTGCACCAGGAAACTCTGGAGGAACACGATCGCCAGGAGCACGATCATCGGCGAGAAGTCGATGCCGCCGAAGGACGCGGGGATGCGCCTCCGAACCCAGTAGAGCACCGGGTCCGTCGCCCGGTACAGGAAGCGCACGATGGGGTTGTACGGGTCCGGGCTCACCCAGGAGAGCACGGCCCGGGCGATGATCAGCCACAGGTAGACCTGCAGCCCCAGGTCGAGGACCTTGGCCACGCCGCGCAGGAAGTTCGCGAGAACGAACACGGCTCAGCCTCCCAGTTCCCGGGAGCGCAGCGTCGCCGCGCGCACGGCCTCGATCACCGCCCCCCGGAAGCCGCGCAGTTCCAGTTCCCGCAGGCCGGCGATGGTGGTCCCGCCGGGGGAGGCCACCCGGTCCTTGAGCTCGGCCGTGTGCTCTCCGGCCTCCTTGGCCAGCTTGGCCGCGCCGAGCAGCGTCTGGCACGCGAGCGCCCGGGCCAGGGGCCTCGGCAGCCCCATGAGCACGCCCCCGTCGGCGAGGGCCTCCAGGAAGGTGAAGGCGTAGGCGGGCCCGCTGGCGCTCAGCCCCGTGACCGCGTCGAGGAACGATTCGGCCTCCACCCGGTAGACGTCTCCCACGGCGCCGAGCAGGGTCTGGGCCAGCCGGTTGTGGGCGTCCCCGACGGCCTCGTTGGCGCAGTACACCGTCACCCCGCAGCCCACGAGCGCCGGCGTGTTCGGCATCGCCCGCACGATGGGCGTCCCCGCGGGGAGGCCCTGGGCGAGCCGGGCCAGGGTGATCCCCGCGCACACGCTCAGCACCAGGGTCCCCGGCGCGAGGTGCGCCAGTTCGGCGAGGGCGGGTTCCACGTCCTGGGGCTTCACGGCCAGGAGCACGGCGCCCGCGCCCCGGCACGCCTCCGACGCCTTGGCGTGGACGGCGATGCCGTAGCGCTCGGCCATGAGCCGCCGCCGGTCCGCCACCTTCTCGGCGCCCGACACCGCCCCCGCGTCCAGGAGCCCCCGGTCGAGGAGCCCCTTCACCAACGCCTCGCCGAGGTTCCCGAGGCCGATCAAGGCCAACGACGGCAGCTTGCTCACCGGCACTCCTCCCGCACCCGTCTCCCGGGTCGCTTCAAGTCGCGCGCTCGCCGAAGATCGCGGTCCCGATCCGCACGAGGGTCGCACCCTCTTCCACGGCGACCGGGAAGTCGTGGCTCATCCCCATGCTCAGCACGTCCATCCGGACGCCGGGCAGCCCGAGGCCCGCGATCCGCTCGCCCAACTCCCGCATGGCGCGGAAGTGCGGGCGCGCGTCCTCCGGGTCTTCGAAGTAGGGGGGGATGGCCATCAGCCCCCGGAGCCGCAGGCTCGGCCACTCGGCGAACCGGCGGGCGAGCCCCTCGGCCCCCTCCGGGGTCGTCCCCGACTTCGTCTCCTCGTCGCCCGTGTTCACCTGGACGAGCACGTCGAGCGCGGCCCCTCGCGCCCGGGCCGCCTTCTCGAGGGCGTCGGCCAGGGATGGGCGGTCCACCGACTCGACGCACCGGAAGACCTCCACCGCCCGCTTGGCCTTGTTCGACTGGAGGTGGCCGATCATGTGCCACTCGGCGTCCAGGGGCAGGCGGTCCACCTTGGCCAGGGCCTCCTGCACGTAGTTCTCGCCGAACCGGCGGGCCCCGCCGTCGTAGGCCTGGCGGATCCGCTCCGGGTCCACCGTCTTCGTCACCGCGAGCACGGAGACGCCCTCCGGCGGGCGGTTTGCCCGGCGGGCGGCCTCCGTCACCCGCGCCAGGGCCTCGCGGTAGCGCCGGGCGACACCGGCCTCCCGGTCACCCATGGGCCCGCTCCGGGCCCGCCGCCACGGCCCACGGCGCGAACCCGGCCTGTTCGAGCAGGTCGGCCGTCTCCGCCATGGGCAGGCCCACCACGTTGGTGTACGACCCCTCGATGGCCTCCACCAGGAAGGCGCCGCTCCCCTGGATCGCGTAGCCCCCGGCCTTGTCGTACGGTTCCTCCAGGGAGGCGTACCACGCGGCCTGCTCCTCCGACACGCGGCGGAAGCGCACCCGCGTCGCCACCGAGAGAGTGCGGGAGACGTCCGGGCCCAGGAGCGCGACGGCGGTGATCACCCGGTGCTCCGCCCCCGATAGGGCCTCCAGGAAGCGCCTCGCCTCGCCCCGGTCCCTGGGCTTGCCGAAGACCCGCTCCCCCTGGACCACGGCGGTGTCCGCGCCGAGCACCCAGGCGTCCGGCCCGGCCCGGCCGGCCACCTCCCGGGCCTTCCGCAGGGCCACGAGTTCTAGGGCGCGGTGCAGGGGCTCCCCCTCCGGCAGGGTCTCGTCCGCCCGGCCCGGCACCACCTCGAACGGGACGCCGAGGGCGGCCAGCAGCTCCCTTCTTCGGGGGGAACCGGAGGCGAGGACGAGACGGCTCATGGTCGCGGTTGCGTTTCGCTCGGCGAGGGCGCGGCGCCGCCCCGGGGCCGTGGGCGGGGGCCGCGCCGCGAAAGGTGGGTACCGTAGACGATCGGCGCGGGGGGTGTCAAGGAAGCCTCCGGCCCGTAAGTGCCCGCCGTTCCTGCCGGAAGGGCCCGGATCAGGAACTCCCCCGGCCCAGCGCCGCGCGGGCCGTCCGCACCCCCAAGGGGGGTGCCGCCGGGCCGACGTAGTGGAGCCTCCCCACGTACTTGTGGAGCACGGGCCCGGGGGTGCGCGCCGTTCCCCACTCCTTGGTCGCGTAGAGCCGGGCCTCCAGGCGTTCGGCCAGGCCGTCTCCCGGGAACGCCGCCACGAGCTGGGCGTAGGAGGAGGACGCGCGGGCCAGTTCGGCCAGGCGGTCCAGGAGGGTGGGCAGGGCTTCCGACGGGTCCGGTTCCGGCATCCGGAGGACGGCCGCCTCGGGGTCTGCCTCCGGCGCGCCGCCGCCGGAACGCGACGCGGCGGGCAGCCAGTGCTCCAGGTAACGGGGCTTGCGCACCGCCACCACGGCCGAGCCCTCCTGGTCCCACGCCCAGAATGCCACGTGGTTCCAGACCTTGGAGGCGAGCACGGGCAGGGGCAGGGCCTCCGGGTCGGCCGGACCGGCCTCGACCCGCACGGGCAGCGCCTCGCCGAAAAACCGCCCCGCCTCCCGTCCGAGATCCGCGAGCCGGGCCTCGATCTCCGCCAGGCTCCAGCTCCCCGCCGGGGCCCGGACGACCAGGGCGCCCGCCGTCCGCTCGATCCCTCGCACCCCGTCCAGTCGGCGCGCCAGGTCCGGGCGATGGACGCGGAGGTGGAGCCAGAAGTCGTGGGGCGTCGGGGTGTGGGGCACGGTCGCTCTCTCTTCCGGGTTCAGGGCGTCGCCGGGAGGCGCAGCTCGTGGAGCCATACCGCGTGGTCGGCCCCCTGGAAGGCGAACTCCTCCAGGTGCAGCTCGCGCTCCAGCCCCCGGGCCTCGAGGGCCTCCAGCACGCCCTCCGCCAGCACCCGGCCGGGCTCGGCCACGAGGGCCGTCCCACCCGGCTCCAGCACCCGGAGCAGGGTTTCGAGGAACGGCTCGAAGAACCGCCGCTCGTAGAGCACGTCCGAGGCGAGCACGAGCCGCGCGCGCAGGTCTCCCGGCGGCTCGCGCCAATCCAGCAGGCGGGTCCTGCCCGGCGCGCCGAGGTTGAGCGCGTGGTTGGCGCGAGCGAATGCCAGGGCGTCGGGCTCGAAGTCCGTGAAGACCACCCGGGCGCCGTCGAGGGCGGCCGCGACCCCCGCCAGCCCCAGGCCGCACCCCAACTCCACCGCGTCCGCCCCGGCGCCCCGGCGACGCCGCAGCACGAAGCGCGCCAGCGCCATCCCCGAAGGCCAGAGCTCCGCCCAGTACGGGAAGCGCTCGTCCTGCTCGAAGCTCTCGGCCGACACGGCGTCCGCCAGGGCGTTCGGGTCTTCCACCTGGAAGAGCCGCACCGTCCGCCCCTCGACGTCGACCGCGCGCTCCCGCACCGGGTAGCCGGGCGGCAGGAGGCTTCGGGGATCCGTGGCGGGCTCGTCGGGTCTCACGCTCGGCCGTGTCACGTTTGGGCTCGCCAGGAGGGCGGCGCCCCAGTATAAGGGGGCGGGCCGCCCCGGGCCAGACGTCCGGGGCCCCCGGGAGCACACCGTGATCGTCTGGGCGATTTCCGACCTGCACCTCTCCTTTGCCCGCCCGAAGCCCATGGACGTCTTCGGCGAGCACTGGCTCGACCACGCGGCCCGGGTGGAGGCGGCGTGGCGGGAGCGCGTGGCGCCCGACGACGTGGTGTGCCTGCCCGGCGACCTCTCGTGGGCGCTCCGGCTCCCCGAGGCGCGGGCGGAGCTCGACTGGCTGGGGGCCCTCCCCGGCCGGAAGGTGCTCGTGAAGGGCAACCACGACTACTGGTGGTCCTCCCTGGCCAAGGTCCGGGCGGCCCTGCCGCCGGGGGTCCACGCCCTGCAGAACGACGCGCTCCTGCTCGACGGCGTGGCCTTCGCCGGTGCCCGGGGCTGGGTGGACCGGTCCCTCGACTTCCGGGGGCTGCTCCCGCACCTTCCCGGCGAGGAGGAGGGCCCCGTCGGACTCCACGGCATCCGGGACGAGGCCGAGGACGCCCGGATCTACCGCCGGGAGCTCGACCGCCTGGCGGCGAGCCTGGGCGGGATGGCCTCCGGGGCGAAGCTGCGCGTGGCGCTCCTGCACTTCCCCCCCAGCTCTCCGGACCTCGAGGAGACCGGCGTGACCCGGCTGCTCGAGGCCCACGGGGTGGACCTGGCGGTCTTCGGCCACCTGCACGGGTCCGGGGCCGAGGGCTTCCGCAACCCCTACGGGGAGCGCGGGGGCGTCCGCTACTTCCTCGCCAGCGCCGACTTCGTGGGGTTCGCGCCCCTGGAGTTGGCGAGGCTCTGAGGGGTTCCCAGGGGTCCGGGCGATGTCTAAGCTCTCGCGCCACCTCGACCGGTACCGTTCCGTCGTCCCCGACTTCCCGTCGTTCCTCGAGGCCCACGGCCGCGCCTCCCCGGTGCACGTGCGGGTGAACACCCTCAAGGCCGCCGTCGGGACGGCCGTGGAGTCCCTGGCGTCCCAGGGCTTCCGCCTGGAGCCCGACGGGTGGTGCCCCTGGCTCTTCCGGGTGTCCGGCCCCGCCGGTGCCGTCGGCGCCACGCTGGCCCACGCCGTCGGCCACCTCTACGTGCAGAGCGCTTCGTCCGCCGTGGCGGCCTGGGCCCTCGGGGCCGAGCCGGGGCATCGCGTTCTCGACCTCTGCGCGGCCCCCGGGTCGAAGACCACGCTCCTCGCCCAGGCCATGGAGGACCGCGGGTGCCTGGTGGCCAACGAGCCGAGCCGCAGCCGCCTCAAGTCCCTGGTGGCCAACCTCGAGCGGGTGGGCGTCACCTGCGCCGTGGTCACGGCCTACACCGGGCAGAACTTCCCCCAGCGGCACCGCTTCCACCGGGTGCTCGTCGACGCGCCCTGCTCCGGGGAGGGAACGTGGCGGGGCCCCGAGGAGAGGCCCCGCGCGGCCCGACAGGGCTTCCGCGACCGCCTCGAGCGCCTGCAGGCGACGCTCCTGCGGCGCGGGGTACGACGTCCTGGAGCCCGGCGGCGTCCTCGTGTACTCCACCTGCACCTACGCGCCGGAGGAGAACGAGGGGGTGGTGGGGCCCTTCCTGGAGGAGACGGGCGCCCGGGTCCTGCCGCTGGGCGTCGACGTGCCCGGCGAGCCGGGCCTCGCGGAGTGGGAGGGGCGGGGCTTTCCCCGGGAGCTCGCCGCGGCCCGCCGCCTCTACCCGCATCGGTTCGACTCGGAGGGGTTCTTTGTCGTGCGACTGGCTAAGCCCTGAGGAGCGCGGGCGGGTGATCCGGGGGCTCGCGGAGCCCTTCGGGATCCCGCCCGAGCGCTTCGACCCGTACCGGCTCCTGTGGCGGGGCGACCACGTGTACGCGCTGCGGGAGGAGGCCGCGTCGGCGTGCCACGCCTTCCAGTGCGTGGCCGCCGGCCTGCCACTGGCCAAGGTGTCGGGCAGCGGAGCGCCGCGCTTCGCGAGCCGGGGCGTGCAGGCCTTCGGCCGGTGGGCGACACGGCGCGTGTGCGACCTGGACGACGGGGTGCTGTCCGCGATCCTGCAGGGGCAGAGCCTGCCCTGGACGGCCGAGGAGGGCCCCGTGATCCTCCGCTGGCGCGGCAGCCCCCTGGGGATGGGCCTGGTGCGCTCCGGTCAACTCGTGGGGCAGTTGCCCCGCTCCGTCACGGAGCACCTGCGCCCGCCGGGTTCCGGCGCGTCCCCGTGAGCCCGCGGGCGGCTTGTGTTGTGCGGGGGGCGTGTGCTACCTTCCTCGACCTTGTCGGGGCGTGGCGCAGCCTGGTAGCGCACCTGCCTTGGGCGCAGGGGGTCGGAGGTTCAAATCCTCTCGCCCCGACCACCACTGTGGCAACCCCGCCCGACGCGCCTGTAGCTCAGCCGGATAGAGCAACGGCCTTCTAAGCCGTGGGTCAGAGGTTCGAGTCCTCTCAGGCGTGCCAGTCGGTTCCGCAGATGCGGTGAGTGTAGCTCAGTGGCAGAGCGCCGGATTGTGGCTCCGGTGGTTGTGGGTTCGACTCCCATCACTCACCCCAATCGAATGAGGGGCCTGCGGGAAATCCCGGAGGCCCTTTCTGTTTGGGTGCGGCCCGGCGGGTCGGACAGGCGCGTCCCTCTCCCGACCGCTTTGCCCAAGGTTCAGTCCCCCGGCTTCCCGCCCGCCTAACTCCTCCTGCCATTTCGAGCGGCCGATCGCATCGCCTGTGCACGGTACCGGGTTTCGAGGATGCTCTCGCCCCGCTCCGCGGCGTGAGAACCATGTCATCAACCCGGCCATCGACGGGTTCTTGGGACTTTGATTGATGAGACGGGTTCTTGGGACTGGCCAGCGGCAAGGTTTCGCGGGAGTTGCCGACGGTGCCGAAAATCGGGGGGTTTTACGGGACGGAATCTTTCCCCTTGTTCACGGCCGCCCGCTCTCGGACGATACGCTCCAAGCAGTCCTTCCGTGCGTACTCGTGGAGGACACCGCCGTCATGTTTCCGGTCGCAGCAGGCGAGTGCATCCGTAGTTCCTTGGGCCAGGCGTGGTTCGAGGCCGCCCAGAACACGGGCAGCGGCGTCGAGCTTCTGCCCGACTACCGGGGCTACGCCTACGACCCCATCGGCAACCGCACCGGGGCCGACGCGAAGGACCCGGACACGGGGACGCTGCTGCCCACGGCCTACACGGCCAACGCGCTCAACCAGTACACCGAGGTCGCCCCGCCGCTGGGCCCGCCCCAGCCGCTGGCCCACGACGAGGACGGAAACCTCGCGAGCTTCGACGCAGCCGACGCCACCTGGCTCTACACCTACGACGCCGACAACCGCCTCGCCGCGGTCGAGCCCCAGAGCCCCACCACCGGGGACGCGAAGCTGGCGCTTCGCTACGACTACCTCGGGCGCCGGGTGCAGAAGGTGGTGTCCACCTACACCGGGGGCCTGTGGGTGGAGACCTCCGACACGCGCTTCGTCTACGACGGCTGGAACCTCGTCGAGGAGCGCGACGCCGCGGGCGCGGTGCAGAAGACCTACGTCTGGGGCCTCGACCTCTCGAACACCCTCCAGGGCGCCGGAGGGATCGGAGGGCTCCTGGCCGTGATCGAGGGGCCGGCGGTGCGCTACGTGCTCCCCGACGCCAACGGCAACGTGGGCCAGCTCATCGACGCCGCCACCAACGCCGTGGCCGCCCACTACGAGTACGACCCCTTCGGCAACGTGACCTATGCTTCGGGGGTCGCGGCAGAGGACAATCCCTTCCGGTTCTCCACCAAGTACCATGACGACGAGATCGGGCTCGTTTACTACGGGTATCGGTATTACTCCCCCGAGTTGGGGCGGTGGTTGAGCCGGGATCCAATCGAAGAGGAAGGTGGGCTGAATCTGTATGGGTTTGTGGGGAACAACTCTGTCAACCTCTGGGACATGCTGGGTATGGAAATCGTTTACACCGATACCGGTGAGGCATTGAAGTCATATGTAGGCACTCTCCGTGGTACCGGCCGAGGCAAGACAATAATTACCGCGCTAGACAAATCTTCCAAAAAGTACACGTTTCATATTCTATCTGGTTCAATTGGTGAAGGGTTTTACGATTCTAACAAGAGAACTTTCTTGATGCCGGAAACACCACAATTCCAGATTTATGTGTGCAAACAGAACACCTGTGAAGCTGAGAATGCCGACATGTTACGCCAACTGGCCCACGAGATAGGCCATGCGTATCAGCATGAAAATGGTCAGCCTTTAGACCAGCAGAGGAACATTGACGAAAACGAAAATCCAATGATGATTGACCTCGGGCGCTATCCGCGCTGCAGTCCATAGGGAGGTAACGATGCATATCTCCACCAAACTTGGGCGAAGCATCTTTTTCCACTCTTTGTTGCTGATGCTTTTTGCCTTGCCGATGGCCAGCCATGCTGGTGGCAAACCGACTCTGAAAGTATATTTCGTGTCATTTCACGCTATCTCATATGCGAATCTCACTTTTGAGAAGCTTCAGAAGAATCCGCACTACGAAATACACTTCTACCAGCGCCACCCTTTCATCGAGGAACTTGAGGATGCCTTTGCCGATAGCGCCTCTGACGGCCTTGAAGTTCACCTGACCGACCTCAGGTTGATCGCGAAGATGGGTGAGAATGAGGCCGCTGTGTACGCCTTCAACCGTGACGGCACCGGCAAGGAAATAGAGTCGGGCAAGACGTTTAAGCTCAAAGACGAGTACAAGAAGGCCATTGAGGAGAGGGTGGAACAGTTCCACCGCGTTGTTGACCAGATGCCTGCATTGGACGTGACGGGGAGCGACTAGAATCGTAGCGATAGAAAATTGCGGGTATGCCGCAGCGGGTAACCTTTTCGACTTTCCACCAAGTACCACGAGGCCGAGACCGGGCTCGTCTACTACGGCTACCGGTACTACTCGCCGGAGCTGGGACGGTGGCTGAACCGGGATCCACTCCTAGATAAAGCATCGGTTGCTGCGCGCTTTCGGGAGGCCTCTGCTCGATTTCAAGTTGACAAGGATCCCATCTTCAATCAGGAGATGCTAAACCCCCTCTCATACGCACTGAATGACCCAGTTGATCGGTTTGATCCTTTGGGGCTGAAAGTGCATTTCGATGTGTATCTACTAGGGAATGCTCATGCAATCCTTGGAGCAGGCGGCGGTTATGCCGTAGCTACAACTGACTGTCAAGACAACAAGAAGTACACGGCCATCTATGCAGTTGGACTGTTCGGTATAGGTGCCAGCGCAAACGTCAACTTACAGGCATTGAACCCATTCCTGTCCCTATTCCTTAACAAGACATCCTGGGCTTTGACGGGCGTAGTGCCCGATCATAGTTTTGACATTCTGGATCCAGTACCTCCTGGCTACTACTCATACATTCTGGCAAATGGTCCAAGCGCTGGATTCTTGTATAGTGGCGGTATGGGGCAAGTCGCGGGGTCTTTTTTCCCAGGATTTTCGGGCCCTCAGCACGCATTTTACTCAGGCCTGAGCGGACAAATCGGGTTGAATCTCGCCTCCGCCAGCGGCGTACACTTGGGAAGAGTCCCTTGGACTCTCAAACAAACACCTTGCTGCCCATAAAGGAAGGGGAACCGTGCGTCGGCGGACAGTAATATTGTTTGGTGTGGTTGCAGCAATCCTATGTGTACTCATGGCTGTGGTCGCTCTGGACTACTCTCGCCTGAAATCTTCATGGGCGTACCAGAGAGCGGCCGAGGAGATTCAGTCAAATGACCTTGTGGTGCTGAACATAGGCACCCCGATTGAGATCGGAATCGTTAAGAGTTGGAAAAAGGGAGTAGGATTTCTTTCCTTTTGGGTGCCCTTTTCAGGGCCTAAGGGGTCCGGGGCAGCTCGGATAATTGCAAAGAAATCAAGGGAGAAATGGTATTTTGACCGATTTGAGGTCCATTTTAACGATAGCGACCTCACGATTGATTTGCGACCAACCCGGTAAGCGCAAGGAGCCCGGCATTCGGTTGAGACAGAGAGGGTTGTTCACTGGACTAACGGGGGCGAGTCTATAGAAGGGGCGCTGAGGGACGCCTAACAGCCCGTTGATTTATGCCGCTCCGGCGCGGCTCTGACGGTAAAATGCACCCGCCGACGAGGAGGGTGCCGATGTCGATGGGTCGCCGGCAGGGAACACAGCCGGAGTTCTGGGTCGCCTTCAACGAGATCCACGCAGGGCCGGGCCACCGGTTCTACGAGACGCTCAACGAACTGCTACGGGAGGCCGCGTTCGACCGCAAGGCCGAGGCTGTGTGCGCCCCGTACTACGAGTCGTCGCGCACGCCGGGGCGCCGGTCCATTGCACCGGGCGTGTACTTTCGGATGCACCTGATCGGCTACTTCGAGGGGATCGAGTCGGAACGGGGCCTGGAGTGGCGCTGCGCGGACTCGATGTCGCTGCGGCGGTTCCTGGGCATTCCGATCACGAAGCGGGTGCCCGACCACACGACGCTCTCCAAGACGCGCCAGCGGTTGCCCCTGGAGGTGCACCAGGAGGTCTTCTCGCTCATCCTGGAGGTGATCGACCAGAAGGGTTTGCTCCAAGGCCGCGTGCTCGGCGTGGACTCGACGTTTCTTCGGGCTGACGCTTCGATGAAGGCCATCGTGCGGCGCGACACCGGGGAGAGCTATAAAGCGTTCATCAAACGCCTGGCCGAGGAGGCCGGGGTGGACAACCCAACCGACGAAGACGCCCGGCGTCACGATCGGGGCCGCCGGGGCAAGAGGACGTCCAACGAGGAGTGGGCATCGAAGACCGACGGCGAGGCGCGCATCGTCAAGCTCAAGGACGGGCGCACGCGCCTGGCCTACAAGCCCGAACACGTGGTGGACCTGGAGACCGGGGTGATCGTGGCGGCGCCGGTGCACGGGGCCGACGAGGCCGACACGGCGACAGTCGAGAAGAGCCTGGCTGAGGCCGCCCGCAACGTGAAGCGAGCCCGCAAGGGCAAGGGCGCCACCCGCCACGAACGCCGCAGCACCTTGCCCACGAAGGTGGTGGCCGACAAGGGCTACCACAAGGCCGCGGTGCTGCGGAGCCTGAAGGAAGGCGGCTACCGCACCTACATCCCGGAGCGCAGGCAGGCCGGCTACCGGAAGTGGGCGGACAAGGGCGGCCCACCGACGGCAGCGGCCTTCTATGAGAACCGGGCGCGGGTGCAACGGACGAGGGGACGCGCCTTGCAGCGTCGGCGAAGCGAGGTGGTCGAGCGCACCTTCGCCCACGTGTGCGACACCGGAGGCGCCCGACGCACGCGACTGCGAGGCAGGGCCAACGTCCAGAAGCGCTACCTGCTGCAGGCGACCGCGGCGAACCTGGGGGTGATGATGCGGGCGCTGTTTGGCTTGGGGACGCCGCGGGGCTGGGCGGACCGGGCCCGCGAGGCCCTTGCCGCCCTTTTGGCCCGGCTCTTGGCGTGCGTCCAGTGCTGGATCACCCATGTGCGGCTTCGCTCTCTCGCTCAAGCTGTTGGCCAAGTCGTCGCAGCCAACTTGTCCCACCGTGAGCACCCTGAGGCCCGCCTCACGGCGGTTGGGGCATAGATCGACGGGCTGCTATGGGGCCTCGGTACTACTCGCTGGGGCCGGGCACGAGGCTGAGCGCAAGCTTGGACAAGCTCCGGCGGCGAAGAGGGGTTCTCCACACCTTCTCTGGACACGTTTTCCGGCACACTGAAGGCGGCC
>CAVPOV010000023.1:0-79589 GCA_963707045.1 uncultured delta proteobacterium
CGAAATCTACCCCATTGTGGCTGAGTCCAAAGCTGCCCCCATGAGCAAGGCACTTGCATGAAGAAGGAGGGAAGCCACCATTTTCAAGCGGAATAAATGGCAGATTCGCATAGTCATTCCTTCTCGGTGAGTACAGCGCAATGCCGGCGACACGGGGCTCATTTGCGTACGCCTGGGCTGCAGAAACGCCGTAGCGATAAGTGCCGGTCAACCATAATGTCATCCTCCAGGATGATCACCGCGCCGTGTCGCTGCGATCGATCACCGGCCCAGAGGATATGCTTGCGTAATCCGAGGCGTTGCGGCTGAATTTTGTAATGATGGGGACCGTGCTCAAATTTCAATCCAGGTGGATACTCCATCACGTCAGTTGCCGCCTCACCATCCAAAGAAATGACTAGTTCGACTTCATGGGGGATATTCGGCCTGATTTAGAGACTGCAGCAATCTTGATAATGAGTGGTAACTAGAAAACCCTATAGCAATTATTACTGGCTGATTGAATTGAGGGTCTTGGCTGCATTAAAAAACACTCTGAATGAGGCTCAACTACACGGACATACCAGTTTCACCTAACATGCCCCCTAAGGGATGCTAAAAATAAAACTGATGATACGGGATTTCGTGAACGCGATAAGTCGAAACCAGCTCTGCGAATTTTGACAGATCGTCAACGACACCATTGAGGGGATAATCTCGCGCGCTGATCTCCCAAACTACGTTCTCCATCGAATTCATGGACCGGCGCTCTTAGCCGAGGCTTGGGCACAAGAAATTCCAACGTGCGGGTAGGAATACTAATGCTATAAGGCCAGACGTAGCGTGCATCCGGCAAGCAACCAGAACGATGTGTTTTTCGCTCACGCGCACCATCTCCCGGAATGCCGCGAGCGATTCGTCTCGTACGGAAAATGTTGAGCACTTGAAATGCACAAACCGCATCAAAGCTATTGTCGGGCAAAGGGATATTGACAGCAGAGCCAACATGATCCGGCTCTGAGCGCAGGATCGATGTCGAGAGTTTCCACGTGGGCCCCGATTTGTTGCGCCAGAGTCTTAAAGATACCCGGGCCAGGCCCGACTTCCAGATGTGCTCTGGCGCCCAGTCTCTGAACTTCATACAGCTGATGCCAAATGCTGTTCCAACGTGCCTTTGACAAATAGGCACCAAATTCGTAGTGCTCCTTATCAACCTGTTTAAGAAAGCTCATTGCAATCCTCTGTTCCATTCCCTTCTTTAGCAGTCGGCGCATTCGAGATTACCCAGGATAAGCCAAAGATAGGCGATTACCCCAAAAACTGAAATAGAGCGATAGCAACCACATCACTCTCGTACAAAACAAAACCGACACTCAGCGCGACAATCTTGGACCCGTGCTGAATACCGAGAATACTAGATACCTTTCTGCAGGCGTAGCGCGGGAATTGTTGAGACTGCCGGTTTTATCGACATACTGAAAAAATAGCCAAACCGATAGCCACTGCGCATACACACCAGCTTGCTCCCACTGTGAGCCAAAGACGAACCAAAAAGAAACGGTCCTGCTGCCACGATTACGATCAACGGCACCAATCCAATAAGTGCCAACCCAATTGTGAGAGTCTTGACCACCAATCTTCTGACGTCGTCGCCACGACGAAGTACCTCGTCTACTGTAGGGTAAAATACATTCGATACCGAACCCGCTGATAAGATTTGCTGCGTCGCCAACACCATGCTCGCCAACGCACAAACCCAACTGACGTTGGACCGAAGAATTTTGACAGCATCACTACGGGCAAACTCACAGAAACAACATTTATGAAATTCTGAGGGGTTCGCAGAATTGCGAAGTCGGAGTATTTCCTGGCAAGCCTCCTGTTCTCGGTTGACGGTTTTGGCAGCAACAAGGTTCATCGGCGGCAGACGTGTTTTGGTTGCGGATCCCAAAAGAACATCAGAACCACTCTCAAAGCTACTCCGAAAATAGTCGTAGCAACCGATGCGGCTGCCGTCGGATACAAAAACCCCAAGCCCAACTTTGTTGAATTCGCCAGCAACGACGAGCACTGCGCTTACTTTCGCAGTCAATCTGAAGGCGCGTTCTCGTATTAGCCACTGCCCTAAGACATCATTTAGAACAACAACGAACATCGCCAATGGAATCAGCAATACAAACGCCGCCGCTTTCTCGCATTGAGCAGTGCAAGAATCGTGTCGCCGAATACATAGAAGATGACTGCGAGGAATGTAGACGTCAGCAGTCCGACATGAATGGCCAGTCTCTCGCCACCGATGCGCTTCGGTGTCACTTTTTGGCAGGACTATTGCCAAGGGATAGCTAAGAGCTGCAAAACTGGAACCCAACAGCGACGATCGACATCAGCAAGCCCTGTATTCCATAGGCCTCCGGGCCGTACAGACGCGTGATCATTGGAGAAAACAATATCGCGATCACTTGCGCCGCCGCGGTTCCTCCCGCGACGGCCGCGACATTGCGACAAATGGCTGCTCCTTGTGAATCTCAACAGTCTTTCGCGCATCTATAGGTACACAGTCTGCGCTATCGACAGATCTCGATGCGCATGAATGAGACAAACAGCGCTTTGCAGTGAGAAAAAGTCATGGGGGACAGTTCACTGCCGGGCGGGGTAGTACTTGGCGGCAAGGTTGAAAATCGATAGCAAAACCTGAGGCTAACCCGCGTAGACACTTGGGATTTCATAGTCCGATTGTCGCTTGCACGGGCTGGGTCTACAAGTGGCAATGGAACTAATAGGGATACGTGGATCAGCGAGTCAATCTTCGCAGAATCGAACGCGCCTGGTCGAGATAACCGGAGCCGAACAGGTTCAGGTGATTGAGGACGTGGTAGAGCTTGTACAAGCCAGACGCTCGGCACTGCCAGGCGTTAGCGGCCAGGCGCGTTCGTACTCGCGGTAGAACGCGTCGCCGAAATCCACCGAACAGCCGGGTCATCGCACGTCTGTTTCGCGATCGCCGCAGACATGCGGGTCGAAAATCACCGGCACGCCATCGGCCACACCCCAGTTACCCGACCACAGGTCGCCGTGCAGCAATGAAGGTTCCGGTTTATAGCCTTCGAACAAGTCATCAAGCCGTTCTGCAAGACGGCTGCCCAGGTCCTGTAGTTCGCCCGCGTAGCCGTTCGCTGCGGCCAGGTCGAAGCTGAAACTGCAGGCGATGTGTGCGGAAGAAGGCGATCCAGTCGTCGCTCTGCGGGTTGTGCTCGCGGGTCGGCCCTATTGGTGTTGTCGCGGTGCCAACCGTATAACTCCTTGTCGTGTGCCGGTGCAGCGCGGCCAGCCCGCACCGAGTGCAGCCGCATCGTCCGCACGACCACGCTCTAACTTGAAGCGTTCCAACTCGATGTAGGCGCCATTCGCGTCGGCACCGACATCGTAGACTTCAGGCACGCGCACGGCGCCGGCTTTCTTCAATTCCGCCAGCCCGTCGGCTTCTGCCTCGAACATCGCCAATGCGGACCGCGGACCCTGCTTTTTGAAGTTGGTCGATGACATGGGGATCGGCATCCGGGTCAGACAAAAAGATAGAAGTACAACGCCCACAGGAAAACCGATGTTGCAAGCAGTGCTATGTCGAGTCGCTTCCTCGCAGTCAGTTTGTGGCGCAGCCTGGCAAAGAGACGTCAGCAGGCCGCACGACCAGCGCGACGAAAAAAAAGAAAATATAAACAGCAAGCTTGCCCGTGCCGTTGCAGAAACTGTTATCAAGACACAAAAGCTCGGAGCTTGCGATAAAAGGCCGCCGCCGAAAACGAAAATGCCAACGGCTTCGAAGCGCATGAGCATAGCGATGCAGTAAGGGCCGCTCCGTCATAGCCGCAGGCCTCAATTGAATATGGATTCATCGAATACATTCAGCACTTCCGCCGAGCATGAAGACCAAGGGGTAAACGCAACCCATCAGCAATGATGATAGCGCCAGGTTTTTAAAATTCGTTCGAGCGGGCTGCGTACCTGGCGGCGATAAAACCAAGAAGGATCAGCAACGGCAAGGCCAGAGCAGACCAAACGCAAATAAGGTCAAGCGTTGTAATCAATATGACGTAAGCGTAACCCGCAATGTAGCGCAAAGTGCCGGAGCCGTTCGTTGCAAAACTGTATTCATCCGCGCCGATCAGGTTCAAAGCGTACAGCGACAGTGTAAATAAAAAAGTCATCGGTATGGCCGCAACAGGGCTGGCAAGGACAGCAACCGCCGTTCCCGCGAGCAACACCACAGTGTGTAGCGGGGTTTTCGGCCTGGTGCTTTGCTCCGGCGCGACAAACGCAACTGGCGTATCCGTTGCCCAATTTGACCCATAGCGGTCGTGAACATGCGCGCAACGCGTCGGATATGCTGCGATTACAGTAGCCATTTCCACTACGAGCGTCTCTGCCTTCTTGTTGAAGCCAGCGGGTATTCCTTCGATCGCCGCCACGGTGACGACGATGACAATAATGACCAGCAGCCAGGTATCGATCACGACTATGTCTCAGTGTTCAAGTGGGTGGCGACGTATTGCTACATTCTAGGGACTGCGTGATTTCCTGCGTGGATGTTGTTCACAATGTGAGCAAACGCATAGCGGTGTCGATCAAGTGGCACTAGGCTGGTGTGCATGATTCTTTTGCGCGTCATATTCATCGCCCAGCTGGTGCTGTTGCTGCCAGTACTAGCACACCTGCTTGTGACACCCGTCTACCTGGATACGGTCGCGATCTCATTGTTCTTCACGCCGATCGGCTTGGTGCTTGCGCTGTACGCTTTGTGGCAACGAAATTGGACAGAAAGCGATTAGCTGCTGCGACGCTCGCAACCCCTATCCTTTGTTTGGGTTTGCCGATTGTCGTGTACACGCTAAATGGTGGGCTGGTGGCGCCGGTCGTGCTGGTCGCGACGGTGGTGTTATTGATCCGGCGATCGCCGTCGGTGGTGCTGCTGGGAACAACAGATCAGTGGCGTGGCACAGGCATGTTTGCGAGCAAGCAATTCAACTATGGCTGTTGGATCGCGCTTGGTGTAATGCTCCTGTTGCTATGGTTTCCGATTGTCGCCGGACTCGCCTCCAGTAACTCCATTTCGCTGCCCGACAACATTGGCGAGCGTGACCAGGTCATCAAGGCTGCCGCGCTGTATTTCATTGCGGTAGCAATACCTGCAAGCTGTCTCTCACTGTTCACCCTGCTCTACGCCCCGGTCGGCCTGGTGCCGACCGCGGCGGCAGAGCGGTGCACCTGGGACAACTGATTACCGCTTTGTTGTTGCTCGCAACAATACTCGCGGTCGCGTTTACCGCCTGGGTTTTTATGCTTAACCCCGGCTGACCGGCACCTCCTTGAAAAGTGTGACCTGCGTCTCACTTTCCAAATCTGCCGCCGTTGACCGACACTTTCTGAGTAACACCCCGGACAGCGAGTTGCTACGATTGCCAACTAGGGACAAATTAATTGAGTCATCGCAATGGATACCAATCACAAATCGGCTGCAGTAATAGCTGCGGCGTTACTGATTCAGGCATGTAGTGGCGGCAGCGATCGCAGCCTGCAGCTCCCGGCACGCTCTCGCTAAGGTTGACGGATGCGCCGGTCGAGGACGTTGCCGAAGTGTGGATCGAGTTCGACGCCGTTTCCGTGAGCAACAGCGATGGCGAGACCACCACGTTTGATCTGGACCCGGCAGTTTCGGTAGACCTTCTGACGCTGACAGACGGCGTCACTCAAACGCTCATTGACGAGGAAACACTACCGGCTGGCGTTTACTCCAACATCCGTTTGGCGGTGAACGCCGAGTTCGACGGCGTATTCGACTCTTACGTTATCGATGACACGGGTGCTCAGATTGAGCTGCGCGTTCCAAGTGGCAGTCAAAGCGGACTGAAGGTCATTGACGATGTCACAGTGACGAGCAACGAGGGCGCTTCGTTCATTCTTGACTGGGATGTCCGCAAGGCCTGGTCGACCCGCTCGGGCAGCCCGGCTATTTTCTGAAACCCACTATTCGCGTCATCGACGAGAGCCTCTTCGGCACGGTCGAGGGCAGCGTCGCCGATCTGCGGGTCCAGGATGCGACATGCAGCAACGACCTGGCAGCCGACGAAGGCAACGCCGTTGTATATCTTTTCCGGCCTGGACACGATGCCGACTGACATCGCTGGTCTGGAAACCGATCCGGTAGCAACCGTTGCAGTGCGCCAGGCAGAAGACGGCATCTACCGGTACTCGGCCTTGTTGACGCCCGGCGACTACACCCTTGCATTCACCTGCCAGGCGAGTAGCGACGACCCGGAAATTGATCAGTCAACTGACGTGCCTGAAGGTTCCGACTCCCCGGTGCCGCTGGTATTCGTGACGGTCGAGGGCGGTAGTATTACCGTCGAAGACGACGGCAACTACGTGGTCAATTTTTAGCCAGCGATAGCCGATCAATCGGATCAGTCTTAGGTACTAATAAATACCCACTAAGTCGCTTCGGCAGCGAGTCTGCTCGCGAGCTCTGAACTCGGCTCGCCCGTTACCGCCATCCCGTGCTCTGCCTGGTACTGCGAAATCGCAACCTGTGTCAGCGCATCCAGGATGCCCTCGGCGTCGGGCTGTACCCTAGCTTGACCAGATTCAGCTGGATCTGAACCAGTTCATTTGGCAACTCACCGGGCATTTGAATCGTGAGCAGTGCTTTAACGTCAGGGTTGCAGATAATCTTTTCTACCTCCTGAACTTGCTCAAAGGCTCCACCGTTAGCCATGCTGCGAAGCATATCCATCTGGCCACCCATCATGCTTTCAACCATTGCGCGTTGATCGGCTGGCATCTCGGCCATTTGCTGCTCGAATTCCTGGAGTTTCACCTGCGCCTCTTTCAGCTCTGCCATCTGCGCTTCATCAAGCAAACCGCCCATGCGCGTGACGCGCCGGTACGGTTCGAGCATGTCGCCACATCCCGGCGGGTTGCGAAAATCGGAATTGACACTTTCGATGAAGAAATCCCGGGTCTCACCGCCGCCCGACATGTTCCATCGGCGCGATGTTTTAGGAAGCACGTAGTCCTCTGTGTCGATCCAGACACCCGATCTCATGAAATGCAAACAGCTGGCCGTCCTCCTCGTACCAGAACAAGGCGTTGTCGCTTTTCGCGGTTACAGCAGCAGTGACCAGTCCGAGCGGCGATAATGCGGCCATTAATTGCCAGCTCTCTATACCTGAGTCGGGTGCCATCAACGACGCAAGGTCGGCAGCACTAAGAGAAAGGTGCACAGCCGGGCGCCCCGATACTTCAGTCATGCCGGCGATGCGCATTTTCTCCGCCAGAGCCTGCTTCTGGTTGACTGCCACCTGCTCCTGCGCAGCGCTTTGCTTCCTGCGTCGCGTCTGCCGCGTCCATCGCGTCGGCTGTCGCGAGCATCATGCCGGAACCGGCACCAAACAGCCAAAGGGATTGAGCCAGGGTGCCTCGCGCTCCGCCACCCAGTCCTGGTCGGTCGTGTCCTTGACCTCCCAGCTCTTGTCTGTGGCGTCCTTCCAGACCTGCGAGGTGCTCACACTCATATCGCCAAATACGGCTTCGGCCGCTTCGCCCATCGACCCAGTGCCTGCTCCGCATTCGGCGATCTTCGTCCCGCGAATTGATCCCGTACCCGGTACCCATCGCATCGGCCATGTTGGCGTCCGCTATGCCGTATCGAGCCATGACTTCGAGCAGGCTGAGGAGAGACGCCGAAGCATTGACGTTAAAGGAGTGAAAAGCTGGACTTTCACGATATCGTAAAAATCCGCATCTAGTAGTGCATTCGCCGCCTGCCATACCGGGGATGTTACCGAACAACTGCCCAACACCCTGCCCAGACATCATCAAGACGAACAGATTGCTGCCGAACGAAGTGAGCCTTTGGCTACGACGCACTTCAAGGTTGTACATCCAGTTCGCAGCACTGATCGTCGGTAACTCTTGCGGCGGCGGTTCTGGCTGCGGCGATTCTGCAGCCTGCGCCAGCACCTGGCCGGGCGACAGCATCACCAATGCAACGACCGCGGGAATCAGTTTTTGCTGCAAATTCATGACGCACCTCCTGGATTGCGGCACTTCTCAATATCATCCTCCGTCAGGCCAGGTCTTCCGCGGCGCCTGCCAGGTCTTCAGCCGTTGCGTTGGCATCGAAACATCGACGGCAGCGCTCTGCACATCGGCAGCGCCACTCGATCGCCCGGCTACACGGCCGACCGCACTCATCAACTTGCCGAAGCCGCGTTTTTTCTTTTGCTTCTCTTGTGCTTTGGCCAATTTTTCCACGGAAGAAATGGTAAACGATCCACCAGTGGGGGTTGGTATGGTATGGGCCACTATATCTTGTAGCCACCGGTTTCCCCGCTGGGGAGAGGTGACGAGGAACGTCAGGCGCGAGTGACGCAAATTGTCAGTCCGGCGGGGCGGGCGGCGCATTCGGGCGGCAGCGCGCCGCGCAAGAAGACGGTTGCCGGTCTCCTTGGTCTTGAGTATTTTTACTCAAGGTATTGAGTAATTCGACATGAGGGGCCATGTACCGTCGCGCTGTCAGCCACACGCTTGCGGCCCGCCTCCGCGAGCCTCGTCGGTTCATTCAGGTTCTTTCCGGCCCCAGGCAGACCGGAAAGACGATCGCCGCCCGGCAGGCTCTCGCCGAGTTTCCCGGCCCGTCACTCTACGCCTCGGCTGACGAGCCCACGCTGGAACACGGGCTGTGGATCGGCCAGCAGTGGGAGCTCGCGAGGCTGGCGGCCCAGGAGGCCAAGGCGGAAGCCGGTACGCTCCTCATCCTAGACGAGGTGCAGAAGCTCCCGCGCTGGTCGGAGGCCGTGAAGCGGCTGTGGGACGAGGATTCGGGATCGGGGCTGGACCTCAAGGTGGTGCTCCTCGGGTCGTCTCCCCTGCTCCTGCAGAGCGGGCTGACAGAGAGCCTGGCCGGCCGCTTCGAGGTGCTTCCCGTGACCCATTGGTCGCTCTCCGAGATGCGGGACGCATTTGGATGGGACCTTGAGCGCTTCGCCTTCTTCGGAGGGTATCCGGGGGCAGCCCCCCTCGCCGGGGACTTCGCCCGCTGGTCGCGTTACGTCCTGGACTCCCTGATCGAGACGACCGTGGCCCGCGACGTCCTGCTGCTCACCCGCGTGGACAAGCCGGCTCTGCTCCGGCGACTCTTCCACCTCGCTTGTGAGTATTCCGGGCAGATCCTGTCGTACCAGAAGATGGTGGGACAGCTTCAGGACGCAGGGAACACCACCACGCTGGCCCACTACCTGGAGTTGCTCTCGGCCGCGGGGCTCGTGACCGGGATCTCCAAGTATGCCGGGGAAGTGGTTCGACGCCGGGCTTCGAGCCCCAAGTTGCTCGTCTGGAACACCGCTCTTCTTACCGCCCAGGCGGGCGTGCCGCCGGAGCAGGCGGCACGGGACCGGGAATTCTGGGGACGCCTGGCGGAGTCGGCCGTGGGGGCACACCTCCTCAACGCCTGCCGGGGAACCGGGATCGAGGTGTCGTACTGGCGGGAACGCGGCCGCGAGGTGGACTTCGTGCTCCAGCGCGGCCGCGAGCTCGTGGCGGTCGAGGTCAGGGCCGGCCACCGCAAGGGCGTCTTGCCGGGGGTAGAGGCGTTCGAAAGGGCATTCGATACCAAGAGGTCGGTCGTCGTGGGCGCCCAGGGGGTTCCGATAGACGAGTTCCTGACGAGCTCGCCGGCCCGGTGGCTCGATTGACGTCGCTTGGCCGTCCGAGGCCCGAGCTCGTCGCCCCCGCCGGCTCGTGGGAGGCGCTCCTGGCCGGGCTGGAGGCCGGGGCCGACGCCTTCTACCTGGGGCTGCAGAGCTGGAGCGCCCGGGGGAGGGCGAAGAACTTCTCGCTGCGAGATCTGGCGAAGCTGGTGCCCCTGATCCACCGGGAGGGCCGCCGCGTCTACGTGGCTCTCAACACCCTGCTCCGGGAGGCCGAGGTCCCCGCGGTGGTGGATGCGGTCTGGGACCTGACGTGCCTGGGTGTCGACGGTCTCATCCTCCAGGACCTCGGGCTCTGGCGCGCGTGCCGGGAGGGTTTTCCGGAGCTGCCACTGCACGCCTCGACCCAGATGGTCGTGCACAACTCGGCCGGGGTGAGGCAGCTCGAGCGGATGGGGTTCGCGCGGGGAGTGGTCGCCCGGGAGTGCACACTGGAGGAGATCCGGGCGACGCGCCGGGCCTCGTCCCTGCCCCTGGAGGTGTTCGTCCACGGGTCGCTGTGCTACTCGGTCTCGGGACTCTGCCTTGCCTCGACCGTCCTCGCGGGACGCAGCGCCAACCGGGGGTGGTGCGCGCAGCCGTGCCGCTGGGGATGCCGCCGCGACGGCGGGGAAGGGTTCCCGTTCTCTCCCTCGGACCTCTGCGCGCTCCGCCGGGTTCCGGAGCTCGCCGCCGCCGGCGTGGCGGCCCTGAAGATCGAGGGGCGTCTCAAGGGTGCGGAGTACGTCGACGCCGTGGTGCGGGCGTACCGCCTCGTGCTCGACGCCGAGCCGTCCGCCCTCGAGGCCGCCTGCCGGGAGGCCGAGGAGGTGCTGCGGGCAGCGCCCGGCAGGCCCGCCACCGAGGGATTCCTCTCCGAGCCGCGCCCCCGGGCCGTGCTGCGGGAGGGCGCGCGCCCCGAACTAGGCGCTCCCGTCGGGCGGGTGGAGCGCTGGGAGGGCGGCCAGGCGGTCCTCGCGACCTCGCTGCCCCTGCGCCGGGGAGACCGCATCCGCATCCGGACCGGGGCCAAGGGGGAAGGGGTGGCCCTCACGTTGCGCTCCCTTTCCCGGCCGGGGCGCAACGAGCGCGTTTCCGTCCCCTGCCCCACGCGGGTGCGACCGGGCGACGCGGTGTATCGGCTCAAGACGGCCGCGGGAGAGGCCCTGGAACAGCGCCTCGCTCGCCGGTTGCGCACGGAGAAGGTGCCGGGAGGCCTTCCGCTTCGGGTCGTCGCCTCGGGAACGCCCGGCGGCTTGCTGCTGGCCGCGCACTGCGGCCCCGTCCGGGCGTCGGTTTCCATCCCGGGTCCGTTCTCCCCCGCGGAGCGCCACCCGCTGGACCGGGAGACCCTGGCGAAGCACCTCGGCAGGCTCGGGGGCACGGGCTACTTCCTCGCGGACCTGGCGGTGGAGGGGGACCTCCCCGCGGTGGTCGTCCCCCCCTCGGCCTTCAAAGAGGTCCGACGGCAGCTGGTCGCCGCGACGGAGACCGCCAGGACTGCCGAAGGCGCCGGCCGTAAACGGAGGATCGCGGCGCTGCGGGCCGCGGCAACCGCCGAGAGCGGGCCGGGGCCGGCGCAGCGTTGGACTCGGGTGGAGACCGCTGAGGGACTGAAGACGGCCCTGGAGATGACCGATGGGCCGGTGGTGGTGCTCCTGACCCGGGAGACGGTCGACGCGTCGCAGGGGCGGCCGCCCGGGCGGGTCTGGTGGGAGCTGCCGCCCTGGATGGGAGAGGCGGACCTGCCGGAGTACCGGTCGGCCCTCGAGACCCTGGCGGCAGGAGGTCCGTTCGGCCTCTTCGCCACCAACCTCGGTCACCGGGTGCTGGCCGAGGGCCTTCCCGTCCGTCTGACGGCGGGCCGGGAGTTGAACACCCTGAACGGCTGGGCCGCGACCGCCCTCGTGGACCTCGGGTTCGAGGCCTTCGTGCCGAGCCCGGAGACGGACCTCGAGAACCTGGAGGCGCTGGCCGCAGGCGGCTGGCCGCTGCGGCCGATCGCCCTGGTCCGGGGCCGGCTTCCCCTGTTCGTCACCCGCCTCGATCCGGGGGAGGTGCTGCCCTCGCACGCGGCGGTGGAGACGCTGGACGGGAGGCGGCTGCACTGGGAGCCCGCTCCGGCCCCCCTGGGGCAGCCGTGGGCCAGGGTCTTCGGGGATCAGGTGTTCTCCTGGCGCCGCCGGGGGGAGCAGCTTCGTCGCCTCGGCATCGTGGATTTCCTGTCGGACCTGGGCCTCGGGGGAAGGGACGCCGCCGATCCGGGATCCGAATGCGACACCGCGTCGGTGTCCGAGACGACCGAGCTCAACTACGGGCGCGCACTGCGCTGAACCGCGAGGAGGGGTCATGAGGAACGACTACCGCATCGGAGAGACGTTCACCTACCGCCTGCAGACCACACCGGAGATGAGCGCGAGCAGGTTCCAGGACAGCTCGCCGCCGGTCTTCGCCACGCCGTGGCTCCTCGGGGCCGTTGAGGCCTCGGGAGCCAGGATGATGGAGCGCTGGCTCGACCCGGGGGAGATGACGGTGGGGGGCACGCGGAGCTGCGGCACACGGCGCCGACGCCCCTGGGGTGGGAGGTGCGCGCCGAGGCGACGCTGGTGGAGGCCGAGGGCAAGCGCTTCGTCTTCCGGGTGGAGTGCTTCGACGAGGAGGAGAAGATCGGGGAGGCCACCCACACCCGCTTCGTGGTCAAGGCCGAACCCTTCCTCAAGGCGGTGGAAGCCAAGGCTTCGCGCCGCAAGGCCGAGGGGTAGCCGGAAGGGGCCGGCGCTGCGACGCTTGCCGGGAGGCCGCGCCGAGGCAGCAAGCGTCGCAGGTCACCGGACCCCGTCATTTCGCGAGGACGTCGAGCCTCCGCGCCTCCCCACTCCCATGCGCGCCGTGACGGCCGTTTGGGAACTCCTCCCAGCATGACGGAGGGTGGCCCGGAGGCACTCGCCTCCTCGCCTTCCGGGTAGGCTGGATGCATTCCAAACAAGATTTGATAGAGTGTTGACACGGCACGAGGGGCGGCGGGATGATCGCGCCGACCGGGCGGTCGGCATAGGGCTCGAAGACGCACGAAGCCGTAGGGACGGCGCTTCCAGAACGGGAGACATGGGAGACGACTACGTCCTCCGCACCGAGGACCTCACGAAGGACTTCGCCGGGTTCGTGGCCGTCAACGACGTGAGCCTCCGGGTCCGCGCCGGCACGATCCACGCCCTGATCGGCCCCAACGGCGCGGGCAAGACCACGGTTTTCAATCTCCTCACCCGGTTTCCTGCCAGCCGTCCGCGGGCCGCATCTTCTTCAAGGGCCAGGACATCACGGCTTGCAGCCCGCCGCAGCTGGCGCCGGCGGGGCTCGGTGCGTTCGTTCCAGATCTCGGCGGTCTTCCCCCACCTGACCGTGCTCGAGAACGTGCGGGTGGCCCTCCAGCGGAGCCTCGGGACCTCGTTCCACTTCTGGCGATCGGAGCGTACGCCTCGAGTGCCTCGACGACCGGGTGCTGGAGATCCTCGCGGAGGTGGACCTGGACGACTTCGCCGACCACGTGGCCGTGGAGCTGCCCTACGGACGCAAGCGCGCGCTGGAACTCGCCACCACCCTGGCCCTCGAGCCCGAGGTCATGCTCCTCGACGAACCCACCTCGGGCATGGGACACGAGGACGTGGGCCGCGTGGTGTCCCTGATCCGCAAGCTCGCCTCGGACCGCACCGTGCTGATGGTCGAGCACAATCTGAAGGTGGTCGCCGACCTCTCGGACACCATCACCGTGCTCCAGCGCGGACAGATCCTCGCCGAGGGCACCTACGCCGAGGTCTCCCGGAACCCGCAGGTGCTCGAGGCCTACGTGGGGGGCAACCATGGCTAGACCCCCCACCGAGTTCCTCCGGGTCACCGACCTGCACGCCTTCTACGGCGAGTCCCACGTGCTCCACGGCGTCGACTTCGCCGTGGGCCAGGGGGAGCTGGTGACCCTGCTGGGCCGCAACGGGTCGGGGCGCACCACCACCCTCAAGGCGATCCTCGGCCTGGTGGGGAAGCGCTCGGGGTCGGTGATGGTCAACGGTCGAGAGGCGGTGGGCCTCGCGCCCCACAAGATCGCCCGACTGGGGATCGGCTACTGCCCCGAGGACCGCGGGATCTTCGCCAGCCTCACCGCGGAGGAGAACCTGCTGCTGCCGCCGGTGGTGCGCAGCGGGGGCATGACGCGTGGACGAGATCTACGAGATGTTCCCGAACCTCTAGGAGCGTCGCCGGGCCCAGGGGACCCGGCTGTCCGGAGGCGAGCAGCAGATGCTGGCCCTGGCCCGCATCCTGCGCACCGGCGCGCGCCTGCTGCTCCTCGACGAGATCACCGAGGGGCTGGCCCCGGTGATCGTCAAGGCCCTGGGCGAGAGCGTCCGGGCGCTCAAGGAGAGGGGCTTCACCATCGTGCTCGTCGAACAGAACTTCCGGTTCGCCGCGCCGACGTGGCGGACCGGCACTACGTGCTCGAGCACGGGCGGGTGGTCGAGATGATTCCATGCGCGAGGAGCTGGCGTCCCGAATGGACAAGCTTCGCGAGTACCTTGGGGTCTGACGTCTCCCGCAACCAGGCAAAGGAGGACCGCAATGACAAGACATGTGGCGAACGGGGTGGCTGCTGGGCGTGGTCTGCGTGCGCGGGGCTCGGGGCGACCGCTCGCCTCGGCCCAGGTGTCCGACGACGTCGTCAAGGTCGGCGTCATGAGCGACATGTCCGGGACCTACTCCGACCTGTCCGGGCCGGGTTCCGCGGTGGCCGCGCAGATGGCCATCGAGGACTTCGGCGGCAAGGTCCTGGGCAAGCCGATCGAACTGGTGACTCGCCGACCACCAGAACAAGGCCGACATCGCCGCCAACAAGGCCCGGGAGTGGTTCGACACCGATCAGGTCGACGTCATCGTCGACCTGCCGACCTCGTCCTGCGCCCTGGCGGTCATGGAGGTCGCCAACCAGAAGAACCGGGTGACGCTCATCTCCACCGGGGCCTCCACGACGATCACCAACGACAACTGCACCGCCACCAACGTGCACTGGACCTACGACACCTACGCCCTGGCCGTGGGCACCGGCCGGGCCGTGGTGGCCAACGGCGGGGACACCTGGTTCTTCCTCACCGCCGACTACGCCTTCGGCCACTCCCTGGAGGGGGACACCGCCGCCGTGGTGAAGGAGAGCGGCGGCAAGGTGCTCGGCAATGTCCGCCACCCCTTCCCCAACGCCGACTTCTCCTCGTTCCTGCTGCAGGCCCAGGCGTCCGGCGCCAAGATCATCGGCCTCGCCAACGCCGGCGCCGACACCACCAACGCCATCAAGCAGGCCAAGGAGTTCGGCATCACCCCCACCCAGACCCTGGCCGGCCTGCTGGTGTTCATCACCGACATCCGCAGCCTCGGGCTGGAGACCGCCCAGGGGCATGATGCTCACCACCGGCTTCTACTGGGACCGCAACGACGAGACCCGCGCCTGGTCCAAGCGCTTCTACGAGCGCCACAAGGCCCAGCCCACCATGGGGCAGGCGGGCGTCTACTCGTCCCTGATGCACTACTTCAAGGCCATCGAGAAGGCCGGCACCGACGAGGCCGTGGCCACGGTGAACAAGATGAAGGAGCTGCCGGTCAACGACGCATGTTCGCCACCAACGGCAAGGTCCGTGCGGACGGCCGCATGGTCCACGACATGTACCTGGCCCAGGTGAAGACCCCGGCCGAGTCCAAGGGCGAGTGGGACTACTACAAGATCATCCGGACGATCCCCGGGCGACGAGGCGTACTTCCGCCCTGGAGAAGAGCACCTGCCCGCTGGTGAAGAAGTAGCGTGACCCGGTCGGCGACGAGGGGCGCGAGATGACGATCCAGGTGTTCGGGATCCCGATCCAGGCCCTCCTGGGGCAGCTTCTCCTCGGGCTCATCAACGGCTCGTTCTACGCCGTGTTGAGCCTGGGGCTGGCGATCATCTTCGGGCTCCTGAACATCATCAACTTCACCCACGGCGCCCAGTACATGCTCGGGGCGTTCGCGGCCTGGATGGGCCTGAGCTACCTGGGCGTGAACTACTGGGTCGCCCTCTTCCTCGCACCCCTCGTCGTCGGCGCCTTCGGGATCGTGCTCGAGAGGCTGTTCCTCCGGCGCCTCTACCATCTCGACCACCTCTACGGCCTGCTCCTCACGTTCGGGCTGGCGCTGATCCTCGAGGGGCTGTTCCGGCAGATGTACGGCATCTCCGGCCTTTCCTACCCGGTCGCCCAAGCTGCTCCAGGGGGGCACGAACCTCGGGCTTCATGTTCCTGCCCCACTACCGGGCCTGGGTCGTCGTGGCCTCCCTGACGGTGTGCTTCGCGACCTGGTACGTGATCGAGCGCACCCGAAGCTGGGCGCCTACCTGCGGGCCGGCACCGAAAAGCCCCAACTGCTGCAGGCCTTCGGCGTCAACGTGCCGCTGATGATCACCCTGACCTACGGCTACGGGGTGGCGCTGGCGGCCTTCGCCGGGGTCCTGGCGGCGCCGATCTACCAGGTGACGCCGGTCATGGGGTCCAACCTGATCATCGTGGTCTTCGCCGTGGTGGTGATCGGGGGGCTGGGGTCGATCCTGGGCTCGATCGTCACCGGCATCGGGCTCGGGCTCGTCGAAGGGCTGACCAAGGTCTTCTACCCCGAGGCCTCCTCCATGGTGGTCTTCGTCATCATGGCGACGGTCCTGATCACCCGGCCCGCTGGGCTGTTCGGGCGGGAGCAATGACGGCCCGGGACGCCAGCCGGGTCCTCGCCCTCGCGGGCGCCGCGGCGGTGGCCGTGGCGGCGCCCTACGCGGTGTACCCGGTCTTCCTGATGAAGGTGATGTGCTTCGCGCTGTTCGCGAGCGCGTTCAACCTGCTCCTGGGCTACGTGGGGCTGCTCTCCTTCGGCCACGCGGCGTTCCTCGGCTCGGCGAGCTACGTCACGGCGCACACGGTGAAGGTCGCTCGGCTTCTCGCCCGGCCTCGGGATCCTGGCCGGGGTGGCCGTCGCCACGCTGCTCGGGCTGGTGGTCGGCTGGCTGGCGATCCGCCGGTCGGGCATCTACTTCGCGATGATCACGCTGGGACTCGCCCAGGTCGTCTACTTCCTGAGCCTGCAGTTCGAGTTCACCGGGGGCGAGGACGGGATCCAGGGAGTCCCGCGGGGCGCACTCCTCGGGTCTGCTCGACCTGACCCCGACCCTCAACATGTACTACTTCGTCCTCGCGATCTTCGCTCTTCGGCCTCGCCGTGGTGTACCGCGCCATCCACTCGCCCTTCGGCCAGGTGCTCAAGGCCATCCGGGAGAACGAGCCGCGGGCCGTCTCCCTGGGCTACGACGTGGACCGGTACAAGCTCGTGGCCTTCGTGCTCTCGGCGGCCCTGAGCGGCCTGGCGGGCGGGACGAAGTCCCTCGTCTTCCAGCTCGCCTCGCTCACCGACGTCCACTGGCACATGTCGGGCGAGGTCGTGCTCATGACGCTGCTCGGCGGCATGGGGACCGCCTTCGGGCCGGTCGTCGGGGCCCTGCTGGTGGTGTCCCTGAACAACTACCTGGCGGGCTTCGGCTCGTGGGTGACGATCATCACGGGGGCGATCTTCGTGGCGTGCGTGCTCTCGTTCCGGCGGGGCATCGTCGGGGAGATCCTCGCCTTCGGGAGGCGTCGGGCCGAGGGGAACAAGCTCTAGGGGGGCGACGGATCCTACCCCGGGGACGGCCGGATTCCCGCCTCAGCCGCCCTCCAGCGGCGGGAACACGGTCACGGCCTCCCCTTCGCGCAGGGCCTCGCCACCGGAACGCAGCCGACCGTCGACGAGGGCGATGCTCCGCACTCCCGCCGGGATCCCCAACTGCTCGAGCAGGTCCGCTACGGTGGCGCCCTCCGGCAGTTCCACCTCGTGGGAACCTGCGCCCGGTGGGCCGAAGCGTCGCAGGTGGAGGAAGAGTTCGACGCGGACTCGCATGGCGACGGGGCCTCGGGGTGGTGGGGTCGACGGCATTATGGTCGGGGATTTCGCAGGGTGTCCAGACGAGGAGGCGGGCGGGATGACGGGTTGGACGGGCAGGGTGCTCCGCGTGGACCTGGGCCGGGGGACGGTGGGCTGGGAGCCCCTCGACCCCCGGAGGGCGAGGGAATACCTGGGCGGGAGGGGGCTCGGGATCCGCTACCTCCTCGACGAGGTGGACCCGCGGTGCGACCCCCTGGGGGAGGGGAACAAGCTCGTCATGGCCACCGGGCCCCTCACCGGGACCCGGGCCCCGACGGGCGCACGCTACATGGTGACGACGAAGTCGCCGCTCACCGGGGCGATCACCTGCTCCAACTCCGGGGGGCACTTCCCCGCCGAACTCAAGAAGGCCGGCGCGGACGCCGTGATCTTCGAGGGTCGTTCCCCCGAGCCGGTGTACCTCTGGGTCGAGGACGGGAGGGCTGAGCTGCGGCCGGCCGGGCACCTGTGGGGGCTCGACACCCACGCCACCCACGACCGGGTGGTCGCGGAGACCGACCCGGCGGCCCGGGTGGCGTGCATCGGCCCGGCGGGAGAGCGGCAGGTGCTCTTCGCCTCCATCATGAACGACCGCGATCGCGCCGCGGGCCGCTCCGGCGTCGGTGCCGTGATGGGCGCCAAGAACCTCAAGGCCGTCGCGGCCCGCGGGACCCGCCCGGTCTCGCTCCACGACGAGGCCGGGTTCCGGGAGGTCGTGGAGACCTACCTCGCCCGGTTCCGGGAGGCCAACCGGGAGGTGCCGCCGGCGCTGCGGACGTACGGCACCGCGGCCACGGTCCTCGGCACCCAGACGGCGGGCATCTTCCCGACCCGCAACTTCCAGACCGGCCAGTTCGAGCGGTGGCGGGAGATCCACGGCGAGGCGCTCACCGAGCGCTTCCTGGTCAAGCCGAAGGCGTGCTTCTCGTGCCCCATCGCCTGTGGGCGGGTCACGAAGGTGGAGGTTCCGGGGTTCGAGGGGGAGGGAGAGGGCCCGGAGTACGAGACCCTGTACTCCCTCGGCAGCGCCTGCGGCGTGGGTGACCTGGCGGCGGTCACCAAGGCCAACTACCTGTGCAACGAGCTCGGGATGGACACCATCAGCTTCGGCGCCACCGTGGCGTGCGCCATGGAGATGGTCGAGGCCGGGGTCCTGCCGGAGGCGGACGTGGGGCGTCCGCTGCGGTTCGGCGACGGGGCGGCCGTGGTCGAGTTCGCCCGCCGGACGGCGTACCGGGAGGGGTTCGGGGACCTCCTGGCGGAGGGGAGCCTGCGGCTGGCGAGGCGGTACGGCCGGCCGGAGTTCGCGATGGTCGCGAAGGGGCAGGAGTTCGCCGGCTACGACCCCCGGGGGGAGCAGGGGATGGGGCTGGCATACGCCACTTCTCCCATCGGAGCGTCCCACATGCGGGGCGACCCCGCCTACATCGAGATCCTGGGCGTACCCCTGCGGGTGGACCCCCTGAGCTGGGAGGACAAGGCGGAACTCGTGGTGGACTGGCAGGACACGTTCACGGTGATCGACTCGGCGGGGCTGTGCGTCTTCTTCTCGGTGCGCAACTACGTCACGCCCGACCGCCGCGTGCGGCCCGTGGGGATCCTCGAACTCCTCAACGCCGCCACGGGGGCCGGGTACACGATGGAGACCCTGATCGAGGCGTCTCGCCGGATCTTCAACGCGGAGCGGGTGTTCCTCAACCGGGCCGGCTTCGAGCGCAGAGGAAGACACCCTGCCCCCCCGGATGCTCCGGGAGCCGATGCCAGAGGGTCCGGGCAAGGGCATGACCGTGCGCCTGGAGGAGATGCTCCCCCGGTACTACGAGCTGAGGGGCTGGGACGCGCGGGGCAGGCCCACGGCGGAAACGCTTCGTTCGCTCGGCCTGGCGTGAAGGGGTTCGGGCCCTCCTACACGGGAGGCCGCACCCGCGGCGGGCGGTTGACCAGGACCATGCCGGAGCAGACCAGCAGGAGAGCGGTGAGGAGCGCCGGGTTGAGGCTCTCCCCGGGAAGCAGGGCCGCGCTGAGGAACACGCCGAACACGGGGGTGAAGAAGGTGAAGGCGGCGAGCAGGCTCACGCTGTACCGGTGGATCAGCTCGAACCAGACGAGGTAGCTGGCGAAGGCGACCACGAGGCACTGGTACGCGATGGAGGCGACGACTCCCGCCGTGAGGCCGTAGACCGGGGCGCCCTCCAGGGCGGCGCTCGCGGCGAAGAGCACCGGCACGGAGAAGGCCAACTGGTAGAACAGCACGTGCGTGGCCGACACCAGGCCGGTCAGGTAGCGCTTGATGTAGAGGGTGGTGGCGGCCCAGAGGGCGGCCCCGAGCAGGATCAGGAGGTCGCCGGGCAGGGTCTCCCACGTGACCCGCCCCCAGCGTCCGAGAAAGAGCAGGGTCACTCCGAGGAAGGCCAGGAGGAGCCCTCCGGCCTTCCGGGCGCTCAGCCGGTCGCCGGCGAGAAACAGGTGGGCCCCGGCGGCCACGAAGAAGGGGTGGGTGTAGAGGAGCACCGAGGTCCGGGAGGCGAGGGTGAACCGGAGGCCGAGGTAGATGCACGCGAACTCGGCCCCGAAGAGCCCGCCGATCGCCAGGGCGTGACGGCCCAGACCGGGTCTCGGGAACACCTTCTCGCCGCGGGAGAGCAGCCAGAGCCAGACGAGCCCGCCGGCCACCGCCGAGCGCAGCCCCGCGGTGAAGACCGGCGCGACCCCGCGGCCGCTCACCTTGATGGCGACCATGTTCGCGCCCCACAGCAACGACAGCAGCAGGAGCAGCAGAACGGCGCCGGCGGGCAGGGAAGCCTCGTTCGAGGCGCGTTTCATGGGGAGCTCCGCTCGCTGCAGCCGCGCCGGTCGGTCCCGGAGGTGGAGAACGACCGGGCCCGGCGCCGACAGGGTACCAGAGCGCGCCGATGCGGTAGAGTGGGTAGACGGCGACGGCTGGCCCCGCCGGCGATGGAACCACCCCTCACCGTGAACTCTCGGGAGTCTCGATGAAACCGTCCCAGGCCCCTTCCTCCCCTGCGGCGCAGGCCCTCTCCTCCGATCCCCCGGTGCGGCTCGCCTGGACGGTCTGGGGCCTGGGGGCGGCCCTCTACCTCATCGGCTTCTACCAGCGGGTGGCCCCGGCGGTGATGACCGCAGAGCTCAGCCGCGCGTTCGAGTTGAGCGCGGCCGGCCTCGGCAACCTCTCGGCCTTCTACTTCTACAGCTACGTCGCCATGCAGATCCCCACGGGGATCCTGGCGGACCGCTTGGGCCCCAGACGGCTCCTGGCCGCCGGAGCGCTCGTGGCCTCGCTGGGCACCATCGCCTTCGGGCTGGCGGGCAGCCTGGCGTGGGCCGGGGCGGGACGGCTGCTCATCGGGGCCTCGGTCGCCGTGGCGTTCGTGGGGATGCTCAAGCTCGCGGGCCACTGGTTCGCACCGCGGCAGTTCGCCCTCGCCACCGGCATGGCCCTCTTCTGCGGGATCGTGGGCGCGGTCTTCGCCGGCGTGCCCCTTCGGCTCCTCGTCTCCGCCTTCGGGTGGCGGGCGGTCATGCTGGCGTCGGCCGTGCTCACCTTCGCCGTCGCTGCAGCCATCTGGGTCGTCGTGCGGGACGACCCCGCGGACCGGGGTTACCGCAGCCACGCCCCGGCCGGGGACGGGGGGGCGGGAGGCCGTCCCTTCGGGGTCCTCGAGGGCATGCGGGAGGTCCTGCGGTATCGGAACACCTGGCTCCTGCTCCTGTCGCCCGGCGGCGTCGTGGGGTGCGTGCTGACCTTCTCGGGGCTGTGGGGAATCCCGTACCTCACGACCCACTACGCCATGCCCGTCACCCGGGCCGCACTGCTCACCTCGGCCCTGCTCGTGGCCTGGGCCGTCGGGGGCCCGCTCTTCGGCGCGGCCTCCGATCGGATCGGCCGGCGAAAGCCACTCTACGTGGGGGCCAACGCCGTCGTGCTCGCGTGCTGGGGCCTCATCGTCCTCGTGCCGGGCCTGCCCCTCCCGCTCCTGGTCCTCGCCTTGCTGCTGGCAGGGCTGGGGTCGGGCGGCATGATCATCGGGTTCGCCTTCGCGAAGGAGTCCGTTCCCTCCCGGCTCTCCGGTACCGTGTCCGGCATGGTCAACATGGGCGTGATGACCGGGCCGATGGTGCTGCAGCCCGCCGTGGGATGGGTGCTCGACCGTCTGTGGGACGGCGGCATGGCGGGCGGGGTCCGGATCTACGGCTGGACGGCCTACCGGGCCGGCTTCACCCTCATGCTGGCGTGGGCGGCCCTGGCGTTGGTCCTCGTGGCGTTCACCCGGGAGACGGGATGCCGCCAGAAGAGTTGAGGAGGCCTGGCCCGGGGGGTTCTTCGGAAGTGCCGCGATCGGCCGGCTCCGTCCCGTGCCGGCCGCATGCGACCGAACCCGCGGACCGTTGCGCGGAGAGAGGGATGGGGAAATCCGTATCGAGAACCCTGGCGTGGAGCGCAGCGGTCGGGGCGGCGATGCTCGTCGCCGGCTGCGCCGCGGGCAGGCTCGCCGGGGAGCCGGTGCTCGAAGAGTTCGCCGCCGGCCCGCGCCGGTGGACCGGCGTCGGGGTCGCTTCGGAGGGCCGGGTGTTCGTGAACTTTCCCCGGTGGTCCGACGACGTCCCCGTGTCCGTCGCCGAACTCGTCGACGGCCGCCCGGTGCCCTTCCCCGACGAGACCATGAACTCGTGGCGGCCCGGCGATCGGCCCGGCGCCCGCTTCGTCTGCGTCCAGTCCGTGGTGGGGGACGACGAGGGCTACCTGTGGATCCTGGACGCCGGCAACCCCGGGTTCCGGGGCGTGGTGGAGGGGGGGCCGAAGCTCGTCAAGGCCGACCCCCGCAAACGGGAGGTCGTGCGGACCTACGTCCTCGGTCCCGAGGTGGCCCCGGCGGGGAGCTACCTCAACGACGTGCGCGTCGACACCGGCCGCGGCTACGCCTACCTCACCGAGTCGGGGACGGGGAGCCTCGTGACGGTGGAGTTGACCTCGGGCCGGGCGTGGAGGGTCCTGCCCAACCACCCCTCCACGAAGTGGGAGGGCCTCACTCTCACCATCGGCGGCAAGCCCTGGCTGATCGGAGGGGAACCTCCCCGGGTGCACGTCGACGGCATCGCCTACGACCCGAAGGGGGACTGGGTGTACTACCAGGCACTCAGCGGGCGGACGCTGTACCGAATCCCGGGGGCCGCCATGCGCGACCCGGGGCTCAGCGAGAGCCACGCGGCTGCCGAGGTGGAGAGGGTGGGGAGCTTCGCGGCGTCGGACGGGCTGGCTTTCGGCCCGGACGGCAAGATCTATCTTTCCGCCATCGAGGAGGACGCCGTCCTCCGGGCAACGCCCGGGGGGCGGCTGGAGACGGTGATCCGCGACCCCCGTCTCGCCTGGCCGGACAGCTTCGCGTGGGGCCCCGGCGGGTTCCTCTACGTCACGACCTCCCAAATCCACCTGGGGGGCACTCCCCCGTCACCCTACCGGATCTATCGCTTCCGTCCCGAGTAGCGCGCCCGGCGGGGAGCGGGCCCCGCGCGGTGCGCTATCCGTCCAGCCACTCCAGCGCGGCCTCCGGGCAGTCGAAGAACTCCAACTGGACGCCGCGGTTCCGGGCGACGGTCGCGAGGACGCGGAGGTCCTTGATGCTGCGCGGGGAGACGACGACGGCGTGCTTGAGGCCCCGCGTGCGATCGGAGAGCCTGGTCCCGAACTCGTACAAGACCAGCGCCGAAGGCAGCGAGGTCTGCTCCCTCGTGTCCACCAGAACCTTCCGAAGGCCCCTCGCCTCCACGATCCCGAGCACCGACTCGAGGGACCGGGCGAGGTCGCTCGCCAGGACGTCTCCGGCGGAGACGACCCGGATCAGCCCCAAGGCCTCGTCGATCGTCACGGTCTCGGGCATTTCCAGATCCCCCTCCCCGCCGGCGTCGGCGGGATTCTTCGCAACGCGGCCTTTCGGGTACCGAAGGTGCCACGCGCCCTCGGACCCGTAAAGGGCCCGCAGAGTTTCTGTCGGCGCCGGAACCGCGGGTCGCAGGCGACCGAAGGCGAGTCCCGGTAACAGGAAGGGCCGGCTCTTCGGCCGGCCCTTCCTGTGTACCCATGTAGCGGGACGAACGCGTCTCAGACCACGGGGGTGAACAGCTTCGTGGCTTCCTTGACGCTCGGCCTCGCACGCCTTGCGGGCGTCGGCGGCCACCTGGGTGCCCAGGTCCATCCAGGCCTTCGCGGCCTTCTGCGCGTCGGCCACCGCCGTCACCGCGGTGTCGGTCCACAGCTTGGTGGCCTTCTCCGCCTGCGACTGGTAGAGCGCGAAGCACTTCTCCGCCAGCTCCGCCTGCTCGTTCACGTACGTCGTCACCTTGTCCATCGTCTTCTCGGTCGTCTCCATCAGCACGTCCTTCTTCGCCATGATTGCACCTCCTCTGGGGTTGTCTTGGGCGAACTGACCATACGATAACATTGCTGCAGTGCAGCGTCAAGGGCGGGCGAGAATTTTTCTCCGAGACCTGGAACGGAGGTTCGGCGGGCATTTCCCGCTGCTCTCGTTGCTTGGGATGACGCTGCGGAGCAGCATTCGAGAGAGCCGGGACGACTCGCGCGCCGTGCGTCGCGTTGACCTGCCGAACGGATTGCCGGGGACTGAAGGGCGACGACACGGTCAGAGAAGAAGAGGGTCCCGGAGGCTCAGTGTGTCGCGGAGCAACTCGTCGTTCGGAGCATGGATGGGACTCGTTTCCCCGACCCGGGGAGCGGGAGGGCGGACAAGCGCAGAAGCTTCAAAGACGAAGGGGCTAGGCTTTCGCCCAACCCCTGGATTTCCTTGGTGGAGCCGATCGGGATCGAACCGACGACCTCCTGAATGCCATTCAGGCGCTCTCCCAGCTGAGCTACGGCCCCACGGGGACGAACTGTATAGCAGAGCGCCGGAGAAGCTGTCAACGGCGCCGTCCTGAGATGTCGCCCTGCGACGGCGGATTGCCGCGGCGCGCCGTACTCGTTAGCATGGGCGCGTGCCTGTCGATCGCATCGCCGTCAATCTCGCGCACGCCTGCGTGACCGAAGGGGTGAACGGCCCGGGGAGGCGGTTCACGGTATGGGTGCAGGGGTGCCCGCTCTCCTGCCCGGGGTGCTTCAACCCGGACCTGCAGCCCTTCGTTCCCCGGCGCCTGGCGGCTCCGGAAGACCTGGCCCGGGAGGCGGAGGAGGCCCTTCCGTGGGAGGGCGTGACCCTCTCCGGCGGGGAGCCCTTCGCGCAGGCGGCGCCGCTGGCGGAGTTCCTCCGCGCGCTCGGGGTCCGGCTGGGGCGCCGGGTGCCGGCGCTGGCGTTCAGCGGCCACCCGTGGTCGGACCTGCGGGCAGGGCCGAAGGAGTGGCAGGACCTCCTCGGGTGCCTCGACCTCCTGGTGGACGGACCGTACCGCCGGGGCTCGGGCCCGGCACTCCCGCTCCGGGCCTCCGCGAACCAGACCCTGGTTCCGCTGACCGCGGCGGGCGAGGCCCTCGCGCGGGAGGCGGAGGCGTCGGACCCGTCGGCGTTCCAGGTCGTCATCGACGAGGGCGGAGAGGTGATCCTCACAGGCTTCCCCCCGCCCTCGGTCGTCTGCCGGCTCCGGGCGCACCCCCTGCGCCGACGGCGGGGCAGCGTGGAACCCGGATGAGCGGGCTCTCGATCTCCACGGCCTACTGGACCCTGCGGGAGCCGGCCCCCCCCGGCGGCGCCATCGCGGAGGGGTGCCTCCGCCTCGGCCTGCAGGCCCTGGAGTTGGACTACCGGGTCACCCGCGAGCAGTTCCGGCAGCTGGAGGCGCGGCTCGTCCGCGACGGGATCCGGGTCTCGTCCATCCACCACCCGTTTCCCAGGCCCGCGCACGTTCCGGCCGCGTCGGCCCACGAGGATGGCGCCCGGTTCTCGAGCCTCGACGCCGGGGAGCGGAGGGCCGCCGTGCGCCAGGCCGGGGAGGGGCTCGCGCACGCCGAGGGCCTCGGCGCCGGCACGCTCGTGCTGCACCTGGGCGAGGTCGTCCTCGACCCGGGTGTCGACCCGCGCGCCCTGGCGACCATGGTGAGGCAGGGGGCGCGGGACACGGCCCCCTACGAGCACGCCAAGGACGAGGTGCTCGCGGCGCGCCGGGCTGCCGCGCCCCGCCACGTGGACGCCGTGCTCTCCTCGCTGGACCGCCTCGCTTCCGAGGCGCTCCGCCGAGGGGTCCGCCTCGGCCTGGAGAACCGCTACCACCCCGAGCAGATCCCGACCCTCGACGAGCTCGCGTTCCTCTTCGCGGAACTGGCGGGGGCGCCGCTGGCCTACTGGCACGACACGGGGCACGCGTCGGCCTGGGCGACCCTGGGGCTCCTCGCTTCGCAGACGGAGCCGCTGGAGCGGTTCGGCTCCCGGCTCGCGGGGCTGCACCTGCACGACGCGGAGGGGCTGGACGACCACCGGGCCCCCGGCGAGGGGACACTCGACTTTGCCGCCATGTCCCCCTGGGTGCCCGAGGGGGCCGAGCTCGTGCTGGAGGTCCACCCGAGGGCAGAGGAGGCGGCGGTGACGGCGTCGCAGGGCGTGCTGGCCCGGGCGGGGTTCCGGCTCCCATGAGGGTCGGCGTGGTGCACACAGCGGAATCCCCCTGCGGCTGCGCCCGGGCGGTCTGCCGGGCTCTCGAGGCCCTCGGGCACGAGGCGGCCGTGGTGGACTCGGAGGCGATCGAGCTCCGGGCGGAGGAACTTGCGAGTCGGTGCGGTCTCGTGGTGGACCACACGGACACCTTCCGGGGCCGGGGGCTGTTCCGCCCGGTCGTTCGGCGGCTCCTGGAGGCGCGGGGCGCCCGCCTGGTCGGTTCGGACTCCGCGGCGTGCTTCCTCACCGACGACAAGGGGGCGTGCCGCCTCGCCCTGGCCCGGGCCGGCATCCCCGTGCCGCCGGGCGTGGTGCTCTCGCCGGGGCAGGGGATGCCCGCGTGGGTCCGGCCCCCCGTGGTCGTGAAGGCCACTTTCGAGCACATGAGCCGGGGCGTGGGGCTGGCCCGGACCCTCGAGGAGGCCGAGGTCCGGATCGCCGAGATGGCCGCGGCCATGGGGCAGGCGGCCCTGGTGGAGGCCTACGTGCGGGGCCGGGAGCTGGGGGTCTCGGTGGTGGAGGGCCCCGACGGGCCGGAGGTGCTCCCCCCCGCCGAGTGGCCCCTGGGGGAGTGGGAGCTCCTCGGGGAGGAGGGCAAGGCCGGACGGGTCTCCGGGCCGGCGATCCGCAGGGCCGGCCTTCGGCCGGACATCCTGCAGGAACTGCAGGCCCTCGCCCTGGGGGCGTACCGGGCGCTCGGGCTCCGGGACTACGCGAGGTTCGACGTGCGCCTCTCTCCGGCCGGTACGCCCTACTTCCTGGAGGCGAACACCAAGCCGAGCCTGGAGGAGGACCAGGCGTTGGCCCTGTCGGCCGGTTGGGCCGGGCTGGACTACGTGGCCCTGATCGAACGGATCCTGGACTCGGCCCTGCGGCGCCGGGAGAGGCCGCAGGAGGAGACGCGGACAGTGGCCGTTCCCCTCGGGGCCGCAACCCTGGAGCTCGTGGTTCCCCCGGGCGTGCACGCCCCCCCGCGCTCGAGCCTGGAGCTGGCCCGGCGTCTTGACGTCGAGCCCGGGGAAACCGTCCTGGACCTGGGGTGCGGGTCCGGCGTGCTCTCGGTGGCGGCTGCGCGGTCCGGCGCCCGGCGCGTGGTGGCCGTGGACCTCGACCCCGACGCGCTGGCCGCGACCGCGGTCAACGCCGGACGACACGGGCCGGCGGGGTGCGTCGAGTGCCGCCCCGGGTCGTGGTACGAGGCGCTGGCCGATGCTTCCGGCGGACCGCCGGAGCGCTTCGACGTGATCGTGGCCACACCGCCGCAGCTGCCTGCCCCGCTGCCGATCGGCCCCAAGTGGGGAGGGCCGGACGGCCTGCGCCACCTGCGCTCCGTGGTGGAGGGCGCCGGGGACCACCTCGCGCCCGGCCGGGGCCGGCTCTGGGTCCTCCACACCTCCCTTGCCGACCCCCGGGCATTCGGCGAGCTCCTCCGCGCCCGGTTCCGCGAGGTGGTGGTGGTCGGGGAGACGGATCGTGAGTTCACGGCGGACGAATACGACGGCCTGGCCGAGGGGCTGTTCGCGTACCTCCAGGGCCGCCGCGCCGAGGGCCGTGCCGAGTTCCGGGAAGACGGGGCGGGGCGGTTCGCGTTCCGGACCCGCTTCTTCCGGGCCGCGCGGCCGCGCTGAGCGGCTCGCGGGCTTCCCGGGATCAGGCCCCGAGGACCACGGGTCCCCCGAAGGCTTCGGCGGCTTCGGCCAGCAGGTCGTCTTCCCGGCCCCGGTACTTGGGAGAGAAGTGGAAGATCCGTAGTTCCCGGGCCTCGGCGCGGCGGGCGAGCTCTCCCGCCTGGGCGGCGGTGAGGTGGTAGCGCTCCCGGGCCCGGCGCCGGTCTTCCTCGAGGAACGCCGCCTCGCAGTAGAGGATGTGGCTGCCCCGGCAGAGGGCCACGGCCCGGTCGGCGGTTTCGCCGCCCCAGAGGCAGTCGGCGACGTAGGCGAGCTTCTGGCCCTCCCCGACCCGGAAGAGTTCCGCCTCTTGCAGGGCGCCGAGGCGCCGTCGTCCCGCCGGGGTCTCGATCGGGGTGTCGGGGTCGTCGCCCCGCAGCGCCGCATCCCGGAGGGGCCGGAGCCACGCCCCCGGGGGGAGGGCGAGACGGGTCAACGCGTCGCGGCAGACGTTGACGTGGAGGGGTTCCTCCACGGCGTAGGCGAGGCACGGGACCTGGTGGTCGAGCTCGGCGGCGAGGACCCGGAAGGCCACCTCCCGGTGGACCTCGCGGACCCCGGGGGCGGCCTCCGCAAGGTCCACGGGCCCGACGTCGATCCTGGGGAACCCCTCGCGGCAGGGGAATTCCCAGAGGTGTCCCCCGCTGTCTCCCCACTCGAGGACCTCAAGCCGAAACACGTCCCGGTAGGACGAGACCAGGTTCCACGTGTAGCCGCCGAGTTTCGCCTCCGTGCGGTCTCCGATGCCGGGAGGGCCCACGAGCCGGAAGGTCCGCGCCCGGCCCAGGCTGTAGCGCACCACGACGTCCAGGCCGCAGAAGTGGTCCACGTGGGCGTGGGTGACGAAGCCGTGGGAGGCCTTGAGGACGGGGCGGGCCGGGAGAGGGTGGAGGTCCCCCAGGTCGAGGAGGAGATTCCTTCCCATGCCCAGAAGCCGGACCAGCAGAGCGGGGTCGCCGAACGGGCCGTTGATCAGGCGTGGATGGAAGGTGGGTCGCACGGCTTGATGTCCAGGCGCGAGGTTCCGAGGCGGACGCTGAGGGCCCCGGTGGGGCAGCGGCGGGCCGCGCACCCGAAGCACCGGAGGCAGGAGGCGCTGTTGCCACCCCGCCGCGGGTCGACCTCCACCTCACAGCCGTCCACGCAGGCGCGGCAGTCCCGGCACAGCGACGCGTCCCACTCCACGCGAAGGAGGCTCCAGCGGTTGAAGATGCCGTAGATGGCTCCAAGGGGGCAGAGGCTGCGGCAGTACGGCCGGTAGGTGGTCACCGCCCAGCCGATCACCCCCAGCAGAATCGCCAGCTTCCACGCGAACGCGGTTCCGAGCTGATCCCTCAGTTCGGGCATGATCGACAGGAGGGCTCCCGCTTCCAGCGTGCCGGCCGGGCAGACGAGGCGGCAGTACCAGGCTTCGCCGTGCCCCAGGGGGGTCACGGCCCAGAGCGGCACTGCGACCAGGAGGGAGCCGAGGATCCCGTAGCGTACCCAGCGCAGGGGGGGCGGCATCCGCAGTTTCGGGGATGGGATCCGGTACAGCCCGTCCTGGAGGAAGCCGAAGGGGCACAGCCATCCGCACGAGAAGCGGCCGGTCACCAGGCCTACGGCGGCCAGGAATCCAACGACGTAGAAGCCCAGCTGGTAGGACCCCCAGCGCACGGTGGGGCGCAGCGCGGCCAGGAAGTGCTGCAGGGTTCCGAGAGGGCACGCGACCACGGCCGCGGGGCAGGAGTAGCAGTTGAGGCCGGGGGTGCAGAACCGCTTGAGAGGACCTGCGTAGATGGCGCCCGTCCACGGGAAGGCCAGGTAGGCGTTCTGCAGGAGCGCGGAGATGCCCTGGACCGCCCGGCGCACGCTTCAGCCAACTCCCAGGCAGGCGAGGCATACGGCCACCGCGTGGAGGAAGACCGTGCCCGGCTCGCCCAGGTACGCCCCGAGGGCCATCAGCGCCAGCGCCGAGGCCAGGGCGGCGAGCCACCCCTTGGAGATCAAAGAACTACCTCCGGACTCCCGGGCGCCGGGGCGGTCACGGGAGGCCGAGCAAGGCGGAACGCGGCTCGACCTCGATGTCGAACGGGAGCGTGTAGACCGTCGCCTCGCGCTGGAGTTGGGCGAACAGCCGGTACTTGCCGGGGCGGTCGAAGGTCTGCTCGAAGTAGAGCTTCGGCCCGCGGTAGCCCGGGATGGCCTTTGCCCGGAGGAACGGGGAGAACTCGGGTCCGCCGCCGTGGTTGTGGGCCGACTCGCTGGCGCCTTCGCGGAAGATCGCCAGGTGCATGAGGGCGCCGAGGTAGGGTTGGAGGTCGACGATCGGCTCTCCTCCGAACGCCAGTTGCAGCGTGCCCGTGGTGACGCGGGTCACCTCGGGCCTGACCGCGCTCAGCACGAGCCGGGCCTCCAGGGCCCCTCGGGAGCGGGTCGGCCCGAAGTCCCAGCGCGTCGGGCCCTGGGCCGGCCCGTCCACGGCGAGGTCGATGTCCTTGTGGACCACGAACCCCTTGTCCACCGCATCGATCGCCACGACGTAGCGGCCTCCCGACGCCAGGGTGACCGGGAAGGAGAACCGCCCCGCCGCGCGCGCCTCCTCGGTCAGCAGCCCCGCGTCCTCCGCGTGGAGGTGGTGGAACTCCTCGAGGTTCTCGCTCACCAACAGGAAGTGGGCCAGGCGCTCGTGATGGACCTGCAGGGTGGGCACCGCGTTGCCGGCCGGGTCGAGGATGTACACGTGCACGAGCGTTTCCCGCCCCGCCACCGGCACCTTGGGTTCCGTCTCCACCCGGAAGCGGTAGGAGACGTCGACCTGCGTGGAGGTGAGGTAGGGCATGTGGACGTGGGCCGACATGTCCATCCCGGCCATTCCTTGCATCCCAGCCATGCCCTGCATCCCGGCCATGCCGGGACCGTGCTGCATGCCCGGCATCGCGGGCATCGACCCGGCGGCCTTGGCCTCCGCCCCGGGCATCCCGGGCGACATGCCGCCCGGGCCGGGACCGTGCTGCATGCCTTGCATTCCCTGAGGCGAAGGGCCCCCATCGGGAGCGGCCGGCTTCCCGGCGCAGCTCGTGACGAGCAATGCGAACGAGGCGAGGGCGAGCATCGGAAACTTCATGGGGCCTCCGTCGGGTGGGGGGTGCGACCCTCTTCTGGGGCTTGGGTCGGAGCGGGCCGCAATACCTTTCAACACGCCGTCGCCTGGATCGTGCCCCGGGCGAGAGGCGGGAACGTCTCCAGGATCTCGATCACGACGTCCGAGAAGCCTGCGGCCTCCAACTCCGTGCGCCACTCGTCGGGGCCGGTCGCCCCGCCCACGCACCAGGCCCAGGCCTCGGGGAGGCGGCGAACGTCGGCGGGGATCTCTCCGTGCTCCAAGAGGTCGGCCGCGAGCAGGGTTCCCCCGGGGCGAAGGATGCGCCGCACCTCGGCCAGGAGAGACGCCCTGTCCGGAACGAGATTGGCGACGCCGTTGAGGAGGGCCCACGACGCAGCGCCGTCGCGCAGGGGGATGGCGGGCAACCGGGCCCGCAGGGGCAGCAGCGCGCCGGGTTCCCCGCCCGACGCGTCCAGGCGGGACAGCATCGGTGCCGACGCGTCGAGGGCGAGGACCCGGAAGCCCCGGCGGGCCAGCAGGCAGGCGTCGACGCCTGCGCCGCAGCCGAGGTCGGCGACCAGTTCTCCCGCACTGCCCCGGACCCGGGGTTCGAGCGCGGCGGCGCCGACGAAGGCCTCGGCCGCGGCCGGGGGCAGAGCCGAGAGCGGCCCGCTCTCGTACCCGAACCGGAGCGCTAGTTCCCGGCCGGTCGCCAGGGACAGCCCGGCAGGCGCGCGGGACCCCGATCGTCCGACGGCGTCGTAGACTTCCTGCACGAGATTGCTGAGAGAGGCTTCCTGCATGCCCAACCGGCCAGAAACGGTTTGTGCGGGCCTCGCGGGGCCGCCTAGAATCCCAATGCTATCACAGCCTGCCACGCACCGGGAGGAACGCGGGTGGCGCTCGACCCCGAGGACAACCCTCTCTACGCGACCTCGGACCGCATACACCCACTTCACTGGGAGGCCCTCCGCCGTCGCGCACCCGGAGACGTGGCGCGGGCCGCGGGCGCAGCCTGGGACGAGGGGTCCTACCGGCTGTCCCTGCTCGGTCGAGAGTTGCTCGTCTCGCCGCGCGAGGAGGAAGTCCGGTTCGCGAACGGCGGACGGGCCGTGGGCTACCAGCGGGGGCTGGTGGCGCTCGCGTACCTGGAGGGAGCGATCGAGGTTCCGTGCAGCGGGCAGTGGGTGGCCTTCCGCCAGCTCCCCGGGGGCCATTCCTTCTTCCGAGGGCCCCACGCCGTCGCGGCGGATCGGCTGGCCGAGGCCTTCGGCACGCGCCCGCGGGCCCTCCCCGTGGCCGCGAGGGCCCTGGGCGGCTCGGAGGCCGAGGGCGGAGACGCCGCGGTGGAGGTTCCCGCGCTGCCACGAATCCCGCTGAAGGCGGTGCTCTGGGCGGGTTCGGCCGAGTTCGGCGCCTCGGCCGCGCTCCTGGTGGACTCCCGCGCCCACCTGCACGCCCCCTTGGACATCCTCTGGGCGCTTTCCAACGTGGCGATCGACGATCTCGTGGAGGAGGACCGATGTTGAGTGCATTTCGGAGCGCCGTCCTGGCGCTGACGGTGTTCGCGGTCCTCGGTGTCGGCCGAGCCGAGTGGCCCGTGCTGACGGAGGAGGCCACCAATCTGCCGTGGGGCGGCTACTCCCTGTCGGTCGGAGTGGGTCGCGCGGACCAGGACAGCGGCGACCTGCCCGGGGGCGAGGGGAACCTGTGGACCCTGCCGGAGTTCCACGGCACGCTGGGGCTCGGACCGCGGGCGGAGGCCTCCTTCGACTACGAGCTCTTCTATCTGGAACGATCCGGCGACGGCGACGTGTACGAGTCGGGGGATCTTCGCCTGTGGACGAAGTTCGTCCTCTTCCCCGGCGACCGGCAGACGGTGTCGCTGCGCTTCGGCGTCAAGCTTCCCAACGCCCACGACGAGAACGGCCTGGGGACCGACGAGACCGACTTCTTCGCTGCCCTGCTCTACGGGGCGCGGATCGGGGCGGCCACGGCCACCCTGAACGCCGGGTTGGGCGTCCTCGGCGACCCGGAACGCAACCAGCAGCAGGACGACGTCTTCACCTGGGCCGCCGCGGTTCGGGTGCCGGTCTGGAGGGCGTTGTCGGGGGCCGTCGATGCGTCGGGCTACTCCGGTCCCTTCGGAGTGGGGCGCCGGAAGGACTTCGCCACCTTCGCGGCCGTGCTCGATTGGGATGCGGGGCCGTGGCGGTTCTCGGGGGCCGGGCGGAAAGGGGTGGCGGACGCCGAGGCTTGGGGGTGGGTCGTAGGCGTAACCTACGCCCGCTGAGCGATCGCCCGGGTCAGGGGGGGCGCCGAAGGAGGATGGCGCCCCACTCCCCCTGGACCTCCCTCCCGATCTCCTGCAACCCCTTCTCGCCGTACACGCGGCTGGCGGAGTCGAGTTCGGGGGCGAGCATCCCGGAGAGCAGCAGGGTTCCGCCGGGTGCGACCTTGCCCGAGAGGACCGGGGCGAGCCCCAGCAGCACCTGGTAGAGGATGTTCGCCACGGCGATCGGGTAGGTTCCCCGGACGGAGCGGAGGTCTCCGCAGAGGACCAGGACCCGGGAGCCCACCCCGTTCCGCTCCGCGTTCTCCCGCGTGGCCTCCGCGGCCAGGAGGTCGATGTCGGCCGCAATCACCCGACGGACGCCGAGCAGGGCCGCCGCGACCGACAGGATGCCGGACCCGGACCCGACGTCCAGGAGAGGTCCTGGAGGGACCGCCGTTGCCAGGACCCGGTCGAGAAGGCGCAGGCAGAGACGGGTGGTCTCGTGGGTCCCGGTGCCGAAGGCCCTTCCCGGATCCATGCCGATCACCTTGACCTCGGGGTCCTGCGGGGTCCAGGCCTCCCAGGAAGGGCAGACCGCGAGACGCGGCGAGACCTGCACCGGGCGGAAGAAGGCCTTCCACGAGTCCTGCCAGCCAGGGGCGACCGGTTCCCAGCCCCACCGCACCGCTCCCCCCAGGTCGCGGGCGTAGGTCTCCAGGAGCAGATCCACGGCCTCCCGCCGGTCGGAAGCGAAGTACGCCGCGACGCCGTCCCCCTCTTCCAGCAGCCCTCCGGCGCCGGCGTCCACGAGGAGCAGGCCCGCCGCCTCCAGAACTTCCGGCGGAGCCCGCAGCGACACCCGGTACCAGACGGTGTCTTCTCCGGGGGACGTCGAAGGGCTCACGGCCCGGCGGGGATCCCTTCGAGACCGGCCACGGCGTCTCGAAAGGGCTGGGGGAGGCGGCGGGGCTTCCGGGCGGCGTAGTCGAAACACACCAGGGCCGTGTCTCCTTCGGCCGTCGGTCGCCCGTCCCGCTCGATGCGGTAGGCCATGCGGAAGGAGGTGCGCCCCACTTCCTCGATCCGCGCGCCCACCTCGAGTTCGTCGCCCAGGAACATCTCGGCCAGGTAGCGCACCCGGGCCTCCGGCAGGATGAGGCCGCAGCCGCCTCCCACGTCCAGTTCGGTGTAGGGGCCGAGGCGGGCCAGGTAGCCGATGCGGACCTCCTGGAAGTACAGGAGCACCGCGGCGTTGGACACGTGGCCTCCGTAGTTGATGTCGCCGATCCTGACCCGGTAGGGGATGTGAAAGTGGAACCCGTCCATCGCCACTCCTCGGTCTCGAGTTTCGCCCCTTTTCAGCGCTTGCCGGGCGGGCGGCCCACTTCCGCGAGCGAGGTCCCCTTGGGCCGCGGCAGGCCCTCTGCTTGCGCTCGGTCACCGTGGGGTCCGCCACGCAGAGTCCGCCCGGGTCCAGGGGGCTCGCGCCGACAGGCCGTCTCGGACGCCAGCGTAGCAGATGACCCCGTGCCGGCGCACGAGTCCGCCCGAGGTGAAAGTCCAGGCTCGTCGCACACGGCCCCGGTGAGCCCTTCCTCCCTGAAGAAGACCTGAAGAAGATCGACGAGCGCACGGAAGGGGGGGGCTCCCCCGCTCCGGGTGGCTCGACGCCCTGGCGGAGGTGGCCCGGGTAGCAGCCGACCCGAGTGTCTCGTGCGATCCCGCGGGATTCCTTGACACGCCGTTTGAAACTTGGATAAGGTCCAGCCAAACGATCGGTTGGTGAGAGAATGGGAACGCGCAAGAGGCTCAACCCGGAACTGCGCAAACGTCAGATCATCTCCGAGGCGGTGCACCTCTTCTACGAGGTGGGCTACGAGGGGGCGAGCCTGCGCGACCTCGCGAACCGGGTGGGCATCAACAAGGCCACGATCTACCACTACTTCGAGAGCAAGGAGCAGATCCTCTTCCACATCGTCCGCCACATCGGGGAGGAGCTGCTGAACGGGGTCCGGGAAGCGTTCGGACGGGACGACTCCCCCGTGGGGGTCCTGGAGGCGATGGTGCGCTTCCAGATCGGGTACGTGGAAAACCACTTGGAGGAGATCAAGGTACTCGTCGAGGAGAAGAAGAGCCTGCGGGCCGACCTGCACGACGGCACCCGGGCCACCGAGCGGGAGATCCTGGAGCTGTACAAGAGGGCGCTCGGCCGCTGCGCGGCTTCGGGCCTGCTTCGACCGATGCACCTGACCACCGCCGCCTTCGGCATCCTCGGGCAGATCAACTGGCTGTACCACTGGTATCGGCCCGAGGGTCCCCTGACGGTCCGGGAGCTCGCGGACCAGGTGGTCACCCTGCTCCTCCGGGGTCTGCTCGCGGGCCAGGCCTCGCCGGGGAGGGCGACATGAGGGTCGCGATCGTCGGGGCCGGCGTGCTGGGCTCGATCTTCGGCAGCCTGCTGTCGCGAGCCGGCTTTCGCGTGACGCTGATCGAGGTTCTCGAAGAGCGGGTGCGGTTGATCGAGCGGGAGGGGCTCTGGATTCGCATGCCGGACGGGGAACGGGTTCACACCCGGCTCGCGATCACCGCCGATCCGTCGGGCTGCGGGACGCAGGACCTGGTCATGGTGTGCGTGAAGGGCTACCACACCGAGGCGGCCGTCCGAAGCGCGCTGCCGATGGTGGGCGCCGATTCCCTGGTCCTCTCGGTCCAGAACGGCCTGGGGAACCTGGAGACGATCGCGGAGGCCGTGGGCGCCGAACGGGTGATCGGGGGCATCACCGCGCACTCCGGGATGCCCGTGGGGATGAACGAGGTCCGCTACGTGGGGGGGCTCGGCCCGCTCCTCGTGATCGGGCCGTACGACGGCGTGGTGCGCCCGGGCTTCGGCGGCCTCGTCGGCGACCTTCAACGGACGGGGTTGGACGTCCAGTCCGTGGAAGACATCAACCGGGTGATCTGGAAGAAGCTCATCGCGAACGTGGCCACCAACTGCGTGGCGGCCCTCACCGGCCTCACCGGTTCCCAGGCGGTCGTTCACGAGCCCATGATCGCGTTGATCCACGGCTTGGCGGGGGAACTGGCGACGGTCGCGCGGGCGAAGGGAATCGACCTGCCCGAGTTCCAGGATCCGGGGGCCTTCGCGATGAAGGCCTTCGAGAGCACGCGAGACAACAAGGTGTCCATGCTGCAGGACGTCGAGGCCGGCCGCCCCACGGAGATCGGGAACCTCAACGAGGTCATCGTGCGCGAGGGACGGCGGCTCGGGGTGCCCACTCCCTACAACCAGGCGGTCTCCTGGCTGGTGCGGGGCGTGGAGGAGCGCAACCGCCTGCGTCTCGCCGCGATGGAGGCCGAAGGGCGCCGGCCCTGAATCGGGCTCTGCGAAGCAGCAAGCGGGACGTTCTTCACTGAACAACTAGCCATCCAGAAGCCGTTCTACGAGATCCCGCTCCGCGAATTGCTCCCCCCGCCGTGCCGCCATGCTCACCCCGGCGGCACTCATGTCCAGAAGCGCGGCCACGTCCGACGTCCGGTGGCATAGCCTCCGAACCGCGATGTAGCAGACCAGCCCACGAGCCTCCACGATGGCAGCAGCACGGCTCTTGCGGCGCACGTCACTCTCCGCCAGGCCGCAGTGTCGCGCGACACGCTCCAGCAGTTCGCGCAGAGTCACCGGCGGCCGCAGACGGTCCCGGAGTGAATCCTCCTGACGGAGCCGGCCCACGAACTCGCTGCCGCCGAGCACCCGCTCGTCGTAGTCGATGCGTTCGCAGGTCGGGCCGAGAGTCTTCCGGCTACGACGCAGCCCTCCCCCCACAAGGTCCTCGCGCCGCCCCTGGCTCACTCCGGCCGCCACGAACTGACGGTACGCGTTCCTGGCTCGCGCTACTTCGTGTCCGAACCGGCCCAGCACCTCATCTACCGCCTGACCGGCCAGATCCGCCTTTCCCAGCAGCACGGCATGTCCGGACCAGGGATATCGCTCCAACGCCTCGAGGTCCGGAACCAGTCCTGCTCGCAACGGGTTCAGATGCACGTAGCGGACCAGTTCCAGGAGGTACTCTTCCTCTTCACAGACGATCGACTTGTAGCGGTTTTGGAAGAGGTGGCCGTAACGCCCGTGACGGCGATTGAAACTCACCGCGTGACCGGTCTGCAATCGCCGCATCAACCCGGCAAGCCGCTCGCGGTTCGGGCGCAGCACCAGGTGGAAGTGGTTCGACAGCAAGGACCATGCAAAACAGTCCGTGTCCGTCTCGACGAGCAAAGTCGACAGGCGTGCCAGGAACGCCTTGCGGTCGATCGCATCCGTGAAGATGTCGCACTGGTCCACACCGCGTGCGATCACGTGGTGCAGAAGGCCAGGGAGGTCGAGTCGCGGCTGCCTGGGCATGCGGCTCCCCTACCAGGCAACCCGCTAGTTGTCCAGTGAAGAACGTCCCCCTCTGTCTCCAGGTCGACGCGGTGTCGGGCCGCGAGGACCGTGCAGGTGACCCGTTCGTGTGCCGTGGGTCTCGCACAAGAGTCACCGGCGTACAAGGCGTGGACCAGGTGCAGCATCTCGCAGCACGTCGGTCGGCCTCGTGGACGATGATCAGCTGGGTACCGGATCTACACCAACTCGACCATCGTGCTCCTCGCCGCAGTTTGGTCGCGGCTCTGGAGGATGACGCGTGGTCTTTTCGTCAAGGGCTCGCCCTGACCAGGATCCCTCTAACTGCTTATAGAGGCGAGAAACAGAATTAGGACCTTGAGCTTGTCTGGTATTCCCCACCATGATGGCGAGCTACTGTAGTGAATCGACCAAAGTTCCACCGCCTCCCCTCATAGCCTCTGAGACCAGCGTTCGGAATGTATTGTTTCAAATTGTATGATGAGTCCCATTGGCTCAGTTGATCTGCAGGCTTGGACGCGCGTATAGTCCTCTTGTTTACGTTTGTTTGAGTAATTGGAATCTCTACGTCGCTTACAGTTGACCCGATGACATCATCACTGACAACTTGAAGGTGAGCAGGATAATTCCCTGTCGACAATACTCCAAGCAGCAAATCGCCTGCCTTTAGGCTGGTCAGGCCTACCTTTGTAGAGTTGTAGTCGTACACCTCTGTAGCGGAAATATTGATGGCATCGTCCAGAAACTCCTGTTTGCTATTATAGCATAGGCTACTGTAGTTCTTATCTTTGACTGCGATTCCAAAAACAGTATCGGCACCCTTTAAGACAATAGGTAGGCCATTCGCACTGGCATATTCTGTCAAGAGATATATTGCGAAATCAGCGCAGTCGTATGGAGGATACGAACCGGATGTCCCGATTTGGCGCGTTGCTGACTTGATGAAGGATCGAAACCCGTCAATATCGGAAGACGACCAAGAGTCTTTCGTGTGTTTCCAGGCCTCAAGGCCGAGTGAGTCGATCCAGTTGATTGGATCATTACTGACAAAGCTGTAGAGGCTGATTCCACCGTCTTCTTCAGCCTGGGTCCCTGGTCAGCCACCTGCCCAGCTCGGGGGAGTAGTACCGGTAGCCGTAGTAGACTAGCCCGGTCTCGTCGTCTGCGTACTTGGTGGAGAAGCTTAAAAAGAGAAAGCCCGGCCTTGACGGTCGGGCTTTCGTGTTCATCGGGAGCACGGGTCGTAGGGCGGTGCCCGCCTCATCATGTCCTTCACGGGCCCACCAACAACGGGCGATTCCCTGGCACGTTCACTCCTAAGATATAGTTGCGTTTGGGCTCTTTGCTCTTGAGCGCCTCAAGCATCTTCTCTCCCACAGCAACCCATTCTTTCCAGTGAACATATTCGGTCGAACCCTTCGACCATATGACACTGTCAGACGTCGACATTAGCATTAGAACGACATCTGGATTGGACTTCTCTACAAGGGCCAGCAAACGGCCTTCGTCTGCTTCGACGAGTTCAAAAACGATCTGATCCAGCACGCCAGGACCAGCGTAGCCGATGTCTTGCGGCGATCGGATAACCACTTCATCACGCCTGACCTCGCAGACGATCGGGACATTGATTTCCCATGTGGTCGCCGGAGCGATGTTGAACTGAACGCCGTTGCGCGACGTGATAGACCATCTGGGATACCCGTACTCCTCTGCGGAGATGCTTCGCAGCATCAAACCGACAGCCACAACCCCAAAAACAACTATCGTCCACCGTCCAACTCTCATAGCGAACTCCGATCCTATGGAGTAATTCGGATTTTGCCGCCACCCCAGTAATCCCACAGGCCCGATTGGATCGAAGCCGGCTTTACCGTATCGAATTCTGCCGGCCACTTCGGCGGTCCAGAACAGGAACCGGCAAGGCAATTATGATCAAGAGGTTTCCAAGATTTGTTCTTACCCAGACCTCCAGTTGCGTCCCAAACCGAAAGAGAATCATCTTTCCCAACGGTACCACATAAACTCCTGATCTTGCTTTCGTCAAAACCCTTCACCACACGATAGAAGAGTAATAGGTTAGAGGTGAGGTCTTCTTCAGAAAAACCAGACGAGGAAGCAACACTGTACGGGAGGCCGGACTGCAAGGTCTCAAATGCAACAGTGATGTCCTGAAAGATTGCCAACGCTACAGATTCCTGTTGGCTTCTGGTCAGACCGTTCTTTACGAAGTAAGAACCCTTGACCCCATGCGTCAGCAGTTTGTTGTTGCCGCTGACAAACGACATCATTTGGCCATACTTGACCATGAACCCAGTTTTGATGGACGTGTAGCCCTTATTGGAAAGAATCCCATTCGGCCCGTTCCACAGCTCGCGGAACTCCGGACCGGGCCGGGCGTGCCCCCAGTCGATCCATCCGCAGTTGCACGAATACTCCAGCCGATGCGGTATGTCAGAACGCGAAGACAGGCCAAAAGGATCGACGTCGTTGACCGGCGAATTCCCGACGAAACCATAGAGATTGATCCCGCCTTGCTCCTCGATGGGGTCCCTCGTCAGCCATCTACCCAGCTCGAGGGAGTAGTACCGGTAGCCGTAGTAGTAGAGCGGGGACTCTAACTCGCCGTCTGCATATTTGGTGGAGAACCGGAAGGGATTGTCCTCCGCCGCGACCCCCGAAGCATAGGTCACGTTGCCGAAGGGGTCGTACTCGTAGTGGGCGGCCACGGCGTTGGTGGCGGCGTCGATGAGCTGGCCCACGTTGCCGTTGGCGTCGGGGAGCACGTAGCGCACCGCCGGCCCCTCGATCACGGCCAGGAGCCCCCCGATGCCTCCGGCGCCCTGGAGCGTGTGGGAGAGGTCGAGGCCCCAGACGTAGGTCTTCTGCACCGCGCCCGCGGCGTCTCGCTCCTCGACGAGGTTCCACCCGTCGTAGACGAAGCGCGTGTCGGAGGTCTCCACCCACAGGCCCCCGGTGTAGGTGGACACCACCTTCTGCACCCGGCGGCCGAGGTAGTCGTAGCGAAGCGCCAGCTTCGCGTCCCCGGTGGTGGGGCTCTGGGGCTCGACCGCGGCGAGGCGGTTGTCGGCGTCGTAGGTGTAGAGCCAGGTGGCGTCGGCGGCGTCGAAGCTCGCGAGGTTTCCGTCCTCGTCGTGGGCCAGCGGCTGGGGCGGGCCCAGCGGCGGGGCGACCTCGGTGTACTGGTTGAGCGCGTTGGCCGTGTAGGCCGTGGGGAGCAGCGTCCCCGTGTCCGGGTCCTTCGCGTCGGCCCCGGTGCGGTTGCCGATGGGGTCGTAGGCGTAGCCCCGGTAGTCGGGCAGAAGCTCGACGCCGCTGCCGGTGTTCTGGGCGGCCTCGAACCACGCCTGACCCAGGAGCCGGGCGTTTAGCGCCTCGGCGTAGGCCCGGCCGCTCTGGGTGGCGGAGGCGCGCTGGCCGAGCGCGTTGTAGGTGTAGTCGTGCTGGGCCACGCGGGTGGCGCCCACCTCGTGCCTCACCCGGGTGAGGAGGTTTCGCCCGGGCTCGTAGGCGTAGGTGGTGACCACGTCGCCGTCGAGGGTGCGGGTGTCGGGGAGGTCGCTGTCGGCGAGGTAGGTGTAGCTCGCCGAGTCGGGCGTGGCGTCGACGCTCCACCACACGGAGGCGAGCCGGCCGGTGGCGGGCTCGTAGCCCCAGCTCACCGGGTGGCCGGCGTCGACCTGGAAGCCCTCGGGGCGCCCGGGCACGCCGGCGGTCTCGTAGGTGCGGGTGACGACGGCGTCCACCAGCCCGGCGAGGGTCTCGGTGACGGGGACGAGCGTTGCGGGGTCGTAGCCGAAGCTACGCGTGCCGGCGGCGTCGGTCACGGTGTCGATCCGGCCCAGGCGGTCGTAGGTGAAGGCGACGTCGGGCGTATCGTCCGAATGATCGACGCCCGTGAGCTGGGCCGTGGGCTGACCTTCCCTGCGTCGGCGCTCGACCAGGAGAAGGGGTCTTCGTGCGGAAAGAGGCCGCGTCCCTTTGACAGGTGCCCGGTCGCCCGATAGGGTGCCGTGGTCGGGGTGTCGAGAAGGGGGGGTGGCACCATGGCGCAGAACCCGTCGCAAGGGGCCCTCGCGGCCCGGATCTTCGACAGCTTGGGGTGGGGCGTCCTCGTCGTGGGACGCTGGAGCCGGAAGATCCTCCTGTGGAACCGAGGAATGCACGAGATCTCGGGCATCCCCGCGGCCGATGCCGTGGGGCGGCCCGTGGGGGAGGTGTTCGGCCACCTCAAGGGCCTGGACCTCGAGAGCCTCGACGCCGAGATCCGGGAAACCGGCCGGTTCGAGGCCCGCAGCCTCCGGCTGGAGCGACCGAGTGGGGAGGTCGTGTTCCGCCACCTGCGGGGGGATGTGCTGGCGGGCGGGGCGGGCACCGAGGAGGCCGTCGTCGTCAGCGTGCAGGACGTCACGGAGCGGGAGCTCCTACGCCTCTGCATGTCCCGCTACCTCGCCCGGGAGGTGGTGGATCTCGTCCTCTCCTGCCGTCCCGACGAACCCGTCGCCGGCCAGGAACTCGACGTGGCGGTGCTCGTGGCCGACATGCGGGGGTTCACCGACACGGCCGAGGGATTGACCCCCGAGGAACTCTTCGAGACTCTCAACGCCTACCTGGGACCGATGGTGGAGATCGTCGTCCGGCACCGCGGCATGATCGACAAGTTCACGGGGGACGGTTTCATGGCGGTGTTCGGGGTGCCCTGTGCCACGGGCTCGGAGCCCGAACTCGCGCTGACGGCCGCCCTGGAGCTCGCCGAGGCGGTCGAAGCGAGGAGTCGGGAGCGGGAGCGGGCGGGTTTCCCCCGGCTGGGTCTCGGGTACGGCGTGCACTGGGGGACTGCGGTGGCGGGCAGCCTGGGAAGCCTGCTGAGGATGGAGTACACGGTCGTGGGCGACACGGTGAACGTGGCCCACAGGGTCCAGGCCCTGGCCTCCGGCGGGGAGATCCTCGCGACGCGAGCGACGCTTCGGGCCGCCGGGAACGGCTTCCGCTGGGGAGAAGGGCGCTGGGTCCGGGTCCGTGGCCGCAAGGCACCCGCTCAAGATCCACCCACTCCTGGGGCGCGACGGCCACGGGTAGGGCGACGGGTCCACGCCCGCCACGCCCCGCCTAGCCTTCGAAGAGCGGCGTCGACAGGTACCGTTCGCCCGAGTCGGGCAGGATCACCACGATCGTCTTCCCGGCGGATTCCGGCCGGGCGGCGACCTTCATGGCGGCCGCCACCGCCGCCCCGCAGGAGATCCCCGAAACGAGGCCTTCCTCCCTCGCCAGTCGCCGGGCGTGCTCGAACGCCTCGTCGTCGGTGACCTGCACGACCTCGTCCACCAGCGAAAGGTCGAGGACGTCGGGCTTGAACCCCGCGCCGATCCCCTGGATCTTGTGAGGGCCCGGGGGACCCCCCGAGAGCACCGGGGAGTTCGCAGGCTCCACCGCGACCGAGAGGATCGGTTTCCCCTTCTCGTGTTTGAGGTAACGGCTCACCCCCGTGATCGTGCCGCCGGTGCCCACGCCGGACACGAGTATGTCCACCTTGCCGTCCGTGTCCTCCCAGATCTCGGGCCCGGTGGTGCGAAAATGGATCTCCGGGTTGGCGGGATTCTTGAACTGGTTGGGCATGAAGCTCCGGCCCGCGCCCTCGTCGGCGATCTCCTGGGCCCTGCGGATCGCCCCCCCCATGCCCTCGCTCCCGGGCGTCAGCACGAGCTCCGCCCCGAAGGCGGCCAGCATCTTCCGTCGTTCCAGGCTCATCGTCTCCGGCATGGTGAGGAGCAGGCGGTACCCCCGTGCGGCGCAGACGAAGGCGAGGGCGATGCCCGTGTTCCCGCTCGTCGGTTCCACCACGGTCATGCCGGGTTTCAGCACCCCGCTCTTTTCCGCCTCCCAGATCATGTTCGCGCCGATCCGACACTTCACCGAGTAGGCGGGGTTCCTTCCCTCCACCTTGCCCAGGACCGTGGCCTTCGACCCCTTGGCGATCCGGCTGATCCTGACCAGCGGGGTCCGACCGATGCTGAGGCTGTTGTCGTCGAAGATCCTGCCCATGGGTGCTCTCCTATACGCGGATCGCGGTTTGCTCTCTCACGGCAGGAGGATATGGGCTTCCGGTTGTGCTGTCAAGAATCGACACGCATTAATTACACAAGAGAAATGATAAATCTATCCAAGATTCTTCTACTGCTTCATGCATGAACTCCCCAGGCGGAGCACCGGGGTGCCCGAACGGCACCCCGCGACGGGGCAGGCCGGCGGTTCGTGGCGCTCGCAGGGACGGGTGTGTGGAGGAGGGGCGAGGGGGCGGAGGGCCGAGGACGGCCCCGGGCCGGGGGTGCTCTGGTGCTACGCGAGGGGGCCGGGCCTCGTCCTGCCCGCACCGGCCCACGGGGAGACTAGATCAGTTTCCGGTCCCGCAGGAAGCCGCGGGCGGCCTTGGAGGGTTCGCCGGAGGCCGCAAGCGACCGGACCACGTCGTCCGTGAGAATTCCCTCGGTCTTCGCGATGAGTCGGGGAAGGGCCGGGAACTGCTTCAGCGTGTCCTTCCGGGCGACCGGCGCGGCTTCGCCCGCGGGCCGCTCCGGCGAGCCGAAGCCCAGACGGGGCAGCCACACGAGGTTGAGGCGCTCCAGGTAGGCCTCCTTGACCGCCTGGTACGACGCGTCGGAGTCGCCAGCCGCACCGGGGACTCCTGCTCGGGTCAGCGCCGGGCCGATGTGCTCCACCGCGATGTCGGCGTCTCCCCGCGCCAACCCGCTGTGGAGCGAGTCCTCGTCGGGAAAGTCGGTGATCTTCACCGTCGTCCCGGTCCGCTCGTTGATCAGGATCGCGATCACCTGGGCCACGGCACGTCCTTCGGGGGTCTGTACCGCCCCTACCACGATCGTCTTGCCCACGCAGGCCCAGGACGCGTTCCAGGCGGAGAGGGGAAACAGCACGCTCAGGATCAGGAGAATTCGCATCGTCATCGTTCGCAACTCGCTCCGCAGATCAACGGGGCAGGGCCCTGGTCCGGCCCGACACCCTCACGATACCGACAACCGGCCTCTTGGTTTCACCCGGAGGCTCCTACCGCCTCCTACCGCTCGATAGCGACGAACCGCACCGACTCGTCCCGGGCCCCCACGAGTACTCCCCCCGCGGCCGCCGTCGCTCCCCCGAACGCGGGCCCGCCGAGCGCCAGGGAGTCCCTTTCCATGCCGGTCTCGGCGTCGAGCAGGAACAGCCGCCCCCCCGCGGTCGGCACCGCCAGGAGTCCGGGCTCGACGAGCACCGGCCTCGCGCGGATCCCCGAACCCAGGGGGCGCTGCCACAGCACCTCTCCCGTTCGGGCCGCGAAGGCCGAAACGAGCCCCGAATCGTCGCCCTGGTAGAGTCTACCATCCGAGACCGTGGACGGAGAATACCACGCGGGCCCGCCCAACCGGGCTTGCCAGAGGGGAGCCCCGTCCGAGAGTCGGACCGCGTGGAGAACTCCGCTCCGGTCGGCGGCGAACACGGCGGAGCCGTCGGTCGCCGCCGCCGACACCAGGGGGGCGCCGGCCGGATACGACCACTCCACGCGGCCGTCGGAGGGGCGCAGGCCGTAGAGCGTTCCGTCCTGGGAAGGCGCGATCACCAGCGGGGGGGTGCCGGCGGCGACCAGGTCGGCCCGAAACGGCCCGTCGGCTCGGAACTGCCACCGGGGCTCCAGCCGGTCCGCGGAGGTGTCGAAGGCCCGCACGACCCCTGCCCAGGTGGCCGTGAAGAGGGATTCTCCGAGAAAGAGCGCTCCCCCCTGGCGGTGGTCGTCCGCCGGCGAAGGTTCCTCCACGAAGGAGTCGAGGATCCGGAGGGATCCCCGCTGGAGGAGGTAGATCCCCCGGTCCCAGCACGAGACGGCGACGGCCCGGGGGCCCAGTGCGGGCCGCGAATCGACGGCGTCGGGAAGCCGAACGGCCGAAAGCACCCTCCCGTCGAGGGAACCCAGGCGGAAGACCTCTCCTCCCCAGGCGGCCCCGTAGACCCCTTCGTCGGTCAGGACCGGCGCGGCGTCGGCGAACCCCCGGGTGGGCGCCCTCCAGAGAGGTTCCCACCGGGGCCAGCCTCGCGGGCCCGTGCCCGCCGCCTCGCCGGGAGAGGTCTTCACGCCTGTGGCGGTCCCCGGTTCGGGGGGGGCGGGAGGATCCCCTCCCCAGTCGTTGCCCGAGGTGCCGACGATCCCCTCGAAGAAGTCCCCGAGTCGGAAGGGGTTCTGGTTGTCCCGAAAGCGGTTCCCCACGAACTCCGAGCCCCCGTCCGCTTCGAAGAGGAAGATGCCGTTTCGGTTGCTCCGGAACTCGTTCGCCGTGATCCGGTTGCGGCAACGCCTGGCGTTGAGGGCCTTCCCCTCGTGGTCGTGGAACAGGCAGTGGTCCACGTCCACGGTCGATTCCCCGAAGCGGGTGCCGTCGACGTTGTGGCGGAATACGGAGTCCACCACGCGCCCTCGGGAGAAGTGGGAGTGCATCCCCCGGGTGCTGCCTTCCACCACGACGTAGCGCAGGTCGAAAGCGCCGAAATCCACGCGGATCTCCCCCCAGCAGCCGGGCCTGGCCGGAGTGTCCGCGCAGGTGAAGACGATCGGCTCCTCCACGGTCCCTTCCGCCTGCAGGTGCCCTTCGATGCGCAGGGCCGCGTCGCCCCACCCGTCGCCGTCGGCATCGTGAAACGCGAAACGGACCACGGTGCCCGGGTCGATCCGGAGCAGCGAGCCCCGGGAAGGGTCTGCTCGCCCGCGATCGTCACCTCGCCGTGCCATCGGACGGTCTGCCCTTGCGGGGGCCCGGAGGGAGCGGCGCACCCGACGGCGAGAAGTCCGAGGGGGACGAGGAGTCGCTTCACGGCACCACCTGGACGACGATCGTGAGGTCTCCGACGACCGACCCGGCGTCGATCCGGACGGAGGAGCCGTTGGTCCCCCGGAGGAATCCGACCCGCTCCCCCGGCTTCGGAGGCGCGCCCAAGATCTCGCGGGCTCCCAGGTGGAACAGCCCGGAGAGGGACGTCTCCAGCGTGAAGCGCCCATCGCCGCCGGTGGGCTCGGAAACCGCGCTCGGCCTGTCGAGCATCTGGGGATTGTCGTACAGGCACGCCCGGAAGCCGGCCAGCGGAAGACCCCGCAGGTCGACGACGGTGCCGGAGAGGCGCGCGAAGCGCCCCTGGTAGCGGGCCATCTGCTCCCGCGACGGGACCTGCACCACCTCGATGTCCGCAGCCAGGACCTGTGCCGCGCGGATTCGCAGCGGAAATTCGGGCAGGACGCCGTAGAGGTCTCCGGGATTCAAGGAGCCCATGCGCCACCCCGCCGTGCGCAGGCGCGCCCCGACGAAGTAGGTTCCCGGCTCCAGATCGAGCCGGTACCCGCCGTCCGCCCCGGTCGGCTCGGACACGGCGTAGCCGGGGCCGCGGAGCCCCTTCGATGCCTCCACGTACGCGAAGACCTTGGCGCCCTCCACGGGCTTCCCGTCCAGGAGCACCCGCCCGGTGAGCGATTCGGAGCCGGGCCGCCCGGGGCGCGGTTCCACCGGGTGCGCGGCGACGAGGGGCAGGTGGATGCCGGAGAGCTCCGAGCCGACGTGAACGGGATTCCGGCCGAAGTAGGCGAATTCCCCCTGGGCTCGGGCGGTCAGCAGGTAGGAACCGGGAGGCGCCGAGAGCCGGAACGTGCCGTCCGCGCCGGTCGCCGCCCGCGCAACCGGCGCCCCCTGCGGGTCCAGGTGGAATTCCGGTCGCAGGAGGAGGACTTCGGCCCCGGATGCGGGCTGGCCTCCTCGAGTCACGCGCCCGTCGATCCACGCGTCCGGAGGCCTCTCCCGCACGGTCGCGCAGGCCAGCGACAGCACGGCCAGCCCGAAGGTCGCCGCGGCGCGGAGGGGGGGGCGGAAGGGTTTCGACACGGCCATCGGGGGCCTCAGGAGGCGAAGGCCAGGCGCACCCAGCCGAGCAGGACGGCTCCCCCGAGGCCGATCCCCACGTAGAGTGCCAGCAGACGCACTCGGAACATGGCGGCCAGGGCGGCCATCGCCGGGAAGCTCGTCACCGGGCCGGCGAGCAGGAACGCCAGGTCCGGGCCGGCGGCCATCCCCTTGGCCTTCAGCCCCGCGAGGATGGGCACCACCGGCACCTGGTGGAGCGGCAGCGGCAGGGCCACGAGAGCCGCCGTCACGACCGAGGCCGGGCCGCGGCCTCCCACGAGCGCCGCCACCCAGTTCACCGGCACGAACACCTGCACCAGGGCCTCCAACACGATGGCGAGACCCACCCACGCGCCGACGAAGACGCCCACGTCCCGGAAGCGGTCGAGGAAGAAGCGGAATCGGTTCTCGCGGGGGAGCACCGTCATCGTCCGCACCCGGAACCCGTTGGCGCACGCGATCTCGAACGCCGGGGCCAACTGCCCCGGCTCGGTGAAGACGGGGCGGAGCTTGACCAGGTCGCCGGGGAGGAGGCCCAACCTGGACAGCCCCAGGGTCGCGAAGCCTGCCGCCAAACCGAGGAACACCGCCCCCCCAAGCTTCCACCACGCCAACGCCTCTCCCACGCCTCCCCACGTCAGGACGAACGACGCCGGGTCCATCACGGGGCTCGCGATGAGGAGGGCCATCAGGGGGGGGAGCGGAACTCCCGAGAGGGCCATCGGGATTACGACCGGCAGGATGCCGCACGAGCACAGGGGGCTCAGGGTGCCTACGGCGGTCGCGATCAGGATCCCCCAGGCTCCGGCGCGACCCACGTACTGCCGGACCTGCCGATCGAGTTCGTAGGTCTTGATCAGTGCTGCCGTCGCGACGCCGAGCAGCGTGAACCACGCCATTCGGGACGCTTCGGTCCAGATGACCGAGAAGACTTCCTGGAGCGCCGCCACGCTAGTCCCCCACCGATTCCGTGCCGGCCACCCGGACGAGTTCCGCCGCCGGGACTTCTTCCAGCGCGTGCAGGAGGCTCTCCATCCGAGACTCGAGCGCCCCCTCTCCTCCGATCCGGCGGGGAGCGAAGCCGCTTCCTCCCGCAGGCGCGCGTAGGCCTTTCCCCGTTCGAGGGCTTCGGGGGTCAGCGAAGCCTCCACGCCCGCGGTCGTCCCCTCCCGCCACAGGAGCAACCGGTGCTGGCCTTGCGGCCGGATCTGCAGGTTGCCGTTGCCCGCCGTGCAGCCGGTGGTCACCTGGATGCCGTCGAGCGCGCAGGTCTGGTGGTGGAAACGAGCCGTGAGCCGCCCTCCTCCGGCCACGGCGGCCACGGCCGCCGAACCGAGCCGCGCGCCGAGAATGGACATCGGGCAGCGGTGCCCGTGCAGGCGAGCGAGGTCGTCGTAGAGCGAGCGGTCAGAACGCGTAGTGGTGGGGGCAGTCATTCTGGTGGATTTCCAGGTACTTGGCGGTCATGTCCGGCGTCAGCCACGGCGTGATCTGCGCCAGCGCCGCCTCGAAGTCTGCCGGGGTGACCGTGTCGCGCTCAGCCTTCAACGCCTCCAGGGAGGCGCGCTTGCAGAGGCTCTCGATGTCCCACCCCACGTAGCCTTCGGTCCGGACGGCCAGTTGGTCCGGGTCCACCCCGGCGTCCAGTCGCGGAATCCTCGGGAGATAGATGTCGAGCATGCCCCGCCGGTCCTGGACCCGAGGGGGGTGAACGAAGACCTTGCGGTTGAACCGCTTCTTCTCCTTGATGATGGCCTGATCCACCGTGTCGATTCGGTAGCACGAACCCACGAGCATCACGTCCGGGTGATCGTGAAGGCGGTCCACCTCCTCGATGAACACCCGGGTCAACTCCGCGTCGGCGAACGTCGGGGGGATACCGCGCAGGTTCCCCGGACCCCACTCGTAGGAGCAGCCGGCCCGGGGAGCGAGCCACTCGCAGTCCGAAATGAAGAGGACACAGGGCGCCTCGTGGACGGCGTCGTGAAACGCCTGGCGGACCTCCCGCGGCTTCCCGAGCATCTCCTGCCCCGACACGTAGACGAAGCTCGCCCCGGCTTCGGACGCCGCCGCTTCCGCCAGCATCGTGATGCCCACGCCGAGGGGCCCCCACATCATGACTCCCGACGGCCTCTCCAGCGCGAGGCGGTGCATCAGTTCCGCCTTCCGCAAGGGCAGCGAGACCATCTCCTTCAGGGTCTCCTTCACCTCCGCGAATCCGCCGACGTCGTCCCAGACGAGCCGGGGTGCGCGGACCTCGTAGAAGATCTTTTCCAGCTTTCGGTGCATGCGGTCTCCAGACTTGTCGAGTCGGTGCCTCGTGTGCCGCTCGCCGGGCCTCCGGTGTGTTCGATACCCCCTGGTCCCTTCCCCGATGTTGGAGGCGGCGGGGACGCGGGGAGGGGAAGGGGAGAATGGGTCGGACCTCGGGCCGGGTGTTCCGGGATCTTTCGAGTCCGCGCCGGGCGCTTCTTCGGTCTCGCGAAGAGGCCGAACCATGCCCCAGCGCGCGGAGAAGGTCAACGGGTCAGTGGTCGCCTGCCTTCGGCGTCCGCGAGGGCGAGGCCTCCTTCGTCCTGTGGGTGGAGATGCTTCGGGGCCGATCCGGAGGGCATACACCTCGGAATCGCGGACGGTCCGTTCTTCGTTCGCGGCGACGGAACTGCTCTTACCGCGGGTGCGTCGGTCGGTTACCACCGAGTCGAGCGGGTGAACGGGCGGTTCGAGAGGGTGCTCCGCCCCGTCTCCGAGATCGGTGCGGCCTCCGCTTCCGCCACCCGCTCGGACCGTATGCTGCACGTGAATCTCTCGGAGCGGAAGGGTGCCGTCGCCCACCCGACCCGGGTGTCCGCTGGGGATCGGGGGAAGGTCAGCGCGTCGTGCGAAGGGTCCGGAGCAACTCGGCGCGGGATCGGACCCCCATCTTCAGAAACGCGGCCTTCAGGTGGGACTTCACGGTGTGCGTGCTCACGGCCAAGGTCTCGGCCAACCCGCGGTTGGTATTTCCGGTCGCGTAGAAAGCCCTCAGAATATCCGTTTCCCGGTGGGTCAGCCCGTGCTCCACCGCCAAGGCTCCCCAGTCCGGTTCCGGCACGTGAGGCAGCGGCTTCTTCAGGGCACGGGTCAGGCTCAGGAGAAACGTCTCCACGTCGAACGGCTTGACGAGGAAGTCGACGGCACCCTTCCGCAAACAGTCGACGGCCGCTTCCAGCGTCGCGTGCCCCGTCATGACCACGACACGAACCGGGCAGCCGCGGGCCTCGATCCGCTCCATGAGGTCCGCCCCGGCGAGGCCCGGCATCCGCAGGTCGGTCACCACCAGATCGTAGTTCTCCCCCTCCAGCATCCGCAGGGCCTCGTGACCATCCTCGGCGGTGTCCGCCAGGAACCCCCGGGCTCTGGCCGCCCGGGCCAGGTTGCCGAGGAGCGTCCGCTCGTCGTCCACGATCAACACGCGGTAAGGGTGCCCCATCCGACGCCCTCGGCCTTGGCCCAGTTCCGGGTCTTCTACTTGCCCTCGGAAGGTGGTTGTCCCCACGGGTGGTGGAAGCTGCCCCGCATGCCCTGGTGCGGTGCTTCGGGGGAGCGGTGGCAGACGAAGCACTGGATGCCGGTCTCGGCCTCCCCCACCAGTTCGGGCGTCACGGCCGCGGCGAAGACCTCCAAGCGCCGATCGGGCACGCGCTCGTGATAGGGGAGTTCCCTGAGTTCACGCATCACACGGTCCTGCTGCTCCGGAGGTCGACCGTCCTCGCCGATCGTCACGGGGGCCAACCCCACCTCCCAGTTGGAGGAGATCTTCGCCCGGTGGCAACCGTCGCAGCCGCCGGGTGGGGGGATGTCCTTCGTCACGTGGGTGAGGACACAAGACATCGCCAAGGGGGCGATGAGGAGGGACGCCACGGTCCAGCGAACCTGCATCGGTCTCATGACGGCAAACTATATGGTGGGGGTCAGCACTGTCAAAGGGTTCCCCGGCGGTCCCCTGCGGGAATCCTCCGCCGCGGGTGACCCGGGCCCTAGGTGGGAGAGGCGCGGCCTGCGCTTAAAGTGGAGCCGGAGGCGGACCGATCCTTTGCCCGTCCGCATGGCTCCAGGGGAGGTCGAGATGCAAGCGCTCCAAGATGCGCGTACCCCGAAGCGCAGGATCATGCTCGTCGAGAAGCCGTTCCAACTCCGGTTCGTGCTCAAGATGACGGGTCTCGCGGTGCTGGGGACCGGTCTGACCGGAGGTCTGCTGTTCGTCCTGGCCGACCGGGAGTTCGGCCGGGTCTTCTTCAGCGCTCACTACCAGGCGCGGAGCGCCTGGGAAGTGCTGCTGCCGGCCGTGCTGACCTCGGCTTTCGCCGGGATGCTCCTCGTGGCGGCGCTGGCCGCGGTCCTCACCCTGTACGACAGCCACCGAATCGGGGGCCCCCTCTACCGGTTCCGGGCGAACCTCCTCGCGGTGGGGCGCGGCGACCTCACGCTGGTCACCCGGCTCCGGGAGGGGGACGAGCTCCAGTCCCTCACCGGGGCCATGAACGACATGACGCGGAGTCTTCGGGCGAAGGTCGAGGCCATCCGGGACGCCGCGGTGGAGTTGGAATCTCTGGCGCGCAACTCCGCCCGCCCACGCCCGGGCGGCGACGGGCAGCCCGGGACGGGACCGGAGTGGGCGCGGCTGCGCCGGGCCATCGGAGAGTTTCGGATCGACGAATGAGACTGCCGGCCTGCGTGACCGCGATCGCCCTCGTGTGCGGGGCGTCGGGCGCATGGGCAGGAGCGGGGCCTCACGCGTTCGCCTCCGATCCCTCCCGTTGCGTCGTGTGCCACTCGGCGCCCTCGGGGGGAGGAGAGCTGCGCCGCGACGCGGTCAGCCTGTGCCTCGAGTGCCACGGCGACAAGGATCTGTCCACTCTCCACCCGGTCGACATCCGCCCCGGCGCCCGGGTCCCGGACGACCTCCCGCTCGACGAGCGAGGGACCATCCACTGCGCCACGTGCCACGATCCCCACGGCCCCCACGAGGCCGACGAACCGTACGTCTCCCCGTCGCTGGCGGAGAGGCTCGTCTCGCTGGTGACCGGACGGAAGCGGTACCGGACCTTCTACCTGCGGCGGCCCAACGACCGGGGGCAGTTGTGCCTGGGATGCCACGACGGGGGTATCCTCGCCACGGAGGGGTTCCACGTGAGGGAGGAGAGCGTCATCGACGCATACGCGGGCTCTGCCGCGTGCGGAGAGTGTCACCGGGAACTCTACGACGAGTGGCTTCGGACCCCCCACGCGCGGATGACCCGCGACGCGCGGGAGGACGCCGCAGCGGTCCTGGGCGATTTCGAGACCGACGCGCCCTTTCCCGCAGGCGAGCTCGTGTACGCCCTCGGGACCCATTGGCTGCAGCGCTACGTCGTCGATCGAGGCGGGAGGCTGTTCGTGGCCGGTGCCGCGTGGGCGATCCCCCAGGGACGGTGGGACGACGGGTACTGGACCGAGAAGCCTTGGGACCAGTACTGCCAGGGTTGCCACACGACGGGCTTCGAGTGGAGGAACGGGCCGCGGTTCGTGGAACTGGGCGTGGGTTGCGAGGCGTGTCACGGCCCCGGGCGCCGGCACGCGTCCAGCGGCCGCCCGGAGGAGGTGGTCAACCCCGCGGACCTCACCGAGGGCCGCCGCGACATGGTGTGCGAGTCGTGCCACACCCTGGGCCACGACCGGACGGGTCAGTTCCGTTTCCCCCTCGGCTATCTCCCCGGCCGGGACCTGGCGCGCTACTACCGCGGACTGCTCCCAAAGCCGGGCCAGGACAACACCACCTTCAGCGGAGATGGGACCTACGAGGATCGCCACCGGCAGTGGCTGTTCTGGGTGGGCTCCTTCCTGGAGGCCAGGGGTGCCCCCTGCGACGCCTGCCAGAGCTTTCGGGGCCGTCGGGCGCGGCAGGAGAAGGCGCGCATGACCCCTTCGGAGTTCTGCCTGTCGTGCCACGCGGGCGACCGCCCCGGGGATCGGGTCCACGCCGGCCACGCCGACCGCGGTGTGGAGTGTCACCGCTGTCACGTCCCTTCCGTGGACCGGTCCGGGCGACGGCAGAGCGTGCACGACCACAAGTTCTTCTTCGGTGAGCCCGCCACGGAACCCTTCCCGACCCCGCGGGAGTCGTGCGGCGGGTGCCACGGTCGCGGCGGGTTGTCGTCCCGAGGATAGGCCTTGCTCGGGGGGGGGCGGGTCTCCTAGAGTGCACGCCCCGGACACCCAACGAGGGCGAGGAGGTGCGACCATGAAGCGCAACGCTCTGCTCATTGCCGTCGCCGTTGCGGCCCTGCTCCTGGGGTCGCGGACGCCGGGACACGCCCTGTGCGTCGAACTCGGGGACGAGGCCCCCGACTTCACGGTGGAAAGCCTGGACGGGAAGCCGGTGACGCTCTCCGACTATCGGGGGAAGGTGGTGTTCCTGGCCTTCTGGGCATCGTGGTGTCCGCGGTGCATGGAGGAACTGGCCTTTCTCCAGGGCCTGTACACCGGTCTTTCCAACGACCTGGTGGTGTTGGCCGTCAACCAGGAGACCCAGAACCTCTCGGAGACGCACGTGGCCAAGTTGAGGGAGGAGATCGGCACCCTCGGGATCCAGTTCCCGGTCCTCCTCGACAAGAATCTTTCGATCTGGAAGGCGTACTGCATCAACGCACTGCCGACGAGCGTGATTCTCGACCGCCAGGGGAAGGTCCGGTTCGCCGAGCCGAACTACTACTGGGCGAGCCAGAAGAGGTTCCGTGCCGTCCTGGCGGACTTGGGGCTGTCGGCGCCGTGAGCATGGGAAGAGCCTGAGTGGGGAAGCTGGGCAGCGTGCGGAGGTGCTTCGTGTGGGCGGTCGCCGCCGTGGCCGTGGGGGTTGTCGGGGCCGCCGGGGAGCAGCCGACGTTCCGCCTCCTGGATCCGGGCACGAGGATCCCCTCCTTCACGCTCGAAGACCTGGCCGGGAGGGAGCACCGGCTGGGCGCGGCGGGAGGCGGGCCTGAACTGCTGCTCTTCTGGTCCGTCTTCTGCCCGAACTGCAAGGAGATCATGCCCGAGGTCGCAGGGCTCCACCGGGAGTGGGTCGGCCGGGGTCTCGCGACCTGGGCGATCAACGTCGACGGGGACCGTTTCAGCAACGCGGTCGGGGCTTACTTGCAGGAAGCCGACCTCCCGTTCCCGGTCGTGTACGACCGTCTCGACGGCGAGGTTCTGGTGGCCGCGGACCCGTTGGGCGTGACCAAGACGCCGACGCTGTACGTGGCGGACGCCCAGGGGCACGTGGTGCTGCGGCAGGCGGTCGAGATCGACCTGGATGCCGTCCGGGAGGCGCTGGTCGATGCGCACCGCCGCTGACCTCTTGCGGGACGGCCCCGCCGTCTTCACGATGGCTCCCATGGCGGGCGTCACGGACGCGGCCTTTCGCCGCAGGCTCCGGCGGAACGGCTGTCGGCGGATGTTCACGGAGATGGTTTCCGCTGCAGCCCTGGCCCGAGGGAATCGCAGGACACGATCCTACCTCTGCGTGCCGGATGGGGGCCCCGATCTGGGGATCCAGCTCTTCGGGGCGGACGGCGCCGAACTGGCGGAGGCGGCTCTCCAGGCGCAGCAGGCGGGCTTCCGGCACATCGACCTCAACATGGGGTGCCCGGTTCGGAAGGTGGTTCGAAGCGGTTCGGGAGCCGCCCTGCTCAAGGACCTCGGCCTGGCGGAGCGATGCCTTTCGTCGCTCCGGAAGGCGGTGCACGGGACGCTGTCGGTGAAGATTCGAGCGGGGTGGGACCTCGCTTCCCGCAACTTCCTGGAGGTGGGTCGTCTGGCGGAGGACTGCGGCGTGGACTGGATCACCCTGCATCCGCGAACCCGAGCGGACGGGTACGCGGGAACGGCGGACTGGACTTTGGTGGGAGCCCTGGCGGCGGAGGTCGGGATCCCCGTCGTGGGCAACGGGGACGTGACGGATGCCGGCGATGCGCTGGATCGGATGCGGGCGCAGGGCTGCGCGGGGGTCATGATCGGCCGGGCGGCGGCGGGGCGCCCGTGGATCTTTCGGGAGGCGGAGTCGCTGCTCTCCGGCGAGGAGCCGCCTCCCGCTCCCGAGGCCGCGGAAGTGGGCCGGGACCTGCTGCTGCAGATGGAAGACCTGGCGGGCTGGAAGGGCGAGAGGGCGGCAGTCTTCGAGATGAGGAAGTTCGTCGGCTGGAGCGCCCGTGGAAGGCCCGGCGCGGCGGAGCTCCGTCGCCGGGTTCAGACTGCCGAGAGCACCCGAGCGCTCGCGGCGGAGGTGGAGCGCTTCTTCATCGATCCGGACGGGGGGGAGGTGGTTCCTCCGCCGTCGAGGGAGGTTCCTGGTCGTGGGTGCCATGAGTGGCTCACCTGAACCCGTGATGGTGGTGAGTTCGAGTCCGAGGCTCCGGCACCGGATTCGGGATGCCCTTTCTCCCCTCGGCCAGTCGTGCGAGGAGTCCGCAGGCGCGTCCTCGCTCGCCCGGCACCGGCGCCAGCGCCCGTTCCTGGCGTGCTTCGTGGACGCTCGCCAGCCCAGCCAGATCGATGCGCTGGGCGGCTGTTTCCGCTCGCGCCCCGCCGAACGTTTCGTCCTGATCCTCGGATGCTGGCAGCCGGAGGGCGCCGCGGCGGTGCCGAACGGGTTCAAGGCCTTCGGGTTCCTGCGGGAGCCGTTCGGCCGGGGTGAGGTTCAGGCGTGGGCGCTCCGGGCGGCCGAGGAGAACCGATTCCTTCAGGGCGACCGGTCGCTCGAGGAACTCCTCCACGAGCGGTTCCGGGCCTTCCTCCGCGATCTCGGCCCGCAGGCCGCGACATCGCTCCACGACGTCATCCTGGGGATGACGGAGAGACCGCTGATCCGGGCGGTTCTCGAGTGGACGGGGGGCAACCAGTCGCGCGCGGCGGAAGTGCTGGGTATCCACCGCAACACGTTGCGGGCGAAGGTCCGAGCGCTGGGGATCGACCTGTCGGAGTTCCGATCGGCTTGAAGGGGCCGACTCGGCCCATCAGTTCGGAGGGGGAAGCCCGATCTCCCGGATCTCCTTCACTTTGGTCTCGATGTTTCGAATGACCTTCTCGAGTTGTTCCTGTTCCCTTCGATCTTCCAGGATCTCGGCTTCCTTGAGTGCGCGGCGCTTCTTCTCGAGAAGAGACTGCAGCTTGAGAAGGGACTTGCGGAGTTCCCGGTTGATGCTGTCGAGTTCTTGTCGGAAGGAAGATGCAGAGCTCACGACGGCCTCCCTCAGGAAGATGGCGAGTCGAAACCTAGCACAATGCCACAACACCCACAACGCTTTTCCCCAAGAGTTCCAGCCACCTTGACACTTCGGGCAGGGGGCGCCTATAGTCGCGACGCCGCGGAGGCCCCATGCCGACGATGCCTCGTCCGGACCGCCCGATAAGCTCTTCCGAAACCGCGACGCGGGATTCCGCCTCCGGTAGTTCTCGCCCTGGCCTGCGGTTGGTGCGACAGGTGGGGATCGTCACCGCTGTCTCCGCCGCTCTGGCTCTGCTCCTCGGGATGCCCGTTCGCCCCCCGTCCGCCGTCTTCCTCCCGGGAGACGTCGCCGATCGGACCGTGCGCGCGAACACGGATTTTCCGGTCCCCGATCCGCAAGGGACGGAGCGCCTCCGGGACGAGATGGAGGCGCTCGTACCCGTGGTGTACGACTACGAGCCGGACGCGGGGACACGGACTCTGGCGTTCGTGAAAGACGACCTGGAAGCGGGCGCCCGGCGCGCCACGGGGTCGGAAGGCAAGCTGATTCCCGACGTGGCGGCCGAGGTGGTCGCCGCCCGATGGAGCCTGGACCTTCCTCCGGAACGGGCCGCGGAACTCCTGTCGGAAAGGGGGCGGCGGGCGGCCCTGGACGCGGCTTCGGCAGCCCTGTCCCCTCTCTACGGGCGGGGGGTGGCGGCCAACGTCGGGCTCCTCGTGCTGCACATTCGCGAGGGGGTGGTGGTGCGGGACCTCCAGAGCCGGGAGGAGCGGCGTCTGGAGAGTCCGGAAGTGGTGCTCGATTACGGGGAGGCGCGTCGCTCCCTGATCCCGCTGGGGGCCGTGCGCTCCGTCGCGTCCGTTGGACGCTCTCTTGCGGCGGCGCACTTGCGGCCGAACCTGACCTACAACGGGGAGGAGACGGCTCGGCGTCGTGAAGCCGCCCGGGCGGCGGTGCCCTTGGTGCACGAGGCGGTGCGGAGGGGCGAGGTTCTCGTCCGGGAGGGCGACCGGGTCACCGGGGAGCAGGCGGCCCGGCTCGAGGCGCACGCCCGGTTGATCCCGTCGGATGTCCCGTGGCGAAGGATCGCAGGGGTGTTCGGCCTCACGGTCCTGGTGCTGCACCTGTGCCTGTCGTTCGGGACCGCCCACGTCAGGAAGTTCCGAGCCGCGCCCCGGGATCTGCTCTTCCTGTCGTCGATCGTTCTCCTGCTGGCCCTGATCGAGAGGGGGATCCTCCTCGCCGGGGACTCGCTGCAGGCGCCGTTGGGATTCGGGGAAGCCGTCCTCCCCTTCGTGCTGCCGGTCGCGGCGCTGACGATCACGGTTCGCACGGTGCTGAACTCGGAAACCGCTTTCCTGGTGGGTCTTCCCTTCCTGGCCTTGGCGTGCCTGCCCCTGGAGAACGGCCTCGTGTTCTTCCTCTGCTATGCCGCGGGCGGAATCGTCGGGGCTGCCGCGGCGGCGCGTGCCTGCCACCGGGCGCATTTCCTGCGGGCGGGCCTGTGGGCGGGTTTGGCGCAGGCAGCGGCCGCCGGGGCGGCCATCCTCTTCACGAGCGCCGTGCCGCAGCCCGGCGACCTCGTGGCAGTGCCGGTGGCGTTCGCGGGGGGTGTCCTGGCCGGCGGTCTTGCGCTCGGGCTCGTGCCCCTGGCCGAGGTCGCGTTCCGCTACACGACGGACATGCGGCTCATGGAACTCGCGAGCCTCGATCACCCGCTGCTCCGTCAGCTCATGCTCCGCGCGCCGGGTACGTATCACCATTCCCTCGTCACCGGGAGCCTCGTGAAGGCCGCCGCGGAGGCGATCGGCGCGAGGGCCCTGCTGGCGACCGTGGCCGCGTACTACCACGACATCGGGAAGCTTTCGAAGCCTTCCTACTTCATCGAGAACAGCGCCGAGGGCCGGAGCCGCCACGAGAAGCTCTCGCCGAGCATGTCGAGCCTGATCCTGGTGTCCCACGTCAAGGAAGGTGCCGAGTTGGCCCGGCAGAACCGGTTGGGGCACGAGATCTCGGAGATCGTGCAGCAGCACCACGGGACGGGGCTGATCCACTACTTCTACGACCGCGCCTGTCAGCTCAACCGCGGCCCCCAGGAGGTGCGCGAAGAGTTGTACCGCTACCCCGGCCCCAAGCCCCAGAGCCGGGAGGCGGCCCTGGTCCTCCTGGCCGACGCCGTGGAGGCGGCGTCCCGGACGCTGCCTGATCCTCGTCCCGCCCGGATCGGCGGGCTCGTCCAGGCGATCGTGAGTCGGGTCTTCACGGACGGTCAGCTCGACGACTGCGATCTCACCCTGCGGGACCTCCACCGCATCGCCCGCAGTTTTTCCCGCATCCTGAGCGCCATCTACCACCAGCGGATCGACTATCCGGAACGTCAGGGCAGGGACAGAAGAGGCCATGGAGATCTGGATCCGGAACGACTGCCCGGAGGCCGGCATCGACGAGGAGAGGCTTCGGCGACGGGCGTCGAGGGCCTTGGCCGCGTTGGGGTGTGACGACGCCGAGCTGTCCGTCTGGCTCTGCGACGATGCCGTCATCCGGGACCTCCACTGCCGGTACATGGGGCAGGACACCGCGACCAACGTCATCAGTTTCGCTCAGCGGGAGGGCGACTTCGGCGACGTGGAGCCGGAGGTCCTGGGCGATGTCGTGATCAGCGCCGAGACCGCCCGCCGGGATGCCGACGAGGCAGGGACCACCCTGGAGGACGAGGTGGCGTTCCTGCTCATTCACGGCATCCTCCATCTCATGGGATACGATCACGAGGGAGACGCGGCGGACCGGGCGCCGGAGATGGAGGCCAAGGAGTCCGAGTTGTACCGGCTGTGCCTCGATGAAGCCTGACTCCTGGCTGCAGACCCTGAATTGCGCGGTCGAAGGTGTCCTGCACGCGGTCAGGACCCAGCGGCACATGCGCTGGCACTCGCTCTCGTGCCTGGCGGTCCTGCTGGTGGCGCCCCGCCTGGGGGTGACGCCCGGCGAGTTCGCCCTCCTGTGCCTGGCCGTGGCCCTCGTGCTGGTCGCGGAACTGGGCAACACGGCGCTGGAGGCTGCGGTGGACTTGGCTTCGGCCGAGTTTCACCCCCTGGCCCGTGCCGCCAAGGACGTGGCCGCGGGCGCCGTGCTGGTGGCGGCCTTCGCGGCCGTCGCCGTCGGGTGGGTGGTCCTCTACCCGCGGATCGGGGGCGGATTCGCGAAGGCCCTCCAGGAGGCCAACGGCCGTGAGCCGGTCGTTCTCGCCTCGGCGATGCTGGCCGTCCTCGTGGCGGTCGTGCTGGTGAAGGCCTTGATCGGACGCGGGCAACCGCTCCAAGGGGGGTTCCCGTCCGGCCATGCGGCCGTCTCCTTTGCCTTGGCGGCGATCCTCACGCTGCACACCGCCGACCCGATCGTCGGGGTGCTGGCGGTCATCCTCGCGTTGATGGTCAGCCACAGTCGGTTGCTCCTGAAGATCCACACCCGTGGAGAGGTGGCCATGGGGGCTCTCTTCGGCGCGGTGCTCGGCGCGCTCCTCTTCTGGGTGCTTCGGTGAGGACGGCGATGAGGGACGAAAGGGAGACGGTCGGATGCTGAGCCGCTTCGTGGGGTGGCTCCGGAGCCTCACCTCTCCCAAGCGGGACCTCGTGCGGGAGATGGAGGAACTGTTCGAGGAGGGCACCGCGGAGGGGGTGCTGAACGAGGAGGAGGAGGACATGCTGCTCTCCGTCCTCTCCCTTCGGGACACGCGGGTGCGGGAAGTGATGGTGCCGCGAACGGAGATGGTCTGCATCGAGGCCCAGGAACCTCTCCAGATCGTGGCGCAGACCATGGTCCGGGAAGGCCACTCCAGAGTACCCGTGTATCAGGGGGACGTGGACCACGTCCTCGGCTTCGTCACGGCGCGAGACGTGCTGCGCTTCTCGCCCTCCCCGGAGCCGGGTCCGGCCGTGCGCGACCTCATGCGTCCCGCCTATTTCGTGCCGGAGACCATGACCCTCGCTGCGCTGCTGCGCGAGTTCCGGCGTCGTCGCATCCACCTCGCGATCGCGGTGGACGAGTACGGCGGAGTCTCCGGTCTGGCGACCCTCGAGGATGTCCTGGAGGAGATCGTCGGCGACATCCACGACGAGTACGACGAGGAGGAAGGGGAGATCCGAGAGGCGGGCGACGGGCTCTGCGTGGACGCGCGCACCGAGATCGAGAAACTCGAGGAGCGTCTCGGGGTCGAGTTCGGGGAGGAATTGGACTGCGAGACCGTGGGAGGACTCGTCTTCCAGATGTTGGGCCACGTCCCGAGGGAGGGAGAGACCTTCCTGTACCGCGGACTGGAGGTCACCGTGCTGGATGCCGATAAGAGGCGCGTCAGAGAGGTCAAGATTCGAAAAGTCTCCTCGACGGTGCCCGACGGTGCGACCAGCAAAGACAGCCCCCCCCCCTGAAGACCTCCTCGTCGTGGCCGCCCGGGACAGCGGGGCGGCCGAATCCCTCGCGCTCGGCCTCTGTCGGGACGGTCTGCGGGCCGTCGCGAGAGACCTTTCGGATGCCCTGTCGGACGGCGCGTCGGTCCTGCTTCTCGACCCGGACGGCCACGAGGAGGCGAGCCGGAGGATCCTGGAGACGCTGGAAAGCGGCGGGACTCCACCCCCGGCGGTCCTCCTGACGAGCCGCGACGCCTCCGCCTTCCTGCGGGTCGGATGCTCCTTCCGCTTCGTGCCGCAGCCGCTTCGCGCCGGCGAACTCTCGCCCCTGTTGCAGGAAACCCGCGAAGTCTGGCGGCGCTTCGCCGCCCGATGGTCTCCGCCCCGGGAAGGGGTCGGCGAAGCGGACCTGCTGCGGGTCGCCGGCGTTCTGGAACGCTGCACGGGAACCGCGGTTCGCCCGGACCGCCGCAGCGCGTTCCTCCGCGCGGTGCGGGTGCGGATGGCGGCAACCCTGGCTCCGACCCTCAGAGACTATCTCGCCCTTCTCTCCTCGACCGTGGGACCCCGAGAGGCGGAGGCGCTGGCGGCCGTGATGGCCGTGGGGGAGACCTACTTCTGGAGGTACTCCGCCCAGTACGACGCGCTGGCCGCGCTGCTACCTTCCTTCGCCGCCGAATCCCGTGGGCCCGGGCGTTTCCGCGTCTGGTCGGCAGGGTGTTCGACGGGGGAAGAGGCTTACTCGCTCGCGATCGCATGCCTGGAGGCGGGAGGGCCCGGGGCGTGCATCGAGGTCGTGGGGACGGATCTCCGGCAGAACGCCCTGCTGACCGCCCGAGACGGCGTCTACGGGGAACGAAGGATGCGGAACCTCCCGGCGCCCCTCCGCCGGAGGTTCTTCGAGGCGGCTCCGGGCGGAGGGCGCGTCGTCGCCCGACTGCGGGACGCGGTCCGCTTCGAGTCCCTGAACCTCGGCGGTGACGACCTGGAGGCGTGGGCGGAACGAAACGGGCCGTTCCACGCCGTGTTCTGCCGGAACACACTGCTGTACCTGAGCGCCGAGAAGGGCGCGCGAGCCGTCGGGGTGTTCGAACGTTGCCTGCTCCGTGGAGGGGCCCTCTTCCTCGGCGCTTCCGAGACGCTGGGTTCGGGGCGCGAGGGGCTGGAGGTGGTCAGGGCGATGGGAAGCTTCTTCTACCGCAAACGCGCAGCGGCCCCTCCCGACAGGCGCGGAACGCCTCCGGAGGACGCTTCCCCCGGCGCGGAGCGCGCACCCGAGGTGAGGTGGGACGCGCTCTACGAAGAGGCTCTCTGCGCGCTGGAGCAGGAGAGGTTCGAGGATGCGGCTCTCGCGTTCGAACGACTGGCGCGGGTGGCTCCGGAGGATGTCCGAGGACCTGTGGGACTGGCCTTCATCCTGGCCGGGCAGGGACGAGACGCGGAGGCATCGGAGTTGTTGCGGCGCGCGGAGGAACTGGCGTCGCCGCCGCCGGAGTCGGCGTACCTTGCCGGTCTGCTCGCCGAGCGGCGGGGAGAGGATCGCCGAGCCCTGGAGCATTACGCGGAGGCGCTGGACCGAGACCCAGGGTTCTTCATGTCCCACGTGAACCGCGCGTGGATCCTCCGCCGGTTGGGCCGCGCCGCCAGCTTTCGGCGCGAGGTGGAGGCGGCCCTCGCCGTTCTCGAGGCCGGACCCAAGGTCTCCTCCTGGATCACCGGCGGGCTCGGTGCGGATGCGATCGTGGGGCTCCTCTCGGAGGCGCTCAAGGGGACCCGAGCCGCATGAGGGAGAAGCGAGAAGCGCAGTGGAACCTTCCAGACGTGAACGCAGAGGGCGATGCCGGCTCGGCGGCTGCGGGCGCCGACCCGGGGGATCCCCACGTCCTCTTCTCCGTGGCGGGGCGGAGTCTCGCGGTGCTGGCGTCCGCGTGCAAAGGCGTGCTCAGGGAGTCCCGGGTCACGCGGATTCCGGGGGCGCCCCCGTGGGTCATGGGAGTCGTGGCGTTTCGAGGCGAGGTGGTTTGCCTCACCGATCCGGCCCGTTTCCTGGGGCTGGGCCGCGAGCCGGGTTCCTCGGTGCCGGGATACGTGCTGATGCTCGCCCACGGGGACGGGAAGGTAGGCCTCTGGGTGGAACGCGTCGCGGATGTCGTGCCAATGCCGGCCCCCCGGTCTCCCGACGCCGCGGTCCCGTGGCAGGGCTGCCCGGAAGGCCTGCTCCGGGGGTGCGTCTCCGGCCGGGCCGAGCCGGTCTTCGTCTTGGACGCCGTCCGGTACGTGGAGTCGACCGGACCCGGATGCCGAGCGGGTCCGCGTCCACGGGTGGGCGGCCGAGCCGCCTGAGGAGAGGTGGATGATCGGAGCCGTTCGAAGGAGTCTGTCCTGGAAGATCCTGATCGCGACCGGGGGCACCCTTGTCGTGCTCCTCGGCGTGTTCACCGGCATCGCGGACCGCGAGACCGGGGGCGCCATCGAGACCCTCGAACGCCGGAGCAGCGCGACGCTGGCCGGCGTCGTCTACAACACGCTGCTCGTCTCCATGCGGGAAGGCAGGATGGAAGACCTGCAGCGAACGCTCCAGTACGCCGGCGGATCCGTCGGGGTGGATTCGATCCGGGTCGTGAGCCCGGAGGGGATGGTTCGGCACAGCAGCAGGGCGGGGGAGCGCGGCGGGCGGTTGGCGGACGAGCGCCTGCTGGCGTTGGCTTCCCGGGCATTCCGGGCCGAGGAGGCTCTCGAAGAGCACCACGACGGCCTGGTGTTCAGCGTCATGCCGCTGCGAAACCCGGAACGGGGGGAGTGCCACGAGTGCCACCGGGACGACGGACCCAACCTGGGGTCCATCGTGGTGGGCTTCGACCTTTCCGAGTTCCACCAGCGGATGGACGCAAATCGGCGTCGGCAGCTGGTGGGAGCGCTCTTCCTCGTGGTCTCGGTCGTGGCCGTCATCTACCTGTGCGTGCGTTTCCTCGTGCTCCGCCCCCTGTTCGAAGTGGTGGCGGCGACGCAGAGGATGGCGCACGGGGACCTTTCCCAACCCTTGCCCGTGGCGGGACAGGACGAGATGGCCGCGCTCGCGCTCCACGTGAACACGATGAGGACGGACCTGCGGGAACGGGTGAGGGAGTCCTCCGAGGTCGCCGACGCCCTGGCGGAGGCGGTGGCCGAACTGGAGACCTCGAGCGAACAACTCGTCGCCGTGGCGGTGGAGCAGTCGAGCGGCGCGGCGGAGCAGGCGTCCGCGGTCCAGGAGGCCACCACGACCTCGGAGGAGATCGCGGCGACGTCCAACGAGATCTCGGCCAACGTCGAGGCGGTGGAGCACGTGGCCGAGGAGACCTACCGCGCGTCCGTCCAGGGCAGGGACGCGGTGCGGGTGGCGGTGGGAGGGATGGCGGACGTGAAGGAGCAGGTCCGGCGCATCGCCGACGCGATGGTGGGGCTCGGAAAGAGGAGCCAGAAGATCGGCGGCATCGTGGACATCATCGACGAGATCAGCGAACAGACGCACCTCGTGGCCCTCAACGCCGCCATCGAGGCTGCCGGGGCGGGAGAGCACGGGAAGCGCTTCAGCGTGGTGGCGGCCGAGATCCGGCGGCTCGCCGAGAGGACCGTGGAAGCCACCGGACAGATCAAGACCCTCGTGGATGAGATCCAGGAGTCCACCAACGAAACCGTGATGGCCACGGAGAAGGGTTCCGCCACGGTGATCGAGGGAGCGGGGCGGGTGGACAAGATCGGGGAGAGCCTGGACGGGGTCCTGTCTCTCGTGCGCCAGACCAAGGAGTCCACCAAGGAGATCACGGTCGCCACCCAGCAGCAGGCGACGGCCGGAGAGCAACTGGTGCTGACGATCACGGACATCAACGAGGTGGCAGTCCAGGTGACCCGTTCCGCCGAACAGGTGGAGAAGTCGGTCCTGCGCCTCAAGGACCTCGCTCGCCGGCTCAAGGACTTGGCGGAGGAAAATCGCGCGGCCCGGAAGTTCGTCGTGTGACGATGAACCGGAAGTACGTCGAACTCTTCCTGGAGGAGGCGACCGAACTCCTCGACGGGCTCAGCGAAGAGATTCGCGGGTTCGAAGCCGCCATGGAAGGGGAGGCCTCGGTTCGCTCCGCGTTGAGGCTCGCCCACACGCTCAAGGGTGGCGCGAAGATGGTCGGCCTGGATCAGGTGAGCCGGGCCGCCCACGAGATGGAGGCTTCCCTCCAGCGGGCGGCGGCGGGCGGCAGGTCGCTTCCCCCGGAGGAAGCCAGCCGCTTCCTCGGCGTGCTGGACGGGATCCGTGGCATCCTGGGGTTGCTGGCTGCCGGGCGGGAGGGGGAGGCCCTGGCTCTGCCCGTGGTGGCAACGGCCCCGGTGGAGCGGGGAGAGGTGGAGGCACCTTCCCCGAGAGGCCTTCCGGCGATCCCGGAACGGCGTCTCGGGTCGGACCGCGTCCGGGTCGGCGTCGGACGCCTCGACGAACTCCAGAACCTGGCCGACGACCTCGTCTTCCAGACCAACCGAGTCCGGGCCGACGCGGACCGCGCGCGACACGCACTGCGGGTGGTGGAGCGAGAACTGGACCGCCTGGCGGAGGCCGGATCCGGCGTGGACCGGGCGGCGGTGTCCCGCCTGTCGGCGGCGGTCGGCGAGACGCGGGCGGCCAATCTGTCCGAGGGGCTCCGGCGGTTGGAGCAACTGGTGTCCGCGGCTCACGAGGTGGTCTTGGATCTTCGCATGGTCCCGTTGGCCGAGGTCCTCGAGGATTACCAGCGGGTGGTGAGGGACCTCGGGCGCGAGCTGGGCAAGAAGGTGTCCCTGGAGGTGGACGGGAAGTTCACGGAAGTGGACAAGCGGCTCCTGGAGCAGATTCAAGGCCCCCTGATGCATCTGCTGCGAAATGCTGTCGATCACGGAGTCGAGCCCCCGGCCGAGCGGGAAGCCACGGGGAAGCCGGCGGGCGGTAGGATCTGTCTGCGGGCCTATCACAAGGGCGGGGCGGTCGTGATCGAGGTCGAGGACGACGGCAGGGGACTCGACCCGCAACTGTTCCGTCGGCGCGCCGTGGAGCGGGGGCTCCTGGGCCCGGACGAGGCGGCGGCCCTCTCCGACGAGGACGCCCTGTACCTCGTGTGCCGCCCGGGCTTCACGACCCGGGGCCAGGCAACCTCCGTTTCCGGGCGTGGCGTCGGCCTCGACGCGGTGAAGACCCAGGTGGAGAGGGTCAACGGAGCTCTCTCGATCCAGAGCCGCGCCGGGGAGTTTACCCGGATGCGCCTGTTCCTCCCGCTCTTCCTGTCGCGCCTGCCGGCTCTGGTGGGCCGCGCCGGAGACGTGCGGGTGGCCATCCCTTCCGTGTTCGTCGACCGGTGCCTCGCCGTCGACGTCGAGGAGCTCGCGCGAACCGACGGGGCGTTCCCCTTCGGGGAGCACCTGCTCCCCGTGGTTTCCCTGGAGCGCGTCTTCGGCGGGAGGAAGGACAGCGGCCGCCGCCGGTGCTTCATCGCGGCCATGCGTCTGCGTGGTCGCGAGATGCTCCTGCAGTTGGACGAACTGGAGGAGGAACGCGAGATCGTGGTAAAGCCCGTGGGTGGCTACGCTGATCTTTGCCGCAATCCACGGCATCGCCTCGATCACCTTCCGGGGCAACCAGCTTATTTCTGGTGTCGCGCTGAACTTTGTTGCGTCGGGGATCACGGTTCTGATCGCGCAGACCCTGTTCGGCCAGGGCGGCCGCACCCCCCCGCTGCAAGGGGCCGCGCGGTTCAACGAACTGACGCTTCCCTTCGCCGAAGCCGCGCGCGACATTCCGGTGCTGGGGCCGTTCTACGCAGACGTGCTGTCGGGGCATACCTTCCTCGTCTACGTGGCGCTTCTGGTGCCCCTCGTGGTGGGTACTGAACCGCACCCGCTTCGGCCTGCGCCTGCGCGCGGTGGGCGAGAATCCTGCTTCTGTCGATACGGCGGGCGTATCGGTCGTGCGGCTGCGCTATACGGCCGTGATGATCACCGGCGTGCTCTGCGGGCTGGCGGGGGCCTATATGGCCACGGCGCTCCAGGCGGGCTTCGGCAAGGAGATGACAGCGGGGCGCGGCTATATCGCGCTGGCCGCGCTGATCTTCGCCAAATGGCGGCCGTGGTATTGCCTGTGGGCGACGCGGCCTTCGGCTTCCTCCAGGCGCTGGCCCTGCGGCCCGATGTGATCAAGAACACCTTCGGCCTGTCGGTTCCCGTGCCCTTGCTCGACGCGCTGCCCTATATCCTGACGGTGGTCGTGCTCGCGGGCTTCGTCGGCAAGGCGATCCCGCCGCGCGCCGGGGCGAGCCCTATGTCAAGGAGCGCTGACCTCCTTGAGCTGATCCCGCACCCGCGGGGGTGCGGGGGTGGGAACCGGTGCGGGTGGGGCGATCCCGGCCTCCGGCCTCGGCCGACCCCCCGCGGGTGAACCGTGGGCTGATGGCGCGGCCAATCGCGCATCGACACTGCGGACCTGCCCGGTTTTCCCCATGCAGGCGTGTCGGGGCATAATCCAAAGCTTGTCGTGGGTGATCTGGAAGGCGTGCGGGTCGCCGTGTTCGGCGGCGGGCGACATTACTATGAAACCGGCGATCCCGCCGCGATGCGCCTGCCGCTGGAGGTGCTCAAGGCACTCGGGGCCGAGGCGCTGATCGCCACCAACGCGGCAGGCAGCCTGCGCGCCGATATCCGGCCTGGCGACCTGATGCTCCGTCGCGATCACATCAACTTCTCGGGCCTGAACCCGCTGATCGGCGAGCCGACCGACGCCCGCTTCGTGCCGATGACAGACGCGCATGACCCCGCCCTGCGCGCCGCGGCTGACGCGCCGCCGCCGACGCGGCAAGGCGTGACCCTGCCGGAGGGCGTCTACTGCTGGTACTCCGGCCCCAGCTTCGAGACCCCCGCCGAAATTCGCGCGATCTGCAAACCCTTGGGCGGCGATGCCGTAGGCATGTCCACCGTGCCAGAGGTGATCCTGGCCCGACTTCCTTGGGCTGAAGGTCGCGGCGATTTCTACCATCACCAACATGGCGGCCGGCCTGTCCGACGAAAAGATCAGCCACGAGCACACCAAGGCGATGGCGCCGTTGGGTGCGGCAAAACTGGAACGCGGTGCTGCGCCGGATTGCTGCGCGACCTGACCTGGGCAATCGTGACGGTACTTACGCGGCAAAGGCGCGCCAGCGCGTCCGTTGCGGTTTCCGACAAGCCGCTCCGCACAGACCAAGGCCGGCGCTGAACCCGCTTGCGCTTCGGTCGAATGCAGCTTTATCTCCCTATCGCCGAGGTCTCGGTCAACATCTTCGTTCTTCTGGGGCTGGGCGGAATCGTGGGCTTCCTCTCGGGCATGTTCGGCGTAGGCGGCGGGTTCCTGATCACGCCGCTGCTGTTCTTCATCGGGATTGCCCATCGTCGCGGTCGCGACCGGCGCGAACCAGGTTGTCGCCTCGTCGGTCTCGGGTGTGCTTGCGCAGCTCCGGCGCAAGAGGGTCGATTTCAGGATGGGGTTCGGGTGCTGCTGGGCGGCGGCCTGATCGGGTCGGGGCGGGTATCTAGGTCTTCAGCTGGATGAGCGCAAAGGGCCAGGTCGACCTGTTCGTCCAGCTGTCCTACGTGCTGTTCCTCGGCCTGATCGGCGTGCTGATGCTCCAGGAAAGCACTGCGGTCGCTGCTGCACGAGCCGCCCCGGGCGGCGCGCCGTCCGGCGCGCCATGACCATCTGCGGTCCACGGCCTGCCGCTGAAGATGAAGTTCCGCACCAGCGGGCTATACATCAGCGTCATCCCGCCGATCCTCGTCGGCGCGCGGTGGGTTTCCTTGCTGCCGTCATGGGGGTCGGCGGCGGGTTCATCATGGTGCCCGCGATGATCTACCTTCTGGGCATGCCGACCAAGGTCGTGGTCGGAACCTCGCTGTTCCAGATCATCTTCGTCACCGGCTTCACCACGTCATGCACGCGGTACGACCAGCCTGTCCGTCGACATGGTGCTGGCGCTAGTGCTGATCCTCGGCGGCGTCGTCGGCGCGCAGATCGGCGCCCAGGTCGGCGTGCGGCTGAAGGCCGAACAGTTGCGCATCCTTCTGTCGCTCCTCGTCCTTGCCGTCTCGATCCGCATCGCGATGGACCTGCTCATCACCCCGGATGAGCTTTTCTCGGTCGCGCCGGGGGTGCTGCCATGATCCGCGCTCTGGCGGCCCTGCTTCTCTTGGCCCTGCCTGCGGTGGCGGAAGAAAGCATCGTCGCCGGGATGAGCCAGAACCGCGTCTCGATCACCGCCGATTTCGACGGGTCCGAGATCCTGATCTACGGCGCCGTCAAGCGCGACACGCCCGCCCCCGCCGATCGCGGCCCGCTCGAGGTCATCGTCACGGTTGAAGGCCCGTCCACCCCGGTCGCCGTCCGCCGCAAGGCGCGGGTGGCGGGCATCTGGGTGAACACCGACTCGGTTCTGGTCGATTCCGCGCCCAGCTTTTACGCCGTGGCGACGTCCGGGCCCTTAAGCCACATCCTGTCGGACACCGACAACCTGCGCTACGGCATCACCATCGAACGGGTCATCCGCGCGGTGGGGATCACCGCCGAAGCCGAGGATTCCGGTGACTTCCTCCAGGGCCTCATGCGCGTCCGGACGAACGAGGGGCGCTACCGCGTGTTGCAGGGCAAGGTCGAGCTGACCGAGGAAACGCTCTTTCGCACCGACGTCATCCTGCCCTCGAACCTGACCGAGGGCGAATCCAAGGTGCGTGGCTGTTCCTCTTGCGCGACAAGCGGGTGATCGCCTCGCAGGAACGGGTGATTGGCGTGCGGAAAGAGGGGCTGGAGCGGTTCATCTTCAACCTCGCGCAGGAACAGCCCCTGATCTACGGACTGATCTCTCTGGCGCTGGCGGCGCTTGCCGGATGGGGCGCCTCGGCCGCCTTCCGCTTCGTCCGCGCCTGAAGACGCTCTCCTCGTTCGACTTCGTCTCCTCGTCGGCAGTCAGCGAGGAGTGACGAAGTCATCGACGAGCGGCCCTGCAAAAGCTGCGGTCAGCCCTTCTTCTTCGCCAGCCCGGCCTCAAGCGCCGCGATCCGCGCCTCCAGCGCCGCGTTTTCCTCACGCGCCTTCTGCGCCATAGCGCGGGCGGCGTCGAATTCTTCGCGGGTCACGAAGTCACGGTCGGCCATCCAGCGGTCGATGAAGCTTTTCATCGCCGTCTCGGCCTCGGTCTTGGCCCCCTGAGCCACGCCCATCGCGTTGGTCATGAGCTGGCTCATGTCGTCGAAGAACTTGTTGCGGCTTTGCATGGTGGCACTCCTTCACGGCGCGTATCTTCCCTATATGGCCCTGACCTCCGCGCGGGGCAAGACGGTGCTTTGCCGCCGGTTACCTCACGCCCCCACCCCGCGACAAGCGGGCAAACCGACCCAGGCAGCCGCATGATCCCGTTTCCCGACATCTCGCCGTTCCTGATCTCGTTCGAGGTTGCGGGCCACACCTACGGCCTGCGCTGGTATGCGCTGGCCTATATCGTCGGCATCCTCTTCGGCTGGTGGGTCATCCTGCGCGCGATCCGCACCCCCGGCCTCTGGTTCGGTCCGGCGCTGACAGCCGAACAGGTGGAGCGGTTCTTCACCTGGGCGGTGCTCGGCGTCATCATCGGCGGGCGGCTGGGCTATGTGATCTTCTACGATCCCACCACCTACATCGCCGAACCCTGGCGCATCCCGATGGTGAATGAGGGCGGCATGGCCTTTCACGGCGGTTTCGCCGGGGTCGTCGTCGCCGGGATCTGGTTCTGTCGGCGTGAGAAGATCCCGATGCTGTCGATGGGCGACCTTCTGGCATTGGCGGTGCCGGTCGGCCTCATGCTGGGACGGCTGGCAAACTTCGTGAACGCCGAGCTTTGGGGCCGACCGACGACGCTGCCTGGGGCGTGATCTTCCCCGGTGACGCGGCACAGGCCTGTGCCACCGCGACGGAAGCCTGCGCCCGCCACCCAAGCCAGCTTTACCAGGCGGTGCTGGAAGGGCTTCTTCTGGCAGTCGTCTCGATCTGGCTTGCCTTCCGGCGCGGCTGGCTGAAACGTCCCGGCGCGCTGATGGGGCTCTTCCTCGCCGGTTACGGGGTGGCGCGGTTCTTGGTCGAGTTCCGCCAACCCGACGCGCAATTCGTCTCACCCGGCAACCCGATCGGCTGGGCCGTGCAGGCGGGCAGCTTCGGTCTGACGATGGGCGCAACTTCTCAGCCTGCCGATGATCGCGGTGGGGGTCTGGTTCCTCCTGCGCGCCCGAACGCGATAACAGGCGGCCAGATGACGCCGCTTGGCCAGCTGCTGATCGAACGGATCCGCGAGGGCGGGCCGATCACGGTGGCCGACTATATGGCCGACTGCCTCTTGCACCCCGTTTACGGTTACTACACCACCCGCGAACCGTTCGGCACGGCAGGTGATTTCACCACCGCCCCCGAAATCAGCCAGATGTTCGGCGAGATGATCGGGCTTCTTCTGGCGCATGGATGGGAGGATCAGGGCGCGCCGTCGCCCTTCACCCTGGCCGAGCTTGGGCCGGGTCGCGGCACGCTGATGGCCGACATCCTGCGGGCCACCCGGGGCGTGCCGGGCTTTCATGCCGCAGCCAAGGTGGCGCTGGTCGAAGCCTCGCCGCGCCTCCGCGCCGTGCAGGCCCGAGTTCTGGCACCGTCAGTCCCCGAATGGTTCGACCGGGTCGAGGACCTGCCCGACCGCCCGACCTTCCTGGTCGCCAATGAATTCCTCGATGCCCTGCCGATCCGGCAGTTCCTCCTGTCACCCGAGGGCTGGCGCGAGCGGCTGGTCGGGCTCACCGCTGGCAAGCTGTCCTTCGGCCTCTCGCAACCCTTGCCCCAGGTGCCGGACAGCCCCGCCTTCCGCGCCGCCCGCCCCGGTGACCTTGTCGAGCATTCCGCTCCCGCGCAGGCTGCGGTCGCCGCTGCCCTGCGCCCGATCCTGCGGCACGGCGGGCTGGCGTTGTTCATCGACTACGGCGGCTGGCGGTCACAGGGCGACACTCTGCAGGCGCTGCGCCAGCACGCCCATGACGACCCGCTGGCCCATCCGGGCGGGGCGGACCTGACCGCCCATGTCGATTTCGAGCCCCTGACCGCTCTCGCCCCCGCCCATGCCTATGACACGCAGGGCAACATACTGCGCCGCCTTGGCATCGAAGTCCGGGCCGAGCGTCTGGCCAAAAACCTGACCGGCGCGGCGTTGGAAAGTCACCGCGCCGCGCTTCACCGCTTGACCGACCCACAGGAAATGGGTTCGCTGTTCAAGATGCTTGCGCTGACCCGCGCCGGTGCACCGTTGCCACCCGGATTCGCATGATCCATTCGATGCTGGAGATCCTGACCTCGGACGCGCTGACCGCGCGGCACGGCTTCTTTACCCGCAAGGGCGGGGCGTCCTCCGGCATCTTCGCGGGCCTGAACTGCGGCACTGGCTCTACCGACCAGGCCGAGATCGTGGCCATCAACCGTGCCCGCGTGGCCGAAGCGATGGGGGTGCCGCCCGAGGCGCTGGTCACCGTCCATCAGGTCCATTCGGCCCGGGCCCTGCCGGTGACCGGCCCCCTGACCGTCCGCCCCGAGGCTGACGCGATGGTCACGGCAACACCCGGTGTGCTGCTTGCGGTCCTCACGGCCGATTGCCAGCCGGTCCTCTTCCACGATCCCGCCGCAGGTGTGATCGGCGCGGCCCATGCCGGCTGGCGTGGCGCGGTCGACGGCGTCCTCGAGGCGACCCTTGACGCGATGGAGACGCTGGGGGCAACCCGCGCCCGCACCCGCGCGATAATCGGCCCCACGATCAGCCAGAAAGCCTATGAGGTCGGCCCCGAATTCTTCGACCGCTTTCGCGACGAAGACCCCGACAGCACCCGCTTTTTCGTGAACGGCCCCAACGGCCGCATGCTCTTCGACCTGCCCGGCTATGGCCTCCAGCGCCTGCGCGCTGCCGGGGTAGGGCAGGCGGAATGGACCGGGCATTGCACCTATTCCGACCCTGCGCGCTTCTATTCCTACCGCCGCACCACCCATGCGGGCGAGGCCGATTACGGACGCCTCATCTCCACAATAAGGCTGTGACGTGGCGACAAACGGCATGAAAATGCACCGTTTGCAGCATGACTTTTCCCCACCCCCGCCGCATTCGACGCTCAGTTTGCAAGCTGAGACAGGGTTTTACGTCGGGGAAAGCCATGATGATCGAGATGAGAACCAAGCGCCGCTGGATCGTGTCGGTGCTGGAAGCCGTGGCCGAAGGCTCGGATGACCGCGTTGCTGCCCGCGCCATCGTACGGCGAAACACCGCCCGCAAGCTGAACCCCGGCCAGAAGGGTTTCGCGATGCGCCTGAAGGCCGCGACCCGGCCCCTGGCAGACGCCGCCCGCTAAGCAGACTTCGCCAGCCGGGCCTCCAGCACGTCGAAGGGCAGGCCCGGTTCATCCTTGGCGCAGCGGATGACCAGCGAGGTCTTCACGTTCGCCACATGTTCGGCCTTGAGCAGGTGCTCGGTCAGAAAGCTTTGAAAGCTCGACAGGTCCGGCGCGACGCATTTCAGGATAAAGTCGATCTCGCCGTTCAGCATGTGGCACTCGCGGGCCGGGCCAGGCCCGGCACTGAGCCTCGAAACCCGCAAGGTCCGCCTCGGCCTGCGAATTCAGCCGCACCATGGCAAAGACCTGCACCTCGAAGCCCAGCTCGCGCGCGTCGATGTCGGCGTGGTAACCCTTGATGTAGCCCGCTTCCTCCAGCACCCTCACGCGGCGCAGGCAGGGCGGCGCGGAAATGCCGACCCGGCTGGCCAGCTCCACGTTCGTCATCCGCCCGTCAGCCTGAAGCTCGGCCAAATTTGTCGGTCGATGGGATCAAGCTTGTGTCCGGGCATAGGTGCCTCCATTCCGCGACTTACTTATGCATGGATGCGGCTCTGCGCAATAATATTTCAAAGGCACGCAAGAAAACGTATCGCCCTGCACGGCAAGCATCCCCGCCATGCGGGGGCTTTCCGCCCAAGGCGCGCGCGGCTATATCAGCAGCCGGACGTTCAGGGGGCAAAGATGGGCGAGACGCGGCACACCAGGGTTCTGATCATCGGCTCCGGCCCGGCCGGCTATACGGCGGCGGTCTATTCCGCCCGCGCGATGCTGAACCCTGTCCAGGGCCTGCAGCCCGGCGGCCAGCTGACCATCACCACCGAGGTGGACTGGCCCGGCGACACCCACGTCATGGGCCCCGACCTGATGGTCCGCATGCAATCCCACGCCGAGGCGATGGGGGCCGAGGTCATCAGCGACTACATCACCTCGCTTGATCTTTCGAAGCGGCCCTTCACGGCCGACGCCGACAGCGGCACCACCTATACGGCGGATGCGGTGATCCTTGCCACCGGCGCGCAAGCCAAATGGCTGGGCCTGCCGAGCGAAGAGCATTTCAAGGGCTTCGGGGTTTCGGCCTGCGCGACCTGCGACGGTTTCTTCTACCGGGGCAAGGAAGTGGTCGTCGTCGGCGGCGGCAACACGGCCGTGGAAGAGGCGCTGTTCCTCACGAACTTCGCGGTCAAAGGTCACGCTGATCCACCGCCGCGACGACCTTCGCGCCGAAAAGATCATGCAGGACCGCCTGTTCAAGCACCCGAAGATCGAGGTGCTGTGGAACCATGAGATCGTCGAAGTCGTCGGCGCGCATGAGCCGCGCGGGGTCGATGGCGTGAAGGTCCGCCATGTGACCACCGGGGCGGAACAGACCATCCCCTGCGCAGGCTTCTTCGTGGCGATCGGCCACGCCCCGGCGTCCGAGCTGGTCAAGGACCAGTTGCCGCTGCACAACGGCGGCTATGTGGTGGTGGAACCCGGCAGCACCCGGACCGCGATCCCCGGCGTCTTTGCCGCCGGTGACCTGACCGACCATATCTACCGCCAGGCCGTCACCAGCGCCGGAATGGGCTGCATGGCCGCCCTCGACGCCGAGAAATTCCTGGCCGGGCACTGACCGACTGCTCCTCGTTCGACTTCGTCTCCTCGTCGCGAGGAGTGACGAAGTCGACGACGAGCAGTCCATTCAGCGCAGCCGAAGCCCGTCCTTGTCGAACACCATCGCGTCCTTCGGATCGTAGCCAAGCCCCACCATCGAACCGGTCTCCAGTTCACCTGGTCGTGCCGCTCCACGATCAGCTTTTCGCCCGACGGCGCGGTCAGGTGGACATAGGCCACGCCCCCCAGCGCCTCGGTCAACTCCACCCGGTGTGTGCCCCCGTCCACAATCTTCAGGTGCTGCGGCCGCAGACCCACGGTGACCTCTGCCCCCTTGGCGGGCAGCGCGACGGTTGTTCCAACCGGCTCCGACAGGCCCTTGGTCGAGACTTGCCCCGGCCCGTCCACCATGCCTGAGACGAAATTCATCGCCGGGCTGCCGATGAAGCCGGCGACGAACAGGTGTCGGGGTCGTTGTAAAGCTCGACCGGCTTGCCGAGCTGCTCGATCCGGCCCGCGCGCAGGACGACGATCCGGTCGGCCAGCGTCATCGCCTCCACCTGGTCGTGGGTGACATAGATCATCGTCGCGCCAATCTCGCGGTGCAGTTCGCGCGAGTCTCGAGCGCGCATTTCCACGCGCAGCTCGGCATCGAGGTTCGACAGGGGCTCGTCGAACAGGAACAGCCTCGGGCTCGCGCACGATGGCGCGGCCGATGGCGACGCGCTGGCGCTGGCCGCCGGACAGGGCGCTGGGCTTGCGCGCCGAGAAGCGGCTCGAGCTTCAGGAGTCGCGCGCCGCCTCTTCCACCTCGTCACCTCGGGCTTCGGGTGGCATGCCGGCCATCTCAGACCAAACTCCATGTTTTGCGCCACCGTCATGTGCGGGTAGAGCGCATAGGTCTGGAACACCATCGCCAGCCCCCGGTCGCTTGGGTCGGCCTGCCGGTCACGTCGCGGTCGCCGATGTGGACGTGCCGCGCTCGGTCTCCTCCAGCCCGGCGACCATGCGCAGGAAGCGTCGACTTGCCGCAGCCCGACGGGCCGACGAGGACGCAGAACTCCCCGTCCGGCACCGCGAGGTCCAGCGGCGGGATCACCTGCACATCGCCGAATCGCTTCGTCACCTTGTTTCAGTGTTACACCAGTCATAGGTTCATCCTCCCCCTAGTTCTGTTCCGGAAAGCGCCGAGCTCTCCGCTTCTGCGGCGATCTTCGCCGCGATGTCCTTGGTCAGCCCGGACTGCGCCTCAAGCGCCTCCAGCGTGGTCCGCGCGGTGGTCGAGGTGACCGACAAGGCCCCCAGCACCCGGCCTGACCGGGTTCAAATCGGCACCGCGCAGCAGATGATTCCCTTTTCATGCTCTTCCCGGTCGAAGGCATGGCCCCGGTCGCGAATCGCCTGCAACTCGGCCATCAGCTTCTCGGGCGTGTCCAGCGTCTGGTCGGTGTGGCGGTGGAAGGACTGCCGCGCCAGGGCCTGCTCCAGCGCCTCAGGCGTGAGGTACGCAAGCATCGCCTTGCCCACCCCGGTGCAATAGGCCGGGCCGACTTTTCCGGCCTGGGCGAACATCTCAACCGGCCGCGCGGCATTGAGCTTGTCGACGTAAAGAACCTGCCCCAGGTCCATCTGCGCCAGATGGATCGTCTCGCCTGTTTTCGCAGCCAGTTCATCAAGATCAGCGCGATCGAGGCAGGCCGAATGGTTTGCGCCAGGCGGCATGGGCCAGCCGCACCGACGCAGCCAAGGGTATAAGTCCCCTGGTCCGGGTCCAGCACCAGCATGCCCTGATGGGTCAGCGTCTGGAGCAGCCGGTACAGTGTCGCCTTGGGGTAATCGGACTGCGCCAGAAGGTCGGAAAACCGCACCGGCCGGCCATGGCGCGCCACCATGTCAAGCACGTCCAGCGCCTTGCCGACCGTGCCGTCTGCATGTCCCTCGCGCCCATTGCTCTTCCCCCTGAAGCCGGTTGACAGGGGGAATGATAGTGGACATAGTTTTCAATATTCAAGACTAAGTTTCAAATAATGGAACCAAACGGGAGGAAACCATGGTCCATAAGAAAGCGGGCGCGCTAGCCCTCGCGGCGGCGCTTATGCTGTCCACGTCTGCCTTTGCGCAGGACAAGCGCGTCGTCACCTGGAACGCGGACTACGATCCAATTCCTCTGGCCGCAACCGAAGCCCTGATCGCCGACTTCGAGGCCGCGAACCCCGAGATCGACGTGGTGCTCACCAACTTCGACCACGAAGGGTACAAGACCTCGATCCGCAACTTCCTGACCGCTGATCCGCCGACCTGGCCAACTGGTATGCCGCGAACCGGATGAAGCCGTTCGTCGAGGCGGGCCTTTTCGCCGACATCACGGATGTCTGGGATGCCAACGGGCTGAACAAGTCGCTGGCCTCGTCGATCCTGTCGTCCACGATTGACGGCAAGAAGTATGCCATCCCCTATACCTATTACCAGTGGGGCATCTACTATAACCGTGACGCCTACGCCGCCGCGGGTGTCACCCCTCCGGGCCCGGAGGGCGTGGACTGGGCGACCTTCCTTGCCAACTGCGAGAAGTTCAAGGCTGCCGGCATCGATTGCGTGACCACCGGGTCGTCGGCCCTGTGGCCGGTCGCGGGTATCTTCGACTATCTGTCGATGCGCACCAACGGCTATCAGTTCCACAGCGATCTGGCGGCGGGCAAGATCTCGTGGACCTCGCCCGAAGCCCGCGCGGTCTTCGCCGAGTTCGCCAAGCTTCAGCCCTACGTCACCGCGAACCACGCGGCGATCGACTGGCAGGATGCCGCTGCGATCTTCGTGCAGAACAAGGCGGCCCACTACGTCATGGGCAACTTCGCCGTCGGCGTCTTCAAGGAAGGCGGCATGACGAATGACAACCTTGGCTTCATGATCTTCCCGGAGATCACCCCCGGCATCGCCCGGGCCGAGGAAGCCCCGACCGACACCGTCCACCTGACTTCGGGCGCGAAGAACCCCGAAGATGCGAAGAAGCTGTTGGCCTTTATCGCCAGCGCGGAAGCGCAGTCCAAGTGGAACGCGGCTGTCGGCCAGCTGCCGACCAACTCGGGCGCAACCGTTGATCCGGCCGATCCGTTCCTGTCGGCAGGCTTTGCGTCGCTCTCCACCGCGACCGGCGGCATCGCCCAGTTCTGGGACCGTGACGCCGAGGCCGAGTACGCCAAGGCCGGCATGGAAGGCTTCCCGGCGTTTCGTGCAGCCTGAAGCTCTCGAAGAAATCCTGGCGAACCTCGAAGCAACGCGCCTGCGCATCTACCCGCAGTGATCTGACTATCTCGGGCGTCCCCTTCGCAAAGGGGGCGCCCGTTTCTCTTTTCCGGGGGGGCGAGGCATCGCACAGGCATCGGACGTCAGCGTGGCGGTCCCGGTTCATCGTCCCAAGGGACGGTGGAACCAGCGGACCATCGCACCCTGGCTCTTCCTCGCCCCCGGGCTTTTCATGTTCGCCGTCTATGTGCTTGGCCGATCGTACAAAGCATCACCCTGTCGTTCTACGACTGGGACGGGCTTTACGGCCCGAACGGAGAGTTCAAGGGCACCTTTGTTGGCATGGGCAACTATGCCGAGCTGATGACCGATCCTGCGTTTGAGACCTCGCTCAGGAACAACCTTAAATGGCTGATCCTTTACATGGCGGCCCTGCCCATCGGTCTGTTCATCGCGATTTTCCTGAACCAGACGGTGCGGGGCATCCGGCTTTACAAGTCCTTGTTCTTCTTTCCCTTCGTCATCAGCCAGGTCGTCGTCGGCCTGATGTTCGCCTGGTTCTACGCGCCGAACTTCGGCCTCTTCTACCTCTTGACCGAATGGATCACGGGCCAGGGCACCGCCATTCTTGCCGACCCAGACCTTGTGACCTACGGCATCATCGCGGCGGGCCTCTGGCCGCAGATCGCCTATGTGATGATCCTCTATCTCACCGGCCTGAACAACGTCGCCCCCGACCAGATCGAGGCCGCGCGGCTGGACGGGGCCAAGGGCTGGAAAATGCTGTGGTATGTCGTGCTGCCGCAGCTTCGCCGGCGACCTTCATTGCGGTGATCGTCACGGTCATCGGCGCACTTCGCAGCTTTGACCTCGTGTCGATCATGACCTCCGGCGGCCCCTTCGGATCGTCGCGCGTCCTCAGCTACTACATGTATGAAAAGGCGCTCAGCGAATACGGCTTCCGCATGGGCTATGGCGCGGCCATCGCCGTGGTGCTGTTCCTCATCATGATGGTC
>CAVPOV010000024.1:0-303120 GCA_963707045.1 uncultured delta proteobacterium
GGCCGCGGAGGTGGTTGTAGAGGGTCTGCTGCACCATGAAGCCGATGCCCCCCTCGGAGTCCGCGTCGCAGAGGTAGAGCGGCATCGGGGGCACCGTGTTCCGGGCGGCCTCGTTCTGGAGCACGATGTTGCCCACCACCGGGCCGTTCCCGTGGGTGATCACAACGCGGTGCCCCCGGGCGAGGAGATGGTCCACGACGCCGGTGCACGCGCGGACGTTGGCGAGCTGCTCCTCCACGGTGCCCCGCTCCCCCCGGCGCAGAAGGGCGTTGCCCCCGAGGGACACGACCCATAGGCCCGGCGGCGTCACCGGGGGGGGCCTCCCAGGCCCGCGGCGGCCAGGACCCGGTCGCGGAGGACGCGGCCGCCGACCTCCTCCACCTCGTAGCGGACGCGCAGCGACGGGCGGCTCAGGTGGAGCAGGCGCGAGAGGTCCGCGGGGGTCCCCAGGAGCACGAGGTCGCAGGGGACGGCCTCGATGGTCCGGCGCAGTTCCTCCAACTGCGCGGGGGAGTAGCCGAGGGCCGGGAGCGCCGGGCCCAGGTGGGGGTGGCGGCGGAAGGCCTCCGCGATGCTGCCCAGGGCGTGAGGCCGTGGGTCCGCCAGTTCGGCGGCGCCCCACTTGCGCGCGGCCAGGGTCGCGGCGCCGTAGGCCATGCCCCCGTGTGTGAGGGTGGGGCCGTCCTCCACGGCGAGCACCCGCCGGCCCCGGATCGCCTCCGGGTCCTCCACGGCGATGGGCGACGCCGTGCGCACGAGGGTCGCCCCGGGGTTGAGGAGGCGCACCGCGTTCTCCACGGCCTCTACGTCTTCGGGTCGGGCCGTGTCCACCTTGTTCACCACGGCCACGTGGGCGCGCCGCAGGTTGGCCTCGCCGGGGTGGTAGGCGGTCTCGTGGCCGGGCCGGTGGGGGTCGAGCACCACGATCTCGAGGTCGGGCCGCACGAAGGGGAGGTCGTTGTTCCCGCCGTCCCACACGAGGACGTCGGCCTCGGGCTCGGCCCGGCGGAGCACCTCGCGCCAGTCGATCCCCGTGTACACCACGGCTCCGGCCCGCAGGTGCTCCTCGAACTCCTCGCGCTCCTCCACGGTGCACCGGTGCGCGGCCAGGTCCTCCAAGGTCGCGAGGCGCTCCACGGCCTCCTCCTCCAGGTTCCCGTAGGGCATGGGGTGGCGGAGCACCACCGGCGCCGCGCCCGCGTCGCGCAGCGCGCGCACCGCCAGCCGGGCCACCCCCGACTTGCCGCACCCGGTACGTACCGCGCACACCGAGATCACCGGGCGCCGCGAGGGCAGCATCGTCCGGTCCGGGCCGAGCAGCAGGAAGTCCGCGCCCAGGGCGAGCACCCGGGACGCCTTGTGCATCACCTCCTGGTGGGAGAGGTCGCTGTAGGAGAGCACCACGAGGCCGACGCCGCGGCTCCGGACGAGGTCGGGGAGTTCGGCCTCGGGCCGGATCGGGATGCCGTGGGGGTAGCGGGGCCCGGCCAGCGCCGGGGGGTAGGTGCGGGCCTCGATGAAGGGGATCTGGGCGGCGGTGAAGGCCACGACCTCCACCGCCGGGTCGTCCCGGAAGGCCGTGTTGAAGTCGTGGAAGTCGCGGCCCGCGGCCCCGAGGATGATCGCGCGGCGCACGGCACGCTCCTCTCAGGCGGGGAGGGCCCGGACCGCCCCCTCCAGGAGGTCCAGCCCCTCGTCCATCTCCTCGCCGGTCACCACGAGGGGCGGCGCGAGACGGATGACGTTTCGCTCCCGGCCGCACTCCACCAGCAGGAGGCCGCGCTCCAGGCAGTGGGCGACGACCCGCCGGGCGGCCTCGGAGTCGGGTCTTCGGCCCTCCCGGACGAACTCCACGCCGATCATCAGCCCGAGCCCCCGCACGTCGCCGACCCGCGGGCACGTCGCCTTGAGCCGCCCCAACCGCTCCAGTGCCTGGGTCCCCACGCGGGCCGCGTTGTCGAGCAGGCCCTCCTCCCGGATCACCCCGAGGGTGGCGACCGCGGCCGCGCACGACACCGGGTTGCCGCCGAAGGTGGTGCCGTGGGCGCCGGGGGGCCAACCGTCCATCACGTCGGCCCGGCTCACCACCGCGCTCAGGGGCAGGCCCGAGGCGATTCCCTTGGCCAGCACCAGGATGTCCGGAACGACCCCGAAGTGCTCCGCCGCGAGCCACCGACCGGTGCGGCCCATCCCGCACTGGACCTCGTCGTGCACCAGCAGGATCCCGTGGCGGTCGCACAGTTCCCGCAGTCGGCCGAGGAACGGGTGCGGCGGCACCACGTACCCGCCCTCGCCGAGCACCGGTTCGATCACCGCGCACGCCACCTCCTCCGGGGGCACGAGGTGGGCGAAGAGCCAGTCCAGGCGCCCCAGGCACTCCGACGCGCAGGTCTCGGGGCGCTGGGAGTAGGCGCACCGGTAACAGTAGGGGTACGGGACGTGGTGCACGGAGGGGAGCAGGGGCCCGTAGCCCCGGCGGTACCGGGAGGTGGACGAGGTGAGGCTGAGCGCCCCCAGGGTGCGCCCGTGGAAGGAGGGGGTGAAGGCGAGGATCGAGGGACGCCCCGTGTGGAACCGGGCGAGCTTGAGCGCGCCCTCCACCGCCTCCGCCCCGGAATTGCTGAAGAAGAAGCGGTCCAGGCCCTCAGGCGTCACCCGGGCGAGTTCCTCGCACAGCGCCAGCAGGGGTTCGTGGTAGAAGATGCCCCCGGCGTGGAGCAGGGCCTGCGCCTGCTCCCGGATCGCCGCCACCACGCGGGGGTGGCAGTGACCCGTGGCGGTCGTGGCGAGCCCCGAGGTGAAGTCGAGGTAGTGCCGCCCCGAGGCGTCCTCCACGCGCGCGCCCCGTGCCCGGACCGCGAGCAGGTCCGTGTGGAAGACCAGGGCCGGGGTGAGCTTCCGCTTGGCGGCCTGCATGCGTTCCGCTTCCATGGCCTCCTCCGCTTCCCGCCCCGGAGACCGGGAGCCTATCGCGGGGACGCCGGGTCGGCCAGCGCAGGTCGGTAGGAGCCGGGTGGTGCTGCCTGGGTAGGAGAGATGTCCGCAGGGCCTCGAGTCGCGGTGCAGCGCGGGGCCTCTCCGCAAGGGGTCGTCGCGCCGTTCCACGCTGCCGGACCGATCACGCCTCCGACGCCGCGGGGAACCTTTCGACCAGAACGGGCTCGCCTCGCCGCAGGAACCAGCGATCGAGCACGACCCGGCGGGCGAGGGTGGGGGAGCCCAGGAGGAGTCGGGCGGCGACCCGCCGGAGGGCCCAGGGCGACGAGGTGTCGGCGGGGGCGTTGCTTGCCGGGCCGAGGCGAGCCCTCAGCCGCTCCTCGTAGAGGCCGAGGCGCTCGGCGCTGTAGTTCCCCCGGGCCTCGAGGACCGCCCGGGCGGCCAGCAGCCCCGAGTCCACCGCGGGGCCGATGCCCTCGCCGCTCCTTGGGTGGGCGAGCCCAGCCGCGTCGCCGGCGAGGAGCGCCCCGTCCCAGGCGAGGCGGGCGGGCCCCCGGCCCCAGAGACGGTACGCGTGGCCTTCCCACGTTCCGCTGTCGGGAAAGGCACATCCGAACGTTTCTGAAAGCAACGCATGAAATGTCTTGGCCTGGGCGTTCAGGTCCCGGGCGCCCTCCAGCCCGAGCCCCGCGTTGAGGCGGTCTCCCTTCCGAAGGCACCACCCGTAGCCGCGCAGGTCCGGGGTGAACCAGAGCTCCGGCGTCGCGGGGTCCACCCCGGCGATCGGGCCGGGCACCGGGAACTCGGCCTCCCGGGCGACCACCGCCGGGCCGCCCCGGGCACCCATCCGTCGGGCCACGGGGCAGGCGTGGCCGCCCGCCCCCACCACGACCGGCGCTGCGACCTCCCCGTTGGCGATCCACCGCCCACCCACCCGCTCGAGCGCCTGCAAGGGCTCGCCCAGCCGCAGCCGGGCGCCCGAGCGGCGCAACAGGAAGTGGTCGAACTCGGTCCGGACGACCCCGTGGCTCATCGGCCCGGGGTAGCGCACCTCGACCCTGGGACCGCCCCACAGGCCGAGTCGGAAGCCGGTGAAGGGCTGCAGGGTGCGGCCCTTGGCGTACTCTCGGGGCTCCACGCCGAGGGTGGCGAGGACCCGGGGCGTGACCCAGCCGGCGCACGCCTTGTGGCGGGGGAAGGGGGCCCGGTCGAGGACGACGGCGTCCAGGCCCCCGGAGACGAGTTCCCGGGCGCAGGAGGAGCCGGCAGGACCGCCGCCGACCACGAGGACGTCGCAGGTGTCCAATTTCCCCGGGCCTCAGGTGTACAGGTGGGCGCGCGTCCAGGGGACGTCGTTCTGCTGGGGCCGTGCGAAGAGCACCTGGAACAGTTGGAGGCTGCCGGTGGCGAAGCTCGCCAAGGACCCCGCCAGGTAGAGCCGCCACGACCGGACGAAGCGCTCGTCGAACATGGCGCGGACCCGCTCCACGCTCTCGTCGAAGCGCTCGAGCCAGTGCTCCAGGGTGCGGGCGTAATGAAGGCGCAGGTTCTCCACGTCGAGCACCGAGAAGTCGTGGGGCTCGAGGATCTCCATCATCTCCCGCAGGCTCGGGGGGTAGCCGCCCGGGAAGATCCGGCGCTCGATCCAGCGGTGCAGCGGGGCCGGGCGGTTTCGGCCGATGAAGTGGAGCAGGCCCCGCCCTTCGGGACCGAGGCAGCGGTGCACCACGCGCCCCAGGTCCGCGTAGTGCCCACGGCCCACGTGCTCGAGCATGCCGACGGAGACGAAGGCGTCGCAGCGCCCGGCGATGTTGCGGTAGTCGTCCTCCACGAACTCGACGCGGTCGGCCAGGCCCTCGGCCGCGGCCCGGTCCCGGGCCCACGCCACCTGCTCGCGGCTCACGTTGAAGGCCCGCACCCTGGCGCCGTGCTCCCGGGCCATGTGCAGAGCCAGGGCCCCCCACCCGCACCCGGCCTCGACCACGCGCTCCCCGGCGCGCAGCCGGAGCTTCCGGCACACGTGGTCCATCTTGGCCGTCTGGGCCGCCTCGAGGGTCGCCTCCGGGTCGTCGTAGTAGGCGCAGGTGTACACCATCTGCTCGTCGAGCCAGAGGCGGTAGAAGTCGTTGCCGACGTCGTAGTGGTGGTGGATGTTCTCCCGGGCGGCCTCGGGGGTGTTGCCCCGCGGGCGGCGCAGCCAGGCCAGGGCCCCTCCGCCCGACCGCGAGAAGCCCCCCGCCCGGTACCAGGCACGGTAGGTCTCCTCCAGGAACCGCAGCAGATCGCCCTGCACGTCGATCCGCCCGGCACTGTAGCCGTCGCCGAAGTGCAGTTCCGGGTCGAGGACCAGGCGGGCCAGGGCGCGGCGGTCGCGGAACCGGAGGCGCGCCACGGGAGGCCTCCCGGCGGTGACCACCTCCCGGCCGTCGGGGAGGACCAGACCGACCGCAGGGTCGCCGGCGGCCCGAAGCACCCGGGTCGCGAGCCACCGTTCGAGGGAGGCGATCGGGGAGGCCCCCGACCGCTGCCCGGGGCCGGCTCGGGCCCCCGGGGAAGCGGTGACGGGGAAGTCTCGGGACGGTTCCGCCCGCATGATCCACCTCCTGGCCGCCGGTTCCGGTGGGTTGTTTCCACGTGTCTACCGCAGAATCGAGGGCCTGTCCAAGAGCGCAGCGGTTGGGGGGCCGGAGCCGCCCGGGTAGACTGCCGCGGGACGTTCGGGACGCGGGAGGGGAGGGGCGACATGGGGCGGTGGTTGTTGAAGACGGAACCGGCCGAGTACGGCTTCGCCGACCTCGAGGGGGAGGGTCGGGGCGTCTGGGACGGGGTGCGCAACGCCCAGGCCCAGAAGAACCTGCGCGCCATGGCCGCGGGCGACGAGGCCCTCGTGTACCACACGGGGGCGGAGCGCTGCGTGGTGGGAGTGGCCCGGGTCGTTCGGGCGGCCTATCCGGAACGGGGCGCCCCGGGGTTCTCCGCGGTGGAGGTGGTCCCGGTCGGCCGGCTCGCGCGCCCGGTGACCCTGGCCGAGATCAAGTCCGAGCCCGTCTTCGCCGGGTCGCCCCTGGTCCGCCAGGGCCGACTGTCGGTGGCGGCGCTGACGGAACCCCAGTGGAAGCGGGCGGTGGCGCTGGGGGGCGGCCTCCTCCGGGACGATTGAGGCCGACGGTCCCTGCGCTCAGTCCGACGGGCTCGTGTCCGGCCCGGGGGCCGGTGAAGACCCGTCGAAGGCGATCGTGACGCCGCAGGGGCCGGAGGGCCGGGTCCCGGCCCGGGAGCCCTTCCGGACCGACTCTATCCGCGACCGGTTCTCCTGCCACCACCCGCGGGCGGCCTCCGGGGTCCACGGCGGCTCGGCGTGGACGGCCTGGAGCCGCCGCGCCAGTTCCCCGGCGCCCGGCGGGCGCTCCTCCGCCCTCTTGGCGAGGCACTCGAGGATCAGGTCGTCGAGGGCGGTCGGGATGGGCTGGGAGGTCCTTTCCGACGGACGGGGCGCGGGTTCGTGCACGGCGCGGTAGCAGGCCTCCGCCGAGGTCGGGGCGGGGAACACGGGCTGCCCGGTGAGCAGGAAGAAGCCCAGAGCCCCGACCGAGTACAGGTCGGAGCGGGGGTCGACCGCGACCTCGCCCCGAAGACGCTCGGGCGCGATGTAGTCGGGGGTTCCCAGGATCGGGACCGGAGCGCCGGCCGCGGTCTCCCGCCCCGGCACGGTCTCGGCGACCAGCCCGAAGTCGAGCACCTTCACAACGTCGAAGAGACCGCCCCTCTCGCACAGGATGGCGTTCTGCGGCTTGATGTCGCGGTGGACCAGGCCGCGGGCGTGGGCCTCCGCCAGGGAGTCGCAGACCTGCCGCAGGATGTGGGCCACCCGCGCGGGGGGCACCGGGTCCTGCAACTGGACGAGTTGGGCGAGGTCGAGCCCCGGCAGGTACTCCATCACGTAGTAGAAGACGCCCTCCGGGGTGCGGCCGTAGTCGAACACGGAGATGGTGTTCGGGTGGGTGAGTTCGCCGGTGAGTTGCACCTCGCGCTCGAAGCGTTCGAGGTCCTCGGGGCCCGCCCGGTCCCCTCGGATCAGTTTGATGGCGGTGGGCCTGCGCATCAGTGCGTGACGCGCCTTGAAGACCTCTCCCATGCCCCCCTCGCCGACCTTCTCGATGAGCGTGTACTGCCCCAGTTGGGTGAGGCGCTCGACCCGCCGGCGCAGCCGGGCGACCGAGCGCGACGACAGGAGGAGCAGGGCCACGGCGAGGCCGAGCAGCGCCAGCAGCGACCAGAACGCGACCCCAAGGGGGCGCAGGGCTTGCTGGGCCTCGACCTGCGCCACCTCGGTCGCCACTCCGAAGCCGTACTCCGGCAGCCAGCGCCACGCGCCGATGACGGTGACGCCCCGGTAGTCCCGGTACCCGGAGAGGTCGACGCCGCTCTCGCCGGCCACAGCCGACGCCGCCATCCGGGTGAGGGGGCGCTCCCCCTCGGGGATCGCGGGGCCGTGCCCCCGGGTGAGGTCTACTCCGGGATCCCCCACCCGAACCGCGAGCACCGAGCGGGCTTCCGGGCCGGGGGGCAGGAGACCGAGTTGTTGGAACCGGTCCTCGTGGCGGCTCTCGGAGAGCAGGAACCCGTTCCGGTCGAAGGCGTAGGTGTCGCCGCTCCCGCCGGCCCGGCCCGAGGAGAGGATGCGGCTGAAGTCCTTCTCGGGGTCGATGGTGAAGGCGAGGGCGGCGAGAGGGCTTCCGCCCGCGTCGAGAACCGGCGCGGCCACGACGATCACCGGCCGTCCCTCTCCGGTTTCCTCCGCGACGAGGACGTCCTTGGGCGTGGGCCGGAGGAACACGGTCTGCCCGGTCAGGACCCGGTCGATCTCGGGGCCCATGCTCGCCGAGACCCGGCGGCCGACGTACCGGTCCACCTGGTCGGACGCGAGGACGAGCCCGTCGGGGGCGACGAGGGCGAAGCCCCGGTAGTCCACGTCCGCCACGGCTGCCGCCAGGTGGGCCTGCAGCGCTGACTGGAGGGGCGAGGCCCGCAGCCGGGGCCCGGCGTCGGAGTCTGCGGTGGCCTCCCGCACCAACTCCGCGGTCCGTGCCCGCACCCGGTCGTCCGCGGCCCACACCCGCACGTCCTCCTTCTCGTTCTCGACCCAGACGCCCAGGGCGGTGACGCTGCCGTCGAGGATCGACTGCAGGCCGGCCCCGAGGCTCTGGTCGAGGCCTTCCCGGACCGCGTGGTGGGTCCACGTCCCGGCCACGGCCAGAAGACCCAGGGCGGCGAGCGGCCACAGCCACGGCCGGGGGGCGCCGGGCTGCGAGGGGGCTGTGGGGAAGGGGTTCGGATTCACGCGGAAGGGGGGCCTTCACCCAGTTCGACGATGCGCTCGAGTTCGGGTCGGATCGCCTGCGTCTCCGCCTTGACCGGGGAGAGGAGTTCGGTCTTGGCCTGGAACGCGCGCTTCCCGCCCTGGATCTGGGCTGGCGCGCTCGCTCGTACCACCCCTCCCGCATGACGTGCAGGACCGGATCGCCCGAGTCGCAGGGACTTCCGCTTCGCCTCGTACTCGATGTTGACTCCGTGAGGTGGCGGTCGAAGGCGGCGAGGAACGCCTGGTGGGCCTCGGTGGGGCGCCTGGGTCGCGAACTCGACGCGCAGAGGTAGCGGCTGCCGCCCTGCGTCGGCCTCGGCCTTGAAGTGGTCCGGCGACGACGCCGGCGTCCGCGGCCGCCTTCTGGACGGCCGTCGATCACCTGGTTCACGCTCACCTTCTCGCCGGTGAGGTTGGTCATGCCGCGACCCTTGCGCACGAAGACGATCTGCGGCGTCTGGTTGTAGACGCCCGGTGACGCTGGACGACGTCGTTGATGTCGTAGCGGTAGAGGCCGCCGGTGGTGGTGAAGAAGATGTAGTACTCCGCGATCGTCCTCGACGTCGCCGACGCCCAGGAAGTTCCACTTCGTGCGGATCGTCGGGCCTTGGCCTCCACGTCGTCGACCGCCACGAACTCGAAGAAGTTGCTGGCGATGGTGAGCACGCCCTGCGCTGCCCGTCGTCGGAGAGGGGGATGGAGCCCCGGGCCTCGCTGGAGAGGTAGCCCCAGTCGCGGACCGGCAGCGGCCGTCGACCGTCGGGATCGAACCAGGCGGGGAACTTCTCCATGTAGTGGCCGACGGTGCCGCCCTTCCAGCAGCCGATCAGCGCCAGGTTCGGCCAGTAGTCGCCGGGCAGCAGGACGCCGTCGCGCTGCTCGCGGACGCGCTCCAGGTCGCGGGCGCGCTGGTCGGCCGAGGCCGGTACATCTCGAGATCTGCGGCGGATCTCGGGCTCGATCTCGGAGCTCGGCGACAGCGTGCCGTCGCGGATGTCCTGATGATGTCTTCGCCGAACTCGTTCGCCTTCTGCGCACATCTTCAGGATCGAGGACGGGTTGGCGGTGGCCAGGAAGCGGACGTCGTGCTCCGAGCGCGGTGCGCATGATCACGTAGTACTTGGCGTCGTAGTCCGCGATCTCGAAGACCCGTAGGGGATCGAGTAGGCGCGCTCTCACGAGCGCGGGCATGTTCTTGTACATGTGCCCCGAGGTCGACCCGAAGGGCAGCCCGCTAGGGCGTGTGGCCCTCGACCGCCGGCGAGACCAGGGACACGACCTTGGCGCCGAAGATCTCGGGGTGGGCCCTCAGGGCGTGGGCCATCCAGGTCCGCATCACGTCCTTGTGCTCGCGGCCCTGGCAGGTGGGGGTCACCGGGAATGTACTTGGGGTCGCCGGTGGTCCCGCTGGTCTGGGCGAAGAGCACCGGGTCCTCGGCCGTGAAGACGTTCTTTGCCCCGCGTCGACCCGCTCCATGTCCGCCTTGATGTCCTCGTAGGTGACCACGGGGACCTGGCTCTGGTAGTCCTCGACGGTTCGGATGGAGCCGAAGCCGAAGCGCCGCCCGTATTCGGTGTCCGCGTTCTTGCTCACCATGCCGAGGATCTTCCCGGTCTGGGTCCGGACCGGGTCCCGGGTGGCCTGCTCGAAGCGGGCCGCGGCAGCTCGGCTGGCCGTCCGAATGGCAAAGGAGGCGAGGGACATGAAAGGCTCCTTGGACGGGGGAGAGAAGGTTGGAGCGGCTCCGGTGCCGCAGGGGAGTTGTCAGTATGCCCTGGTGTGCTAACGTGTCAACGCCGTTGGGGTTTTGACTGCCGTGCCAGGGGAGGGAGGAGCGATGTCGAGTTGTTCTCCGGTTCGCCCGACGGCCGTCGCTGCGGCGTTGCTCGCGCTCCTCTCGGGGTGCGCGGCGACGCTCCCCCCGCCCGGTACGCCGGACCCCGCTAAACCCTGGGGGGCGGAGGCACGGATGCCCGAGCCGCTGCGGGAGGCACTCGGGAACGGAGGCCTCGAGTTCCTGCCCGGACCGGGCGGGTACGCCGTGCCGGTTCGGACTTACGGGCTGGCGGGGCGCAGGCCGCCTGTGGTCCTAACCCACGGCCTGCAGAGCCACTCCGGCTGGTTCGCCCAGTCCGCGGCGTTCCTCGCCGGCCTCGGCCACCCCGCCTATGCCCTCGACCGCCGGGGCTCGGGGCTGAGCCAAGCCCCGCGAGGGGATGTGAAGGACTTCGAAGCGTGGGCGGAGGAGATCCTCGCGGTGGTGGAGGAGGCGCGCCGCCGGCACGGGGCCGGGCAGGTCTACCTCGTGGGGCACTGCTTCGGCGCCATCCCGGCCGCAGTCTTCGCCGGCAGCCACCCGGAGCTCGTCAAGGGGCTCGTCCTGACGACCCCGGGCCTCCACACCCGGACGAGCGTGACCGTGGGACAGGCGCTCCGGATCTTCTTCTCCGCCTCCGGCAAACGCGACTACTACCTGCCGGTCCCGCTGGAGACGCAGTGGTTCTCGGAACTGCCGGAGTTCGAGGCCTTCGTCGCCGGGGACCCCCTGGCGCTCCGGGCCGCCACCGGCGACCTGTACTGGCAGATTCACCGGGCGCGGCGCGCGGTGGCCGAGCCCGGCGGCCTCCGGATGCCGCTGTGGATGGGGCTCGCCGGGGAGGACCCGATCGCGGACAACGGGGCGAACGAGGCTTGGTTCCTGCGGGTCCCCTCGCCCCGGAAGACCCTGGTGCGCTACGAGGACGCCCGCCACGTGCTGGAGTTCAGCCCGGTGCGGGAGCGCTTCTTCGGGGACCTGGCGGCGTGGCTCGCGTGGGTGGAGGGCTCCTGACGATGGCACGGGTCGAGCGCTTCGAGCTTCTCGCGGTGGAACTCCCCTTCCGCAAGCCCTTTTCCCACGCAGCCGCCGTGCGCCACACTTCGAGCAGCCTCCTGCTCAAGTGCGTGACCGGTACCGGACGGGTGGGGTTCGGCGAGTGCCTGCCGCGGGACTACGTGTCGGGGGAGACCCGGGACGGCGTCTTTGAACTGCTCTCCGGCGTCGTCCTGCCCCGCCTGGCCGGCCGGGAGTTTCCGTCCTGGGAGCACCTGTGGGGGTTCCTGGGGGAGTGCAACGGCGAGGCCCCGGCGGGATGGGTCGACTCCGGACAGCCCCAGACCGCTGCGTGGGCCGCGGTGGACCTGGCGCTTCTGGACGCCTTCGGGCGCGAGTTCGGGAGGCCCGTCGTCGTCGGCGAGAACCGTGCCCTGCCGAGGGACTTCCGCTACAGCGTGGTCTTCTCCGCCGCGCCGGGCCTCAAGTTCCTCAAGACCGCGCTGCTCGTCCGGCTCCTGGGGTTCCGGCAGGTCAAGCTCAAGGTGGACCGGGACGGGAGCGAGCCGCTCGTCCGGACGGCCCGCCGGGTGCTTGGCCCGCGTTGCGCGATCCGGGCCGACGCCAACATGGCATGGACCGTGGACGAGGCATTGGAAGTCATGCCTCGTCTGGCTCGCTGGGGGGTCCGGTGCTTCGAGCAGCCGGTCGCCGCGGACGACCTCGACGGCCTGGCGCGCCTCGTGCGGGAGACCGGGCTCGAGGTGATGGTGGACGAGAGCCTCACCGACGGCGCCTCCCTGGAGGCTGTGATCGCCCGGGGCGCGTGCACCGCGGTGAACGTGCGGATCTCGAAGTGCGGGGGCCTGGCCGCGGCGTACGCCCGGTGTCGGCGGGCCCTGGAGGCGGGCCTCGTCGTCCAGGTGGGGTGCCAGGTGGGGGAGACCTCGCTCCTTTCGGCGGCCCAGCTTCGGCTGATCGCGGGCGTGGGCAGCGTGACCTACGGGGAGGGGTGCTTCGGGCGCCACCTCCTGCGCGAGGACCCGGTTGCGCCGCCGCTGCAATTCGGCCGCGCCGGAAGGCCCCCGGCGGTGCCGGCCGGGGACGGCCTCGGGGTCGCGGTGGACGAGGGGCGACTGGACCCGTTCGTGGTCCGACGGGCTTCGGTGCCGTAAACGGGCGGCCGCGGGAAGCCTCTTCGGCGGGCCTCAGCGCCCGCGCGGGGCCGGGTCGGGGGACCCTACGATCCGGTTGCGCAGGACCCCGAGGTAGTCGGAGCGCATCGCCACCTCGTCCCCGGGGGAGAGGTACATCCAACGGTTCCACACGTTGGTGGGGCGGAAGATGACCCCGGCGGGGGTCCCGGAGAGGAGGAGGGTACCCGGGGGCAGGACGCCGGAGGGCGGGAGGAGGGAGATGGTGGCTCCGGCGTACGCGTACCGCCGGTCGCCCCGCCGCAGCGCCCGGGCGGCGATCTCCCGGGGGGACCAGATCATGGCCTCGGCCGAGGCGCGCTGCCGCAGCCGCCCGTTCACGTAGAGCGACACCCCGAGTTCGGGCACGAAACGGTCCAGATCCCGGGGGATGACGAGGAGGTTCCCCACGGGGAGGAACCCGGGGCTGCCCTTGGCGTCGGCGAAGCCGGTGAGCCCCATCTCGCCCCCGAGGTCGATCTCCCGCACCAGTCGCCACCGATCGGTGAAGTCGTTGCACAGGAGGAGGCCGAGCGCCGGTGCAGAGACGTCTTCAAGGCGCGCCTCTTCCAGCAGGACGAAGCAGATCTCGGCCTCGTAGTCGAGGAGCACCGCGTCCCCGACCGCCACCGGGCTCCATGCGTTCGTGGCCTCCGCCATCTTGGGGAAGAGGAACGGTTCCTCCGCCACGCCGACCTCGGCGGCGTGCTCGCGGTAGTTCAGGCCGGTGCCCACGTGGGGCGGCCGGGTGTCGAGGGGGATCTCCAGGGCCGAGACGGCCACCTCCCGGCTCGGAAATCCTCCGTGCGCGGCCGCCAGGATCGCCTCGTAGCCCCGCTCGCGGAACAGGGCCGCGGGGTCGCTCTCGGACGTGCCGAGGGCCGACGTCAGGTCCGTGCCCCGGACCCGCCCCTCGCGGTATTCGGCCACGAGCAGCAGTCGCAGGGAGCCGGCCTCCCGGTACCGGGCCAGGGTCAGAGCCGCGGCGGGGTCCGCGATGGGGACGTCGTCGAGAGCCGAAGGGGCCAGTCGCTCGTCGAAAAGAGGGCGCGAGGTCCACAGGGAGAACGCGGCGAACGTCGCGACGGCGAGGAGGAAGAGACACATCGTCGCGCGGACGAACCTCCACCCGCGCTTCCTCCGGTCGGTCAACTGCTCCGCGGGCATTCGAGCGTCCTCCTCCGGAGCCCCGCGCCGGGACGGGGCGGAGACGTCGCCGCGGGCACGTATCGGGGCACGGCGCGTCAGGTGCCTTGGCGTCGGCTGCCTGTGGATGGTATCAACCGGAGGCGCGGACGGGAAGCGGACAGGCGGGGGCGGAGGTGGAGCGATGGAGGGTGTGATCCTCGGGTTCGACCGGGTGGAGGGGAAGGGCGTCTTGCGCGGTGAGGACGGCCGTCGCTACCGGTTCGCCCGGAACGACTGGCGCTCGGAGCGCGAGCCCCTGGAAGGGCAGGGGGTCGACTTCGTACCGGAGGGGGACGAGGCACGCGAGGTGTACCTGGTCACGCCGCTGCGCTCGTTCTTCGCGGAGAAGGCCCGAGAGCTCGAGGGGTCGGAAAAGACCATCCCGATGCTCGTCTACATCCTGTACGTGGCCGCCTTCGCCTACGGCGTGACCATGGTGGTGGGGGCGATCCTCGCCTACGCCAACCGGGACCGAGTCCGGGGCACCTGGCTGGCCTCCCACTACGAGTGGCAGATCGCGACCTTCTGGAGGGGCCTCGTCGGCGTGGTCCTCGGGGTGGCGCTGCTGCCGCTGTTCGGGCTGGGCTTCGTCGTGCTCGGGGTGACCTACCTGTGGCTGATCTTCCGCATCGTGCGGGGGTTGAGCGCCCTGTCCGAGGGACGGGCCTTGGAACCGTGACGCCGGGCCCCCGTCGGGGTCCGAAACCGCATCGCAGTCAGGAAAGGAGGGAGACGGATGGATCAGGAAGCGATTCGGAGCGCTCTGCAGGCGTTGGTCCCCTACGTGACGACCTACGGGCTCCAGGCCCTCGGGGCGGTGGTCATCCTGCTCGCGGGAAAGGTCGGTTCGAGCCTGGGCGCCAGGATCGTGGTCGGCCTGCTCCAACGAGCCAAGGCCGACGCCACGGTGACGAGCTTCGTCTCGAGCCTGGTGCGCTACGGGATCCTGGTGTTCGCTGTGATCGCCGCGCTGGCCAAGTTCGGGGTGCAGACCGCCTCCTTCGTGGCCGTGCTCGGTGCGGCGGGCCTCGCCGTGGGGCTGGCGCTGCAGGGGTCCCTGTCGAACTTCGCGGCCGGGGTGCTGATCCTGATCTTCCGGCCCTTCAACGTGGGGGACTTCGTGACGATCGGCGGGGCGAGCGGGACGGTGGTGCTGATCGGGATCTTCACCACCACGCTCCACAGCCCGGACAACCAGAAGATCGTCGTGCCGAACTCCGCGGTCACGGCCGGGACGATCGTGAACGTCACCGCGAACGAGACCCGGCGCGTGGACCTGCGGGCGAGCATCGGGTACGGGGACGACATCGGGAAGGCCCAGGAGGTGCTGGAGGGGATCGTCGCCGGGCACCCCAAGGTGCTCGCCGACCCGGCGCCCGTTGTGCGCGTGGTGGAACTCGGGGAGTCGTCGGTGGACTTCGTCGTGCGGCCCTGGGTGAACACGCCCGACTACTGGGAGGTGTACTTCGACCTCACCCGGGCCATCAAGGAGGAGTTCGACAAGGCGGGCATCTCCATCCCGTTCCCCCAGCGCGACGTCCACCTGTACCGGTCCGCCGAGGCGTGAACCGCGAGGCCTCTCAGGCGGTGATGATCCGGAGCCGGACGGCCCGGGCGGCCTCGAGCAGCGTCTCGGCCGCTTCGTGGATCTGGTGCTCCGACAAGGGGACGCGGTCTCCCTCCCGGTACATCTTCACCTTGCCGCCGGGGTGGGCCAACTCCACCTGGGCCACGCCCAGGGCGTCGAGGGCCGCCCGGTCGAGGGCCCCTCCCCGCAGCGCCGCGCGGTAGAGTTGGAGGAGGAGGGGGAACCAGAAGGGGATGCGCTCCAGGGCCCCCGGGGTGCCCGCGAGTTCCTCGATCTCCCGGGGGGTGGCGGGCAGGGGAGGCGCCTGCGGGAGTTCCAGCGCGGCGGCCAGGAAGGCCCGGAAGTGGTCGCCCAGCGCGAGGACCGCCACCTCGGAGAGGTGGTCGTCCCCGTGGCGAAGGGCCTCCACCAGGGTCTCCATCTCCTCCGAGCCCGTCCCGTGACCGCCGCCGGCGAGGTCCCCGATCCGCTTCGTGGCCAGGCGCAGGCCGTAGGCCGCCGCCTTGACGAAGGAGAGCACGCCCTCCACGGTTTCCTCCAGGGACCACAGGGCCCGGTCCGCGTCGCTCGACATCTCCGCACTCCTCGCGTCGGTGGGTGACGGGGCTCCTGGCCCCCCCGGGAGCCCCGCGGGTACTATACCGCCCATGGAACTCGCCCAAAAGGTCGCCCACCTCCCGAACCGCCCCGGCGTGTACCTCATGCGGGACGCTTCCGGACGCGTCCTCTACGTGGGGAAGGCGAAGGACCTCCGGGCCCGGGTCCGGAACTACCTGCGCGACGGGGCCGACGGCCGGCCGCGGGTCCGGCTGCTCATGGCGAGGGTGGCCGACATCGACTTCCTGGTCACGGACAGCGAGAAGGAGGCGCTGATCCTGGAGAACACCCTCATCAAGAGGCACCGCCCCCGGTACAACGTGGACCTGCGGGACGACAAGACCTACCTCTCCCTGCGCCTGGACGTGCAGAACCCTTTCCCGCGCCTGACCATGGTGCGGCAGGTGAAGCGCGACGGCGCCCTCTACTTCGGGCCCTACGCCTCGGCCCGGGACCTGCGGGAGACGTTGGAGTTGATCCAGAAGATCTTCCCCCTGCGCCAGTGCTCGGAGCGGGAGTTCCGGCAGCGGACGCGGCCCTGCCTGTACTGCCAGATCCGCGGATGCCGCGCTCCGTGCTGCGGCATGGTGGACGAGGCGTCCTACCGGCGGCTCGTGGAACAGGTGGTCCTGTTCCTGCGGGGCCGGAGCGGGGAACTGCTCGAGGGGCTGCGACGCTCCATGGAAGAGGCCTCCGTGCGCCTCGACTTCGAGGAGGCGGCGCGGCTGCGGGACCGGGTCCGCGCGATCGAGCTCACCCTGGAGCGCCAAAAGGCGGTGACCCACGAGCCCGTGGACCGGGACGTCGTCGGGATCGCTCGGGAGGGGGGGGAGGCCCAGGTGGCGGTGCTCGTGGTGCGGTCGGGAAACCTCATCGACCGGCGCCCCTACTACTTCGGAGACGTGCAGGGCGACGACCCGGACCTGGCCGTGCAGTTCCTCCAGCAGTACTACCGGGAGGACCGCATCGTGCCGCGCGAGGTGCTGGTGGGCGAGCCCCTGCCGGAGGGGGAGCGGCGCCTGCTGGAGGAGTGGCTCGGGGAGCGCCGGGGAGGGCGCGTGAGGGTGTTGAGCCCCCGCCGGGGAGAGAAGGCCGCGCTCGTGCGGATGGCCCGGGACAACGCGGCGGAACTCCTGGCGGAGCGCCGGCGGACCAAGGTGGGCTACGACGCGGCCCTCTCCGAGCTCCGGGACCGGCTGCGGCTGCCCGCTCCGCCCCGGCGCATGGAGTGCTACGACGTCTCCAACGTGCAGGGCCGCGAGGCGGTGGGGAGCCTGGTGACGTTCGTGGACGGGTTTCCGCACAAGGAGGGGTACCGGAGGTTCGTGGTCCGCACCGTCCCGGAGGCCGACGACTTCGCCATGCTGCTCGAGGTGCTGTCCCGCCGGCTGGCGCGCCGACGGGAGCCGGGCTGGGAACTCCCGGACCTGGTCGTGGTCGACGGGGGCCGCGGCCAGCTCTCCGTGGCGCTGCGAGCGCTGGGGGAGGCCGGCGTCTCGGTGCCGGCGGTGGGGCTCGCCAAGGCGCGGGCCAGGCCGGGTTCGGGGGAGTCGGTGGAGCACAGCCCGGAACGGGTGTTCCTGCCCGGGCGGATCAACCCGGTGGTGCTGCCCCCGGAACTCCTCGGGGCTGTTCCTGCTGCAGCGACTCCGGGACGAGGCGCACCGCTTCGCCGTGACCCACCACCGAAAGCGCCGGACGCGGACGGCGCTTTCGAGCGCTCTGGAGTCGATCCCGGGCGTCGGCGAGAAGCGGCGCCGGACGCTCCTGAGGCACTTCGGGAGCCTGCGCAGGCTGCGCGAGGCCACGCCCGGCGAGATCGCCGAGGTGCCCGGCATCTCCGCCGCGCTGGCGGAGGCGATCGCGAGGCACCTGGAACGCCTGGGGCGCGACCGGGCGTGAGGAGCGGCAGCCTCACCACGAACCGCCGGGGAAGGTCTCGGTGGAGAAGGGGCGTCCGATGAACTTGTACATCTGTGGCGCCATCCAACGACGGTTCAGGACGCCGTCGTGGATGGCCCAGGAGCGTCCTCGGATGGTGTCGGCCATCCACGGCATGCGGAAGGGGCGGGAGCCGTCCATGCGCCGCCGGAGCACCCCGCCGGGCTGGAACTCACGGTGGATCCAGAGGAGTTCCTCGAGCCCCGACGCGTAGGTGAACCCGTATTTCTCGTACTTCACGGCATTGTGGTAGGCCAACGGCGCCACGTAGAGGATCTCGACGCCGAGCAGGCCCGCCCAACCCTCGATGCGCTCGATGAGGGGCCGGAACATCCGCAGCCCCGGGCGCACCTGGTTCGGCGCGAGGCCCGCCGCGAGGGCCCGGATCTCCTCGCGAAGGTTGCGCAGGGTCGACCCCATGGGGATCGGGACGCCGCCCTTGTCCCGGTCCAGGTCGAAGCGGGGGCGCGAGAGGTCGTTGAGCACGATCCAGGACGCCTCGAGGTGCCCCATGTAGGTGTCGGAGAGCTCGACGATCTGCGCCGGGTCCTCGGCGTCGGGGCCGGGCCAGACCTCGACCCGCAGGGCCGACGCGCCGGGCACGCGCAGGCAGCGGAAGCGGCCGGGGGCGTCCCAGGTCCAGGGCTCGTCGCGGGGCAGGGCGTAGTGGGCGCGAAGTTCCTCGGTGACCAGGTAGTCGAGATAGGGCGCGACGTCGGTTTCCGGAGCGGCGAGCAGTTCCCGTACGGAGGAGGGCCTCTCCTCGGGAGGGATGGGAAAGGGAGGAAACGTCACCCGCTCCCCCCGCCTTCCCCCGCGCGCTCCCCGTGAACGGCGGCGCGGGGCGCCCCCCTTCGTCTCCCTCTCCACGCCATCAGTCCGCCCTCACCAGGAACGGCGCCAACCCCAGGGCGCGCAGGTCCGACACGTCGCGGTCGGCGGAGCCGGTGTCGCCGTAGCGTCCGACCCGGACCCGGTGGAACACGGCATCCCCCCGATCGTAGCGCAGGACCGCGACGGCGCCGAAGGAGGGCGCGAGGCGCGCCGCGAGACCCTCCGCGTTGCTCTTCTCCTGGAAGGCTCCCACCTGCCATGCGAAGGGCCCCTCGAGGCGGGTCGGGGGCGCGGTGCCCCGGGGCCCCTCGATGGCCTCCACGCGGACCCGCGCGGTGCCGGCCTCCACCATGTCCAACTCCCGGGCGAGGGCGAGGGAGAGGTCGATCACGCGCCCGCCCACGAACGGCCCCCGGTCGTTGATCCGGGCGACCACCTGGCGGCCGCTTCCCAGGTGGGTCACCCGGACGACGGTGCCCAGGGGCAGGAGCTTGTGGGCGGCCGTGGCCGCGTGCATGTCGTACACCTCGCCGTTGCTGGTGCGCCGTCCGTGGAAGCCCGGGCCGTACCAGGAGGCCAGGCCCACCTCGGAGTAGCCGGAAGCGTCGGCGAGCGGGCGGTAGGTGCGGCCGCGCACCCGGTAGCTCCCCGGGGGCGCGGGTCCTGCGCAGGCCCCCAGCATCCCGGCCAGGGCCGCCACGCACGCCGCGCGCAGCAGGGGGCCGGGGGGGAAGCGCCGGGGCTTGGGCGTGGTCACGACCGTCTACTCCCCGTGGAAGCGGAACCCGACCTCGAGGACGTCTCCCACGACCTCCTCGGGGAAGGGTGGCAGGGGGCTTGCGCGCTCCAGGGCGCGCAGGGCGGACTGGTCGAAGGCCGAGCTTCCCGAGGACTGCTCCACCGTCGACTGCAGCAGGCGTCCCCGTCGGTCCAGGGCGATGGAGACGATGACCGTGTAGCCCTTGCCGTCGAGGGACGGGGGGATCGTCCAGTGGGAGTTCACGTGCTCCCAGAGCCGGTTGTAGTAGGCCCGGAGGCGGACCTCCCCGAGCACGTTGCCCGAGGTTCCCCGGATTCCCACCGCACCCTGGGCCGCTCCCGAAGGGCTGCCGGCTCCGCCGCCTCCTGTCTGGGGCTGGATGCGGCCCCGAATCGACTCGACGGCCCGGCGGACGTCCGCGTCCGTGCCCGGACGCGTCTGGGTCTGGGGGGCGGGGGTGGCCCGGGCGGTCTCGTCGCGGGAGACCTGCTCCCGGATCCGCTTGAGGCGCTCGGCGAGGCGCTGCTCCAGGAACTCGTCCCGCGGCGCGGCCTGCTTCTCGGGCGGGGCGACGCCCACGGTCTTCTCTGCCGGGCGCGGCGCCGGCTGGTCGGAGGCGGCGCCGGCTTGGGGGCGGGCTTTGCGGCGGGGGGCGGAGGCGCCGGCTTGGCGGGGGCGGCGGGCGCAGGGGGTGCCGGCTTGGGAGGTGCCGCAGGCCCGGGTGGGCCCTTCGTCCCCTCCGGCGGGCCCTTGACCGCGAGCTCCACCATGTGGATGGGGGCATAGAAGGTGCGGTCGGGCTGGGCGATCCGGAACCGCCCGAAGGCGGTGAGCAGCCCGATGTGCAGGAGGATGGACGCGGCGACGGCCACCCAGAGGCCCCGGGCGCGCTCGTCGCCGTAGAGCCCGGGGTACCGGTACAGCCTCACCGCGTCTCCAGAGGCTCGGTGACCATCCCCAGGCGCTCGATGCCCCCCTTCTTCATCTCCGCCATGACCCGGACGACGACGCCGTAGGGCACGTCCTTGTCGGCCCGCAGGTACGCGTCCTTGTTGGCCTTGCGCGCATAGATGGCGGACATCTTCTCCCCCAACGCCTCCACCGACACCGGGGTGCTGCCCACGAACACCTGCCCGCTCCGGTTCACGGTGACCACGAGGAGGTCCGCCTCCGCGGGGAGGTCGGTGGCCACCACCTTCGGGAGGGCGACGTCCACGCCCTGCTGGATCATGGGCGCGGCCACCATGAAGATGATGAGGAGGACGAGCATGATGTCCACGAGGGGCACCACGTTGATCTCCGAGAGGGTGTGGCGGCCCCCGCGGGAAGGGCCGGCGGGGGCGTTCACGCGCCCTCCCCCCGGGAGGTGGTGCTGTGGTGGCTCACGATGTTCAGGAACTCGGCCGAAAAGGCCTCCATCTCGGTCGAGAGGATCTTGATCGAGTTGTTGCAGTAGTTGTAGGCGACCACCGCCGGGATGGCGGCCGCGAGGCCGGTGGCCGTGGCGATCAGGGCCTCGGAGATCCCCGGCGCCACCACGGCGAGGTTGGCCGAACCCATGGCCCCGATCTCGCGGAAGGAGTCCATGATGCCCCAGACGGTGCCGAACAGGCCCACGAACGGGGCGGCGCTGGCCACGGTCGCGAGGAAGATGAGCATGCGCTCGAGCCGGGTCACCTCGGCGTCGGCGGTCAGGCGCAGGGTGCGCTGCACGCTCTCGATGCGGCCCACCTCCAGGGTGAGGTCGTCTTCGTCGGCCGGGCCGGTCGCGTCGAGGAACTGGGCGCGGGTGCGCTTCCACTCGCGGTAGCCGGCTCGGAAGATCTCCGCCAGCGGGCTCTGGGTGAGGTCGCGGGTCGCCGCGAGGGCGCCGTGGAAGTTCTTGCTCGACCAGAAGAGTTCGAGGAACTCGCGGCTCTCCCGGGAGGCGCTGCGGATCACCCGGTACTTGTAGAGGATGATCGCCCAGCAGAAGACCGAGCAGAGGACGAGCACCAGGAGCACTCCGCCCACCACCGGTCCGGTGGCGAAGGCCATGGTGAGGATCGAGCTGGGGGCGCCGAAGTTGTGCACGGGAGAGAACTCCTCTGAGGCGGGACCTGCGGGGCGATTGAAGATAGAATCCGGCCCGTGGCAGTGTCAATGCCGATCGGCCCGGACGTGGTTCGCCGGGCGGTGGCGGCCCCGGTTCTGCGGGAGGTGAGGGGATGGAGGTGTGGGTCATCGGCGCGGTCGTCGCGGGGGCGCTGGGCGGCGTCGTCGGGAGCTTCCTCAACGTGGTGATCTACCGCCTGCCCCGGGGGGAATCGGTCTCGTTCCCTCCCAGCCGCTGCCCGTCGTGCGGCGCCGGCATCCGGGCGCGCGACAACGTGCCGATCCTCGGCTACCTCGTCCTGCGGGGGCGCTGCCGGGACTGCTCGGCCCCGATCTCGCCGCGCTACCCCCTGGTGGAGGGCCTCATGGCCGCCCTGTCGGTCGGCCTGTGGGTCCGCTTCGGGCTCTCCCCGGCCTTCGGGGTGTCCTTCGTGTTCGTCGCCGGCCTCGTGGCCGTGACCTTCATCGACCTCGACCACCGGATCATCCCCGATTCCCTGAGCCTGGGGGGAGTGGTCGTGGGCCTCGCCTCCTCGTTTCTCACGCCCGTGGGCTGGCTCGACAGCCTGGCCGGCATCGGGCTGGGGGGAGGGGTCCTCCTCGCCGTCGCCGGGGGGTACTACCTCCTCACCCGCCGGGAGGGGATGGGCCTCGGGGACGTGAAGCTGCTCGCCGCCATCGGGGCGTTCCTCGGGTGGAGGGCGGTGCTCTTCACGGTCCTGGTCTCCTCCCTGACCGGATCGGCGGTGGGGCTGTCCCTGGCGGCCCTGCGGAACTCCGGGCTCAAGCTGGAGGTCCCCTTCGGTCCCTTCCTGGCCCTGGGCGCCTGCGCGTGGGTGTTCGCCGGGCCCGAGGCGCTGGAGTGGTACCTGGGGTGGATCCGGTAGGGGCGGCGGAGCCGGCGCGGGAACAAAGGGGAGGACAGGGCGCCCGGACTTCTGGTAGTAAGGCGACCCAGCGGATCGCAGCGGGAGGCACGTGGGCATGGAAGACGGAGGGATGGGGACGACGGGCATTTCCCGACGGGCGTTCTGCCGGGCGCTCGGCGCGTCGCTGCTGTGGCCCGCCTCCTCGGCCCTGGCGGTGCAGGGGCCGCGGAGGCGCGAACTGCGCATGGCGAACCTCCACACCGGCGAGGACCTCGACCTGACCTACCGGACCGGCGAGGCCTACGACCCGGCCGCGGTCGCGGAGATCAACCATTTCCTGCGCTGCCCGCACACCGGCGAGGTGGCCGACATCGACCTGGCGGTGGTGGACCTCCTCTGGGACGTGTGCCGGAGGGCGGGCCCGGGGGGCCGGGTCCGGATCGTCTCCGGCTACCGCTCCCCGGCCTACAACGAGTACCTGCGCCGGCAGGGGCGCCGGGTGGCCAAGCACAGCCTGCACATGGAAGGCCTCGCCATCGACTTCGTGGTGCCCGGCGTCCCGCCGCGCCGGCTGGCGCGGATCGCCCGGGAGTTGGCCGTGGGCGGCGTGGGCACCTACCCCGACTTCGTCCACATCGACAGCGGGCCGATCCGGTTCTGGTAGGCCCGGCCGCGCCGCCGTGCGCGGCTTCCGTCCCTGCGGACAGGCGTGCTAGCCTACCTCCCGTCCGCGTCCCCCCGTGCCGGGTTCGAAGTCCCATGGACAGCCTCCGCTTCTTCATCCAGACCTTCGGCTGTCAGATGAACGACCACGACAGCGAGGTGCTGGCACGCCTGCTGGAGCACGACGGCCATCGGGAGGTCGCGGCCGCGGAGGACGCCGATCTGATCCTGCTCAACACCTGCGCGATCCGGGAGAAGGCCGAGCAGAAGGTCTACTCGCAGCTCGGCCGCTACCGGACCCTGAAGCGCAGACGGCCCGAGCTGCTGCTCGGGGTGGGTGGCTGCGTGGCCCAGGGCGAGGGCCGCCGGGTGCTTCGCAGGGCGCCCTACGTCGACCTGGTGTTCGGCACCCAGGCGGTGCACGAGGTGCCTGAGTTGGTGCGCACCGCCGTGGAGCAGAGGCGGCAGCTGGTGTCCACCCGCCTGGGGGAGGACCCGGCGGCCCTGGAAGCGCTCTACGCCCACGCCCGGGGGCGGGGGCCCCGGGCCTACGTCACCGTCATGCAGGGGTGCGACAACTTCTGCGCCTACTGCGTGGTCCCCCACGTGCGGGGGCGGGAGATGTCCCGCCCGGCCGAGGAGGTGGTGGCGGAGGTGGCGCGCCTCGCGTCGGAGGGGGTGGTGGAGGTCACCCTGCTGGGGCAGAACGTGAATTCGTACGGGCGGCGGCCTGCCGGGGGCGTCGGGTTCCCGGAGTTGGTGCGCCGGGTCGCCCGGGTGCCGGGCGTGCGGCGCATCCGCTTCACCACGAGCCATCCGAAGGACCTCTCGGAGGACCTGATCCGGTGCTTCGCCGAGGTGCCCGAGTTGATGCCCCACCTCCACCTGCCGCTGCAGTCCGGCTCGGACCGGGTCCTGGAGGGGATGCGCCGGCACTATTCCCGGGCACGCTACCTGGAACTCGTGGAGCGTCTGCGCCGTGAACGCCCGGGCCTGGCCCTCACCTCGGACATGATCGTGGGGTTTCCCGGCGAGACCGGAGAGGATTTCGAGGACACGCTCCGGGTCATGGAGGAAGTGGTCTTCGACGGGCTCTTCAGCTTCAAGTTCTCGCCCCGGCCGGGCACGGCGGCGGCGGACCTCCCGGGAGCCGTGCCGGAGGAACTCAAGGAGGAGCGGTTGGCGGCGCTGCAGTCGCTCCAGCAGGCGCATACGCTTCGGCGAAACCGCGAACTGGAGGGGAGGGTACGCCCCGTCCTCGTCGACGGCGAGAGCAAGGCCGGGGGAGGCCAGGTGGTGGGGCGGACGCCCGAGAACAAGATCGTGAACTTCGAAGGGCTCGCGGAGTGGGTCGGCCGGGAGGTCCCCGTGCGCATCCTGCGGGCGGCGGTAAACTCCCTGGTGGGCGAGGCGGCCGGGGGGCCTGCGTGAGGCCGGTCGAGGCACCGAGGGGACGCGGCGAGGGCCCCGGGACAGGAGGCGACCGTTGTACGTGGAGATGAAGGTTTCGGGCGTGGCCCTGGACCCCCAGAGCAAGAGCCCCGTCGTGCTGCTCAAGGACCTGGAGCAGCACTACACGCTGCCCATCTGGATCGGCGTTCTGGAGGCGGCGGCCATCGCGTACGCACTGGAGGGAGTGGAGCCCCCCCGCCCCATGACCCACGACCTGACCCAGATGGTGCTCGAGGAGGTCGGCGCACGGGTGCCGCGGATCGACGTGGACTGCCCTGGAGGACAACGTGTTCCGCGCCAAGCTCCACCTGGAGATGCCGGGCGGCGACAAGCGCCTGGTCGACTGTCGGCCCTCGGACGCCATGGCCCTGGCGCTCCGCGTCGGGGCGTCGAGTGTTCGCCGAGGAGAAGGTCCTGCGGCGGGCGAGCACGGTGCAGGTGAAGGAGGGCGGCGAGCAGGGGCCGCCCGAGGGGGACGACCCTGGAAGGAGTTCCTCGAAGAGCTCGACCCCGACGCGTTCGGCAAGTACAAGATGTGAGGATGGCATCATGGAGAGCCGTACTGGAGACCGCGGATCCGCTTCGGGCCGGCCTTCGCCCAGCCCCCACCGCCGGGAGAGGGGCCGGCCGCCGCGCCCCGGCGGCTTGGCGAGGATCCTCGAGGAGCTCCCCGCCGAGGTGGTGGACCGCTTCTCCGGCTGCGGTTCGCCGATCCCGGAGGCGATCGAGGGGCGCCGGCTGCTGGACCTGGGGTGCGGCACCGGCCGCGACGTCGTTCCTGTGCGCCGACCTGGCCGGGCCCCGGCGGGTTCGTGATGGACCTCGATCGGGAACCCGACCTGCTGGCCGTGGCCCGCCGCCACGTGGAGGCGGCCATGGCTCTCTTCGGCCACCCGGAGCCGAACGTGGCCTTCCGCGAGGGCCTGATCGAGGACCTGGCCGCCGCCGAGTTGGAGGACGAGGGGTTCGACGTGGTCGATCTCCAACCGGGCGCTCAACCTGGTGCCCGACAAGCTGGCGGGTGCTGCAGGAGGTGCACCGGGTCCTCAAGACCGGCGGCGAGTTCTACTTCTCCGACGTCTACACGGACCGACGCGCTGCCCGAAGGGGTCGCGTAACGACCCCCAGTTGGGCCGGGAGCACCTTGGCGGCGCCCTCTACGTGGGCGACTTCGTGCGCTTGGCCCGGCGGGCGGGCTTCGCCGATCCGCGGATCGTGGAGCGAAGCCCCCTGGGGCTCGCCGACCCAGACCTCGAGGCCCGGCTCGGGGGCGTGGTGTTCTGGACGGTGACCTTCCGGCTGTTCAAGGTCCGCGGTCTGGAGGAGGGGGAGGAGGACTACGGGCAGGCGGCGCGCTACCTGGGCACGATCCCCGGCTGCCACCACCACTTCCGCCTGGACGCGGAGAACCCGTTCGAGACCGGGCGGACGGTGCGCATCGGGGGCAACACCGCCCGCATCCTGCGGGCGTCGCGCCTCGCGCCCCACTTCCAGGTGGTGGGAGACGACGCGGCGCACTTCGGCCCCTTCGGGCGGTAGGGCCGGGCTGCCGCGCTCCCGGTCCCGCCGGGATCACTCCTCCCAGGGAGGGAGCGCGAGCCGCAGCAGAGCCCCTTCGCGGCACGGCTCCACCCAGACGCGCCCCCCGAAGGAACCCACCAGCCGGCGCGTGCCGTAGAGGCCGAGCCCGGAACCCTCCACGTCGTCGGTGTTCGAGCCCCGGCGGCCCCGCCGGAAAAGGTGCTCCCGCTCCGCGGCGGGGATGCCGCGCCCGTTGTCCTGCACGTCCACCCGGATCTCCGAACCCTCGCACACCGCGCGCACTTCCACGTGGAGGGGGCGCTCCGGGGACCGGTACCGCACCGCGTTGACGAGGAGGTTCCACAGGGCGTCCCAGAGCGGCGTCGGGGGAGCCTTCGCCGCGTGGTCCCCGGCGTCCACGCACCAGGTGAAGGCCACGGTCGGGTGCGCCGCGCGCAGGGCCGTGAAGAGGCGCTGCGCGAGGGGGGCGAGTTCGACGCGCTCCGCCTTCGGCGGGCCGGTGCGGGCCGTCTCCAGCAGCACGTCGAGCAGGGCGAACAGGCGGTTGCCGACGTCGATGGAGTGGGTCAGGTGCTCCAGGGCGTCCGCGGAGAGGCGCCCGGGCTTGAGCAGGGCGAGCTTGATGAAGCCGGTCATGGCGGAGAGCGACGAGCGCACGTCGTGGGCGGCCATCCGGGCCGCGCTCTCGTACTCGTCCCGCTGGGTGCGCAGCGTGTCGATGGTGTCGAGGAGCGCCTGGACCCGGTCGCGGTCCCGGGTCAGGTCCCGCACCGTGACCGCCACGAACTCCGGGTCGGCGTCGTGGGGCGAGAGGCGAAGGGAGAGCACCCGGTGCTCGTCCGGGTCCGAGGGGTCGGCGCCCACGGCGATCTCGGCCGCGCAGGGGCTGCCCCGCTGCCGGCATTCGAGCAGCAGTCGGCCCAGGCACTGGCCCAGGGCCGGAGGCCCGATCTGGTGAACGGTGCTCCCCACCAGGGTGGAGCCGTGGAAGAAGGGCTGGGGCAGGCAGGGCCGGTGGGCGAGGATCCGGCCGTCGGCGCCGAGGAGGAACGCGGCGCCGACGGGGAGAGCGGGCTCCGCGTCGAGTCGGGCCACGTTCTCCGGGTCTTCTCGCCGCGCGGTGGATGCCATGGTGTTCGACCTCTTTCTTGTGCCGGGCGCCGGCCCGGCTTCCCCAGACCGGCGGGGCTCTGAAAGCAGGTGCCGACCGGACCGGACTCAGGCCGCCGGGTGGACGTGAAGGCCCGTCCGCCGCACCGGTACCGGCTGCTCCTCAGGGAACAGCTTGTCGAGGAAGGAGCGCAGTTCGGGGGAGTGCCGGGTGAACTCGATCCCCATGCCGCCGGTCTCGAGGGCCCCGTTCCCCTTGCGGACCCAGCGGACGATCCCCTCGGCCGGCAGCGGGCCGTCGGCGGTGCTCAGGATCACGCGCACGCGGCTGCCCGTGGGCCGAAGCCGCTGGGCGTGGAGGAAGAGGCCGCCGGTGGAGAGGTTCTCCAGGGTGGCCCGGATCCCCCCCGGTTCGAGGACCACGAAGCAGCGGACGCTCTTGCGGACCGACTTGCGGCTGTTCCCGTCGGGCTCCGAGATCCCCTCCAGGTCCAGTTCCAGGTCCTCCTCCTCGAGATCCCACGCCCACCAGTCGCCGCCGCCCGTGGGGGCTGCCTCCGCCGCTTCGGGTTCCGTCCGGGGCTCCGGTTCGGACGCCGGCGCTGCACTGGGCGCCGGTGCCTCCGGGGGTTCCTCTCCGACCGGACTCCCCGGCGGGGGGAAGGTCCCCTCGGCCAGGGCCTCGTTCCGCTTCGCGGTCAGCATGGCGACCAGGGCCGACGGCTTCGGGGTGACGGAGACCAGGCCCCGCCGCTCGTAGTCGAGGAGGGGCGAGAGGTCCTTGAGGGAGGAGTCGCAGATCTCGAGGATGCTGTCCGGGGTGCGTGCGCAGCGCAGGTAGACGAGGGCCGCCTTGACCCGGGCGAGGGTTCCCTGGACGTCGGCCTGGATCGTCGTGCCGCAGGTGCGGCACAGGCCGGTGGGGTCCGTGCGGATCGTCCAGCCGGACCGCGCGCAGCGTCTGCACTTCGCCATGGAGGGTCTCCGCGGGGGTGCGGGACGCGCGGCCTGCCCGCCGACCGCCCCCGTCCCGTTTCTATCGGCACGGGCCGGGGGCGACATGAGGCGCGGGCCGGAGTTCCTCGGCGCGCCGGGAGGGCCGGAGCGCCGCCGCCGTCGCCCTCTCGGCCACGCAGCGCCGGGGGCCGGACCATGGGCGGCCGGGGTATTCCTTGGCGGGTATCTCTAGGGGGAGGCCTTGCCCCGATCCCCCAGCGCCTTCCCGATCAACTCCCGAAACCCGTCGAGGCTCCGGTTCCGCAGGAGGCGACCGTTGACGTAGATCGTCGGGGTGCCCCGGACCCCGATCTCCTGCGCCTCCCGGAGGTCGCGGTTGATCGTGCCGAGGACCTGGGGACTCCGCTTCGCGGCCTCGAACCGCTCCATGTCCAACCCAATGGCTCGGGCGATCTCCTGGATCTTCGCCTCGTCGATGCCGGCGTAGTCCTCGAACAGCCGATCGTGGAACTCCCAGAACCTCTGCTGCTCACCGGCCGCCATGGCGGCCACCGCCGCGGGGCGGGCGGCCCTGTGGCTCGGAAGGGGGTAGTTCTTGTAGACGAGCTTGACGTCCTTCGGGTACTGCTCGAGCACCTGCTCGAGTAGCGGCACCAGCCGCGCGCAGTAGGGTCACTGGAAGTCGTTGTACACCGCCACCACCACCGGCGCGTCGGCCGGGCCCTTGAACGGGGAGCCCGCGATGTCGATCGGGTGGACGAAGTCCACCGAGACGACGTCCACGCGGTCGGGGTTCCGGCCGGAGACGAAGAGCCGGTCCCCCGCCGGCGACGCCGCGATCCCCTCCGCCCCTTCCTTGACCCGCAGGGTGCCCTGAAGTTCTCCGTCGCCGCCGTACACGCGGATTTCGCCCCCGTGCAGGAGCACGAAGGTCCAGCGGCCGTCGGCACTCACCGCCACGTCGAGCGGGGCGGCCTCGAGGGGAAGTGTGGCCAGCACCTCGCCCTCGACGGCGGCGAGAGCACTCCAGGGAGCGATCAGTAGGGCCAGCAGGGGCGCGAGCAGGCCTGACGATACGGTGCTTCGCATGGGTCCTCCTCTACGGTCTTCGGGGTGCGACCCTCCTCGGGGCATCGGTCGCGTGGCTCGCATGGGCTCGGGTTGCTGGCGCGTACCCTACACGGACTTCCGGGTCCCGGCCACCGCAGCGTTGTCGGCGTGGAGCACGCCACGAGCGGATTCGCTCGTCCGGAAGGCTCGAGTCGGGTCCGCGCCGCACTGTGCAGTTGTTCGGGCAGGCGGGTGCTGTCGGCCCGGAGGCCGCCACAGGATGCCGGCTGCGCGCTTCGTCCACGTCGGAGACGAGGTCACCCCGGGGGCGGTCGGGCCCGCGAGCGGCGGGCCCATCCGGCCGAATTCACTCGTTTGGGTGATTGACGACCCTGAACGGGGCTGGTTTCTTTGCGCCGCCGGCCCCCAGTTCATTCTCGAAGTCCTGCCCTCCTGCCTCCCGGACCGGGCACGAGGGCCGCGAGATCCACGGCGGGGACGGCCCGAGTCCGGCACAGCAAGGTCCCTCGCGATCTCGGTCCCGGGAGGCGCGGGCTTCCCTGGGCGGGAGGCTTCGGCAGGGGCAGGGGAGGAGGAGGCGACGAGAAGGGGAGGCGATCGGCCCGGGGACCGGAGCGGGGCGGCCGGGCCCTCGGGGGCCCACGACCCCGGAGCGTCGGTGGTCCGGCTTCGGCGTCCGCGGGAAGGGCAGGGGTTTTCGTGCGTGGTGCTCGCCGCAGGGCCCGGGCTGGCCCGGGCATTCGCCCCCGCGCTCCGCGCGGAGGGGTTCGCGGTGGCCGTGACGGGAACGGCCGAGGGCGCGATGGGGGCGGACCCGGGGGACGGCCGAGCGCTCTACCTCCTGGACCCCCTGCTGCCGGGGATGATGGGGGTGGGCGGCGCTTTGCACTCGCTGCTCAGCGGCCCCGTGGGCCACCGCTTCCTGCTCCTGAGGCCCCCGAAGGCCCATCGGGTGGAGGAGCAGTTGCTCGGCTGGATGGCGGACGGCTGGGTCCGACGACCCCGGTGCGCCCGCTCGGCCCGAAGGGTCGCTGCGGAGCTTCGGAGGGAGTGGGGTGGCGGGAACTAGGTTCGGCATCTCGAAGCCGGGGTAACTCCGGCCGAGCGACCGGCAGGTCGCCCGGGGCTACCGCCCCGCTGCGGTGGTCACGACGTCCCCAGGCACGCGAACGTGCTCCCCGATGAAGTCCTGGCGCAGGACGGCACGGCCTCGAGTCAGACGGAAAAACGGATGTTGAGGATGTCGCCGTCCTGCACGACGTACTCCTTCCCCTCCACCCGCAGCAGGCCCTTTTCGCGGCACGCGGCGAGGGTGCCGGCGGCGACGAAGTCGTCGTAGGCCACGGTCTCCGCCCGGATGAAGCCCCGCTCGAGGTCGGTGTGGATCGCGCCGGCGGCCTGGGGGGCCTTCGTGCCCCGCCGAACCGTCCAGGCTCGGCACTCGTCCTCCCCCATGGTGAAGAAGCTGATGAGCCCGAGCAGTTCGTAGGAGGTCCGGATGATCCGGTCGGTGGCGGGGGTCTCGAGACCCAGGTCGTCGAGGAACGCGCGGGCGTCCTCCGGGGACAGTTCGGTGATCTCTCGCTCGATCGTGGCGCACAGGTAGGTGACGGCCGCCGAAGACCCCTCCCACCGCTCCGCGACGGGGGCCACTGCCTCCCGCGCGCGGCGCATCTCGGCCTCTCCCAGGTTGAGGGCGATCACCAGGGGCTTCTGTGTGAGGAACTGGAACCCCTTGAGGGTGCGCCGCTCCTCGTCGGAGAGGTCGAGGTCGCGAAGGGGCCGCTCGGCCTCGAGCGCCTCCCGGCACCGCTCGAGGAGCGCCTTCTCCGTCTCCAACCCCTTCTCCACCTTGCCCTTCATCTGCTTCGCGATCCGCTCGAGCCGGTTCTCGGTGATGATCAGGTCCGAGAGGAGGAACTCCCCCTGGAGCACCTCGAGGTCGCGCAGGGGCGCGATGCCGCCCTCGGGGTGGGGGACCTGTTCGTCCTCGAACGCCCGGACCACCACGAGGAGGGCGTCGGTGTTCTTCAGGTGGCCGAGGACCTCGCTGGAGAGGCCTTCCTTGCCCGCCCCCTTCTCGACCCCGGCGACGTCGACGTAGCGGATCGTCGCGTGAGTGGTCTTCTTCGGGTTCCACAGCGCGGAAAGGCGGTCGACGCGCTCGTCCGGCACCCGGCTGATCCCCAGGTTGACCTTCTTCTTCGACGCCGAGAATCCCGTGTCGGCCGCGGCCCGGGTGAGCAGGTTGAAGAGGGTCGTCTTGCCGGAGAGCGGCAGGCCGACGATGCCGATTTCCATGGGTCCCTCCTCGCCTTCGGGAAAAGGACCGCGACTGTACCCGCCGGACCGCCTGCGATCAAGCCGGCTGAGCGGGTGAGCTTGTTCCTCCCCCGGCCGCTCTGTTAGCCTGATCGCTCATTCCCCCGAGCCAGGAACCGGATGCGGCTGCTGCGCGACCTCACCCTCGGACTCTACCACCCCGCGTGCTCGCCGGTTCACTCCCTGGACCCGCGCGCCAAACTCGCCGTCTGCGCCCTGGGCATGGGGGCGGCCTTCGTTCCCGGCTCGGCCCTCGGGGCGGCCGCGGCGTGGCCGCTGCTGCTCGCGGGGCTCGCGGGGTCCCGCGTCCCGGCCGGCCTGTTCTTTCGGGGGTTCCGGCCGTTCTCGTGGATCTTTCTCTTCACGGTGCTGCTCCACGCGCTGACCACCCCGGGACGGGCGCTCGTCGGCGTCCCCGGGACCGGGTGGCAGGTGACGGTGGAGGGGCTGTCGGGGGGAGGCGCGGTGGCCTTGCAGCTCGCCACCGCCGTGGGGTACTCGTCGCTGCTGACGCTGACGACGAGCCCGAGCGAACTCGTCTGGGCGCTGGAGCGCCTGGGGTGGCCGCTGTCGCGCCTGGGGGTTCCGGTGGGGGACTTCTGCGTCAGCGCATTCCTCGCGCTCCGGTTCTTCCCCATCCTGCGGCAGGAGGCGGAGCGGTTGGGTCTCGCGCTGCGCGCGCGGGGACTGGATCCGTCGGCGGGCGGCCCGGTGCGGAGGGCACGGGCGCTGGTGCCGCTGGTGGTGCCGCTCTTTCGTCAGGTGCTCCGCAGGGCGGAGGCGGTGGCTCTGGCCATGGAGGTGCGGGGATACCCGTCGGACGGGCGAGGGACCTCCTGGAAGGCCTCAGGTTTCGGGGTCAAGGAGTCGTTGGCACTGATATTTTCGTCCTTGACGATGGCCGGAGCCCTGGCGCTGCGGTTTCGATGAGAAACCTGCGCCTCACCCTGGAGTATGACGGGACCGGCTACGCGGGCTGGCAGGTCCAGGATAACGCGCCCACCGTCCAGGGAGAGGTGGAGGCGGCGCTGGAGCGGATGCTGGAGCACCCGGTGAGGGTGGTGGCCTCGGGCCGGACGGATGCCGGGGTTCACGCGCTGGGGCAGGTGGCCAACTTCCGGACGGAGAGGGCGATCCCGCTGCGCGGCGTCCTCCACGGCCTCAACGCGTTGCTGCCCGAGGGCGTGGCGGTCCGAAGGGTCGACGAGGTGCCCCTGGACTTCGACAGCCGCCGCAGCGCCAAGGAGAAGACCTATCACTACCGCCTGCACTGCGGCGCCGCGCCGAGCGCCTTCGCACGCCGCACGTCCTGGAGGGTCCCGCCGCCCCTGGACCTGGAGGCGATGGCGGACGCCGGACGGCAACTGGTGGGCACCCACGACTTCGGGGCGTTCCGCTCCGCAGGGTGCGACGCGCCCCACGCGGTGCGGGCCGTGCACGAGGTCCGGGTGACGCCGTCGGGGGAGGAAGTGGAGATCGGGGTGCGCGGCACTGCCTTCCTCCGGCACATGGTGCGGATCGTGGTCGGGACCCTGGTGGAGGTGGGGAAGGGGCGGCGCGACCCCGACTGCGTCGCCCGTGCCCTGGCGTCCCGGCGCCGGGAGGACGCCGGGGTCACGGCTCCCCCGCAGGGGCTCTTCCTTCGGGAGGTCCGCTACGACGCGGCCGTGCTGGGGACCGCGCCGTGACCCCGGGCGATCGGCTCCTCGGGCTCCTGCGGCGCGCGCGGCGCAGGAGCCTCCTGCTGGGGGCGGGGCGCGTTCTCCTCGCCGGTCTCACGGCCTTGCTCGGCACGGTCCTCCTGGGGGGCTCCTCCTGGCGCCGCTCCCGGAAGGCGTGCGGCCGTGGGCGGCGGCGGGCTTCCTGCTCGCGGCCGCTGCCGGAGCCGGGTTCCTGGGGCGGTGGGAGTGGCGACGGGCGTCGCCGCGGCGCACCGACGGGGAGCTCGTCGCCCTGCTCACCGCGCAGCGTCCCGAAATGGCCGAACTGCTCCTCACCGGGGCGGACCTCGCCGGCTGGGGGGACGAGGGGGTCTCCCGGAGGCGCGCGAGCGAAGGGCTCGTGCGGGCACAGGTGGAACGGGCGTCCTCGGCTTCCGCGGGCCTCGACCCGGCCGGCGCCCTGCCCTGGAAGCCCCTTGCCGCGTGGGCTGCACGCGCCTCGGCCGCCGGCGTCGTCCTGGTGTTCGCGCTGGCCTTCGCGCCGACCGGTTTCGGTGCGTACACGAGGCTCCTCACGGGCGGGCCACCGGACCCGGTCGCGGTGGGCAACCTCCGCGTCACCTACCAGCCCCCCGCGTACACCGGCTTGCCGGAGCGCCGGGTGGAGGGGTCCGACGGCGCGGTGGAGGGGTACCCGGGGACCCGGGTGACTCTGGAGGGGGAGGTGTCCGACGCGGTGGATGCCGGCCGCTGGCGGGGCCCGTCGGGCAGCGAGGTGGCCCTGTCGGTCGACGGGCGCCGGTTTTCCGTGTCCTGGACCCTGGCCGCGGCGGGGAGCTACGAGCTCGCCTTCGAGCGGGGGGGCAGGCCGGTTCCCTCCGGGCTGCCCCCCCGCCCCGTGACCCTGCTGGAGGATCGGCGGCCCGCGGTGGAGATGGACGACCCGGCGGAGGACATGGAGATCACCACGGACCAGGAACTCGAGGTGACGTTCCGGGCGGCCGACGACTTCCGGGTGGAACGGGTGGAACTGGTTCTCCAGGGAGACGAGGAGGTGCGCATCCCCGTGGGTGTCGCCCCGGAGGGCACGCTGCAGGGGCGCGCCCGGTTCCTGCCCCTGGCCCACCCGAAGCTCGGCGCCGGGGCGCACCTGCGGGTGGAGGCGTGGGACGGGGACTCGGCCAACGGGCCCAAGGCGGGGAGCAGTCGGTCCGTCTACCTGACCTTCCTGGACAAGAGGCGCCTCGTGGCGGACATCGCCGACCTCGAGGCGCGCCTGCTGGAGGCGCTGCTCGGGCAGCTCGCCGATCACCTGGAACTCGCCGAGCCCCCCGCCCCGGAGGATCTGGAGCGGCTCCGGGCCAAGGGGCGCGACCTGCTGCGGCTCTTCGATCAGCTCCTCGAGAGGGTTCGGCAGGGCGCCGACGAGGAGGCGCTCGGGGCTGCTGCGGCGTTGAAGATCGAGGCCGGGCTGCGGGCGGCCCTGGAGCCGTTCCTCGAGGGAGGGACCGACCGGGTTCTCCTGATCGCGGAGCTCGAGAGGGATATCCTGTTCCTGGACCGGATGCTCCAGAGCCTGCGGATGGAGGAGGCCCTGAGCCTCGGCGACGAACTGGCCGCCCTCCAGCGCAGCCTGTTCGACGACCTGGAGGCGGGCGCCTCCCCGGAGCAGTTGCTCGAGCGCGTCGACCAGCTCCAGCGCCTCCTGGCCCAGATGGCGGAGAAGCTCAGCCGGGGTGCGAGCGAGATGCCCGATGCCTTCGCCAACGCGGACGCGGTGAAGGACATGCCGGCCAGCGAGCTGCAGCAGACCCTCGAGGAGCTGCGCAAGGCTTTGGCCGAGGGGGATCGGGAGCGCGCCCAGGAGCTCTCCGAGAAGCTGGTCGAGATGCTGAGCCGATGGCTCTCCGCACTGGAGGAAGCCGCCGGCAAGGCGTCCCGGGACGAGCTGGACCCCATGCTGGAGGAGATCTCGAAGCTCGAGACGGACGTGCGGGACATCGCGGCCGAGCAGGAGAAGCTCCTGGAGGAGACCGGGGCCCTGGGCCGGGAGGTGTCCGAGCGCGCCGCGCCCGAGCTTCGTCAGGCCATGGAGTCGCTCGCTGAGCGCGAGGAGCGACGCCTGCAGCGTATCGAGGAGGCCTCCCGGAGGATGGAGGCCGCGGTGCCGCGAGGGGGGTTCCACGGCCTGCCTCCGCAGGTCGCGGGCACGCAACCTCCGTCCCCTGCCGGGGGGCTGGAGATCCTCGAGGCACGCCAGCGGGTGGGAGCCGCCTCCTCGGAGGTGCGTCAGGGGCTGCAGGGCGATCTGGGGCGCGCTCGCCAGGGGGCCGAGGCGCTGGAGCAGGCGGTGGAGACCCTGCGGGAGCGGGTGCTGCAGGCCCTCGGAGAGGAGGAGGCCCGCCGCGGTCTGGTGGAGGGTGAGGCCCAGGTGGCCCGGGAGGAGGTGCGTGGCCTGCTCGCGGACCTCGAAGGTCTGTCCCAGGGGCGCCGCAGCGGGATGACGCCCCAGGAGGGGGAGGCGCTCCAGGGCATGGGGGGCCGCCAGGGGGGGCTCGCGGAGCGGACGGGCGCGGTGGCGGAGCGGCTCGAGGGGTTGGCCGGGCGGAACCCGCTGCTGAACCGGCAGTTGCCCCAGCGGGCCCGCTCGGCGCAGCAGGCCATGGGCCAGGCCGGAGACCGACTCGGGCAGGGCGACCCCTTCGGGGCGGTACCCCCGGAGACCCGGGCGCTCGAGGACCTCGCGGAGGTGAGCCGGCAACTCCAGGACGCGCAGCGCCAGATGTCCGAGGGCCAGGGGCAGGGCCAGGGCCAGGGGCTCCAGATGGTGCGAAGGCCCGGGCAGAGGCCGGGGCAGGGCCGGGACGTGGACCGCAGCCCGGTGGAGATCCCCCAGGAGAGCGAGGCCCGCGAGCTGCGCGCCTTCCGGGAGGAGGTGCTGCGGGCGATGCGTTCCGGCCGCTACCCGAAGGACTACGAGGAAGAGGTGGAGCGCTACTACGAGAGGTTGATCCGATGAGGGCACCGGCACGGGCAACGCGCGGGAGGGTCCTGGCCCTGGTCTTCCTGGCCCTGGGGGCCGCGTGGTCGGCTCCCGCAGGCGCGCGGGAGATCTACGGGCTTTCCGAGTCCGACCTGGGCCTGTACATGGGCAACGCCTTCCTCAGTTCGTGGCGTGTCCCGGAGGCGCGCCGGGTGGTGGACACCCTCCTGGCCCGGAACCCCGGGGACGGGGACGCGCGGGCACTGGAGGCCCACGTGCTCTTCTTCGAGGGCGCCTACGAGGAATCCCTCGGCCGGATGGGGGAGGTGGGGATCGAGGGCACCTTCCGGGATCTGGTCCAGGCCACGGCCGAGGCCACCCGGGACTTCTCCCACCGCGACAGCGAGCACTTCCGCATCTCCTGGGGGAACCCCAAGGACGAGGTGCTCGCGGACGGAGCCTTGGAAGGCCTGGAAGCGGCGCGGACGGCGCTGCTCCGGGAGTTGGGCTTCGCCTCCGAGGACCGGGTGCGGGTGGAGGTGTACCCGACCGTCGCCGCGTTCACCGCCGTCTCCACCCTGACCCGGGAGGAGGTGGAGACGTCGGGCACGATCGGCCTCTGCAAGTTCGATCGCCTGATGATCACGAGCCCGCGTGCCACCCTGTGGGGGTACCGGTGGAGGGACACCCTCTGCCACGAGTACGTGCACCTGGCCCTGTATCGCCTGACCCACGGCCTGGCTCCCATCTGGGTGCACGAGGGCATCGCCAAGTACCTGGAGGGGAGCTGGAGGGGGTCTCTGGGCGAACTCGACCCGTCGAGCGCGGCGCTCCTGGCCCGACGGTTCGAGGAGGGAACGCTGATTCCGCTCGAGGCGATGAGCCCTTCGGTGGCCAAGCTGCCCTCGGCCGAGGACACCTCCCTCGCCTTCGCACAGGTGGGGACGATGATGTCGTTCCTCGTGGAGCGGAAGGGGAGCGGCGCCCTGGGGAGGCTCCTGTCGGAGATCGGGTCCGGCCGCAGCGACCGAGAATCGCTCGAGGCGGTCTGGGGAGGCACCTTCGCTTCCTTCGAGGCGGCGTGGCGCGAGTGGGCGGCCCGGCTACCCGTGGAGCGGGCGGAGGTCCAGGTGATCGGCCTGCGCCTCGCGGAGCACGGGGCGGAGGACGAGGAGCCGGGCGAGGTGAGGGATCCCCGGGCCCGCGACTACCTGCGCCTCGGGGACATGTTGAGGGCGAGGGGAAGGATGGGCGCCGCCGGCGTCGAGTACGGGAAGGCCTACGAACAGTCCCCGGAGACGCCCGGAGTCGCCTCCCGCCACGCGCTGGGGTTGCTCGAGGCCGGCCGGTTCGGGGAAGCCGCCGCGGTCGCGGAGGGGGCGCTCCGGTTCTATCCCGACCTGGCGGTCCTGTGGGAGCGACGGGGCGAGGCCCTGCTGGGCCTTGGACAACCGGAGGATGCCGCGGACGCCTTCCGGGAGGTGCTGGAGATCAATCCCTTCCACGTTCCCGGGCGCCGGGGGCTCCAGGCTGCGGCCCACGCATCCGGGGACGGGGCCGAGGCCGCGCGTCAGGAGTGGGCCCTGGGCCTGCTCGAAGAGCCGCGGTGAGCGCTGCGAGGGGCCGAGCGAAGAGAGAGTGCAACCTGTCCAGGGCGGAGGCGGCGGTGGTAACCTCCCGTTCCCCTCGCGCCCCCGAGATTCCCGAGGAAGGAGTCCGATGAACGACACCGTCGTCGAAACCCTGACCGACCGCGAGCTCGTGGAGGAGGCTGCCCGGGCCCACGACGAAGTCTCGTCGGAGATCGCCAAGGTCATCGTGGGCCAGCGGTCCGTCGTGGACCTCCTCCTCATCGCGCTGGTCGCGGGCGGGCACGGCCTGTTCATCGGGGTGCCCGGCCTCGCGAAGACCCTCCTCATCCGAACCCTGGCCGACGCCTTGGACCTCGAGTTCAAGCGCGTGCAGTTCACGCCGGACCTGATGCCGAGCGACATCACCGGCACGGAGATCCTCGAGGAGGACGCGGGCACGGGGCGGCGGGTGTTCCGGTTCGTCCGGGGCCCGATCTTCACCAACATCCTCCTGGCCGACGAGATCAACCGGACGTCGCCGAAGACCCAGGCCGCCCTGCTCCAGGCCATGCAGGAGTACAAGGTGAGCGTCGCGGGAACGGACCACCTGCTCGACCCGCCGTTCCTGGTGTTCGCCACCCAGAACCCCATCGAGCAGGAGGGCACCTACCCCCTGCCCGAGGCCCAGCTCGACCGTTTCATGTTCGCGATCGAGATGGACTACCCGGGGGCGGAGGAGGAGTTGGAGATCGTGCGCAGGACCACCTCAGGGCAGCCGTCGCCGCTCCGCAAGGTCCTGGACCCGGCCCGGATCCGCCGGTTCCGCGAGACCGTGCCCCGGGTGCCGATCGCGGACGCCGCCCTGGCGTACGCCGTGCGTCTGGTCCGGGCCACGCGCCCGGGGCCGGACGCGCCCAAGTCCGTCCAGGAGTTCGTGGAGTGGGGGGCGGGACCCCGGGCGGCCCAGCACCTGGTGCTCGGGGCCAAGGCCCGGGCGCTGCTCTCCGGGCGATTCGCGGCCGGCCCGGAGGACGTGCGCTCCCTGCTCTCACCCGTGCTCAAGCACCGGATCGTGCTCAACTTCCGGGCCGAGGCCCAGGGGGTGGGCATGGCCGAGGTCCTGGGCGAGGTGCTGGAGGCCGTGCCGAGTGCTTGACCGGTCGGACGTCTTCGACCCGGAACTCACGGCTCGCCTGAGCCGTTTCTCCATCCCCGGGCCCCCTTCCCCCCACCCCCACCGGGGGCAGCACCGCAGCCCGAGGCGCGGCGCGAGCCTGGAGTTCTCGGAGCACACGCAGTACGCGCCGGGGGACGACCTGCGGCACCTGGACTGGAAGGTCTTCGCGAAGACCGATCGGTACCTGGTGAAGCGCTACGAGGACGAGCGCCTGCAGCGGGTGGTGCTGCTCGTGGACGCGAGCGCGTCGATGGGCTACGGGGGGGAGGCCGGGACCCTGCGCGGCTCGAAGTACCAGCTGGCCGCGCGTGCCGGCGTGGCCCTCGCGGCGTGCCTGCTCCGGCAGGGGGACGCGGTGGGGGTCGAGGTGGCCGGGGGGGAGGAGAGCGCTTGGCTCCCTCCCCGAAGCGGCTCCGGGCATCTGGAGGCGGTCATCGAGGTGCTCGCGGGTACCCGGCCTGCCGGGGCCGCCGATGTCACGGCGGCGTGCCGGTCCGTGGGGGAGCGGCTGAAGCGGGGGGCCTCGGTGTTCCTGCTGTCGGACCTCCTGGACGAGGGCCAGGAGGAGCTGCCGGGCGGCCGGCTGCTCCGGGCGCGCGGCCTCGCCCCGCGGGTCGTGCAGGTGCTCCACGCCGAAGAGTTGGACCTTCCCTTCGAGAACACGACCCGCTTCGAGGACCTGGAGGGGCCCCAGTTCCTGGTGCTCGACCCGGTGCCGATCCGCCGCGCCTACGCCGAGGAGATGCGCTCGTTCGTCCGCGGCGTGGCCCGGGTGGCCGAGGCGCTGGGGGTCCCGTACGGCTTCCTCTCCACGGGGGAGGACCCGGCGCCCACGCTGACCCGCCTGCTGGGCACGCTCGGGGGACGCTGACGTGGAGTTCCTCCGTCCCGCCCTCCTGTGGGGCCTGCTGGGCATTGCGCTGCCCGTGCTCATCCACCTGCTGGGCAGGCGGCAGGTCCGCACCGTGCCCTTCGCCACGCTGCGCTTCCTGGAGAAGGCGAGGGCGCGGGCCGCGGCCCACCTCCGCCTGCGCCGCGTGCTCCTCCTCCTGGCGCGCGCCGCCGCGCTGGGGGGCTCGCGCTGGTCTACGCCGGGCCCGGGTGCCGCCAGGCGGCGGGGCCGCAGGGCCCTCAATCCGTCATCCTCATCCTCGACACATCGCCGAGCATGACGGCTGCCGTCGGGGGCCGGAGCCCCCTGGAGGACGGGCGGCGCGTGCTGCTCGCGGCCTTGGACGGTGCCGGCCCCGGCGACCGCTTCCTCTTCGCCACCACGTGGCACGGGGGAGCCGCCGCGTGGAGGGGGGGCTTCTCGGACGACCCAGCCTCCGTACGGCGGGCCGTCCGGGAGGCCCGGGTCGAGTTCGGACGCCACGACCCGTCCCGGGCGCTGGAGAACGCCTTCGCCCTCGTGGAGGGGATCCGCGGCGGCCACGTCGTCCTCGCCACCGACCTCCAGGCCTCGGCGTGGCCGGACGTCCCGCCGGGGCAGGCCCCGGCGGGACCGCTGCGCCTGGCGGACGTCGGGCTTGCCGGCGTTTCGAACGCGTGGGTGGAGTCGGCGGAGGAGGGCGACGGCTCCGTGCGGGTGGTCCTGGGGGGCACGGGGGAGGCGGAGGGAGTCCGCCGCACGGTCCAACTGGCGGTCGGCGGGCGCGCCGTCCTCAACGCCTTCGTCGAAAACGGGGAGACGAGCTTCCGTTTCGACCCCCCCGCCGGTTCCTACGAGGCGGAGGTGCGGGTGTCGCCCGGGGGCGCTGTGGCGCTCGATGACCGGCTCCCCCTGGCCGGACGGGGCAGCAGCCTCACCCGCGTGCTCCTGGTGAACGGGGACCCCTGGGGATTCGAGATCCGCGACGAACTGCTGTTCGTGCGCCGCGCGCTCGCCCCCGGGACCCGGCTCGCGGGACTGTTCCGCACCCGGGAGATCCGGCTGGGCGACCTCTCCGCGGCGGAGCTCGCCGAGGCGGACGTCGTCCTCATCGCGAACCCGGGGCCCGTGGCGCCGGAGCTGGCTTCGGGGCTGGCGACCCGCCTGGAGGGAGGCCTGGGCGTGGTCGTGACCGCGGGAGACCGGTGGGGTGTCCGGGAGACAGGAGCGGGGCTGGGCACCGCGCTGGCCGCGCCGATTCGGGACGTCGTGGCGATTCCGCCGGACGATCCGTCGCGGCGGCCCTACGAGGGGGTCGACGTGGGGGCGCTCGAGGGGCCGCTCGAGCCGTTCCGCGACAAGGGACTGGGAGACCTGTCGGGGGCGCGGGTCTCCCGGTACTGGCTGCCGGAGGTGCGCGGCGGAGAGTCGGTCGCCGTCTGGATGCGGCTGGAGAACGGGGCGCCCCTGCTGGTGGAGCGGCGGGTCGGCAAGGGGCGCACGCTCCTGCTCGGGACCACGGTGGACCGGGACAGCTCCGACCTCTGCCTCCAGCCCGCCTTCCTCCCGTGGCTCGAGAGACTGCTGCTCCACGCCGCCGGCAGGCTTCGGCCGGCGCTGGACCGGTGGGCCCTCGCGGGGGAGCCCTTCCCGCTCCCGTACGCCGAGGCGGTGGTGGTGGAGGGCCCGGGAGTGCGCAGCCTGTGGCAACCGGGCGGGCCCGACTTCGTCCCCGGGGAACCGGGCGTCTACCGGATCCTCGCCGAGGGCGAGACGATCGACGCCTTCGCGGCCCGGATGGACCCGGCGGAGTCGGATCTCCGTCGGCTGAGCCCCGGGCAGGTGGAGGCGCACCTCGGGCCGGGCGTGGCCGCTGCGGCGGACGGCTCGTGGAGGGGGGGGCGGCGGGATGCCTCCCCGCGGTTCGCCGGGGCGATCCTGGCGGCCCTGGTTCTCGAGGCCCTCCTCTCCGCCCGCTGGGGATGGGGGCGGCGCAAGGCGGTCCTGAGCGAGGGGGGAGCCAGGTGAGAGACCGGAGGGACCGTTCCGCCCCCGGGGTAGGGGGCTTGTCCCGGCGGGAGGCGCTGCGGGCGATGGTGGGGGCGGCGGCCGCCCTAGCCGTTCCGGGGGTCGCCCGGCCGTACGGGCAGACGACCTACTTCACCTGGGCGCAACTGCGCTACCGCGGGTCGTGGGACCCGAACCCGCGCGGCCCCGAGCGCCTCCTCGAGGCCCTGCGGCGGCGCACGAGCGTGGAGGGGACGGCGCGGCGGAAGGTGGTCGACGTCGGGGAGCCCCGACCTCTTCTCGCTCCCGTTCCTCTACGTCGCCGGGCGGGGAGCGTTCCCGGGGCTGGGGCCCGACGGGCGAGGCCTGGCTGCGCCGCTACCTGGAGCACGGCGGCTTCGTGCTCTGGGACGACGCGACGGGCATCGCGGACTCCGAATTCGCGCGGGCGGTGGGCGACACGGCGGAGCGGGTCGTGCCGGGCCGCGCGCTGCGGCCGCTCCCGGCGGAGCACACGGTGTTCCAGAGCTTCTATCTGCTCCGGGACGTGCCCGGGCGGAAGCTCGTGCGGCCGTTCCTCTACGGCGTCGAGGTGGAGGACCTCACCCCCGTCGTCCTGTGCGTCAACGACCTGGGGGGGGCGTGGGACGGAGACCCGGTGGGCGGGTACACCCACCCCTGCGTGCCCGGCGGGGAGCGTCAGCGGGAGATGAGCTTCCGCATGGGGATCAACCTCGTCCTGTACGCCCTCACGGGCAACTACAAGAAGGACCAGGTGCACATCCCGTTCATCCTGAAGCGGAGACAACGGTGAGCGGGGGCGCGTCCTGGGCCCTCCTCAACGGGCACCCGGCGTGGTTCGCCGCCCTGGCCGCGGTGGCCGTGCTGGCCCTGGTCTCCGGACTCCGGTCGAGCCGGGGGCTTTCGCGCCGCCGCCGCGCCTTCCTGCTGGCCCTGCGGCTGCGTCACTCGCCCTGGTGGCGGTCGCCGTGCTCCGCCCGGCCCGGGAGGTGGACCTGCTGCGGGCGAAGCGCTCCCCCTGGCGTGGTGATGGACGACTCCGCGGAGCATGACACTGGGGCCCGACCCCGCCGGTCCCGCCGCAGCCCGCTGGCTGGCCGGGGGCGATCTGGACGAGAGCGTGGGGGAGTACTACCGGATCGAGTACGTCGCCCTGGGGGACCCGCCCCCGGCCGTGGACCGGAGCAGCCTGGGCTCCGGAGGCGCGTTGCCAGCGGGGGGAGAGCCCCTCGGCGGACGCTCGAGGCGCTGGCGCGAGTCGAGGCCCGAGTTGGCCGGGGTGGTCCTGGTCTCCGACGGCCGGGACACCGAGAGACCCGGCACCCCCCCGCAGGGCCTCCCGTTCCCGGTGTTCGCCGCGGCCCCGGAGGGGGAAGCGGCGCCGGATCTCTGGGTGGAGGCGGTGGAGACTCCCGCCGGTGGCCTTCATCCGGACCCCGTGGACGTCCGGGTGCAGCTCGGGGTGCAGGGCCTGCCCCGGGGTCCTGCGGCCGTCACTCTTCTGGAGGGGGGGCGCCCCCTCGCCAGCCCAGGTGATCGACGTCGGGGCCTCCGGGGGGGAGGGGGTGCTCAGCTTCGTCCCCCGCGGACGGGCCGGCAGGCGTACCGGGTGGAGGTGTCTCCGTGGCCGGGGGAGGCGGGGACGGACAACAACCGGTCCCAGTTCTCCCTGAACGTCGTGCGCGACAAGACCCGGGTGCTTCTGGTCGGCGGGCACCCCCTCCTGGGACGTGAAGTTCCTGCGGCGGCGCCTGCGGCAGGACCCCGGCGTGGACCTGATCACCTTCCTGATCCTGCGCACGCCCCAGGACCTGAACCTGGTGCCCCAGGACGAACTGTCGCTGATCCCGTTCCCCACGCAGGAACTGTTCAGCCAGGAATTGCCTTGCTTCGATGCGGTGGTGTTCGCCAACTTCGACTACGGCCCCTACGTCCCCCGCCACTACCTGGACAATCTCGTGCGGTTCGTCGAGGAGTCGGGGGGCGGGTTCGCGATGCTCGGCGGGGACCGTTCCTTCTCGCTGGGCGGGTACGAGGGGAGCCCCCTGGAGCGCATCCTGCCCGTGGAGTTCTCGGGAGCCGCGCCGGGCCGGGCGTATGCGCCGGGAACCTTCCGCCCGCGGCTCACGGACGAGGGGGTGAGGCACCCGCTGTTCCAGTGGCTGCCCGACCCGGAGGCCAACCGCGACCTCTGGAACCGGCTGCCGGAACTCGGGGGCAGCAACTGGATGCTCCGGGCCAAGGCGGGCGCCGTGGTCCTCGCGGAGAACCCCGAGGCCCGCAACGAGTACGGCACGCAGCCCCTCGTGGCGCTCGGGGAGTACGGGAACGGCCGCACGCTGGCGTGGCCTGCGACAGCCTGTGGCGGTGGGGCCTGCCCCACGCGGGTGCGGGAGGCGGGGACGAGATCGCCTACCGGGACTTCTGGACGCGGGCGCTGCGCTGGCTGGTCCACGACCCGGAGATGGAATTGGTGCGCCTCTCCATGCCGCCGGGGCCTCTCCGGGCGGGGGGGAAGGTGCGCTTGAAGGCGCGTGTCCTGGACCGCGCCTACAACCCGGCCCGGGGCGCGCGGGTGACCGGGGCGCTGGCGGGCGAGGGGAGGGAGCCGGTGCCGGTGGAGTGGCTGGAGACGGGGCCCGGGGAGTACGCCACCGAGGAGCTCCGCTTCCCCGGCTCCGGACTGTGGCGGGTGGAGGTCCAGGGGAGCCTGAACGGCACGTTCCTCGGGAGGGACGCCGCGGAGTTCCCCGTGGAGCCCGAGAGCCCCGAGGCCCTGCGCCTCGGCGTGGACCTCGCGTATCTGCAGGCGCTGGCCGGGGACTCGGGGGGCGCGGTGTTCCGCCTGGGGGAGAGGGGGCTCCTGGAGGCGCTGCGGGAGCGTGCCCGTACGCAGGTGGAGGTCGTGGGGCGACGCGTCGAGGAGGTCTGGGCGGTCCCGTGGCTGTTGTGCGCCTCGATCCTGCTCTTCGGTCTGGACTGGGCGCTGCGGCGGTTCTGGGAGTGACGCAACGGGTCTTCGTGTACGGGACCCTGCGGCGCGACGGGCGGTTCCACGCGGTCGTCGCACCGTTCGTGGTGGAAGCGCTCGAGGCGCGGGTGCAAGGGGTTCTCGTGGACCTCGGCGAGTACCCGGGGTGGATCGAGGGCGAAGGGACGGTGTGGGGCGAGGTGCTCCTCCTGCGTCCGGTCTCGGAGGCGCTGCGCCGACTCGATGCCTTCGAGGGGTGGTTCGGGCCCGGCGACCCTCGTTCGTTGTACGAACGGGTGCAGGTGGAGGCGCTGACCGCAGCCGGTCCGGTAAGGGCTTGGGCCTATCGGTACCGCGGATCGACGGCGGGGCTGTCCCTGGTCCGCGGCGGCGTGTGGAGTGCTCCGGCGAGGGGTGAGGAGAGGAGAAAGGGATGATGCTGGGTCGGACCGTCGTGCGACATGGGGTTGGAGCCCTGGGGGTGCTGCTGCTGCTGTGGGGGACCGCGCTCGGGGCGGAGGAGGGCTTCGAAGCGTGGCTCTCCGCCTTCCGCACCGAGGCCGCGGGGGCGGGAATTTCCGAGGCGACGTTGGACGGGGCGTTCGCCGGCGTGGAGCCGATCGCCCGGGTGGTGGAACTGGACCGGAGCCAACCGGAGCTCACCTGGACCCTGGAGCAGTACCTCGAGCGGATCGTCTCCAGGGAACGGGTGTCCCGCGGCCGGGAGAAACTGGCGGAGAATCGAGCCCTGCTCGAGCGGATCTCGGCGCGCTACGGGGTCCAGCCCCGGTTCCTGGTGGCCCTCTGGGGCATCGAGACCGACTACGGTCGATTGGGAGGAGGGTTCCCCGTGGTGGCCGCCATCGCCACCCTGGCGTACGACGGGCGCCGCGAGCGGCTACTTCCGACAGGAACTGCTCCAGGCGCTCCGCATCCTGGACGGAGGGCCACGTCACCCCCGACCGGATGACGGGATCCTGGGCCGGCGCCATGGGCCAGGTCCAGTTCATGCCGTCGAGTTTCCGCGACTTCGCCGCGGACGGGGACGGGGACGGCCGGATCGACATCTGGGGCAGCCGGGAAGACGCCCTGACCTCGGCGGCGAACTACCTGGCCCGCTCGGGCTGGCGGCGGCGACCGGACCTGGGGCCGGGAGGTGCGGTTGCCGGCAAGGGATGGACGCGTCCGGCCTCGTGGCCTTCGAGACCCGGCGGCCCATCGAGGCGTGGGCCGGCCTCGGCGTCAGACGCCTCGCGGGCGCCCGCTGCCGGCCGTAGTCGAGCTGGCCGCCTCGGTGGTTCAGCCGGACGGCGCGGGCGGCCGCGCGTTTCGTCGTCTACGACAACTACCGGGTCATCCTGCGGTGGAACCGGTCCCACTACTTCGGCATCGGGGTGGGACTCTGGCGGACCGCATCGGCGGGTGAGGGCGGCCCCCTCTCCTCGCTCTTCCCGCGAGGGCGGAAAGCGGGAAGATGGGGCTTGCGAGGGAGGGAGATTTGTGTACCCTTGTTTGGAAAGCACGCGCGCACGAGGGGGCGGCTCGGATTTCTGGCCGTTCTCGAGTGCCGGGGTCGTGCCGATGTTCACATTCTTCGGCCCCGGATGGGGTCGGGAGAGATGAGGCCGGAAGCGCCGATACCGCACGGGAGGTGAACGATGTTTGGACTCCAGCGTGCCGACTCGACCGAGACGGGGAGAACGAGGGCCCGGGGGGAGAGCCCGAGGGGATCCGGGGGCATCGGGCGCTGGTGGGATCGGGTCTTCCGGAGCACGGGCCGGAGTCGGGGGTGCCAGGCGTGCGGGACGTGCTGCGAACTCTTCGGCGGGAACCTCCGCGCGACCCCGCGGGACCTTCAACGCTGGCAGGGGGAGGGCAGGTTGGACCTGCTCGTTCGGGTCGGGGAGCGCGGGCGTCTGTGGAAGGACCCCGACACGGGTTCCTTCCTGGAGGAGTGCCCCTTCCTGATCGCGACCGGCCCCGGCACGGCCGAGTGCTGGATCCACGAGACCAAACCGGCGATGTGCCAGGACTATCCCACCCTGGCCCACGGCCGGCAGTGCGTGCGCGGCATCGTCGCGTCGTAGACGGCGACGGAGGGGGCCGCTTCAGACCGGACGCACGACGCAGTACTTCTTCTTGCCCGCCCGCAGCACCACGACGCCGTCCCGGAGGTCCGCCGCGGTGACGCGGCGGTCGAAGGCGGCCACGCCCTCGTCGTTCAGGTACGCCCCCCCCTGCTGGATCAGCCTGCGGGCCTCTCCCCGGCTCTTGGTGAGTCCCGCGTCGGCGAAGAGCACGAAGGCCTCGATCCCGTCCTCCAGCCGCGCCCTCGGCACCTCGAGGGTCGGGACGTCGGCGAGGCTCCCCCCGCCCCCGAACAGCGCCTGGCTGGCCGCCCGGGCCTTGTCGGCCTCCTCCGCGCCGTGGATGAGCCTTGGTGACCTCGAATGCCAGGATCTCCTTGGCCTCGCGGATGTCGGCACCCCTCCAGGCCGCCAGGCGGCGCACCTCCTCCATCGGGCAGGAAGGTGAAGAGGCCGAGGAAGCGGTCCACGTCCGGGTCGTCGGTGTTGATCCAGTACTGGTAGAAGTCGTAGGGGCAGGTGCGGTCCGCGGTCGAGCCACACGGCCCCCTGGCCGTCTTGCCCATCTTGGCGCCGGAGGACGTGGTGATCAGGGGGAAGGTCAGGCGTGTGCGGCCTTGCCCCTCGACGCGGCGGATCAGGTCCACGCCCGGCGACGATGTTGCCCCACTGGTCGTTGCCGCCCATCTGGACCGTGCAGTCGTGGCGCTGGTTGAGCACCAGGAAATCGTAGGCCTGCAGGAGCATGTAGTTGAACTCGATGAAGTTCAGGCCTGTTTCCAGCCGCTGCCGGTAGGACTCGGCCGCGAGCATGCGGTTCACCGAGAAGTGGATGCCCGACGTCCCGGAGGAACTCGATGTAGTTGAGGGGCGCCAGCCAGTCGACGTTGTTGAGGAGCATGCGCCCCGCGGCCGAAGTCCAGCAGCCGGGAGAGTTGCTCCTTGATCCCGACCCCGTTGGCCTCGATCTCCTCCCGGGTGAGCATCTTGCGCAGCTCGGTCTTCCCCGAGGGGTCCCCGATCAGGGCCGTGCCGCCCCCGAGGAGGGCGATGGGCCGGTGCCCGCCCCGCTGCAGGTGCGCGAGCCCCATCACGGGGAGCAGGTGTCCGACGTGCAGGCTCGAAGCCGTGGGGTCGAACCCCACGTAGCACGTCGTGGGTTTCGCGAGCAGTTCGCGCAGCTGCGTCTCGTCGGTGGTCTGCTCCAGGAAGCCGCGGTCGGCGAGGACGTCGAGGACGTGGTGGGACATCGGTTTCTCCTTGCGGATTTCGGGACGGCGGATGATAGCAACCGGGGAAAAGTCGGTCAACGACCGGGCCCGCGGCGCGCCCGGAGGCTGCGTTGGGCGGCTCCTGGAAGGGGTGGGGAACCGCGTGGTATATAGCGAAGACACGAACGGAGGTGTTCCATGGCGGACAACTTCTCGACCCCCGAATGGACGACGGACGATTGGCTCCAAGCCTGGCGCATCGGCGTGGGGAGCGCCTACCGCTGCCGGGAGTGCTCCAACATGGTGATGGTGATCAAGGGCGGCACGGGGAACCTGGAGCCCCGATGCCACGGGAAGCCCATGGCGCCCGTGGAGACGCGCCGGTGAAGGCACCCGTGCGTCTGGGACAGCGCTACCGCTGCCCCGTGTGCGGCTCCGAGGTCCTCGTCATCCGGGCGGCCTCCCAAGGCCTGGACATGCACTGCTGCAACCGCCCGATGGAGCCCAGGGATCGGGCGCCGGTGTTGCGGTGCCCGGTGTGCGGCAGCGAGGTCGCGGTGCTGCGCGGCGCCCCGGAATCCATGGAGTTGCTCTGCTGCAACCAGCCCATGGTCGCACGGGAGGCGCCCGTTCCCGAGGCGGCGTGAACCGGTGGCCAGGGAGGCCCGGCTCCTGGGGCGCTCGGCGGGCCCCGCCGCGCCCCCTCCGGGAGGCACGGGCCGGCCCGAGGGGTTCCGCTTCGTGGACTTCGCCGCCCGGCGGCGTCCCGGGTTTCGCAACTGCGTGGTGGCGGTCGACTCGGTCCCGGCGCTGGTCGAACGTTACGGCCGGTTGGGCTGCTACTCCACCTTCTATCTCTACGACCACACCCTGGCCGAGTACGCCCGGACACACCGGCGGGGGCGACGCCCCTCGGTCGCGGGCTACGACGGGCCGGTCTACGCGCCGATCTGGCCGCTGGACGTGGATGCCGCCGAGCTCGAGGCGGCGCTGCGGGCCGCCCGCGCCATCGTGGAGCGGCTCACCGGGGCGTGGGGCGTGGCGGAGCACGGTCTTCGAATCTATTTCAGCGGGAAGAAGGGCTTCCACGTGACCTTGGACACCCGGGCCTTCCTGGCCCCGGCGCCCTCCCTCGCGGTCCCCGTGGTGCTCCACCGCCTGACCCGGAGGCTGGGGCGGGAGCTCGGCTTCGGGCCGCGAGGCCCGCTCGACCTGAGCCTCGGCGACAGGGTGCGGCTGCTGCGGCTGCCGAACACCCGCCACGAGGCGACGAGGCTGTTCAAGGTGCCGATGACGCTCGAAGAACTCCGCGACCTGGACGGGGAAGCAGTGCGCGCCTTGGCCCGGGTGCCGAGGCCCCTCGAAGGCGTCGACCCGACGGGGCTGCTCTGGGAGGACGCTCCGCCTCCCTCGGAGCGGTTGAAGGCGATCGTGGAGGAGGTCGCGGCGCGGAGCCGACGGGCGTCGCCGCGCCCGCCTCCGGCCGGACTCCCCGGGGCTGCCGTGACGGGGTGCGGCGCGAGGCTCGCGCTGCTCCGGCAGGGCGCTCCGGTGGGGCAACGGAACAACGTGGCGATCCGGCTCGCTTCCTGGTTCCGGGAGGGCGGGCTGAGCCCGGAGGACGCGCAGACGCGACTGATCCTCTGGAATCAGGGCAACGAGGAGCCCCTCGCGGTCGAGGAGGTGGAGCACGTGGTGCTTTCCGCCTACGCCCACCCCTACCCCTACCACTACGGGTGCCGGGACCCCCTGATCGCCCCGCTGTGCCCCCCGGAGGCGGGCGGGGGGCGCTGTCCGTACCACGCGCCGCCCGAGGACACCACGTGAGTGGATTCCTGGACGTCCTGGTGGTGTCCGCCACGCGCGGGGAGCAGGAGGCGATCGAGGCCGCCCTGGTGGCCCCCCGGGAGGATTCCTCGGGAGGCCGCCGCTTCCTGCGAGGGGATTTGGGTGGGCGTGCCGCAGGACTTCTGGCGACGGGGGTGGGGAAGACCAACGCGGGCCTTGCCCTGGGGGCGGTCCTGGCCCGGTGGGACGTTCGGCTGCTCCTGGGCGTCGGAGTGGGCGGAGCCTACGCCGGCACGGGGCTCGACGTCGGGGGCGTGGCCGTGGCCACTGCCGAGTGCTACGGGGACGAAGGGGTCGAGGCCTCCGACGGCTTCCGGGGGATGGAGGAGACCGGCTTGCCCCTGTGGGAGGGTCCGGGAGGCCCCCTGTTCAACCGGTTTCCGGTGGACCCCGACGTCGCCGCGGGCCTACTGGCGGCTGCGGGTGGGGCCGGCGTGGCCGGTGCCTTCGTCACCGTCTCCACGGTGACCGGCACCGTGGAGCGCGCCCGCTGGCTCGCGAGCCGCTTCGGGGGGGTCTGCGAGACCATGGAAGGCGCCGCCTATGCCCACGCGGCGGTAGCACGGGGGATCCGCTACGGGGAGGTGCGGGGCGTCTCCAACCTCGTGGGCCCCCGGGACCGAGGTTCCTGGAGGGTCGCCGAGGCTGCCGGAGCCGCCCAGGAAGCGTTGCTGGCGTACCTGCTCCGACCGGCCGTAGCGGGAGGGCCGCGGTGAAGACGCTGCAACTGGGGTACTCCCCCTGCCCGAACGACACGTTCCTCTTCTACGCCCTGGTCCACGGGCGGGTCGACCGGGAGGGCCTGCTCTTCGAGCCGGTTCTCGCGGACGTGGAGACGCTCAACCGATGGGCCCTCGAGGCCCGCCTTCCCGTGACCAAGGTGAGCTACGGGGTCCTCGGCCGGTTGGTGGACCGCTACTGGTGCCTGCGCTCGGGCGGCGCCCTGGGGTGGGGCTGCGGCCCGCTGGTCGTCGCGAGGGAGCGCGGAGCCCTCGAGACCTTCCTGGAAGGGCCCATCGCGGTGCCCGGGGAGCACACCACGGCGAGCCTTCTCCTGCGGCTGCGGGCAGGGCGGGCCGTGAAGGCCGTCCCCATGGTGTTCCACGAGGTGATGCCCGCGGTGGCGGAAGGCCGGGTGGGGGCCGGGGTGATCATCCACGAGGGGCGTTTCACCTACGGCAGCCACGGGCTGGAGGAGGTGGAGGACCTCGGGGCGTGGTGGGAGCGGGAGACGGCCCTCCCCATCCCGCTCGGCGGGATCGTCCTGCGCCGCGACGTCGCAGGTGTCGAACCGCGAACCGTGGAACGGATCCTGCGCCGCAGCGTCGAGTACGCGCTGGCCCATCCCGACGAACCCATGGAATACGTGCGCCGGCACGCGCAGGAGATTGACGACGAGGTGCTGCGGGAGCACATCGGCCTCTACGTGAACCGGTACTCGATCGAACTGGGCGAGGACGGGGAGAACGCGGTGCGCACCCTGCTGGACCGGGCGGTGAGCCTGGGCGGCGGGGGCGGCTCGCCGGCGGAGCCCTTCGCGCCGTGAGGTTCGGGACGAGCGGAACGAAGCGATCGGGGCGGACGGAACGGGTTCAGCGCCCTGCGGACGGCTTCACGATCTCGGGGCAGAAGGTCTGGTCCCGGGCCCCGTCGATGATCCCGGAGAGGATGGGGCCCTCGACCCGGCCCAGGTGGATGAAGCGGACGCGCCCCTGGGGGTCGACGACGAAGAGCGTCGGCGTTCCGACCACGCCGTAGCGCTCCGCAACCTCGAAGAACTGCTCGGTCTCCCGATCGTAGGCGTTGGGGAAGGAGATTCCCTTCTCGGCCAGGAAGGGCCGGACCTTCCCGTCGTATTGAGGCCCGTCGAGGGAGATGCCGATCAGCCGCACCTTCTCCGCGCCGAGTTCCCGGTAGAGAGCGTCGATGTCGGGGACCTCCTTCTGGCACGGGAAGCAGAAGTAGCTCCAGAAGAGGAGCACCACGGGTTGGCCGCCCAGGAGCTCCGAGAGGCGGACGGTGCTTCCTTCCAACGTCTCGAGGGTGAAGTCCGGCGCCATATCTCCCACCCGGACCAGGCCGCTTGCGGGAGATGACGCATCTCCCGGCTCGTTGCCCGGCGCCGACGAGGCGAGGAGCACGGAAAGGAGCAGGACCGACGTGACGAGCGTTTTCCGGGACACCTCGGACCTCCGGCATCGGAAGGGCGACGCGCGTCCTTCCCTCGTGCTGATCCACGGCCTGGGGGTGGACCATCGGATGTGGGCGTTGCAGACGGCCGCAATGCAGGAAGTGGGCCACCTGTGGGCTCCGGACCTCCCGGGGTTCGACGGGGCTCCTCGCCCGGGTCCCGGGCCGGAGACGCCGGAAGAGCTCGCCGACTGGGTGGCGGAGGGGATGCGGGCTCGGGGCATGGAAGGGGCCGGGATCGCAGGGTACTCGATGGGGGGAACGGTGGCCCTGCTCCTCGCGCTCCGTCACCCCTCCCTGGTGACCCGCCTCGCCCTGTGCTGTTCGTCTCCGTGCTGGGGGCGGGGCATCCGAAAGCCGATCGCGCTCGCCTTCGCCCGCCTCGGGGGCGAGCGGGCGATGGACCTCTTCGAGAAGTCCGTTCTGTGGGGCTTCCTCCGCCACTGCCGGGACACGGCGCTCAAGGCCCAGGTCCTGGACATGGTGGCGAAGGCCGACCGGCGGAGCATGCTGCGTCTCTACCGGAGACTCGCGCTCGTCGACCTCAGGCCGCGGCTCGGGGAGGTCGGGGTCCCGACCCTGGTGGTGGGAGGCTCGCGGGACTGGCTCGCACCACCGGCACACCAGAGGACCTTCGCCGCCGGGATTCCGGGCGCCCGCCTCGCGATGCTCCGGGGCGCCGATCACATCCTGTGCCTGGGGCGGGCAGAGGAGTTCTCGTCGTACCTGGAGGCCTTCTTCAGGAGTGCGGGTGCCGGGGCGATGGAGGAGGGTGGGAGATGAACGTGAATCCGGAGACGCTGGAGTTCCTCCGTCAGCAGCCCTTCGCGGTGCTCTGCCTCGAACTGGAACTGGGGCGGGGGCCGGAGGCCGTGGTCGTGGTGAAGTCGACGGGAGACGTCGTCGGTTCCCTCCGGGAAAGTCGGGCGAAGGTGGCCGCGGGTTGGGCGGTGCACGCGACGGCGCACGGTCCGGTGGTGTGTCTGGTGGTGCGCTCCGGCGACGACCGCGTGGGGGAACTGGCGGGAGAAGTGTACTTCGACGTCGTCGGCGACGAAGACCGGGGGCTGCTCCGGCGCCTCGCAGGGCAGGAGGTCCTCCGCTTCGCCTTCCTGTCGGAAGACCTGGAACCGGTCTGGCTGGCGGAGACGGCCTGGGACGAGGTCCGGCGCCTCGAAACGGAGCAGGTGACCGACCGGGCGGAAGAGTTGTTCGAACGGACGGAGGACTACGACTTCGAGAAGGCCAAGGCGTTGTTCCACGAAGCCTTTCCGCTGGACCGCCTCCTGGAACGGGTGTTCCCGCCCTGACCCGCTCCCGGGGCGCTCACCCCGGCGTCAGGGGCCGGCCACGGGGAGAAAGGCGTTCCGGCCGCGGTCCCACGAGTACTCGGGTGCCCCCCAGAGATCCCTCAGGTCCGAGGCGTCGATCCCCAGCGCGTGGGCTGCCTCGACGCGCTCCAGGGCGTCGAGCACCTCCGCGTCGCTGATGTGGAAGTCCCCGTTCTGGTCGGCCCAGTGGACGTACTCCAGGTCGATGCGGGTTTCGCCGCGGATGGGCGCCTTCCCGGGCCGCCTCCCGGGGGGGACGACCTCTCCCTCGAAGCGGGAGGCGGTTCCCTCCGGCGCACCCGGCCGGCTGCGCACGAGGTAGGCGATCCGAGCCGCGCCCTCCTCGATCGGCAGGATCCACTTCGCGGTCCCCCCCGCGTCGGGCCCCTGATCGGGAGCCACGGTCGCGCCCGCCATCTCCCATCCCGGGGGCAGGGTCTCCCGGACGACCACCTTGAAGGCTTCGCGGCTCTCGCTCCGCACCTCGAGCAGGACCGGAACGCTCGAACCGGGCGGCGTGTAGGCGGGCAGGCGCCTGCGGGCTTCCACGATCGGGCCTGCGGGTGCAAGCGCCCTCCACAGCGCCCAAGCCGCCCCGAGCAGCACGAGCCCTCCCGCAACGGCCCAAGGGCTCAACCTGCGCTGGGCGGGGGCCGTCCCCGCCACCGGCGGAGGCTCCGCCTCCAGGATTTCGGGGAGATCCACCTCGAGGGCCCGCGCGAGGGCCAGGGCGTTCTCCCTCTTGACGGCCGGCGTGCGGTTGTTCTCCCACCGGCTCACGGTGTCCACGCTGACCCCGGCCACCTCCGCCACATACAACTGCGTGAGGTTCTTCTCCTCACGGATCCGGCGGACCTTGTCGCCGTCGAGCTTCACGGTCGGGGGCGAGCGGTAGGGAGCTTCCAAGGGGGCTTCTCCGCCGACGGAACCACGCCGCCCCGGGAGCGGCGCGAAGGTGGACGGGCGGCGAGACCCTATCAGAAGAGGCGCCGAAAGTCACCCGGCGCAGCCCCGTGCGGCCCCGCGTCGGGCCGACTCCGGGCCGCACGCGGCCCGATGTGGATAGCGGGGGGCCGGAATCGGACGTATGTAGGGGGCAGACCGGCGGGATGTTCCGCCCAATACTCCACAGGAGGAATCCGATGCGACACGCGATCCGAACCGCCTCGCTTCTCTGCGCTGCCCTGCTCGTGGCCGGGATCGGGCTGGCCGCCGACCCGCCCGGAGGCCCGATCCAGGTGACCAACTTCGGGAAGAAGGCGCCGGTGAGCTTCGACCACGCCAAGCACGCGGGGGAGGGCTTTGCGTGCGAGAGCTGCCACCACAAGGCGGGCGAGGGCAAGTTCAACTGCGGCGAGTGCCACAAGGCCGAGGCCGAGGGCGAGACTCCGAAACTGCAGGACGCGGCCCACGCCAAGGACGTCGGGAAGTGCTGGTCGTGCCACCGCAGCGACGAGGGAGTGAAGAAGCTGAAGTGCAACGAGTGCCACAAGGAATAGGGAAACGCGCCCCCGGAGGGCGTTGCCGAGGGCGGCCCCGTGGCCGCCCTCGGCTGCTTTCCGCAGGGTTCCCGCCCCGCCGGAGCCGAGGCCCTCGCTTGACCGTCCCTCGGGCGGACCGCTAGAATCCGCCCCTCTCGGCGGCCGACGAGCCGTTCGAGCTTCCCGCAGGACCCTCCGCCCCCAGGGGACCCCATGGACCTCACCGCCCGGGTCGGCCCGCTCACCCTGAGCAACCCGGTCATCGCCGCCTCGGGCACCTTCGGCTACGCCGAGGAGTTCGCGCCGTACCTGGACTTGAGGTGCTTCGGCGCCGTCGTGGTGAAGGGGCTGAGCCTGGAGCCGCGGGCGGGCAACCCGGTGCCCCGCATCGTCGAGACCCGCGCCGGGATGCTCAACGCCATCGGCCTGCAGAACGTGGGCGTGGAAGCCTTCGAGCGGGAGAAGATGCCGTTCCTCCGGGAAGCCGGGGTGCCGGTCATCGCCAACTTCTTCGGCAACACGGAGGAGGAGTACCGGCGGTGTGCGGAGCGGCTCACGGCGGTCCCGGGGCTGGCCGCCCTCGAGATGAACATCTCCTGCCCCAACGTGAAGGCCGGCGGGATCGCGTTCGGCACGAACCCGGCCCTGACCTCCCGTGTGGTCGAGGCCGTGCGCCGAGCGACGACGCTGCCGCTCATCGTCAAGCTCTCCCCCAACGTGACCGACATCCGCGCACTGGCCCGGGCCGCCGTGGAGGGTGGCGCCGACGTCCTCAGCCTCATCAACACGCTGACCGGCCTGGCGGTGGACCTGGACCGGCGCAGGCCCGCGCTCGCCAACGTCACCGGGGGGCTCTCCGGGCCGGCCGTGAAGCCGGTGGCGCTCCGGATGACCTGGGAGGTGCTCCAGGAGGTGCGGGTGCCGGTGGTGGGGCTCGGGGGGATCTGGGAGGCCCGGGACGCGCTGGAGTTCCTCTGCCTTGGGGCTGCCGCGGTCCAGATCGGCACGGTGAACTTCGTGCGCCCGTGGGCGGGACGGGAGATCTGTGCGGGGATCCGGGACTACCTGGAAGGGCAGGGCTTCGAGCGCCTCGAGGACTTCCGGGGGACGTTCCGCGCCCACGGCGCCTGAACCACCCGGGGCGGGCCGGCGCGCCTCACTCGGGGTGTTCCTCGCGGAACCGATCCACGTCCTCTCCCCGGGCCAGCACCACCAGTCGGTCTCCTTGCCGGAGTTCGAGTTCCCCGGTCGCCAGCAGCGTCTCTTCCTCGGTCCCGCCGCCGCGCTTGACGAGCACGACCGAGAGCCGGTGCTGCTGCCGCAGCGCGGTCTTCGCGAGCGTGCTGCCCCAGAAGGCGCGGGGCGCGCGGATCTCCACCAGGGCGTACCCCTCCAGGAAGGGGAGCCGCTCCAGGAGGTCGGGCTCCGCCAGGTTCTCGGCGAGCCGGTGGGCCACGTCGCGCTCGGGGTGGATCACCTCCGTGGCCCCGATCCGCGAGAGGATGCGGCCGTGGTCGTGGGAGATGGCCTTCACGAGGATCTCCTTCACCCCCAGTTCCTTCAGGAACAGGGTGGCGAGGATGGAGCTGTCCATCCTCGTCCCGAGCCCCACGATGCCCACGTCCGCGCCCTGCACGCCGGCGGCCTCGAGGTCGTCCCGATTCGCCGCGTCGGCGAGCGCGGCCCGGGAACAGAAGGGTTGGATCTCCTCCACGGCGGCCCGGTGGTGGTCCACCGCGAGGACGTCGTGGCCCATCTCGTACAGGTAGCGGGCCACGTGGGAGCCGAAGCCGCCCAGACCCACGACCACGAAGCGCCGCCTCTCCATCTCACGACTCCCGCAGTTCGCGCAGCGCATCCTCGGCGCCCAGCACCACGAGGATGTCGCTGTCCTTGAGCACTTGCCCCCCGCTCGGGGCGATGACGATGCGCTCCGGAACCAGTTCGCGCACCGCCAGGACCTGCACGCCGGCTCTCCGCACCAGGTCGAGGTCGGCCAGGGTCTTGCCGACCATCGCCTTGGACGGCGCGAGTTCCACGATGCTGAAGCCGGAGTCCAGGGTCAGGTAGTCCAGGACTCCGCGGGAACTGAGGCGCAGGGCCACGCGGCGCGCGGTCTCCTTCTCGGGGAAGACCACCCGCGTGGCGCCCACCCGGCTCAGGATCTCCGCGTGCTCGGAGCTCAGCGCCTTGGCGACGATCTCGCGGACGCCCAGACGGGAGAGGTGCAGCACCGCGAGGATGGAGGTGTCGAGGCGTCCCCCGAGGCTCACGACCGCCGCGTCCGCCTCGGCGGTGCCGATCGCCTCGAGGCTCTCCCGCTCGGTCGCGTCGGCGACCAGGGCCTGGTCCACGTGGGCCTGGGCATCCCGCGCCTTGTCGGGGTTGGCGTCCACCGCCGTCACCTTCTGCCCCAGGCGTGCCAGTTCCAGGGCCACGCCCATCCCGAAGCTTCCCAGTCCGATCACTACGAAGCGCCTCATCGCGTCACCCGACCATCAGGTTTTCTTCCGCGTACTGGAAACGCCCCCGCTCGCCGCGCATCCCGGCCGCCATGGCCATGGTCAGGGGGCCGAGGCGCCCGACCAGCATCGCGACGGTGATCAGGACCCTGCCGACCGGCGAGAGGGTCGGGGTGATCCCCGTGGAGAGCCCCACGGTGCCGAAGGCCGAGACCGATTCGAAGAACAGGTCGAGGAACCGGCCGCCGGCGTCCCCGTGGGGTACCGCGGCCAGGTCCGTGCCGAGAAGGAAGAAGATGAGCACCGTGACGAACGCGAAGGAGGCCGTGGTGATGGTCACCGAGCGCGCGACGGTCCCCTCGGGCAGGGTGCGGCGGAACAGGCTGACCCGCCGCCGGCCCAGGAAGCGGTCGCGGAACAGCCCGGCAACCACGACGAAGGTGGTCGTCTTGATCCCGCCGGCGCAGGACCCGGGGCTGCCGCCGACGAACATGAGGAGGATGCTGAGGAACAGCGTCGCATTGGTCAACCGTCCGTAGTCGAGCGTATTGAACCCCGCCGTCCGCGCGGTCACGGACTGGAAGAGGCTGGCGAGAACCCTCTCTCCGGCGGGCAGCCCGGCCAGGGCGTTGCCCCGTTCGAAGACCAGGATGCAGGCCGCTCCCCCGAGCACGAGGCCGGCGCTGGCGAGGACCACCACCTTGGTGTGGAGCCGCAGGCGGACGGGTGAACCGGAACGCCAGGAGGACCAGGCCTCCGCAAGGTCCTCGAGCACGGTGAATCCCAGGCCGCCGAGCACGATCAACCCCATGACCGTCAAGTTCGCGCCCCAGTCGGCCCGGTACTCCATGAGGCTCGTTGCGTACAGGGAGAACCCGGCGTTGCAGAAGGCCGACACGCTGTGGAAGACGCCGTGGTACACCGCCTCGCCGAGGGGCCTCGACCGAGCGAACACGCCGGTGAGCAGCAGCGCGCCCGCCGCCTCGATCAGAACGGTGTACAGGAAGACGTCCCTCACCAGCCGCTGAGCCGTCGTACGCTGCTTGCGTCCGAGCGTCTCCTCGAGCAGGGCCTGGCCCCGGAAGGAGAGGCCGCGTCCCAGCACGAGGAGGAACACGCTGGAGTAGGTCATGATCCCGAGGCCGCCGAGCTGGATCAGAGCGAGGACCACGCCCTGGCCGAAACCCGACAGGTATGTGCCCGTGTCCACGACCACGAGGCCCGTGACGCACGTGGCCGAGGTCGCCGTGAACAGGGCGTCGACGAACCCCAGGGGAGCCCCGACGGAGGCAGCGGGCATCATGAGGGAAACCGTGCCCCCCAAGATCACCCCGACGAAGGACAGGACCAGCACCTGGTTGGGGTGGAGGGTGCGCTCCAGGAGGGAGCCGAAGGGAAGGAGGCGCAAGGCGGGCAGCTCCTCGGGAGCCGGGGCGGCGATGACCGGGAAGGGTCGCCATTCTACGCCCGAGCGTACGGCGGTCAAGCGGGGAGCCGTGACGGACGGCGAGCCCGCACAGCGCGTACCGGCCCGACGAGGGGGTCAGGGCGCCCTGAGAGGCCCCACCGCCGCCAGGTAGTAGGCGAACTCGTCCTCGCCGTCCACGCCGAGGACGCGGTTGAGCTCGTCGTCGAAGAAGGCGGCCACCGGGCAGCACCCCAGGTGGAGCTCCTCGGCAGCCAGGGCGAGGTTCTGGCACACGTGACCCAGGTCGAGCCCCAGGTAGCGCAGCGCCCGGTCCCCGTACTTCCAGGCGCAGCGGGGCAGGACCGCGGTCCATGCCACCACGAGCGCCGCGCGCGCGACGAATCCCTGGGCGAGGCACGCCAGCGCCAGGGCGCGCCCCGCGTTGCCGCGGCGCACGACCTCCAACTGGAACGTGGGGACGTGGAGATGCGCGAGGCAGGGCTCGACGCCGTCGACGCCCTGGAGCGAGACGTACGTCTCGAAGGGGTAGAGGGCTCCGGCCGACGGCGCGGTGCGGAGCAGGTGATCGCCGTGGCGGGCGGTGACGCCCTGGCATGCCCAGAGGAGAAGGGCGACCTGCTCCAGCGGGACGGAGCGGGCCGCGAAGTCGCGCCGGGACCGGCGGGAGGCGAGCAGGGTCTGGAGACCCGGGGAGCCCGGTGGAGGAGGCGCGGGGGAGGGCAGGGCGATCCTGTCGGCGTCGGGATACTCCTTGAACGGAGACGGCATCCGGGACCAGTCGAGAGTGCGGCCACCGAGGGACTCGGGGGCGAGGTTCGTGGCTTCCCTCCACAGTTGGGGGACGGGGCGGGGCTCGGACATCGGGCCGACTCCTCGGGAACGAGGGGTGATCGTCTCGCCGACCTAGCTAGCCGAAGGAGCCGGGTCCGTCAAAGTCCTTGGCGCGGCCCGGTGGCGGGTGGTCCGAGGCGTGTACTACAATCCGCCGATGGTGCGGCTTCTTCTCCTGCTGGCCCTCGCCTTCCTGCCGGTTGCGTGCGACCGGGGAGCGACCCGCCCGCCCGGCGAGTTCCGGGTGGGCATCGAGGGTGCTCCCTCGACGCTGGATCCCCGTTACGTGGCGGACGCCCACGGCGTGCGGATAGCGCCCCTGCTCTTCCACGGGCTTCTGGTGCAGGCCTCCTCCGGCGAGTTCCGGCCCGACCTCGCCGAGAGCTGGGAGACCCCCGATCCGCGGACCCACCGCTTCCGCCTCCGGCGCAACGTGCGATTCCACGACGGCACGCTGCTTCGCGCCGCGGACGTGGTGGCCACCTATCGCTACGTGATGGACCCGGGCCACGGGTGCCCCGGTGCCGGGGCACTGGCTGCGGTGGAGGCGGTGGAGGCCCCGGACGATGAAACGGTCGTCTTCCGCCTCCGGGAACCCTACGTCTCGCTCCCCTTCCAGTTGACGATGGGCGTGCTGCCGGCACGCGTGGCTTCCCGGCCGGACCTGGGAGACGAGGTGGTCGGAACCGGGCCGTTCCGCCTCGCCGCCTACCGCCCCGGCGAAGACCTGCTGCTCGAGGCCTTCGAAGGACACTTCTCCGGCCGCCCGGCGCTCGACCGGGTCCGTTTCCGCATCGTGTCCAACGCGACGACCCGCCTGCTGGAGGCCCGCTCCGGGGGCATCGACCTCCTCCAGAACGCCGTTCCCCCCTACGCGGTGAAGTTCCTGGGCCGCGACCCCGGCCTCCGTGTGCTCGTGGGGCCAGGAACGTCCTACCAGTACCTCGGCTACAATCTCGAGGACCCGCTCGTCGGGGACGTTCGCGTGCGGAGGGCCATCGCGCTGGCGCTGGATCGAAGGCAGCTGATCGACTACGGGCTCGACGGCCTGGCGCGGCCCGCCACCGGCATCTTCCCGCCGGAGCACTGGGCGTACGCGCCCGGGGTCGCTCCTGTGCCTCACGATCCGCGAACGGCCCGGGAGCTCCTGGACGCGGCCGGCTTCCCGGATCCCGACGGGGAAGGGCCGGGCGTGCGGTTCACCCTTTCCTACAAGACGAGCACCGACAAGACGGCGGTCGAGATCGCCAGGATCATCGCGGAGCAGTTGAGCCGGGTGGGGGTGGGGGTGGAGGTGCGCAGCTTCGAGTGGGGGACCTTCTTCGCCGACGTGAAGAGCGGGAACTTCCAGATGATGAGCCTGCGGTGGGTCGGCTTGAGCGACCCGGACGCGCTGCACTACCTGTTCCACTCGTCGTCCGTTCCGCCCGCCGGAGCCAACCGGGGGCGCTACCGCGACCCGCAGGTGGACTCCTGGCTCGACCGGCAGCCGGCTCGAGTTCGACCCCGAGGGGCGCCGGGAACTCTACGCGCGCGTCCAGGAGCGGGTGGCGCGGGACGCCGTGTACACGAGCCTGTGGTGGCTCGACAACGTGATCGTGCTCCGAAAGGGATACGTGGGCTTCGAAGCGCTTCCGGGCGGGGAGTACACGAGCCTGGCGCGCGTGGCGCCGGAGCCCGCGCCGTGATCCGCCGTCGATTCGTGACCCTGGTCCCGACGGTGTTCGGGGTGGTGACCCTGGTGTTCGCCTTCCTGCACGTGGTGCCGGGCGACCCCGTGGACGTCATGCTCGGGGAGACGGCGCGCCCCGGGGACAAGGCCGCCCTTCGTGCCGAGTTGGGGCTGGACCGCCCCCTCTGGGACCAGTACGTCTCGTACCTCGCCGGCCTCACGCACGGGGACCTGGGGCGGAGCTTTGCCCACCGCAAGCCGGTGTCGGAGGTGATCGCCGGGCGACTGCCGGCGACCGCGCAGCTGGCGGGCGGGGCCCTCGTCGTCGCCCTCGCGGTCGCGTTGCCCCTCGGGGTCCTGGCGGCGACGCGCCGCGATACCGTGCTCGACCGCGGCAGCCTCGTGGCGAGCCTGATCGGCGTCTCGATGCCGAACTTCTGGCTCGGTCCTCTGCTGATCCTCGCATTCTCGGTCCACCTGCGCTGGTTTCCGGTGTCGGGCCGGGAGGTCTGGACCAGCGTGGTGCTGCCGGCGGTGACCCTCGGCACGGCCCTCGCCGCGGTCCTGTCGCGCATGCTGAGGTCGAGCCTGCTCGAGGTGCTCGGCAGCGACTACCTGCGGGCGGCCCGGGCGAGGGGGGTGGGAGAGGGCCGGGTGGTCTGGGTCCACGCTTTGCGAAACGCGTGCCTGCCGGTGATCACGATCCTGGGTCTGCAGCTGGGCAGTCTCCTGTCCGGAGCCGTGGTCACCGAGGCGGTCTTCGCGTGGCCCGGGATCGGGACCCTCCTACTCCAGGCACTGCAGGGGAGGGACTACCCGCTGGCCCAGGGTTGCGTGCTGGTGATCAGCCTGGGCTACGTGGGGGCGAATCTGCTCGCGGACCTCCTCTACCGCCTCGCCGACCCTCGGGTGCGATCGTGAGCGCCGGGAGGCGCCGGAGGGGAGTTCGTCGAGCCCGGTTCCCGTTTCCGGGCGGGCGCACGTTCCTGCTCGTCGCGGTGGGGTTCCTCCTGCTGCTGGGCCTGGGAGCGCTCTTCGCCACGCAGTTGAGTCCCTACGCCCCGCGGGCGATCGACCTGCCGGCCGGGCTCGAGGGCCCGAGCCTCGCGCACCCCCTCGGCCAGGACAAACTGGGCCGGGACGTGCTTTCCCTACTCCTGCACGGCGGGCGGGTGAGCATGACCGTCGGGTTGCTGGTCGTCGGCGTGAGCCTGGTGATCGGGACGGCGGTGGGATTCCTCTCGGGCTACGCCGGGGGCTGGGTGGACGAGGCAGTGATGCGGGTGGTGGACGTGCTTCTCGCGTTCCCGGGCATCCTGCTGGCAATCGCCCTGACGGGCGTGCTCGGGCCGAGCCTCCGAAACGTGATCCTCGCCCTCACCCTCCTGGGCTGGGTCGGCTTTGCCCGACTGGTGCGCGGAGAAGTCCTGTCCCTGCGCTCCCGGGGCTTCGTCGTCGCGGCTCGTGTTCTCGGGGCGGGGGTGGGGCGTGTCGCCTGGAAGCACGTCCTCCCGAATCTGGCGGCGCCGCTCGCCGTGCAGGCCACGTTCTCCGTCGCGGGCACGATCCTGGCCGAGTCGAGCCTGTCGTTTCTCGGGCTCGGGCCCCAGGACGTTCCCACGTGGGGCGCCACCCTCAGCCAGGGGGTGGACTACCTGCTCTTCGCTCCCCACCTCGCCCTGTTCCCGGGACTGGCGATCATGGGGACCGTGCTGGGGATCAACGTGCTGGGAGACTACCTCCGGGACCGTCTCGAGCCGGGGGCCCGCGGCACGGTGGGGAGAGCGGAAGGGTGACGGACCGGGACGCCGGGGAACGATGCTCGCGGGCAGAGGAGGACGAAGGTGAAAGAACTCACGGTTCGGACCTGGCACAGGCGCGTGGGCGGGGGGCTGGGGGTGCTGTTGGCCCTGCAGACGCTGAGCGGGTTGTGGATGAGCGCAGAGACGGCGTTGGCCGCACTGGGGTGGCTGGAGCCTTCCTTCGAGGCCCACTCCCCGTACGTCGTGTCGCTTCGACTGCACCACGGGGGCGGCACGGCCGGCGCGGTATACCGGCTCGCGCTCGGGGCCGCCACCCTCTGGATGGCCGGTTCCGGGCTCTCGATCCTCGCCAGGGTCCTGGCGCGCAAGCGTCGCGCTGCCGGCGCGGGATGACGCCGTGATCCTGCCCTGGGCCCGCTATCTGCCCAGCCCGAACCGTTCCTCGCGGGAGGGGTGGGCGGTGGATGCGGTGGTCATCCACCACATCAGTCTTCCGCCGGGTCGTTTCGGGAGCGGGCACGTGGAGGACTTCTTCCTCAACCGCCTGGACCCGGCCGGCGACCCGTTCTTTCCCGAGATCGTCGATCTGCGGGTGTCGGCGCACTTCCTGGTCGAGAGGGAAGGGCGCGTGACCCAGTTCGTGGATACCGACCTCAAGGCATGGCACGCCGGCGAGAGCTGCCTCGAGGGCGTCCCCGACGTGAACCGGTTCTCCGTGGGGATCGAACTGGAGGGGGACGAGGAGAACGGGTACACCGAGGCCCAGTACGAGGCCCTCGGGCGGGTGCTCCGGGACCTCGTGGAAGGGCACCCGGGGATTCTCGCCGAGCGCATCGTGGGACACGAAGACGTCTCCCCCGGGCGGAAGCGCGACCCGGGGCCCCTGTTCGACTGGGAGCGCGTCCGGGCCGGCCTGGGCGGGCGGGAACCGCCGGCGGGGTAAGGCCGCCGGTCAGTTCTCCCGCTTGCGGCTCTCCAGGTACTGCGAGACGGCGAGGACGGCCTTCGCGCCCTCGCCGGCGGAGATGAGGATCCGCTTTCCGAAGGTGTTCGTAACATCGCCGGCCGCGAAGAGCCCCGGGAGGCCCGTGCGGCAGTTCCGGTCGACCTCCACCTCGCCCCGGTCGTTGACGTGAACGAGGTCGCGCACCAGGTCGCTGCTCGGCACGAGGCCCACTTCGACGAACACCGCCTCCACCGGGACCACTTCCTCGGCCCCCGTATCCAGGTTGCGCACGACGAACACCTCCACCCGCTGCTCCCCTTCGATGCGGATCGGCTCCCGGTTGCGGAGGACGACGATGTCTTCCCGCGCGGCCACCTTCTCCTGGAGGTAGGGATCCGCCCGGTAGGATCGGCTCGCCAGCGTCACGCGGGCCCCGTTCTCGGCCAGGCCGAGGGCGGCCTGGGCCGCCGAGTTTCCCCCCCCGGCCACGGCCACTTCCTTGCCGGCGAAGCGCTGCGCGGCGAGGGCGTGGAACTCCATGACGCCCCTTCCCCGGAACTCCTCCTCCCCGGGGACCCCCAGGCGCCGCCTTCGCATGCCGGTGGTCAACAACACGGAGCGGGAGCGGTACGTGTCGCCTTCCCCCGTCTCCACTCGAAAGGTCTCCCTGGACTTCTCGATCGCCGTGACGGCGCAGATCTGGTGTGCGAGGTTGAGGCTCTCGAAGAGTTGCCGCCGGAACCGGTCGATGAGCTCGGGCCCGGTGATGAGCTCGAAGCCGGGATAGTTGACCACCGCGGTCGAATCCCAGGCCTGGCCTCCCAGGCTCTTGGTGAGGAACAGGGTGTCCAGGCCCGACAGGGCGGCGTAGATGCCGGCCGAGATCCCGGCCGGGCCGCCTCCCACGATGACGAGGTCGTAGACATAGTCCGCGAGTCTGCGTTCCGGGTGGGAGGCGAACTTCTCCCGGCAGGCCTGGGAGCAGAAGTAGTGCACCACCTCCCCGCAGCGGAGCGAGGGGGACGGGGAATCGGCCGCGACGGGCTTTCCGCAGACCGGGTCGAGAACTTGCGCGTCCATGGCGTCCTCCGCGGTTGGAATCGCGCCAGTCTACCGTCTCGGCACCGCGTGGCAAGCACGCGGGGCTGGCTCCTCTCCAGGGTTGGAGATCCTTCGTTCCCCCCGGCTTGCAATCGGGGCGGAGGTGTGGGAATAGGACCGGGAGCCGGGACGCGAAGCGCCCGAAGCACCGGAGGGAGGAAGCATGGACCGACCCACGCGGGAAGACGCCTGGAAGCTCCTGAGCGAGAACGTGCAGAGTGAGGCGCTGCGCAGGCACGCGCTCGCGGTGGAGGCGGTCATGCGCTACGCAGCCCGGAAGCGGGGGGAGGACGAGGAGGCGTGGGGCGTCGTGGGGCTCGTGCACGACGTGGACTACGAGCGGTTCCCCGAGGAGCACCTGAGCCACGCGGCTGCCATCCTGGGGGACTCGGGGTGGCCCGAGCAGTACGTCCGTGCCGTGCTCTCCCACGGGTGGGGGATCTGCTCCGACGTGGAGCCCCGCACCCCGATGGAGAAGACCCTCTACGCGGTCGACGAGTTGACGGGGCTGGTGGCGGCGGCCGCCCTCGTGCGCCCTTCGCGCAGCGTGATGGACCTCCCGGTCAAGAGCGTGCGAAAGAAGTGGAAGGACAAGGCGTTTGCGGCGGGGGTCGACCGCACTGTGATCGAGAAGGGTGCCGCGATGCTCGGGGTCGAACTCGAGGAACTCATCGCGGACACGATCGAGGGGATGCGGCAGGTGGCGGACCGGATCGGGCTCGGGGGCCCCGCCTAGCCGGGAAGGCGCGGGGTCGCGCCCCCCTCGAGGTCGGCTCCCGTCAGGAGCGGGCGTCGAGGGGCTCGTAGGTCTTGCCGAATTCCCCCACGTAGCGAGCCCGCGGCCGAAAGATCCGGTTGGTCTGTAGGTACTCCAGCACCCGGGCCGTCCAGCCGGCCACCCGGCTCACCGCGAAGATCGGCGTGAACATCTCCGTGTCGATCCCCAGGCAGCGGTAGACGATCCCGGAATAGAAGTCCACGTTGGGGAAGACCCGCTTGCTCTTCCCCAGGCGCCCCACGACCTCCTTCTCCAGCCGTTGGGCGACGTCGAACAGGGCCATCGCGTCGCCGTCGTGGCGCGCCAAATGACGGGCGATGGGCCCGAGGACCCGGGCTCGGGGATCGTAGGCCTTGTACACGCGGTGCCCGAAGCCGGGAATCTTCCCCTTGGCGCCCACCGTCGTCTCCACCCACCGCCGGACGTCGCCGTGCTGCTGGATCTTCTCCAGGGTCCGCACCACCTCCTCGTTGGCTCCTCCGTGGAGGGGACCGTTGAGCGCGGCGATACCGGAACCCACCGAGAAGTAGAAGTCCGACAGGGTCGACGCGACCACCATGGCGGCGAAGGTGCTGGCGTTCATCCCGTGGTCGGCGTGGAGGATGAGGGCCACGTCCATGACCTTCTCCTCCAGCGGGGTCGGCCTCCGGCCGGTCATCATGTACAGGAGATTGGCGGCGTGTCCGAGCTGCGGGTCGGGGTCGATGGGCATGAGGCCCCGGTGGACCCGGGCGATGGCGGCTGCGATCGTGGCGAGGCCCGCGATCAGGTGGTGGCATGCGAGGAGATCGGAACCCTCTTCCCCCTCGCGCACGGCCTTCGCGGGGCGCCCTCCGCGGCGCCGGAACTCGTAGATGGCTCGGCGTCCCCCCTGGGGCGCCGTCTCCATGGGGATGGAGTCTTCGTCGGAGCCGATGACGTTGCTTCCCCTGAGCTGCCACTCCTTCTCGTCCATGTGGGTGAGTTCCTGGCGCATCATGTTGGTGCCCATGCGCAGGGCGGCCATGGTGCTCATCTTCTCCAGGGGAAACCCCATGAGGATTCGCAGCGTGGTGTGGAGGTGGCGGTATTCGGAGAGTGTCGCCCGGTAGTCTGCCAGTTGCCGCGGGTCGGGGAGGCTCCCGTGGAGCAGGAGGTAGGACACCTCCTCGAAGCTGGAATGGGCGCACAGGTCGAAGATGTCGTATCCGCGGTAGACGAGCCACCCCTTGGCGCCGTTCACGTACCCGACGCGGCTCTCGCAGGCGATGGCGCCCTCGAGCCCGGGCCCCACGGTGCACTCCACGGGCCAGTTCACCGGCTTGGTCATCTCGGGTTCGGGCTCGGCGCTGGTCTCGCGCCGGGCCCTGTCGGCCGCTTCCAAGATGAGACGCTGAATCTGCTGGACTTCCCGGGGCATACTCGTCCTCCACTCGGTTACCACACGATGCGGCGGAGCCCGTCCGCCGAAGACCGCCCGGCCGCGGGCCTTTCCTCCCGGCGCGGGCGTCGGACCTTCTTACGCGGGGAGCGGAGCGCGAGTCAAGGAAGGGAAGGGGACCTTTCGTGCCCGTCGGAGCAAGGCCCCGGTCGTTCGTGGACCCCAGGTCGGGGGCGCATCCGCCGTTTCGGGGAGCGAGGCGCCTACCGGACCTGGGGACCGGGCGCTATGCGGACGGCCGCACCCATCGCCCTCCGCCGGTCCTCGGGCATGTCCGACGTGATCGGATAGGTGCCCGGACGAACGGCGACGAAGAGGACCTCCACCGAGCCGCCGGGCTCCAGGCGGATGACCTCGAGCCCGCCCCCGGAGATACTGACGACGTCCCGGACCACGACGCGGCCCACGGCCACCGCCCGGAAGAACTCGACTGCGGAAAACTCGTGCGGCCCTGAACCGGTGTTGACGACCTCGAGCGCGTAGGCGGTGCTCTCCTGCAGCTCGAGGATCTGTGGGGAGAACGCGTACTCCGCCACCGCCACCCGTACCGGCTCCGCCTTGCTCCAGTCCCGCCCCTTCGTCCAGGCTCCCGGGTCCCGCACGTATCCCCGGGCCTGACACCCGGCGAGGGCGGTCGCGAGGAGAAGCCACGAGGCGAGGGCGACCCCCTTCGTCTCGGCCCCGACCAGTGCGCGCCGACGGTTTCCGCCGGCAACGGGCTTCATCACGTGCTCTCCCTCCTCTTCCCGCAGACGGGACATCCCTGGAGGCTGAGCGGCTTTTCCAGGTTGCTGGCGCTCAGGAGCGCCTCGTCCCGGAAGATCTCGGCGGTGGGGCCGTCCGCCGTTACGCGGCCCTCGCGGAAGACGATCGTCCGGGAACAGACGTCGAGCACCATGTCCAGGTCGTGGGTGGCGATGATCTTGGTGTGGCGAAAACTCTTGAGCAACTCGATCAGGCGCCGCCGGCCGGCCGGGTCGAGGTTGGAGGTGGGCTCGTCCATCACCAGGACGTCGGGGGACATGGCGAGGACGGTGGCGATCGCCACGGCCCGCTTCTCGCCCCCGGAGAGCCGGTAGGGGGGGCGGTCGCGCAGGTGCGGAACGCCCGCCCGCTCGAGGGAAGTCGCCACGCGGAGATCCACCTCTTCTCGGGGGAGGCCCAGGTTGAGAGGGCCGAAGGCCACATCCTCCCCGACGGTGGGCATGAAGAGCTGGTCGTCGGGGTCCTGGAAGACCATCCCGACGGTGCGTCGGACCTCCTTCACCGTCTCCCGGGTCAGCGGGAAGTCCCCGACCCGGACGGTTCCCTTCTGCGGGGGCAGGTAACCGTTGAGGTGGAGCAGCAGCGTCGACTTGCCGGCGCCGTTGGCACCCACCACCGCCACCGATTCCCCGTGGGTGATCCGGAAGGAAACCCCGTTCAGGGCTGCGGTGCCCCCCGGGTAGGTGTAGTGCAGGTCCGACACTTCCACGATGTGATGGCTCACCGTGCGAACTCCGTAAGCAGACGTCCGAGGAGTTGCGGGACGTTCCAGAAGCGGAAGACGAGGAAGAGCGCCGTCCAGCCGAGGGTGAACAGGACCTCCGCCCGCCCGATCTGCAACCGCCGGAGCAGATGAACCTCGCCCTCGAACCCCCGGCACAGCATGGCCAGATGGATGCGCTGCGCCCTCTCCAGGGTGCGCAGGAGGAGGTGCCCGATCAGGCTCCCGTAGACCCGGAGCTCCAAGCCCCGCCGGCCGAAGGAACGCAGGGCCCGCGCGCGGACGAGCCGGATTCCCTCCTCCGCCAGGACGAAGAGGTAGCGGTACAGGAAGAGCAGTTGGACGGTGAGCACCCGCGGGGTTCCGAAGCGCTGCAGCGCCAGGCAGAGTCCCTGAAAGCTCGTGGTCGCGATCAGCAGCAGGGCCGTCCCGACGGTGAGCAGGAAGCGGATCTGGATCGACAGGAAGGAGATCCACCCGCCGGAAATCCCAAGAGTGCCGAAGTGCAGACGGGTCTCCCGGTCCAGGATGGGGTTGAAGATCCCGACGAGGATCGCGAGGGGGGCTACCGCGGCCAGACGAGCGGCCAGGAACCCCGCGGGGAGCCTTCCCGACGACATCAGGGCGACCGGATAGAGGAGGAAGGGGAGGAGGCCCGAGATCTCGTACTTGGGGAAGGATACGACGCACACGAGGAAGATGAGCGTCGTGAAGAGCTTCGCGCGCGGGTCGAGCCTGTGGACCGGGGTGTCCTGGGCGGCCAGGCGATCCAGGCGACCCAGGTTGAAGAAGGCGGAGTCGAGGGAAGCCACGTCGGCGTCAGGCCAGGTCTCGGCCCGTGGTGGACGTGACGAGCTTCCCGTGCTTGACCCCCTTGGTGCCGATCAGTTCGTCGGCCAGTCGCCGCACCTCTGCCGTCCGGCCCCGCACGACCACCACCTCCAGGCAGTGATGGGCGTCGAGGTGGACGTGGAGGGCGGAAATGATGGAACCGTGGTGGGAGTGCTGCTGCTCGGTGAGCTTGTCGGCGAGGTCGCGGGTGTGGTGATCGTAGACGAGGGTCACGGTTCCCACGATCTCCTCTTCCGCGCGCGTCCACTGGTCCTCCACCAGGGTGTTGCGGATGAGGTCGCGGACCGCCTCGGAGCGGTTCACGTAGCCCTTGCGCTCGATCAGTTCGTCGAAGCGCTGGAGCAGTCGATCGTCCATGGAGATCCCGAACCGAATCACGTCGGCCATGGGCGTCCTCCCGAGTCGCGAGCCTGGGATCGTCGGTCTAGACCACGCGCCCGGCGGTAGTCAAGGTGCGGGGCAGGCACGCCGGAGAGGGTTCGGGTGCCACGAGACCTTCACACTGTTGACCCCGATGCTACGCAGGGTTATCCTCCGACTCAGATCGTAACACACTTGTCGCCTCTTGTACTACGAAAGGTTGCTCCGATGCACATGGCCGATGCGCTCCTCTCCCCGGCGGTGGGGGGCGCCCTCTGGGTCGCCACGGCGGGAGTCACGGGGCTCTGCTCGCGAGAGGTGCGCCGGACCGCCGACGATCGCCAGATCCCCCTGATGGGGGTGCTGGGTGCGTTCGTCTTTGCGGCGCAGATGATCAACTTCACGATCCCGGGCACGGGCTCGAGCGGACACCTGGGGGGCGGACTGCTTCTCGCCATCCTCCTCGGTCCCTCGGCCGCCTTCCTGGTGCTGTCGTCCGTCCTTGCGGTCCAGGCGCTCTTCTTCGCCGACGGGGGTCTGCTGGCCCTGGGTGCCAACATCTTCAACCTGGGGTTCTTCCCCTGCTTCGTGGCCTACCCCCTCGTGTACCGCCCGCTCGCCGGCAGTCGGCCCGGGCGGGGTCGCATAACCGTGGCCTCGGTATTGGCCGCGGCGGTCGGCTTGCAGTTCGGGGCGCTCGGGGTCGTGCTGGAGACCGTGGCCTCGGGACTCTCGGAGATACCCCTGCCTTCCTTTCTCGCCGTCATGCAGCCCATCCACCTCGCCATCGGGGTCGTGGAAGGCTTCGTTACCGCCGCGGTCGTCGCCTTCGTGTGGAAGGCGCAGCCGGAACTGCTGGCCGGGGCGGCCGAGGCGGGAAGGCCCGGTTCCCTCCGGAAGGCCGTGACGGCCATCGGTGCGGCTGCCCTGCTGATCGGCGGGGGCCTCTCCTGGTTCGCGTCCACGAACCCCGACGGGTTGGAGTGGTCGCTCCATCGTCTCACCGGGTCCGAGGAACTGCCCGAACGGCCGGGGAAGGTCCACGAGGCCCTCGGCGGGATCCAGGGAAGGACGGCCTTGCTCCCGGACTACGGCTTCCGGGCCGCCCCCGGTGCCGAACCGGAGAGCGGCGGAACCGGCTGGGCACCGGAGGGCGCGGGCCAGGCCGCTTCGGGTGTCGTGGGGGGCGCGCTGACGCTCCTGGTCGCCTTCGCGGCCGGCTGGATCCTCCGCCGGAGGGCGCGGTCGGCATGAGGCGAAGTCCGCGTGCGCCGGCCCCCGGGTCACCGCTGTGCGAGGTGCTCGGGCTGCCGCCGGGTCGTCCGGGATCTTCGGCTCGATGAAGACACTCGCGTCGGAAGATCTGCGGCGGCTCAGCGCGCGCGCCGCGGCGACGGGCCGGCGCCGGGCCAACGAGAACCTGCACCCCACCCTGGAGGACCCGGTCCAGCGCTTCTGCAACGCGGTCGAACCCGGGAGCTACGTCAGACCCCACCGTCACGCCGAGGCGGGGCGGTGGGAGCTGTTCCTGATCCTGGCGGGGAGGGCGTCCGTCCTCGTCTTCGACGCGGGGGGGACGGTCCGCGACCGCGTCGAACTCTGTGCCGGCGGGGGAACCCTCGCCGTGGAGATCCCGCCCGACACGTGGCACTCGCTGGTCGCGCTCGAGCCGGGCACCGTTCTGTTCGAACTCAAGCCCGGGCCGTATCGCCCCCTCTCCGACAAGGACTTCGCGGCGTGGGCTCCGGGGGAAGGGGAAGCGGGGAGCGAGGCCCTCGCGCAGTGGTACCGGGAGGCCAGGCCCGGCGACCGGGCTCCTCCCTGCCGCTGAACGGACCGGGGGCCCGCGGCGGCTCCCGAGTCGATCGGGGGGGACAGGTCAGAACAGGGTGACGAGGACTCCCGCGGTGACGGCCAACTGGAAGATGATCTGGCTGATGTCGCGAATCCCGCGCAGCAGCGCGAACCGGGTGACCTTCTCGGGAACCAGGATCGCGTCGCCGGGCTGGAGGTCGGTCCGGAGGATGTCTTCGGACCACCAGCCCTGGGAGCGGAGGCTCTGGGGGCTCATAACCGTTCCGTCCGCCAGAACCACGTAGATCTCGCCCTCGGCGGCGTCCCTCGTGGGCCCGCCGGTCTTGGCCAGGTAGTGCTCCACGTTCGAGTGGCCCGGATCCCACAGGATGCTCGTGGGGTTGTACACCTGCCCGACCACCGAGACGGTCTGCGGCCTCGGCGGCACCGACAGGGCGTCCCCATCCTCGAGTTCGATGTCCCAGGACGAGCCCATCATCCTCTCGACCGGGAGCAACTGAACCACCACGCGCCCCGTCGCCCGGGAGGCCGACAATCGGCTCAGGAGGGCCTCCTGGGCCGCGAGGAACTGCTTCTGGGCCGCGATCTCGTCCATGGCCACGGCGGTCGTCACCTCGGTGGCTGCGGTGCGCAGGATCATCTGCTGGAGCCGCTCGCGGAGTTCGGCGAAGCGCTCCTCCTGGAGTCGACGCGCGCTCTCCCGGGTGAAGACCGCTCCCCTCAGGTAGGCTTCCGGCGTGTACCCGCCCGCCCGCTGGAGGACGCTCGACAGCCTCTCCCCCTTGGAGACGAAGTAGGTTCCGGGGAAGAGGACCTCCCCCTTGAGTTCCACCTTGCGCGTCTCCCGCCACTCGGGGATGGTCTTCACGAAGAGCTTGTCGTAGGGCCGCACGGGCAGGTTCTGCTCGGGATCGCCCGAGAGCGCCTTCGCCAGGGTGAACCGGAGCGTTCGGGTCTCGGCCATCTCGCCGTCGAGGACCTCGGTCCGCACGACCTCCGCCTCGTCCAGATACGCCTCTTCCCGGAGTCCTCCCGCCGCGAGCACGAGGTCCCGCACCCGCATGTTGCTCGCGTAGGGATACTCTCCCGGCTTGTTCACCATTCCCTGGACCAACACCTTGCGGGGTGGGGCGAACTGAAACGTGGAGTGGATCACCACCTGGTCCTGGTCTTGGAGTGCCAGGTCCTCTCCGGCATCCCCGTCCAGGGCTTTGCCGAGGTGAAAGGTGTGGATCGTCACCTCCTTGGAGTTCCGATCCGTCCGGTACAGGTGGGCCACTTCCAGGTAGGCGTCTTTCGTGGTGCCGCCCGCCTTGAAGATCAGGTCACGCACGGTCATGGCCCGGGTGAGGGGGATGTCCCCCGGGCGTTTCACCTCGCCCTCGACGTTGACCGATTCCCGGAACGTGCGGTCCCATACCGCGTGCACCAATAGTTCGTCCTCGTCCTGAAGCACGAGGTTCTCGTTCTGCTCCCCGGCCAGGGCCTTCTCCAGATCGACGTACAGGGTCTGCCGCGTTCGGTCGGGCAGGAAGCGCAGCACCTCCGCGCGGCCCAGGAGAGCCTCCTGGGTGGGCCCCCCGCCCAACCGCAGGAGGTCGGCGACCCGGGCGCCTTCCTCGATGCGGTAGGCGCCGGGGGTGCGCACTTGCCCGGAAACCCTCGCCTGGAGGGGGGGGCGGAACTGGTCCCGTGCGAACACGTAGATCTGGTCGCGAGGTTCCAGGAGGAGGTCCTCCCCGGGTTCGGTACCGTCCAGGGCCGCGCCCAGGCGGAAGGGCATCACGGTCCGCCTGCGGTCGGCCCCGGTCTCCCGAAGGATCACCGCGTAGCCGAGATCCACCTCCGGCTTGAGGTTTTCCCGGGCTCCGACCACGTCGCTCACGCGCATGCCGGGAGCGTGCGCGTAGGCGCCCGTGCGGTATGCGTGACCGTGCAACGTAACCTCGTTTTCCACTTCGGGGCGGAGGGGGAACACGCGTAGGGCGTCCCCGTCCTGGAGGGGGAAGTCCGCGTCCAGTCCGTCCAGCGCCACGTCGAGGACCACGCGCCGCTGGTTGCTCTCCGCGCGTTCTACCTGCACCCGGCCCCCGTAGGCGTCGGCCGACAGCCCCCCTCCGTAGTCCAGAAGACTGCGAAGGCCCTGGCCCGCAAGGAGTTCGTACACGGCCGGGCGCCGAACCTTGCCCCCGAGCTTGACGAGCGTCTTGGCCCGGGGGACGACCACGACGTCGCCGTTCTCCAGGGGGCGGTCTCCTCCCGCGTGGCCCGTGCGAACGAACTCGTAGAGGTCGACGGTCGCCACGACGGTGTCGTGACGCCGCAGGATCACTCCGCGCAGGGAACCCAGGGGGGTAGGGCCCTCCGCCGCCATGAGGGCGTGGACCACCGTGGACAGGGGCGTGAGGGTGAAGGACCCCGGGCGCTCCACCTCGCCCACGACGAACACGCGGACCGACCGCATCTGGCTGAGGCCGACGGCGGCGGTGACGCCCGTGATGGACTCGGCCCGGCTCTCGAGCAGATCCCTCGCCTCGGCGTAGCTCAACCCGGCCACGCGCACTGCCCCCACCTGGGGGAACTGCACGCGTCCTTCGGGATCCACCACCAGATAGTGCTCCTTCTCGAGCCTTCCCCACAGGGACACGTGGAAGGTGTCCCCCGGGCCCACCACGTAGTCGTCGGGAGGGGGCAGCCCCTGGGCAGGCTGGAAGGGTTGCCCCTCGCCCGAGCCGAGGATGCCCCCGCCCTGCTGCCGGCGCGTCGCCTGGGCGAAGAAGTCGCGCCCGTAGAGGTTCAGCGGGGCCTCGAACTCCCTGCCGGCCTCCCGCACCCGGGCCAGGACGTCGGTGACCGGTTGACCGATGCGCTCCTGGCTCCGCGCCAGGAGTTCCCGGTGCTCCTCCTCGGACACCGGAAGGGCCTCCCTCCGTTCGGCGAGACGGCGCTCCTCCTCTCTGTCGAGCACACCGTCTTCGAGGAACGCTTCGAGGATGGATCCGTACACGTCGAGCTTCCGGGCCCTCTCCGCCGCCACCTCCACCAGTTCCGCCGCCTCTTCGGGCGGGAGCCCGCTGTCCCGGGCGCGGGTCTCGAGAAACCGCTTGTCTTCCGGCTTGAGTTGCCCGTCCACCTCCAACGCCTGCGCCTGGCCGAGGAGGAAGCCGATCCGCTCGGCGCGTTCCGCGGCGACCTTCTCGGCCCACTCCAGCGACACCTTCGGGTCGAGTCCCAGGATTCGGGCCCTGGCCTCCAACTGGGTGCGCCGCCCCGGCGTCATCACCCCGTCCCGGAGGAGGTCCCGCGCGAAGTCACGAAACTGCTTCTCCGGGTCGGCGAGCGCCGTGCCCAACGGCTGTGCGGACTCCTCCGCGGCGTGAGCCTGCGCGCCGCCCGGGGAGGTCCCCTGACTCCGCAACTGGTTCAGGATCTGGTTGACGTCGATCGGGCCTCCCCCCTGGGGAAGGGTCAGGCCCGGCGGAAGCGTCAATCCCGCCGGCAACGCCGGGGGAGCGCCGAATGCCGCGGGTGTGCTCGCCATCGCGGCGATGGCCAGGATGAGAGCCGGCACGCTCCGCCGCATGGGGGTCCTCCGCGCAGGGAGAGGGGGGACCCGAGGCGCACTTCGGAGCAGGTGTCTCATCGCAGCGTACGCTCCGGTTCCCACGGGGTCACTGTGACGCCGAGCCCCACGTAGTACTCGGTCCTGTCTCCGCGGGCTGGATCGTCCCAGGCGGCGTTCACGTCGGCGAACAGCGTGTCGAGGCGGCCCCCCAATTCCCAGTCGAACAACCGAAACCTCCTGGCCTCCAGAGCCAGCCCCCACTCCGTCCGATCCTCCGTCTGCGGCTCGCTTCGTCCCCGGGACTCCATGTCCAAGGTCACCGAGGCTCGCCAGGCGGGACCGAAGTACCGGGAGAGTTCGAAGAAGTAGTTCCTGGAATCCGGGCCCGCGTGGTGGCCGAGGGGCACGCCGCGATAGCTGTAGCCCTGGGCGTACTCGTGGTGCTTGTACCATTCATCGTCGATGTCCGAGAACTCGATGCGGAAATCGGTAACAGCCGTGGAAAAGTATCCGCCGATCAGGTACGAAACCGTGTAGAACTTGATGGGGAAGTTCGTTGTTATGTCCCTCGTCTGCGGACGGTCCCCAGTGCCGTATTCCACGTATACCTTTCCGGCCTTAAAGGGGCCGATGCCGTTGAGCCAAGGCATGCGAGCCGTCGCGTCGAGCGAGAAGAGGACATCGTTGTCATACTTGTGGCTCTCTCCTGGCTCCACGTTCTCATCCTTGGTCGTCAGGAGTTTCCACCAGTCGCTCACCGAATCATAAGAGGTTCTGCTCCGCCCACCGTACAAGATCATCCGGGAGGCCCCCAGGTCCAGCCAGCTATTCGGGTGATACGACAGGCGCATTCCTAACAACCTAGGGTCCTCCACCGGTTCCGTCCTCCCTCGGGACTCGTCGTAGCGGAGGTCTGGCGCCTGCGGGTCGCCATCCTTCAGGTAGCCGTTGAACATCGAGAAGCGGAAACCGCCGAGGGAAGCGAAGGGTCCGGGGAGGAAGAGCGGTTCCTCGGTGCGCACCCGCCACATGTCGAAGGTGAGAGCGGTGTCGTCCAGGAGGAGGCTCCCGTGGTAGCCGGGCCCCAGGCGTTCCGAGTCCCGCCCGACCTTGAGCGACCACTTTCCCAGGATGCCTTTGACGTACAGGCGTTTCGTCCGGTAGGAGACGCCGTCCGGGTCCTGCTGCGCCTGAAGTTCGTAGGCTCCCCCCACGTGCGTTCCCCAGAACGCGCTGCCGGATGCCCCGAGGAAGGTATTGAACCCGTCCTGCAGCGTGTCCCCCGAACTGTGGTAGAGGGTGCGCTTCCCCGCGTCGCTGTCCAGAAAGTAGGGACGAATCTCCAGCACGGGGGCGAAGAACTCCCAGTGGAGGGCGCCGTCCCCCCGCGCGTCGAGGCGCCGTTCCACCCTCTCCCCGGTGGGGTCGACGAGTCCCCTGGTGCGCAGGGAGTGGAACGCCTCCGCGTACGCGACGTCGTCGAACGGCATGGAGGAGACGTCGAGCGGATGGGCCACGCCCGAACTCGACGCTAGGTCGGCAATGGACAGAGCCGTCCGGTTCGAGGTGGGGACGTCCAGGAGGGCCGCCGCCGGACTCGCGCTGCAGAGGAGCAGCGCGGACGCAAGGGCACGGGCGGTACGGGCGCGGACCATGGAGTCCTCGGACCCTTCGCAGGGCGGGAGAGAGGAGAGCCGATGAGGGTCCGGCTTATAACACAGCGGTTTTTGCCCGGGCAATCCGGCCCGGGCGGCATGAGCGCGTGGAGGTCGTCCGTTTCGCGGCGGGGCGGCATCCCTTCCCGTACCTCCCCGGTGCACGGGGTGCTATGATCGCCCGCAAAGGAGAGGCGAGCGCCCGCGAGGGAGGAGGCGAAGGCGTGGGGCAGGACGAGACGGTGGCAGGGCGTGAGCGGTTGGACCAGCTGCGAGAGGGTATCGACGAGATCGACCGGGAGATCCTGCGCCTGCTCGGGGAGCGGCGCGCGGTCGTGGGGAGGGTGGCGGAGATCAAGCGGCGAGAGGGTATGCCCCTGTACCACCCCGCGAGGGAGGAGGACCTGATCTCGGCCCGGCGCAGAGAAGCTCCGGAGCGGGCACTGGACCCGGACATGGTGGAGGACGTCTTCCGTAGGGTCCTCCGCTCCTCCCGTGAGACGCAGTCCCAGACCCTTGCGGTGCACGCGATCCGTCCCGGGAGCCGGGTCCTCGTGGTGGGGGGAGGGGGAGCATGGGACGCAGTCTGGCGGCGTGGTTCGAGACCGCGGGATACCGGGTCGCCGTGCTGGACCGGGACGACTGGGGGCGCGTGGAGGCCCTGGCCGCCGGTGTGGACCTGGCCGTCCTGTCCGTCCCCATCTCGGTGACGGGGGAGGTGGCCCGACGGTTGGGACCCCACCTGCCCGGTGCTGTGTGTCCTCGCCGACGTGGCCAGCCTGAAGGTGGAACCCCTCGAGGCGATGCTGGAGGCCCACCGGGGCCCGGTGCTGGGTCTGCACCCCATGTTCGGGCCGACCACCACCGCGTTGGACAAGCAGATCGTCGTCGCCACGCCGGGCCGCGATGCCGACGCGTGCCGATGGGTCCTCGACCAGTTGGCCGCCTGGGGCGCGGTGGTGGTGCCCGCCAGCGCCGAGGAACACGACGAGGCGATGGCGGTCGTCCAGTCCCTGCGCCACTTCGCCACCTTCGCTTTCGGCCAGTTCCTCTGCCGCAAGGGCGTGAACCTGACACGGACGCTCGAGTTCTCGGGCCCGATCTACCGCCTCGAACTCGGCATGGTGGGACGTCTGTTCGCCCAGGATCCCGAACTCTACGCGGAGATCATCTTCGCGAGCCCGGAGAGACGGAGCCTGCTGCGGGACTACGCCGCCAGCGTGGCGGCGAACGCCGAGGCGCTGGAGACGGGCGACCGGGAGGGCTTCTGCCGGGAGTTCCGCCGCGTGGCCGAGTGGTTCGGGCCGTTCAGCGACCAGGCGATCCGAGAGAGCACCTACCTGATCGACAAGCTGGTGGAGCGGTTCTGAGCTCCCGTCGGCAAAGACCGCGAGCGCGGGCAACGTCGGCCGCCGTGCGCGGTGCGGCCCGGGAGCGCCGGCGAGGGGGCGCGGGTGCGAGGGGGGTTGGCCGCAGCGAGCGGCCGGGGAGGGCTGGACGATGACGTCGAGCGGGGTCGCTCCGGGCGTGAACTGGGTGGGGGTGAACGACAGGGAAAGCTCCCTGTTCGAGGGGCTCTGGCCCTTGCCCCACGGGGTGTCCTACAACTCCTACCTGGTGTGGGGGGCAAAGACGGCGCTGGTGGACGCCGTCAAGGAGCCCTTCGAGGAAGATTTCCTCGAGACCCTCCGCGCCGGCCTCGACGGGCGCCCGTTGGATTACCTGGTGGTCAACCATCTGGAGCCCGACCACTCCGGCGCCATCCGGTGCCTGCGGAGGGCCTTCCCGGCGCTGACGATCCTGGGAACCGCCAAGTGCAGGGAGTTCCTCGAGCACCTCCACGCACTGACGGACGGCGTGCGGGTCGTGGGGGAAGGGGACGAGGTCGACCTGGGCGGGCGGGTGCTGCGCTTCCACCCTACGCCGATGGTCCACTGGCCGGAGACGATGGTGACCCACGACCCGGCGTCGGGGACCCTGTTCACCGGGGATCTCTTCGGGGGGTACGGCGCGCTCGACGGGGCGATTCTCGACGACGAGACGCCCCGAGGGCCGCACTACGAGGCCGAGGCCCTTCGATATTTCGCCAACGTGCTCGCGAAGTACGCCACCATGGTCCAGAAGGCGCTGGTTCGCGTGCGCGATCTGGCGCCGAAGGCGATCGCTCCCTCCCACGGGCTCGTGTGGAGGAGGAACCCCGCCCGGATCGTGGACCTCTACGACCGTTGGAGCCGGCAGGAGGGGGACGACGCCGTGGCCCTGGTGTACGGGTCGATGTACGGCCACACGGCCTCCCTCGCCGAGTCCCTGGCGCGGCGCCTGACGGAGGAAGGCGTGCCGGAGGTCCGGGTCCACGACCTCACCCGCTCCCATCCGTCCTTCGCGTTGCAAGACGCGTGGCGGAGTCGAGCCGTGGTCGTAGGAACCCCCACCTACAATCTCGGGGTCTTCCCCCCCGTGGACGGCTTCCTGCGGCTCTTGGAGGACAAGAGGTTGAGCGGCAGGATCTTCGGGGCCTTCGGCTCCTACGGATGGAGCGGGGGAGGGGTCACGGCCGTCCGGGAATCGGCGGCGCGCATGGGGTGGGAACTCGTGGAGCCGGTGGTCGAGGTGAGGTTCGCGCCCGCGCCCGCGGATCGGGAAGCGTGCTGCACCCTCGCGCGCAACCTGGCTCGTCGTCTCGCCGGCTGACACGGGACGGGCCTTCCCGACAGCGCTCGCCGGGTTTACTTGCGTCGCCGCCGTGACGTATCTTTTGCGGCCCGGGGCCGACCGGGTGTCGCCGAGGAGGTTGATCCATGCCCATGTCCGAGTCCTTTCACGGGCGCGTCGTCCCGATCCTGCGAGCCGTGGCGGAGCACTTCGGCACCCCGTTCCACCTGTACGACGAGGTGGGAATCCGGGAGACCGGGGCGGCCGTGCGAGAGGCATTCGCGCCGGCGGGCTCCTTTCGGGAGTACTTCGCGGTCAAGGCACTGCCCAACCCCTCCATCCTGTCCATCATGGCCGACATGGGCTTCGGGTTCGACTGCAGCTCGATCCCGGAGATCCTCCTGAGCCAGCGGGCGGGGGCCGAGGGCGAAGACGTGATGTTCACTTCGAACAACACCACGCCGGAGGAGTTCGAAGCGGCCCTGGCGTGCGGGGCGATTCTCAACCTCGACGACATCAGCCTGGTGCCCAAGGTCCCGAGGATGCCGGACCTCGTGTCCTTCCGATACAACCCCGGCCCACGCCGCACGGGGAACGCCATCATCGGCAACCCGGTGGAAGCCAAGTACGGTGTGAGCCACGACCAGATCGTCGACGCCTACCGTCTCGCTCGGCAGCGCGGCGCTCGTCGTTTCGGGTTGCACACCATGGTTTGCTCGAACGAGCTCAACGACGGGTACATGGTGGAGACCGTCCGGATGCTCCTGGGCATCGTGCGGCTGGTCTCCCGGGAGACGGGGATCCGGTTCGAGTTCATCAACATGGGAGGCGGGCTGGGCATCCCCTACCGCCCCGACCAGGCTCCGCTGGACTTGCTGCACCTCGGGCGGGAGGCTGCATCGCTCCTCCTGGCCTTTCGTGCGGACGAGGGCTACTCGCCCCGCCTCCTGATGGAGAGCGGCCGCTTCATGACCGGCCCCCACGGCACCCTGGTCACGCGAGCCATCAATCACAAGCACATCTACCGGGACTACGTCGGGGTGGACGCGTGCATGTCCGCCCTGATGCGGCCGGGGATGTACGGCGCCTACCACCACATAACGGTGCTCGGGAAGGAGGAGGCGCCGGCGGAGAGGGTGGTGGACGTGGTCGGCAGCCTTTGCGAGAACAACGACAAGTTCGCCGTTCAGCGCTCCCTGCCGCACATCGACGAGGGGGACCTCGTCCTGATCCACGACACGGGCGCCCACGGGCACGCCATGGGCTTCAACTACAACGGGAGGCTCCGGCCCAAGGAACTGCTCCTGCGGGGCGACGGCTCCGTGGAGTTGATCCGGCGGGCCGAGACCGTCGAGGACCACTTCGCGACGCTGCACTTCCCCGCCGCCCTCTGGCGGGCCGGAAGCTGAGTTCGCCGAAGGGCGTTGGACCGCGAACGCCGGCTCACACGTACTCCCGGGGGACCCGGGCGCCCACGCCGCACGTGATCTCGTAGTGGATGGTACCCGCCGCGTCGGCCAGTTCTTCCGCCCCGAGCACCTCGTCCCCCTGACGGCCGAAGAGCACCGCTTCGTCGCCGGTTGCCGCGGCTGGAATCTCCGTGGCGTCGACGAGGAGCATGTCCATGCAGACCCTGCCGACGATGGGGGCGCGACGGCCGCGAAGAAGCACCTCCCCGCGGTTCGAGAGCAGGCGGGGGTAGCCGTCGCCGTACCCGACCGGAAGGGTGGCGATCCGGCTCGGCCGCCGGGTGACGAAGGTGGCGCCGTAGGAGAGCGGCACTCCGGGTCCCACGGACTTGAGCTGCGCGATGCGGGTTCGCAGGCTCATGGCCGGTCGCAACTCCACCGTGCGCGGCACGGCGGGGGAGGGGTGGAGGCCGTAGATGCCGATCCCCGTGCGCACCAAGTCGAGGTGACTGTCCGGCAGGGCGATCGTCGCCGCGGTGTTGGCGATGTGCCGCAGGGCGACCCGTACGCCCCGGTTGGAGAGAGCGGCGAGGAATTCCCCGAACTCGGCGAGTTGCCGGCGCGCGAAGCCGAGGTCCGCCTCGTCGGAGGCGGCAAAGTGGGAGAACACTCCTTCGAGCCGGACCCCGGAAAGCCCGCCGATCCAGTTGGCGAACTCCGCCGCGTCGCGGGGTGGAATGCCGAGGCGGCCCATGCCCGTGTCCACCTTGAGATGCACGGGAGCCGGACTCCCCGCTGCTCGTCCGGCTGCGTCCAACGCCAGCGCAGACTCCCTGTCCCACACGGCCACGCTCAGGTTCGATGCAACCGCTGCCTCGGCGTCTCCCGCAAAGATCGCCCCGAGAACCAGAACCGGGGCGGAGATGCCGGCGCCGCGCAGTTCCACTCCCTCTTCCACCAGGGCCACGCCGAGCCAATCCACCCCCGCCTCGACGGCGGCACGCGCCACGGGCACCGCTCCGTGGCCGTACGCGTCCGCCTTCACCACGGCCATCTGCCGCGCGCCGGCTGCCGTGACCGCACGAAGGGCCCGGACATTGTGGGCGATGCGGGTCAGGTCTACGACGGCTCGCGTGGGGCGCATGGGCATGATCCCTGCTGACGTTCTCCGGGAGCATACGCCAGGCCGCCCGCCCCCTGCCAGGGCAACGCCGGAGAAGTGCGGGCTCCCCTACATCCAGAGCACCCAGGCGTCCCGGATGTTCTCCATGAGCCAGTCCCCGCCGGCCTTCTCGATCCAGGCGTGCCGCCGCCCTTCCACGGCCCCGGCGTAGTCGGCGCAGGGCGGGCACACCCCGAAGGTCGCGCCCCGTTCTCGGAGGTCGTCCATGATCTCCAACGCGTTGCCGAATTTCTTGAAGATGGGGGATTCGACGCGAGCGGTCTTCTCGCCGTCGGCCAACTCCGCCCCCGCCAGGGTCATCCACACGTGCACCGCACCCCACTTCTTCTTGGCGACGACCTGTGCCAGCAGGAGTGCGAGAATGGCCCGGTTGGGGTCGTCTCCGCCGTGGGTGACCACGAAGACGTACTTGCCCCTCCCGTCGGCTTCGGCCAGTGCCTGCCCGCCGAAGAGGCTCGCCACGCCCGCGATCCCGAGACCGGCCCCGACGGACCGCAGAAAATCCGAGCGGGTCACCTCGTCCGCCTCCTCGATGGGGCCACCTTTCTTCCGAATGTCCATGCTGGTCTCCTTTCCGGTTGCATGCCGGCCGTCGTGCGTGTGGTCGCCCACGTTCTGGTTGAATCCCTGCAACGTGTAGACGGGGCGAAGGGAGCAGGTCAAATCAGGTCTCGCGATGCTTTCGGCCCGCCGAATCCGGCGCCCCAATACCATGGGCGCCCGGGCGTCGTTTGGGGCTTGAGGATGGGAGGGAGCTGTGTTAAGTTCAGTAACCATTTAGAATTGCAGGGGATTTCAGCACATTTTCCTGCGCGGATGGAGGATAGCGATGGAAGAGGACAAGGGATTCACCGTCCGGGACCGCCGCCGTGTCAAGATGGAGGCCGAATCGGCCGAAACGGAGGCGCAACAGGGGAACCCCGAAGAGCCGGGAGTGCAGGAGAGCGAAAAGGGCGAGGCTGCATCCAGCGCGGGAGCCGGGACGCGGTCGCGGCTTCCACCGGTGGACTTCCCCGGTTTCGCGATCGGTCTGGCCCAAATGGCGCTGATGCATCTCGGGGAGATTCCGGAAGCCCGGGGCGGAACCGGCGAGGTCGACCTGGAGCAGGCCCGCCACGCGATCGACATCTTGGACATGCTCGACGCGAAGACCCGGGGCAACCTCACGGAAGACGAAGAGCAGTTGCTCCGTCACCTGAGGAGCGACCTGAAGCTCCGGTTCGTGCGGGCTGCGAGCGGCGCAGGTGCCCGGTCCTGACGGAGGGGCCGTACCCAAGGGCTTGACGTGGAGGAAGACGGGAAGTCCGGCGGCCGACCTTCCCCGGAAGGATGGTCAGGCTTCCTAGTCAGGAGCGAGTCCGATCCGAGTTCTCATCCGTTTCGCAGCCGCGCTGACGGTCGCCTGGGCCACGGGGTGGGGCGGCCCCGCCGCCGCCCAACTCTCGGTGGATCTCCCAGACGCCACGCCTGCCATACGGGGCGGTTTCGCCAGGGCGTTGGAGGAACGACGGGCGTGGGGCGGCTACGAGGACATGGTGCCGCTGGCGGGGACGCTGCTCGAGATCTCGGAAAAGGAGCGGGACCCCGGCCGGCGGCTCGCGGTCGCCCTCCTCGCGCAGCAGGCCGCTCCCCGCGACCCGCGACCCCACGGATTCCTGGCAGGACTGCACCTGTCCTCCGGCTTCTCGCCCCTCACGGCCTTCTCGCAGTGGCTGCGTTGGGTGCGCAGCGTGGCCGGCGATCCCATCGCAGTCTCCACGGGCATCGCCCGCACCCTCTCCGCCCTCGTCGTCGGTGCTTGGTTCACCGCGCTGGTGCTCGTCCTCGCGGGACTGGCGACCTGGGGCGCGAACCTCTACCACGACTATCGGGACTGCTTTCCCGTGCGGTTTCGGAAGCGGACCCCGCCCGCCTTCCTCCTCCTGACCGCCGTGGCCCTCTGGACGGCCGGCGTCGGCCCCCTGGTCTTCCTTTTGCTCTTGGGAGTGGCTCTCTCGCCCTACCTACCCGCTCTCCCGCGCCGCGCGTTGGCCGTGTCGCTGGCGTTGGGGTGCGTGGCGCCCTGGGCCCTCGGGGCGATGGGATCCGTTGCACGCCCCGGGGGGGAGCGCGCCTGGGCCCTGTACCGGGTCTGGAAGGGGGACGAGGGACCCGAACTGGAAGGGGCGATCCGCTCGCTCCTCCGAAGGGACGACCCGCGCGCGGCGTTCGCCCTGGCACGAATCCAGCGCCGCGGTGGAGACCTCGACGCGGCGGCGCGCACCCTCGAAGACGCGTTGGGGCTTGCGGGGGCACCGAGGGGGCTCCTGCACAGCGAACTGGGAACCCTGCGGGTCTTGCAGGACCGAAGGGACGAGGCCCTCTCCCACTTTCAGCGAGCCTCCCGGGAAGATCCCGCCGACCCGCTCCCCTGGCTCAACCAGAACCTCGTGCTTCTGGATCGTCTCGACCTGGTGGCAGCGGACCAGGCACTCGAGAAGGCCCGTGCTCTTGGAAGCGCTGCTTTGGAAAGGGCACGGAGCGAGGTGGCGCAGGCGGGTGGAGCCACGTTCCCGCTGTCCCCGGGGATGCCGGTGGAGTGGGTGCGCGACGAGTTGACGGTCGCACAGGACGCCCGTGCTCCTTGGGTGGATGCGTTGGGCAGGGCTCTGTTCCTGCCGGCGATCTCCGCTACGGTGCCGGCGTTCGGACTCTTTGCCCTCGTGGGGATCTTCCTCGGAGGGCGGCAGGCCTTGGGGCGACGGAGTCATCGCTGCCCGGCCTGTGGGTTGGTGGTGTGCCCTCGCTGCTCGCGTCGCGTCAAGGGCAGCGATCTTTGTCCCGCCTGCTGGGCCGCGCAACGGGAGCAGGAGATCGACCCGGCGGAGAAGGAGAGGGTCGGCGCACTCGGTGTGCAGTGGACGGCGCGGCGGGAGCGCTGGCGGCGGATCGGCAACGTGCTCCTTCCCGGCTGGGGCGGGTGTCTCGCCGGTCCTCGTCCGACGGCACTGCTTTGGGGGCTCCTGTGGTCCCTCTCGGGCGGCTGGCTCGTCCTCTCGGGGCTCTACCCGGCTCCGAGCCTCCCCTGGGGCGCGGCCGGAGCCCCTTGGTTGGCGGTCCTCGTGCTTGCCGTCGTCCATCTCAACGCGGCGCGGATGGCTCTCCGACGGCCGAAGGCCGAGGAGGGGTAGGGCGTGGCGATCAAGGGCACCCTCGAATCCTTCGCCGTGGCCGAGATCTTCCAGCTGATCTCCCACCAGCGAAAGACCGGAACCCTGGAGATCCGCACGGAGGAAGGCGTCGCGAAGCTCCGGTTCCTCGACGGGACCCTGGTGGAGGCATGGCCCGATCGCAGGTCTCCGAGCGACTACATCGGCTCCCTGCTCGTACGAGCCGCGCTGGTGTCCGGGGCTCAGGTGGAACAAGCCCTCGAGTCTCAACGTCAGAGCCTTCGGAGGCTGGGGGACATCCTCGTTCGGATGGGCGCGATCCGGGCGAGCGACTTCCAGGAGGTCCTGGCTCTCCAGCACCGGGAAACCGCCTACCGCGTGCTCCGCCTGAAGCGCGGGGAGTTCGAGTTCGTGCCCGGCCTCGTGGAGCCCGAAGAGGGAGCCAGCGTCTCGCTCGACGTGGACGCCGTGCTGATGGAAGGGTGCCGGCAGATCGACGAGTGGCCCTCGCTCGTGGAACTGGTGCCCTCGGAGAAGCAGGTATATGCGCCGATACCCGAGGCACCGGTGGACAGGGGGCTCAGCCCGGACGACAGCCGCGTGCTGGCCCTGGTGGACGGGACGAGGACGGTCCGGGAGGTGGTGGATCGCTCCCGTCTCGGGGAATTCCTCGGCTGGAAGGCGTTCGCGAGTCTGGTGGAGCAGGGTCTCGTACTGCAGGTCGGCGCCTCGCGCAAACCCGCTCCCCACCTCACCCCCGTCCGACCGCGGCGCACGGCCGACGGGATGACGGCTCTCGGGTTCCTGGTGCTCGCCGCGCTCCTTCTCGCCCTCTTCGCTCCCCACGGCCTTCGCGAGTTCGCCAGGCTCCGGGACGCGGTCCTGGAAGCGCGCGAAGAGGCCTCGGTGTTGTCCCGTCGCGCGAGCGAATGGCGCGAACGCCGTCCCGTCGTGTGGCCCGGCGAGCGAGACTCCGCGGTTGATCCTGATCGCTGAGAACCTGACCGTGACCCGCGCGGAGGTGGCCCGGGCCGTGCGGCAGCGAGACGTCCGCCCGCTGGCCGAGGTCAGCGAATGGGCTCGACGGGCGGGTGCCGGGTACATCGACGTGAACCTGGGGGCGGGGCGCTGGGGCGGGCCGGACGCGGTGGAGTACGTGCTCGACGCGCTGAAGGACCTCTGGGCCGGAGGCGTCCTGATCGACACGACGAACCCGGCGGTCATGGAGCGCGCCTGCCGCCGCTGGGAGGGGGAACTGGTACTCAACGGATACTCGGGGGATCCGGATCGAGACCCGGTCCTGGAGGTCGCCGCGAGAAGGGACTGCTCCGTGGTGGTCCTCCTCATGGCCGGCGGCATCCCCCGGACCGCCGACGAACGGCTGGCGCTGGCCGCCGAACTCGCGGGGCGCTGCGGCCGGCGGGGTATCGGCCCGGACCGGCTCTGGTTCGACCCGATGGTGGCTCCGCTCGGGTGGCCGGAGGGTCAGGAGTGCGACGCGGCCTTCCTGGAAGTCCTTCGCAGTCTCCCCGACGTGCTCGGAACTCCCGTGCGAACGCTGGCAGGGCTTTCCAATCTCACCACGGGCGCGTCCGGCGGCACCCAAGTGCCCTGGCTCCAGGAGGTCTTCCTGGCGGCGGCCGCGGGCGCGGGGCTCACCCACGCCATGCTCGACGTGCGGAACGCGCGTCTGGTTCGGGTGGCAAGGGCCATCGAGGTGCTTCAGGGAGACCGGCTCTTCGCACCGGAAGACCTCGCCTGAACGGTGGTCCGGCTGAACGGCGGCCCGGCTTGGAGAAGGCCCGGGACGGCGCGTACAATGGCGGCGCAACCCGTCGGGAGCGCGGTGGCGCGCGTCCCGTGACTCTCGCCCCCCACTCGAGGACACTCCCGTGAAACGAAGCTCATACACGTTCGCAGCGGCATGCGCCGCGATCCTCGTCGCTTCCGCGCCGATCCTCTGGGCGCGCGCGCCCGAGGTTCCTCCGGAGGAGCGGGACGACCTGTACCGGCGTCTCAAGGTCCTGGCCGAGGCCATGGACATCGTCCAACGCAACTACGTGGATCCGGTGGCTCCGGAGGACCTCGTGTACGGGGCCGTGGAGGGCATCGTCTCCCGACTGGATCCCCACTCCTCTTTCCTCACGCCGGAGATGTTTCAGGAGATGCAGGTGGAGACCGAGGGGGCCTTCGGCGGACTGGGGATCGAGGTCACCGTGCGGGACGGAAAGTTGACGGTGGTGAGTCCGATCGAGGACACGCCGGCCGATCGTGCGGGGATCCGAGCGGGCGACGTCATCGTGATGATCGAGGGCGAGCCCACCCAGGACATGGAACTGAGCGAGTCCGTGCGCCGGATGCGGGGTCCGAAGGGGACGAAGATCACGATCCATGTCATGAGGGAGGGCTTCGACAAGGCGCAGCCCTTCACGCTCGAGCGGGACATCGTCCGGATCCGGAGCGTCCGCTCGCGCCGTGTCGACTCCGTGGGAGTGGTGCGAATCGCCCAGTTCCAGCAGGCCACGCACGTCGAGGTGAAGAAGGCGGTCGGGGAACTCCTGGCGGAGGGACCGCTCGACGGACTGGTCCTCGATCTCCGAAACGACCCCGGGGGCCTCCTGGACCAGGCGGTGAAGGTGGCGGACCTCTTCCTGGGGGAGGGCACCGTGGTCTCCACGCGAGGCCGGGATCCGGACCAGGAGGTGGTGTACACGGCGCGCGACGACGGCGACGAACCGGACGTTCCGATGGTCGTGCTGGTGAACCAGGGCACCGCCTCGGCTTCCGAGATCGTCGCCGGAGCTCTCCAGGACCACCGCCGGGCCGTGGTGGTCGGCGAGAGGACCTTCGGGAAGGGAAGCGTGCAGACGATCCTTCCGCTCTCCGACGGGGCCGGTCTCCGGGTCACCACGGCCCTGTACTATACGCCCGCCGGGCGCTCGATCCAGGCCAAGGGCATCGTCCCCGACGTCCGCGTGCCGTCCGGTCCCGGGGCTGTGGCGACCACCCAACCCGCGGCACCTCACGGCGGCTTTCGGGAGGAAGACCTGAAAGGCCATTTCGAGCAGGCCGAACCTCCCGACCAGGAACCCGAGGTCGACTCCGGCGGAGCAGCAGGCACGGGCGGGGATCCGCAGTTGGAGCGAGCCGTGGAACTCCTCAAGGGGTGGAAGGTGTTCGACTCGCTCCGCAAGGGCCCCGGGCCGGCGAGCGGCGGGTAGCTTCGCGTGGCCCGGCGGTCGAGGCACGGCGGCCGGCGGCTCGCCGGACTCCGTGGTGTAGGGCTCTGGGGCATCCTCGCGTTCCTGCTCGTGGCCGTCGGCTGGCTCTTGGTCCACCTGGGGCGGGACCTGCCCGATGGAAGCGCCACCCCCCTGGCGGAGATCGAAGCGCTGGTCGGATCCCTGCAGGCATCCGGCGTTCGGGTGCGCGTCGCCGACGCCGCCGAGGCCCGGTCCCTGGCCTCTCGAATCCGGTCGGCGGCGGCGGGCACCGGGGTGGTCGTGTCCTCGGAGGCGGCCGGCGACTCGCAACTCTCCCTCCGGGTGCGAGACCGGAACCGGGAATACCCCGTGCGACTCTTCTGGCCCCCTCCGGGCCCGCGCCTGGCGGTGGTGATCGACGACGTCGGGCGCAGCCGGGCGGAGGCCCTCGGATTCCTGGAACTGTGGATTCCCATAACCCTCGCGATACTCCCGCACCAGCCCCACAGCGAGGAGATCGCCGGGCTGGCCCGTTCCCGGGGCCGGGAGTTTCTCCTTCACCTGCCGATGGAACCGCAGGGGTACCCGTCCACGGATCCGGGGGAGGGGGCGTTGCTCAGCGGCATGAGCCAGGCTCGGGTGAAAGAACTCGTGGCCAGCGCTCTGCGAGCGGTTCCCGGCGCCTCCGGCGTCAACAACCACATGGGTTCCCGGCTCAGCGAGCAGGAGCGGCCCATGCGCTGGGTCATGGAGGAACTGCGCGTGCGGGGGCTCTACTTCCTCGACAGCCTCACTTCTCCGGTGAGCGTGGCGGGAAGCGAGGCCGCCCGGTCCGGCCTCGCCTGGGCACGGCGGGACGTGTTCCTGGACAACGTGCGGGAGGAATCCGCCGTGAGGGCGCAGCTCCGGAAGGCCGCGGAGAAGGCCAAGGCCGCGGGTCGGGCCGTGGCCATCGGCCATGGCAACGAGGTCACCCTCCGGGTTCTCGAGGATGCCGAGCCCATGCTGCGGGAGGTAGGCGTGCGGGTCGTGCCCCTGCGGGAGATTCTCCAGGGGGGCGGGGGAGCCTAGCGGGTCTACCCCCCGGAATCCACCCGGGGCTCGTCGCAGTCCGCCGTCCCGAACACCTCCGCTTCGAACACCAGGATCCGGGCGCCGTGCCTCCAAGCGTCGGGGGGCAGACCGGCCTTGCGGCACGTCTGCGCGAGGAAGGTTTCCCGGTCCCACCCCCACTCCACGGCGACCTGGGGCAGCAGCACTCCCCGGTGGGCCCCTTCCACGACACAGACGCCGTGGCGCCCCACCTCCACCTCGGCGGGATCCGCCACGGGACGAAGGGGCGAGAGCACGCTGATCTCCACGTCGAGGTCGGGCACTTCCTCGGGTGCGACCCTGGGAAACCGAGGATCCTCCTCCGCCGCGGCCTTCCCCATCTCCGCTACCGAGCGGTAGATGGGGTCGGATTCGCGGAAGGTCCCGATGCACCCTCGAAGTTCTCCGCCTCGCTTCAGGGTCACGAAGGCACCACCGGGACGCAGGAGCGCGGGATCGCGGGGCGGGGAAACGGAACCCCTCCGACGCCGGGCCGCACACTCCACCGCTTCCCGGGCCACGCGCAGCAGTTCCTTGCGACTGCCTGGGCTCAGCTTTGCCATGGTGGCCTTTCTCCCTTCGAAGGTGGAGCAGCCTCCCGCAGTGTTTTGCGCGATGCGAGAACTGTCAACCCGCGGACTGTTGCGAGACCCCCACGGCGTTGACGGTTCCGAGAACCGGCCCCTATAATCCGCTCCCTGCCGCCGCCGGGACCTGACCGAGGAGAACGCGCATGCTGTCCATCAAGTGGATTCGGGACAACGCCGAGGCAGTGCGGACCTACCTCGCCGATCGAGGGACCGATATCGACCTCGAGAGGATCGTGGGCCTGGACGACCGGCGCCGTGGGGTCCTCCAGGAGGTCGAGTCGTTGCGGAACCGCCGCAACGAGATCTCCAAGGAGGTCGGGGCAACTCGAAACGGGCCGGCCAGGACGCTGCGCACCTGGTCGCGGAGATGGGTGGGGTGGGGCAGCGGATCAAGGACCTCGAGGCATCTCTGCGCGAGATCGAGCCGGAACTGGACGATCTGCTGTTGCGGATACCCAACGCGCCCCACGCCAGCGTTCCCGCAGGGCGCAGTTCGGAGGACAACCCCGTCTTGCGCACCTGGGGCGAGCCGGGGAGGTTCGACTTCGAACCGCTGCCCCACTGGGAGGTGGGAGAGCGGTTGGGGATCCTGGACTTCGAGCGGGCCGCGAAGATCGACCGGCGCGCGCTTCGTCGTGCTCAAGGGGCTCGGATCCCGGCTGGAGACGGGCCCTCATCCAGTTCATGCTCGACCTCCACACCCGGGAGCACGGGTACCTGGAGGTCCTGCCGCCCTTCATGGTCAACGCGAAGGCGATGACGGGAACCGGGCAGTTGCCGAAGTTCGAGGAGGACCTCTTCCACCTGGCGGGTACGGACTACTACCTGATCCCGACGGCGGAGGTGCCGGTCACCAACCTGCACATGGACGAGGTGCTCTCCGAAGAGGCGCTGCCGATCAAGCTACGACTGCCTACACCCCGTGCTTCCGGGCGGAGGCGGGCGCCTACGGCAAGGACACGCGGGGCATGATACGTCAGCACCAGTTCGACAAGGTGGAACTGGTGAAGTTCGCCCACCCCGACACGTCCTACGACGAACTCGAGGACCTGACCGCGCAACGCCGAAGAGGTGTTGCAGCGGCTGGGATTGCCGTACCGGGTGGTCACGCTGTGCACCGGCGACCTGGGTTTCTCCTCGGCCAAGACCTACGACATCGAGGTCTGGCTGCCCGAGTCAGAGGCGTCTACCGGGAGATCTCCTCGTGCTCGAACTTCGAGGACTTCCAGGCGCGGCGCGCGAGCATCCGGTTCCGGCCGCAAGGAGAGAAGGGCACCCGCCTCGTGCACACCCTGAACGGTTCCGGGCTGGCCGTCGGGCGGACGCTCGTCGCCATCCTGGAGAACTACCAGCAGGCGGACGGCACGGTCGTGATCCCCGAGGTCCTGCGCCCCTACATGGGAACCGACCGCATCGCCTGACGGCTGCCTGCCCCGGGGGAATCCTGGCTCGGGACCGCCTCAGGAGAAGAAGGGAAGCCAGAATCGAGTTCGCACCTGCTCCGGAGGGGTGGCCGAGCGGTTGAAGGCACCGGTCTTGAAAACCGGCGTACGGTGACAAGCCTACCGTGGGTTCGAATCCCACCCCCTCCGCCATAATGGAATCAGGAGCTTAGGAGAGAAACCTAAGCTCTTTTCTTTTGTCACGAGAGCACGGCAGGTCGGGCGCTCGCGAAGGCAACGCCCCCGTGCCAGGATCGGGAGCGCTTGCGAAAGCGCGGCCCGGTGATACGGGTAGGGGCATGGGCACTCGGTTCTCGGTCCTGCGAGGGGAGCGCATGGCAACGGGGCGAAAGGGTGAAACTGGTTGTTCGGGGATTCCTGCCGGCCCGGAGAATGTCGCTTTCAGGGGCCGGGGTGATCCACCCGGGCCGACACGAACGGGAGCCCTCCGAGGCACTTCTGCTGCAAACGAGCCGCGTGGGGTGCAGGGACCGGTGTGCGCCCCGCCATGCTCCCGTCGCGAGACGCTCGTCTGGAGGCTGCGTGAGGCCAAAGCCTCCGCGCGGCGGGCGGAGGGCCTCTTCCGGGAAACCTTCGAACAGGCCGCAGTGGGGGTCGCCCACGTGGCCCCTGACGGCCGCTTCCTCCGGGTCAACGACAGGTTCTGCCAGATCGTGGGATACGGGCACGACGAGATGCTCGCGCGATCTTTCCAGGACATCACGCATCCCGCGGACATGGAGGAGGACCTCGAGTTCGTCCGCAGAATGCTCGCCGGCGACATCGGGACCTATTCCATGGACAAGCGCTACCTCCGCAAGGGGGGCGGGGTCGCCTGGGTCAACCTGACCGTCGCCCTGGTCCGGTCCGAGGCGGGAGCGCCCGAGTATTTCATCTCCGTCGTGCAGGACATCGGAGCACGCAAAGACATCCAGTCGGCCCTGGAGCAGCGAAGCGCGGAACTGCGGGAGAGGGTGAAGGAGCTCGTCTGCCTGTACTCGGTCTCCCAGGTGGCCACCTCCGACGATCTCGAACTCGACGAAAAGCTGCGGCGCATCGCGGACGCGATCCCCGCGGGGTTCCAGTACCCCGAGGTGGCATCTGCGTCCATCCAGCTCGGCGATCGCACCTTCCGTTCGGAGGGCTTTCGGCGGACCCCCTGGTCTCTCCGCAGCCCGATCCGAAACGCGCGTCGAACGGTCGGCGAGACATGCGTCGTCTACCGGGAGGAGCGACCTCCCGCGCTACGGGGGCCCTTTCTCCGGGAGGAGCAGGATCTCCTCGACGAGATCGCTCGCCAGATCGGCCTCCTCCTCCACAGGTCTCGCGCCGAGCAGGAGCTTCGCGAAGCCAAGGAGCGGGCCGAGGAGTCGAGCCGCCTGAAGTCGATGTTCCTCGCCAACGTCAGCCACGAACTGCGCACGCCGATGAACTCGATCCTCGGGTACACAGCCCTCGTGCTCGACGGGGTCGAAGGCCCTCTGCGGGCCGAGCAGGAGGAGGGTCTTCGGAAGGTGGAGAGGAACGCGAGGCAACTGCTCCACCTCATCAACCAGTTGCTCGACTTCTCACGCATCGAGGCCGGGAAGGTCCGGCTGGAAAGTGAACCGTTCAGCCTGCGCGACACCCTCCGCCAGACCGTGAAGACCCTGGAACTGATGGCAGCGAGCAAGGGCCTGCACCTGTCCTACTCAGTGGCTCCCGACGTGCCGGACGTCCTCGTGGGTGACGCACCTCGGCTCGAGGAGATCCTCCTCAATCTCGGGGGCAACGCGATCAAGTTCACGGGGGAGGGGTGCGTCTCCCTGCGGGCCTCGGTGGAGAGGCGCTCCGCGTCCTCCGTGTTTCTTCACGTGGCCGTTCAAGACACGGGGATCGGCATCCCCGCCGATCGGAGGGAGGCGATTTTCGATGCCTTCGAACAGGTGCTCCCCGCGGGAAGCGGGACGCACGGGGGGCTCGGGCTGGGGCTCGCGATCTGTTCCGACCTGGTGGGCCTGCTCGGGGGGAGCATCTGGCTGGAGAGCGAGGTGGGCCGGGGAAGCACGTTCCATTTCACCGCCGAGTTCGGCGTGCGGGAGGAAGCCCAGGAGGGGGAGGGTGCCCACGTGCGGCTGACCGAGGAACGGCGCGCGGAGCCCCTGCGTCCCGGCGCCAAAGGGTGAGCCGGCCGGCAGACCTACGTGAACCGTTCTCCAGCCGGGCTCGACCGATGCCGAACCTATTTGCTCCTGACCAACTCGATGTCTCGGGTGATGGTGCCCCGAAAAGTCCCGAACATGCGCCGGCCGTCGATCACCAACTCCGTGGCGGCGTCCTCTCGGCCGAACGTGAGCCTCTTCCCCTCGAACCTGCCGGTGAACTCGAAATCCGCCTTCCAGGGCCCGGTGGCCTTCGCGCGACCGTAGACCCGCTCACCCTCGACCCGCTCGACGGTCAGCGCGTAGTCGCCCCGACCCTTCTGAGCCCTCGCCTTCCAGGAGCCCCACCACTCGCCGACGAGGGCCTGGGGATCGGGAGAAGACTGCGGCCACACGGGAGACGCGAGGGACGCGAGCAGGAGGACACAGGCGGACACGCACAACGCGCGGGATGAAGAGGTCGATCCCGGCATGGTTTGCTCCCTTGATTGGCGCCGAGCCAGTCGGCGCGTCAGTGGCGGAGAAGTGGGTCGCCCGATACAGCGGAGGCGGCCCCTCCAGAAGGCTGCCTCCGCTGTGTGACCACTCTCCCTTCGAGTCTGCCTGGAACTCCTGACGCGCCCCTAGCGGCGGCGGCGCTGGAACCCGGCTAGGCCGAGCAGTCCGGAGCCGAGAAGCAGCATCGTTCCCGGTTCCGGGACGACCGCAGCTTGGTAGTGCTGGACGAACTCGTCGGTGGCGACGACGGTTGGCAGCGTCTCCTTCGACGCCGTTGTGCCCGACGAGTACTCCGAGGGATAGAGGGAACCGATGGATCTCAACGCCGGAGGTACCGGGATGGGTGCGAAGGACGTAAACCCGGAGGACAGTGCATCGACGACGTCCACATCGACCATGAAACCGACATCGATGTTCTGCTGGATGACTAAGTTCTTTGTAGCAACTTCAAATGACCCAAGTGACTCACCGAATAGTTCTTGCGGTGAGAAAAATGGTCCGTCAAACGACATGGAAAGTGTTCCACCATAATAGTACGTACTCACGAAGGCGAGGTCATATGTTAGTTGCGTTGTAACGAGCTGCTGGAATGTGTCTCCCGCGTAATAGTCCGGAATCTCCAGGACGGCCTCTTCAAACGAGAAATTAAGCAGAGTCAGTGAGTCTTGCCGGAGGATGGGCATTCCGAGCGTGACGTCGAGATCGAAACCGAGCCAATCCACAATTTCCATTGGGAGGAGATAGTCCGCCGCCACCGCGATGAGATCGATGCCAGCCGCCCACGCCGGTGTGGAACCCCGGTCTGTCTCGATGGTGAGGCGGCCGTCGTCGGAGGCGAGTTGATCGACGTAGTTGCTTGTCTCTGTCTCTATGCTCCCGGAGCCATTTGTGTCAAGGAATCCAGAACTAAGATTCACGTCCGGCACTGCCCACTCGACATCTACATCTATATTAGGTATTGGAAAAGGCATATCTACAAATAGGTCGAAAACGAAGTTGGTCATGTACAACAGATCTTGTGAAGAACTCAGAGTCGGAGCCCCACGGAGATCCAAGAACGGATCGATCCTGAAGCTATCTCCACGAATCGCTTCCGCAGGTGCTTGATAGGAAACCGTCAGTGGCACGGCATAGTCATATGTAATTACTCCGCCGGCGGCGAAATCGAGTCCGAACGTGAGGTTTTCGCCGGAGGCTCCGAAGAAATGATCGAACGCGACATGCATTCCGGTCGTGCCGCTCAGGACCACTTCGTCTGACGAGGAGAAAAGGCGGTGGTTGGGAGCAAGAACGGCGCCCGACAGGAACTCGGGCACCACGAGGGACGGGTCCCTCATCAGGTCTCCGGTCGCCCTCCCCCCCGGGTAGGGCTCGATTGTGAGTGCGAACGCGGCGGACGAGAGGAGCAGCAGTGTCAACCAGGTGAGCAGGACGACAGGCCTTCTCATGACGGTCCTCCTGGAGAAGAAATGCCCCGCCCGGGGAGGGCGGCGCGAAGTGTCTCAGGAATCCCTCTTTCTCGCCTCCTGAATGAGCTTTCCCACGCGGGAGTCGGGAGTCACCGGTTCGATCATGAGCACGTGGTTGCGGTTCACGAGGGTCTTGTTGGGTCCGTGCAGTTCCCGCCCCCGCCGGATGAGAGACCCCTTCGGTCCCTCGTCCTCCTGGGCCTGCTGGCCAATGATGTAGTGCACGTCGGTCAACACCACGAAGCCGTTGTCCGAGCCTCCCATGCGCCCGTAGTACACCTGGCCGGTAGTGAGGACTACGGCGTGGAACTCGGCGTCCAGGCTGGGCAACCCCCGTTCAGAAGACGTCTCGCAACCGGCGGTCAGAAGGAGAGAGGCGCAGCAGGTAAGTGCGATAAGCAAGAAAAGGAGGGGAATCCGTACCCGAAACATCGTACCCCCATGGCAGTTGAAAAGTACATGGGGAGTCCCTGCATGTCGCATGCCAAGAGTCGGCACGAACCTATACGTAGAAAGGAGCACTACTCCGACTGCTACTCCCTGGAGAGATGGGGGTTCTCGTGTAGACCGAAGATGGCGGAAATGGACCAGGGCTGTGGCGAGTAGTTCCTGGAAAAGGAAAGAAATGAATCAAGGCCCGGGGCAAGCGTAAAAAGAGACCCGCTTAGTCCTAATTCCATCCCCGATGCTTGATGGCACTCGTCAGGAATTGTTCTGGCCCAGCAGGTCGTATCCTTGTGTCCCGCAGACGACGAGCAATACAACCCATCCAATAGACAGCCGCACCCCTCGGGTCGGGGCCTCGGGGGCGCTACCGAACCCGCTGCCCTCGCTGGAAGGCGCCGTAGTCGAGGCGCTCGACGCGGCCGTTCCTGACCTGGTAGAGGGTGATCCCCTCGACGTCGTCGCCGAGGTCCTTCACGGTGACGAAGGTCTGGGCGTCGAGGGCGACAGCGGTGCGGTTGTCGCGCCCGGCACCAGCCTCCTCGGGAGGCGCCGAGTGGACGAAGCTCGCGCCGAGGAACCCGCAGACGAGGAGAAGGACGGCGGCGGTCGCGGTCTGGATCGGTCTCACGGTACCTCCTCGGTCGGAAGGGGCGTGCCCCGACTCGCGACGGGCCGGGCTCACCTCCCCGTGAACTGCGGTTTGCGCTTCTGCAGGAACGCCTCGACGCCCTCTCGGGCGTCGGCGGTCCGGAACCGGTCGGCGATCTCCCGCGACTCCAGTTCCATCTGGGACTCCAGGGTCTCTCCCATGCTCCACTGCACCAGGCGCTTCACGCCCCCGTAGGCCAGGGTCGGCCCGTGGGCGAGACGGAGGGCCGTCTCCCGGGCCTCCGCCGCCAGGTCGGAGGCGGGCACGACCCGGTTCACCAGCCCCCAGTCGAGGGCCTCGGCCGCGCTGAGGGTGCGGTTCGTCAGGGCCAGTTCCAGGTAGCGCCGCACGCCGATCAGCCGCGGAACGAAGTAGGTGGAGGAGCCGTCGGGGGTGAGCCCCGCGGCCGTGTAGGCGGAGAGGAACCGTGCGCCCTCGGCGGCGATCGCGAGGTCGACGGAGGCGGCCAGCGAGAAGCCTGCCCCCGCGGCGACCCCGTTCACGGCGCCGATGACCGGCGCCTTCATGCGCGCGAAGCGTGAGACCGCGGCGTGGAGGTAGGTGGTCACCTCCTTGATGAGGACCGGCACCCGGTCCCCCTCCCGGTGGAACGAGGCCAGATCCCCCCCGGCGCAGAAAGCCTTGTCCCCCGCCCCGGTGAGCACCACCGCGCGGACTGCCGGATCCTCGTCGCAGCGGATCGACACTTCCATGAGCTCTTGCGCCATCCTCCGGTCGAGCGCGTTGTGCACCTCGGGGCGGTGGAGGGTGACGGTGGCCACCCCTTCCGTGAGGTCGAAACGGAGGGCGTCGTACTGCTCGGTCATGGCGTTCTCCCTGCGCGTGGGCGTTGGCCCGCGCCGTCGCGGGGCACCCGCAGGGTGCTACGTCCCGGCGAAGGTTTCAAGCGCGACGCGGGGAGCGCCACGAGAAATCCGGAGGAGCGACCGGGGTGGGGGAGAGGGCGAGGGGCCGAAATAACGAACCCCGGGGAGGCAGAGGTCTCCACCGGGGTCCGCCCTTCGGGGGCTGCGGAAGGGGACTACTGCTTCTGCGAGCCGACGAGTAGGGTGCGCGGGTCCAGGGAGAGTCCCCCCCGGTCCTCGCCCCCGCCCTTGCACAACCGAAGGGATATCCCGTCGGCTTGCGGCTCGAGGCACACGATCAGCTGGAAGAGGTCCTCCACCGGCGCGACGAGCTTGTCCACGGGTCCGGCCTCCCGGTGGGACCGGGCCGCCGCCCACACCTTGAGCCCTCTCTTGCGCGCGAACTCGCCGAGCGCCTGGAAGGTCGCCACCGCGTCGTCGCCGAGTTCGAAGCCGTCCACGACCAGCACGCGGGGCTCGAAGATCCCCTGCTGGACGAGATCGTCGAGGCGCTCCTCGAGTTTCTCGGCCGAGAACGCCTGGACGCGGAAGGTCATGATGAGGCGGAGGTCCTCGACCTCCTGCCACACCTCCTTGGCCTTCTCCAGTTCGTAGCCGTCGGAGAGGTCGCGGAAGATCTCCTCGTACCACGCCTTCACGTGGCTCACGGTCTCGCCGACGCTCACATGGAGCACAGAGTTCCCGCGGAAGATGTTGTCGAGGGCCACCTGGATAAGGAAGGCGGTCTTCCCGGTTCCCGCCCGGGCCGCGACCAGCCCCATCTGACCCGGCACCAGGCCCCCCTCCCGGGTCTGATCGAGGGCCCTCAGCGGGATTCTTCGCCACCAGTTCGGTCTTGAGCATCCGCGCACTCCTATCGCACAGTCGAACCAGTTGGGCCATCGCCTCACGCAGCCGACTTCTTCTTGAGCTCCTCCTGGTACTTCTTCTTGAGCTCCTCCGACAGACTCTGGGGCACCGGCCGGTACTTCGCGAACTCCATGGTGAACTCGGCCTTGCCCTGGGTCGAGGAGCGCAGCGACGTGGAGTAGCCGAACATCTCCGCCAAGGGGACCTCGGCCTCCACCACCGAGTAGAGTCCGTCTTCGCTCGTGCCCACGATGATTCCGCGGCGCTGGTTCAGGGTGCCGAGCACCTCGCCCTGGAACTCCGACGGCGTCTCGACCACCACCTTCATGATCGGCTCCAGGATGATGGGCTTCGCCTTGGCGTAGGCCTCCCGGAAGGCGCCGATGGCGGCCTGCTGGAAGGCCATGTCGGAGGAGTCCACGGAGTGGGAGGCGCCGTCGTTGATGGCCGCGCGGACCCCGGTGACCGGGAGCCCCGATGCAGCGATCCCTTCTTCGAGGCAGGTCCGGAAGCCCTTGTCGCACGACGAGATGAACTCCCGCGGGATCGACGCCGCCCACGATCTGGTCGTCGAACTCGTAGTCGCCGCTCTTCCAGGGGCTCCAGGTAGCCCGCCACCCGGCCGTACTGGCCGGAGCCGCCGGTCTGCTTCTTGTGGGTGTAGTTGAAGTCCGCGCGGCTGGGAGATCGTCTCCCGGTACGCCACCTGGGGCTGACCGGTGCTGACCTCGGCGCCGTACTCGCGCTTCATGCGCTCGACGTACACGTCCAGGTGCAGCTCCCCCATGCCCTGGATGATGGTCTCGCTGGCTCTCCGGGTCCACGAAGGTGCGGAAGGTGGGATCCTCCTTGGTGAAGCGGTTGAGCGCCTTGCTCATGTTGATCTGCGCCTTGTTGTCCTTGGGCACGATGGCCAGGCTGATCACCGGCTCGGGCACGAACATGGAGGTCATGCTGTAGCGGATGCCCTGCCGAGTAAAAGGTGTCGCCGGAGGCGCAGTCGATCCCGAACATGGCCACGATGTCGCCGGAGTTCGAGGCTTCGATCTCCTCCATCTCGTCGGCGTGCATCCGCACCAGCCGGCCCACCTTGAAGCGCTTCCCGGTGCGCGCGTTGACGAGGGAATCGCCCTTGTGGATCGCGCCCTGATAGACCCGCACGTAGGTGAGCTGGCCGTACCGGCCGTCCTCGAGCTTGAAGGCCAGCGCGACCGTGGGCTTCGCCGGGTCGGAGATCGAGCGGCACGTGGAGCCTCTTCGTGCTCCATGTCCAGCGCCACGTTCTCCACCTCCGTGGGGCAGGGGAGATAGCGGAGCACGCCGTCGAGGAGGAGCTGCACGCCCTTGTTCTTGTACGCGGACCCGAGGAACACCGGGGTCAACTCGCGCCGGAGGGTGCCCGGTGCGGATCGCCGCGTGGATCATCTCCTCGGTGGCCCGCTCCTCCAGCACCGCCTCCATCAGGTCGTCGGAGAACATGCTCACCGCGTCGAGAAGCTGCTCCCGGCGCCTGGCCGCCTCGGCGGCGAGTTCCGCCGGGATCTCCTCGTAGCGCAGGTTCTCGCCGTTGTCCCCGTCGAAGTACACGGCCTTCATGCGGACCAGATCGACGATGCCCTTCAGGTCGGCCTCGAGCCCGATGGGCAGCTCCATAAGGACGGCATTGAGGTTCAGCTTCTCGCGCAGCTGCGTCGGCGACCCGGTAGGGGTTGGCCCCGGTGCGGTCGCACTTGTTGATGAACGCCATCCGCGGCACCTTGTAGCGGTTCATCTGCCGGTCCACGGTGATGGACTGGGACTGCACGCCGCCCACGGCGCAGAGCACCAGGATCGCACCGTCGAGCACCCGCAGCGCGCGCTCCACCTCGATGGTGAAGTCCACGTGGCCGGGGGTGTCGATGATGTTGATGAAGTGGTCGTTCCACTCGCAGAAGGTGGCGGCGGACTGCGATGGTGATGCCGCGCTCCTTCTCGAGCTCCATGAAGTCCATGGTCGCGCCCGCGCCGTCCTTGCCCTTCACCTCGTGGATGGCGTGGATGCGCTTCGTGTAGAAGAGGATGCGCTCGGTCAGCGTGGTCTTGCCCGAGTCGATGTGGGCGCGAGATGCCGATGTTCCGCAGACGGGAGATGTCCTTGATCATGGTGCGTTCCTCTGCGCTTCGCGGCGGCTGCCCGCCGGCCCCGCCGCGGTTTCCCCCCGAAGGGAAACGGCCGGGGTCGGGTGTTGGGAAGTCGGCCTTTATACGGATCGGGGTCGTGGGTGTCAACGGGAATCTTCCGGCCGGCGACGCGGCGGGGTGCGCCCGGCGGCGCGGTCGCTTCGCGCGGAAGGAGGCAGGGTTCGTCGCGAAGGGATTGCTTCCGGCCAGGGCTCCCGGGAGCGCCTTTACACCCGTCCGGGTTCTCTGGTACCTACCTGCCCCATGACCCCCGAGAAGGCCCTCGCGGCGATCTCCGCCCTGGAGAAGTTCGGGATCAACCTGGGGCTCGATCGGGTCCGCGCGTGTTTGGACGCCCTCGGGAACCCGCACCTCGCCTATCCGTCGATCCACGTCGGCGGGACAAACGGCAAGGGCTCCACATCCCTTCTCATCGCCTCCGCGCTGTCCCGGAGCGGCTACCGGACCGGGCTCTACACCTCCCCGCCCCTGGAGTTCTTCGGCGAGCGGATCCGCGTCGACGGCCTCCTGCTCCCCGACGAAGCGGTGCCCCCGCTCCTGGAAGCCGTTCTCGCGGCCGCCGGGCGACGGGTGGAGGCCCGGGACATGACGCAGTTCGAGGTGATCACCGCCATGGCGTTCCTGCACTTCTCGCGGGTGGGGACCGACGCGGCCGTGGTGGAGGTGGGGCTCGGCGGCCGCCTCGATTCGACCAACGTGATCGTGCCGGAGGTCTCGGTGATCACGAACGTCGGCCTCGAGCACGCGGAGCACCTGGGGCCGAACGTCGAGGCCATCGCCGCGGAGAAGGCGGGGATCGTCAAGGCGGGCGTGCCGGTGGTAACCGCCGCCGAGGGTGGCGCGCTGGGGGTGATCGAGGCCGCCGCGGCGAAGGCGGGCTCTCCAGTGATCCGATGGGGTCACGACTTCCAGGTCGAGAGGGAGAGACGGGGCCGGTATCGGTTTTCGGGGAAAGAGTGGCGTCTCGCCGGGCTGGAACTCGGCCTCGGGGGCGGGTACCAGCGCTTCAACCTGGGGGTGGCTCTGGCAACCCTGGAGGTTCTCGCGGAGCGGGGCTGGCGACTCGAGGAAGAGGGAATCCGGTGCGCGCTGCGGGAGGCCCGGTGGGCTGGGCGTCTCGAAGCGCTGGGGCCGGGGCCGCGGGTGCTCCTGGACGGGGCCCACAACGCCCACGCATCCCCGCTGCTGGCCCGGACGCTCCGCGAGGAGTTTCGGTACCGCCGCCTGTGGCTCGTGCTGGGGGTCCTCGGCGACAAGGACGCCCGGGCCATCCTCGGGGACCTCGTCCCGCTGGCCGATCGAGTCGTGCTCACCCGGTCCTCTTCCACCCGCGCCCGGGACCCGCAGGAGATGGAGCACCTGGCGCGTGCGGTCCGGGATGTTCCGTGCCACACCGCGCCGAACGTCGCGGACGCCCTCGACTGGGCCCTCGAACGCGCCGACGCGGACGACCTCGTCTGCGTGACCGGGTCCCTCACGACGGTGGGCGAGGCGCGGGCCAGCCTGCGGGTCCGCGGCTGGTTGCAGTGATCGCTCGGGGCCCCTTCGTGCTGCTCCCGCTGCTCCTGGCGCTCGCTGCGGCGCCCGGGGAGGCCCAGGAGTGGGAGCCCTTCGCCCTCCGGGACGGCAGCCACCTGACGGTGCGGGCGGACTCGATCGCCGTGAGCGACGGGGGTGCGCGCCTGGAGGCGGAGGGGCGCGTCGTCCTCGAGTGGAAGGGGTACACGCTCTCGGCGGCCGAGGTGGACTACGACCGGGCGACCGAGACCGTGGAGGTGGCGGGCGACGTCGTCTTCGAGGACCCCGAGGGAAACGTGCTCCGGTGTCGAAGGATGCGCCTCGACCTCGTCGATCAGACCGGGGAGGTGGAGGAGGGGTCCCTCTGGCTGGCGGGGGAGGGCTACCGCGTCTGGGGCAGAAGGATGCGGAAGACGGGCCCGGTGACCTACGAGGTCGAGGACGGAGGCTTCACGGCGTGCGACGGGACCTGGCCGAGTTGGCGCGTCGAGGCCGACCGGGTGAGAGTGGCCGTGGAGGGGTATCTCGTGGGCCGGGGGGCCGCGTTCTGGGTGGAAGGGGCTCCCGTGGCGTACACGCCGTACATCCTGCTCCCGGCCAAGACCCAGCGTCAGTCAGGCTTTCTCATGCCGAAGGTCGGATACTCCGACGGCGACGGCGTCGTCCTGGGGACGAGGTACTACTGGGCCTTCGCGGACAACGCCGACGCCACGCTGGGTGTCGAGTATCGAAGCCGGCGGGGTTGGACCGAGAGCGCCGAGGTTCGCTACGTTCTCGCCGAGGGTCACGAGGGAAGCGCGGAGGGCACGTATCTGAAGGACCGCAAGGAGGACTCCCGCCGCTACACGGTGAAGGCGGACCACCGCAGCGAGTTCCGGCCTGGAACGCAGGGACGCCTGCACGTCGACTACCAGGGCGACGACGACTACCTGAAGGACACGGGAGACACCCTGGACGAGCGGGGGGTGGAGAGGCTGGAGAGCTACCTGCTCCTCGAGCAGGCCGCGGGCCTCGGCTCCTGGTTCGGGTTCGCGAACTACTTCGAGGCATTGACGGAGGACCAGGCGGACGTGCTCCAGACGCTGCCGAGCGTGGGGCTACTGAGTCGGGAGGTGCCCCTGGCGGGGCCCCTCTTCTGGGATCCCTGGGTGCGGGCCACCCGCTTCTGGCGCAGCGAGGGCGACCGGGGGGAGCGCCTGGAGGTCTGGCCCGGGCTCGGGGCGGAGGCGGACCTGGGGCCCTTGGGCCTGGCCGCTCGGGCCCGGTACCGCGAGAATCTGTATCGGCTCGACGGCGAGGCGCTGTCCCGGGGCGCGGTGGGGGGTGAGGCTTCGGCCGCGGTCGCCTTCGCCCGGGACTGGGGGGGCGTCGTGCACTCGATGGAACCCTCGCTCCGGTTGTTCTGGGAAGAGGATGGTCGAGGAGACGACACGCCCTCCTTCGACGACGCCGACCGCTTCGGGCAGAATGTTCAACTCGCCGCCCGTCTCGCCTCCACTCTCCTTCGAGAACCGGACTACGCCTCGGTCCTCCACGCAGACCTGGAGTGGTTGTTCGACGTGGAGGAAGCGGAGTCCGGCCCTCTCCGGGCGGCTGCGACGCTGACGCCCGGTCCGCGTTTCCGTGCGGGAGGGGAAGTCGTGTACGACCCCGACGCGGACGACCCTCTGGTCCGTTGGTCGGGGCTCGCGGAGGCAAGCGACCGCCGAGGGGATCGAGCGTTCTTCTCCTACCGCTTCGTGGACGGGAGCGCCGGCTACGCGGACGGGGGCGCGGAGGTCGCGCTGACCCGGGTCCTGGCGCTCCAGTACCGCCATCGTTACAGCGTGCGCGACGAGCAAACCCTGGAGCAGGCGGTCGGAGCCCACCTCCGGCACCCGTGCTGGGAGGTCCTCCTGACGGTCTCTCGGCTTCACGAGGAGGAGAGCGGGGGTTACGACCACCGCTACTTCCTCACGGTGAACCTCAAGGGGTTGGGGACGATCGGTTCCCTCCGGGGGGTGCTCCCCTGAGCCGCACGTTCGCCGCCGCAGCGGTGCTCTTCTGGGCCGGCGTCTCGGTGGCCGCCGACCCCGGGGGCGTGCGCTACGAGGAGGCTCGAAGCCGTTACCTGGCGCTCGTGCAGGAAGACGGGGGAGAAGGGCGGGCCGCGGCGTGGAGGGCGACGGCAGCCGTTTTCGGGGCCGTCGCCCGGGAAACCCCGGCCTCCGCCAGGGCGGCCGACGGGCTCTACATGGCGGGCCTCTGCCTGGAGCGCGCCCACGGGCACTCGGGCGAGGCCCGGGACAAGGCCGGCGCCGTGGAGGCGTACGACGACCTCGCCCGCGCCTACCCGGGTTCGAACCTCGCGGACGACGCACTGCTCCGGGCGGGGCGCCTCCTCGAGTTCGGTGGCGACGAGGGGGGGGCTCGGCGCTACTACGAGCGACTCCTCGGGCGATACGGCGCCGGGGACATGGCGTCGGCGGCGCGCAGGCGGCTGGCGCGACTGGGGAGCACGGCGGAGGTGACGGGCGTGCGCTCCTACTCGGGCCCGCGGTACACGAGAGTCGTGGTGGACCTCTCGGCGGCCGTTCCCTTCCAGATCCGGAGCCTGCCGGCCGATCCGGCTGCGGGCAAGCGGCACCGCGTGTACGTGGACCTCGCCAACGCCAGCCTGTCGGGAGCGTGTGCCCCCTGCGCGACGGTGGGCGACGGCGTCGTGCGGCAGGTGCGCGCGGGCCAGAACGACCCGCGTACGGTCCGGGTCGTCTTGGACCTGGAGTCTCCCGGGGCGTTTCGGGCCTTTCCCCTCGACGCGCCGGCACGCCTCGTGGTGGACGTGTTTCCCGGGGCTTCCTCCGGCGATCCGGTCGCGGAACTGATTCCCGGACGTGCCGGGGAAGTCTTCGCGCGCCGTATCCGGGTCGTGATCGATCCGGGGCACGGGGGCCGCGATCCGGGAGCCGTCGGGGTTCGCGGAATCCGGGAGAAGGACGTGACCCTCTCCATCGCCCGGGAGGTTGCCGCACGGCTTCGGGCGGATGCGCGGTGGGAGGTCCGGTTGACCCGGGAGGGGGATCAGACGCTGGCCCTCGAGCAGCGCACCGCGATCGCGAACGCCTTCGGGGCGGACCTCTTCGTCTCAATCCACGCGAACGCCAGCCCCTCCCGTCGGGCCGGAGGCGTGGAGACCTACTACTTGGAACGGGCGACCGACCGGGCGGCCCGCCGACTTGCGGCGCGAGAGAACGGCGGGGGCGATGTGGGGGAGATGGAGCATATCCTGGCCGATGTGGTGCTGACGTCCAAGGTGCGGGAGTCCCGCCGGCTGGCCGAAGACCTTCAGGCGGCCCTGATGGGTCGTTTGTCGAGGGTGAGGGGGGGGCTGCGCGACCTAGGGGTGAAGCGCGGACCCTTCTACGTCCTGGCCGGAGCCTTCATGCCTGCCGTGCTGGTGGAGACGGCCTTCCTGACCCATCCCGAGGAGGCCCGACTGCTGGCCGACTCCTCCTTCCGACGTCAGGCCGCAGAGGCGATCGTCGCAGGGATCGAGACCTTCCAGGGGGGAACGTGAAGTCCTCGCCCTCAACCGATCCGATCGAATCCGCGGCGTGGGACGAGCGACTCGCGGCTGCGCGGGAGGCGCCGGTTCCCTGGGACCCGATGGTGGCCTTCCTCGGCGACGGTCCGGACCGCGCGGAGCGCGTGCGCCGGTGGGTCGTGGAGGCGCGGCATCGGGCCCGACTCCTTCACGAGGCCGGGGCGGGGGGAGCCGAGGTCGTCCGGCTCTGGACCCACTGGGTGGATCACGCGGTGGTGGGGCTCTTCCGGGGGGCCCTGCGCGATCACGGGGAGGACCTGGAGCGCGTGTCCCTGCTGGCGCTGGGGGGGTACGGACGCGAGGAACTCTCGCCCCACTCGGATCTGGACCTGCTCGTCCTGCAGGGACCCGGCGCAGTCCTGACGTCCCTGGTCGAGAAGATCCTCTATCCGCTTTGGGACGCCGGCCTGGATGTCCAGTGCGTGGCGAGAACGCCCGAGGAGAACCTTTGCATCGCGCGGGAGGATTCCAGAAGCCGGACGAGCCTTCTGGAGGCGCGCTTTCTGGAGGGAGCGCGGGGCCTGGCCGCGGGATACGAGCACCTCGTGCTGGAGCAGGAGATCTTCGGGCGTGGGGTGCGCCCGTTCGTCGAAGGGAAGTTGGCGGAGATGGAGGCCCGCCACGAGCGGTACGGGAGCACCGTGTACCTGCTGGAGCCCAACGTGAAGGAAGGTCCGGGCGGACTGCGCGACATCCACACGGCCTTCTGGGTGGCCAAGGTACGTTTCAAGGCGCGGTCGATCCACGAACTGCTCGAGAGGGGCGCCGTCCCTCCAGGGGAACTGGCGGCGCTGCAGGAGGCCCGCGAGTTCCTGCTCCGGGTCCGGAACCACCTCCACTTTCTCGCCGGGCGACGGGAGGACCGCCTCACCTACGAGTTCCAGGATGAAGCGGCACCCTTCTTCGGATACCCGGACGACGGGGCGATCCCGGGCGTGGAGTTGTTCCTCCAGGCGTACTACGAGTGCGCGAATCGCGTGACTCATTTCACCGGCGCGGTGCTTCGGCGGGCGACGGCAGGTCTCATCCCCCAACCGCGGTCGCGCAGCATCGGGGCCCGGGAGGTGGTCCCCGGAGTCCGCGTGCACCGCGGGGAGATCTATCTGAGCTCCGCGGGAGTGGAGAAGCGCCCCTTGGCGATGCTGGAGGCCTTCGAGGTCGCGCAGACCCACGACGTCGACCTCTCCCCCGAGGCCCTCGAGGTGATCCGCGAGAACCTGCACCGGGTCGACGACCGCTTCCGGCGGGATCCGAGCGCGGTGAACCTGTTCCTCAAGATCCTGAGGCATCCGCGGCGGGTGGCGACGACCTTGCTCCGGATGCACGACGTACGGTTCCTCGACCGTTTCATCCCGGAATTCTCCAGGATCTTCTGCCGCGTGCAGCGTGAGTTGAACCACTCCTTCCCGGTGGACGTCCACAGCCTGTTCGCCGTCCAGGAGTTGAGACGCATCGCGCGGGGGGAGTACGGGGAGGAGTTCCCCCTGCTGACGAGCCTCAGCCGGGAACTGGAGCGGCCCGACATCCTCTACCTGGCCGCGCTTCTTCACGACGTGGGCAAGGGGGAGGGCGGGGGAGCACACGCGGAGCGAGGAGCGGAGATCGCCCTGGCCGTCGGGGAGCGGATGGGGTTGGATCCCGGAGACCGGGAGGATCTGGTCTTCCTGGTGGACAAGCACCTCCTGCTGTCCCACACGGCGCAGGGACGCGACCTCCACGACGAGGATCTGATCCGGAACTTCGCGCAGGAGGTGGGGGGGGCGGAGCGGCTGAGGATGCTCTACCTGCTCACGGTGGCCGACATCCGGGCCGTAGGGCCGGGAGCGTGGACCGCGTGGAAGGATCTCCTCTTCCGGGAACTCTACGAGAAGGCGCTCCGTGTCCTGGAGTCGGACGGGGGGATGGACCGGAAGCTCGCCCGAGAGCGGGTCGAAGCGGTTCGGGACAGGCTCCGACGCCTGCTGGCCCAGGAGGCCACCGCCGAGGTGGAGGAGTTCCTCTCCGGCGTGGAGCACCCGCAGTATCTCCTGGCCAACCCGCTCGACGCCCTGGCGAGACACTTCGCGGCGTTCCGGGAGAGAGGGGACGAGCCGGTCATCTCCTTCCGCCCGGTCGCCGCACAGGGCTACACGGAGGTCTTGCTGGTGGCCAGGGATCGTCCGGGCCTGTTCGCGCGGATCGCAGGGCTGTTGGCCGCCCACAGGATCAACGTGCTCTCCGCCGTGCTCAATACTCGGGAGGATGGCTGGGTGGTGGACTGCTTGCACGTGTCGGGCCCCGCCGGGGAGGTGCTCGAGGAGTCGCGCCGGGACCGATGGACGAGAGACGTGGAGGATGTGCTGGCCGGGAGGAAGACGTTGGAGCAGGCGCTCGGGGAACGGCTGCGTCCGCGGCGCGGCCTGCCGAGGCGGCGCCCTGCGGTCCCCACTCGGATCCGGGTGGACCAGGAAGCGTCCAAACGATTCACCGTCGTCGATCTCCAGACTGCGGACCGGGTAGGGCTGCTCTATGACGTGGCGCGCACCCTGGCGGGGCAGGGGTTGAACTTGCGTCTCGCGAAGATCGCCACCACCCTGGAGCAGGTTTCCGACTCCTTCTACGTCGAAACGGCGGAGGGCGGGAAGTTGCTCGACCCCGCGCGCGTCGCCGCGCTCGAGCAGGCTCTGGAGGCGGTGGTCAGTTCCGGGGGTCAGGAGGTCCGAGCGGAATGACGGCAAGGATGGTCGGAGCCTGGATCCTGGTCCTCTTGGCGGGCGGTGCGACGTCAGGTGAGGTTTCCGTGGAGGCGATCCCTCCGCATCCCCTTCCCGGAGAGGTGTTCACCATCGTGATCCACGGGGGCGAGGTCGCGTCCGCCGTGGAGTTGGGGTTCGCCGGCCGGACGTTTCCGGCGTGGCGCGAGGGGACGAGGTGGGAGGCGCTGGCTGCAGCCGAGAGAGATGCCGACCCGGGCTCCCGGGACCTCGTGGTCACGCTCGACGGGCGAGAGGGGATCGCCGCCCTTCGCGTGACGGTTCCGGTGGTCCTCGGCGAACGCCACGATCCGGAGCAGCGCCTCACGGTCAGCGAGCGGATGGTGACGCTTTCGCAGGAGGACCAGGACCGGGCTGCACGGGAGGCGGCGCGCATCGCCTCGGTCCTGGGGGAGCGCTCCCCGACCCGCCTCTGGACAGGCGCCTTCCGCGTGCCCACCGACGGCCCGGTGTCCAGTCCCTTCGGGGTGCGGCGCTTTTACAACGGTAAACCCAGGAGCTATCACTCGGGCCTGGACATCGCATCTCCGCAGGGCACCCCGGTCCGGAGCCCGGAGAAGGGCAGGGTCGCCCTGGTGGGAGACTTCTTCTACACGGGAAACACCGTGCTCCTCGACCACGGCCTGGGGCTGATCACGGCGTTCTTCCACTTGGAGTCGGTGGCGGTTCGGGAAGGGCAGACCGTAGGGCCCGGAACGACTCTCGGCCGCGTCGGCTCCACGGGTCGCTCGACCGGGGCACACCTGCACTGGGGCGTGTACGTCGCCGGTGTGAAGGTCGACCCGATGAGCCTGCTGCGGGCGAGCGGGGGGGCTGCCGGAGGGGGGGAAACTCCTTGACTCGCTGAAATGGGGGGTCGAATAATTCACTCTTTGGCGCTTCAGGCCGCCGCCGGGCGCCCAGTCCGAAGACATTGCCCAGGAGTTCCCCCCATTGCCGAAGAACCCCGCGCCCCGAACCTTCGAAGACCTCCTCGCCCGGCTCGAGACCATCGTGCGGTCCCTCGAATCCGAGGAACTGGACCTCGAGCGCTCCATCGCCGCGTTCGAGGAGGGAGTGGAGATCGCGCGCCAGTGCCACCAGCGTCTCGACGAGGCGGAGCGCAGGGTGGAGGTCCTGCGTCGAGACCCTTCCGGCGGCGTGATCTCCGAACCCCTTGAGCAGGGGACGGGAGACTGATGGCCCTGGACGTCGAGGCGTACCTGGACTCCTGCCGTGCCGAGGTGGAGGCGTTTCTCCGAGAGGTCCTCCCCCCGCCCCAGACCTTCCCGGCTCGGCTCTTCGAGGCAATGCACTACAGCCTGTTCGCGGGAGGAAAACGAATCCGCCCCGCGTTCTGTCTCGCGGCCCACGAGGCCGTGGGAGGGCGCGGACGGGAGGCGGTTGCCTGCGCCGCGGCCCTCGAGATGATCCACACTTACAGCCTGATCCACGACGACCTTCCGGCCATGGACGACGACGAGTTGCGCCGGGGAAAGCCGACCAACCACGTGGTCTTCGGGGACGGGATCGCCATACTGGCCGGGGACGGTCTCCTCACCGACGCGTTCTCCGTGATGACCCGGCGGGAGGTCGTAGCACTTCTGGGACCGGACCGGGTCGTGAGTATCATCGGGGAGTTCGCGCGGGCCGCCGGGAGCGCCGGAATGGTGGCGGGCCAGGCATTGGACCTGGAAAGCGAGGGAATCCGACTCGACCTCCCCACCCTGGAGTTCCTCCACACGCACAAGACCGGCGCCCTCATCCGCGCAGCGGTGGCGGTCGGGGCGATCGCGGGAGGTGCGGGCGAGGAGGACCGGAGGCGTCTGGAGAGGTACGGGGCTGCGCTCGGGCTCGCCTTCCAGATCGCGGACGACGTGCTCGACGTGGAGGGTGCCACCGACGTTCTGGGGAAGCCCGTCGGCAGCGATCAGGGGCTCTCCAAGGCGACCTACCCGGCCCTGCTCGGCCTGGCCGAGTCCAAGCGAAGGGCCCGGGATCTCATGGGCGAGGCCATCGCCGTTCTCGAGCCCTTCGGGGCCGCCGCGGAACCCCTGAGGGCTCTGGCCCGGTTCGTGGTCGATCGGCGGAACTGAACATGGCCGACTCCGCTCAGACGATCCTGGCCCGGATACAGGGCCCGGAGGATCTCCGAGACCTCTCGCGGGAGGACCTGGAGCAGGTGGCCGCGGAGGTCCGGGCGCACATCCTCGAACACCTGTCCCCCGTCGGCGGGCACCTTGCGTCCAGCCTGGGCGTGGTCGAACTGACCGTAGCCCTCCACGCCGTGTTCCGTTCTCCCGAGGACCGCATCATCTGGGACGTCGGGCACCAGTGCTACGCCCACAAGATCCTCACCGGTCGACGCGACCGGTTCTCCACGATCCGCCAGCGCGACGGACTGTCCGGCTTTCCCAGGAGGAGCGAGAGTCCGCACGACGCCTTCGGCACCGGGCACTCGTCCACTTCCATCTCGGCCGGACTGGGAATGGCGGTGGCGAGGGACCTCTCGGGCGGGGACCGCAAGATCGTGAGCGTCATCGGAGACGGCTCCCTGACCGCAGGCCTCGCCTTCGAGGGACTGAACCACGCAGGCCACACGGACCGAGATCTCGTGGTGGTCCTCAACGACAACGAGATGAGCATCTCGCGCAACGTCGGGGCCCTGTCCTCCTATCTGTCGCGCATCCTGACCGGAGACCTGTACTCCCGCTTTCGGAAGGACGTCACCGAGTTCCTCCGATCCATCCCGAGTTTCGGGGGAGCCGTGGCGCGCATCGCGAAACGGGTGGAGGAACACGTCAAGGGATTCCTTTCTCCGGGGATGCTCTTCGAGGAACTGGGTTTCACCTACGTGGGACCGATCGACGGCCACGACATGGGGCACCTCCTCGGCGCGTTCCAGAACGTGCGGAAGTTTCGCAAACCGGTCCTGGTGCACGTCATCACGCGCAAGGGAAAGGGATTCCCCCCGGCGGAGGATCGCCCCACGGATTTTCACGGAGTGGGGCCGTTCGACCCGTGCGACGGCCGATGCGCGGCAAAGGGGGGTGATCCGGTTCCGTCCTACACGGAGGTCTTTCGAGGGACGCTGGTTGCGGTTGGCGGAGGCGAACCCGAAGATCGTGGCGATCACCGCGGCGATGCCGGAGGGCACCGGTCTCGACTTGTTCCGGGAGCGATTTCCCGAGCGGTTCTTCGACGTGGGCATCGCGGAGCAGCACGCCGTCACCTTCGCGGCCGGCCTCGCGGCAGAGGGTTTCGTGCCCGTGGTGGCGGTGTACTCGACCTTCTTCCAGAGAGCCTACGACCAGGTCGTCCACGACGTGGCGATTCAGGGCCTTCCTGTGGTCTTCGCCCTCGACCGTGCGGGGCTTGTGGGAGCCGACGGTGCGACCCACCACGGGGCCCTCGACCTCTCCTACCTGCGTCACGTGCCGGGCGTGACGATCCTGGCTCCTTCGGACGAGGACGAATTGCAGCACGCGCTGGCCACTGCCGTGGGATTGGGCGGCCCCGTTGCCGTGCGCTACCCGCGTGGGTGCGGCACCGGCGTACCCATGGCTCCGGAACCCACGCCGATGCCCGTCGGTCGGGGGCGGATCGCCTGGGGGGACCCCGACCGGCCCGGCGTGCTGGTGGCCTGTGCCGGCACGGTGGTGGAGGCTGCGGTGGAAGGGGCTCGCCGGGCTGCGAAAAATGGCGCTCAAGCTTGCGTGTTCGACGCCCGATACGTGAAGCCGCTGGATCGAGACGCCCTCGGGCGGATCGCAGGCAGGGCCGCGGGGTTGGTCACGGTGGAAGAGAACGTCGTGGCCGGCGGGTTCGGATCCGCGGTGCTGGAGGCCTTGGCGGAGGCGGGGAGCCTTCCGAGGACCGTGCGGATGCTCGGGCTTCCGGACCGGTTCGTGGAGCACGGAACTCCCGGGGAGTTGCGCCGGGAGGTGGGCCTCGACGCCGACGGAATCGCCCGGGCCATCGAGGAGGCGGCCCGTCCTGCGGGGCAATGAAGGGAGCACGGCTCGACCAGGTGCTGGTTTCGCGGGGACTTGCCGCAAGCCGTGAGAGGGCCAAGGCCCTCGTGCTCGCCGGGCTGGTGGTGGTGGACGACCACCGGGCGGAAAAGCCGGGAGACCGGATCTCCCCCGGAGCTTCGATTCGACTGAAGGGGGACTACAACCCCTACGTGAGCCGGGGAGGGCTCAAACTGGAGGCCGCGCTCGAAGCCTTCGGCATCGACCCCAGCGGCATGACCTGTGTGGACGTGGGGGCGAGCACCGGCGGCTTCACCGACTGCCTGCTCCAGCGGGGTGCCCGGAGAGTCTATGCCGTCGATGTGGGCTACGGGCAGCTGGCTTGGAAACTGCGGGAGGACCCGCGGGTGGTCAGTCTGGAGCGATGCAACATACGCACGCTCGACACCGCCCGCATCCCGGAGCCCGTGGACCTGGCCGTGGCGGACGCCTCCTTCATCTCGCTGCGACTCGTCCTCCCGAAGGTCGGGGAGTTGTTGAGGCGGGAGGGGGAAGCGGTGACCCTCGTGAAGCCCCAGTTCGAGGTGGGGCGTGGACAAGTCGGGAAGGGGGGAGTGGTGAGGGACCCGGAACTGCGGGCCCGGTCCGTGGAAGAGATCGCGGAGGCAGCGCGAGGAATCGGTTTCGACGTTCTGGGGAGCATCCAGTCTCCGGTGGTGGGCGCCAAGAAGGGAAACGTGGAGTATCTCTTGCACCTAAGGCGAAGGGCCATCTGAAGGAAGGGGCAGACACATGGCGATCTTCAATTATGCGGCCCGGGAAATGACGGCGAAGATCGTGTACTACGGTCCGGGGCTGTCGGGCAAGACCACAAGCATCCAGTACATCCACACGAAGATCAGCCCGAAGAACAAGGGCAAACTGGTGAGCCTCGCTACCGAAACCGACCGCACGCTGTTTTTCGACTTCTTCCCGGTCGAATTCGGTCAAATCGGTGGGTTCAAGGTCAAGTTCAACTTCTACACCGTCCCGGGTCAGGTCTTCTACAACACGACCCGAAAGCTCGTCCTCAAGGGCGCCGACGGGGTTGTGTTCGTCGCGGATTCCCAACCCGGGATGATGGAGCAGAACCTGGAGAGCCTCGAAAACCTGAAGGAGAACCTCAAGGCCCACGGCGTCGACTGGGAGACCGCTCCGTTCTGCATCCAGTACAACAAGCGCGACATGCCCGGCGCCCTCTCCGTCGAGGAGATGCGATCACGACTGAACCCTCGGGGCGTGCCCGACTTCGAGACCTCCGCGACCACCGGCATGGGGATCATGGAGGCGATGAAGACCACCTGCAAACTGGTCCTCGAGGACATCCAACACAAGCAGAAGCGAGGTCCCGAGCGCCAGGCAGCGGCACCCGATGCTCCGGCCGCGGCCCGCGCCGCCAAGGCGCAGGAGCAGCGTCCGACTCCCTCGCCGGCGGCGGCAGCACCGGCAGCGGCGGCCACGGCCGCCCCCGCCGCAGGCCGTGTGAACGGTGTGGCCGTGGAGCGCTCCGCGGTGGTGCCGGTCGGAGGGGAGGGGACGACATCCCTGACGTTGAACGTCCCGCTGGACATCGAGCTTCCGGCCGGATCGGAGGAGGTCCAACTCCAAGTGGTCGTCCGGGTGCAGGCGCCCGGAGCGAGCCAGGTGATCATCGGAACACTCGCTGCCGCCTCGCAGGGACAGGGCGGCGTCCAGGAGGAGGCGCCGAAGAAGAAGGGATTCTTCTCCCGGCTCTTCGGTGGGTGAACCGCACCGGGTCGAGTTCATCGGCGCCGGCCCGGGACACCCGGACCTCCTGACGTGCGGGGGCGCGGCCGCCCTCGCACGTTGCCCCAGCGTTCTGGCTCCTGCGACCTTCCAGGAGAGCTTTGCCGCGTTACTGAGGGGCAAGGAGGTGGAGAGCCCCTTCCGCTTTCCCCACGCCGGGGTCGTCGCCTGGGTGGAGGCGAGGCTCCCTGCCGGCCCGGTGGCGTTCCTGCTTCCGGGAGACTTCAGTTCCTTCTGTCCGTTCCAGTCCTTCGTCGCGTACTTCGGGACCCGCGCGCGCGTCACCCCGGGCGTCGGCGCCCACCAGGCTGCGGCGGCACTCCTGCGGAAGACCTTCGACCTTCCGGGCACGGCCCACGCCACGGTGTTGACGAGCCCGCGGGCGTTCGCCCGGGACGGGGGGAGGGTGCGGCCCGGCGCGTACGCGAGACCGGGGCACACCCTCGTCCTCTACATGAACGACAGGCCGCTTCCGGACCTCGTCGCGGAACTTCGGGTCGGCTTCGGAGGCGACGTGCCGGTCGCGCTGCTGGAGCGCATCGCGTGCCCCGACGAGCGCATCACGCTCTCCACGTTGGACGGCGTCGTCGAGGCGGTAGGGGAACGCGACCCCTTCGGGATCGAGTCGTCGGACCCGGAGCCGACCCTGGCGCTGTTCATCGCCGGCGAGGCCCTGGGCCGCGACGAGGACTCCTCCTGGTGGGACCGGAGGTACGAGAAGCTCTGGAAGCCCCGGGGCGTCCGCTGAGAGGGGCGTCGCCTCCACCACAGGGGGCGTCCCACCCGCCTTCCCGTCTGTAGTATCCTTCCTCCATGGGCACCTCCCCGAACGCCCCGGAAGCGGCTCCCGCGCCGGCCCGCATCCTCGCCCCCGTGGATCGCGTCGCGGAGGTGGAAGTCCTCGCGCGGGCCGGTGCCCACGAACTGTACGGCGGCGTTCAACCCGACGCGTGGGGCTCATCCGCCCGGTCGGCGAACCAGCGGACCTTCGACTCGGCGCAGTTCTCTACCGAGGCGCAGTTCGCCGAAGCGGCAGGGCTTGCCCGCGACCTCGGACTACCCCTGCATCTGGCGCTCAACGCGCCTCTGTACGACCCTGTCGACTACCCGGCGTTGCTCGGGCTCCTCGAAAGGGCCGCGGCCTGGGGGGTGGAGGGCGTCATCGCCGGCGATCTCGGCTTGCTGGCGCGGCTGGGACGGGCAGGGTTGCCTCTCGAGGTCACGCTGTCCACGATGGCCGGTCCCCTCAACCAGCGGGCCGTGAGCTTCTTCCGGCGATTCGGGGTTTCGAGAGTGGTCCTGCCACGGCACCTTCGCCTGGAGGAAATGGTCGAGATCGTGGGGGCGCATCCCGGCATCACCTTCGAGGCCTTCGTGCTGATCGGGCGGTGTCCGAACGAGGAGGGCTACTGCACCTTCCAGCACACCAGCCCCTCGCGCCGTTGGCCGTGCGAGATCCCTTACGCCCTGGAGGGTGAAGCCGGCGAACCCCTGGGGGGCGCGCACCCCCTTTCCCGGTGGCAGGACAGGTGGAGTTGTGCGGACCGGCGCCTGGCGTGCGGACTGTGCGGCATCGAGGGGTTGAGAGACGGGGGCGTCACGCACTTCAAGATCGTCGGGCGCGGCGGTCCGACGTCCGCCAAGGAGGCCAACGTGAAGCTGGTAGCCGCGTTCCTGGGAGGGGACCGCTCGGCGAGCGAGGCCCGCAGCGCCTACCGCGAGCGGTTCGGCCACGCCTGTCGGTTGCTCGAGTGCTACTTCCCGGAGTTCCACCCCGACGCGGAGGCGGGCGCTTGAGGTCCGACGCGATTCGGTTCGACGATGCCCTCTGCGTCCGTTGTGGACGCTGTGTCGCCACGTGCCCCCAGCGGGTGCTGGCGGTGTCGGAGAACGGACGCGCGCCGGGAGTCGCCGAGGGGGCGGGGGAATTCTGCATCCGCTGCGGCCAGTGCGTGGCGGTGTGCCCTGCCGGAGCGGTCGCGCTCGCAGGGTTCGGCGTGGACGACTTCCCCCCGTCGACGCAGTCGCCCGAACCGGAGTCGGTGCTCGCCTGGCTGCGAAACCGGCGCTCCCTCCGTGTCTACCGAGACGACCCGGTCCCGCCGCAGGAGGTGACCCGCCTGCTGGAGGCCGCCCGCTGCGCCCCCACCGGGCACAACACTCGGCAGGTGGGGTGCGTAGCGCTCCTGAGCGAGCCGTCCCGAAGGGCGTTGCGGGACGGACTACTCGGCTTCTACCGGAAGATCTTCCGACTCGCGGAAGGCCGGGGGGGTCGCATGCTGCTGCGACTCTGGGTGGGAGCGCGCGGCCTCCGGGAGATCCGGGAGGCGCTCCTCAGCGCACGCCGGGCCGAGGCCCGCATCCTCCAGGGGGAGGACCCGCTCTTCCACGGAGCGCCGGCCATCCTGATCTTCCACGCCCCGGAGTCCGAGACCGCGGAGGTCGATTGCGCCCTCGCCGCCTCGCAGGCGACGCTCCTGGCGCCGAGCCTCGACCTCGGAACGTGCTACATCGGCTACGCCTCGGCTGCGCTGCGCAGGCGGCGACCGCTGGCGCGGGAGGCCGGCGTGCCGGAAGGGGACACCCCCTATGTCGTCCTCACCGCCGGGCGCCCCGCCGTCCGGTATCCGCGGTGGGTTCCGCGTCCGGAGATTCCTCTGCGCGTCCGTTAGGAACGAAGGACGACCACGAAGGGGGCGTGGTCGGAACCGGGATCTCCAAAATCGTCCTCGCCGCCGTCCGACGCCTCACGGAGGGACTCGTTGAGGATCTGGGCTCCTACGAGGTGGGGGATCAGCCCCGGGGACAGCAGGATGTGGTCGAGCATCTCCCGCCGTCCCCGATAGATCTGCGTGAACCGACGCTCCTCCGGGACGGACGACTCGCAGGCGAACAGTTCCCGCCCCGAGAGACTCGGGCTGGAGCACGCCCGGGCGTCTCCCTGCACGATTCTCACCCCCTCAGACTCCAGCAGGTCGTTGAAGTCCCCGAGAACCGCCAACTTCGCCCCGGCGTCGCGTTCCAGGATCCGGTCCACGATCTTGCGGATGTGCACCGCCTGGGCAAGGCGTTTCGCCTCGGTCACCAGGCGGCCCTCTCCGGCGTCGCCGAGGGACGCCCAGGCTTCGCCGTCCGATCGCCGTAGCGGCGTGTAGGAGGGGAGCTTCGACTTCCAGTGGACGACCAGGAGCGTGCAGGAAAGCCCGGGGGCCTCCCAGTGGACCTGGAGGGCTCCCCGGCTGAAAGCGCCCCGAACGGTCACTTCGATGCCGGACTTCGAGTCGAGGATGGAGATGTCGGAGCCCGCGGCCACGTTCCGGGCGTCGACGAGGGGGTAGCGTGAAGCGACACCGCAGAGGAGAGGGCTGGAGGCCCGTTCTCCCAGGGCCACGTGGCGGTACCCCATGCCCTCCGTCACCACGGGGAGAAGTTCTGGGTCCAGGAGTTCTTGGAAGGCGAGGGCGTCGGCGTCCAGGCACCGGACGGTGGCGCGCAGGCTCTCCACATGGAGGGCGAGCCACCGTCGAGCCCGGGGCGAATCCTCCTCCGGGCGGATCCCGAGGTTCTCGAAGTTGAAGGTCGCGAGCCGAAGGTCCATGGGTGGTGGTCTCCGAGGTCGGTGAAGGGTCCCGAACGGAATGCGAGGCCTCATCGTGCTGCCGGCAAACGGACGCCGACATGGTATCCTTCCGTTCCACCGGGCGCCAACGCGGTGCGCCCCGGGCGGGCGCGGGAACCTTGCACTGCACGAGGAGGATCCATGGAGGTGGAGATCCGAAAGGTCGGCATCCTGTTCTCGGGGGGGCCGGCGCCTTCTGCCAACGCCGTAATCTCGGCCGCGGCCCTGAACTTCCTCAACGCCGGCGTGGAGGTCCTGGGCTTCCTGCAGGGGTACGAATTCCTCCACCAGTTCGACCCGGAGGCTCCGCCCGTGGAGGGGGTGCATTACATGCGCCTGACGCGGGGGGACGTCAGCGGGATCCGAAACCGTCCGGACATCCTCATCCGTACGTCGCGCGCGGACCCCGGCCGGGGCGTCCGAAGCCGGGCCGATCTCCTCGACCCGGAGTGTTCCGCGGGACTCCGAAGGGTCTGCCGGGCGCTCGATTACCACGGCGTGGACGGTCTCGTGTCCATCGGGGGAGACGGCACCCTCAAGACCGCCAACTACTTGCACACCCTCCAGGAACTCGACCCGAGCCTGCGCAGGGTCCGGGTCGTCCACCTCCCCAAGACGATCGACAACGACTACTACGGGATCGACTGGACCTTCGGGTTCACGTCGGCTGCCCACTTCGCCGCGGTCGTCATCCGCAACATCGTGGCGGACGCGAAGAGCGCGCCACGCTGGTTCGTTCTCGAGATCATGGGCCGCAAGGCGGGATGGCTCACCTACGCCGCCGGCATCGCGGGCGAGGCCACCCGAATGATCAGCGTCGAGGAGTTCGACGGGGAGATCGACCCGGACGCCGTGGCCGGGGAGATCGCGGACCTGATGGAAACCCGGGCCTCCGAGGGCAAGAACTACGGAGTGGTCTGCGTCGCGGAGGGGCTCGTCGACCGACTGCCGGAGCACTTGAAACCCGCCGAACGGGATCGGCACGGGAACGTAGTCTTCTCCACGGCGCAGGTGGGCCGACTCCTGGCGGAACGTGCGGAGCGCATCTACCGGGAGAGGACCGGCGGCAAACTCCACGTTACCTACCGGCAGATCGGCTACGAGGTGCGGTGCGCGTCGCCGTCGGCCTTCGACGTGCTCCTGGGGACCCAACTCGGCTACGGGGCGTACCGCGCCCTGGTGGAGGAAGGACAGGACGGCGTGATGGTCAGCGTCGAAGGCCAGCTGAATCTGAAGTACGTTCCCTTCGCCGACCTCGTCGACCCGGAGACCCTCGTCACCCGGGTGCGCTTCGTCCCCCGGGATGGGGACTTCTTCCGGTTGGTCCGCCACCTAGAGTACCAGGTTCCGGAGTCGGGGTAGGGGGCGGGGACGACGGCAACGGGGCGCGGGGACCCCGCGCAGGCCCCGGCCCCGACGCATAGCCGGGCAGGGGAAACCGGGCCCCGGTCAGGAGAGCAGGGCGCCTCCCAGGTCCAGGACGGGCACGATCTCGCCGACGTCCTCGCGACGGTGATTGAGCAGCCGCGGTCGATGGAATCGGCGGAGCGCCGGCAACTCCTCGGCACCGAGCGCGCCGCACTGGCTCAAGACCTCCACGGCGGCGGCGTCCACGGCGCGAGCCGCCCCGTCTTCGATCTTCAGGGCTATCCCGAGTCCTTTCCGGAAGACAGCGATCCCGTAGGATCCCTCCGCACCGGTCTTGGCGAAGAACCGCCCGGCGCCGGCCCGCATGGCCTCGGTGCAGACCCGGTCGTCCCCGGCCACCATCTCCGGATGCTCCGAGCACGCCGCCATGAGGCGCCGGATGGCGTTCCGTCGTGCGGCGGAAAGGGTCGGGTCGGCCTCGGGGGCAGCCAGGCGGGCATAGGCACGAGCAAGGCCGGCCAAGGGCACCCGAAACACGGGAACGCCGCAGCCGTCCACCCCCACCCCGACGGCCTCCGGGTCCACGCCGCACATTCCGGCCACGGTTTCCAGGATCCAGCGCTGCACCGGGTGCGCGGCAGCGGTGTACCCTTCGGTGTCCCAGCCACTGTGGGCGCAAAGGACGAGCATCGCGGCGTGCTTCCCGGCGCAGTTGTTGTGCACGGGGAGAAAGGGGACGCCGTCGTCCTGGAGTCGGCGTGCCGTGGGGCGGTGACTCGGGCGGTGCACCCCGCACGCCAGGCGGGTCTCGTCGAGTCCCGCGCGGCTGAGCACGCTCCGGACCGCCTCGACGTGAAAGTCCTGCCCGGAGACGCTGCCGCACATGAGGGCCAGTTCGGCAGGGGAGATCCCGTACCGGTCCGCGGCCCCGCTCTCGAGAACGGGCAGCGCCTGCAGGGGCTTCGCGGCGGAACGCAGAAACGCCGGGAACGCGGGGTCCCCCAGGCTGGCCACGAGGGATCCGTCGGGGCGGACCGCGGCGAGATGCCCTCGGTGAAGGCTTTCCAATAGTCCTCCCCGGAACACGTGCACGAAGGGAGGGGGGCAGGGGGCCATCCGGTCAACTCCCCTGCACGGCCACGCACACCCGCCGGCGCCTCGGTCCGTCGAACTCGGCCAGGTAGATGCCCTGCCACGTCCCGAGCACGAGTCGTCCGCCCTCCACCGGGATCTGGACGCTCGATCCCAGGAGGCTCGCCTTCACGTGCGCGTCGGAATTGCCCTCGGCGTGGCGGAACCGAGGGCTCTGCGGCACCAGTTCGCGAAGGAAGTCCAAGACGTCCCGCGCCACGTCGGGATCGGCGTTCTCGTTGATCGTCACCGCCGCCGTCGTGTGGGGCACGAAAACGGTGCAGAGGCCGCGCTCGATCCCCGCCTCCTTCACCGCGTCGGCGGTCCGGCCGGTGACGTCTACGAAGCACTCCCGATGCGGGGTGCCCACCTCGAAACTGTTCACGGCGTACTCCCTTCCGCGGGTGCTCTCCTCTCGGAGGCTACCATACGGACTGTGTGCGTAGAAACCCGGATTTACGGGCTTTTCCTTGACTCGGATCGACGCGTCGAGTAAGAAGAAGGGCCGCTCGGCGGGGGAGTCTTCCTCCACCCGCCTCACGGTGGCTTCGGACTCGATCAAGAGGGGAGGACATGCCATGTTCAGCATCACCGACGTGATCGCCCGCGAGATCCTGGATTCCCGAGGAAACCCCACCGTCGAGGCCGAGGTCCACCTCTCGAGCGGAATCGTCGGGCGGGCTGCGGTGCCCTCCGGGGCCTCCACGGGCGAGCACGAAGCGGTGGAACTGCGCGACGGCGACGAGTCCCGTTACGTCGGGAAAGGGGTCCTGAAGGCCGTCGAGAACGTCAACTCCATCATCGCACCCGAACTGTTGGGCTTCGACGTCCGGGAGCAGGTGCAGATCGACCGCAGCCTGTGCGAGGTGGACGGCACCGAGAACAAGGAGAGGCTCGGGGCGAACGCGATTCTGAGCGTCAGCCTGGCCTGCGCCAAGGCGGCCGCCGACGCCTGCGAGATGCCGCTGTACCGCTACGTAGGTGGAACGCCCGCGTCGCTGCTCCCGGTCCCCATGATGAACATCCTCAACGGCGGGGCCCACGCGGACAACAACGTGGACATCCAGGAGTTCATGGTGGCGCCCGTGGGGGCGCCGACGTTCCACGAAGGCCTTCGCATGGGGACCGAGGTGTACCACGCCCTGAAGAAGACCCTGAAGGAGAAGGGGCACCGCACCTCGATCGGGGATGAAGGGGGGTTCGCCCCGGACCTCGGGTCGAACGAGGAGGCCCTCGAGCTCATCCTCGAGGCGATCGAACGCGCCGGGTACAAACCCGGGGAGCAGATCCTGATCTCCCTCGACGCCGCGGCCAGCTCGTTCTACCGCGGGGATCACTACTACCTGGCCGCGGAGTCCGAGCCTCGCAAGGAGGCCGCCGCCATGGTGGCCTATTGGAAGCGATTGACGGGAAGCTATCCGATCTACTCGCTCGAGGACGGACTGGACGAGAACGACTGGGACGGGTGGCGGGCCCTGACCGAGGCTTTGGGCTCGACCGTGCAGATCGTCGGCGACGACCTGTTCGTCACGAACACGGAGCGCCTGCGGTCCGGAATCGCGATGGGAGTCGGCAACTCGATTCTCGTCAAGGTGAACCAGATCGGTACGCTCACCGAGACCCTTCAGGCGATCGAAATGGCGCACAAGGCGGGATATACGGCCGTCATCTCCCACCGCTCGGGAGAGACCGAGGACACCACCATCGCGGACATCGCGGTGGCCACCAATGCGGGGCAGATCAAGACCGGAGCGCCCTGCCGCACCGACCGGGTGGCCAAGTACAACCAGTTGCTCCGCATCGAGGCCTCCCTCGGGCCTGCGGCTCGGTACAACGGCGCGAACATCCTGGCCCGCCGCGAGGGCTAGCCCGCAGGCACCTGACAAGAGAGACTCGGGGTCTCCGCAACGGAGATCCCCCCACAACCGAAGCGAGGAATAGAGAATGGCCTTTCAGCAGACGCTTGCGATCATCAAGCCGGACGCCACCGCCCGAGGGATCAGCGGCAAGATCCTCGACCGAATCGAGCAGGAGGGCTTCTCGGTCAAGGCCATGAAGAAGATCCGCCTCTCGAAGGACGAGGCGGAGTGCTTCTACGCGGTGCACCGGGGAAAACCGTTCTACGACAGCCTCACGAAGTTCATGTCGAGCGGTCCCGTGGTGGTGCTGTGCCTCGAGCGGGAGGATGCCATCGCCAAGTGGCGGGAGGTCATGGGGGCGACCAACCCGGCCAACGCCGCCGACGGAACGTTGCGGAAGCTCTACGCCGTGGACATCGAACGGAACTCCGTCCACGGGTCCGACGCCCCGGAGACCGCGGGGCAGGAGATCCCGTTCTTCTTCAGCGGGCTGGAACTGGTCTGAGTCCCTCCTTCGCGGGATCGCGAACGCGCGAACGCCGATCGGCCCGGGAATCCCGGGCCGATCGGTTTGAAGCAGCGTCGGTTCGTCCGCCTACTTCCCGGCGGGCCGCTTCATCCCCGGCGGCATCCCCTGGGGCATGTTGGCGGGCATGCTGGGCGGCCCCGAGAGCGGGATCGGCGTCTCGGTGATCATCGACTTCGCATCCTTGCCGTAGGCGAGGAGCACCATCTCGCTCTGCTCCGTGTCGGACGTGATGACCCCGAAGGGCAGCACGCTCGGCTCGAAGTCGTAGGTGGCCAGGACCTTTCCCTGCGCATCGAGGATCTTCTTGAGCGTCGCCTCGAAGGTTCCCGCGGGAACCTTCACCTGCCTCTTCTCGCCGGTCTCCAGCCTGAGTTCCGTGCCGGGGTCGGCGGGCACTCCGCTCCGGCTCTCGAACATGTGGGCCGCCATCTTCCGCCCCATCGCCACGAAGTCCTTGGCCATCTCCGTCGCCGGATTGTCTCCGTTCTTCATGATCATGCGCTGGATGTTGTCGGGATCGTTCGGGCTGCCCTTGAGCAGCATCTTGATGATGTTGCGATTCTCGCCGTCGTCCATGAGGACCTCGTACCAGAACGAGTCCCCTTCCACGCCGACGATCGCCATCCGCATCTTGGAGTTCTTGCCGGAGCCCTTCTCCTTGACGGAGTATTCGGACCACACGCCCGGTTTCGGGTTGAAGGTCCCGAAGAGGCGGGGGATGTCCTGCACGTTCTCCGCCGCGGTGGCGGGTGCCGCAGCGACGAGGGGTCCCACGGCCAGCACCCCGAGGGCCACGATGACTTTGCGAAAGACCACGTTCATGGCAGACCTCCTTGGTATCGGTGGCAAGACAGTCGCTCCATCGTATCAGGGGCGGGCCCCGGCGCAAGAGAACCCTGCAACCGGGCAGGGGCAGGGAAACGACGCGGAGCGACCGCTTGCCGGGTAAGGGGGGCGAAGGTGTGCGCATCGTGTCCGGGAGCCTTCGGGGACGAATGATCCGGACCCCGGAAGGCCGGGGGACGCGCCCCCTGCTGACCCGGCTGCGGAAGACCCTGGCGGACATCCTCCGGCCGAGGCTCCGGGATGCACGGGTCCTGGACCTGTTCGGCGGATCCGGGGCCATCGGCTTCGAACTCCTGTCCAACGGTGCCTCGTCGGTCACCTTCGTCGAACTCGACGAGGCCGCGGCCCGGCTCATTCGAGCCAATGCGGAGGAACTCGGCGTCGAGCGGAGAGTGAGCGTGTTCGCGGGCGACGCGCTTCGAGCCCTAACGGACCTCGCGACCCGGAAACAGCCCTTCGATGTCGTGGTGGTGGCGCCCCCGTACGGCAAGGGCCTCCAAAAGGCGGCGCTGGAGGCCGTGGACCCAAGCGCGATTCTCGACCCGGCGGGGCTGGTCGTGGTCCAGCGGGAGGAGAGGGAGCCTCCCACCCCCGAAACGGAGCGCCTCCACCTGGTTCGGTTCCGGCGCTACGGCCGCACGGTCTTCGAGTTCTTCGAACCTCGTCCCGAGCCGGCGCGAGACGCTGGAGAGACCGAATCCAAAGAATGACCTGTGGCATCCCAAGATGCCGGAATTGGAGCATGAATGGCGAAGGATAGGGAGAAGCGCCAGGAGCGGCCCCGGTGGGCATGGTGGGGGCGTCCGGGGGAGGACGTGTCCCTCCGCCATGCCGTGCGGATCCTGAGAAGCGCCGGGTCCCTCGAGGAACTCGTGTGCGGGGGAGGGGCGCCCCTCGACCGGACACTTCGCCGATACCAGCAGGATCACAAGGCCATGGGCCGCAGCGACCGACTGCTTCTCGGCACCGCACTGTACGGTCTGGCGCGCAACCGGGAAGCGTTACGGCTCGCGCTGCCCGATGCCGTGCCGGGCGACGGTCACCTGATGCTCTTGGCCCTTCTCGACCAGCAAGGTGGCGATCCCGGCAAGGTGCCCCACCTCCCCGAAGGGGCTCTCCCGTGGGTTCTCGCCCTGGAGCGCCTGGGGCGATTCCGCGAGCAGACGGTCGCACGGATTTCCGCCGCCGCCCGAGTCTCCCTCGACGCTCCGGACCCGCTGCTGCTGCGAGCCCTTTCGACCCTCTTCTCCGTGCCCGAGTGGTGGTTCGCCCGGGGACCATGGTCCACCGTGGGGGCGGCCGTGCGGGAGTTGTCGCGCCTCAAGCGGCCCCAGGGCCTGACCTTGCGGGCGCAGGCTCACCGGGGGACGCGGGAGGAGATGGTGCGCGCCCTGCGTGCGGAAGGGTTTCCGGCCCGGCCGACCCACCGCAGCCCCTGGGGCATCCGGGTGGAAGGGCGACACAACGTGCTGGCCAGCCCCCCGTACCGGGAGGGCCGGGTAGAAGTCCAGGACGAGGGGAGCCAGCTCGTGGCCTGCCTGTGCGATCCCAAGCCGGGCGAACGCATCCTGGACCTCTGCGCCGGCGGGGGAGGGAAGGCGCTCGCGCTCGCCTCCATGTTGGGAGGAAAGGGCTCGGTGATCGCCCACGACGTCGATCCGCGACGCCTCGCCGACACTCGGCGGCGGGCCCGACGGGCTGGACTGGGAAACGTGCAGGCGGTCGAGAGCTTGTCCGACGTGGAGCGCCTCGGTCCCTTTGGACTCGTCCTCGTCGACGCCCCGTGTTCGTCCTCGGGCACGCTTCGGAGAAACCCGGACGTCGCCTGGCGCTGGTCGGAGGCGGATGCGCTCCGCCTGGTCGCTTTGCAGGCGGAACTCCTGGAGCGGGCCGCAGGACTCGTCCAGGCGGGGGGAACCCTCGTGTACGCGACGTGCAGCCTGTTGGAGTGCGAAAACGGCGAACAGGCCCGCGGGTTCGCCGAGCGGCACCCCGAGTTCACGCCGGCTCCGCCGGGCGACCGCAGGGCGCACACGCCGCTGCTCGACGTCCCGGGCGCGGACCAGGGATGGTTTCGTCTCGCCGCGGACCTGGACGATTACGAGGGGGACGCCTTCTTCGTGGCTCGGTTCCGGCGGACCTGAGCGGGGGAGGGGCGCGGCGCACCGGCCCCCGCCCCTCGACGGGCTCAGATGGGATGGGTCTCGAACTTGTCGTGAGAGGCCCCGCAGATCGGGCACCTGTCCGACGCGGCGCCCTTGACCGTGTAGCCGCACACGCCGCAGACGCCGAGCGCCCCCCAGGCTATGTCCTTCCCCTGGTCCACGGCCGCCTTGGCTTCCTCGTAGAGCGCCTTGTGGATCTTCTCGGTCTCCAGGGCGTAGTGGAAGCTTCGCAGAGCGTCCTTCTCCCCCTGGAACTCCGCCACGGCCTTGTAGACGGGATACATCTGGTCGATCTCGAAGGCCTCCCCGTCGATCCCCCCTTGCAGCGCCTGGCTCGTGGAACGGTGGCCGAAGACGCCCCCCGCAGGCACCAGGCAGTCTCCCACGGCATCCTTCAGAACCCGGAAGTGGTTGCCGGCATGGATCTTCTCCGCCGCGGCCACGGCCAGGAACAGGCGTCCCACGCCCGGGAAGCCTTCCCTCTCGGCCAGGGTTGCCCAATGGTCGTAGCGCATCCTGGCCATGGACTCGCCTCCGAAGGCGCTCTTCAGGTTGGACTCGGTCATCGCATTCATGAAACGTGCTCCTCCCTCTGGACGGGTTCTCGGAAAGCGGGCGCATTGTAACAACGGCTCGACGTGGCGCAACCGCCCGGCGGCGGCCGGTCGCCCTGTTGCGGACCACGTGCTAAGATCCGAGCGGCGAGGGACGCTCATGGGCGACGAGCATCGCACCTGCCGGCACGGGCACGTTCGCGGCGGAACCGTCGGTTCGGCACGCAGCCTCCGACTGTCCTTGGCGATCACCGTCGGCTTCATGGGCGCCGAGGCGGTGGGGGGGTGGTTGACCAACTCCCTGGCACTGCTCTCGGACGCAGGGCACATGCTCACGGACGCAGCAGCCCTTGGGTTGAGCCTTTTCGCCCTGAGGATCGGGCGGCTCCCGCCTTCTCCCCGGAAGACCTTCGGCTATCGACGCTTCGAGATCCTCGCGGCCCTCTTCAACGGGCTCGCTCTTTGGGCGATCGTGGCCGTGGTGCTCCGCGAGGCCTATGAGAGGTTCGGAAGTCCTCCGGACGTCCACGCCCCCGGGATGATCGCGGTTGCTTCGCTGGGTCTGGTGGTGAACCTCGTCTCCCTCCGACTCCTCCACGCCCACAAGGACACGAGCCTCAATATGCGGGGTGCCTTCCTCCACGTGCTGGCAGACTCGGTCGGCTCAGTCGGTGCTCTCGCGGCAGGTCTCGTGGTGGCCGTCACCGGGTGGTCTCCGGTGGATCCGTTGGTGAGCGTCGGAATCTGCTGTCTGATCCTGTGGAGTTCCTGGGGGCTCGTCCGAGATGCCGTGCACGTGCTGTTGCTCGGCGTTCCCCCGCACCTGGACTACCGAGAGATCGAGGGAGCGATCCTGGCGCAGGAGGGGGTGTGCTGCGTGTACGACCTCCACCTCTGGTCCATCGCGACGGGTCAAGACGCTCTCTCGGCCCACGTGGTCGTGCCGGACGGGTATCCACGCCGGCAGGGTCTGCTGCGACGGTTGACCGGAACACTGCAGGACTTCGGCATCGACCACGCGACGATCCAGATCGAAGAGTCCCACGAGATGAAGGAGCAACGAGCGGACGGCGCCTGCAGGGTAGGGGACGAGTCTTCTCTGTGCGCCGCGCCGGGTCCCGGGGACACCTCTGTCGGGAGACTTCCCTGACGGCGGGCACAAGGGGTCCGGGCATCGATCCTGCCCGCCGTCGTCCGCCGGGGGAATCTCGGGTGCAACTCCTGGCGCGGGCAGGATTCTTGGCACTCCTGTGCGCCCTGCTTTTCGTGTCAAAGGTTCGGGAGGTTGCCTTGTCCACTGGCATCGGAACGCGGAAATCGCAGCAGGATGTAGACGGCGAACTGGAGACCCGGCTGAGGTCGCACGTCGAACTGCTTGCCTCCTCGGGGCGCTCGTGGCGCCAGCCCGAGGCCCTACGCGCCGCCGCGGATCATATCGAGAAAACGTGGCAGGACGAAGGGTTGCGGGTAGAACGTCAACCGATTCCAAAGCGTGGAGAGGATTATGTCAACATCCTGGCCACGTCTCCCGGAACGGGTTGGGAGGGCGAACCACTACTCCTCGTCGCCCACTACGACACGATCCACGGGACGCCCGGTGCGGATGACAATGCGAGCGGGGTGGCCGTGCTTCTCGAGTTGGGGCGGGTTCTGGCTTCAAGAACCGCCGCTGGCACGCCCGTAGCGCTCGCGGCCGTTACCCTCGAGGAACCTCCGTTCTTCGGCACCGTGGCTCAGGGGGCCTGGACTCTCGCGAGTTCCCTGCGGAGTCGGAGACTCCCCATCCGTGGCGCCGTGGTACTCGAGATGGTGGGGTACTTCCGCTCCGAACCGAAAACACAGACCTATCCGTTCCCCCTCGGTTTCCTGGGGTATCCGAACCGGGGGGATTTCCTCGGAGTCGTCGGCAACCGGCGAAGCCGCGCACTCCTCGGCGAAGTGGCAGCGGCCCTGCGGCGCGGAGGCATCCCGGTCCAGACCCTGGCCGTCCCGGGCAAGGGATGGCTCGTTCCTCCCACGCGGTTCAGCGACCACTCCGCCTTCTGGGACGCCGGCTACCGCGCGGTCATGCTCACCGATACCGCGTTCTGCCGAAACCCGAACTACCACGGCCCCGGCGACCGCCCGGAGACGCTGGACTACCGGATGATGGCCCGGATCACGGAGAGTCTGGCGATGTTGATCCAGGGAGGGGGGTAGCCGCTCGCTGCTCTTCGATCACGCAGTGCGCAGAGAACGCCACAAGTTAACATAATATATCTTATCGGACATTTGGCGGGACGAGAAACCTTCAGGAACGGAAGGCGACCCCCGACTCCACGAGGTTGCGAATCTCCTCCCGCTCGAAACCGCACTCGGTCAACACCGCTCCCGTATCCTCGCCGGGGATCGACGGTGGCCCCTGGATCGCGGCCGCAGTGCGGCTGAAGCGCGGCGCCGGGGCCGGCTGCAGGACCCCTTCGCACTCCACGAAGGTCCGCCGCGCCCGATTGTGCGGGTGGCCCGGCGCCTCGTCGAGATCCAGAACCGGCGCGAGGCACGCGTCCGTGCCTTCCAGCAACGCGCACCACTCGTCTCTCGACTTCGTCTGGAAGATCTCGCCCAGCTTGATCCGCAGCGCGGGCCACGCTTCCGGATCGTCCCTGGACAGCAGCACCGGGTCGTCCACGCCGCACAGCGAGAGGAGCTTCCGGTAGAACTTCGACTCGATAGCACCCACGGCCACGTACTTCCCGTCCGCGCACTCGTAGGTTCCGTAGAAGGGAGCGCCCCCGTCCAGGAGGTTCGTCCCTCGCTCGTTGCTCCACCGGCCCATCGCCTTCATCCCGTAGATCATGGCCATGAGAAGAGCCGCACCGTCGGTCATGGCGGCATCCACCACCTGCCCCCGCCCCGAGGAGCGGGCCTCCAGGAGTCCGCAAACGACTCCGAGAGCCAGCATCATCCCGCCCCCTCCGAAGTCGCCTACCAAGTTCAGGGGCGGCACTGGGCCGGCGCCGGCCGCTCCGATCGCGTGCAGCGCTCCGGTCAAGGCGATGTAGTCGATGTCGTGGCCCGCACTCGCCGCGAGCGGGCCCTCCTGGCCCCACCCGGTCATGCGGCCGTAGACGAGCCGAGGATTCCTCTCGAGGCAGACGCCGGGGCCCAACCCCAGCCGCTCCATGACACCCGGGCGCATCCCCTCCACGAGCGCGTCGCATCCTTGCACGATCCGCAACGCAACCTCGACCGCTTCGGGTCGTTTCAGGTCGAGGCCGACGGACCTTCGCCCCCGGTCCAGGATTCCGAAGCGGCCGGGATTGAAGAGGTCCGGCGCAGCGGGAACCCTTGCAGGGCCCCGGTCGATGCGGATCACTTCTGCACCCATGTCCGAGAGCATCATCGCGCAGAACGGGCCTGGTCCGATGCTCGCGAACTCAACCACCTTTACGCCCTGCAATGGTCCCATGGAGAAACCTCCCCGCATCGCCGGCCACCGGTGCCCCGGACCAGCCGTCTCGGAGCGGTGTCGAACCTCCAGCACGACGTTACCTTCAGCGTTCTAACAGTCCGCGATCAATAACGAAATAGGCGCATCTCGAAGCATCGAGATGCGCCCGCTCCTACGTTGGGCCGAGAATCCCTCTCTGTGGAAAGTCCGCCTCCCTGTCGAGTCTCGGGCGGAACGACCTCCCCGTGCCGGCGGAACACCGTCAGTCCGGCGTGCACGCTCCGAACACGACGAACACAGCGTCCGAGGTCGTCAGTGCGCCCGACATCTTCCCAGTGTCCTGGACGATGACCATGGTCCAACCGCGGCCGCCCTCCGCGCCTTGGAGCACCAGGTTGCCTCCCTCATGGCCCACGTGGTGGATCTCCGACTCGCGCCTCTCCTCGCCGGGACGCATCGAGCTCAGCTTCTTCCCGGCGGCGTCCACGCGGAGAAACTGCGAAAGGTCGACGTCCTCCACCTCTCGCGCCTCGCAGCCGGCGCGGGCGTCGCACTCCTCCACGTCCACGATCGCACAGACCAGCGGCACGGAACCGTCGAACTGCGCCGACGCCGCCCCGGCTCCCGCAAGGATCAACAAGCCCAGTGCTGCCGCGATGATTCTCACCATGTTTCCCTCCCCTCACGTCGAGGGCCGAAAAGGCGCCGCTCTACTTCACCGTGTACCCCCGACCCTCCATGCACGCGGCGAAGGCGCGATTGTACTGGTTTCGCGCCTGCACGTACTGGGAAGCTTGCTGCTGCTCCCACTGTTGCCGAGCCTCCTGATCCTGGCGCACCTGCTGGCTCCGGCGCACGCCCCCGACGACCCCTCCGCCAAGCGCCCCGATCCCCGCACCCTTCTTGGCGCCCGACTTGCCGTCCGCGATCGCTCCGATCCCGGCACCCAGCAGGGCGCCGCCCGCGGCTCCCCGGACCGCACCCCCGGCCGTGCTACCCTTCGCTTGTGCCTGTGGTGGCGGTTCGGTGGCCGTCGGCGGCGCCATCGGGTCGAAACCGCTCTGCCCCTTCGCCCAACCGTAGCATTCGAACTTGTCCTTCTCCGTCTGCTCCTGACTCTGCCCCTTCTCCGGATAGATGAACAACTCCGTCTGGGCGTGCAGTCTGGCCGCGCCCCCGACGGCCAGCGCGAAGAAGGCGGTCCACACGAGCACACGTCTCATGGCTTCTCTCCTCGGCATTGCAGCGATGTCGACGATCCAGGCCCCACCTGCCCTCGCGGCGGTGCAACCGGCATCACGGAACGATGCCGCCGGGCGCAAGCCCCTTGGAGGCGGTCCGCCACCCTACCCCGCGAGACCAGGATGTCAACGGGGAACCCGATCCCCTCCGCGCGTCTCCGGTCAGGGGAGACGCTGCAGCCAGTCGGTGTCCTCGAACCAGCGCTTGCGCAGTCTGTCCAGGTCCTTGCTGGCCTCGAGCCGGAACAGGAGGTTCTCCAAGAAGTTCAGGAGCAGCGGGTCGTCCGGCGGCACCGCGATCCCCAAGGGCTCGTAGGTGAGCTGGTTCTTCAGGGCCACGAGCCCCTTGTCCCGGTGTCGATACGCCGTCACTTGGCAGATGGGATGGTCCGCGACCAGGGCGGCGGCCTCGCCCTTGAGTACGAGACCGACCGCCGCATCGTAGTCCGTCGTCTTCACGAGCCGAGCCCGCGGCAGCAGTTTTTCAACGAAGTAGGCGCTCGTGGAGCCGTCCAGAGCCGCCAGCGTCATGGTCTCGGAGTTCAGGTCCGCCGCGGTCGTCACCGACGAGGCGACGTCCTTGGTCGTCACCAGAGATTTCCCGGAGACGAAGTACGGCCCCACGAAAGCCGACTCCAGATTCCGCGAGGGGGTGATCGTCATGCTCGAGATCACCATATCGACGCGCCCTCCCCTCAGCGCCGGCAGTAGTTCCGCGAACGGCATGGTCTCCAGTTTCAACCGAACGCCCATGCCCCCGGCCACGAGGTGCGCGAGGTCTACGTCCAACCCGATCACATCCCCCTCCCGCGTCGTCATGTTCAGCGGAGGCATGGTCCCAGCGGTTCCCACGACGAGTTCCCCGCGTGCCCGGATGCGGTCGATGGCCGGCGACGGCGAGGCCTGTGCACGGGTGCCGGCTTCATGCGCACACGCCGACACAAGCAGCGCGATACCTGCGAGGACGAACTTCCAGCCAAGGTGTCGCGAGCGCCAGTCCCTCATGAGTGGTCCTCCGGCGGGCGGAAACCGCCCCAAGGTTGCTTCGGCAGACGTGCGGCAGCCATGCTAGCATCTTGAAGCAGGGAATCAAGAAGTCGTGCGTCCGCCCCTCCGACCCTTCCGGCTTCGGTGCTTCTTCAGTATCCTAATCCCATGAACGTGCAATGCCCCACGTGCCGCGAGCCGACACCCTGGGGGGGGAACCCCAACCGTCCGTTCTGTTCGGAGCGGTGCAAGCGGATCGACCTGGGGCGTTGGCTCAGAGAGGAGTATCGAATTCCGGCCGAGGAGGACGACTCCGAGGGGCCTTCCACAGGAGGCGATCAAGACGCCTGAGTCTCCGGAGGGAACCCGTCCGGCGGCCCATGTCGATCCAGGACCATGAGAGGGAGATCAGCGATGGAGAAGACGCAGATCCTGAGCGCGCTCGACCGAGCCATCCAGGCGGAGAGCACGGCCAAGGCCTTCTACACCGCAGCGGCGGGCAAGACCGACGACGCGGGGGGGGCCAGGATGTTCAGGGAACTCGCGGAGTTCGAGGCCCATCACGAGCGCCAACTGCGTGAGTTGAAGGCATCGCTCGAGAGATCCGGCGCCTGGACGAGCTACCCAGCTCGGGAGTTCTCCAAGGTGCCGACCTCCGAGGGCGTCGCGAGGAAGAACGCAGGCGACCACGCCGACGCGCTGGAGGCGTTGCGCCTCGCGATCGCCGCCGAAGAGAAGGCCATCTCGGAGTACGAGGCGCTGGCGAAGGCTGCGCCGGACGAGACGGGCCGCCAGATGTTCCTGCGGCTCTCCGAGGAGGAGGCCATGCACCGCCGCCTCCTGGACGACCAGTACTACAACCTGCTGAATCGGGGCGTCTGGGTTTGGGGGGATTGAAGGGAAATCGGAGGGACTCGGATCGGAAGGGGGCCCTCAGGGGCCCCGTCGTCTCTTCGGAGGGAAGGCGTACGGCCGGCGGAAACCTTGACACGACGTCTCCGGGCGCTACCTTGCCGCCCCGGGTCCGGGGGTTCGGTTCGGCTCACGTCGGACGCAGGATCCTCGCCGGCAAGGAGGCCCCCCGGCGGGCGCTCGTCGTCGGCCAGCGAGCCCCGCTGACCCACACCCTCTGCGACGGTCCGCTGGTGGAGCTCTCCTTGGCCGTCGGCCCGCGACGCCCGTCGGGGCCCGAGGTTCTTTCGATCAGACCGGAGGTGTTCCCGTGCCCGGAAGGCCGTTCTGCTCTACCCTGGTAGTCTTCGCCTCGGTCCTCCTGCTCCTCGGCGAAGCGGCGGCACAGCAACTGCGGGCCGTGCAGGTCTTCGTCGCCCTCGGGCAGCGCCCCGAGGAAGCGGCCCGGGTCGAGTACCTGAAGGCCAACGCCGGCAGCCCGGTGGACGGGGCCGGGCACATCGAAGCCATCATCCCCCGCACCTATTTCGATACCTCGGTGCCCGACGCCAATCCCGTGGTGGCCCTGATCCAGGTCGGCCCGGGACGCAAGGTGGCGTGCGGCCTTTCCCGGTCGCCATCCCCCGAGCAACTCCGGACCTTTCGTGAGGGCGCCGACGTGGTATTCCGGGGCAAACTGGTCGACGGACACGACTGGGGAGAGTGGCAAACCCTCTACCTGGGAGACTGCTCCGTGCACCCGCGCTGAGCGTCGGGCGCAGCCCTCCTCAATTGCCGACCCATAGGGGCAACACGAGGCGCCGTTCTTCCCCCCCGCCGGAAGAGAAGAACCGGACCACCGCCGAGTAGGACCCGGGCGGCAGGGGCTGGCCCTCCGTGTCCCGCACCTCCCACACGAAATTCCGAGTGGCTCCCCTGTCGATTCGGACGATCGCCTGGGTGACCATCTGGGGGCGGAACACGGGGCGTCCGGCGTCGTCCAGGATCTCGATCGGGAAGGGGTTGGGGAGGTCGAGATCCTCCCGGGCCTCGATCTGGAAGGTGACCCTCCGGCTCGGCCCCGGCGGGCAGTCCAGGCAACGCCACCACGCGCCGGAAGAGTCTCCGGGAAGGGGGCTCGACCCGCCCGCTGCGGAGGCGGCCACGGGCGCACCGACCTTCCTCGCGACGCCGAGGCGCTCTCGGAGCACCCTCTCGAGCGCGGACTCGTCCAACCGGTCGAACAAACCCTCCCGCTCGATGACCTCCAACGCGTCGTCCAAGGCGGGCGCTCCCAGCCCGTATACGTCCGGGTGGGCTTCCGCCCAGATCTCGCCGTTGGGAACGAGGGCGACCTTCACCGGCAGGTAGACGTTTTCCACACGGGTCCCCTTCCGGACCCTGCGGTAGATGTCTTCGATGTTTCCCTCCCCCACCCGAATGCACCCGTGGCTCAGGAACTGGCCGACAGTCGTCGGGAACGGCGTGCCGTGAATGCCGTAGCCCCACGCGGAGAGTTGGATCCAGTGCTTGCCCAGCGGGTTGTCGGGCCCCGGCGGCACCTTCCGCCTGACGATGCGTCCCTCCCTCTGCATCTCCTCCTGGATCGACGAGGGGACGTGCCAGGTGGGGTCCGTCTGCCCGAACAGGACCGTGAAGGACCCGACCGGCGTCGGCCACGCCGGCCGGCCGAGCCCCACGGGATAGCGCGACACGAGGCTGCCGGCCTCGAAGAAGTACAGCGCTGCTTCCGGTAGGTTCACCACGGCACCGTCGTCGAGCACCGCCGGCACGACCCGCCGGGTGTCCACCTCGAGCACCTGCCCGGGGAAGATCCGGGACGGATCCTCGATGGCGTTCATGGAGGCCAGGGCCCTCCACGGAATCCCGTTGCGCGCGCCGATCGCCACCAGGGTGTCCCCCGACTCCACGACCACCCGCCGGATCTCTCCGGCAACGCGGGTGAACAACCGCACGCGGGGCTGGGCCGCGGCCGGCAGGGCCGACACGAGGTGGAGCGCCACGAGGCAGGCAAGGGCTCGGATCGGCATGGCCAAATGACTTCCAAAGGTTTGCGGGCTGCGACCAGTCTACGGAAATCCCCCCAGAGCTCAAGATCCCGCTTGGAACTCCCGGGGGCGGGGGTGCTCCCCGCCCGGCGTTCAGGCCTCGTCACCCGGCAGAGTGAATTCCCAGGCGCACCAGAATTCCTCGGGGTGGGCGTCCGGAGGACACGCGAGGCACCGGGTCCGGATCCTCGGGTCCACGGCCGTCGCAAAACCGGAGTATTCGACGAGGCCCACCGATTTGCATGGGAAATCCGGGAGATTCTTCTGCTTTCGGGCCACCTGTACCCGGCACTCGGTCATCCGGAACACTGCGCGCCGGGGGGTGACCTCGATGCACTCCTGCCGGTTGAGGCGGGCGTAGAGTCGGTGCAGGAGACACTCCACCAGGGCCGGAATACCTCCCCGGGACGCATCCCCAGGCGGTCCATGATGCGGCGCGCCTCGATCACCGTGAACCTCTCCCAGGCCGCCCGGTCAGCCTCGATTGCCGCGTCCATCCCATGGGCGGCCTCCACGGCCTGGAACCAGAGGCCGTCGTGGGCCAGCCAGTTCTTGGCGTCGTCGATCACCACCCGGATGAGCTGCTCCTTGGTCATCTCCTCCAGAATCCGAAGTCCCTCCTCGCCATCGCGGCGAGGGGGCGACTCTCTTCTCCGGGGCGTCCGTCTCTCCTCCACGGGATCCTCCTATCCTCCGGGGCCAGGGCGTTGCCCGTGGCTGGTGTCGGCTGCAGGCCCGGTGTCCCACGCCACGGAAAGGAACACGCCTATGTCCGGGGAGGACTCCGTGATCAGGTCCTCGGTGAACCCCAGGGCCCATCGGGTCCCGGCCCTCGAGCGCCCCTGCAGCCCCAGGGCGAGCATGAGCACGTCCCGATCGAGCATCCGGATGCCGGTGTCGTAGGGCGACGCGTACCAGGTGAGCTGCCCCGAGACCCAGGTGCCCCGCCCCACCCGGAACGAAGCGTCGGTCCGGGCCTGGGCCGTCACCTTCGTGTCGAGGTGCAGCGCCGGGTGGGCGGAACCACCGACGTAGACGAGGTCGAGGGACCCGGACCACGAGACCCTCTCGCCCCGCCACGCGACCGCTCCTCCGCCCGTGAGGTCCACGCTGCCGCTGCCGTGGCCATCCCCCGTGTCGCCGGTGGGAAGCTGGACCGAAGCGCGGGCGAGGGCCGACCAGCCGCGCGCCCGTTCGGGCAACAGCGTGTACGAGGCGGCGAGATCGACATCCCCCACCCCACCCCCCGCAGGCGGGTCGGGGTCGTAGGTCCGCCCGCGGGCGACCACGAGGTAGGAGAGTTCGTTCTCCGGCAGGTGCGCGCGGTCGCCCCCCGGAAGACCGAGGGCGTCGTGGTAGTCGTTGAGGAAACCGTCGAAGGCCCCGCCGGTCAGCCACACCCACGGCACCGCCACGCCCAGGGCGGTCGCCGAGCCGAAGCGCCCGGTCCACTCCAGGGAGACCCGCCCGACCTCCATGTCCAGAATCGCCCCTGCACTCGGGCCCACGTCCACCGAGGCTACCGAGCCGTAGCCGGCCCGAAGCTCGACGCCCGGCCTGCCTGCCCAGGCCGCTCCCGGTTGGGGCAGCACGAGGTGGGCCGGGTGGAGATTCGTCGCAGGCAGGGTGCAGGGCATCCCTCCACCCGCTGCGGCGACCGCCGTGGAACCCGCCGCCAGCAAGGCGGCGGCGCCCAGGGTGGCCCCGGCGAATCGCACCATGGTGCGCCGCTCCCCCCCCGACCCGGTTTCGGCCGCGACCTTCTTCACGCCTCCACCTGGCGCCTCCAAAGGTACCCGAAGAGCGCCCAGAAGGTTCCCACCGTGAGGATCACGGCACCCCAAAGGACGAACTTCACCCCGGGGTCGCGGTGGACGTTGTAGACCCCGTTCGGCACGATGGACAGGTCGAGGAGTCGCACCCGAAGCCCCCCGAGGTCCACCACGGATCCCTGGGCCGGAGCCAGGAACGCGGTCCCCAGTGATTCCCCTGCCCCGCCGAGGTGGGCCACCAACACCCCCGGACCGAAATACGGACCACGCCGGTCGCCCGGGTCCAGCGTTCCCCGGAGCACGAGCCGCCGTCCCCCCGGCAAGTCTGCAGCCTCGCCCTGTCGCAGCGTCACCGAACCCTCGGACGTCGCGAGGCTGGCCCCCAGGACCCTTGCGTACGCGCCCTGGGGATAGACGACCGTGGAGCCCCAAATCAGCGGATGGTTGGTCCGGACCATCCCCTCGGCGACGGCCCGCCCGTCCCTGAGCAGCGCCACCCGGCTCACGACGTCCCAGACCCTCCCTCCGGGACCCCGCACCGATTCGACCCCGTCGAGACGAAGGGTCAGACCGCTCTCGCCCACGGCCGCGGTCCCGCCCTCCGCGATCTGGATCCCCTGCACGCGGGACCCGAAGCCGCTCCCCAGGACGAAACCAGCGAAGATCAGGAGGAAGCCGAAGTGCACGAGCACCTCGCCCATGCCCCGCATGTGCCGTCGCCGCCGGAAGAACCAGTTCAGCGTGCACAGGACGAGGCTCGCCACGACCAGATAGGTGAGCACGACGAGAAGGTAGACCCACAGGGACCCGGGCAGAGCCCCCGGCGCCACCTCGTTCAGCCAGACGTTGAACGGGTAGGCGTCCATCTTCATCCAGAACTGCGGGTCGGCGCGGTAGGCCAGGATCGAACCGACGGCGAGATCGAGGCACCACAGGATGCTCAGCACGACGAAGGTGGTCGGCGCCACGGCCGCCTGGAACAGCAGCGTCGGCACCCGAAGCAGCAAGGAGGTCATCCCTCTCCCCCCTCAGCCGAGTCCGTGCTCGGTCTCGAAGAAGAGGCCGAGCCCGAGGAAGGTGAACAGGACCAGGGCGAAGCCGGCGAGGGCCAGCACGTCGATGGGCCATCCCTGCCAGTTCGGCCGGTTCCTGACGTGGATGACCCCCGAGTAGAAGAACCACAACACGGTCGACCACAACCCCTTGATCCGCCAGGTCCAGTAGGAACCCCAGGCCAGGTAGGCCCAGAGGCTGCCGGCCACCATGCACCAGGTGAAGAGCACGTAGCCCAGGTACAGGCACTCGTCCAACATCCTGCGTTCCTCGCCCAGGGCCGAGCCCGTGATCCCCAACCGCCGATAGACGGCCAGCAGGGCCGCGCAGCCGAACAAGCCGTAGGCCGCGAAGGAGGTGGCCACGTGGAGGAAGAACAGGGGCGTGTCCAGCGAAGGGGTGAGGGGACCGACGCTCAGGTCCCCGCGGGTCGCGCCGAGCAGGGCCAGGAACGAGAGCGCGAGCGCGGCAGGCAGGAACGGCCGGGCGCGGTATCGGACCGTGAAGTACAGCGCGATGCCCACGACCCACAGGGCGAGAAAGTGCAGCGTCGAGAACAGGCCCGTCACCGGGAGATAACCGGCCGCGTTCCACCGGACCCCGAGGAGCACCGTCTGGACCAGCAGGCCCACTGCGGCGACTGCTACTCCGGCCCGGCCGAGTCCTTCCCTTCCTCCGACGGCGCCGACGCCGCAGAGGATCGCCCCCCCACCGTATCCCCAGAGGCACACCCGGTGCGCCAGGACGCTGAACTCGACGATGGTCAACTCTTCCCCTCCGCGGCCGAGGTGCGGAAAGGCGGAAGCGTACAACCATCCGCACTCGAGGTGCCAGCACCGGAAGACATCTCCGGCAGGGCGTGGGAAGCAGCGCAGGGAGGCGCGTCGAGGTTGCCCCCCGCCCTTTCGGCGCGGCGTCCTTGCCCCGTGCCGACCCGGCCCTTCATAATCCGGCGCAGGCTCCCTTCGGCCCCGCCCTCCAGGAGGAACCCCATGCGCCTTGCCGCGCTCGTTCTTCTCCCGCTGCTGATGCTCGGACTCGTCTCCCCCTCAGGCGCGGCGCCCGAACCGACCCACGCCATCGCCATGCACGGCGAGCCCAAGTACCCGCCCGACTTCTCGCACTTCGACTATGTGAATCCGGCGGCCCCCAAGGGCGGAGAGGCCCGACTCCACGCGATCGGCACCTTCGACACCCTCAACGGCCTCAGCCTCCGCGGGGTGCCGGCCGTGGGCTTGGGCGGGATCTACGACACGCTGCTCACGGGGTCCGACGACGAGGCCTTCACCGAGTACGGCCGCCTGGCCGAAGCGATCGAAGTCCCCCCGGACCGGGCCTGGGTGAGCTTCCGCCTGCGGTCCGAGGCCCGTTGGCACGACGGGAGGCCGGTCACGGTCGAAGACGTGATCTTCTCCCTGGAGACCCTGAAGACCGAGGGCCACCCCTTCTACCGCGCGTACTACGCGAACGTCGCCAAGGCGGAGAAGGTCGGGGAGAGAACGGTCAAGTTCTCCTTCTCCGGCGGGGAGAATCGGGAACTCCCCCTGATTATCGGCCAGATGCCGGTCCTCCCGAGGCACTACTGGGAGAAGCGCGAGTTCGACAAGACCACCCTCGACCCGCCGCTGGGGAGCGGTCCCTACCGCGTCGAGGAGGTCGACCCGGGCCGCTCCATCGTCTACGCGCGGGTCAAGGACTACTGGGGACGCGACCTGCCCGTGAACCGCGGGCGCCACAACTTCGACCGCATCCGGTACGACTACTACCGCGACACCACGGTGGCCCTGGAGGCCTTCAAGGCCGGGGAGTACGACTTCCGGCAGGAGAACGTCTCCAAGGACTGGGCCACGGGCTACGACACCCCCGCGACCCGCCAGGGATGGATCGTGAAGGTGGAGATCCCCAACGAGATCCCGACGGGGATGCAGGGATTCGTGATGAACCTGAGGCGGCCGCTCTTCCAGGACCGCCGGGTCCGGGAGGCGCTCGCCTGCGCCTTCGACTTCGAGTGGTCCAACCAGAACCTCTTCTACGGCCAGTACACCCGCACCCGGAGCTACTTCTCGAACAGCGAGCTCGCCTCCCACGGGCTGCCGAGCCCGGAGGAGTCGAAGATCCTCGAGCCCCTGCGGGGACGAGTACCGGAGGAGGTGTTCACGGCGGCCTACGAGCCTCCGGGAACCGACGGCTCGGGCCAGATCCGCGACAACCTGAAGCGGGCGCTCGACCTGCTCCGCCAGGCGGGGTGGACCTTCCGGGACGGCAAGCTGTTCCACGAGGAGACCGGAAAGCCCTTCTCCTTCGAGATCCTGCTCGACTCCCCCACCTGGGAGCGGATCAGCCTCCCCTTCGCCAAGAACCTCGGGCGCCTCGGGATCGAGGCCAAGGTGCGCACGGTGGACGCGGCCCAGTATCAGAAGCGGGTGGAGGAGTTCGACTACGACGTCGTGGTGGACGTCTTCGGCCAGTCCCTCTCCCCCGGCAACGAACAGCGGGATTTCTGGGGCTCGGCCGCCGCGGACGAACCCGGCAGCCGCAACACCGTCGGCCTGAAGGATCCGGCGGTGGACGCGTTGGTGGACCTGGTGATCGCCGCCCCCGACCGGGCCAGCCTGATCCACCGGACCCGCGCCCTCGACCGGGTGCTGCTGTGGGGGCACTACGTGATCCCGCACTGGCACATCCGGGCGTTTCGCGTCGCGTACTGGGACAAGTTCGGCCGGCCGGAGACCTCCCCGAAGTACTCCCTCGGGTTCGACGGCTGGTGGGTCGACCCGGTCCGGTTCGGCGCGCTGAAGGCCGCGGGCGTCTCGCTGAAGTCGATGCGCTGAGGGTCGGGTTCCCCCCATGTTCGCCTACATCGTCCGCCGTCTGCTGCTGCTGGTCCCGACCCTGTTCGGGATCATGGTCGTCAACTTCCTGGTGGTCCAGGCCGCACCCGGCGGCCCCGTGGAGCAGATGATCGCCCGCCTCAAGGGGCACGGCGGTCGAGGCCACGGCGCGGGTGAGCGGCGCCGGGGATCCGGAGGCCGGCCGGGGCGCGCCGGCCCGAGGCTCCGGGGACCCGGCCTCGTCCAAGTACCGCGGGTCCCGGGGCCTCCCCCCGGAGCTGATCCGCGGAGATCGAGCGGCAGTTCGGTTTCGACCAGCCCGCCCACGAGCGGTTCTGGAAGATGATGAAGAGCTACGCGCTCTTCGACTTCGGGCGAGAGCTTCTTCCGGGACCGCAGCGTCATCGACCTCGTCCTCGACAAGATGCCGGTGTCCATCTCGCTGGGGGTGTGGACGACGCTGCTCGTCTACCTGATCTCCATCCCCCTCGGCATCGCCAAGGCGGTGCGCGACGGCTCCCGGTTCGACGTCTGGACGAGCACGGTGGTGGTGCTCGGCAACGCCATCCCCGGCTTCCTCTTCGCCATCCTGCTGATCGTGGTCTTCGCCGGCGGCCGCTACCTCGACTGGTTCCCCCTGCGCGGCCTCGTCTCGCGAGAACTGGCACCGAACTCGCCTGGCCGGCCCGCCTGGCGGACTACTTCTGGCACATCACCCTGCCCGTCTTGTCCATGGTGATCGGCGGCTTCGCCGGGCTGACGATGCTCACCAAGAACTCCTTCCTCGAGGAGATCCACAAGCAGTACGTGGTCACGGCCCGCTCCAAGGGCCTCAGCGAGCGGCGGGTGCTCTACGGCCACGTGTTCCGCAACGCGATGCTCATCGTCATCGCCGGCTTCCCCAGCGCGTTCGTCGGCGCCCTCTTCACGGGATCGCTGCTCACCGAGATCATCTTCTCCCTGGACGGCCTCGGCCTCCTCGGCTTCGAGGCCGCCGTCAGCCGGGACTACCCGGTCATGTTCGGCACCCTGTACTTCTTCACCCTCCTGGGGCTGCTGCTCAACCTGGTCGGCGACCTCACCTACCACGCGGTCGATCCGCGCATCGACTTCGAGAGCAGGGAGGCTTGATGGCGGCGCGGCGGCCCCGCCTCTCACCCCTGACCGCGCCGGCGCCTGCGGAACTTCCGCGGCCAACCGGCGGGGCTGCTGGTCTCTGTGGCTGTTCCTGGGCCTCTTCCTCGCCACCCTGTTCGCGGAGTTCGTCGCCAACGACAAGCCGCTCCTCGTCCGTTACGAGGGTGCGCTGTACTTCCCCGTCTTCGTCGAGTACCCGGAGACCGCCTTCGGGGGCTTCCTGCCCACGGAGGCGGACTACCGCGACCCGGAGGTGGCGGGGCTCATCCGGGAACGGGGCTGGATCGTCTGGCCGCCGATCCGCTACTGCTACGACACGATCAACTACGACATCCCGTCTCCGGCACCCTCGCCGCCCACCCGCGACAACTGGCTGGGGACCGACGACCAGGGACGCGACGTGTCGGCCCGCCTGATCTACGGATTCCGGGTCTCGGTGCTCTTCGGAATGGCCCTGACCCTGCTCTCGCTCCGTGGTCGGGATCGCCGCGGGAGCGGCCCAGGGGTACTTCGGCGGCCGCGTCGACCTGCTCTTCCAGCGCTTCATCGAGATCTGGAGCGGCCTGCCCATCCTGTACCTGCTCATCATCCTGGCCAGCGTGGTGGAGCCGAGTTTCGGGTGGCTCCTCGGCCTGATGCTGCTGTTCAGCTGGATGAGCCTGGTGGGGGTGGTCCGGGCGGAGTTCCTCCGGGTCCGCAACTTCGACTACGTCCGGGCCGCCCGGGCGCTCGGGGTCGGAGACGCCGTCATCATGTTCCGGCACATCCTCCCCAACGCCATGGTGGCGACGCTGACCTTTCTCCCGTTCATCCTCAACGGGTCCATCACGACCCTCACCGCGCTCGATTTCCTGGGGTTCGGCCTCCCGCCCGGCTCCGCCTCCCTGGGGGAACTGCTGAACCAGGGCAAGGCGAACCTCCAGGCCCCGTGGCTGGGGATCACCTCCTTCTGCGTCCTCGCCCTGATGCTCTCCCTGCTCATCTTCATCGGCGAGGCGGTCCGGGACGCTTTCGATCCGAGGAAGACCCTGCGATGACGGGCCTGCTCGACATCCGGGACCTCCACGTCTCCTTCGGGGAGGGCGCCGGCGAGGTCCAGGCCGTGCGCGGGTGCATCCCTCGGCCGTCGGAGCCGGGGAAACGGTCGGTCTGGTCGGAGAGAGCGGATCGGGCAAGTCGGTGACGGCGCTCTCGGTGCTGCGGTTGCTCCCCTACCCGATCGCCCGCCACCCCTCCGGGAAGGTCCTGTTCCGCGGGGAGGACCTCCTGGCGGCCACGGACGCCAGGATGCGGGAGATCCGGGGCAACCGGATCGCCATGATCTTCCAGGAGCCCCTCAGCTCGCTGAACCCGCTCCACTCCGTCGAGAAGCAGATCAGCGAGGTGCTCTTCGTCCACAAGGGGCTGAACCCCCGTCAGGCCCGGGACCGGGTGGTGGAGCTGCTCCACCTGGTGGGCCTGCCCCAGGCCGTGGACCGCCTCTCCTCCCTCCCCCACGAGTTCTCCGGCGGCCAGCAGCAGCGGATCATGATCGCGATGGCCCTCGCCAACGAGCCGGATCTGCTCATCGCGGACGAGCCCACCACCGCCCTGGACGTGACGGTGCAGGCCCAGATCCTGGAGCTCCTCAAGGAGCTGCAGCGGCGCCTGGGGATGGCCCTGCTGCTGATCACCCACGACCTGGGCATCGTGCGCAAGGTGACCGAGCGGGTGTACGTGATGACCGAGGGGGAACTGGTCGAGGAGGGCCCCACCTCGCAGGTCTTCCTCGCGCCCGAGCACCCGTACACGCGCAGGCTTCTTGCCGCAGAGCCGAAGGGCCAACCCGATCCCGCCCCCGAGTCGGCGCCGGTGCTCCTCGAGGCCCGGGACCTCCGGGTCTGGTTCCCCGTCAAGAAGGGGTTGATCCGGCGCACCGTCGCCCACGTGAAGGCCGTGGACGGGGTCGGGATCGCCGTTCGCGAAGGCCACACCCTGGGGATCGTCGGTGAGAGCGGGTCCGGGAAGTCCACCCTCGGCCGGGCCCTTCTCCGGCTCGAGCGCAGCGACGGGGCGATCCGGTTCTCCGGGCAGGAGCTTCAGGCACTGCCGTCGCGACGGATGCGCCCTCTGCGCAGGGCCCTCCAGATGGTCTTCCAGGACCCATACGGCTCCCTGAGCCCTCGTTTGTCGGTCGGGCAGATCGTGGAGGAAGGACTCCGGGTGCACCGGCTCGGCGGAAGCACGGAGGAGAGAAGGAGGCTCATCGGCCAGGCCCTGGAGGAGGTCGGACTGGAGGCCGGGATGCAGGACCGCTACCCCCACGAATTCTCCGGAGGGCAGCGCCAGAGGATCGCCATCGCCCGGGCGCTGGCACTGAAGCCTCGCTTCGTCGTGCTCGACGAGCCCACCTCCGCCCTGGACATGTCCGTCCAGGCCCAGATCGTGGAACTCCTCCGCGAGCTCCAAACCCGCCACGGCCTCACCTACCTCTTCATCAGCCACGACCTCAAGGTCGTGCGCGCCCTCTCCCACGAGATCGCCGTCATGAAGGACGGGCGGATCGTGGAGTACGGGCCGGCCCAGGACGTGTTCGAGAATCCCCGGGAGGACTACACGCGCTCGCTCCTGGCCGCCGCACTGGAACTCCGTTCGGCATCGAGCGAGTCCAGCAGCGGCTCCGAGCCCCCGCGGGAGGCGTGATCCCGCGGGTTCCAGAAAACCCCTCCTGTCCGCTCAACTCCCCGGAAAACTCGTCCGATAAGACTCCCGTCCCTTCGGCGGGGCCTGCTCCGGGCACGGAGCGCCTGTGGGTCCAGCCGTGAACTCCAGCAACCGGGAAGGGCGGGCATGGCCAGCGTGAGTCGATGGTTCGGACGCTTGTTCTCAGGGAAGGAACCGGAGGCGCCCGAGCGTGCTTCTCGCAACGGCGGGCCGGCGCCCAACCCCGTCTCGTCGAAGAGCGACAAGAAGAGCGGTTCGCAGGCCGCGAAACCGAAGGCGCCCGCGGCTTCCCGCGAAGCTCCCGAGAAGCCCCGCGAGCCGGCCGCCCCCCTCGGCTCCGGGCCGTCCGGCCCCGGTTTCGAGCCGGCGGTTGCGTCCGCCTCGAAGGCGCCGGCCGCTTCGCCGACGTCCGACGTCCCCGAAATTCCTGCCACGGTGAGTTCGGGATCGCTCAACGCGCTCGTGGACAGCTTCTTCGACGACCTGATGACGCCCGGCGAGGAAGGGAACGCTGCTTCGGCGGCACCGGAACAGGCGGCCCCCGCGGCGGCGAGCGAAGCTGCGCCACCGGAGGATTGCGCCCTCTCCGGAGACGACAACCGGGAGATGTTCGCGGCCATCGCCGCCGGGTACGTCCGGCCGGTGCGCCAGTTCGCCTCCCGCCTCCGGAAGGGACCCGTGGCGAAGGACTGGGTCGAGATCTGTCTGCCCGCGGTGTCCATGGTGGCTCGCTCCGCCTCGGCCATGGGACTCGACTCACTCGTGCCCCCCCTGGAGGCCTTCGAGACTCTCCTGACGGAAGCGGGCGAGAGCGACCAGTCGGTCATCGAAGGTTTGGACCGGGACCAACTCCTCGAGGCCTACGAGGTGTTGTCCCGCGCCCTGCCGGAGACCTTCACCGAAGGCGAGGGGGAAGACGAGAAGGACGGCGTGGTGGTCCACTCGCTCCTGCGCCAGGTGCCGGACGTGGGAAGGGTCACCCTCGACAAGGTCTTCGGTGCGGGCCTGACCACGATCGAGATGCTGGAGCGGGCCAACAGCCGCGACCTCACGGTCACCACCGGGGTGCCGGCGCGCCTCTCGGACCGGATCTGCGGAACGGTCCAGCAGTACAGCGTGGAGAGCCGCACCCGCCAGACCTACACGTCCCCCGAGCAGTGGCTCGGCGAGATCCAGCCGGTCCTGGACGCGCTCGAGAACGAGAACCAGGCGTTCCGCTCGGCCGAGGAGGAGACGGACGACACCGAAGTAGCCGCCGCACGCCGGCTCCACCGCAGGGCGCGTGAGCACGCGGCCCTCCAGCTCGACGTGTTGCTGGCGGAGATGGGTCAACTGGGGCTCGTGGACGAGGTGCAGAGAGTCCCCTTCGAGGCCCGCATCGCGCGGCTGCGCGACTTCTCCGGTTCGCTGACCCGGGGCTGCGGCCCCCAACAGTAGATCCCGACACCGAGACCCAGCAGAGGGGAGTGGCCAGACATGGCGGAGTTTACGAAGGAAGAAGTTCTCCAGCGGATCAAGGATGGCGAGAGCCTGGAGCGGGCCGATCTCTCCGGCCTCGACCTGCAAGGGGTCTCGTTGGCCGACGCCAACCTGGCCCGGGCCGACCTATCCGGCGCCAACCTCTCCGGAGCGGACCTGAGCGGGGCGAACCTGACCAACGCCAGCATGAAGGAGGCGTTTCTCTCCGGGGCGAACCTGGAGGGCGCCACGCTGCGGAACGCCGACCTGGACGGCGCCAACCTCTCGGGCGCGAGCCTCCTGGACGCCGATCTGGGACGGGCGAACCTCGAGGGCGCGAACCTGGAGGGCGCCAAAGCCGACGGGGCCCGCTTCCCCAACGCCCTCCTGACCGACGCCAAGGTCGGGAAGGCCGAGCTGAACGGGGCCAACCTCAGGGCCGCCGAACTTAGCGGAGCCTACCTGGGCGGAGCCCGCCTGGAGGGAGCCGACCTCCGCCGGGCCGTGCTCGACGAGACCAATCTCGAGGAGGCGGACCTCAGCGCCGCGGACCTCCGAGAGTGCGAGCTCGGCACCGCCATCCTCGAGGGCGCGATCCTCGACGGGGCGAAGGTCTTCGGCATCACGCTCCCGCGCGACCGGTTGTCGCAGACCCTGATCGAGTGGTGGGACGTCAGCCGGGGCGGCGACGGCTCCGCGCGGGAAGAGGGAGAACAGGTGGGGACCTTCCTGGGGGGCGGTTCCGCAAGCCCGATCCCGGCCGCCGCGGCGCCCACGGACCCCGGAACCCGGTTCTTCGGCCCGGGGGACGTGCTGAAGAACGCCGAACTTGAATTCAGCGACGGCTCGACCGTGGAGGTCCAGGGTCAGTTCGAGAACTGCAAGATCGTGCTCGGGGAGGACGCGCGGCTCACCATCGGCCAGTCGGGGGTCCTCCGGGACTGCCGCGTCGCAGGCCACGGCGTCATCCTCGTCCACGGGAAGATGCTCAACGGCAACGGGAAGGCGCTCACCACACCGAAGGTCTTCTTCGTGGGGGCGAGCGGCACCGCCGTCGGGACCATCAAGCAACCGCCGGGACTCACCCACTTCGGTTTCGAACCCGGGTGCTCCCTCAGGCTCAAGATCAGCACGTGAAATCCGCGACCACCCTTTCCGAGAACCCGTGAGCGGGTCGGAGGAAGCACATGGAAGAGAACGGCAGACAGTCGGTAATCGCCCAGGGAACCTCGCTTCAGGGCACGTTGACGAGCGACTGCCCCGTCACGGTGGCCGGGATGGTGGACGGCGAGTTCACTGCTCCCTCCCTCGTCGTCACGGAGTCCGGGAGCGTCCACGGCAAGGTGCTCGTGGAGGAACTGAAATCCACGGGAGAGATCTCCGGGGAGATCGACGCCGGCGCCCTGCAGCTCTCGGGGCGCGTCCGCGACAACACCTCCATCCGCGCCAAGACCCTCGAGGTCAAGCTCGACAGCGCGAGCTCCCAGGGCCTCCGGTTGGTCTTCGGAGCCGCCACCTTGGAGGTGGGCGCCGAGCCCGCGGAATAGACCGGTAACCGGCTCGTCCTCTCGACGCCCGCAGTGAGACTGCGGGCGTCGGGCATTTTTCGGTTCCTGCCCCACGCTTCGTGCGCCGGTTCAGCACGGCAAGCGCGCGCACAGTTCCTCGGCGAACGCCCGGTAGTCGGCCGCGCCGGAACTCCGGCGGTCGAAGCGCGTCACCGGCAAGCGGTGGCCCGCCGCCTCGGCGAGCCGGACGTTCTCGCGGATCGCCGTTCGGAAGACCAGATCCCCGAAGTGGGTCCGCAGGTCTTCCGCGACCTCGCGGCCGTGGCGGGTGCGCCCGTCGACCCGGCAGGCGAGGACCCCAGCGACCTGCAACCCCGGGTGGATCCGCTCCCGAACCCGATCGACCGTCTCCAGAATCTGCGCCAACCCGACCAGCGCCATGAAACGCGCCTCCACCGGGACCACCACCGCGTCCGCGGCGGCCAGGGCATTCACCTGGAGGGCCCCCATGGCGGGCGGACAGTCCAGGACGACCAGGTCGGGGCACCTCGCCCTGGCTCGCTCCGTAGCCCGTCGCCGCTTCTCCCGGCTCATACCCTCGCGCTCCTCCGCCCCGGCGGCCCGGTACGCGCGCTCCCAGACCTCCTCCGGCCGGCCGGAGCCGAAGCGCACGAAGTCCGTCGTGCTCACCACCTCCGGTTCCCACTTCGCCCGGGCGGCCCGGTCCCGCAACTCCTCGGCCATGCGGCCCAGCCCCCGCCGAAGAACCGTCTCGGCCCCGATCTCCCCGGCCAGCGCCTTCTCCACTCCGGCCAGCATGGCGGAGGACGCCACCACCGAGACCCCGGGGGCGTCGGTCGCCTCGACCAGGTCGGCGAGGCTCCCCTCCCCCACCAGGCACTCGTACAGGCCCCGCCCCGAGGTGTCGGCGCCGAGCCAGCGGGAGGCGGACGACTGGGGGTCCAGGTCCACCAGGAGGACCTGCTGACCGGTCTCCCCCAGCGCGGCCGCGAGGTTGACCGCCGTCGTAGTCTTCGCGGAACCCCCTTTGTGGTTGCAGATGGCGATCGTCTTCAAGGCCCTCACCCCACGAGTCCCGTCCTTCGCGGACGACGTCCCGCTCCAGCCCACGCCGGAGACGCCGCGAAGATAACAGATGTCGGCGAGCCGGACCACGAGGCCGTGCCCCCTCCACCGGGCAAGTGACCCCCTCCTCGGGTGTGGCACGCCTTGTTCCGGCGGTTCCGGCGAGCACTCCGGACCGGCCGGCACCGCGCCGTTGAACCGTTGGGGGAATCCCGGTACACTCAGCCGTTCTGTTTTCCGGGGTTTCCCCCCGCCGCCGGGACGGGCGGCTCCCGTCCACCCGCGGACCCAGGCGTGCTCCCTTCGACCATGACCGGAACCGTCCCCCCGTCGTCCCTGTTCCTCGAGCGCTTGCGCCGGACGCGGCTGATCGCCTTCGACTTCGACGGCGTCTTCACCGACAACGGGGTCTACGTCTTCCAGGACGGCTCCGAGGCCGTGCGTTGCTGCCGCTGCGACGGACTGGGGTTGGAGAAATTGGCCCGCCTCGGTGTCGAGGCGGTCATCATCTCCACGGAGGCGAACCCGGTGGTCTCCGCCCGGGCGCGGAAGCTCAAGCTTCCCTGCATCCAGAACTGCGGCGACAAACTCGGCGCCCTCCGGACGGTGATCGCAGAGAAGGGCGTGACGCTCGCGGAGACCGCGTTCGTCGGGAACGACATCAACGACCTGGCGTGCCTGCGTGCCGTCGGCCTCCCCATCGTCGTGGCCGACGCGCATCCCGACGTCATCCCCTTCGCCCTGTACCGAACCCAGCTTCTCGGAGGGCACGGGGCGGTGCGTGAGATCTGCGACGTGCTGGAGCGGGCGCGCCGAGGGGATTCGCCCGGGGCCCCGCCGCTCCCGTGAGTCGAGGACCGGTGCCGGCCGCCCGGAGGGGCCGCCCCCGGCGCGTCGTTCTGCACCGGCTCCCGGCGGCAGCCCCGGCGGTGCGGAGGGTTACGGAAGCGGGCACGACGCCGTACCGAGGGACCACGGGCGGGCGACACCCGCCCGGAAGCGTTGCGATCGCAAGGTGAGACCAGCCCCAGAGGCTCTTGGAGGGAGAACCACGATGCGACAGCTCATCATCGACGGCAAGGTCATCCAGGACGACGGCGACTGCTACGTGATCGCCGAGGTGGGCCACAACCACCAGGGCCGCGTGGAGACGGCCATGGAGATGTTCCGGGTGGCCAAGGAGAGCGGGGCCGACGCGGTCAAGCTCCAGAAGCGTGACAACCGGTCCCTGTACACGAAGGCGATGTACGCGAAGCCGTACGACCACGAGAACAGCTTCGGGAAGACGTACGGCGAGCACCGGGAGTTCCTGGAGTTCGGCTGGGAGGAGTACAAGGAGCTTCGCGACTACGCCCGCGAGCTCGGCGTCACGATGTTCGCCACCGCGTTCGACTTCCCGAGCGCCGACTTCCTCGCCAAGCTCGACGTGCCCGCCTTCAAGATCGCCTCGGGCGACCTGAAGAACATCCCCCTCCTCACGTACGTGGCCCAGTTCAAGAAGCCGATGATCCTGAGCACCGGCGGGGGCACGATGGAGGACGTGAACCGCGCCTACGACGCGGTCATGCCCATCAACCCGCAGCTGTGCATCCTGCAGTGCACCGCAGGCTATCCGTGTGCCTTCGAGGAGCTGAACCTCCGCGTCATCACGACCTTCCGGGAGCGCTTCCCGGACACGGTGGTGGGCCTGTCGTCCCACGACAACGGCATCGCGATGTCGGTGGCGGCCTACATGCTCGGAGCCCGCGTCGTGGAGAAGCACTTCACCATGAAGCACACGTGGAAGGGGACCGACCACGCGTTCTCCCTCGAGCCCATCGGCTTCCAGAAGCTGGTGCGGGACCTGCGTCGGGTGCGGGTCGCCATGGGGGACGGCATCAAGAGGGTCTACGACAGCGAAGTGAGCCCGATGGTGAAGATGGGCAAGAAGCTCGTCGCGGCCCGGGACCTTCCCGCGGGGCACGCCCTGGCCCGCGAGGACGTCACCCTCAAGTCCCCCGGCGACGGCCTGCCGCCCTACGAGCTCGACAAGGTCCTCGGCCGCGTCGTCGCGAAGCCTCTGGCGGAGGACGACAACATCACCTTCGACATCCTCAACGGGGGGAAGAACGCGGCGGCGAGGCCGGCGTGACCCCGCTCTTCGACCTGGGGGGCGAGACGGCGGTCGTAACCGGGGCCCTGGGCAAGCTCGGCCCGGTGTGGTGCGCGGCGCTCCTCGAGGCCGGTGCGTCGGTTCTCGCCCTGGATCGCCCCGGCGCGGCCGTCCCCGACCGCATCGAGGCCCTGCGGGAGCGCTGGGGAGCGCAGCGCGTCCGGACCGCCTTCGCCGACGTGCGCGACCGGGGCGCCCTGGAGGACGCACGCCGCGAGTGCGAGGACACCCTCGGGGCCGCCTCCATCCTGGTGAACAACGCCGGCATCGACAGCCCCCCGGTGAAGAAGGGAGGCGGGAGCCGGCTCGAGGACATCCCCTACGAGGAGAACCGACTCGTGCTGGAGGTGAACGCCCTCGGCGCCTTCCTGGTGGCCCAGGTGTTCGGCTCGCGCATGGTCGAGGCCGGCCGCGGCTCCATCGTCAACATCGGCTCGCTCTACGCGAGCGTCTCCCCGGACGCTCGGTTCTACGACCACATCCCGATGGATCCGCCGTTCCTCAAGGCGCCCGCCTACGGGGCCTCGAAGGCGGCGCTGGTGAACCTCACCCGATACCTGGCCACCCACTGGGGACCGTCCGGGGTGCGCGTGAACGCCCTGTCCCCCGGAGGCGTCCTCGGGGGCCAGGACGACGAGTTCCGGCGGAAGTTCTGCGCCCGCGTCCCCCTGGGGAGGATGGCGAGGGAGGAGGACCTCTGGGGGCCCCTGCTCTTCCTGGCGTCCTCCGCATCCTCCTACGTGACCGGCACCGAACTCGTCGTAGACGGGGGATTCACGGCCTGGTGAGGCCGGGAAGGAGCGAGACGGCGCGATGAGACCGAACGTTCTGCCGGAAACCATCCCGAACTGGATCGACGGCGAGGAGTGCGCCGCCGCGGGCGGAAGGACGTTCGCGAAGCATGCACCGGCCACCGGCGGAGAGATCCTGCGGGTCGCCCGTTCCGACGGGGAGGACGTCGCGCGGGCGGTGGGTGCGGCCCGCCGCGCCCAACCGGGGTGGGCGGCGCTCGCCCCCGTCCAGCGGGGCGACCTCCTCCTCGACATCGCCCAGGCGCTCCGGGGCCGGCGGGAGGAGATGGCGGCCGTGGTCGCCGCCGAGACCGGGATGGCGCACAAGGCGGCGCTGGGCGAGGTCGGCGGCGCCGTCGCCCAAGGGGTCTTCATGGCCGGAGAAGGCCGACGGCTCTACGGCCGGACCACGACGAGCGCGGCCCAGAACAAGTACGCCATGACGGTCCGCCAGCCGGTGGGCGTGGCGGGCCTGATCGTCGCGGCGAACACGCCGATCGCCAACGTGGCGTGGAAGGTGTTCCCGGCGCTGGTGTGCGGCAACGCCGCGATCCTCAAGGCCGCCGAGGACACGCCCGGCACCGCCTGGCTGTTCGGCCGGATCGCCCGGGAGGCCGGCCTGCCGGCCGGGGTTCTCAACATCGTGCAGGGGTACGGCGAGGAGGCCGGGGCTCCGCTGGTGGGCGACCCCGACGTGGACCTGATCAGCTTCACCGGGTCCACCGCGGTCGGCCGGAAGATCGCGGTCGCCGGAGCCCAGCGCCTGGCGAAGGTCTCCCTCGAACTGGGCGGCAAGAACCCGCTCGTGGTGTGCGACGACGCCGACCTCGACAACGCCGTCCACTGGGCGCTGCTCTCGGCGTTCAGCAACGCGGGCCAGCGGTGCGCGGCCGGCAGCCGCCTCATCGTCTTCGACGCCGTCTACGAACGCTTCCGCGACGCCCTGGTGGACCGGACGCGGAAACTCCGCGTGGGGCCGGGCGACGACGACGACTTCGGCCCGGTGATCAACGAGAAGCAGTTGGGCAACATGCTGGCGGCGGTGGAGCGCCGCCCGGCGGCGGGGGGCGAAGGTGCTGACCGGCGGGCACCGGCTCACCGGCGACGCCCACCGCGGGCGGCTACTACATGGCCCCGACGTGATCGAGAACGTCGAGCCCGGACGACGAGATCTCCCGGACCGAGCTGTTCGGCCCGGTCACGTGCCTGTACCGGGTGGCGGACTTCGAGGAGGCCCTGGCGCTGGCCAACGACTCGCCCTACGGGCTCACCGCCTGCATCCACACCCGCAGCGTCCACCGGGCGATGGAGTTCACGCAGAAGGTCCAGACCGGCGTCGCCGTGGTCAACGCGCGGGACCTACGGCAGCGAGCCCCACATGCCCTTCGGCGGGCTCAAGCAGTCGGGCAACGGCATCGCGGGAGCCGGGGACCGAGGCCCTGGACGTGTACTCCGAGCTCAAGGACGTGTACATCGTCGTCGACCCCGGGGCGGCGTGAGCCGGAATGACCCGCGCCGTCGCCCTCATCCCCGCCCGCGCCGGCTCCAAACGCGTGCCGGACAAGAACATCCGCCCCTGGCCGGACATCCGCTGATCGCCTACACGATCGCGGCGGCGCTGGGAAGCGGCGTCTTCGCGCGACGTGGTCGTCTCCACCGACTCGGAAGCCTACGCGGCCGTCGCCCGCCACTACGGGGCCGAGGTCGCCCTTCCTCCGGCCGGCGGCGCTCGCCGGGGACATCTCGCCGGACATCGAGTGGGTGGAGTACACGCTCTCGGCGCGCTGCGCGGACGCCGGGCGGCGACTACGACTGCTTCAGCATCCTGCGCCCCACCAGCCCGTTCCGGCTGCCGGAGACCATCCGGCGCGCCTGGGGGGAGTTCTCCGCCCAGGACGGGGTCGACTCGCTGCGGGCCGTCGAGAAGTGCGCAGCAGCACCCGGGCAAGATGTGGGTGGTGCGCGGCCGGCGGATGCTGCCGCTGCTGCCCCTCGGCCCCGCCGAGCAGCCGTGGCACAGCAGCCAGTACCCGGCCCTCCCGGAGGTCTACGTCCAGAACGCGAGCCTCGAGATCGCCTGGACCCGCGTCGTGTTCGAGGAGCGCACCATCGCCGGCAACGTGGTCATGCCCTTCTTCACCGAGGGCCACGAGGGCTTCGACGTGAACACGCCCCTACGACTGGGCCCTCGCCGAGAGCGGTCTGGTCGCGTCCGGCGAGGCCACGGCTTCCGAGCGTTCCGCAGCCCCCCGTACACCATCACGGAGACAGCACTGTCATCGATCGAGATCCGCTCTGATCCCCCGGCAGGAGTTCGAACGCTCTCCGGCGAGTCGCGGTCGCCGACCCGTACGCCAGCGGCTCGCCCTCTTCGCCGACATGTGCCGCGCCAACGCCCTCGCCACCGTGAAGCGGGCGGGCTCCGGGCACCTGGGGTCGAGCTTCAGCTGCCTCGACGTCGTGACCCAGCTCTATTAGTCGGAGATGAACACGCTCGGGGTGGGCGTGGAGCAGCCCCGACCGCGACGTGTACTTCTCCTCGAAGGGCCACGACGCGCCCGGCCACTACGCGGTGCTTCTACGCCCTGGGGCTGATCCCGAAGGAGCATGTTCGTCAACCTGCGGCGGCTCGGCGGCACCCACGGCCACCCCGACCTGAGCATCCCCGGGGTCGAGGCCAACTCCGGGTCCCTGGGCATGGGGATCTCGAAGGCCAAGGGCATCGCGCTCGCCAAGGCCATGAAGGGCTCCGAGGGACGCGTGTTCGTCATGACCGGGCGACGGGGAGCTCCAGGAGGGGCAGATCTGGGAGTCCCTGCAGACCACGGCGTTCCAGCGGGTCGAACAACGTCTGCGTCATCGTCGACACAACAAGATCCAGACCGACAAGCCTGTGGAGCAGATCCTCGACCTCGGGGACCTCGAGGCCAAGTTCGCGCGTCTTCGGCTGGCACGTGGAGCGGTGCGACGGGCACGACCTTCGCGGCCCTGGAGGCCGCCTTCCGCCGCCTGCGCGCGATCGAGGACCAACCGAAGGCCCTGATCGCCGACACGGTGAAGGGGCAGCGGCGTGTCCTTCATGGAGGGGCCCCAGGCCCTGCGGGACGGCAAGGGGCTCTACCGCTGGCACGCGGGGGCGCCGGACGACGAATCCTTCGAGGCGGCCACGCGGAGCTCGTCGAGCGGTCGACGGCCGGCTTGCGCCGGCTGGGCGTCGAGCCGCTCCGCACCGAAGAGATCGAGACCCGGCGCGACCGCGACCGGGCGCCGGCTCGAAGGACACGGCCGAGAAGGTGGTCACCGCCTACGGCGAGGCCCTGGCCGAACTCGGGCACCGCCGGAAGGACCTCGTGGTGCTCGACGCCGACCTCGCGGCCGACTGCGGGCTGCGCCCGTTCGAGCGAGGCCTTCCCGGAGCGCTTCATCGAGAACGGGATCGCCGAGCAGGACATGGTGTCGATGGCCGGCGGCCTGGCACTGCACGGCCTCCTGCCGGTCGTCAACTCCTTCGGCGTGTTCCTCGCCTCACGCGCCAACGAGCAGATCTACAACAACGCCACCGAGAACACGAAGATCATCTACGTCTGCCACTACGCCGGGCTGATCCCCGCCGGGCCCGGGAAGTCCCACCAGAGCCTGCGGGACATCTCGCTCTTCGGCGCGCTGCCCAACTGCGTGGTGCTCGAGCCCTGCAACGCGGTCGAGACCCGGCAGGCCCTGGAGTGGTGCGTGGAGTCGAGGCCACCCAGAACTGCATGCTGCGGCTGGTGATCTCCCCGTCGCCCGGGTCCGATCGTCCGCTGCCGAGGAAGGCTACCGCTCACCCTCGGCCGGGGCAGCGTCGTGCGCGAGGGCCGGGACGCGGTGCTGTTCGCCTACGGCCCGGTCATGCTCCACGAGGCGCTTGGTGGCCGCGGACGGCCTGGCCGAGCGCGGCGTCTCCCTGAAGGTGGTCAACCTGCCGTGGCTCAACCGGATCGACCTCGGCTGGCTGGAGGCCACCGTGGGGACCGCCGAGGTCGCCTTCGCCCTCGACAACCACGCCCCCTACGGCGGCGTGGGGGACAACCTGCTCAACGGATTCATGGCGTCCGCGGGCCCTGCGCGGGCGCCGGCTGGTGAAGTTCGCCGTGGAGGAGTACCCGGCATGTGGAACGCCCACGGAGGCCTTGCGACATCATCGGCTCGACGGCGAGAGTCTGGCCCGCCGCATCGCGGAGTCGCGGTAGCACTCCCTCGCGGGCCGACGCACGGTCGAGCGCCGGCGACGGCAAACCATGCCGTGCAAGTGGCGGCGCCGGGCATCACGTAATCGTTGTGCCGCAGCGGGGCTCTCGCGCCACCGTTCAGAGCGCGTAACTCCTTAATAACCGGATGCCAACGGAGCGAAGCGTAGTTGGCAATCCGCGTTGACGCACTTATTAGCCAGTGGATTAGAATCTTACCGTGACGGTGAGTGTGTAATCCTGCTGCTCCTTGACCACGTGATGATACTCGGCTGAGAGCTTCACGAATGTCGGGACCTTGAGCCGCCCGACCACGTTGAGGTTGCACTTTGCTTCGTTCGAGAGACTCAGCGCGAGTTTCCGTGTCTCGAGCCGATTCGGGCCATTTCGTCGCATCTCGACCAGCGTACGCATATTGGGGTCTGCCCAGAGCCCAGTGCTTTGGAGCAACCGCTCTGCAGCCTCCATATCAACTGGCCCCCCGTCAAACTCATCGTGTAGATTCATCTGCGCTCGGAACTTTTCGAGCGCCTCGGCTTCGACGGTCAGTCTAGCGCAGCGCCAAGGCGCTCCCCCTTTACATCCAGCGTGCTCTTGCCAGAGCAAGTACGTAGGTCAATCTGCTCGACAACGACCTCCTTTGCGCCAAGGTGCATACACAACTTCGAGAAGTACATGTGTTTTGTGAGGGCGAGGCGCTGCGGTGCGAGCGCAGCCTCTTCGTATGTGTCCACGTCGTACGGGCTCTGTACGAGCATGTTGCCAGGTCGCGCGAGCCCTGCGGCCGCGATGTTTTGCAGCGCGACCGGCACCTCGTTGCTCTGTGACGGGAGAGGAAACCGAAGCACGTAGGCTTCCTCGTCGAGCAAGGCCTCCGCAGCTCCGGGCTCGTACGAGCACTTCTCGATGTCGTGGTCCTGGAGTACGAGGATCGCCTTACGCCTGGCTGGATCACCGGGGAAAAGACCCTGTCGCCATCGCTCCAAATTCCTCCTCTGCGGATCGACCGCCAGTTTTCGTTGTCTGTGCGCCAGCAGCCGTCACGAGTCGCAGGCCGTCGGTCTGCTTTGCCTTGCTTACGAGCCTCCTGAGGACAGCCAGTACGCGAGGGCCAGCAGGGCGAGAGCTACCGCTCCAATCGCGACCCCGAGCACAAGCCTCCTCGTCGAGGACTTTTTTTTTAGTGCAGCTAAGGATTCGCTGGCGAGTTTGAGGTGCTCCGGCTGCAGACTCCGGTCGATCCGCTTGGCGAACTCGTCAAGACCAGCGGCAACCGACGCGCCGAGCGCAGCGCTCACGTCGGGTCCGTAGTCCGCGTAGAGGACGATCGGTGCGATACGTCCCTCGGTCCCGCTGAACTGAGGGCACTTCGACGACGAAGTGGTGAGCGTCTGCAGTCAACTGAACGCCACGCGCATTGAAGACGCGATCGCCCGACTTTACGACGCGAGACACAAACGAAACGACCTCCTGACGACGCATTGTGTCGTCCGCTCCCAGTTCCTCTCCTCGCACCTCAATATCGTCAGGAGAAAGGAAGTCGTCGAGGGCCTGCGCCCAAAAGATGAACTTCTCGTCACGAGGTCACCTGCATGAAGATCTGGTAAACGAGCGCCTCTGTACCCTCGACGGTGTTCATGCTACCTAGGACGACCTTGGCCTGCTGAGCGCCACCGCCGCGGGCTACGAGTTCCGAGACGATCGGTAGTCGCCGAAACTTGTCGATGTAGTCGCCAATCTTGTCCGGAGAGAGGCGGACGAACGCAGGGTCGAAATCGCAGTGGGTCCCGATGATGAAGAACCGCGGACGCTCCCGTCTACCCTCGAGCCGCCGCCGATGTGCCGCAGATCGCCACGAATGCGCGCCTCGACATCGGCGTCCCCCGCGATCAGTCTGTCGGCGCGCAGAGTTGAGAGCAACGTCTGCTTGGTCGTGAAGTTCCTTCCACTCGGCGTAGGCTGCCCTGTCGCCCGAGACGTCAAGGGTATCCTTCACCTTGAGGTCAAGATCCTTCAACTGAAACCGTCTCGCGGAGCCTTTTCTGGCGCGACAGTCTGCTTGTACTCGGCTGGGATGGAACCGGTTGTCAGGAACTTGACGAGATGTGTCTTGCCACCGCGAGCACCAAGGACCGCTAAGCGCTTGCCCTTGAGTGCCATCTGGATGTCGTCCCACTTCACCGAGATGGTCGTTACCGCGAGCAGCGCAATCAAAAAGAGTACCCACGGCAACGGCATGCTATGGTCTCCTTAAGAGCACCCCGTACCGACAACACGGGAACGCGGGGTTTGAAAATACTTGGTGCTGGATTTGCGGTATGGAAAGGAGGGGGAAGGACGCGGCACGCGCTCACCGGGGCGCTGCAAGACGTCGCCTCGTCCGGCGTCCGGGTCAAGCGGTGGTTCGCTTCACCGATAGACGTCTCTTCTATGCCCGACCTTCACCACGCAGATTGTCAATTCTTGGTCCTGGATCGAGTAGACGATGCGGTATCGGCCTTGGCGAATACGATACCGGTCCACGCCTGTGAGTTTCTCAGCCCCTGGGGGCCTGGGCACCTCGCCAAGGGCCGCGATGCGTTCCAAGATCCTTTGCAGATCCTTCTTAGCTACCGATCGGAGATCCTTCCAGACCGATTCCCGGAAGAGGACCCTATAGGCGGCCATCGGCTTTGAGCCTCTTGACCATTTCTTCGTAGGTGATCACAGGGTCCGCAGCGCGTTCCTCGAAAGCCGTCAGATCCTCGGCGTCTTCCGAGAGCGTCTCCTTGACCGCATCGTTTACGATGTCGGACAGCGAGCGAGAGGTCTCCGCAGCCTTCAAGCGCAGAGCGCGATGAATGGTGGGGTCGAAGTAGACTGTGGCTCGCCTCGTCAGTGTCGCCATGGCGCACCTCCTTTCCTCGGAGCACTATAGCGCTATGACGTTTGGACGTCAAAATCCATCTGGAGCCAACAGGTGGTTCGGCCGCGGCGGGATTGACGCAAGAACTTTGGGGAGGGGCGAGGATGACGCCTCTCCAGCCTGTCGCCCGTGCACGATCCTTCCGTGCCCGGCATCCCGTCGGCTCATCCAGGGTCGCCGGGAACTGGCTGGACAACCGCAAGACGGGGCAGGCGGCGCACGCCCAACCCGTCGAAGTCCTCGAGGCACCTTCTCGCGGTCGGAGCGGCGAGGGCTTCGGGGGGGTTTCAGTCTCGGGAGGACTTGCCGAGGCCGCCGACGAGCGAGGTGAAGCCCGCGACGATGCGGGACACCTGCTCGGGGGTGTGCGCGGCGCTCATGCTGCAGCGGAGGAGCGCGCCGCCGCCGGGCGCCGCCGGCGGGAGCACGAGGTTCACGTAGATCCCCTGGTCCAGGAGCCCCTTCCACAGGCCCAGGACCTCTTCCTTCGTCTCCAGGCGCACGGCGACGATGGGGCTCGGCTCCGGCCCGAGGTGCAGCCCCAGTTCCCGGAGGCCGGAGTACAGCATGTTGGCGTTTCGCCAGAGGTTGCCCCGGAGCTCCGGGCGCTCCTGGAGGAGCCGGAGGGCCGTGCGGGTGGAGGCGATCACCGAGGGCGACGGGGAAGCGGTGAAGATGTAGGGCCGGCTCGCGTACCGGATGGCCTCCAACTCGGGGTGGTCGCTCACGCTGTAACCGCCGATGGCTCCGAGGCTCTTGCTGAAGGTGCCCACCACGAAGTCGGCGTCCTGCTCGACGCCGGCCTCTTCGATGAGCCCCCTGCCCTTCTCGCCCAGCACGCCCAGGGAGTGGGCCTCGTCCACCATCAGATAGGCCCCGTACTTCTTCTTGACGGCCGCGATCTCCGCCAGCGGCGCGCGGTCGCCGAGCATGCTGTAGATCCCCTCGACCACCACCACCGTCTGGCGTGCCCGGTCCCCGAGGCGCCGGAGCCTCTTCTCCAGGTCGGCCGCGTCGTTGTGGCGGAACCGCAGGATCTCCGCGCCGCACAGCCGGCAGCCGTCGTAGATGCTCGCGTGGCAGTCGCCGTCGATCAGGACGACGTCGCCGGGGCCCGCGAGGGCCGACAGCATGCCGATGTTGGCGAGGAAGCCGGTGGAGAAGACGATGCAGATCTTCTTGTCGAAGAACGCGGCGAGCTCGCGCTCCAGGGCCAGGTGCCCGGCGAAGGTGCCGTTGGCCATGCGGGAGCCGGTGGTGCCGGTGCCCTCCTGGCGCACGGCCTCCTGCGCCGCGAGGATGCACTCCGGGTCGAAGGTGAGGCCGAGGTAGTTGTTCGTGCCGGCCAGGATGGTCGGGCGCCCCCCGATCACGGCCTCGGTCGCGGACACGATGTGCTCCACGACGACACCGAACGGGTTCACGCCGGTGGCGAGGAGGGCGTCTCGGTTCTCGATCAGTTGCTGGAACTTCTGGAACATGTCCCTACCCGTCCTCGAAGACCTTCTGGAGTTGGACCGCGAGGTCCCTCACGGTCCGCACCTCCGCCAGGATGTTGAGCGGAACCGAGACGTCGAAGCGGTCCTCGACCTCCGTGAGCAGTTCCATGACCTTGAGGGAGTCGAGTCCCAGGTCCGCCACCAGGTCGGTCTGCTCCGACAACGTCTGCCCCGGCTTCAGAAACGGCCGCAAGAGGTCCAGGACGTCGGCTAGGATCTCTTCGTACTCTCGCATCGCTCGCTTCCCCACCGGGGTCCGTGTCGTCAGTGCGCGCCGCCGGAGGACCGCCACCCGGGCGTCCTCCGGAGCCCTTCCTCCAGGAGCACCTTCGGCTCCCACCCCGTGGCCTGCGTGAAGTCCCGGTTGTCGCAGACCCAGTCGGGGTGGGTCAACTCCCGAACCTTGCCGGGGGTGAAGATCGGAGGGCGCCCTAGCGCCCGACTGAACGCCGAGCCGACACGGGCCGCCGCCATCAGGATCGTCCGGGGCACCTTCACGGGCCGGACCCGGTGCCCGCAGACCGCTTCCACCGTGCGCACCAGGTCGTGCCAGCCGTATCCCCCGGGCCTCCCGTCGTGCAGTTCGAAGGCCCTTCCGTCGCCCGCTCCCCGGATCACCCAGGCGGCCACCGCGTCGGCCAAGTCTCCCACAAACAGGAGAGAGAAGCGAGCATCGGAGGCGCTCAGCACCGGGGCCAGGCCGCGGGCCATCCAACGGAACAAGGGGAGTAGTTCCCGGTCTCCGGGGCCGTAGACCGCCGGCGGACGCAGGGCCGCCCAGGGGAGTGCCCCGGCCTCCCGGGCGAGCGCCTCCTCCCCCCTGCGCTTGCTTCGCGCATAGGGGGAGAGGGACGGCTCCCGGGCGGCCAACGAGGAGAGCAGCAGGAAGCGGGGGCTCGGGTGCAGGCCCCGGCAGGCGCGGGCCAGGTTGGCGACCCCGTCGGCGTTGGTGCGGTCGAACTCGGCCTGGGTGGAACCCCTGACCGCACCGGCGCAGTGAACGACCGCGGCGGCCCCCTCGACGAGACGCCCCAGGGTGCCCGCGTCGGCGAGGTCCCCGGATATCCACTCGATGTCGGGACTGGGGGGAAGGGTCGGCTGCGGCCGCGACCGGCGCAACGCACGAACGCGGAAACCGTGCTCGAGCAGTCGGTGGACGACGGAACTGCCGATGAACCCGGTCGCGCCGGTCACCGCGACCCGGGGCTTGTCAGGATTCACGCGGGATCACCCGACGGAGAACAGGCGAGGAGCCCTCGGAGAGCGGACGCCCCTCGACGGCGAGGGCGGCGAGGCGTCGGGCCGATGATCGGCCCGACGCGGATCAAGCGCTGCAGGCGGCCACGGTGCCTTCCGGTTCGCTCCCGACCCCCCACTGCCGCTCCTCCCGCGCCCGGGCGAGGAACTGAGAACGCGCGCCGGAGCGCGACGGCTTGCCCGACGAGGTGCGCGGCAGCGTGTGGGGCGCCACGAGGTCCACGTAGCAGTCCACCCCCAACTCCTCCCGCACCTGCGCCCGGAGGCGTTCGACCAGGGAGGCCCGTTCCGCGGGGTCCGCCGCCCGGCACTGGACCACCACCACGGCGATGTCCTCTCCCCCGTGCCCCGTCACGGAGAACGCCGAAGCGTCGCCGGTCCGCACGCCGGACTGATGCTCGGCAAGGTACTCCAGGTCCTGGGGCCAGATGTTGCGGCCGTTCACGATGATGAGGTCCTTCTCGCGCCCGGAGATGACGATCCGGTCGCCCACCCGGTACCCGATGTCCCCGGTGTTGAGCCACCCCGAGGGGGAGAGCACTTCCTTCGTCATCTCCACGTCTCCGAAGTAGCCCGTCATGACGCTCGGCCCCCGCACGAAGATCGTGCCGCAGCGCCGCTCCGGCAGGGCCCGCCCGTCCTCTCCCCGCACCTCCAGTTCGTGGCCGGGGAGGGCCGCGCCGCAGAACACGAAACTGCTCATCCGGGCCGGCGCGACCCCGTCCTCGGTGACCGGGAGCGCCTCGCCGCAATCGGCCATGTAGTCGCCGTCGACCCGATCCACCTCGAGCCCCCGATCCAGGGGGGAGAAACTCACCGCCAGGGAACATTCCGCCATTCCGTAGCACGCCAGGAAGGCCTTGCGGTCGAAGCCGCTCGCCGCCATGGCGACCGCGAACTCCTCCAGCACTCCCGGCCGGATCGTCTCGGCGCCGACGCCGGCCGCCCTCCAGGCGCTCAGGTCGAGGCGCTCCGCCTCGCCCTCCCGGAGGCGGCGCACGCACAGCTCGTAGCCGAACGGGGGGCTGAACGAGATCGTCGCCCTGGTCTCCGACATCAGCGCCAGCCACTGGCGCGGCCGCATGGCGAAATCGCGGGTTCCCAGGTAGTCCACCGTCATCTGCGAGGCCACGGGGCCCAGCACGAACCCCACGAGCCCCATGTCGTGGTAGAAGGGCAGCCACGAGAACGCCCGGTCGTCCTCCCGAACCTGCAGCCCGTGGCGCACGATGCCGGCGAGATTGCTCATCACCGCCCGCTGCGTGATCATCACGCCCCTGGGGAACCGGGTGCTCCCGGAGGTGTACTGCAGATACGCGAGCTCGTCCGGCTGCGACGGAACCGGCGTCTCCTCCGATGCGGGAAGCGTGTCGAGTTCCGCCGGCGTGCCCACGAAGGTCAGGTCCATCCCCTCCGCGGCTTCCCGGAGCGAGGGCAGGAAGGCGTCGGGCGCCACGGCCACGTCCGCCCCGGCCTTGTCGAGGAGCCCGCGAAGCTGGTCGGCGTAGGCGCCGCGCCCCCCGAGGTGGATCGAGGCAGGCAGGGGAGCCGGCACCAGGCCTGCGTACTGGCACGCGAAGAAGACGCGGTGGAAGTCGGGGGTGGTGTCCGCGACGATGGCGACGCGGGAACCGCGGTCCAGGCCCAGGCCCAGGAGGCGCCGAGCCAGCACCAGGGCTTCCTCGCGGAGCCTCCGGTAGCTCAGCACCGACTGGAGCTTCCCCCGTCCGCTGAAGAAATTGCACCCGGTCTCCCCCTGGGCGGCGTAGTCGAGAGCTTCCGACAGGGTCGAGAAATCCGCAGACCGAAGGGCCAACCCGCGTTGCGTTGGAGTCATCTCCATCCTACCCATCACCTCCCCGCCTTGGGGCGAAAGTTGCGTCCGAGCCCGTGCGGCATCGAGGCCGCTCCAGGTCCATCTCCGAACTGTCGCCCTTAGAGCAATTGCCGTGCCAGCCTCTATGGGATCGCAGAGGCCGCGAGAAAAGGGCCAATTGGCGCGGATTCCCGCGGGGCGGATCTTCGGCGGGGAATCGGAATGGAGGAATTGCCACGCCGCAGCATCGTCCCAGTGGCGAGACATCCACTGCGCGCGCTGCGCGAGTTCAGCGGAAGGCGCCCTTCCGGTACAGGCGCCAGGAGAGGACCAGGGCGGCCCGGATCGGTCTGCCCCGCAGGCGTTCGGGCACCTCGACCCGCACGCCCGAGTGGCGCTCGATCTTCCAGAGGATGTAGTCCACCCCGCCCTGGAAGGTGAACACGGCCTTCAGGAGCCTCAGAACCGAGAGCACCTTCCCCTGGAGGGCCCGCACTCTCCATCCGGTCCGGTTGAGGAGACGCGCCGCCGCGGGGATCTCGGCCTGGAACACGACGCGGCCGCCACGGACCGCCGGGCGCACCCGGAACGGAGCCCGGGCCAGCGCCGCGGCCGTGACGTTCTCGTAGTACCCGGGCGCCGCGTCCACGAGGCTCGCCGCCCGATCGGGACGCTCGGAACGGAGCTCCGCGCGGTAGGTGAGACCGAGGCCGACCCTCCAGAGCCGATGCGCGTCGAACTCCGGACCCGCTTGGGGCAGGCTGCGGGTGACGAACGTCACCACGGCCTCCGCAAGGCTCTCCACCACCCGATCGACCACGTCCTCGTTCCGTGCCCAGAGGATCCCGACGGGTTGAGCGAAGCGGGCCCACAGGTAGGAGTGGAACCAGCGGCGGGAGTTCCCTCGCCGGAACTGGTCCAGCGATACGACGGCGTACTTGGCCCGGACGATGCGTTCCCCGTGGGAGAAGTCCAGGTAGAACACGTTGGGGGGGAGGAGCCGGTTCGCCACGGCCAGGCCCCGAGAGGGGTAGGCCGAGCGGTACCGGTCCACGAGCACGTAGAGGTCGATGAGCCCCTCTTCGCTCCCCGTGCGCAGGCAGGAGCCGTAGAAGAGCACCGCCTGGGCGCTCTCGCCGAACCGCTCGAGCACGCGCCGGGCGAGTTCCTCCACCGTGGGCGACGCCTGCTGGCGGGTCGCCTCCCGGACCAGTCGGAGGAGATCGGGCCTCTCGTCCATGGTCATACCTGGAGGAAACGCACCGGACCCGCGTCCCGGATGGTCAGGGGGCCGTCCTCCGCGCGGTGGGAGTACAGCTCTCCGTCGATGGTGAACCCTCCCTCGAACTCCAACCGGATCTCCCCCGCGTCCTGGCTGAAGTACCCGTTCTCGGGGGTGCCGAGCGGGTGGGGCCTGCCCCGCGTCAGCCACGGCAAGACCCGCAGCAGGTGGCGCGGCGAAGCCCGCATCGCGACGTAGTGCAGGCGCCCCCCGCCGCGGCGCCCGAAGTACGGCCGCAACCCGAGGAAGAGCCGCTCCAGGGCGCTGGCGAGCACGAAGACGCAGTCCTCGGCGGGCCGCCCCACGCCGTCCAAGACCGCCTCCACGCGCACCGGGGGCAGATACGCTCGGTTGCCCCGCAGGACCTCCAGCAGGAGCCGGACCAGGGCCACGCCCGGCCCCACCTCGCCGCGAAGGCCCGCCGTGTGCAGCCTGCGGTGGTAGTACTGGATCCCCTGGTAGATCGCCCCGACGCCGAAGAACATACCGCAGCGGGGCTCCCCCGCCGCCCGATCCTCGACGTCCAGGACCGGGCGGACCAGCAGGCGCCCCGGCCCGGCCTCGCCCCGCGCCCAGGAGGCGAGGCGCCGCAGCCCGGCGTCCCGGGAACCCCGGAGCCCGACGTCCCTCGCGGTCAGGCTCCCCGTCCCCGACCTCGGGACCGCCAGGACGGGGATCTCGGCGAAGGGACGCCGATGGACGAGCGCGGTCAGCGCGGCCTGGATCGTTCCGTCCCCCCCGTTGAGGACCAGGAGGCTCGCCCCATCGCGGGCGAAGGCCTCCAGGGCGTCCGCCACCTCCGTCGGGGCCGTGGCTTCCCGGTGGAGGCATCCCGGCACCCGGCGAAGGACCTCGTGCACCGCCTGCAACCCACGGCGGTTGCCCCCCGACCGGGGGTTGGTGAGCACACCGATTCGGCGGCGGGCCGAGGCGAGGGCCGCGGCCCCGTCCTCCTCGCGTGCCCCGCCCCTCCCGGAAGCCTTCTCCGCCTCGCCGGCTCCGGGGACGGATCGGCCGGTGGGAGCGTTCGGTTCCTTCATCCCGCCCTCGTGCTCGGCCCCCTCGTGGGGGACGACTGTGCCCGCTTCGCGCGTCGGCTTCAAGTCACGGAATCCGGGCGATCCACCAGAGCGCCAGCGCGGAGACCACGACGGACGGGCCCAGGGCGGCCAGCGCCGGCGGCGCGTGGACGAGGAGCGATAGGTACCCGGCGATCTGGTTGGCCAGGTGGAACCCCACACCCGCGATGGCCCCGACCAGGACCCTGGCGCCGGCGCTGCGGGCACGCGGGAGGCCGAACAGCAGGGGAAGAGAGAGGAGCACCATGGCGCCGGTGGCGATGGGCTCGCCGACCCGCTGCCACAGCGCGAGCGCGTAGGGCCCCGCGTTCTCGCCCCGGTCGCGAAGGGTCCTCACGTAGGCGTAGAGCGAGGCGACGGAGTGGGTCTCCGGCGGAACCCCGAGCACCCTTGCCTGGTCCCGGCTGAGAAACTCGCCGCCCAGTTCGATCTCCCCCGGGGTCGAACGAGTCACCAGCCCGTCCGGGCCGACGCCGTGTTCCCGCACTCCCTGGAGCCGCCATCGCCCCTCGAGGATCTCCCCCCGCTCCGCCCTTCGATACCGGGTGAGCAGGCCGTCTTCGCCTCGCTCGTAGAGGTCCACGTCCAGGGGGGAGCCGTCCGACCCCATCTGCCTCACGAAGATCAGCCTGTCTCCGTCTCGGGCCCAGAACCCGCCCCGGGTGAGGAGCAGTCCCCGGTCGGCGATGGCCAGCGCACGCCGGGTGCGCGCCTCCTGCTCGAGGGGAGGAGCCAGGTATTCCCCCGCGAGCAGGCCGACCGCCATGACCACGCCGGCCCCGAGGAGCACCGACCGGCAGATCTGCCACGCCGAGACCCCCGAGGCCCGCATCGCCAGAAGCTCGCTCCCGTCCGCCAGGATGCCCACGGCCACCAGGCTGCCGAGCAGGGAGCACACCGGAGCCAGGCCGATCACCCTTCGTGGAAGGGTCAGGCCCACGTACGCGAAGGCGTCCCGCAGCCCGTACGCCCCCTTCCCCACGTCGTCCAACTGCCCGACGAGCTCCATCACGGAGAAGAGCGCGGCCAGGACCAGGGCGACCAGCGCAAACCCCCGGAGGAAACTGACGGAGAGGTGTCGGGTCAGCACCTTCATCGTTCACCGGAGCCGGAAGGCGCGGTCGGCGCGCCGCAAGAGAAGGAACACCACGACGGCGAGAAGGGCCTGGACCCACAGCATGCCGGGAAACGCGCCCACCGCCCCCGTTTCGACCCACGTCTTCGCCGCCAGGCTCAGCGCGTAGTAGAGGGCGAATACCACCGTGGCGACGACCACCCCGGCGTAGCGCCCCCGGCGCGGCGCCGCGCGGCTCAGGGGCACCGCGAGCAGGGCCAGGAGCAGCGCCGAGACCCCCGTGGAGAGGCGCCACTGGAATTCCGCCCGGTCCTCGGAGCGTTCCGACACCGCCAGGTGGAGGCTGTCGGCCGCCCTGCGCCGGTAGCGGGACGACACCTCGGGCGGTGACAAGGGCAGCCGAAAGCGGCGGAACCGGAAGGTTCGGTCCTCCCCGTCGGGCCCTCCGAACGCATACGCCTCCCCGTCCAGGAAGACCACCGTGTTGGCGCCGGTACCCGGATCGGTCTCCTGGCGGGCCTCCCGGGCGCAGAGGACCTGCACTCCGCCCTCGGACTCCTGCTGCAGGAACACCCCGGTGGCTCTTCCCGCGTCCCCGTCCACTTCCTCTGCGAAGACCACCCGGCTCCCCCCTTGGATCCGGTAGAACCGCTTCGCCTCGAACCGGGAGAGCTCGAACTCGGCGGCGGCCTTCTCCCGCAGCGCGTACAACTGCCCATACGCCCACGGCCGGCCGAAGAGGGAGAGGCCCGCGACGAGCACGCCGAGGAACACGGCCAGGCGCAGCACGCCCCGGACCACCATGCCCGAGCCGATCCCGCCCGCCGCGAGCGCGGTGATCTCCGAATCCGACCCCAGTCTCCCCACGGCGATGATGATGGAGAAGTACAGGGTGATCGGCAGGAGGACCTCCAGGGCGACCGTGGCCTTGAGGGCGAGCAGCACCGCCACCAGGGAGCCCGGGAGCGCCGCGTTCGCCGCGTCCGCGAGGTATTCGGCGCCGGTGTAGCTCGCGAAGATCGCCAGGAGAACCCCAAGGGTGGCGCCGAGAGGCTTCAGGATCTCTCGAACGACGTAGCGTTCCAGGGTCACCACCGCGGATGCCTCCCGGGCGGGCGTGCGGCCGTCGCCGCCGCCAGGAACCCCAGCCCGACCGGGCCGTAGGTCCGGGAGGCTTCGCGAGGGATTGCCGCCCGGACGCTCACCGACGACGCTCCGCCAGGATGCGCTCGGCGAGCTCCAGGTCCGCCACCGAGTCCACGTCCACCGCCGCGTCGGCGAAGGGCATCTCCACGATGCCCGCACGGACGCCGATCCTGCCGGACACCGCGTCGAGAGCGGCCCGCAGGCTCAAGACCCCGAGGAGGTAGCGGAGGACCGTGACCCACCCGATGGCCCCGGCCACCCGCCAGGGCTTCTTGCGCTGCGCTTCCACCCGGCGCCAGAATCGGGCGGCCTCGCGCCCTTCGGGGGTCAGGAAACCGAACAGGTTGCAGCCGCAGTACCCTTCGCCTCCCAGTCGGGTCACCGTGCGCCGGGTGCCCGGGTAGGCCCGCAGGACCGTGTCGTGCCTGGCCAGTCCGGCGACCACGTCGCACCCCGCGCGCCGGGCCTTCCGGCAGAAGTGGTCCACCATCTCCGGGGTCAGCAGGGCGTGGTCCGCGGTGGTGACCAGGACCGGGTCGGAATCGGCCTGCTCGTGCAGGGCGTGCAGCGCGCTGGTGCTCGGGGTCTCCCGACTCGGGACCCAGCGGAGCGATCCTTCGTCCACCCGGGCCCGGAGCCGCGCCTCCTGCTCGAGGAGCGAGGGGGGAGAGCACAGGGTGGTCGCACCGACCTCCCCCGCGCCGTCCAGCGCCGCCAGGACCCGCAGCACCATCGGCACCCCCCCGACCGGCACCAGGGGTTTCGACGGAACCCGGGCGGTGCGGATCAGCGCGTCCTCTCGGGGCCGGTCGCCCGCGAGCACGATCGCTGCGAACGGGGCTTCCGGCACCGTCATCCCACGCCCTCCCGCCTTGGATCCCACTCGTGCGCCTCCATCCCGTCCGTTGCCCCTCCGCCTCCCCGCGTCCGCCCGCTCTCCCCCGTGCCCATCCCCTCAGCCGCGCCTCCCCAGGGGAAAGACTTCCTCCTCGCGGACGCGACCGCTCGACGGGTCGTAGACCCGGACGGCCACGTCGACCACGCGGCCGGGCATCGCCCGGCCGGCCCCGGACTCGTCCTTGGAACGGATCCGGTAGACATAATAGCGTGCCCTGCGGTCGGCCTCGTGCCCTGCGTAGGAGGCGGCCGGCGCCCCCACGATCGGGATCCCTCCCGCGGGGCCGTCCAGCCACTCGAGGGACCGGACGTGGCGGTGGCCGTAGAGGACGAGCTCCGCACCCGCCCGGGCCAGCACGGCGCGGAGCGCCCCCGAATCCACCAGGCGGCGGCGCCACTTGACGCCCCGGTCCGAGGGCGGATGGTGCACCAGGACCACCCGGAAGAGGCCCCGTTCCCCGAGTTCCCCGAGCAGGGCCTCGAGGTGCTCCAGCTGCGTCCGTCCGACGCGCCCGGTCGCAAGACCGGGAGGCGAGGGCACGGCGCTGTTCACCCCGACCAGGGCCACCTCCCCCCTCACCCGGGTGAAGGGGAACACGAGCCCGACGCCGGCGCGCCCGGTCTCCCGCCCGGCGTCCGGAGCCGCGTAGGCGGCCCAGTCCCCCCAGGAGCGGGCCACGGAGGAAGCCACGTAACAGTCGTGATTCCCCGGCACCACCGTCACGTCGGTCGGGGACCCGAGCCGCTGCAGCCACCCGAGGCCTTCGCTGAACTCCCGTTCCAGACCCAGGTTGGTGATGTCGCCGGTCACTGCGATATGATCCGGCGAAAGGCCCGCCAGGTCTTCCAGGAGGGCCGCGGCGACCGAGGTGCGGTAGAGACGGTGCCTGCGCAGGCCCCAGGACAGGAGGCCGAGCAGCCGCTTGTTGAGGTAGCCGAACCAGACGCCACCGAGCGGCGAGGTGACATGCAGGTCGGTCAGGTGCGCGAGGGTGAACAAGTCGGTTCAGCCGCGTGCGGTTCGCGGGACCGCAGGAGGGCTTGGGCGCTCCTTTGGGTCGCGAGCCTCGCGCTCGCGATGGGGCTCGCCTTCCCGCCCCGAGCGCTCGCGGTCCCCACGGGGGAGGGCGAGATCCCGAACCCCGCGGCTCGGCTGCCGGAGGGCGAGGACGCCTCCGAACACTGGGATCTGACGGTCCGGCTGAATTCCGGTCATCTCCTCTTCGCGCGCTTTCTCATCACCAACCTGGGGCCCGGCGAGCGCAACGGGGTCGCGGTCGGCCAGGTGATCCGTCCCGACGGGAGCGTCAAGAAGTTCCGCAACAGCCGGAGCCGGGAGCGATGGTCGCTCTCGGCGGACGGGCGGCGCCTGGACGTGCTGTCCAGCCACCTCGATCTCCGCGAGCCCGTCTACCGGCTCGAGATCGACAAGGACAGCGTCCGGATCGACCTCCGGTTCTCGCCCAGAAGCGCCCGTTCCCTGCCGGCAACGGCGCTGCCCGACTCCTACGGGTTCGACCTGCTCGCCATGGGTGCGGCGGCTACCGGAACCCTCTGGGTCAAGCCCATGGAGGACGCGATCTCGGTGGAGGGATCGGCCACCCTCACCCATGCCTGGTCGACCCGCAAGGAAGAGGACCTCTTCCTCCGCCAGGTGGAACTCTTCGCCGACACTCCCGCAGGCCCGCTGTACCTCACCGAATTCCGAGGGCCCGAAGGGGACTCCCGGCGCTGGTACGCTGCCGACGTCGCAGGGAGACCCGTCTCCGAAGCAGGGTTCCCCGTCGATTTCGGCGGACCGCGCCCCGGCGCCTCCCCGGGGGCGGCGGGCTACGTCCCCGCCGTCGTGGAAGCGGGAGCGGCCGGGCTCTCGGGGCGGTTGGCAGTGGGCGACGCCGTCCTCGAGTACGATCCCCTGGAGGAGCTTCCCCAGTTTTGGCGTGTCCTGGCTTCCGTGCGACTCCAACCGCGCCGGCTGTGGTTCCGGACCACCGGAGAACTCTCCCTGTCCGCCGGGACCTGCGACGCTTCCGCGGGAAGGGCGGAAGAGCCCCTTCTGGCGGTCACGTTTCCCAACCTCTTGAAGCTTCCCTGAGGCCCGGACCCCCGCCACCGCGTCGGCCGCGCTTCTAACAAAGCGCTTCCCGGCCCGTCAAGAGCGCTCGCCTCCCCGTCCCAGGCCCCGGAGCGCGCCTCCAATCCCCCCGCGATCGAACCTCGTGCGACGCAGATGAATTGGCTCGGATATCTTTTCATTTCAGATCCTTGAAACACAAACATGAAGCAAGACATGACATAGCCGAGCAGCGCTCCCGCTCCGGGCGGGCCGGAATCACTTGAACGCGATGGCTGCGTCGTTCCCGATCAGCCCCCGGACGGCGCCCTTCAGCCGGGCGCTGGCCCGCAGGGACATCCCCTCGGGGAGGCGGACGACCGTCTCCACCTTCTCCGGGAGCAGGATGTGGAGGAAGCCGGGCGCGCTTCCCCGGTGCTCGGGCTCGCCGAGGATCCGGCGCAGTGCCTCGAGGTCCGTACGGCCGTGGAGCGCCGCGTTGATCTGGATGTGGACCGAGCGCGTCAGGCGCTCCGGCGCCTCGGAGAGCGGCAGGATCTCCTCCGCCAGGATCTTGCCGGAATCTTCGCTCCTCTCCAGCGTGCCCCGGACGATCAGCGGGACCTCCGCCTGCAGCAGGGCCTCGCAGCGCGCGTAGACGTCGGGGAAGACCACCACCTCCCCGGTCCCCTCTGCGTCCTCGAGGGTGAGGAAGGCCATGCGGTTTCCCGTCTTCGTGGGGATCACCTTCAGGCTGGCGGCCATCCCGCCCACGGTCACCTGCGACCGGTCCGGCCGCTCCCAAACCTCCGCGAGACTGCCGTCCGTGTAGGTCTCCAGGACGGAAGCCCATTCGCCGAGCGGGTGGCCCGAGAGGAACATCCCGAGCACCTCCTTCTCGGCCCGCAGTTGCTCCGAGGGCTGCGGCGCGGGGAGGTCGGGCAAGTCGTCGAGCGTGGGCTCCGGCTCCCCGCCCGCTCCGGACAGCAGGTCGAGGAGATTGGTCTGCCCGCGAGCCCGGTCGCGCTGGGTCACGGCCGCCCTCTCCAGCGCGCGGTCGAGGTAGGCGAGGTACTGGGCCCGGTTCCCCCCCAGGGAGTCGAAGGCGCCGCACTGGATCAGGCTCTCGATCACCTTCCGATTCGCCCTCTGCAGGTCGACGCGCTCGCAGCAGTCCAGCAGGCCGCGAAAACCCCCTCCCTCCCTCCGCTCCGCCAGGATGGACTCCACCGCCGCCTCGCCCACGTTCTTCACGGCGGCGAGCCCGAAGCGGATCCCCTCCCCCGCCACGGTGAAGTGGATGTCCGACTCGTTGATGTCCGGGGGCAGGACCGGGATCCCCATGTCCCGGCACTCGGCGATGTCCTTCACCACCTTGTCGGTGTTGCCCGATCGTTGGTGAGCAGGGCCGCCATGAACTCCACCGGGTAGTGGGCCTTGAGGTAGGCGGTCTGGTACGCGACGAGGGCGTACGCCGCCGAGTGCGACTTGTTGAAGCCGTACTCGGCGAACTTCTCCATCAGGTCGAAGATGCGCCCCGCCTTCGCCGGGTCCACGGCCTTGCGGTGCGCGCCTTCGAGGAAGCGGGACTTCTGCTTGGCCATCTCCGCGGCGATCTTCTTGCCCATGGCCCGGCGCAGCAGGTCCGCCTCGCCCGAGGCTGTAGTCGGCGAGGACCTGCGCGATCTGCATCACCTGCTCCTGGTACACGATGACCCCGTACGTGTCGCGCAGGATCGGTTCCAGCTCCGGGAGCTCGTACTCGATCGGGATCTCGCCGTGCTTCCGGCGGATGAAGTCGTCCACCATGCCCGAACCCAGGGGGCCGGGCCGGTAGAGCGCGACCAGCGCGATGATGTCCTCGAACGTGGACGGGCGGAGCTTGATCATCAGCTCCTTCATGCCCGAGCTCTCCAGCTGGAACACCCCGGTGGTCTCGCCCCGCCCGAGGAGCTCGTACACCTTGGGGTCGTCGAGCGGCAGCGCGTCGACGTCGAGCGGAACCCCTCCCGGCACCTTGGCGTTCACGAGGCGCTGGGCGTCCTTGATGACGGTGAGGGTCTTGAGCCCCAGGAAGTCGAACTTGATGAGGCCGATGGACTCCACGCTCTTCATGGCGAACTGGGTCACCAGCTCGCCGTTCTGGCCCCGGTACAGGGGGAGGTAGTCCACGAGGGGCCGGTTGCCGATGACCACGCCGGCCGCGTGGGTGGAAGCGTGGCGGTTGAGCCCCTCGAGCCGCAGCGCGTGCTGGATCAGTTCCGCCACCCGCGGGTCGGCGTCCATCGCCTCCTTCAGGCGGGGTTCCTCGTCCAGCGCCTCCTGGAGCGCTGATGCCCAGACGCGCCGGGATCAGCTTGGCGATCCGGTCCACCTCGCCGTAGGGCAGCCCCATGACCCGCCCGACGTCGCGGATCACGGCCCTCGCGAGCATCTTCCCGAAGGTGGTGATCTGCGCCACCTTGTCGGCCCCGTACTTCGCCGTGACGTACTCGATCGCCCGCTCCCGGTTCTCGAAGCAGAAGTCCACGTCGATGTCCGGAATGCTCACGCGCTCCGGGTTGAGGAAGCGCTCGAACAGCAGGCCGTACGGAATGGGGTCGATGTCGGTGATCCGCAGCGCGTAGGCCACCAGGCTTCCCGCCGCCGAGCCCCGGCCCGGCCCCACCGTGACCCCGTTCTCCTTCGACCAGTTGATGAAGTCCTGGACGATCAGGAAGTAGCCCGGGAACTCCATGTCCCGGATGACCTTCAGCTCGGTCTCCAGGCGCTCCCCGTAGCGCCGGCGGACCTCCTCGGCCTCCTCGGGGCTCGCGAAGCTTCGGCCCGCGAGGCGCTTCTCCAGCCCCTCCCGGGCCAGCCGGTCGAGGCAGTCGGCCAGGTTCTCCGAAGCCCCGACCTCGTACCGGGGGAAGTGCGGCGTGTCGAGGTCCAGCCCCACGTTGCAGCGCTCGGCGATGTCCACCGTGGCGGCCACGGCCTCGGGGCACCAGGCGAAGTCCGCCGCCATCTGTTCCGGGCTCTTGAGGAAGAAGGCGTCCGTCGCCATCTTCATGCGCTTGGGGTCGTCCAGGGTCTTGCCGGTCTGGATGCAGACCAGGACCTCGTGGCTCTTCGCGTCGGAGCACTCCAGGTAGTGGCAGTCGTTGGTCGCCACCACGGGAATGCCCATCTCCCGCCCCAACTCCAGCAGCGACTCGTTGACCGTGCGCTGCTCGGGGATGCCGTTCTCCATGAGTTCGAAGTAGTAGTTCCCCTCCCCGAAGATCGACGCGTACTCCTCGGCCAGCGCCCTGGCCCGTTCCCGGTCCCCCCGGAGGATCGCCCGGGGCACTTCTCCCTTGAGGCACGCCGAAAGCCCCAGGAGTCCCCCCGAAAGCTCCCGGAGCAGGTCCCTGTCGATGCGCGGCTTGTAGTAGAAGGCCTCGGGCTCGTGCCCGGCGGTCACCAGCCGGCACAGGTTGCGGTAACCCTCGGGGTTTCGCGCCAGGAGGATGAGGTGGTAGTTCGTCTCCCCGTCCCGCGCGGGGCGCTTGTCGAAGCGCGAGCCCGGCGCCACGTACACCTCGCAGCCGAAGATCGGCTTCACGCCGGCCTTGACCGCGCTCTTGTAGAACTCCACGGTGCCGTACATCGCGCCGTGATCCGTCACCGCCACGGCCGGAAGCGCGTGCTCCCGGGACTTCTTGACCAGATCGTCCACCTTGATCGCCCCGTCGAGGAGGCTGTACTCCGTGTGGACGTGGAGATGGGCGAAACGGGCGTGGTGCATCGGGGGGTCCTCGCGGCGCGGGCGACGTGGGAAGGGACACTGCGGCGCCCGAGAGGGGATTCGCCCCCTCGGGCGCCGGGCTCGGGTCTCACTCCAGGTTCTGTACCTGCTCCCGGATCTTCTCCAGCTCCGACTTCATCTCCACGACGAGCCGGGCGACCTCCGCGTCGGAGGCCTTGGAGCCGATGGTGTTGACCTCGCGGTTCATCTCCTGGAGTAGGAAGTCGAGCTTTCGGCCGACCGCTCCGCCCTCTTCCAGCACCGACGCGAACTTCTCCCGGTGGCTGCGGAGCCGCACGAGTTCCTCGGAGACGTCCGAGCGGTCCGCGAAGAGTGCCACCTCGAAGGCCACCCGCTCGGAAAGGGCCTCGGGGGGAAGGTCGGCCCGGAGTTCCTGGACCCTGCGCGACAGGCGCGCCCTCGCGTCCTCCACCACGGTCGGTCTGCGGGTCTCGATCGAGGCTTCGAGGCCGGCGATCGTTCGCAGCCGCTCCTGGACGTCGTCCGCCAGGTGATCGCCTTCCCGCGCCCTCATGGCGTCCAGTTGCTGGAGTGCGGCGTCCACGAGGGGGCCGGTCTCCGCCCAGAGGCGATCCCCGTCCACCCTGCCGGCGGCCGGCGCCGTGACGGCCGGAAACGCCAGGAGATGGGCCAGGGAGACCTCCTCGGCGACCCCGGCCGTGCGCGCGGCGAGCCGCAGCGCTTCCGCAACCCTCCGCGCCGCCTCGGCGTTCACGAACGCCCCGGCCCCCCCGCCGGCCTCGTCTCCCTCCCAGGTGGCGAACACGCTCACCTGCCCCCGCTGGAGACGCGCCTTGATCCGGGCCTGGAACTCGAGCTCCAGGGGTTGCAGATCCGGAGGGAGCCGCACCGCGAAGTTCAGGAAGCGGTGGTTCACCGTCTTGATCTCGAGGACCAAGCCGCGGCCCGCGACCTCGCCGGAGGCCCTCCCGTAACCCGTCATGCTCCGGATCATCGTCGCTCCTTGAGGCGCCGCCGGTGACGTTCCCGCGCCTCGTCGAAGAAGGTCAGGACCGAGGGTTCCCGGTAGTCGGCGTACGTCCAGGGCAGGGGGCGGAAACCGCCGCTCTCGAACACGTACTCCACCTCTCCGTAGATGCCCTCTCCGAGATAGACCCTGTGGGCCGCAGGCTTCCCCGTGGCGAGCACGAACTGGCCCAGGCCGACGAACCCGGGGTCCAGGTTCGCCTCGCGGCGCTCGCTCCGGGTCCACGCGCGTTCGAGCTCGTTGGTCCGCCGCTTCACCGTGCAGAGGCTCCCGGGGTCCCACAGCCCGTCGAGGAGCACGAAGGCACGCTTCAGCCCGGGCCCCATCTCCGGCTCGTAGTACCTCGTGTGGGGAAACTCCTTCTCCCCGCTCGCGGCCACCGGCGCGGCGAGGGCCTCCTGCAGCCCGGCCAGGACCTCTCCGACGGACACGGATCGCGCCAGCAGCAAGCCGACGGCCAGGCTGACGGGCTCGGGCCCTCGGGGACGGCTCACCCGACGCTCTCCCTCTTGGAGGCGGCCCGACGCAACCGGCGGCGCTGGGCCCTCGTGCCGCTGCGCCACAAGGGTCTCGCCCAACTGCGGTCCAACCCCGCCGCGTCCGCGTAGAGGAGGAGAAACGACCAGCGGTCCCGCAGCGAAACGGGGCCCAGGTCCGGGAGGGCCCTCCCCAACTCCTCCAGGTTCTTCACGCGCCGCTTCCAGGAAAGGGGGCGGTGGAGATCCTCGAGGTCCAGCAGGAACGGCCGCCCGTGGCCCTCGCCCGCGAACACGAGGTTGCCCGCCAGATCCCCGTGGTAGTACCCCCGGGCGTGGAGAGCTCCCAACAAGCGTGCGAGGGAGGCGAGCCCCCCGTCAGGCCCTCCCCGCCCTCCGGTTACGGCCCGCTGCCAGTCCCGCGTGGGCCCGATCCATTCCGTGACGAGGAGCGCTTCCCGCCAGAGCCCTCTTCCCCGGAGGAAGAGTCCTTGCGGACGGGGTGTCGAGAGTCCGTCCCGCGCGAGCCGAGAGCCGCGGGCGAAGGCCCTCCAGGGCTTCCGGTGGAGCAGGAAGTCCCGGAGGCGGCCCCGCAGGCCGGCCGGGAGATAGCGTTTCGCGAAGACGGCCCCGCCGGCCGGCCCGACCCGGTAGCAGGACCTCCCGACCCCTTCCTGCACGGGCTCCCACGGCCCCTCCTCGAGGAGCGCGACGAGCCTCCCCGAGTCAGCCCCGAAGGATCGCCAGCCCGTCTCAGCGGTCGGCACTACCGGGAGGGGCGAGGGATGCCGCATCTCGGAGTTCTTCCATGGTCACCACCGCCGTCCCCAGCTTGCCGACGACGATGCCCGCGGCGAGGTTGGCCAGGCAGGTCGCCTCCACCGGCGACGCGCCCGAAGCCCAGGCCAGGGTCAGCACGGCGACGGCGGTGTCCCCGGCTCCCGTGACGTCGAACACGTCCCGGGCCCGCGCAGCCACGTGCACGCCGGGGCGGCCCTTGCGGATCAGGCTCATCCCCCGCTCGCCGCGCGTCAGGAGCACCGCCCGGCTCTGCAGCCGCTTGAGGATCCTCCGCCCGGCCTCTTCGGCCTGGGCGTCCGTCGCCGCGTTCAGGCCCGACATCGCCTCGGCCTCGCGCACGTTCGGGGTGACGACGTCCACCCCCCGGTAGTGGATCATATTTGCCGGCTTGGGGTCCACCGCGACGCGGATGCCGGAGGAGCGCGCCAGGCACATCAGTCCGCGCATCAGTTCGCCGGACACGACCCCCTTTCCGTAGTCCGAGACGATCACGGCCTGCGCCGAAGGGACGACGCTCTCCAGCCGGTCGAGCAGGGCTCCCGCGGTGGCTTCGTCCAGCGGGGTCGCAGGCTCGCGATCGAATCGCACGACCTGCTGGTGCTGCGCGATCACGCGGGTCTTCACCGCGGTGGGGCGCCCGCTCGCTCCCAGGAGCCCCTCCCCGCCCACGCCGAGCTTCCGCAAGGCCCCCCGCACCCTCTTCGCCGCCGCATCGTTTCCCACCACTCCGACCAGGTCCACCTCGGCTCCGAGGGAGCGGAGGTTGTGCACCACGTTCGCCGCCGCCCCGAGGCGATAGGTCTCCTCGGCCACGGTCACCACGGGCACCGGCGCCTCGGGGGAGATCCGGTCCACGGTTCCGTACAGGAACCGGTCCAACATCACGTCCCCGACCACGGCGAGCCGAACCGCGGCGCGCGGGCGGGAGAGGCGGTCCAGGGCGGCCCTGGCCGCCGCCTGCGTATCGATCATGTCTCTTCTCGAAGGAACTCCCGGAGATGAGCAAGGTGTGCCCCGGCACACCGCTCCAGGGAGAAACGGGATACGGCCCTGCGGCGGGCCCCGGCCCCCAGGCGGCGAACCTCGTCCGGCCCGGAGGCCAAGTATACGAGCTTCTCGGCGAGGTCGGAAGCGGCTCCCGGTCCCACCAGGAACCCGGTTCCCCCCTCCTCCACCAGGTCCGGGAGCACACCGATTCTCGACGCCACCAGCGGGACGCCGGAGGACATCCACTCCAGAGCGACCCTGCAGTTGGCCTCGCTCCCGGTGCTCGCCACCACCCCGAGGTCGAAGGACCGCAGCACGGAAGGCAGGTCGTCCCGCCGCCCCAGGAAGCCCACGCGTCCCCGCAGCAGGGGGTCCCCGGCCACCCGGGCCCTCAGCTCCGCCTCCCGCGCGCACGGCTCCTTCGTCAGGACGGCGAAATGCGCGGGACACCCCCGTGCCGCGGCCGAGCGCGCGGCTTCGAGGAAGACGTCGTGGCCCTTGAGGTGCCCGAGACGCCCGAGGATGCCTGCCAGGAACGCCCCCCGCGGAAAACCGAGTTCCGCCCTGACGTCGGCCGGCTCTCCCTCCGGGGTGAACTCAGCCGTGTCTACGCCACCGTGGATCGTGATGACCCGGAGGTCCCCGCCGAGACGGCGGAGCAGGTCCGCCTCGATGGTGCGGTTGCTGGCGACCACGCCCGCGAGCCCCCGCCGGTACAGCCACCGGTTCAGGGGGTCGCCGCGCACGGGACGCATGTCCCCCCGCACCCGCACCGAGGGAACCCCCGCCCGGCGGCACGCCCACACCACCAGGGGCAGGCCCTCCGAGCGGTGCACCTCCACCGCGTCGAAGCGTCTCGCCCGAAGCAGGGCCAGGAGCCGGCGCGACGCCGCCACGGCCCGGAGCGCGCCCAACCCTTTCGCGCTGAAGCCGCCCTCGGCCTCGACGGCGATGCCGCGGGCGGTCGCGGCCGCCAGCACCGGAGAGCCGGCCTCCCCCAGCACGACCGCTCCGTGTCCCTGGCGCGCCATTTCCCCGGCCAGGTCCACCGCGTACTGGGCCTCGGCGTTGTACCAGCGGACATGGGCCATGTGGAGCACGTTCACGAGGTCAACCTCTGCCGCCCCGGCCGCCACCCGAGAACTGCGCGTAGACCCTCGAGCGCCAGCGGGAACGGTGGATCCACATCCGCGTCCGAAGCCACCACGCCCCCCGTGCCCGGGGCTCGAAGCGGCGGACCAGGAAACCGGGGGCACCCGCCGGGTTGGGGCCCCGGTCCAGGGTGTACACCCGCCGGATGCCGATGTGTCGGGCGCACTCCAGGGTCACGGCGTCGTACTCGCCCCAGGGAAGACACAACTCGTCCCGAATCCCCCCGAGTTCCCGCTCCAGCGCCTCCCGCGCGTGGGCCAGGTCCTCCACGGTGCGCCGGCGCCGCTCGTCGTCGCTCTCCCAGTTCCCGCCCTGCGACCGGGTCGACCGAAGAGCCGAGGCCTCCGCGGCGAGTTCCCGCTGCGTTCGTTCCGCCCCGCGTTCGGCGACGTAGGCCGCCCCTCCCCGCCGGGCCAGCCAGTTCGCCAGATGGTCGCGCAGGGCCGGATCGTCGCGGTAGATCCGGTGCGCGAGGACCGACCCCCTGCGGTACACCGGGATGCCGAGCCGGTCGTCTCCCCCCGTGCACTCGGGAAGCGACCAGTGGCCCGGCCGACCCGGACCCAGGTGGAAACCGCAGATCTCGTCACCCACCCACGCCGCCGCGTGGGCGTGGGAGTGGGACTGCACCGTCACGAGCCCGGAGGCTTCCAGAGCACGAAGCTCGCTCCAACGGAGGAACGCCGGGTGCGGCGTCCGCGCCGCAACCGCCTCCCGGTGGGCACGGATCCCCGACCCGCGGAACGTCTCCGCGCCCCGGACCCGCGGCCCCCCGTCCCCGGTCCGCGAAGGGATCGCGAAGACCGCGGCGCGAAACCGGAATTCCTCCAGGAGTTCCGCGACCCGCGTCCACACCTCCACGAAGCCGTCGTCGAAGGTCAGCAGGAAGCCCCGGCCCGCCGAATCCAGGTCGCGAAGGCCGAGGCTCGGGAGCCCGCACCGCGCCAGCGTTCCCAGGTGCTCTCGAAACAGCTCGGGCGTGATCCTCTCCCGCGGCCCCACCCGGTGGTACGCGAGAACGGGAACAGAAGCTCCCCTGCTGCTCATCGAACCTGCCCGCCGGAAGCTGATCGACGAGGTCACGACCCGCTCGAAGAAGTCCGCGAGCCTCCCCGCGTGAAGCGGATACCCGAAGCCGTCGAGCACCGTGCGGCGCCCCTCGGCACCCAGTTCACACAGCCGCCTGCGTCCGAGCCTCAGGGTCTCCGCGAGCACCCTTCCCCAATCCCGCTCCTCGTAGACCAGACGCCCGTTCCGGCCGTCCCGGATCAGGTCTGCGTTCATGCCTACCGCGCTGCCCACCGCAGCCACGCCGCAGGCCATGTACTGCAGGATCTTGTAGCTGCACTTGCACCGGTCGAAGGGCGAGGCGGGGTCCAGCGGCATGAGGCCCACGTCGATGCCGGCGATGGACGCTTCCTGCGTCTCGGCACTCCACCGCACGTTCTCCACCCGGATTCCGGGCCACGAGAACGCGCGGTCCGAGATCACCCGGAGCGTGAGGGCGCAGGAGCGGCCCGCTTCGGCGACGGCCGGCGCGATGCGCTCGAGGCTGTCCAGATTTCCTCCCACCCCGATCCAGCCCAGCCGGATGACCTCCCCGGCGTCGTCGTAGCTTCGCTGCACGACCTCCGTGCGCACAGGGGAAGGGTAGATCAATACCGGAGCGCCGTCTCGCGGCAGCAGGTCCGCGAGAAAGCGGTTCCCGCAGGTGACCGCCGCGGCGAGCCCCGTGATCCGCGAGAACCGTCGACTTCGCCGCCAGGAGTCGTAGCTGCCCCTGCGCGGCACCCGCCGGAAACACACGGCGTCGTCGAAGTCGTAGACGATGGGGCGCGGAACCGACCCCAGGATCAGGGCCGCGGGGAACGAGGGAAGGCGCTTCTGGAGCCACAGAAGGTCCCACTCCCGGCCCTGCCGGGCGAGGCGGAGGAGCCCCCGTACCGACTTCGGGTACCCGACCACGCCGGAGGTTACGCCCCGCCGCTCCAGGTGCGGCAGCATCTCCACCATTCGGATGCGGGTGGACGGGAGGTCCCTCCCGTAGTGCACGCAGAGCACCTTCACGCGACTGCCCCGCCGCGCCGGTGCTCCCCCGAACCGCCCCTCGCGCTCTGGTAGACGGCCTCCATCGCGTCCAGATGGCTCGCGAGGTCGTGCTCCCTTGCCAGGGCGGCGCACTCCCCCCTTGCCTCCGCGCCGCCGGCCAGAACGGCCTCCACGGCCTCGGCCAGCCCTTCGGCGCCCTCCGCCCGGGGAACGACCCGGCCGGTCCGCCCTCCGGTCAGCAGGTCCGCCACACCGTTCCGGTCCGTGGTCACCACGGGAGTCCCGCACGCCAGCGCCTCCAGACAGACGTTGGCGAAAGGGTCGTACCGGGTCGGGTGGACCAGCGCGTCCGCCGCGCGGTAGAGGGCGTCCAACCTCGATGAGACACCGAGGAAGTGGACGCGGTCGGCGACGCCGAGTTGCCCCGCGACCCGCTCGAAGCCGTCGGCTCGGTCGCCGCCGACGACGAGAAGGTGGGACTTGCGAAGGCGCGGCAGCGCCGCCAGGGCCAGGTCCAGCCCCTTGAGGTGGAAATTCGTTCCCACGAAGAGGAGCACCGACGCGCTCGCCGGAATGCCCAGGGCCTGCTCCCAAGCACGCCGGTCTCCCTGCCGGCCGTCCGGGTCGAAGGCCTCGGTGTCCACCCCATTGGGGAGGATACGGACCAGGGGCACGGCGGCCGGGTACCACCGCTCCAATTCCCCTGCGACCCAGCGCGACGGGCATACGATCGCGTCGAGGCGACCGGAGGAGAACAGCTCGTCCTCGATCCGCAGCACGATCCGGTCGTAGGCGGACGGTTTGCCCGTTCCGGTCGCGGCGAGGTAGGCGCGGTGCACGCCTCCGCCGAGCCGGTGGACGTTCTGACACGTGGTCTTCCCGAAGCCCTGCACCACGTCGAATCGGTTTGCGCCCCCGAGGTGGCGGGTCAGCGCCCAGAAGCCGAACGTCTTGATCGCACGCCCCAGGGGGGGCACCGCCACCCGATGGAACCTCACCCCGGCCCCCGCGGCCCGGGCCGCCCGCCCGTACAGGTGGACCTCGTGACCCCTGCGTGCGAGCCCCAGCGCCAGGCTCAGCGCGTACCGTTCCGCCCCCCCGGAACCGCCGAACCTGGGGTGCACCAGCGCAATCTTCAAGGCCCCTCCCACCCCAGCGCGCCGCGAAGCCAATTCCCCAACTCCTCGTGCACGGTGTCCGCGCCCAGGTCGCGGAGGCAGGCGTGGTCGAGGTCGCACCGGCTGCTGTTGCAGGGTTGGCAGGGGAGCCCCAGGGAGATGTCCGCGTGGGTCGGCGACGAGTGCGTCCAGCCCGGGCTGGTGGAACCCAGGATCGTGAACGTTGGCGTCCCCACCGCCACGGCCAGGTGCCGGGGAGCCGAGCAGTTACCCACGTGGAGATCGGCCGCGGAGATCAGGGCGGCCGCCTGCCGGATTCCCGTCTCCGGCGCCTTGACGGCAGTGCCTCCCGACTCCTCCAGCACTCGGTCCGCGTCGGCCTCCTCCCCCGGCCCCCAGAGGATGACCGGCAGTGCCCCCCACTCCTCGGCCAGCCTGCGGCACAGCGCCCCGAAGTGTCTTGCCGGCCACCGGCGGCTGGGGCGCCGGTGGCTCGGGTCCACCGTCACCAATCGCCGCGGCTCGGCCAGCTCGCGCCGCCACCTCGCGGCTCGGTCCTTCTCCTCCTGGGTCAGGAATACCTCCGGGCGGTCCCACCCGCTCCGGATCCCCAGAGCTTCCAGGAGGGACTTCTTGTACTCCACGGCGTACCCGTCCCGCGGCACCACGGTTCGGGTGTAGAAGACGCGCCGCCACGGGCGGCGGTACGAGATCCTCGCCGGAGCTCCGGTCAACCCCGCGAGGAGGGCGGAGCGGGGGTTGGCCATGAAGTCCAGTACGACATCGAATCGCCGCGCCCGCAGCCGGCGGCCCATCGACAGGGTTTCCCACCAGCGGTCCCGGCGGCGGCCGACGATCACCTCGTCGATGAAAGGGTTCCCCTCCAGAAGGCGGTGGCTCGGGGGCTCGGTGAGGAAGGAGACGTGGCACCCGGCCCGCTCTTCCTTGAGGATCCGGGGGATCGGCGTGGTGAGCACCACATCGCCGATCTGCCGGAGCTGGATGACGAGGTAGCGGGGGGCGCTCACAGGCCCAGGACCTCCTCGTACACGCGGAGCGTCTTGCTCACCTTGGCCTCGAGCGAGAACTCGGCCGCAGCGCGGTCTGCCCCCGCGGCGCCCCAGCGGGCGGCTCGCCCGGGATCCCCGAGGACCTCCAGCACGGCCCCGGCGAGGGCCTCGGCGCTTCCGCGCGGCACGACCCGGCCCGTGGTCCCGTCCACGATCACCTCGCCGATGCCCCCCGTGTCGGCCCCGACCGCAGGCAGGCCCAGGCTCATCGCCTCGAGGAGCACGTTCGGACAGGACTCCATCCCCACCGAAGGGATCACGAACAGGGAGAAGAGCGCCATGATGCGCACCGCGTCCTCGCGGTACCCGGGCAGCCGAAAGGCGTGCTCGACTCCCAGTTCCCACAGGCGCGCCGAGAAGCGCTCCACACCGGATCCCACCAGGACGAACCGCGCTCCCGGGTGATCCGCCAGGATTCGGGGGGCCGCCTCCACCAGGAACTGGAACCCCTTCTCGGGTCGCGCCCCCCCGACGGCACCGATCACCGGAGCGGACCCCGCCAGCCCGAGTTCCTCCCGCAGCCCCGGGAGCAGGCCTTCCCACTCGCCCACGGGAGGCACGCGTGCCACGTTGTACACCACGTGGACCTTCGCTTCGGAGACCCCGCTCTTCTCGAGGACCGCCTTCACGGCGCTCGAGTTGGTGACGACCGCCCCGGTGCGCCGGCTCCGGAACTTGGCGGGGAACCTGGGCCGGAAGACCACCCCCCGGTTCGCGACGACCGGAGGGAAGGCACCCCCGAAGGTCGCGAACAAAGCCACGTTGTGACCCTTGGTGTGGTGGGAGTGCACGAGGTCGGCACCTTCCTTCCGCACGACGGCGCGAAGGCGGCGGGAGGCCTTCCACTGCCCCCACAGGCTTCCGGCGGAGAGCGGTACCACCTCCAGTCCCTGCGACGTCGCCTCGGCTAAAACCGCTGAGCCAGCCGGCGCGCAGAACACCACCCGATGCCCCCTGCGCCCGAGCCCACCGGCCAGCAGGAGCGCTTGCCGCGCTCCCCCGCTCAGCGTCTCGGAGCTGGTGAGGTGGACCACGCAAAGGGGCGTCTCCGGGCTCGCGCGACTCCGGTTCCGGCGGTCGTCTCTCACCCGGCGTTCTCCGGACGACGGCTCATGACTCCCCGAGGACACGGTCGATCTCCGCCGCCCCGAAACCGGGGCGGACGAGGAACTGCCGGAGGCGGTACGGCCCCGACCACCAGCCGTTCGCCTCCCCGCCTCCGGCGGAGAGGCTGGCATACCCGGCGGCCTTCACGGCATGACGGAAGGCCTACGTAGACCGATTGTACGGAGAAGCGAAGTCCGGACCTGCGTGCCCGGCTCATCTTCGATCTCCCGCTTCGACCCGAACACCTCGTCCCGGGCTTCCCTCCGCCCGAGGCGGCGCGCACTCGTGTGGCTGCGGCCGTGAGCACCGACCTCCCAGCCCGGAGGGGACGGAACCTCCCGCAGTTCCCTCCACCGGAGGCCTCCGGAGTGGCGCTACGCGACAGGAACCGAAACCGCCCCGCCCGCCCAAGCGGAGACCACGAAGACCGGGGCGGGAACATCCCGTCGATGGAGCACCTCGGCACCGTGGCGGAGGACTCCGGCCCTCCCGTCGTCGAAGTGAACGCAGAACGCCTTCGGTGGAACTCTGCCCTTCCCCGCATGGCCGCCAGAGCCTTCCCCGTGGACACAAACGCCCCTCCCCCGGCCCGCGGCCCGGGATGGCCGTCGAGACCTCGGGGGCGCCGCTGTTCCCTGCTGCCCTTGTACCTTGCCTTGAGCTCCGTCTGCCACGCCGCGTTGATCTTCTTGTCCTCCGCGGCTTCGTGCCACGGGCGGAAGCTGCCCTCTGCGTGTGCCGCAGACACCGGCCGCACGTCCCAGTTTCGCAAGCGCACCCGCAATTCGAGGTCCTCCTTGCCCCACCCCACGAAGTCCTCGTAGAACCCGTTGACCGCTTCGAAGTCCCGCCTCCCGCAGGAGAAGTCCCCCTCCAGAGTTCGAGGTTCCTCTTCCAGCGACGCGCCAGACGGAAGAGGGACACCCTCCCCCGAGGTACAGACCGAACTCGATCTTCCCCGACCGGCCCAGCACTCCGTCGAGCACCTTCTCCCAGGTGAGCCCCTGCGCCCTCCCTAGGCGCACGGCGTCCACGGAGACCTTCCCGGGCGACTCCCGGCTCGAGCGGGGCCCCCACCGGGCGACTCCCGGATGCCGACCGGCGGCGGCGCTGGTCGACGCAGCGCGGATGGGCGATGCAGTCTCCGACCGTGAAGACGAGGTGTTCCGACTTCGCGCGGGCAACCGCCTCGTTCAGGGCCGCCGCCTTCCGGAAACCCTCGTCGGCCTGCCAGGCGCGGCGCACGGAAATGGTCGCTGCCCGCGCGAACTCCCGAACCGCCGCCGTGGCCTCCGCCGAGCCGTCGTCCGCGACGACGTCTTCGGAGTCTTTCCGGGACTGGGCCCCCAAAAGACCGGAGGCACAGGTCGAGGCAGTCCGGCCGCTCGTAGACGGAGACGACCACCGACGCCTCAGGCACGATGCCGCTCCCGCGACGCCGTTGGAACCTGCGCGGCAGCGTCCGCGGGGGCTCGGCTCCCCGAGAGAACTCCCAGGGCGGCCAACACCCTAGCCGGCTCCAGTTCCGCAAGGCAGGCGTGATGGCCGCGAGGACACCGCCTGCCGCCGTGCACGCTGCAGGGACGGCACGGGAGGTCTCTTTCCAGCACCGCGTCCCGGTCCCCCAGAGGCCGGAACCCGAAGGCCGGAACCGTGGGCCCGAACAGGGCGACCACCGGGGTGCCCACCGAGGTCGACAGGTGCATCGGGGCCGAGTCGTTCGTGACCAAGGCGCTGCATCGGTCGAGGACCGCCGCGGTTCCGAGGGGAGTCGTCCGACCTGCCAGATCCAGGCACGCCCCGGAAGCCCGTTCCGCGATCGCCGCGCACACGGAGCGATCCGCCCCCGCCCCGACCAGGACTGGTAGTACGGCTCCGCCGACGATCACCTCCGACGCCAGGCTAACCCATTTCTCCACCGGCCAGGCCTTCGTCGCCCATCGCGCTCCCGGCGCCAGGCCCACGAGGCGCCGGGCCCCGTCCCAACCGCTCCCCCGGAGTAGCGCCTCGGCCTGCACGCGATCCTCCTCTGCGAGGTACACGCGGGGCCGGGTCGTCCCGGGTTGCACGCCCAGCGGGCGCAGCGCCGCCACGTAGCGCTCCACCACGTGCACCCCGGGGAGGAGTCCCGGGCGATGGAGCAGCGCAGCCAGCCTGCGTCGAAGGCTCCCTTTCCGAACGCGCGACCAACCGCGCGCCCGCACCGCCAGGGCCAGCGCGCGGGTCCTCGGCGTGCCCTGGAGATCGACGATCCAGTCGTAGCCGCCTCGCCCCACGAGGGACACGAGCCCTCGCTGACCGGTTCGCGGTTCCCAAGCGAGGGTTCTCTCCAGCCTCGGGTTCCTCCGAAAGATCTCGACGTGTTCCGACCGAGAGACCACGTGGACGGTCGCGCTCGGGAGGCTGGCCGCCAGGGCTTCCACCGCAGCGGTGGCGAGGACCACGTCTCCCAGGGACGAGAGACGCACGAGGAGGATCCTCACTCGCTGCCTCCCAGAACCCGGAGGTACAGTGCCACCACCGCGTCGGTCATGGCAGCAGCGGTGAAGGCGGCCGCCCGGGCATGGCCCGCGGCAGCCAACGCCTCCCGGCGTCCGGGGTCAGCCAGGAGGCCACGGATGGCCCGGGCCAGAGAGGCCGGATCCCCCCTCGCTACCGATGGGCACGCCTCTCCCGCCACCTCGAGATTACCGGGAAGATCCGAGACGACGACCGGAATCCCCAGCGCCATGGCCTCCTTGATCGCGGCACTCGACCCTTCCCCGTCCACGCTCGGCACGACGGCCACGGTGAGCAACCTCGTGAGTTCGAGGGAGTCGGTCCGGAATCCGGTGAATCGGAAGCGCGCTGCAAGACCGAGTTCTCGGACCCGTCGTTCCAACTCCGCTCTCAGCGCGCCCTCGCCGACCACCAGGAACACCGCATCCGGAGTTTCCGGCGACCACCGAGGGGGCGGCCTCGAGGAGGATCCGGTGCCCCTTCTGCGGGCTGAGGGCGCCGCAGCACCCCACCACGGGCGCGTCCGCCGCGATCCCTATCTCCCGGAGGAGATCCTGCCGGTCGTCTCCGGCGATCGCCCGGGCCACACGCGCCTCGTCCAATGCCGAGTGGGCGGTGATGACGGGCCGAGACGGAGGCACCTCTCGCTGAACGGCGGCGGCGATCTCGTCCGACACGGCCACCCATCCGTCCGCCTGGCGGTACTTCCAGCGGGAGAGGAACGACCTCCCGAGGGGATAGGACACCCTTCGGTGGCAGACGAAGCGCGCCTGCGACCGGAGTCGTCGCACCGCCGCCGCGACGGCCGCCGCGCGGCTGTCGTGGGCGTGCAGGATCGTCTGTCCGCTCGCGTGCCTCCAGGATTCGACGAGGCAGCCCGGGCGGTACGGACTCCCGGGGGGTAAGGCGCGGAAGGGGAGCCCGTCGTTACGGCACCGTTTGCCCAACGGGCTCCCCTCCGGCGCCAGGACAACGCTGTCCCATCCCCTCGAGCGAAGCTCCCGGTGCAGCAGGAACACCTGCTGCTGCCCTCCCCTCCACGCCGAACCGAGATCCAGATGGACGACCCGGCGCGCGCCCACGTCAGCCCCCCGGCAGTTCACGGCAGGCGGCGAGCACGGCCGCGGGCCGGACGTCCTTCAGGCACCGCAGGTGGTCGAGCGGGCACCGCGTGCCCCCGTGAGGGCCGCAGGGACGGCAAGGGAGGTCGATCTCGACGACGCGGGAGCGTTCGTGGAACGGCGAGAACCCGAGGGCGGGCGTCGTGGCCCCGAAGACGGCAACGGCGGGGGTCCCCCTTGCCGCCGCCACGTGGAGCGGGGCGGAATCGTTCGTGAGCAGGAGACGAACCCGGTCGAGCCACGCGGGGAGGGCTTTCAGCGGCGTGCGGCCAGCAGCGACGACGGCTCCGTTGCCGATCCCGTGGGCCACCGTCCGGCACACGTCGACGTCGTCGTCTCCACCCAGAAGCACCACCCGATCCCCCCCGGCGGTCAGTTCGCGGCCAACCGCAGCGAACCCCTCGGGATCCCAGCGCTTGGTCGCCCACACCGACCCGGGGGCGAGGGCGATCAGTGACTGGTCGAGGCCTACACCCGATGCGGAGAGGACGTCCTGCACCTGGGCGGTCTCCCGCTCCGTGTAGCCCACGGTGAGGACGCGGTCCTCCGCCACGGCAGAAGCCCCCAGGCCCTCCAGCAGCGACAAGTTCCGATCCACCTCGTGGCTGTCGGCGTCGCGCCGCACCCTTCTCGTGTACGCCCACCGGAACCCGGCCCCGGAAAAGCCCACACGAGTCCGCGCGCCGGAGAGGAGTGCGAGCAGCGACGAGCGGTGGGAACGGTGCGGCGACACCAGCGTGTCGAACCGGCCGCGCCGGACCTTCGCCGCCGCGGAGGCGAAGGACTCGCCCCCTGTCTTGTCATAGACGAGGAGCCCGTCGAGACAGGGATCCTCTTCGACCAGCGGCGCTGCCCGGGCCGAGACGAGGGCGGTGAGGACCGCCTCCGGGTACAGACGGCGCAGCCCCCGGAACAGCGGCGTGGTGAGGACCACGTCACCGGGGAACGCGGTCTGCACCACGAGGATCCGCCTCGCGCCCTCAGCGTTCACCCGCCCTCCCCGGTGGCGGATCCCGCGTTCGCTCGATCTCCCAGAGCTTTGCCTGCTTCAGGAAGACGTAGAAGGAAGACAGCGCGGCCACGAAGAAGCCCTGGGGGCCGTCGAGAAACCCTCTCTGGAGAACGAATTTCTTCAAGAACTCCAGCGGCGGCCGCGTCCCGAGGGCGACCCAGGAGAAACGCCGCCCCCGAGCCCGATGCTCCTTGGCCAGGATCGAAGTGAACCGGTTCAGCGTCCGGACGTGGTCCTCGATGTCGTCGTAGGTGTAGTGGAGCAGGTCACCTTGAAGCTGGGCGACCCGTCCCTCCACCTTCACCTCGTCGTGGGGATTGAGCCCCCCCCACCGGCCCGCACCGCGTCGAAACAACCTTACGCGCGGCTGCGGATACCACCCCCCGTGGGCAATCCATCGACCGAGATAGAGAACGCGACGGTTGACCGCGTAGCCGTCACACTGCGGCCCTTCCGAGAGGACACGCCCGATCTCCTGCTCCAGTTCCGGAGTCACCCTCTCGTCCGCGTCGACGGAGAGCACCCAGTCCCCGGTCGCCAACTCCACAGCTCGATTCTTCTGCGCGACGTGGCCCGGCCAGTCGGCCTCGACCACGATGTCCGCGAGTTCGCGAGCGATCTCCAGCGTCCCGTCCGTGCTCCCGGAGTCGACCACGACCACCTCGTCGCAGAAGCGCACGCTCTCCAAGGCGCCGCGGATCTTGGCCGCTTCGTCCCTGCAGATCACCGTGGCGGAGAGCCGCGGCCGGCCGTCGCCCGTCACGAGTTCCCTGTCACGCCTCGAGGGGCGTGGCCTCCTCGATGAGCATCACCGGGATGTCGTCCTCGATGCGGTAGCGCAGCCGGCACGCATGGCACAGCAGCGCGGGCTCCGCCTCGCGGTACTCGAGGTCGCCCTTGCACTGGGGGCAAGCGAGGATGTCCAGGAGTTCCTTGTTCAGAGCCATGGTCGGCACCCTTCCTCTCGCCGGCCCTCAGGGGGACCGGAGCAGCAGGTACAGCGTCGCAGCGTAGAGCCCCAGCCAGGCCCGCCACTCCCGGTGGACATGCCACATGCGCAGCGCGTCGTAGCGAGCACGAGGCAAGGGCCAGGGCTTCATGTTTGGGATGAATCGGCTTACCCTGCCAGCATAGGCAATGTACTCATCTCCGTATCTCGTCATCATACGCGCCTCCTCCTTGCGGACCAGGACGCCGTAGACGAGCGGGAAGCCCACCGCGAAACCGAGGGTCAACCACGCGTTCCGACCCATGAGCGCGACACCGACCCCGCAGAGGTAGCTCCCCACATAGAGGGGGTTCCGAACCACCGCGTAGGGCCCCTCGGTGGCGAGGACCTCGTTCTTGACGATCACGCCCGAAGCCCAGGTCCTCAAAGCCTCCCCGGCCACGGCAATCCAGAATCCGAAGAATACGCTCGGCCGCGTGGGCTCGGCGAGCAGCGCGAAGAGAACTCCCCCGGCAAACCCCAGGGCCACGCGCCGCCGCACCACGTTGCGGAAGAACCAGGTGGATTCGTCCACCCTACCCAGATCACCCAAGCCGGCCCTCCCGGCGAGCACCCTCGACCATGCGCCCGACCGCGTCGAGAATCTCTCCCGCGTCCACCCGGTCGTTGCACTTGAGCGCCTCCTCGCAGGAGGAGCGCCAACAGGGTCCGCACTCGGCCTTGGAGAGGACCGCCTCGCCCCGGCCGTAGAAGTCGATCTCGTGGGAGCACGTGAGTCCGAACCAGGCGACGACGTGTTTGCGCAGGGCGATGGCCATGTGCATCCCCAGGGAATCCCCCGTCACCACGACGTCGGTCAACGCCACGTACTGGAGGCCCCGCCGAACGCCCTCGTCGCACGGCGTGGCGAGCACGTTCACACGGCTTCGGCTGGCAATCTCCGCGTTGCGTTGAGCGTCCTCCCGCCCGCCGAGAAGCACGACCTTTGCTTCCGGGAGCCTTGCCGAGAGCGCCTCGACCAGCGCGACTTGGTAGTCGACCGGGAGTCTCTTGTACGGGAAGCCCTCGGAGCAACCGGTATTGAGCCCCACGACAACCCTTCCAGTGAGGTCCCAGGCCCGGCGACGCTCCCTCACGAAACTCTGCTCCTCTTCGGAGAGCACCACGACGTAGGGGTCCCGCCGGTAGTCCAGGCCGAACGTCTCCCCGAGCATCTCCTGCTCGGTCTTCCGATTTCGGCGAAACTTGAAGTCGTCGTCCAGGCCCGTCCAGTATTGGTACCCGGCCTCCGGCGTCAACGGCACGATCGACCCGTCCCCGTCCACGCCGAAGCCACGACGCTCCCCTGCCGGAACCCGGAGGGCCAGGGCCGCCGACAGGCGCCCCTTGTCCGCGTTCAGTACCACGTCGAAGCGCCGCGATTCCAACTCCAGCGCCGACTCCGGTCCGAAGACCGCCACTTCGTCGACGTAGGGGTTGTGTTCCAAGAGCGGGGCGGCGTTCCCCCGCGTGAGCCAGGTGAGGTGGCTGCGCGGAAAGGCCCGCCGCAGAGGCACCAGCAACGAAGTGCTGCGGAGCACCGCGCCCATGGCATCCAGGTTTACCAGCAGTACTCGGGTTCCCCGGTCCGAATAGTGGGGGCACCCCTCGCACAACCTCCGGAAACGGCACGGCCGGTACCCGGAAAAGTGGCGGCAGTCCGGCGCGTAGGCGCCGAAGCCGTCGATGACGGGCCGCTTCTCCTCGCTCATTTGAGAAGGACCGCCTCCACCGCTGCGTCCAGGTCGTCGGCGATCACGTCGGGAGCGCTCGCCTGCTCCGCCGCCATGCGTGCCTCGGACTCCCGGCCGTATCCTGTCCGGACGAGGGCCGAACGGCACCCCGCTCTGCGCGCCAGTTCCATGTCTTCCGCCTTGTCCCCCACGACCCACGAGGCCGGAAGGTCGATGCCCCACTCCTCGGCAGCCCGGAGCACGAGGGCGACGCCCGGCTTGCGGCAGGAGCAGCGGCTGCCGTACTCGGGGTGGTGGGGACACACGTAGAAGCCCTCCACATCCCCGCCCTCGAGTCGAAGCAAACCCCTGACGGTCTCGTTGACCCGGTCCACGAACTCCCGGCTCACGTAACCCCGAGCGACCCCCGACTGGTTGGTCACGACGAGCCGCAGGAAACCCGCCTCCCCCAAACGCCGGAGGGCCTCCGCAACCCCCGGAAGCACCGCGATGTCCTCCACGCGACGGAGGTAGCCCACCTCCCGGATGAGGGTTCCGTCCCTGTCCAGGAAGACTGCCCTTCTCAATGCCGCCATTCCCGAGGCAGTTTCCAGCGGCGGTGAACCCAAAGCCACTGCTCCGGGGTCCGGCGGACCGCGGCCTCGATCGATGCGTCGAAAACTGCCGTGGCCGTCGCGACCCTCTCCTGCCGGGTTCCCGCCTCCGGCATTTCCACCACGGGTTCGAACCGGAGCCGGTGCACCCGACCTTCCCGAACCGAGAAGCCCGGCAGGACCGGCGAGCCGGTGCGAAGCGCGATGGCTGCCAGCCCCGCGTTGGTCGCCACCGTGCGGCCGAAAAACCGGCTCGACACCGCCTCCTCTCCCCGGGGGCGCTGGTCCATCAGGAACCCAACGACTGCCCCGCGCTGGAGGGCTCGCAGCACGGGACGCACGGCACCGCGATGGGGCACGGCCACGCCTCCGAACCGCTCCCGCAGTTCCTTCGCGCGCCGGTCCACCCAGGGATTGCTCTGGGTCCGTCCCACCGCCAGGAAAGGGACTCCCCTCGCCGCGAGGGCCAGTCCGGCCAGTTCCCAGTTGCCGAGGTGCGCCGTGAGGAGGAGGACCCCGCGCCCGCGGGCCAGCGCGCCGTCGAGGTGCTCCGTCCCCTCGAAACGGCAACGGGCCAGCAGTGCCTCCGGAGACACCCGGGGCAGTCCGAGCACCTCGGTCGCACTCCGGCCGAGGTGCTCGAAGTTCTCCCGCACGAGCCGAAGGACCTGCTCCCGGCTCCAGGAGGGAAAGGCCCTTCGGACATTCCACTGGGCCACGCGGCGCCGTCGCCGATCCAGGAGCCACCAGAAGGCCCCCAGCCGGGACCCGAGGGCGACCCGCCGATCCCACGCCACCGCTCCCGTGGCGAACTCGACGGAGCGAAGCAACGAGTACTCCGCCGCGTGGACGAGAGCACGTCGCAACTCAAACCTTCTCCAAAGGGTCGAAGAGTCGGCGGTACGCCTGCAGGCAACTGCGGTCCGTCATGCCGGCGATCCGGTCGCAGATCACCCGTCTCAGGCCCTCCCGCTCCGCCCGTTCGCGGGCCTCGGGCTCGAGCAGCCCCGGGTTGGCACGATAGGCCTCGAAGAGCTCGGTCAAGAAGCGCTCCGCCTTGAAGCGCATGGCTTCCACCTTGGGATGGCGGTAGAGCCGGGCGACCAGGAAGTCCTTCAACTCGCGGTTCCTCTGCTCCATCTCAGGAGACCTTCCCACCAGTCGGCCACCGGCGTTCCGGACGTCCTCCAGGCTCTCCACGCCGCCGGCGGCGAGACTCGCCTCGGTCTGCGCCACGAGGTCGGCCATCATCCGCCCGATCAGCGCGCTGATGGTCTGGTACACGGCGCGGCGGCCCGAGAGGCCGGGGAACCTTCCCCGCACCGCCTCCCAGGTCTCCCGCCAGAGGGCGACCTCGGAGAGTTCCTCCACGGTCACGTAGCCTGCATCCAGGCCATCGTCGATGTCGTGGTTGTTGTAGGCGATTTCGTCCGCTAGGTCGATCAGCTGCGCCTCCAGTGTCGGCTGCAACGTAAGATCGTAGGCTTCCAAGCCCTCCCGCCTCGGTGCGTCCCAACTCGACGAATGCTTGACGATGCCCTCGCGGACCTCCCAGGTAAGGTTGAGCCCGGGGAAATGCGGATACCGCTCTTCGAGGAGCGTCACCACCCGAAGGCCCTGGATGTTGTGCTCGAAGCCGCCCTCCTCCGAGGCGAGACGGTCGAGCACCTCCTCGCCCGTGTGGCCGAAGGGGGTATGCCCGAGGTCGTGGGCCAACGCGAGCGCCTCGGCCAGTTCCTCGTTCAATCCGAGACGTCGCGCCAGACCGCGGGCGATCTGCGCCACCTCCAGACTGTGTGTGAGGCGCGTGCGGAAGTAGTCCCCCTCGTGGTTGAGGAAGACCTGCGTCTTGTACTCGAGTCGCCGGAAGGCTGCACAATGGATGACGCGGTCGCGGTCCCGCTCGAAGTGGGGTCGCGAGTCCTTGCGCTCCTCGGGGTGCTCCCGGCCGCGGCTGGAAGCGCTCCGGGCGGCGTAGGGCAAGAGGTCCGGGCGTTCCCCGCGGTCAGAGGAAGACATGAAGCCGTTCGATGCTCGGTGCGAGAAGGAGGAGCGGCGAGGCGCTACGCTAACAGATCCGGCCGCGGGGCGGCAACGTGGAACCCGGGCAGCCGTCTACGGGATCCTGCTGGATATGGGACGCGATCTTGACATCCAGTAGAACTAGGACCAAAGAATGAATCAATCAATTTTTGAAGCTACGGCACTAGCCCCCGACGAATGCCAGTGCGGCCCGCGTCCCCGCCCCGGCCAACAGTAGGGAGAGACTGAAGGACACCGGCGCAACTGCTGCCCGAAAACCGCCCCCTCCCTTCGGGGCCAGCAGCGGCCGGAAGGTCACCAGCAACCCGAACCCGTACAGCACCGCCAGTGCCACGCCAGGCACGACTGCTGACCGAAGCAACGCGCCTCGCATCGCGTCGAAGGGAGCGGCCCACGCCTCCACGGCCCACAAATACCCGGCCAAGAACCCCAGCGCAGCCAGCGCACCGTTCAGCATTCCCGTGACCACCATGAACCCACCTCCCTCTACCGGCAACTGCGGATCACCCCGGCCAGCGCCCCCTGGATCCGAAGGTCCTGTCCCTCTCCGACCCAAAGCGACTCCATCGCCGGATTGGCCGGCCGGAGTTCCACCCTCTCCCCATGGCGGAAGATCCGCTTCACGGTTGCCTCCCCATCTACGAGAGCCACGACCGTCGTGCCATCCGCCGCGTCCGCTTGCCGCCGAACCACGACGTAGTCGCCGTCGAGGATTCCGTCTCCCACCATGGAACTCCCCTTCACCCGGAGCACGAAGTGCTCACCTCCCCCGACGAGCCAGCCCGGAACCTCTATGGCCTCCGGGTTCGACAGCGCCTCGATCGGGCTCCCGGCCGCGACGTAACCCAGCAGCGGAAGCTCTCCTTCCGCCCGGCCGCCCTCTCGGTCGGGGGGGACCACTTCCAGGGAGCGTTTGGCGTTCCAGGAACGTCGCAGGAGTCCCTGCGCCTCCAAGCGCACGAGGTAGTTCTGCACGGTTCCGAGGGAGCGGAACCCGAAGCGGCGCGCGATCTCCTGCTGCGAGGGCGCATAGCCGTGAGCTTCCGCGAAGTCACGGATGAACTCGAGAACCTGCTTCTGCTTCGGAGTCAGTCCGGTGGTTTTCATGGTTGGAAGTGTATGCGCAAGTTATGCGTATGTCAAGGGACCCTTGCCAACGTTCCACCCAGCACCCGTCACGTCAGACCTGTGCCCGCCCCAAGAAACGCTCCACCCCCGAAAAAGAGGCGCCCCTCGCGTTGCGAGGGGCGCCTCTCCCTACCGCTTGCAGAGTCCGTCAGTTCAGGACGACGAGGTCACGGATCGCCTCCAGTTTCTTCTCGCCGATCCCCTTCACCCGGATGAGATCGTCCACCGACCCGAAGGGGCCGTTCGCCTGCCGGTAGTCCACGATCGCCTTCGCCGTGGACTCCCCGATGCCGGGCAGCGTCATGATCTCTTCCGCGGGGGCCTTGTTGATCTCCACTCTCGACTGCACCGCGACCCCCGACGCGGGCGGAGTCGACTGTGCGGCGACGGCCGGCAGCCCGGCCAGCGCCCCGATGGCGAACACCACGAGCAGGATTCCGAGGTTCTTCCGCATGCTGATCCTCCTTTCCGCCCCTCCACCTGGAGAGGGCGTCCCCCCGACCCCCCCATGAGGTCGGCATTGCGGTTTCCACAACTACCAGACCACGCGCCGTGGTCAAGCAGATTTCAAAGAGATTTCTCCTCCCCCGTCGGGTCCTGCGACTTCACTCCACCATGCCCCGGAGCAGTCCCGCCACGGCCCGCCCACGCACCACCACTTCACCCCGCTGGTTCTCGATCCAGCTGTCGATCTCGATCCGGTTCGCACCGCGGTCCACGGAATCCACCCGGAAGCGGGCGGTGAGCGTGTCGCCGATCCGAACGGGTTTGAGGAACTCGAGGGTCTGGGAACGATATATCGCTCCCAACCCCGGCAGCTTCATCCCCACGAGGGTGGAGAACAGGGATGCGGACAGCATGCCGTGGGCGATCCGCTCCCCGAAGAAGGTCCTGCGAGCGAACTCGGCGTCCACGTGAAGCGGGTTCACATCGCCGGTCACGGCCACGAAGTGGGCGATGTCCGCCTCGGTGATGGTCTTGGAGAAGCTCGCTTCCTGGCCGGGGCGCAAGTCATCGAAGGTGGTGAGGCGGTAGGGCATGGCACACTCCCCATCCGATGGTGTCGGCGGCACCGCAGGGGTCCCTGGACACCGGCAGCATCACTGGTATCCTGGCGCCCCGTCCGTGCCGTACCGAGAATGGCGGCACCCGAATCCCGTCTCGCAGAGAGAGGAGCTCGTCATGCCCAAGATCGGAGACCTGTACAAACAAGCAGACTGGAAGACCGAGAAGCACGTGCCCGTCATCGAGTGCCCCGAAACCGTGGCAAAGGACCAGGTCTTCGAGGTGAAGGTCGGCGTCGGCAAGGAGGTGGCCCACCCCAACACGACCGAGCACCACATCCGCTGGGTTCGGCTGTACTTCCTCCCCGAGGGGGGCAAGGCTCCCTTCGACGTGGCGAGCGTCGAGTTCACGGCCCACGGCGAGTCCCCCGAGGGCGCCAACCAGGGCCCGGTCTACACCCACCACCAGGCCACGGCCTGCCTCAAGCTCCAGAAATCGGGGACCCTCCACGCCACGAGCTACTGCAACATCCACGGCCTGTGGGAGAGTTCGAAGGCGATCCGGGTCGGCTAGCCGCAAAGATAGGGACCCCGCCGAGACGTGCGCCGGCCCCGACGGATCGATCCGCCGGGGCCGGCTTTCTTCTGGGGCGCCGCGGTCACTAGGGTTTCAGGGGCCTCGCAACTTCGACTTCCGCCTTCGCAGACTGTCTCTCGTTCCTGCAACCCTGAACCACCTGGGAGCGAGTTCCTTTGACTCGCCGTCCCTGTCCCGCGCACCCCAGATTCGGGTTAAAGCGTACCGTCAAGAATCGCCTTGTCAACGCACAAACTGCAGGTCCCCCTCCCCTGGCGCGCGGGAGGTTCTCGAAGCCAGTGTCACCGAACCGCCGCCAGGGCGGCTTCGTAATCCGGGTGGGTCGCCACCTCCGGCACGATCTGCACGTATCGGATGCGGTCGTCCGCGTCCACCACGAAGATCGCACGGGCCAGGAGTCGCACCTCCTTGATCAGGACCCCGTAGGCCAAACCGAACGAACCGTCTCGATAGTCGGAAAGCACCCGGATCCCGTCCACCCCGTGGGTCGTGCAGAAGCGGCCCTGGGCAAAGGGGAGGTCCATGGAGATCGTGAGCACTGCGACGCTCTCCGGAAGCTTCCCCGCCTCCTGGTGAAAGCGCTTGGTCTGGAGTTCGCAGATCGGCGTGTCCAGGCTCGGGACCACGCTGATGAGCTTCGTCCTCCCCCTGAAGTCCGCCAACTGCACCGGTGCCAACCCTGCGTCCACCACGGTGAAGGCCGGCGCAGCATCCCCAGGCTTGAGGGCCGGCCCGAGCAGGGTCATCGGGTTCCCCTTGAGCGTGACGATCCCCTTTCGCTCTTCCATCCCCTACCCCTCCTCGCTCTCGGCGCTCCCAGCGGCCGCCACGGCGCGGCTCGCCTTCCGGAGCGCCACGATAGCACGGCCCAGGTACACCGCAAACGCGGCCACGACGGGAATGGCGACTCCCCAGAAGGTGATGCCCAGGCTCCTCTCGGACAAAAGGAACCCCAGCACCAGCCCGAAGAGCACGATCGTGAGCGACGGGACCCCGATCGCCAACTGCGCCAGGGCGACCCGGCGTGCCGTCTCGGGGTCTGCTGCGCGGGTGGCACCCTTCACGCTATGGGCAGGATCGGTCGGTCTTCCCACAGGGTCTTGTCCTCCCGAAGGTCCTTCACGGTCACGACCAGGCGTTTCTGGTTGTCCACCCGGAACTCCATCAGGAACCGGCGCTCTCCGATCCGCCCCGGCGGGTTCACCGGGAGGATCAGGGGAGCCGCCATCGCCGGCTCGTGGACCTCCTGGGAGCCGGACTGGATGAAGCTGATCTTCCCGTCGTCCCCGTACACGATCTCGCGCGCCTCCGCGGACTCATCCGATCGCATCGTGCGGAACAGGCGGAGGTGCAGCTCGTACTGGCCATCGTAGAACGTGTTGACCACATAGCGCGCGGTGGGCCCCCGCGAGGGATAGCGGGCGTACTTCCCCACGACCTCGGGGTACCGGTATTCGCCTGTCACCGGGTCGCGCACCTGGATCGAGTACGTGTTGTGGACCATGTCGTCGGTGGGCGTGTCGCTCAGGAACTCCACGCCGCCCCGCCCGGCCGCGATCTCGGGGAGATCCCCGAGCACGCGGTCCCCGAAGGACTCGTCCAGCACCCGCCGAACGAGCGGGATCCTCGTCCCGCCGCCCACGAGGAGCACCTTGCGGATGTCGTCCTGCCCCACGCCGGCGATGCGGGCCTCCTCGAGGACCCTCTCCATCGCCTGCTGCACCGTCGCGGCCAGGTTCTCCCGCCGGAGGATCTCCTCGAAACGCTCGTGGCTCAGGGTCTCGGTGTCGAGGTCGTGGAGACGGAAGCGCTTCCAGTAGAACGCCGGGAGCGCGCCGTTCTCCTCGTCGGTGTGCAACTCCCGCAGGATCTTGAGCCTCAGGTCGGCGGTGCCCACGGGGAGGCTCACGCTCGCCTTCACCGAGGGCAGGCTGTACGCCTCCCTGCCGAGCCACTGGTACTGCACGACCCGGGCGCGGACTGCGGAGAACCCGAAGTCGAAGATGAGGACGAGGTCGTCCACGAACAGGTTCAACCCGTAACCGAGGGCCACGGCGGTGTCCTCGTCGACGAGGGTCACCGAGGTCGCGCCCTCGAGGTCCACGTAGCGCAGGCACTCGCGAAACAGATCCCCCCCGACGCTGGGGAACAGGAACACCACGGTGAGGGGCTCCGCCAGGTCTTGCCACAGGCGGCGGGCCAGTTCCGAGAGGAAGGACGCAGCGGCCTTCTTGTGGGTGTAACGGAGCCCGCGCACGTTGCGGGCGACGGGCGAGGGATGGAGGATGTGGTCCTTCAGGTCCCGGAAGCACCCTTCGTCCTCGTAGAGGCCCTCCCGGAGCACTTCTTCGCCGATCCGGATCCGGTCCCCCACGTGGACGAGGGAGGGAATGAAGAGCGCCGACGGGAGCTCCCGGATCTCCCGCGCCACGCCTTCGAGGATCCTGGGGGCGGGATGGCCCCCGTTCCGGAAGGTGACGATGGTGTTGTAGTTGCCGAGGTCGATGGTGAGGTCCGCCAAGGAATCCCTTTACTGTGCTTTCGGTCCGGTCGCGGGCCCCGGTCCGGGGCCGGGGCTCCGCAGGAAGATCACGACTTCTGTCCGACCTTCGTCTTGAGCTCTTCGGCCTGGGTCCCCTGGTAGTACTCCGAAGTGAACTCCCGCTCCACCTGTCCCCCGAGAAGGGCCTCTAGCTTTTCCGTTATCTCCAGGCACTTCGGCCCCTTCGCCCCGAACACCGTCACCTTGACGTTGCCCTCCTCGTCGATCGTCACCTTCACCTCTTCCACGTCACATCCTCCTGAGGGTGAGGCTCATCTTCTCGCCCTCCTTGTGCTCCTGGACGACCCGGTAGTCCTGCACCTGCAGTTGTTCGGTCACCACGTGGTAGGCGTAACGCCGCGTGATTTCCCGGACGAAGGACTCCTGGGTGAAGCTCTTCACCATCTCCCAGTCGGCCACCACCTCGTAGGTGTCGCCGTTGCGCGTGAACCCGATGTCGTAGCCGTCGCGGGTGCGCACCTTCATGTCCACCGTCATCTTCCGGCCCAGGTACCCGCGGATCTTGACCTTGCCCTCCTGGAACTCCAGGTTCATGTCCTTCAGGGCCCTCTTCAGGTACAGGAGGTCGACGATGCGGGTCTTGACCTTGGAAAAGTGCGACATCGGGAGTTCCCCTCAGTGGCTGTCCTTGTTGGCGCGACGGGTCCGCTCGGAAGCCCAGTCGCGCAGTTTGTCGATCCGTTCGCTCATCAGTTTGGCGATGGGGATCACTTCCCGGGCGCCCCGGAGGATGTCCTCGGTGCTGAACTCCCTCTCGCCGTCGTCGAAGGCGTTGTACATGGCGTTGACGATCGACTGCTCGATCTCCGCGCCGCTGAACCCCTCGGTCTCCCCGGCGAGGAACGCCACGTCGTAATTGCGGATCACGGGGCGCACGCGGGCCAGATGCACCCGCAGGATCTCCATGCGCTCCTCGTAGGTGGGCAGGTCGACGAAGAAGATCTCGTCGAAGCGCCCCTTGCGCATCAACTCCGGCGGCAGGTTGGCGATGTCGTTGCCGGTGGCGATCACGAAGACCGGTTTCTCCTTCTCCTGCATCCAGGTGAGGAACGTCCCGAAGACGCGGGCCGAGGTCCCCGAGTCACCGCTCCCCACGACGCTCGCGAAGCCCTTCTCGATCTCGTCGATCCAGAGGATGCAGGGGCTGATCGTCTCGGCCAGGAGCAGCGCCTTGCGGATGCTCTCCTCGGACTCGCCGACCAGGCTCCCGAAGACCTTGCCCATGTCCATCCGCAGCAGCGGCAGGCGCCACAGCGCCGACGTGGCCTTGGCCGTGAGGCTCTTGCCGGTGCCCTGCACGCCGATGATGAGGATGCCCTTGGGGTTGGGGAGGCCGTAGTCCTTGGCCCTGTCGCTGAATGCCTTGTCGCGCTTCTTCAGCCACTCCTTCAGGTTGTCGAGCCCGCCGATGTCCGAGATCTTCTCGCGGGCCGGGAAGAACTCGAGCACCTCGTCCTTCTTGATGATCTTCTGCTTCTCCGAGAGCACCAGGTGGATCGCCGACTGGTCGAGAACCTGGTGTTTGAGAATCGACTTGACGAACACGCTGCGGGCCTGGTTCTCGGTGAGGCCGAGCGCCGACTTGACCAACTTCTCCTTCCCCTCCTTGGTCAGGTCCACCTTGACGTCGCGACCCTCGCACACGGCCTGGAGGAGGTCACCCAGGGCCTCGTAGTCGGGAAGTGCAAGAAACACTTGGGGCACGTCGTCTCGGATCTCGTGGGGGAGCTTGAAGGACGGCGTCAGCAGGATCGCCGTCTTCTTTGCGGACCGCAGGGAGTAGAGCAGGTTGCGGAGCATTCGGACGACCACCGACTCCTCGAAGTACGGGTGGAAGTCCTCCAGAACGAAGATCGCCTCCCCGCGGTACGCCTCCAGTCGCTGAAGGGCCGTCAGGGGGTCCATCCGGCCCTCCTCCAGCGTGTTCGCGCCCCCGCTCGCCTTCCGGAACCCCATCACGGCGTTCCAGAAGAAGAGTTCGCGATTGCCGAGTTCCACGGCCAACCGCTCCAGGATCTCCCGCGCACGCTCCTCCTCGCCGGTGACGAACGAGAGCAAAGGCTGTCTCGAACGGACGAGGATGCTCAGTTCTTCGCGTACGTCCATGCATCTACCTCGATGACTGTCGCTTCCGACGCGGGCCGCTGCCTCGGCGGCTCGAGCACCCGGGACGAAGGGAATCGCGCACCCTCACGGAGCGGGATCGCCGGAGGTCGGCGTCCTCGGAGGCCCGCTCGGCCACGGCGCGGACGCGCGACAGAAAGAAGAAGAAGTACACCAGGGCCAATCCCGCGGCCGCGACGTACACGCCGATCGGCAGCGGGAAGAGCCAGTGGACGACGAACGACAGCCCCGCGAGTCCTGCGCCCAGCAGGAGCAGGAAGGGAAGCGCCCAGAGGAAGACTTCCCGGGCCTGCCCGGCCGTCTCGAGACCGAAATAGCGAAGCACGGGGTTGCTGGGTTGGACCCGGTGTTCCTGTCATCTCGCGCTCACTCCGAACCGCTGTTTGGCAGGTACTCTAAGCGATGGCTGCCGAGCGGGTCAACGTGACGCGCACGGGAGCCCTCATTCGCCTGCGCCGAGCCCGAAGCCCCCTCCCCGGTCCTCCCGAACGCTGTCCCTCTGCGCTCTCCCGCGTCGTCTCACGCAGAGTGACCTGGGACAGTTCCGTTGACCTCGCCCACTCCGGTGTCGGATCATCTCGTCCGCCGCCGCTGCCTCGCCCCACCAGGAGCGCCACCATGCCGACCGCCTTTCGCCGCCGTCTCCTTCCCTGGGCCTGTTGCTCTCCTTGGCGAGCGCGGACGCCCGAGGGGCGATGCAGATCCAGAAGGGCGCCCCCATCGTGGAAGACGCGGCCGCCGCGCCGGCCCGCGTCACGACCACCGCTTCCGGGTCCGTCATCTTCGTGCGTGGTGACCAGGTGGTCGCCGAGTTCGACGGCGCCGTGAATCCCGGCGAGCGCATCGTGGTCCTCGACGCCTCGCTCCGCCGCAAGGGTCTCGCGCTCGTCTCCAAGCCCCTGGAGGGAGGCACGTACCTGCTGGCGCCCGAGGGTTCCACCGGGGTCTCCGAAGGGGACCGGCTCCGCCTCGAGACCGAAGGCGAGGCGGCGGCACGGGTCATCGCAGGAACGCCCCCGAGGCGTACCGGGAGTTCCTGGACCTCTATCCGGCAAGCCCGTATCGCCCAAGGGTCGCTCGGGAACTGTTCCGCCTGGCCATGACCGGAGGGTTCCCTGCCGAAGGCGGCTCCGTGCTCGAGGGACGGCTCCGCCTGGCCGAGTCCGTGAGCCGCGAGGTGTCGCTTTCCGGCGTGGGGATCGTACTCGATCGCTTCCTTCTGCCCGCCACGGACGCCGAAGGACGGTTCCGCCTCGAAGGCATGCCGATCCTGTCCGAGCCCGCCGTGCTGAGCGTCAAGATCAGGGATCCGCGCTTCCTCCCGGCCTCCGAGGTGGAGGTCACAGTGCCGGCCGGGGAGGCTGCGAAGATATCGGTGGAGGTGCCGGTGAAGGTCACACCGACGGTGCTGGTCGGAAGAGTCGTGGACGAGAAGGGCAACGCCATTCCCGGCGCCGAGATCTGGACCTCTCCGTACACGGCAGAGGCGCTCACGGGGGACGACGGCGTCTTCCGCATATCCCGCCGGAAGACGGCGGCCGAGGGATCCCAGGAAGCCCGGGACGAGCCCCTCTTCGGGGGCGAGTACGAGGTCTATGCGCGCCGGAAAGGATACGGCGTCGAACGGGTCGTCGCCTCGGCCGAGAGCTTCCAAGAAAACCGCGTACCCGAACTCCGGCTCGCAACCGAGGATCCCCGCCGGGAACCGCTCCCGGACCTGGGGGCCGACCTGCGCGCCTCCGTTTGGATCCTCCGGTGACTCCTCGAAGCGTCATATCCCACCCAGGCTGAGCGCACCGCAGAGCGGCCGGGACCGCCGGACTCCTCCACGCTTCTTCGGCCGATCACCAGGTCTCCGCCAGCGCCCTCGTCAGCGGCAGGACTCGGGGGCACGGACGAGGGGTTTGGCGTTGGCCGGGTCGACCGAAGGCCCCCCTCCGAAGCGGACTCCGAGGTAGACCCACCAGGCCCGAAGCGAACTCATCCCGTCCTCCACGCACATTCGTTGGAGCAGACGATCCGCCCTTTCGCGGTGCAGCTTCCCGTCGAGATGGCCCTCTCGCATGAGCTGATAAAGAGCGTCGTGGACCAGGGAGCCGCGCATGAAGTTCGCGGTGTCCACGGTCGGTCCCGAGGGGCCGTCCCACGCGTAGCCCTTCTTCACCGTCAGGGTTCCATCGGTGCTCAAGGCGAGGTAGTCCGTCTCCACACCCGCTTTCGGCTCGATTCCCACCTCGACGACGTAGGCTTCCTGGAGTTGATACTTGTAGCCGGCCTTGTAGGTGATGCAGCGCATGGGTCCCCCTGCCCGCTCAGTACTGCCCCCGCCCCTCCAGGGCCCTTCCGAGCGTCACGGCGTCGGCGTACTCGAGGTCGCCCCCCATGGGGACGCCCCGGGCGATGCGGGTGACACGGGCGGTGGTGCTCTCGAGGCACTTCTTGACGTAGAGCGCGGTGGCGTCGCCCTCGGCGTCGGGGTTGGTGGCGAGCACCACCTCCTCGACCCCCTCCGTCCGCACCCGCTGCACGAGCTCTCGGATGTGCAGCTGTTCCGGTCCGATCCCGTCCATGGGCGACAGCCTACCGCCCAGCAGGTGGTACCGGCCGTGGAAGACGCGGCTCCTCTCCAGCGCCATCAGGCTGGCCTGGTCCTCCACCACGCACAGCAGCCGCCCGTTCCGCCGCGGGGAGCGGCAGATCGCGCACGGATCCTCGTCGGTCAACTGGAAGCAGTTGGAGCAGGGCCGGATGAGCTCGGTCACCTCCTCCAAGGTCCGGGCGAGGCTCCGCGCCTCCTCCGGGGGGCGGCGCAGGATGTGGAGGGCAAAACGGGTCGCCGTCTTCTCCCCGACGCCGGGGAGCCTCTGGAACTCGCGGATCAGTCGGGCGATGGGGGTCGGCAGCATGGGAAGCGGTTCCGGGTGGAGGACCGCCGGAAGGTAACCCATCCCCCCGGGTCGTTCAAGCCCGGCCTGCCTGCGCTTGCACCCGTGCCCCGCTCCGGGCGAAACTCGCCCCGTGCCTGCCCCACCCCGGAGGATCGCCCTTGTCCCCAAGTCTCTCCCGACGTCTCGTCGAGCGGATCCGGCTCGAAGGCCCGATCCCTTTCGCGGCCTTCATGGACTGGGCCCTCTTCGATCCCGAGGGCGGTTACTACGCCTCCGGCAGGGTGCAGGTGGGAGAGGACCGGGGCGACTTCACCACGGCCCCGCACCTGACACCGGTCTTCGCCCGCTGCTTGAGCCGGCTGGCGGTCCGATTGGACGAGGCCCTGGGGCACCCTTCCCCGTTCGTGCTCATCGAGGGGGGGCCGGGTGAGGGGCGCCTGGCGGCAGACCTCCTCGATGCTCTCCGCGTCCGGGAACCGAGGCTCTACGACAGGCTTCGTTACGCGCCCGACGAGCGGAGTGCCGCGCTGGCGGGGAGACAGGCCGCAGCATGGACCGGCCACCGCGACAAGGTAGCAGTCCTGGCAGCGATCGAAGACGCGCAGGGGCTCTACTTCTCCAACGAACTCCTGGACGCATTCCCCGTCCACCGTCTCGTCCGGAAGGCAGGAACTCTCCAGGAGATCTACGTGGACTGGGACGGAAGCCGCTTTCGGGAGGTGATGGGCCCTCCGAGTCGAGCCGAATGCGCGGCGGAGTTGGCCGCGGACGGCTTCGACGCCGCGGAAGGCTGCGAGGTGGAGGTGAACCTCGGGGTGACCGAATGGCTCCAGGGGGTCGGGAAGCGTCTGGCACGGGGGTGTGTGGTCACGGTGGACTACGGGGACGAGGCCCGCCGCCTCTATGGCCCGCACCGTCCGCAGGGCACCTGCGTCGCGTACCGCGGACATCGGCTTTCCCAAGACCTCCTCGCGGACCCCGGCGGCCAGGACCTGACGGCCCACGTGAACTTCTCCTCCCTGCGGCGCGCGGGGACGAGTCTGGGCTGGTGCCCCGGCCCCCTGCTCCCGCTGCGGGACTTCCTGTTCACCCTGGGCTTGATCGAGGAGGTGGAGGCGATGGAGGCCGAGGCAGGGTCGGACTTGGAGGCTCTAGGTTCCCGGCAGGCACTGGCCCCCCTGCTGCTGGAGATGGGCGAAGCCCACAAGGCCATGATCCAGGCCCGAGGGGTGGGCACGGAGCGCTTGGGGTTCGAGGGGTTGGAGCCGACCAGGGGCCCCTGAAGCAGCCCCGCCCTCGGATCAGTGCCGACCGCCCGCGACCGCCCGCTCCCACGCAGAACCCTCCGCCGCGAGGAGGCCGGCCTGGATGCCCACCTCGTGGATGAGGTCGATCGGGTCGTGGTGGAACCGGTCGAGTTCGGCTGCCGGATCGTCGGCGCGGAAGGAAAAGGACCCCCCCGGCCAGGAAAAGATGTCGAAGACGATCCGCCGTGCCTGTTCCAGCAGGAGGCTCTGGATGTCTTCGTGACGGATGTTGAAGTCCTCGAAGAGGATGACCCCGAGGCGTCGGATCCCTCCCTCCTGCCGCTGGACCGCCAGCGCCCGCTCCAGATCCTTGGCGTCCAGGTGCCCGGCCTCGACCAGCAGGGAACCGATCCCGTCGCAGATCTGGTTCGAGGCAGCGCGGATGAGGTGCCCCTGCTGGAAGAAGAGCCTCGCCTCCCGGGACTCGTACCGGATCGTCAGGACCCCGGATTTCCGAGACGTACCCACCATGTTGAGCAGGTGGGCGATGTCCATGTAGCTCAGTGACCCTTCGACCGCCATGGGACCTCCTTGCCCGGCAATCGCGAAGCGCAGCCGTGCCGCTTTGGATCGGCAGAATCGGCAGGGAGCTTGAGCCGTTTCGAGGAAGGGATCAGGGCGACGGCGCGGCGTCGTTGAGGAGAAGCCAGGAACCCACGGCATAGCCGCCCCCCGCCTTCTCGCGCAGGGAGACCAATACCCGGTTGAGGCGACGGCGGAGCGTCTGCCCTCCCTCGGCGGAGACGAGCCCCGTCGAGGCGTCGAAGCGGGCCGGGAGCTTCCCCAGTTCGCTCACGAACACGCTCGCCGACCCCGGCTCGTACCGACCCGGGTCCGCCACCCTGGCGCGGAAGACCCCGGGGCGCGCCGCGCTCAGGAACCCGAAGGGGGGGGACTCGGCCTCCAACGTCAGGGGGCGGTAGGCCATGCGCTCCCGGAAGGTCCCCATGTCGCCCACCGAGCCGACCACGGCGAAGCGGGGGAGTCGGAATCTCGGAGACCGGTCGCCGACGCTGCCCGGGTCCTGGGAAAAGGCGAGGGCGAACCCCGCCCTCTCGGCCTCCCGCATGGTCCGCTCGGTGTACTCGCCGTAGGGATACGCGAGCCACCGGGGCTCGAGGCCCCGGGCCCGCAGGCGTGCCGCGCCCCCCCGGAACTCCTCCTCCGATCGGGCCGTGCCCTGCGGAACTCCACCTCGCTCGAGCCGCAGGTGCCGGACGCCATGCACTCCGAAGCTCCCGCCGTGACGCTCCATCTCCGCAACCATGTCCCAGGTGACGAAGTCGGGGTAGGCCTTGTCGATCGCCTCTGTGGGAAGGAACACGGTGAACGGGAGGCCGAGTTCCCGCAGCACCGGGAAGGCCTCGTCGAAGACGCTGCGGTAGCCGTCGTCGAAGTGGATCACCACCGCCTTCTCCGGGAGCCGCTTCGCTCCCAGGACGGCATCTTCCAAGTCCGCAGTGGACACCACCGGGAAGCCGTTCTCCCCGAGCCACTTCAACTGGGCCCGGAAGGCCTCTCCGCTCACGCTCGTGGACGGGTAGCGCACGTCGGCGACGCGATGGTACAGCAGCACCCGGGCAACGAGGTCCTCGGCCAGGACAGGAGAAGAGGCCAGGAAGAGCGGGAGGACTGCGGCGACCACCCGGGGGAAGCCGGGCCGAAGCCTACGCATCGGGGCGGGAGAAGCCACCCGGAGGAGACGAGAGAAGCAGGGCGTCCGAAACGGAGAGGATCTCGTGCACCTCGCCCGGGTCCACGAACCGGGTGTCCGCGGGATCGAACCGAACCAGTCGGTTCGTCCGGATGACCTGGCACACCTCCTCCACGTACTCCTCTCGACGCTCGGAGTACATCAGGAGACCTTGGGCCAGCTTGTACGGATCGAGAACCCCCTTCGCCCGCCGCAACTTCGCCCTGACTTCGCGAAACGGAGCATAGGCCCAGAGGGTGTTGAGGTTTCGCACGTAGGCCTCGACCGAGTCCGCCACGGTGGCGAAGCGCGCCACCGCATAGGAAGCGCCCTCGGGACGGTCGCTCGGCGCCATCCCCCCCTTGCCCGAGAACACCCACTGCCCGAACAGCGCGTTGCCTTCCAGCGCAAAGCGGGAAGAACCCCAGCCCGACTCCACGGCCGCCTGGGCGAGGGCCAGGCTCACCGGAACCTCGTCGACTCGGGTCAGGAGCTCCCGGAGCAGCGTGGCCGGATCGTTTCGGACCAGCGCCACCGCGTCTTCACCGAGGCGATATCGGCGCACCAGGCCCGCGACCCACGCCGTTTCCACCGAGGTAAGGGGGCGGCCCTTGCTCACCCGGCCGAGGGTACGGACAAGCGCTGTCCTCTCCCTGCCGATCTGCTGGTTGGTCTGGAGGATGTGCGGGAGCACGCTCTGCACGAAGACCCGCTTACGGTCCTCCGTGCCGAGCATCCCCATGTCCGCCGGAAACCTGGAGGGCGCCAGGTTCGGAACCGCCCCGTCCCCCGCGGAACCCCAGAGCCGCTCGAGCACGCGGGCCAGGTCCTCGGCGCTGGACGGTTCGAACAGGACCACCCCCGTCGCGCCGCCCGCGCCGGGAAGCGCTCCCGGCACCGCGGGGGGCCGATTGGCGGGTCCCAGGGACACGATGAGCGGGAGAAGCAGCAGCGCCCCGAGCCCCCACCGCGCTGCGGCAGGCACCCGAGGGCGGGGTGACTCGATTTCCGTCGGAATCTCTCCAGCCATGGTCCGCTTCCCCTCCGAGGTTGGCACCTTGTAGCCGTTCCAGGGTGCCGAAGTCAACCCGGGGGGATACAGCGGGGGTGGACACGTGGCTTGTTCCTCGCTCCGTCCTCCACCTCACTCGTCAGCAGCCATGGGCCTCATTTGACGCTGAAGTTTCACCCCGCCCTACGCCGGTGCGACTTGGCGCCCTTGAGGCCCAGAAGCAGCACCGCGGCCGCGACCACAGCATAGGCCCGACGAAGAGGATAACGACCCATCCCGCGCGGAAGATCGTGCATCGCCGCCTCGAAATCTACTCGATCCAGGGATTTCGAACCTCGATGCCGCACCCGGTGAAGTCTGCGGCGTTTCGCGTCGCGAGAGCAGCGTCTCGGGAGCGGCAGACCCCGGCGATCTGCGCGTCGAACTGGGAGATCGGCTCTCCCATCTGCCGGCGAGCCGCCGCGATCACGGCGTAGGCCCGCGCAGCGGCCCCGTCGAATGGAAGAACCCGCCCGGCGAAATCCTCATCAAACATCCCGGCCAGCGCGACCTCCAGTTGCGTTCGCCGGCGGCCTTCCGGCAGGAGCCCCACCCCGTAGAGGATCTCGGCCTGCGTGATCGTGGTCGTGAACAGGCTGGTCGGCGGGTGGCTATCCAACCACGCAACAATCCGCATGTCGGGAGCGGGCTTCATGAGTTCCGACAAGACGTTCGTGTCGAGGACGATCATCCGTCAAGATCCGGAGGGCCGCGCATCGGCTCCCGTCGAGGAACCTCGAGGTCGACCCCGCCGAGGGGGCGGAAACGGAGTCGAACGCGCTCTGCCAGGCTCTGCGGGACCGCGTCCGGGTCCGCCAACGCCGTCCGCAGGATTTCCCGCGCCTCGTCCTCCATGGAGCGCCCGGCTCGGGCCGCTTGGACGCGCAACCGTCCCTTCAGCCCGTCTTCGAGATTGCGGATCGTGATACTGGCCATGGGACTTCCCTCCTGAAAGCAACGATAGCATCGTAATCAATGATTCTACATTTTCCAATGATCTTCGCCTTCCCCGAGACGCAACCGGAGGAACCGTCGCCCCCTGGCCACGCCGGATCCGCATCGTGTCCGAACCACCGAGGCAGCCGACATCGCGTCCGCCGCGGTGCAATAGGACGTCGACGCTCGACGTTGTCCTCATGCACGGCCGTCGGTCTACCGCACAGTGAGGCTCTCCCGCGCGTACTTCACGAGCGGAGAGAGGAAAAACTCCAAGACCCTGCGCTTCCCGGTTCGAACCTCCACGCTGAGGGCCATCCCCGGCACCAGGGCCCCGGGGCCACGGTCCGATAGGAATTCTTCGGCCTCGAGACCTGCCCGGAGGAGATAGACGGGGCCGAGGCGATCGTCCTCCATGGCGTCCGGGCTGAGCGAGAGCACGGTACCCGGGATGGTCCCGTACTTCTGGAACGGGAAGGTGTCGACCTTGATCTCGGCCGTCTGTCCGACCCGGACGAAACCGATGTCCCGGTTGAGCACTTTCGCCTCGGCCACGAGAGGGGTTCCGTCCGGGACCAGAGTGACGACCGGCTGCCCCGGGCCGACCACGCCTCCCACGGTCTGGAACGCCAACTCCTGCACGTAGCCGTCCACGGGCGATTCCAGGCGGTCGAACTCGCGCTCCTTGGCCGCCTTGATCTCCTCCCCCTCCAGTGCGGCCAACCTCCTCTCCACCTCCACCAATTCCGTCAGGATGGCCTGCTCCCTCTCGCGCTGTAGGCCCTCGACTCGGGTCTCGACCTCCCGGAGGCCCGCCTCCCGCTGGGCGACGACCGCTGCCTGCGCGGCCGACTCGGCTTCGAGGGCGACGACCGCCCGCCGCCTCTCCGACAGTTCGAGCCGGGAAGCGATGCCGTGCTCGTGGAGCCGCGCGTACATCTCCTCCTGTTCGCGGACGAACGGGAGTTCCCGCTCCAGTCGCCCCAGGCGGGCCCGCGCCTCCTCGAGTTGGTTCGCCCGGGCCGCCGCCTCCAGGAGCATCGCCCTCCGACGGGCCGCGTACTCCTGCTCCCGGGCAGACTTCAAGGACCGCTGCAGTCCGAGCAGGTCGTCTCCGGAATCGCCCCCGACGCGTTCGTCCCCGCGAAGCTCAGCAAGGAGCCGCCGCCGCGTGCTGCGATGAATCGCCACCGCCCTCCGCGTCGTCTCGGCGTCCGCGTCCGCCAAGGTGGGGTCCAGTTCCACCAAGACCTGCCCGGCGGCCACCCGGTCCCCCTCCCGCACGTGGATGCGCTGGATCCTCCCGTCCCGTCTCGCCTGGACGACCTTCATCTTCGCGTCCGGGACGAGTCTCCCCCGAGCCACCGCGTACTGGTCGACCTCGCCGAGGTACGACCACGCGACCGCGAGGGCCAGCAGGAGTGCGACGAGCCAGATTACGGACCTGCCGAACCGGGACGGCGGGGTCTCCTCGATCTCGAGGATCGGGGGAAGGAACTCCTGGTGCCGGACGCTCCTACTGGACGATCGCACGCCCCCTCACCCTGTGCAGACCTGCTGCCCGTGCAGGTGCCAGTACAACCCGCGGGCGCGCAGGAGCGATTCGTGGGTTCCCTCCTCCGCGAGGGTGCCCCGGTCCACGACGAGCAAGCGGTCGGCATGGCGCAGGGTCGACAACCGGTGGGCGATCAAGACCACGGTGCGCCCCCGGCAGATCCGCGCCATGTTGGCCTGGATGACCCGCTCCGATTCCGAGTCCAACGCCGAGGTGGCTTCGTCGAAGATCAGGATGCGGGGGTCGGTGAGCAGCGCCCGGGCGATGGCGATCCTCTGGCGTTGGCCCCCCGAAAGCGAGGTGCCGCGTTCGCCCACCCACGTCTCGTAGGCCTCGGGAAGCTCGAGGATGAAGTCGTGGGCGCCGGCCAACTGCGCCGCCCGCACGACCTGCTCCATCGAGGCCGAGGGCGCCTGGACGGCAATGTTCTCGCGCACGGTCCGGTGGAACAGAAAGCTGTCCTGGAGAACCACGCCGATCTGCCTGCGCAGCCAGGCGGGATCCGCGAGAGCCAGATCGACCCCGTCGATCAGGATCCTCCCGGACTCCGGCACGTAGAGCCGCTGGATCAGCTTGGATATGGTGGTCTTTCCGGAGCCGCTGCGCCCCAGGAACCCCACCGTGGCTCCCTGCTCGATGGTGAAGGAGAGAGCCCGAACCGCCTCCGGCCCGCCCGCCCTGTAGCGGAAGGTGACCGCATCGAAACGCACCTGCCCTCGAAGTCGCGGTAGCCTGGCTTTGGCGCCGCTCGCAGCCGGTTCGGCGGGAGCATCGAACACATCGGCCAGCCTGCGCACCGACAGCCCCGCCTGCTGGAACTCCTGCCACATCCGCACGAAGCGAAGGACCGGTTCCATCATCCGCCCGGAAAGCATCTGGAAGGCAATCAGTTGCCCGACCGTGATCTGGGCTTCCATGACGAGGCGCGCTCCGACCCACAGGATGATCAGGTACGAGCTTCGGTGCAGGAATTGGCCGGCCGCCCCCGCGGAACTCGCCAGGGAGGCAGTGCGAAAGCTCGCTCGCACGTACTCGGCGAGAAGGTTCTCCCAGCGTTTCTCCACTTGCGGCTCCAGGGCCAGAGCCTTGACGGTGTGGATTCCGGTGACGGCCTCGACCAGGTAGGACTGGACCTCGGCTCCCTGCTGGAAGCGCTCCTCCAGGCGCCGGCGGAGAATCGGGATCACGCACGCGGAGAGCCCGGCATAGAAAGGGAGAACCGCGAGAGCCACGACCGTGAGGGTGGAACTGTAAGCCAGCATCGCAACCAGAAAGACTCCGACGAACAGGCAATCGATGACCGCAGTCAGAGGAGCGCCCGTGAGGAACTGTCGGATGTTCTCCAGTTCCCGGACCCGCGCGGCGGTGTCGCCGACTCGTCGGGCCTCGAAGTACGCGAGGGGCAGGGAGACGAGGTGCCGGAAGAGGCGGGCCCCGAGCACGGCGTCGATCTTGCTCGTGGTCTGCGTGAACACGAGGGTGCGCGCGACCCCGAGGATCAGCTCGAAGACCGCGATCGTGCCGAGGCCCACGGCCAGCACGTCGAGGGTGGCCAGAGCCCGGTGCACGAGGACCTTGTCGATCACCACCTGGGTGAAGACGGGCGTCAAGAGGCCGAACAACTGCAGGACGAGGGAGGCCAGCAGGACCTCGGCGAGGGGGCGCCGGTAGCGCCGGAGCGCGGGAAGGAACCAGCGCAGCCCGAAGCCCGCGCGGCCGGGGGGCTCTCCCTCCGGCCGGAGGAGCAGGAGGGTGCCGGCCCAAACCTCCAGGAACTGGTCCCGGCCCAGGACCCGGGGGGACGATTCGGAGGGGTGCAGGAGGAGCGCCTTGCCCCCGTCCGCCTTCGCCAATACCGCGAATTCGTTGGGACCCAGTTGCGCGACGGCCGGGAGGGGCAGCGCAGCCAGACGATCGAAGCTCGGCCGGACGGCCTTCGCCCGGAACCCCAGCGCCCTGGCCGCCCGGAGCACCGCGAGGACATCCGCCCCTTCCGCCCCGACGGCCAGCCCGTGTCGCACCTGCTCCGCGTCCACGGAGACCCCGTGGAACCGGGCGACGAGGGCCAGGCTGGCGAGGCCCGTGTCCCTCGGGAGGCGCGCCGGGCGCGCTCCCGGCGCACGACCTTCGCTCCCCTCCCCGCGGGTGACGGCCTGACCGACTCCGGAGGTCGCCCACACCACCGATCCCCCCTCCCCGTTGCGGCACCCGGGTCCTCAGGACGCCGTCGGGCTCCAGTGCTGCGCAAGGACCGCCTCGACCTCCTCGGGGCGCTCCCGGATCGCCTCCGCCCACGTCAGGCCCGTGTCGACGCTGAAAGCGGCCATCGCCTGGATCAAGCGGTCCACCTGGGCGGCGCGCAACCCCTGGCCGTCCAGGGTCCGGAACTCCTCCACCGGGAACACCGTGCCCCGACCCCAGGAGTCCACCTCCACGCAGTCTTCGCCGCCGGCAAGCCACACGTCCAACTTGCTCCCCCCCGCCTCGAATCGGATCCCGAGCGGGGTCGCTGCCAGTTCGAGGCAGTCGCGGTCCCCCGTCTCCTCGCCCGACTCGAAGATGCGGTCGCGACCGCCGCCCGGCTCGAACCGATACACGTCGCTCCCCTCGCCGCCGAACAGGTCGTCGTCACCGGGCCCGCCGTCGAGGCGATCGTCTCCGGCACCCCCGAAGAGTTCGTCCTTTCCCTCCCCGCCCAGGAGCCGATCGTTCCCCTCCCCTCCCAGCAACTCGTCCTTGTCGTTCCCGCCCTCGAGGTTGTCGTCGCCGGGACCGCCTTCCAGCAGGTCCTTGCCTCCGAAGCCGAACAGCAGGTCATCGCCTTCGAGCCCCGCCAGGTACTCGTCCACCACGCCGCCTACCAGGCAGTCGTCCGCGGCGGTGGGTGTGGCCGCCAGCGAGAGCAGAGCGGATGCGTCCCAAGTGGTTCCGTCCGCGAACTCCAGACTCTCGATGCAGTACGTGCCGTCGCCGAACCAGTCTGCGACCGTGAGGCAGTCCCCTTCGCTGCCGACGTAGACCCTCAGGTCCGTCAGGGTTCTCGTCACCCGCACGTCATCGACGACGGTTTGGGGGGTCATCCGGATCCGATCCACGCTTTCGGGAGCGGAATCCGTCTCGAAGATCGTGTCGCAGCCGAAGCCCGAGCCGAAGACGTAGATGTCTCCCCCGGCTCCCCCGGACAGGAGATCCCCGCCCGGCCCTCCGTCCAGAAGATCGTTGCCCTCCCCGCCATCCAGGAGGTCGTCGCCGTCTCCTCCCGCGAGTACGTCGTTCCCGCTCCCGCCGACCAGGAAATCGTCGTCCTCGTAGCCGGTGAGCGCGTCGTCCCCGTCGCCTCCCACCACATGGCGCGCCATATCCCGCAGGGCGGCCTCGTTCCAGACAGCGCCGTCCCCGAAGACGATTCGCTCGATCCGAGTGGCGTCCGTCAGGAACCAGTCCACCAGCGTCAGGCGGTCGTCCGAGCCGGGGAGGGAGAGGTGCAGGTCGGCGGCGCCGCGGGAGACGACCACATCGCCCGGCAGGACATCCGGTGCGAAGACGACCGAATCCTCCCCCAATTGGTCGAGGACCACGTCCTGACCGTCGCCCGGGCCGAACAGGTAGGTGTCGTCGCCCAGCCCGCCGTCGAGGCGATCGTTCCCCTCGCTCCCGATCAGCGTGTCGTCTCCGTCGCCCCCCTCGAGCACGTCGTCGCCGCGGCCCCCCTCCAGAACGTCGTCGCCGCCGAACCCCTGGAGCCGGTCGTCCCCGCCGAATCCGAGGAGTCTCTCCCCCCTGCCGTAGCCGCGCAGGTCGTCGGAGCCCTCCTCGCTTCCGGCCACCACCATCGCCGGAAGGGTCGGTGGCGTCCACACCGTGCCGTCGGCGAACTCGATCCGTTCCACCGTGTGCTCGGGTCCCGCGAAGTAGCCCTCTACGAGCAATCGGTCCGAGCCTCCCGAGACCTCCAGAACCAGGTCTCCGTCGTCACCCCAGGAGACCTCCACCTGGCCGGGCGACACGTCGGCGGCGAACACGATCGTGTCCTCGCCTCCTTCGTCCAGGAGGTGATCCCGGCCCCACCCGAGACCGAAAGCGTACACGTCGTCTCCACCCCCGCCCTCGAGGAGGTCGTCCCCGGCTCCCCCATCCAGGGTGTCGGCGCCCGGGCCGCCAACGAGGCGATCGTCTCCTGCCAGGCCGGCCATGGCGGAGCCCTCGGCGTACGCCGTCAGCACGTCGTCGGCTTCGGTGCCCGTGACGCGGCAGGCCATCTCCTGCACCTCCTGCCACGACCACACGGTGCCGTCTGCGAACACGAAACTCTCCACCCTCGCGCCCGCCTCCCCGAACCAGCCTCCGACGGTCAGCCGGTCCGAAGGGTCCGGCAGGCCAAGGTGCAGGCTGACCACGTCCCGCCAGACATCTACGGCGTCGGGAGACACACCGGGCCCGAACACCACTGCGTCGGAGTTGCCGGGCGTGCTGTCCGACTCTTCCACGGTGTCCCGCCCGAACCCGATCCCGAACCGATAGGTGTCGTCGCCGACCCCGCCGCACAGGAGATCGTCGCCGGCTCCGCCGCTCAGGACGTCGTTTCCGGCGTCGCCGAGGACTCGGTCGTTCCCGCGCCCCCCGAGGAGCACGTCGTCGCCTACCTCCCCGTGCAGCACATCGTCCCCGTCGAACCCGAAGATCGCCTCCCCGTCCGCGGTGCCCCACACCTCGTCGCCGTACCGGCCCCAGTAGTGCGTCGCGCAGATCCCCCCGCTGCCAGGCTCTCCAGATCCGAGGGGCCCCATATGGTCCCGCCGTCCAGCCGTACTTCTTCGATCTGGTAGCGCGCCCCGGCGTACCACCACTGGATCTCGACCGAGTCGGAGCACGCCACGCTGGCGAGGTGCAGCGCGTCGTTCCGCCTCACCGCGAAGACCTCCCCCGCGGACCACCCCTCGAGCACCAGCGCGTCCCGGTCGAACCAGTCCTTCTCCCCTTCCACCACGGCGTCCTGACCCGACCCCGGTCCGAACCGGTAGCAGTCGCTGCCCCGGCCCCCCCTCAGTTCGTCGTCTCCCGCCCCGCCTTCCAAGGTGTCGGCGCCCGCGCGTCCCAGCAACTGGTCATCCCCCTGGCCTCCGAGGAGGAGGTCGCTCCCGAGATCTCCGTCCAGTTGGTCGTCTCCCTCCCCCCCGACCAAGGTGTCGTCGCCCTCGAACCCGTAGACTTCGTCGTCGCCTCCGAGTCCCTGCAGCACGTCGTCGCCCCCTCCGCCGGGGAGCACGTCCGCGAGTTGCGTCGGGGTCGCAACCAGGGCGCGGATCGCCGCCTCGTCCCACACCGTGCCGTCCTCGAACTCGATCGTCTCCACCCGGTAGCGCTCCCCGTCGAACCAATCCCTCACGGACAAAATGCAGTCCGTGCCGAGGATGCGCACCTCGAGATCTCCCCAGTGCCAGCCCACCTTGACCTGCCCCGGCCCCACGCCGTCACCCAGGCGGATGACGTCCACCGCCGAGGTGTCCGGATCGTCCTCGTATACGCGGTCGTCGCCCGCGTCCAAGCCGAAGAGATAGACATCCCCGCCGGCCCCGCCGTAGAGGTGGTCCTGGTCGGGGCCGCCGTGCAGGACGTCGGCCCCTCCCTGCCCGAACAGGAGATCGTTTCCCGGCCCCCCCGCCAGGAAATCGCCGGCCCCCGTGCCCACGATGTAGTCGTCGAACTCCGTGGGAAGCCGGGCCCGCCGTTCCAGTTCGGCGGCGTCCCACACCGAGCCGTCGGGGAACTCCACTCTCTCGATCCGCAGCGCCTCGTCCCCGAACCAACCTTCCAGGGCCATGGCCTCCAGCGTCGAACCTCGAACTCGAAGGGTGAGCCAATCCCTGTCCCGCACCACCACGAGGTCATCCGTCCCGTAGCCGGTGACCCGCACGGAATCGAGTCCCCCGCCGTCCACCTCGCTCGCGGTGTCCCAGTGCGAGCCCGGGGCGAAGACGTAGACGTCGTCCCCCGGTCCCCCGCGAAGCCGGTCGGCGACGGGGCCTCCGTCGAGCACGTCGGAACCCGGACCGCCGTCGAGTTGGTCGTCCCCGTCCCCGCCGGAGAGCACGTCGTCTCCCGCCTCGCCCCAGAGGCGGTCGGCTCCGGCCCCCCCGACCAGCGTGTCGTCGCCGTCTCCCCCGTACAGGAAGTCGTCCCCCTCAAGCCCGTCGAGGACGTCCGCCCCGCTGCCCCCCACGAGCCGATCCGACCCGTCGGTCGGTTCCGGCGGCAGCATCGCCTCGATGGCCTCGGGGTCCCAGACGGTGCCGTCCGCGAACTCGACGCGGTCCACCCGGTTGTCGTCGCGACGGAACCACTGCTCGAAAGCCAGGGACGTCTCACCGGTCGAGAGGGAGAGCACGAGGTCGTCGACCACCCGCGTGATCCGGACTTCCGCCGGTGCGATTCCGTCGTCGACCGCCACGGTGTCCACGTCCACCCCCGGCCGACGGCTCTGCTCGACCGTGTCGTGGCCGCCCCCCCGACCGAAGCGGTACGTGTCGCTCCCGTAGGTGCCGGCCAGGCGATCGTCGCCCGGGCCGCCGTCCAGGTAGTCGTCTCCCGTCCCCCCGATGAGGTGATCGTCTCCACTTCCGCCCAGGAGCCGGTCGTCGCCTTCGTCCCCGAAGATCCGGTCTTGCCCCCCACCGCCGTCGAGGCGGTCGTCCCCGCCCCAGCCCTGCAGGGTGTCGTTCCCGTCGAGCCCTTCGACCACGTCGTCGTAGGGGCTCCCGCCCAGGGTATCCCCGGCGTCTGTCGGGTGCTGCACCGCCAGCCTCAGGAGATCCGGGACCTCCCACGCCGTGCCGTCGGCGAACTCGACACGTTCCACCTGGTATTCCAGCTTCATGAACCATCCGGAAACGATGAGCAGGTCGCCGGTGTCTCCCAACCCCAGGAACAGATCGCTCTCGTCCCGGCCCAGGGAGAGGTCGGCCGGCGAGAACTCCTGGGCGACCCGGATGACGTCCAGGTTTCCGGGGGTCGTGTCTTGCTCGAAGATCAACACCTCGCCCGCGCCTCGGCCGAAGAGGTATGTATCGTTGCCCGTACCCCCCTGCATGCGGCTCCAGGACCCCGTCCCCGGGTCCAGGAGGTCCGAGCCGGGGCCTCCGGACAGGCTCCCCCCCTCCCCTTCACCGCGGAGCACGTCGTCCCCGTCTCCCCCGTCGAGGGAATCGTAGCCGTCCCCACCGAGAAGCTCGTCGTTTCCGGCGTCCCCGCGGAGCGAGTCCTGGCCTCCGTCGCCTTGCAGGATGTCGTCGCCGCCCCCGCCCAGGAGCCGGTCGTCCCCGTCGCCTCCCCGGATCCGGTCCGCGCCATCCGTGCCGTTCAGGACGTCGTCCCCAGGGGTGGCCCCGGTCGCGAATCCCTCCAGGTCGGCTCGGCCCCAGGCGGTCCCGTCTTCGAACTCCACCCGCTCGATCTGCCACTCCGGCCCGTCGAACCACCGACACACGGAGAGTTGGTCGCCTGTACCCGGGATTACCAGCCGAAGGTCATCCGCGACCCGAACCACCACAACATCTCCGGGGGAGACACCGGACTCGAAGCGGACACTGTCTTCCCCCTCCGTCCCCTGCCGGCCCTCCGATATCTCGTCCACGCCCGAAGCCCGGCCGAACCGGTACACGTCGCCGCCGCCCCCGCCCTCGAGCCGGTCGCTGCCGGCCCCACCGTCCAGGACGTCCCGTCCCTCGCCTCCCTGGATCCGGTCGTCCCCCGGGCCTCCCGCCAGGGTGTCGTCCCCGTCGCCTCCGACGAGGAGATCGTTTCCCCCCTCGCCGAACAGTTCGTCGTTGCCGCCGAGCCCGTGCACGACGTCGGCGCCGTCTCCCGCCTCCACGAAGTCGCGGTACGGGGTCCCGTAGAGCCGATCGTCTCCCCCGGTCGGGCGCGGGAGCACGAGATCCTGCAACTCGGCCACGCCCCACACGGTCCCGTCGGCGAACTCCACGCGTTCGATCCGCGTGCGGACGTCGGAGAACCAGCCCTGCACCGTGAGGCGGTCCCCGGTCTCCCGGATCTCCAGGTACAGGTTCTCCGCATCGCGGCTCGCCGACACTCCGCCCGGCGCCAGGTCCCCTCGGAACCGGACGCAATCGACGTCGACGACGTCCCGGGTGAAGTCCCAGTCGTACACCACGTCTTGGCCGTCGCCCGCCCCGAACCAGTACACGTCGCTTCCCGAGTGCCCCACGAGGCGATCGTTTCCCGGCCCTCCGTCGAGTTCATCGTTCCCCGGCCCACCGTACAGCGAGTCGTCGTCCTCCCCGCCCTCCAGCCGGTCTTCCCCAACCTCGCCGTGGAGTTGGTCTTTCCCGGGTCCGCCCTCGAGGCTGTCCCTCCCGGCACCGCCGAAGAGCCGGTCGTCCCCCTCGAGGCCCGCGAGCCGGTCGTCCCCTTCCCCTCCGACGAGGTAATCCGCCCCCGCGCCGGGTCGAGAGCACAAGGCCTCCAACGCGGGCACGTCCCATGTCGTCCCGTCCGCGAAGGCCACGGTCTCGATCTTCCAGGTCGGCCCCTCGAACCACCGGGCGAGGGTCAGGCTGTCACCGCTCGACACGATGGTGAGCACCAGGTCGCCGGTGCTCCGCGACGCGACTACGTCGCCGGGACCCACCCCGGGGGCCACCACGACCGCGTCGCTACCCCCCGGGACTTCCCCCCAGGAATCGAAGCCGCAGTCGTAGACGCGGTCCGCCCCTGCCCCGGGTCCGAACCGATAGGTGTCGTCACCCACCCCTCCGGCGAGACGGTCATCGCCCGGTCCGCCGTCGAGAACGTCGGCCCCGCCGCCTCCGTCCAGCACGTCCCGTCCGGGACCCCCCAGGAGTTCGTCCGCCCCGCCTCCCCCCGCGAGCGTGTCGTCGCCCTCGAGCCCGGCCAGCAGATCGTCTCCGTCCGAGCCGCGAAGGAAGTCGGCCCCCTCCGTGGCCTGGGCCAGGAGCGCCTCCAGCGCTGCTCCATTCCAGGAGGTGCCGTCCTCGAACTCCACGAGTCCGACCTGGAACTGCGCGCCTTCGAACCATCGCGACAGCGTCAGCCGGTCTTCGGTCCCGACGATGGAGAGGTGCAGGTCCTTCCCCCCGCCCCACAGCACGCGGACGTCCTCCGGCGCCACCGAGCCCGCCAACCTCACCCGGTCGCCGACGGCGCCCTGTGCGGCGTCCGGATGCGCGGTATCCCATCCGTCCCCGCGGCCGAAGACGTAGACGTCGCCGTCCGGCCCGCCGCGGAGCACGTCGTTGCCGGGCCCCCCGGAGAGGACGTCGGCGCCGTCACCGCCTTCGAGGACGTCCGAGCCCTCTCCACCCGCCAGAAGGTCGGCACCGGGCCCCCCTTCCACCACGTCATTGCCGTCACCGCCCACGAGGTCGTCCTCTCCATCGCCTCCGAGCAGCCTGTCCTCGCCACCACCACCGTCGAGGATGTCCGAACCCGCTTGTCCTTCCAGCCGGTCTGCTCCGGTTCCTCCCTCCAGCCGGTCGTCGCCCCCTCCCCCGAAGAGGTAGTCGTCGCCCCCGAACCCCGACAGAAGATCGGGGCCGGCGGTTCCGTGCAATACGTCCGTCCCTTCGGTGGGAAAGGGAGAGAGGAGCGCTTCGACCCGGTCGGCGGTCCAGACCGTGCCGTCCTCGAACTCCACCCGTTCGATGCGGTGGTCCACGCCGTCTTCCAGGAACCACCCCTCCACGGTCACCCGATCTCCGGTCTCGCCGAACTCCAGGTGCAGATTCTCCGGGTCCCGCGTCACCCGGACGTCCGCGGGTGCGAGTCCCCCTGCGAGTTTGAGTACGTCGTCCTCCCCGGACGTCACGTCGGCGTCGTGGATCGTGTCCCACCCGTACCCCGGCGCGAAGACGTACGTGTCCCCCCCCCGTTCGTAATGGCCGAAGGGACCGAGCACGGTGTCGTCCCCCACGAGGCGGTCGTTTCCCGGCCCTCCGTCCAGGAGGTCGAACCCGCCCCGCCCGTAGAGCACGTCGTCCCCCGTGTCGCCGTAGAGCCCGTCGTTCCCCTGGAATCCCCCCCAATCGTCTCCCATCAGCACGTCGTCGCCCGGACCGCCCCGCAGCAGGTCCGCCCCGCGCCCGCCTTCCAGGACGTCCGGGCCGGAGCCCCCGTAGAGGCCGTCGTCCCCGTTCCACCCCGCCAGGCGGTCTGCCCCGTCCCCACCGTACAGCGCATCCGCCCCTTCCCCTCCGTGGAGGCTGTCGTCGCCGGCCAGGCCGTCGATGCGGTCCGGCCCGTCCGTCCCGAAGAGCACGTCCGCCCCCGACGTCGGGGCGAACTCCTTCGTCGCCTTCTCGAACAGGTCGGTGCGGGTCCACACCGTCCCGTCCGAGAACTCCAATCGCTCCACGTGGCTCAGCCCGAAGAGGCGATCGTCGGTGTCCACGATCGCCAGGTGCGACAAGGCGCCCGACCCGCCGAGGTGGACCGAAACGTCGTCCGGTTCGACGTCGGCCAGGAGTCGCACGGTGTCGACCCTGGCCCCGGTCGCCCTCGGGTAGCCGTACAGGCTCGGATTGGAGAACTCCGTGTGATCGCGTTCGAAGATCGTGTCCCGCCCGTAGCCGCGCCCGAACACGTAGGTGTCGCTGCCCGACTCCGGGTTCAGCGCGTAGGAACCGTGGTCCCACACCTCTGACGTGAAGTCCCCGTACAGGCAGTCGTCGCCGGGGCCTCCGTCGAGCACGTCGTCGCCGTCTCCGCCGTACAGGACGTCCGCGCCCTCCCCGCCTCGAAGCTCATCCGAACCGCCGTACCCCCGCAGGACGTCATCGCCTTCCTCGCCCCGGAGGGCTTCCCCGGCAGGGGTCCCGCCCAGGTGGTCGGCACCCGGGGTGGGGTGGACACGCGCAAGGGCGGCGACGTCCTCGACGGTCCAAGCGGTGCCGTCCGCGAACTCAACCCTCTCCACCTGGCAGCCCGCGTGCGAGAACCAGCCCGTCACCCGGACCCGGTCCCCCGTGTCGCCGATCTCCAGGACGAGGTCCCCGAAACCGGGACTGCCCCCATGAACCCACCTCACGGCCACGTCCTGCGGACCCACGCCCTCCCCGAAGCGGATGGTGTCCAGGCTCCCCGGCACGGACTCCTGGTCCAGGATCTGGTCGTGTCCCCCTCCCCGGCCGAACAGGTACACGTCGCTGCCGGTCCCGCCCCGAAGCGTGTCCGCGCCGCTGCCCCCGTCCAGAACGTCGTCCCCGGCTCCGGCGTCGATCCAGTCGTTTCCGCCGAGGCCCCGGATCTCGTCCCCGCCGGAAGTGCCCCTCAAGGCATCCGGCCCTTCGGTGGCGGCCGTCAGGGCCTGAGCCGTCAGCGTCTCGGCGTCCCACACCGTCCCGTCCGAGAACCTCACGACGACTTCCTTCGCCGGGTCCCAGTCATCCAGGGTCAGGCGGTCGCCGGTCTCCGTCACCTCGATCTCTAGGCCCCACGACCACCGATGGTCGCGAACCCCGTGGGTGGTTCGCACGGCCACACCCACCGCCCCCACCCCGGGGAGCATCTCGATGGAATCCCCCTGCCACGCCGGCAGCCGGTCCTCGCCGTACCCCCGCCCGAACACGTACCGGTCGGAATCGGTCCCGCCGTCCAGGACGTCGTTGCCGGGCCCCCCGTCCAGCACGTCTGCGCCCCCGCCCCCCAGCAAGGCGTCGTCGCCCAGGAACCCCCTCAGGTGCTCGTCCCCGTCGCCGCCCCGGAGCACGTCGTCGAAGTCGGTCCCGTCGCACCGCACCCTGGGCAGAGTCGCCGCCGACCAGACCGTGCCGTCCTCGAACTCGATCCGCTCCACACCCGAGCCGTCCGTGCGGAAGAAGTCGCTCACGAGGATCCGGTCGGAGCCCCCGACCAGTGTCAGCAGCAGCGAGGCGTCCTCCCGGCTCGCCTCCACCTCCTCGGGCGTCACCCCGCTTCCCAGGCGCAGGATGTCCACCTCGGTTGCGTCCGGCCCCTCTTCCAGCCGATCACAGCCGTCCCCTCGGCCGAAGAGATACGTGTCTCCCCCTCCCCCTCCGACGACCCGGTCCGCGCCCGGACCGCCGGCCAGGAGATCGGCCCCCTCTCCCCCGTGGAGGGTGTCGTCGCCCGCCCCGCCGAAGATCTCGTCCGCCCCGGCGTGGCCGTAGATCTCGTCGGATTCCGACCCGCCGTCGAGGCGATCGCCCCCGGGCGTTCCGCCGACGGGATGCCGGCCGCCGCCTGCGGCGACGTGGACGGCACCCTCCAACTGCGAACGTCCCCACACGGTGCCGTCGGCGAACCCCACCTCCTCGACTTGGAAGCGCTCGTGCTCGAACCAACTCGAGACGGTCACGCTGTCGCCGGTGTCCCCGATGGTGAGGTGGAGACTCCAGGCGTCACGGGTGACGAGGACGTCGGCCGGGGCGGTCCCCGGCTGGAACTCGATCCGATCACGGGGGCCGCCGTCCGCTACCGAGCTTGGGTCCACGTCCACGATCGTGTCGTGGCCGCCCCCACGCCCGAAGCGGTAGACGTCGGCCCCCGACTCCGTGGCCGCCCACCACGTCGCGCTCTCGTCGCCGGCGAGGTAGTCGTCCCCGGGGCCCCCGTCCAGGGTGTCCGGCCCGTCACCCCCGTGCAGGCGATCGTCCCCCGCCCCCCCTCCAGCACGTCCGCACCGTGCGCCCCGCGAAGGACATCGCCCCCGTCGCCGCCCCGCAGGAGGTCGTCTCCCGCGTCGCCGGCCAGCACGTCGGCGCCGCCTTCCCCTTCGAGGACGTCGTTCCCCGTCCCCCGTCCAGCGTGTCGTCACCAGGCCCCCCGGCGAGCCGGTCATCCCCGGCCACGCCCCAGAGGCGGTCGTCGCCGCCGAGCCCGGACAAGTCGTCGCCGCCCTCGGTGCCGACGAGGAAGTCCGGCCCGTCGGTCGCTTCCTGCGGGATCCGGGACAGCACGTCGTCGATGCCCCACACCGTGCCGTCGGCGAACTCGAAGCGCTCCACCTGGTATCGCCGGTCCCAGAACCAACCCTCGACGGTCAGCCGATCCTCCGTACCCCGAAGGTCCAGGTACAGGTTCCCCACGTCGCGGTAGACCACCACGTCCTCGGGGGCGGTGCCCGGCCCGAACACGACGCGATCGAGGTCGGTCTCCCCACCGCTCGTCTCCCGAACCAGGTCCGCTCCATCCCCGAGTCCGAAGACGTAGACGTCGTCCCCGGGGCCCCCCGCCAGAGTGTCCGCACCGGGCCCGCCGGCCAGCAGGTCGGCGCCTTCATCGCCGCCGAGAACATCGTCCCCGTCCCCGCCGTACAGGGCGTCGTCACCGAGCCCACCCCGGAGCAAGTCGTCACCTCCACCCCCGAGGAAGGCGTCGTCCGAACCGTTCGTAAGAGAGAAATCCGACCCCCGCACGTCGGAGCCCTCACCCCCGATCCAAACCTCCCGGCCGCCCGAGTCCACCACCCACGCCAGCTCCTCGCCGCGCAGGGCGAAGGAGTTGCGGAACCCCGCATAGTCGGCGGCGAACCCGCGGCCGCACAACCCCCTCAGGACCGCGGAGAACTCGGCCAGGTCCGCCTTGCCGGACACCGGATCTTCCTCGAGCCTGCGACACAAGTCCGCCACCACCGGCGCCAGGTCGGCCAGGACTCGTCCACCCGTCTCGTCCCGCCGGTACTCGGTGACGAGCCCGAACAGGTCCTTCAGGTGGGTCTGCGCGCTGAGGACCGCGTACACGCCGCCGGCCAGTCGCTCGTAGGCGAGCTCCACGAACGGGGCAGCCCGCATGTGGGGATTCGTGATGAAGTCGGCCCACCGTCCGTCGGGGTTCTGTGGCGACGCGAAGGACGTGCCGAGGAACGCCTCGAGGGTCTCCAGGTGCCGGGCGTCGACGTAGGGCCCCCGGCTGTCGGGGGCCGCTCCGGCCTTGCCGCTCCACGTCCAAAGGAATTCGTGGACCACGGCCCTTCGCCGCTCCGGGTCGGGCTCGGCGGCGAACCGCTCCAGGATCTCCCGGAGCGTCCCGGAGCCGTCGCGCACCAGCGCCTGGTGCAGGTCGTACACGTTCCCCGACCCCGCCACGTTGGGCAGGACGGCGATCTCCGCCGGAACCGGGAGCTTCTCCGTGGCCACGCTCCGCACGACGTCCCGGTCGAACAGGAAGTCGGCCATGTGCCCGACGGACCCGTCCGAGCGCACGAACGTGCCTTTCTCGATGATGACGTTCCCGCGGCCGTCCGCCTCCCGCACCGTGACGCTGTCGGTGCCGAGGGCCTCGACTCCGACGGCCTCCAGGGTGAAGAGTTCGCCGGGGTCGCTGATCCCGTCATGGTCGAGGTCCCGCCAAACCCGGAGGTGCTGGAAGAACTCGTCGGCGGCGTCCACGAGTCCGTCGGCGTTCCCGTCGAGTTCCGCCAGGGCCTGGAAACCGTGCTCCGCCGGGCTCCCGTCCAGCAGGACGGTGTGGTCGCCGAAGAGCTCCCCACCGTGCTCGATCGCCCCGCTTCCGTCGCGGTCCAGCACCAGCAGGCCGTCGGTCCCCTGGACCCAGGCCATCTGCTCCGCGAACCCGTTGAGGTCGAAGTCGAACCGGACGCCGTTGACCAGAGTCGTCGTGTCGTACCCGTTACGGTCCAGGTCCAAGACGATGGGGGACGCCAGGGTGGACTGCTCGCCCCGGGAGAAGAGGTTCTCGATCTCCACGCTCACGGGGTAGAAGGCCGCGACGGTCTCCTCCCACACCGTGTTGGTCACCGAGAAGCGCGAGATCCCGGTCGCTTCCAGGTAGTGGGCCGTCCATGGGTCGAGCCAGTCGTCCCCGGCGGTGACCCCGGTCTCCAGCGTGACCTCGGTCGTGTCGCGCACCCGGGTCACGCTGACGATCTCACCCTCTCCAGGCCCCGGCAGCCCCGACAGGTCCCGGATCGTCATCGTCGTGTCCACCGCTCCCCCGTCGGGATCCCGCGCGATGGAGTACACCGAGACGGGCTCGCCGCCCGCACCGTAGAACCGGACGGCGGTGTCGCGGGTGAAGTCGTCCTCCCAGCCGGAGAAGAAGGTCGCGGGTGCCGCGCCGGTGAAGATCACGTCCAGCACCATCGAGCCGTCTGCACCGTAGTCCCGAATCTCCGCAGGGACGGCTACGACGTCGGAACCGGCTCGAAGGCGGTCGGGATCGGATCGGTAGACTCCGTTGCCCGGGATCTCCAGGAGTTCGGCGAGGCTCAGCCCGTAACCTTGCGCGATCGCGCCCAAGGTGTCGCCCCTCACGCCCACGTGGGGCTGGTAGGTGCGGGTGGTCCGGGTACCGTCTTCCCGGACGAAGGTGTCCAACCCAACCCCGCCGGCCGCGTCGTACTCGATGGTCCGCTCCGGACCATCGTTGCCGCCGGGGTCGAGATCGACCGTCTGGACCACGGACCCATCCGAGGATCGCACCATGTCGTGGACCTGCACCGGGCCGCCGTCCCCGTCGAGAAACCGCACCGTGATCTGGGAGACAGAGGCAAGCCTGGGGTCGGCCCAGAGTTGTCTCGGGTCGCTATAGGTCCAGGCGGCCGCATCCTCGGGGTCGGCATTGGTGGTGACCGTGCCGGTGCCGTCGTCCGCCACGCGGAGGATCGACCAACGCCCTTCGCCGAGGTCAGAAACGAACAGGAAGTCGACCTCGCGGTTGTACTGGGAGATCATCTCCACCGTTTGGCCGTCGTAGCTTCGAAAGGTCGTGAGCGACGTGTCCCCGGCCTCGTCGCGCCGGAAATAGGCCGTCTCCACGGGTCGCCCCTGATCATCCATGAAGATCATCTGGACGACCTCCGCCGTGTCCGGAACCCCCGGTGCCCCCCAGATCTCGGCCGGGCCACCGGGCAGCCAGAGAACGTCGAGGGGGGACAGGTTCGTCTCTATGACCACCGACTCGTTACCGATCGCGGCCAGAAGGTCGTATCCGTTCAGGTGGATCGTCGTGCCTTGGCCCGAGACGGCGTAGTCCTCCACGCCGAACGTCTCGAGGAAGTTCCCCATCCGGTGCTGCTCGTAGAAGAACACGGCGCCGGCGACCACGGCGACGCCGGTGTAACTGAACGCCACGGTTAACTCCGCGAGGGCGAGGCTCAGGAGGCTGGGACAGGGAGCGTCGACCGTCACTTCGGTGCCGAAGGTCTGGCCGAAGTTGCCCACCGGGTCCGTGGCGACCACGTAGTGCCGGATGCTGCTCGCGAGCACCTGACCAACGGTGAACTGCGGATTCGGACCGAAGGGGGCGGCCAGGTCGACTTCGATGCCCACTTCGTCCAGCAGGTGGGTCATGCCGGGGGCGTTGAAGCTGGTGACCTCGAGCTGCTACTCCGTCGCGCGCCGCGACCGCCGCCACCAGTTCAGCCAGCCCGCCCCCCAGGGAGTGGCCGGTGAGGGAGATGGGAGAAGCGGGGTAATTACTTTGGACTTCGTTCAGGAAGGCTTGGCGGGATCAATACTGATTCGGCACCTCGTCCAGAACGAGTTGAGCGTCTGTCAGGAGATCTTGACTGAAGAAGTCTGTCCCGGCGTAGGCGACGACGATCTCCCCGGCATCCGGCCCCGAAAGTCTTTGGTAGGCGACACCAAGAAGCCCTGTGACAGGATCCGACTCCAGACGCCACGATCTCCCACCCCACCGGGATGGACCGCAGTGTAGGCAGCGTGGCTGAGGATCGCGTATTCGGATGACGTCGCCATGGCTCACCCCCCCCGGCTCGCGAGCACGTCGACAAGAGAGAAACCGTCGGTAGCTACAATCGCCAGATCTTCACGTAGGTTCCGCCTCCGGCGACCACGTACCGTCCTTTCGGATCGCACGCGATTGCGTTCAGGAGCCTGTATGGATGCCCCATCAGGACCCGGGCCACGCTCCCGTCCTCGTAGTTCCACATCCGGACGAAGGACTCCTGCGTGCTGGCCACGAGCCACCCGCCCTCCGGCCCCACGCAGACACCGCTCAATTTGTCGTCCTTGGGCTCCCAGTCGAGGGTCCTGACGAGTTGCCCCGCCTCCGGATCCCAGACCTGGATCGCTCCGCCGCGGTAGGTGGCGTGCCTTTCCTGAAGTGCCGCAATCAGGTAGCCATCAGGTCTGGTGAAAGCCAACTGCACCACAGTACCCTTCTTCCGCGTCCCCAACGTTCCGGACCAAGCTGCCCGCCGAGACGTCCCAGATCTCCACGGTATCCCAGGTCAGTTCGCCAGCCGCGATGTACTTGCCATCTGGTGAGTATGCAATCGCTCTGACATAGGACATCGCGCACGGCAAGGGTTCGTACCAAATTCCCTGACTCGACATCCCAAATGTCTATGCCGCCGTTCTTGAACGACTGATTTCCAGCTGCCAAGTACTTGCCGTCGGGGCTGAACGCCGCCGTTGGAGACGTACTGGTGTTCCGGCCCGGGACATTCGGGAGTTCGAACCGGTCCAGTCTCTGCCAGCTTCTGCGTCTCCCACATGTTGACCCCGAGTTGGGAAAGCATGGCTCCCACACCGGCAGCCAAGTACCTCCCGTCGGGGCTGAAGGTCACCGAGTTCGCCGGTCCCCCTTTCGTCTTGAGTTTCGTCACCACCTGCATGGTCTCCGCGTCGATGATCGTGACGAAGCCGGCCATGATCCCGCCGGCGGCGATGTACTTCCCGTCCGGGCTCGTGGCCAGGCTGAACACGTGGTAGTCGAGTTGGCAGACACTCCCGTCGTCGGCGCACGCCGACACAAGGGACCCGGTGAGCGCGACGAACGCGATCCAGAGAGCCACTGCGCGAAGTTCCACGCGGGCACCGCTTCCACGGCGTGCAACGCCGGAGCGGCAAGCCCCTGCCGACCGAGCCATCGAGAGGCGGGACAGGGAGCGAGCCACGCTTCGGCCTGCAGCAAACGTCTTCATGGCGTCAGGCATTCCTTCGAGTTATTTATGAAGATATGCACGTAACAGCAAGTTTTCATAGGTTTTCAAAAACTGCAGACATGCCTTCGACTACCACCGCTTGCCCCCGAGTCCGTGACCCGGGCAGGCTCACGGCACCGCACCGGGAAACTGCAACCCCTTCAACCCCAGCATCCCGGCCCACACCAGCGCGCACTGCTCCGGAGGGTTGGCACTCACGGGGTTCCCCGCCTTGTCCCTCCCCGTGATCGTCACCTTGAGCCACATTCGACAGCCGTCCCTCACGCACGGGTCCCGCAGCATGGGGCAGAGCTTTTCCTGAGTCGTCGCCGCCATCGTGTCCCCCTCCCTCGATCTTCCCCTTCCGTGGCCTGTCTCGATCTCCGTTCAACCCGGTGCCCGAAAAACAGGAGGGGCCACGGCCGCCTCGTCCCCCCACGAGTGCGGCGCGTGGCCCCATCCGAGCCCCGATGGTTCGCCTTCCCCCCCGGACAGCCAACCGCGGCTCAACGCTGCCCCCCCTCCAGCGTCGTGCCCTCCGTGGCGTCCGTCCCCCCCGGGCGTCCCACCGAGCCCATGCCCGTCGTTGCCGCCGGGCGAAACGGGGCGTAGCAAAGCTCGTTCCCAACTCGACATCTCGGGTTCAATTCGTCGGAATGCCCTCGCCAACTCTCGTTCGCCTCTTCCCGGGACCGGCCCCTTTTCCTCTCGCCGGTCTCCACCGGGCGAGCAGTTTGCTTCCTCGAAGTGGAACCCAAATTCCCATCCCGGTTCCATCGTCCGCGAGTGGAGCCGCTTCGCCGAGCAGAACGGCGTGGACCTGGTCAAGGTGATCAACGCCATCAAGGTCCGCCCCACCCACAGCAACATGATCTTCCCGGGGCCGGGGATCGGCGGCTACTGCCTCCCGAAGGACGGGGGCCTGGGCGTGTGGTCGTACCGCCACCTGCACGGGTTCGAGGAGAACATCTTCAAGATGACGCCCATGGCCATCGACATCAACGACACCCGGGCCCTGCACGCCGCGCAGCTCACCCGCGACGCCCTCCGGAACATGGGCCGCCCGGTGGCGGCGGCGGAGATCCTGGTGCTCGGCGCGTCGTACCGCGAAGACGTGGGCGACACCCGCTACAGCGGCTCCGAACTGCTGATCCGGCGCCTCGCCGAGATGGGCGCGGACCCCAAGGTGCACGACCCCTACGTGCAGCACTGGTGGGAGTTCGAGAAGCAGGGGGAGTACCCGTCGGCCGAGTACAGCTGGAGCCGCTTCTTCCGCAACCAGGACCGGCTGCAGGAACTCCGCGTGGAGCAGGATCTCGAGACCGCGCTCGCCGACGCCGACGCCGTCATCTTCGCCGTGCGCCACGAGCCCTACCTGAAGCTCGACCCCGACTGGGTGGTGGAAAAGACCGGCGGCCCGATCGCGGTGATCGACTGCTTCGGCGTGCTCGACGACGCCAAGATCCGCCGCTACTTCGAACTGGGCTGCGAGGTGAAGGGCCTCGGCCGGGGCCACGTGAAGCGGATCAAGGACCAGGTGCGGGCCGCGAGGGGGTGAAGCGGCAGCACCATCCAGAGCCCTCCGGATGACCGACCTCAGCCCGCGCCAAGCGGGCTGAGGTGTCTTGTGTGATGGACGATCACCCGCGGGGTTTCCGAAAGGCACTGCCTCGTATACGATCGCCATCTGCAGGAGGCCAGCGTCGGTCAAAGGTCCTCGCCAGTCCTGCCCTCTCTCATGCGCCTGCAGGTGCCCGATTGCGACGCTCGTGGACAATCTTGGCCCTTGAGGCCGTCCTGTGGGCTAGCGCCGGTCCCGCGGTAGCAGGCCCTGCCCCTCCCTACGGCGTGGTCGCTCACGTGTCCCGCCCAAGCGAACGGGGAATCGCGGCGGCAGAGTTCCGTCTCATGAAAGAGGCCGGCATCGGAATGGTGAGGACCGATTTCGACTGGGCCGGCGTCCAGCCTTCCCCCGATGTCTGGTCTTTCGACCACCTCGACGACGTGGTCGCGTTGGCGGAACAGGAAGGCGTCGAGATCCTCGCCATCCTGGATTACGACGTCCCCTGGGCCAGCCCGGCGCATCGACACCTGGACGCCTGGCTCGAGTACGTGCGCCGTGTGGTGGGGCGTTACCGGGCACGGATTCGCTACTGGGAAGTCTGGAACGAGCCCAACCTGCCTTCGTTCTGGCGCGACCGACCCAACGCGTACCACTACACCAAACTGCTGATGCCAACCTATCAGGCCATCAAGCAGCTCGCGCCGGACTCGGTCGTGGCCCTCGGGGGGCTCTCCGGAATTCCGCTCGACTTCATCGACAAACTCTACGACGCAGGAGCACGAGACTACTTCGACGCGATGAACGTGCACCCCTACCGCTGGCCGCATCCGCCGGAGCGGCCCGACCTGGGTGCCGACATCGCCCGACTGCGTCGGGTGATGGGTCGCCACGGGGACGGAGACAAGCCGATCTGGATCACCGAGATCGGGTGGCCTACCCACGATTCAACGCTGTTCGACGCCCAGGGAAGGCCCTGGGGGGACATCGTGCTGGCTGGACTCCGCGCCCTGGCACCCGAGCGTACCGCTTGGAGCGTGGCGGTCCTCGACGATCCAGACTACCCGATCGGAGCAGCCTTCTTGGAACCTGCGATCCGCAGAATCGTGGGACCGGTGGGACACACGTCCACAGTGCAACTGCAACACCTTGCGGAGTTGGACCCAGCGCTTCAGCACGTGTTGGTCCTCCCCCCGGACGAAGGTTTCCCGGCCGACTGGTTCGAAGAAATCCGCACATACATCCGCGAGGGGGGGGTCGTTGTCCTGTCGAGCGGAGTGCCCCTGTACTATTCGTGGCAAAAAGGCGTGGACGGGACCTGGGAGCGGCGCCGCGCCCCGGACCGCTACCGGCGACAACTCGGAATCGAGTGGGAAGCGTGGTGGACCCGTAGCGGCGTGCCTCGGGGAATTCGCCGTCTCGAGCCTGCAGCAGGCCTGGCGACCCAAATCGAGATCCCGCCGTCTCTGACCGCAGACCGCTTCCTTCCGCTTCGCGGAGACCCTGGCGTCACGCCCATCGTCTTGGGCAACAGCAATGGATATCGTGCGGCAACCGCCGCGGCGTACCGGGTCGGAGACAGCGGGGGTGGGGTGATCGTGTCCACTCCCTGGTTGCGCCCCGGCGTCAGCGAACTCCGGCAGGCCGAACTGCTGACCCGCGCCGCCCTCCGAGCGTTCGACGCGGGGGTCGAACTCTTCTGCTGGTACGAACTGCAGGCCCCCGAGGGGGAACCCCACGACCCGGAACACCACTTCGGCATCCTGCACCGGGACCTCACTCCCAAACCCGCGTACAAGGCGCTATCGACATTGGCCGCCCTGCGCCCGCAGGGCTCCACTGCCCTCCCTCCCGCCACGGTTCCCCAGGGGACGCACCTCAGCGGGTGGATCCGACCCGACGGAAGGAAAGCATGGGCAGTTTGGTCGACGAAAGAGCCTGGGCGCTGCACCGCCCGAACCGGCGAACCAACGGAGGTCTGGCTCGACCTGTTCGGCGTGACAAGATCACTTCCCTCCACAGCGGGGCCAGCCAACCACCGCACCTTGAGGTCTCAAGTTCTTTTCACTGGAGGTCCGATTCCCCCAGACGTGGGTTGCAACTGACCACGGCAGAACGCTCTCCACCGGGACGCGTCACGGAGATGGAGAGGAGGCTACGTTGCGGAGGATCCCCCCAACTTGACCGAGGCAACCACGTGCCCCTATGATCCGGTCCCCCAACCACGCCGGAGGTCCGACGGAATGCCCAGTTCCGATTGTCTCCAACCGCCGAACTCAACCGAACCGCCCCAGACTCCGCAGTCGCAATATCCTTTCACGCCGATCTACTGGACCCCCCTCCCTGAGCCCAAGACCTCCCTCAGGCAGTTGGCGCAATCCCTTAGGATTCGTTGGAAATTCATCACCTCAGTAACGCTAGCCGGAACCACCGCCGCCGTCTGCTATGCGCTGCTCGCCACCCCGATGTACCGCGCACAGGCCATCCTTGCCGCGCCTCGCGAGCGACCCCCCAATCCCGCTTCTACAGCCCTTGCTTCCTTCGCCGGTCTCGGCGCCGAAATCGCTGGATCACTCGGTTTTTCCATAGGCTCCAACGACGTCCATCGCCTTGAGACTCTACTGAATAGCCACCGCCTTCTCAATCGCGTTGTTCAAAAACATGGTTTACTACAAATTCTCTTCGATGAGGATTGGAACAGCATAGATCGAACATGGACCACATCCGATCCGGAAGACATACCGAACGTCTGGGATGCACACGAAGCCCTTGGAAAAATATACTCCGCAAAAGTCGATCCAAAATCTTCAGAAATACTCGTTTCACTGGAAGCCAAGAAAGCAGAAACAGCAACTTCCATGCTAAACGCAATAGTAGAAGAGCTCGCGACAATGGTACAAGAGGATGAAATAACTCGGATTCAGCAAAACACAGAATTCATCAACAAGCAGCTTGCATCCGCCACAGATCCATTTATAGTCGCCAAGCTTCAGTCCTTGCTTTCCGAGCAAGTGGAACGTGCGATGATGGCCCAGAACACAAATGAGTTTGCGTATGAACTTGTCGATCCCCCAGCGGCCTCAGACATAAAGGTTCGCCCACGGAGAAAGCTCATTGTAGCGAGCTCTTTTGTGTTCTCTCTGTCTTTCTCATGCATAATAGCTTTGGCTCACCAACTTGTATAAGCGAATCAGAGAGGCGCAACTTGAAACTGCACCGTGCTGGAATGAAACAATTCAAGAATGCAAGCGCCTCCCTTCTAGCTCTTAACTTCATAGAACCAAGAGCCCAATCAAAGGCTCCAGCCTCCGCCACATTGTTCCTCCCTCCTCCTCTGTCACCATGCCTCTCGCACTGCGAAACTTAACCATGAACCAACCTCCCCTTCGGTTGCCAAGCAATCTTCAACCCCATGGATTTACGCCAGACCTCTTACCAAGCGCGCTGCTAAAATTGCTATTGTGCCTAACCTTGATTGCTTCGGTTCCACAAATATACTGCCTCCCTGTCTCCAATGCATATCTGTCCGCGCATAGTGCCTTTGGTGCAGTTTTAATACTGTCGGCAACTCTGCCTATTGCAAAACTTCTCTACTGGAGAACAATACAAATACTCGCACTTCTTATATCTATTCAACTCATAAGCTTGGCTTGGTCATCCAATATAAAACTTGGAGTAACAGCTATATCATATGCAGCTATGTTTGTAGCCACTGCGGCAGCAACACGGGCAATTGCGCAGGTAGACCCAAAAACTATTTACAAAATATTGATCGCCATTTCAATCATGGCTAGCGCAAATTCTCTGCTTGTGGTAGCTTTCCGTCTGAGCCCAGACTTGGAAGATCGTTTTTTGCGGTCCCCTGTCGCGCGCTTTCTTATTAATCCCAATGCCTTAGAAGCAGCACTAGACGGAACCGAACCGAATAATGTTTCAGACCCAAAGAAGTCCGGAGGCATTTTTCTCAACGCTAATACAGCAGCTCTATATACCGCAATGTCGTCCACGATGTTGTGGTATTTATCTAGAATCTTGTTTTTCGACACTGGAACCGTCATAGCTATTATTGCATATATCTCTATATTTTTTACTGGCTCCAAGGCCGGAACAGTATTAGCAATGGCCATGATCCCTTTTATATGGTTTCTGGCCAATTTTTCTAAACGATGCGGCGGAAGAACTCGTACTAGGCATTGTCTTTATTATGGCGGTCGTTTCTCTCGCAATCCTAGTCATTGCTGCGCAAGATATCACAGTACCGCAAAAAGCATCAGATTTCTCCTCGGAGGTTGTAACTACAACAGGTGTTCGCGTGCTCATATGGAAACATTTCATCGGTGTTTTTGGACAGAACATTCTACTTGGGCAGGGATTCGGTGGATGGCAAAGAAGCTTTGCGCCGTATGCTGAGGGACTTGGATTGTCAATAGCCTTTCCGCCACACAACATGTTGATATATCTCTGGTCCCAAAGCGGCATTGCCGCGACGGCAACAGCTCTGCTTTTTGTGGTATTCGTTCTTCAATTTTCGAACGTTCTCCTGAGAAGCCAGGTCAGGGAAATAAGCCTATTGGGTGCGGTTGTCGGCGCGGTAGCCACTTGGACATTCGTGTACGGGATGGGAGAAAATTCCGGATTGCTAGGCGACCCTCGGCAACAAGCTTTTTTTTCTGCTCTCTTGGGCTTGGCTCACGCTCGTGCACGCATGATCGGGGTCTAGCCACATGACAAGTCCTATCGTTGTTTATCGGCATCAACTCTTCAAACCCTCTGAAACTTTTGTGGTCGGGCCTGCCGAAAGACTACTACGGCACTATCCAATCTACGTTGGCAACCGCCGACATGGAGAACCTCCTCCCGGTGCAAGGGTATTCATGGTCCACGGAACGGGGGCGCGTAGACGCCTACTCCATCAGTTATCTCGCCAACCAGATTTCCAGGTCGTTTCTGAGTTGGGACGCATTGGGGTCCGCCTTGTGCACGCCCATTTTGGCGTGGATGGGGTATACGCTTTAGAGTTGGCGCGACGCCTCAGCATACCGCTGATAACTACCTTCCACGGTTTCGATGCAGCAACTCCAATATGGAGATTCCTAATATCTGGAAGACCTGCATTAATAACATATGCTATCCTACGACAAAGATTGCTTCGATTTGGATCAAGTTTCCTTTGCGCATCAAACTACGTCAGGGAGAGAGCGATAGGCTTCGGGTGCCCAGAGAAAAGAACAGAGACACACTACACGGGGATAGACACAAAATTCATTCGCCCGCTCGACGCGGACACCCCGGACAAGATCATCTTACACATAGCACGGCTTGTCGGCATAAAAGGAACTCGATACCTGATTGACGCCTTCTCCGAGGTAGTTGCTAAAGTACCCGCTGCAAGATTAGTAATAATTGGTGACGGACCATTGCGAAAACAGCTTCAGGGCAGGGTGGCAGATAAGAACCTTTGCCGGTTCGTGGAATTCGTTGGGTATCAACCTTACGGTGTCGTCACCGACTGGCTAAGACGCTCATCTGTGCTTTGTCTGCCTAGCGTTACCACTCGGTCCGCCGCAGAGGATGGACTCGGGACGGTTCTTCTGGAGGCTGCAGCCGCAAGCATCCCGTCCGTGGAACACGAACAGGCGGATCCCCGAGACCATCGAGGATGGCGTAACGGGGTACTTGGTGCCGCAGCGCGACCCTCAGAGCCTCGCAGATAGACTTCTTGCGCTGCTGAACCAAGAAGATGTTCGGCGGACGATGGGACGGGCCGCCCGCAGGAGGGTGGAGCAGCACTTTGATCTGACCCGGCAAACGGCAAGACTGGAGGATCTGTACGAGGCGATCTCGCGATGAGGCTGGTCCTAATCGTGTCGCGCGCAGTCCCTCACCATGCGACCGGGGGCATGGAGACCGTTACCTGGGATCTGGCCCGCGCGATAGGGGATAGGAAAGAGGCCAAGGTAACGCTGCTAACAACACATATCCCGGGGAAGCCAAGCATTTTCATGGAGGACGGCGTCAGAGTCGTCGCCCTATCAGGTACCACTTCTGGGCGCTACTCCAAAGCTTGGTGGCGCAACTCTGCTCAATATTTCACCTCACGATTGTCAGAAACAACACACGTGATAAGCGTGAGTGCAGGAGCGTATGGATTCGTAAGCAACCGAAGACGAGGAATGGGTCCACCCATAATACTTCAAGCACATGGTACTTCGTATGGAGAAATGCTCTCGAACTTGCGCACTGGGAAATCTACCGACCTCGCTAGGGCTGTACGAAGCCTCATGTCTCTCCCGAAAGACCTGTCGGCCTATGGCAAGTTCGACTCGGTCGTAGCCGTTGGCCAGACAGTGTATCGCGACCTGACCAGCGCTCCCGTAAAGTGGTTCCTGCCCCGTCGAAAAACCGCCCTGATTCCGAATGGAATAGACCTGCGGGTTTTCGCGCCAACACCGGGGGGCGGGCCCGCGGCACGGGCGGCGCTGCAAATTGCCGACACTGAGCACGTCGTGCTGTCAGTCTCCCGACTCCACTCACAAAAGGGGCTGGACAAGGCCATACTCGGGTTTGACCGCTATGCGAAGCACGACGACATGGCACGATTCCTCATCGTCGGCGACGGACCAGACCGCCCGCGTCTCGAAGGCCTCGCCCGCAACCTGGGTCTCATGGGCCGGGTCTGCTTCGCTGGTTCCGTCCCGCGGACCGAGGTTCCACGGTACTTGAGAGCTGCCGACGCGTTCCTCTTCACCAGCACACACCGGGAAGGCTTGCCCCTCAACGTGCTGGAAGCCCTGGCGGCCGGCCTGCCGTGCCTGGTCTCGGAGCACCTCGCCGACGTGGTCCCCGGAGCCGGGAATGCGGTTCGCGGCGTCCGGACAACGGACCCCGATGACATCGCCCGGGCCCTAGGCGAGATCCAGTGGGAACGTAGAGACCGCCAAAGCCTCTTGCCGCCACAGTACACTCTCGCCCACTGCGCCAAGCAGTATCTCGACCTCATGGACCGCCTCGCCTCCGAGCGCGCAGCCGACGCTGCCCGCCCGACGACACCCCCGCCGGGTCAAGATCACATCCCGTGCTGAAAGCTGCCCTCAAGCTTTTTCTAGGCAGTCTGCTGGGCAAGATCGTCGGCGTGGGGCGGGAGGTCTTGCTGGCGTCCCTGTTCGGCACCGGGAGTGCCGTCGCCGCTCTACGCGTGGCCCAAACCGCCACAATGATCCCGGTACAGTTCTTCGTCTCCGACAGCCTGAACGCTGCGTTCGTGCCCCTCTACTCGACCTACGTTTCGGATTCCCAGCGGCGCCAGCAACACCTGTTCGCCGTGGTCGCGGCCGTACTTCTCTGCATTTCCGTGGGCGTCTGCACCATCCTTCTTCTGGGGACTTCACAGTGGGTCGCCCTTCTGGCTCCGGGACTGGACCGGAGCACCTCCGTCCTCGCGTCCGGTTTTCTCGGCATCATGGCTCTCAGCGTGCCTTTCGTCGTGCTGGGGGCGCTCTTTGCGTACTTGGAAATGGCAAATCGCTCCTATACACTCGCGAGCTTGCGGGCAACGGTGCAGAGCGTAGGACTCATCCTCGGGACGCTCGCCGCGCACTGGCTCTCTCGGCCCGAACTTCTCGCCTGGGGATTCACGGGCGCCTACATCGTCTTCACCGCTTGGGCACTCTGCCTTCTCAAGTCCAGGGGATTCCTTGCGTGGCCGCGACCCTGGGTGTGGCGCGAATCGCTCGAGGCACTGAGGCAATTTTGGGCTGTTCTGAGACCCCTCATGCTCTTGCCGGCAATGCTGCAGGGCGCCATCGCGATAGAGAGGGCGGTCGCGTCGCTGCTGGGCACGTCGGCCGTTGCGGGACTCGACTATGCCAAGTTCATCACGGAGACGGGGGTGCTGCTGCTGGCGGTGCCACTCGGCTTGGCGAGCCTTTCCACCCTCGGCGGATTGACTCGGGAGGAGGTAAGGAACAAGTTGGCCGAGTTCCTCCCGGCCATGATCGTGCTGACCGCCCCCTTTTCCGCGTTTCTCATGATCAACGCGGAGGGCGTGATTCGGATTCTGTACGCGCGCGGGGCGTTCGGCGATCAGTCCGTGACTACGACGAGTGCGGTGCTCGGGGGGCTGGCCATGGGCTTTTGGGCTCAAGTTGCCGGCTACACGCTGGTGAAGGCTCTCAATGCACAGTTGCGCAACCGGGAAGTTCTCATATACATGGCCGCAGGATTGCTAACGCAGTCCGTCTTGAACCTGACCCTGCACCCCATCTTCGGGCCTTACACATTGGGCATCAGTTCCAGCGTTTACGGTCTCGTCCTATTCTTGTTAACGATGAGAGCGTTCGATCTGACTAGGCCTCTCTCACGGCATCTCCTATGGATCGGGTTCGGAATCCTTGTGTACACGCCCGTCGGCCTCTCGTGTTCAAGCAGCACCTGGCAAGGCGTTCTTCTGGGGGGAACGGTCTTTATCGCTTTCTGGACGCTATGGGTCTGGCTTGCCCCTCCGCTGCGTGAGACTGCGGCTGGGTTCCTCCGCCGCGCCAGGGCAGGTGCCATTTGAGACGCGACGACATCACGCTCTTGTCCACGGCGGACTGGGACAACCCGTTTTGGACCAACAAGCAACACGTTGCGGTGGAACTGGCAAAGCGCGGGCACCGAGTGCTGTACATAGACTCCGTCGGACTGCGCCGGCCTTCGGTGAGCACGCAGGACCTGCGCCGCATAGGATCACGACTCCGGAAGATCTTCTCTCCTCCTCGCGAGGTCAGGGAGAACATTTGGGTGTGGGCGCCTGCGGCCCTGCCCCTGCAACGCTATGGACTGGTCAGATCGTTCAATCGGCAAATCCTCAGCAAGGGACTGAGGCTGTGCCGTCGCCTGCTCCGCCTCTCCCCGGATGTCCTCTGGACGTACAACCCCATGACGACCGACCTGATCTCAGGAAGCGAGTATCGCACGCTCGTCTACCATTGCGTCGACGAGATCAAAGCTCAACCGGGCATGCCGTCCCGCGACTTGGAAAGGGCAGAGCAGGAACTACTCTCACGGGCGAACGTGGTCTTCACTACTTCGCGAGCACTCTACGAGTCGAGAGGACGCAAGAACCCGAACACACACTACTTTCCCAACGTCGCCGACTACGCCCATTTTTCCTTGGCGCTAGCCGCCTCGACCAACGTCCCGGACGACCTGCAGACAATCCCTCGCCCCCGAATCGGTTTCGTCGGGGCGATCAGTGGGTATAAAGTCGATTTTTCACTCGTGGAGTTCCTCGCCCGCGAAAGGCCCACTTGGCAGCTAGTTCTAATTGGAAAAGTTGGGGAAGGCGACCCATGGACGGACAGCATTTCACTGAACGGGCTCAACAACATTCACATCATGGGTCCAAGGCCCTATTCAGAACTCCCATGCTACTTGAAGGGGTTTGATGTGGCAGTGCTGCCATGCGCGCTCAATGAATACACAACCTCCATGTTTCCCATGAAGTTCTTTGAATACCTCGCCGCGGGGCTTCCGGTTGTAAGCGTAAACCTTCCGGCCCTGGAAGGATACGAGGAACTGGCCTATTTCGCAGCCTCCAAACATGATTTCCTTGCCGGCCTTGAAGCGGCATTGAACGGCCATGCCCCCGCTCTGGAGACCCGCTTGGCAGCAGCAAGAGCCAACACGTACGCGGAACGGACGGCGCGCATGATGGCGGTCGTCGAGACTTCGACAAAGCGCGCCCAGTCTACCGAATCTGCAGGTGCCCAATGACGTCGGGCGACAGAATCGACTCCGGGACGAATCCGCGAGTCGCCATCGTCCACGATTGGCTGACCACCTACGCCGGGGCGGAACGGGTGCTCGAACGCCTGATCGCCTGCTTTCCCGGCGCTTCCGTGTACTCCACCGTCGACTTTCTGCCTGAGGAGCAGCGGCGGTTTCTCGAGGGAAAGAAGGTAAGAACCACTTTCATCCAGTCGCTACCATTCGCCAAGAGAAGGTACCGCAACTATGTGTGGCTCATGCCTCTCGCCATTGAACAATTGGATCTATCCTCTTTTGATATAGTCATCTCTAGCAGTTATGCCGTAGCCAAGGGGGTTCTAGTTGGTCCGGATCAACTCCACGTAAGCTACGTGCACTCACCCATTCGTTATGCATGGGACCTCCAGCACCAATACCTCCGAGAGTCAGGGCTCGAGAGGGGACTGAAGTCATTTTTCGCCCGGTGGATGCTTCACAAGTTGCGCCTGTGGGACATACGAAGTTCCTTCGGCGTGGATCACTTTCTAGCAAACTCGTTTTTTGTTTCTCGCCGCATCGAGAAAACATACAGAAGAGAATCTACAGTAATATATCCTCCTGTAGACATAGACTCCTTCACACTAGAAATAAATAAAAATTCGTTTTATGTTACAGCCTCCAGACTGGTTCAGTACAAGAGAGTCGATGTCATAGTTAAGGCCTTTTCCTATCTTCCGAACCTGCAATTATACATAATCGGTGACGGCCCAGACGCAGCAAAATTGCGTGGACTGGCCAGCGGAAACGTGCATTTTCTAGGATATCAATCGACAGAGACAATGGTTGAGTATCTCAGGAAAGCTCGAGCGTTCGTTTTCGCGGCCGAGGAAGACTTCGGTATCGTCCCGGTAGAAGCACAGGCCTGCGGGACTCCGGTCATCGCGTACGGGAAGGGTGGCGCGCGGGAAACCGTGCGCGGATTGGAGGGAGCGCGGCCCACCGGCGTCTTCTTCGACGAGCAGACACCGGAATCCTTGTCGGAAGCGATCCTGGAGTTCGAGCGGCGGCGGGACGAGATTTCTTCAGAGCACTGCCGAGAGAACGCCCAGCGGTTCGCTCAAGACCGATTCGACGACGAGATCAGGTCTTTCGTCGACGCGAAATGGAAGGAATTTCAGGTCCGCCGCCATGCCGGGACAACGGCTACCTAGCCCCTGCCCCAACAAGGACCACCCCCACTGTCTTAGCGATCAACTTCAGGTCGAGCCAGAGAGACCAATTGTCCACATACTCGAGATCGAGCTCGCAGATCTGATCGAAGTCCTTCACCAGATTCCTTCCCCGGGTCTGCCAGATGCCGGTCATCCCGGGCTTGATGGAAATCCTCGCCCGCTGCCACTCTTCGTACCGCTCGACCTCGTCTGGCGTAGGTGGCCGAGTTCCCACCAAAGACATCTCCCCACTCAGCACGTTCCAGAACTGGGGGAACTCGTCGAGACTCGTCTTCCGCAGGAACCCGCCCACCCTCGTTATGCGCGGATCCCCCTCGATCTTGAATATTGCTCCCCGCATCTCGTTCTTTTCCAACAAATCCTTCTTTCTTTCCTCTGCATCAACGCGCATCGTCCTGAACTTGTAGCACGTGAATATCCTGCCGTTTTGGCCAACTCTTTTTTGTCTGAAGAAAACTGGCCCGTAGCTGTCAAGTTTTATTGCTATTGCAACGAAAGGGAAAACAAGTGCTGTTGCGGCAAGGCCAACTATTGATCCTGCTATGTCGAGAGCTCTTTTCAATAAAATCTGATTTTGGTTCAATGTCATCCTGTAGTACGTAACAACAGGTACTGACAAATCCTCGTCTAGATAACCTACAAAAATCCTGCTCTTTCTCGGCTTATAGTAGTCAACCGCTAGCCGAAAAATTATTCCAATAGACTCAAGCCTAGGAAGTATTGCCTCCATCTTCTCCAAGTAACTAGGCGGAAGAGTGAATATAACTTCGTCAACTGTTCTGCGCTTGCAAATATCTACCAGCTCGTCTATCCGCCCCAACACTCTGTATCCGTGAAATGATATCTTCTTTTCCCCGCTCAACCCCTGTATGCAGCCGACGATTTGGTAGCCCCACTCCGGATGTGCTTCTACGCTCGCGATGAACCTCGTGGCGGCATCTCGTGTACCAACTACGAGGAGTTGTCGATAGTTGTAGCCACGCCTCCGTAAGACCTTCTGACCAGCCCGAAGAAATTATCTTCATCAATAGGATGAAGGAGGCTGCAAGGAAAATATGGAGCACGTAGACCCTGCGACTGAACGTCGGGGCGGCGATGAAGAGGAGCGCCGCGTTGAAGATCCCTGCCAACAGTGTCGTTTGGGCCACCCTCCGGCACAGGTCTCCGTAGGCCCGCGTGCGTAGGGAGCGGTAGAACCCGCAGTTCCGAAGAAGGGCAAACCAGGCTAACGCCGAGACGAAGACGAACAGACCGTATCGCTGGAAAAATTCGGCGAGCGCGTAGCGGTCCAAGATCGCGTTGGCAACGAGGAAGGATACGACGACGGCGAGAAAATCAGTGGCGACAACGAGGCGTTCGACAGCAGTTGCGTGTTCCCTGAGCATCCATCCCCTCCCCGCCGATGGCAAGCACGAAGGGACGGAGTCTAGTACACGCAAGCTGTCTTGGGAAGGACGACACTTGGCGGGCCGCTCCCAGTGCTTTTCTGCCAGACTCGAAACTGCGCCTGGTCCGTCGAGTCGAGCGGCCGCGCCAGACTATCGCCGAGCGAAGGGAACATCCCGGAGCGCGGAAGCCCACGTCCGGCGCCGTCCGCACACGCGGGAGGCCTTCCTCCGGTCGTCTCGGCCTCGTCGTACGCGTGCTCGCTCCGCCCCCACCCCGGGACCGCGACTCTTCAGCCGGGGTCCGGGGTGGGCAGCGGAGTATCGGTTCCTCAGACGGAACGGCAGGGAGGATGGGACTCGCAGGGCCCGTGGCAGTCGATCCGGTCGATCTCCACCCGGTACGGGCAGTGCTCCTCGTCCACGCCGGGCGCGCTCCAGTACTCCCAGAGAATCCACAGGGTCGCGACCGCGCCGGTACCCGCGAGCATCCACAGCCACATCATCGCCCACCTCCTTGGGGCGCCGACGACCGGGGCCTTCCCCGGAACTGCGGCGTTGCCCTTGTCAGCCGGGGCTTCCCACCGCCCGCCGCGCCACGCTGCCCAGCCCGAGCAGACCCGCCCCGAGGAGGAGCAGGAAGGAAGGCTCGGGAACGGCCTCGTGAGGGACGGGAGCGGAGAACATGCCTACCTCTCCGGCCACGCCGGCGGCGGCGGCCGCGAGGGACAGGATCAGGGTCAGGGGCAGGAGTCGGAGCTTCTTTCCTTCCATGGAGCGAAACCTCCGCGTCGAGGGGTTGCGGAGGGAGAACTAGCAAGGGGCGTGCCGCGGGGGCTCACGCCCCGTAACGGCTCTAAATCAGGGGCTAAACCGAGAAGGTGGGGGCGTGGTGGGACGAGGAGAAGGGAGGAACATCCTCCTTAGTGGGAAAAATATTTCCTTCGAAGCGGAATCAGGGAGCACCCGAAAGCCTATACCCAAGGAAGGGTAATCCTTTTCCACTTCTCCGGTCTTCGGGATCAGCGACCGGCGCGACCCCCGTAGTTCGCGGCGATCCACTCGCGGTAGGCTCCGCTCCGGACCGAGTCCACCCACTCGCCGTGGGCCAGATACCACGCCACGGTATCGCCCAACGCCTGCTCGAAGGTGTGCCGCGGGGCCCACCCGAGCTCTCTCCGGATCTTGGAACTGTCGATGGCGTAGCGCCGGTCGTGGCCGGGGCGGTCGGCCACGAACCGGACGAGCGCCCTGCCCGTACCCGCGGGCCGCCGGAGCCTCCCGTCCAAGTGGTCGCACAGCCACTCGACGATGCGGATGTTTTCCCGCTCGGCACCGCCCCCCACGTTGTAGGTCTCCCCGGGCCGCCCCGCCTCGAGCACCCGCAGCAGCGCCTCGCAGTGGTCGAGCACGTAGAGCCAGTCGCGCACGTTGCGGCCGTCCCCGTACACCGGGAGCGGCTTCTCCTCGACGAGGTTGAGGATCATCAGGGGGATGAGTTTCTCGGGGAACTGGTAGGGGCCGTAGTTGTTCGAGCAGTTGGTCACGAGCACCGGCAGACCGTAGGTCCGGTGCCATGCCCGTACGAAGTGGTCCGAAGCGGCCTTGGACGCCGAGTAGGGGCTGCTCGGGTCGTAGGGGGTGTCCTCGGTGAAGGCCCCCTCCGGGCCGAGGCTCCCGTACACCTCGTCGGTGGACACGTGAAGGAAACGGAAGCCCTCCGGCCGACCGGCCTCCTCCCAGCCCCGGCGGGCCGCCTCCAGCAGCCGGAACGTCCCCGCCACGTTGGTCTCGACGAAGGCCTCGGGCCCGAGGATGGACCGGTCCACGTGGCTCTCCGCAGCGAAGTGGACCACGGCGTCGAACCGGTGCTCGGAGAAGAGTCGCCCCAGCGTCTCGGGGTCGCGCACGTCGCCGCGCACCAGGCGGTGACGAGCCGCGGCCTCCTCGGGAAGGTCGGCGAGGTTGAGCGGGTTTCCCGCGTAGGTGAGCGCGTCGAGGTCGACGAGCCGCCACTCGGGCCGCGCGGCCAGGACGTGGCGGACGAAGTTGGAGCCGATGAACCCGGCGCCGCCGGTGACGAGGACGGTCCGCTCGCCTTTCATCGGCCTTCTCCGCGTGGCGGCGACGCTTCTCCGCGGGAAGCCAGAAACTCCTCCCAGGCCTCCTCCCAGGGTTTCATGACGTCCAGCCCCTGCGCCCGCAGCCCGAAGTTGTCGAGCACCGAGTTCCTCGGACGGGGCGCCGGGCGCGGGAACTCCGCCGTGGTGCACGGCGCCACCTCGGCGCCCACGCCCCGGTCGCGGACGATCCGGCAGGCGAAGCGGTACCAGGTGGTCTCGCCGGCCGCGGTGGCGTGGTACGTGCCGAAGGCCTCGGTGGGGAGCAGCCGGACGATCTGGCGGGCGAGCTCCCGGCTCCAGGTGGGGGTACCCCGCTGGTCGTCCACCACCCGCAGGGCGCGGCCCTCCCGGGCGCACTCGGCTCCCAGCCGCTCGATGGCCGCCGGGAAGCACCGCTCGGTCTCGCCGTAGAGCCAGGCGGTGCGCAGGATGAAGTGCTCCGGGGTCTGCTCGCGGACCCACCGCTCCGCGGCCTCCTTCGAGGCCCCGTACACCGAGAGCGGCCCCACGGGGTCGCCCTCCCGGTACGGGCCCTCCCGGTCGCCCCGGAACACGTAATCCGTGCTGATGTGGGCCAGCCTGGCGTTTGCCCGGCGGGCGGCCACGGCCACGTTTCGGGCCCCGACCGCGTTGACGCGGAACGCCTTCTCCGGGTCCTCCTCGCAGGCGTCCACCTCGGTCCACGCGGCGCAGTGGACGATCGCCTCCGGCCCGGCCGACTCGACCAGCTCCCGCGCCACCCCCGGCCCCGCCAGGTCGCCGTCGGCCAGGTCCACGCCCACCACGGCCCAACCTCGCAGGCGCGCCTCCCGGCACACCTCCCGGCCGAGGAGACCCAGCGCACCGGTCACCAGGACCTTCATCGGCCCCTCTCGAGCCAACGACCGTCCGCAGGGCCCGTCACGGTTCCGCCTCCCGCCACGGCTCGAGATCCGCCGCGGAGATCTCCCGAAGCAGCGGGAGCCGGGCGTCCTTCCCGGAGAGGACGGGGTCCGTCACGGGCCACGCCACGCCGATGTCCGGGTCGTCCCAGCGTACGCCGCGGTCCCACTCGGGGGCGTAGAGGGCGGTGCACTTGTAGAGGAACACCGTCTCCTCGGAGAGCGCGACGAACCCGTGCGCGAACCCGGGCGGGACGTAGAGCATCCGGCGGTTGGCCCCGCTCAGGACCTCGGCGTGCCAGCGCCCGAAGCCCGGACTCCCGAGCCGCAGGTCCACCGCCACGTCGAAGACCTCCCCCCGCACCACCCGCACGAGCTTCCCCTGGGGACGGCGGGCCTGGAAGTGGAGCCCCCGGAGCACCCCCCGACGGGACACGGAGTGGTTGTCCTGGACGAAGGGCTCCCGGATCCCCGCCTCGGCGAACCGCTCGGCGTGGTAGGTCTCCATGAACGCCCCCCGCTCGTCGTCGAACACCCGCGGCTCCACCACAACCACGCCGGGAAGCGGAGTCTCTCGAAAGGTCATCCGTGACTCCTCGGCGCCCCTACCCGTCCACCAGTTGCCGCAGGTAGCGGCCGTAGGCGTTCCGGCCCAGGGGCTCGGCCAGGCGCAGCAGGTCCTCGCCCGTGATCCACCCCATCCGGAAGGCGATCTCCTCGGGGCACGCGATCTGGAGCCCCTGCCGCTCCTGCACCGCCATCACGAAGGCCGAGGCCTCGTGGAGCGACTCGAAGGTGCCCGTGTCGAGCCATGCGTAGCCGCGGCCCAGAAGCTCCACCCGGAGCTCGCCCCGCCGCAGGTACTCCCGGTTGAGGTCGGTGATCTCCAACTCGCCGCGGGGAGACGGCCGCAGGGCCCGGGCGATCCCCACGACCTCGGCGTCGTAGAAGTACAGCCCGGGCACGGCGTAGTGGGACTTGGGTTTCGCCGGCTTCTCCTCGATGCCCAGCACCCGGCCCTCGGCGTCGAACTCCACGACGCCGTAGCGCTCCGGGTCGCGGACCGGGTAGCCGAAGACGAGCCCGCCCCGCTCGAGTTCCGCCGCCCGCCGGACCACCTCGGTGAGCCCGTGGCCGAAGAACAGGTTGTCGCCGAGCACCAGGCACGCCGGGCCGCCCGCGAGGAACTCGGCCCCGAGCACGAACGCCTGGGCGATGCCCTCGGGCCGGGGCTGCTCCGCGTAGGAGAAGGCCACGCCCCAGCGCGAGCCGTCGCCCAGCAGGTGGCGGAACCGCGGGAGGTCCTGGGGAGTCGAGACGACGAGGATGTCCCGGATGCCGGCCAGCATGAGCACGGCCAGCGGGTAGTAGATCATGGGTTTGTCGTACACGGGGAGGAGCTGCTTGCTCACGGCCAGCGTCACGGGATGGAGCCGCGTGCCCGCCCCCCCCGCCAGGATGATGCCCTTCATCGGGACTCCATTTTCCGGAAATCTGCAGACAGAGCGGCGGAACCTAGCCGATCCCGCCGCCGAAGCTCAACCCCTTCCTCGCACGGCCCCCTCAGGCGAGGAGTTCCAGGGCGTCCTGGGCGGCGCGCTGCTCCGCCTCCTTCTTGTTGCGCCCCCGGCCCCGGCCGAGGACCCGCCGACCCACCCGGAGCTCCACTTCGAAGACCTTGTCGTGGTCGGGACCCTCCTCGCCGACGAGCCGGTAGGAGGGAGCCTTCCCGTAACGGGCCTGGCAGAACTCCTGGAGGCGGGTCTTGTAGTCGAGCTCCGCCGCCTCGGTGCCCGCCTCGGCCACGATCGACCGGAAGATGCTCTCGGCGAAGCGATAGGCCAGTTCGAAGCCGCCGTCGAGGTACACGGCCGCCAGGAGCGCCTCGAAGGCGTCGGCCAGGATCGAGGGCTTCTCCCTGCCGCCCGTCTGCTCCTCGCCCCGCCCCAGCCGGATGTGGCTCCCGAGGTCGAAGGTGCGGGCGATCCGGCGGAGGCTGTCCTCCTTCACCAGGTACGCACGCACCTTGGACATCTCTCCCTCGCTCAGGGCGGGGACGAGCCCGTAGAGCAGGTGCGACACCGTGAGGTCCAGCACCGCGTCGCCGAGGAACTCGAGGCGCTCGTTGTCCGGCACCTCCCCTCCCCGCTCGTTCGCGTAGGACTTGTGGGTCAACGCCTGATCGAGCAGCTCGGGCTTCTCGAAGAGATACCCCATGTGCTCTTCGAGGTCCCGCAGTTCCTCCCGTCGAGTCATGTCCATCACCCACCTCCTCCGATCGCCGGGCCCGCCGGGCGCCCCAGGACCACCCCGCCCGACCTGCGCTCCAGGAGCACCGTCACCTCGTCGGCCGGCGCCGGGCCCCTCCAGGGTATGCGGACTTCCACGTAATTGCGAGTCCGAACCCGCAAGAGGCCGTCCTCCGCTCCGCCCTCGGCCAGGGCCTTCGCTTCGCTTCCCAACTGGGCCCGCTCGAAGGCGCGCCGACGCTCCCGCGACAGTGCCCGGAGCACCCCGGCCCTCCTCCGGATCTCCGTTTCCGGAACCCTTCGCGGCAGGGAATAGGCCCGCGTGCCCCGCCGGGCGCTGAAGGGGAAGACGTGGAGGTAGGCGAAGGGAACGGCCTCGAGCAACGCCCGGGTCTCCTCGAACTCGGCCTCGCCCTCCCCCGGGAACCCCACGATCACGTCGCATCCGAGACACAGGCCCGGCACCTCGCGCAGAGCCTCCTCGACGCGCTCCCGGAACCCGGCCGCCGTGTAGGGCCTCCCCATGGCCTCCAGCACGCGGTCCGAGCCCGACTGCAGGGGCACGTGGAGGTGCGGGCACAGGACTTCCGAACGTCGGAGGCGGCCGATGACGTCGGAGGTGATCTCCCCCGGTTCCAGGCTCGAGAGTCGGATGCGGGGCACTCCCGCCCCCTCCGCGGCGTCGAGGAGCGAGGAGAACGCCGCCGGCGGCTCGAGGTCCCTCCCCCACAGCCCCAGGTGGACACCGGTCAGCACGACCTCCCGGTGCCCCGAGCGACGGAGGCGCTCCAGGCCCAGCTCCACCTCGGCCAGGGGAACGCTTCGGGAAGCCCCCCGGGCGTACGGGACGATGCAGTAGGCGCAGAAGGCCTCGCAGCCGTCCTGGACCTTGAGGAAGGCCCGCGCGCGGCCCGGGAAGGCCCTGACGCTCAGGAACTCGCCCCCTGCGGCGTCACCGGGGACGCCGTGCCGCGGCGCCACGGCCTCCAGGGCGTCGGGGACGCCGGCCTTCTCCGCGGTCCCCAGGACGGCGTCGGCACCCGCCGCGAAGAGGGCCTGCGGATCCGTCTGGGCGTAGCACCCCGTTGCGACGATCCGGGCACCGGGGTTGATCCGCCGGGCGCGGCGCAGCAGCGCGCGGGCGTCCCGGTCCGAACGGTGGGTCACCGTGCAGGTGTTCACCACCACGGCCTCCGCCGCCTCGCCGAAGGGCACCAGCACGTGGCCCCGGGCCTCCAGGATTTCCTCCAGGGCCCGGGACTCGTACTGGTTGACCTTGCAGCCCAAGGTCGCGATGGAGACGCGCATGGCCAACGCGGTCACCCGTGACGGGTGACGCGTGACGCGACGGTCGAGACATACACGCCCCCGCCGATCTCTCCCAACGGCAACACCATCCCTTCACTCGTCACTCGTCACCCTTCACCCCACCTTCGATCCACGCGCCCCCCAGGACGAGGTCTCCGTCGTAGAACACGGCCAACTGACCCGGCGCCACACCGAACTGGGGCTCGTCGAAGGCGACCGTCAACCCCGACCCGTCGGGCCGGACGCGGCACCCCACCTCCCGGGCGGTGGAGCGGATCTTCACTTCGCACCGCAGCACCTCCCCCTCCGGTTCGGCAAACCACACCGGAGGACCCGCGCGCAGCCCGGGGGCGAGCAGGTCGCCCCGGGCACCCACCACGAGGCGGTTCTCCGCGGTCTCCCTGGCGATCACGTAGAGCGGCTCCGGGGCCGCGATGCCAAGGCCCCTGCGCTGCCCCACCGTGTAGGCGTGCAGGCCCCGGTGGCGCCCGAGGACGCGCCCGCCGGCGTCGACGATCTCGCCCGGCGTCCCCTCGCCGTGGCGCGTTTCGAGGAACCCCGCCACGTCCCCCTCGGGCACGAAGCACACGTCCTGGCTCTCGGGCTTCCGGGACACCGGCAGACCGAAGCGTTCCGCCGCCGCCCGCACCTCCGCCTTGGTCATGTCGCCGAGGGGAAACCGCACGCGGTCGAGGCCGCCCGCCGACCCGGGCACGAGGAAGTAGGACTGGTCCTTCGAAGGGTCGATCCCCTTGCGCAGCCGGAGGGACTCGCCGGCCCCCTCCAGACGGGCGTAGTGCCCGGTGGCCAGGACCTCGCAGCCGAGCGCCCGGGCCCGCTCGAGGAGCCAGCCGAACTTGACCCGCCGGTTGCACACGACGCAGGGGTTGGGGGTGAGGCCCCGGCGGTAGGACTCCACGAAGGGGGCCACCACCTCGGCCTCGAAGAGACGGTGGGCGTCCAGGACGTAGAAGGGGATGCCGAGAGCGGTCGCGACCCGCCGCGCGTCCTCCGCGTCCTCCAGGGAGCAGCACCGCGAGCGGTCCCAGACCTTGAGGGTGAGGCCGACGACCTCGTGGCCCTCCTCCCGGAGCAGCGCCGCGGCCACGGAGGAGTCCACGCCCCCGCTCATCGCCACCGCCACCCGCACGCCTTCAGCCTCCGCCCCGCGCCGTGACCCGCGCCAGGGCATCCAGGAACCGGTCCACGTCGCCGGGCTGCGTCGAAGGCCCGAGGCTGATCCGCACGGCCCCGCGGACCCGCCACTCCGAAACCCCCATGGCCTGCAGCGTCGGGGAGGGCTCGAGCGCCCCGGAGGCGCAGGCCGAACCGGCGGACGCCGCGACCCCCTCGAGGTCGAGGGCCTGGACCAGTGCGTCTCCGTCCCACCCGGGGAGCGAGACGTTCAGGGTGTTCGGCAGGCACCGGTCCCGGTCCTCGGGCCCGTTGACGCGAGCCAGCGGGTACCGCTCCAGCAGAGCGGCTGCGATCCGGTCCCGCAATCCGGAGGTCCACGCGGCGTCCTCCGCCAGGTCGCTCCGGGCTGCCCGGCAGGCGGCCGCCAGCGCTGCGGCGCCCGGCAGGTTCTCCGTGCCGGCGCGCCGCTCCCGCTCCTGGGGCCCGCCCCGAAGCAGTGGTTCGAGGCGCGCGCCCCGGGCCGCGTAGAGGACCCCCACCCCCTTGGGAGCGCCCAGCTTGTGGCCCGACAGCGTGGCCGTGGCGCACCCCACGTCGCACAACCGCAGGGGCACCCGGCCCCAGGCCTGCACCGCGTCGCAGTGCCACGGGACCCCCGCCGCCGCCGCCCGCTCCCGGAACTCCTCCAGCGGCTGCCGCGCCCCGGTCTCGTGGTTGGCGGCCTGGAGCACTGCGAACCCGATGCCGCCCCCCAGGGCCCCTGCCTCGACCCGTCCGTCTCCCCCCACGGGGAGCCAGTCGGCCTTCCACCCGCATGCTTCCAGAGCCTCCAGGGGACGCAGCACGCTCGCGTGCTCGAGCCCCGTCGCCGCGAAGGAGCGCACGCACGAAGCGGCCGCGAGGCTCGCCAGCGCCTGGTTGTTCGCCTCGGTTCCCCCGCTCGTGAACACCACCTCCGAGGGCTCGCAACCCAGGAACTCGGCCGCGTCCTCCCGTGATGCCTCCAGCAGGGCCCGAGCCTCGCGCCCCTCCCGGTGGGGGCTCGACGGGTTCCCGAACCGCTCCAGGGCGCCGAGCAGCGCGTCGCGCGCCTCGGGCCGCAGGGGGGCCGAGGCGTTCCAGTCGAGGTAGGCGCGCGGGGGGACGGTCATGGACGGGACGGGCGGGAGAAGGACGCCGAACGCCGCGGACCAGGAGCGACGCGCATCGGGATGCCGCGTCCCCCGAGGGCGCCGCAGGCAGCTGGGTTCCCGTCTCGGAGCATGGGCAGGATGGTACCGTACCGCCCCATCCCCCTCAAGCGGGCCGAGGGCCGCCGGGCTCGGTCAGTAGGGGATCCGGGGCGGCTTCACCACCGGATCGTCCCCGGTGAGCGCGAGGAGGAAGGCGACCAGGTCGGCCTTGTCCAGGGCGCTAAGCCCCAGCGGCCGCAGGCGAGTGGAACGGCTCGGCATGGACCCGCCGCCGGCGTCCAGGAGTTCCACGACGGCCTCCAGGGTCGCGAAACGCCCGTCGTGGCCGTAGGGGGCGGTGCGCGCGAGTTGCCGGAGGCTCGGGACGAGAAAGCGGCCGCGGTCGGCCGGGTCCCCGGTGACGAAACCCCGCCCCCAGTCGTCTTCCGCGCCCAGCGGCAGCGTCTCGCCGAAGGCCCGGGCGAAGAAACGCAGGGATACGGCCCGCAGGGGTTCGCGCGCGACCCTGGGGTTGGGCGGAAGACCCAGGCTCTCGAACCCCTCGGCCCCGAAGTGGGGGCCGTCGTGGCAGTCGACGCACCCCGCACGCCCGAAGAATAGGTCGAGTCCGCGCCGCGCCTCGGGCGAGAGCGCGTTCTCCTCCCCGGCGGCGAAGCGGTCGAAGGGGCTCGGCCCGGAGACCACCGTGCGCTCGAAGGCGCCCAGGGCGCGGGCGATCCCCTTGCGGGTCACCTCCGAGCCGAGCGCCGTGCGGAAGGCCTCACGGTACTCTGGCACCCCCCGGAGTTTCTCCACCAGCAGTTCGAGCTGAATGTTCATCTCGAAGGGGCTGCCGATGGGACCGAGGGCCTGCTCCTCGACGCTCGTGGCGCGGCCGTCCCAGGTGAGCCGGGGCCGCAGCGCGGCGTTCACCACGGTGGGGGTGTTGCGGAAGTGGGCGTTGGTCGGGTAGGCGGCGGAGACGTCCCGCCCGTCGGAGAACCCCTCCTCGGGCAGGTGGCAGGTGGCGCAGTTCATGGTGCCGTCGCCGGAGAGGCGGCGATCGAAGTAGAGCAGGCGGCCCAGTTCCACCAGATCGCCGTTGGGCTCGGCCTGCGCGCGGGGGAGGATGTAGGCTTCCAGGTGCGCCCTCTCCGCGCCCGCTGCGGGGAGGGACAGGAGTGCCGTCAGCGCCGCGGCGAACGCCCTCACGGTCTCTGCCCTGCGGTCGCGAGCTCCTCGTCGATGGCCTTTCGCAGCTGTTCGATGGGCCGCTCGCCCACGACCACCCGACCGGGGCTCCCCGTGGGGCCGATGACGAAGGTGGGGGTCTGATAGACCTGCAGGCTCCGGGTGAGGGCCGAGTCCTGCTCCACCCTCTCGGCCAGGCGCTCCGAGTCCAGGTCCTTCTGGAAGCGCTCGCGATCGAGGCCGAGGGAGTCCGCGAGCGCCAGGATCGTCTTCGCGTTGAGGAGCCGGTAATTCCGGAGGAGGAGCTCGTGCATCTCGGCGAAGCGGCCCTGCTCGCGGGCCGCCAGGCTGGCCCGGGCGGCCACCTTGGCGTAGTCGCGGTAGGGGTACGGCGCGTGCTTCACCACCACGCGGACCCTGCCCCCGTATTCCTCGAGCAACTGCTTCACGACCGGACCGGCCGCGGCGCAGTGGGGTCACTGATAATCGACGAACTCCACCATCGTGAGCGGGGCATCGGCGGCCCCCAGCACCGGCGAATCCCCCGGCTCGATGAGGAGCCGCTCCCCGGCCCACCCGGCCCCGGCGGGAAGCGCGAGGACGGCGGCCACACAGACGGCCGCGATCCTCGAGATCCCTCCGCTCGCGTTCCGGCTTCCCCGCGCCACCCGGCTACGCCCGCTTCCGCACGTCGACCATGAAGGCCTTGGTCTCCGGAATGAGCGTGTTGGGATCCCCCACGGTCGGAGTCAGCAGGTTCGCGCTGTCCCCCGTACCGGGCGTCGTCCAGCCGAAGCACCAGGGGAGCCCCACCTGGTGCACGGTGGTGTCCTGGACCCGGTAGGGCTGGAAACGCCGGGTGACGATGGCGAGGGCCTCCACGCTGCCACGCGCCGAGACCACCTGGACGGGCTCCCCGCTGCGGATGCCCCGCTCCTTGGCGAGCTGCTCGGAGATCTCCACGAAGAGGTGGGGCTGGAGTTCGAGGAGCCAGGGGGTGTTGCGGCTCATCACCCCGGTCTGCCAGTGCTCGGTGACCCGGTAGGTGGTGGCCACGAGCGGGAAGCGGGCGTCGCAGCTGGCGAAGACGTCCTCCTCCTTTCCTCCCCCCGGCCCGTGCCACAGCTTGACGGTGGGGTTGATCCGCTGGCCGCTCATCAGGTTTCCGGGCACGGGGCACTCCAGGGCCTCGTAGTGCTCGGGGAAAGGCCCGTCCCGCAGCCCCGGCCCGAAGAGGCTCGCGACGCCGTCCGGCTTCATGATGAAGGCGAGCTTGCCCTTTTCCGTCGCCATCGGCGGCCAGCCCCCGTCGGGGACGTCGCCGACCCACTTCTCGCCGTTCCACGCGACGACCGCACGCCGCGGGTCGTAGGGGCGGCCCTCGGCGTCCACCGACGCCCGGTTGTAGAGGATCCGGCGGTTGACGGGCCAGCACCAGGACCAGTTGTGGTACATCCCGAGCCCGGTCGGGTCCTCCGTGCCGCGGCGGGCCATCATGTTCCCCGCGGGGGTGAAGCTCCCGGAGTAGAGCCAGTTGCCGCTGGAGGTGGAGCCGTCGGCCTGGAGCTTGGTGAAGTTCTCGGTGAGCCCGGCTCGCGTCTTCGGGTCGGTCCAGTAGTACCCGTTGATCTCCTGGGCGATGAGGGCCGTGTCCACCTTCTCCACCCTGCCCTCGGCGTCCCGGGGACCGTAGTCCCACGTCAGGTTGACCAGTTGCTCGGGCAGCGCCCCGCCCTCCTTGCGGTAGAGGTCCACGAGGGCGAAGTAGAGCTCGTTGAGGATCTCGGCGTCGGCCTTGCTCTCGCCGGCCGGCTCCACCGCCTTGTAGCGCCACTGGGCCCATCGGCCGGAGTTCGTGATCGAGCCCTCCTTCTCGTAGGAGACCGCGGCCGGGAGGAGGAACACCTCGGTCTTCACGTCCGCCGGGTTCACCCCCGGGCCCCTCCAGAAGCTCGACGTCTCGTTGTCGAAGAGGTTCACGGCCACCATCCAGTCGAGGGTGGCCATGGCCTTGCGGACCTTGCCCGCGTTGGAGGTGCACGAGGCCGGGTTCTGCCCCCAGGCGAAGAAGCCCTTGAACTGGCCCTCGAACATCTTGTCCATGAGGAAGAGCCAGGAGTAGTTGACCCCGGGGTCGAGCTTCGGGTGCCAGGGGTACGCGAGGTCGTTCTCGGCGGTGGCGTGCGTCGCCGTAGATCGCCTTGAGGTAGCTCGCGATGTACTTGCCCCGGTTGCCCCACCAGTTGGCGCTCTTCGGGTCGTTGGTCTTCGGGGTGAACTTCTCCGTGTACTCGGCCAGGGTGGGGAGGTCGGCCGGCGGCGTCGGCAGGTATCCGGGCAGGATGTGGAAGAGGATGGCGTGGTCCGTGGCGCCCTGGACGTTGGATTCGCCGCGCAGCGCGTTCACGCCCCCGCCGGCCCGCCCCACGTTGCCCAGGAGGAGCTGGATCATCGCCATCGTGCGGATGTTCTGGGTGCCCACGGTGTGCTGGGTCCAGCCCATCGCGTACATCTCGGTCCCTACCCGGTCGGACCTCCCGGTGGAGGCGTAGATCTCGTAGACCTCCTCGAGCTTGCGCACGGGGGTGCCGGTGATGGAACTCACGGTGGCCACGTCGTAGCGAGCGTAGTGCTTCTTGAGAAGCTGGAAGACGCAGCCGGGATCCTGCAGACTCGGGTCGCGCAGTGGATTTCCCGCGGCGTCGCGCCGGAACGCCCAGGTGGCCTTGTCGTAGGACCGCTTCTCCGCGTCGTAGCCGGAGAAGACCCCGTCCAGGTCGCCGGGCATCTGGAAGTCCGGGTGCACGAGGAACGACGCGTTGGTGTAGTTCACCACGTAGTCCCGGTGCTCCAGGCCGTTTTCGAGGATGTGCTTGATCATCCCCCCGAGGAAGGCGATGTCCGTCCCCGACCGGAGCCCGGCGTACAGGTCCGCCACCGCCGCGGTCCGGGTGAAACGCGGGTCCACCACGACGAGCTTGGCGCCGCGCTCCCGGGCCTCCATCACCCACTGGAAGCTCACCGGGTGGTTCTCCGCCGGGTTGGCCCCCATCACCAGGATCACATCCGCGTTCCGGATGTCGATCCAGTGGTTCGTCATCGCGCCCCGACCGAACGTTTCCGCCAAACTGGCGACGGTGGAGCTGTGTCAGAGACGCGCCTGGTGCTCGATGTACACGAGCCCCAGGCCCCGCATGAACTTCTGAAGGAGGTACGCCTCCTCGTTGTCGAGGGCGGCGCTGCCCACGCTCGCCACGGCGCGGGTGCGGTTCACCGTCTGTCCCTTGTCGTTCACGGTCTCGAAGGACTCGTCCCGGTCCTTTTTCACCCGCTGGGCGATCTCACCGACGGCCCACTCCCAGGAGACCTCCTTCCACTCCGCGGCCCCCGCGGCCCGGTAGAGGGGCTTGGTGATCCGCTTCGGGTTGTCCCGGAGCTGGTGGATGCTCGCGCCCTTGGGGCACAGCGTGCCCCGGTTGATCGGGTGCTCGGGGTCGCCCTCGATGTAGACGACCTCACCCCCCTCGGAGTACACCGAGATCCCGCACCCCACCGAGCAGTACGGGCAGATCGTCGCCGTCTTGGTGGCGGACTCCAGCTTGAAGGACGCCGCCCCGGCGTCGCCAGCCGCCAAACCGGTCCCGAGGCCCGACCCGACCAGCCCCCCACCGGTGATGCGCAGGAAGTCCCTTCTCGTCACGCTCATGGATGACAACCTCCTCTCGGCTCGGAAGCCACGCCCGCCGCGGCCCTCAGGCCTGCCCGGCGACCACGACGAGGTAGCGGAGCGCGAAGCCCCCGGCGAGGAGCAGCGCTGCCGACAGGGTGACGGTGCCGCGGGTCACCGGGACCTTTCCGCGGAAGAAGGTCATCCCGAACTGCAGGGCGAAGGGCACCCCGAGGCCGAGGACCAGGAAGCCCCAGAAGATCGGGGCGAAGCGGCCCGAGATCACCGGCGCCGAGGCGTCCCCCAGCAGCCCCAGGAAACCGGCCAGGATGACGACCTCCAGGACGAGCACCACCTCGTCCAGGGTCCGGAGCCGTTCCCACAGGCGGGAGCCCAGGGAACCCCGCGCCTGGAGCAGCAGGACGATGGCCGCCACGCCGGTGGAGGCGGCCGAGGCCAGGAAGAGCGCCCCGAGCAGGTTGCTCCCCCCCCAGAAGGGCCGGTTGGTGGTGCCGAGGAGCACGCCGGTGTAGCTGGCGATGAAGAACCCGAACAGGGCTCCCGCGATGCCGACCTGCCTGCGCACCCCGGAAGCCCAGGGCAGTCGATCCTCCAGCACCACCAGAGCGGCCGAGGCGGCCGCGAAGAGGCTGAACCCGAGCAGCGCCCAGGAACCGATGGACATGGGGGACTGGAGTTTGAAGGCGAGGAACATGTTGAAGGCGCGGCCGGGCGTGCCCAGGTCCAGGGTGAGGAACACGGGCAGGACGACGGCGAGGGGCAGGGCCACGAGGTAACCCGTCCGCACCACCGGCTTGTCCCCGTCGTCCCCGAAGACGTCCGCCAGGGCCGCGACGAAGTACGCGCCGGCGGCGATGCCGCCGAGGAAGAAGTACCATACGATGTGCATCCCCCACTGCGGAATGTGTCCCATGGTCACTCCTCCTTCGGGCCGCGTTCGCGGAAGGCGACGAGGGCGGCCAACCCCACGGCGGCGGCCGCTCCGATGCTCCACACCGAACCGGGGAAGACGGTGGCGACGCAGTGACGGGGCTGCCGGGGCAGTCCGTAGGTCTCCGGGGGCTCGGTGAGGACGTACAGGTTCTGGAGGCCTGCGAGTTCCTTCTCCCCGTAGAGCCGCGCCCGGGTCGTTCCCTGGTCCCAGAGTTCGCCGAGGCGGGTGCGGGCCCGGGCCAGCATCTCCCCCCGCTCCCCGAAGGCGATGGACCCCGTGGGGCACACGGCGGCGCAGGCCGGCGACAGCCCCTGCTCCACCCGGTCGCGGCAAAAGGTGCACTTCGCCACGCGCCCCCGCTCGGCGTCGAAATCCACCACCTTGAAGGGGCACGCGGATACGCAGTACCGGCAGCCGTTGCACCGGTCGTCGTCCACCACCACCGCTCCCCACTCGGTGCGGTAGATGGCGCCGGTGGGGCACACGGTGAGGCAACTCGCCTCGGTGCAGTGCTTGCACGTGTCGCTCAGGAAACTCCAGCGCAGCGGCCCGTCCTCGGGTTCCGCGAACTTGACCTTGCGCCAGGTGCGGGCCGTGAGCTCCCGCGGGTTCTCGTAGGAACCCCAGAAGGAGTTCGCTTCGGCCGGCAGGCCGTTCCACTCCTTGCAGGCCACCTGGCACCCGCGGCAGCCGATGCAGAGCGTCGTGTCCGTGAGAAACGCCTTGGCCATGGCGGTCACCTCCCGCGCGACGCCGCGCGCAATCGAAGCCGTCTCCAAGACGGCTAATAGCAGTTGGAACTCCACCCGTCAACGCAAATTGCAAAACATTGTTTGTGAAGAATTCCGCTAGATTCCAGCCATCTTTACGGGCAATCTCCGCTCGCGCCAGCTATTGTGCTTGTCTTCTCAAAACATCGTTCGTGCCAGAATGGGACGCGCAGGCCCAGGGAGTGCGCTGCGAAACCCGAGGAACCACTAGACCTGCGCGCCTCGGTGCGAGAAACTTCGGCCGGTCCGCCGCCCTCCCCCGACTCCCACGCCCCACGGAGGAACCCATGGCCGACATGCCGGCCCCCATCAAGTCGATCCAGGAGATCAACGCCAAGATCCGCTCCGGCAAAGCCGTCGTGGTCACGGCCGAGGAGATGGTGGAGGTCGTGCGCGCGGAGGGGGCCAAGGCCGCGGCGCGGCGGGTCGACGTCGTGACCACCGGGACCTTCGGCACCATGTGCTCGTCCGGCGCCTTCCTCAACTTCGGGCACACCAAGCCCAAGATGAAGGCGTCGCGGGTGTGGCTCAACGAGGTCGAGGCATACGCGGGCGTGGCCGCGGTGGACTGCTACGTGGGTGCCACCCAGGTGCGCGAGGACGACCCCCTCAACCGCGTCCACCCCGGCCGCTTCGAGTACGGCGGGGGACACGTGATCGAGGAACTCGTGGCGGGGCGCAAGGTCGCGCTGCGGGCCGTCTCCTACGGCACGGACTGCTACCCGCTCCGGGAGCACCGCGCCGAGATGAGGCTCCAGGACCTCCGGGACGCGATCCTGGTCAACCCGCGAAACGCCTACCAGAACTACAACTGCGCGGTGAACCTGTCGGACCGGACCATCTACACGTACATGGGTGTGCTCCGCCCCCGGCTGGCCAACGCCACCTTCTCGTCCGCAGGGGAGTTGAGCCCCCTGCTCAACGACCCCTACTACTGGACCCTGGGCACCGGGACCCGGATCTTCCTGGGCGGAGCGGTGGGAGCGGTCGCGTGGGCAGGCACCCAGCACGCCCCGGCGGTGGCCCGGAACGCCCGGGGCGTGCCCCGGAGCGGGGCCGGGACGCTGATGGTCGTGGGCGACCTCAAGGAGATGGGGGCGCGGTTCCTGCGGGGCGCGAGCCTGGTCGGGTACGGGACGAGCCTGATGGTGGGGATCGGCGTTCCCATCCCCGTGCTCAACGAGGAACTGGCGTGGTTCACGGGCGTCTCCAACGCCGAGATCACCTGCCCCGTCGTCGACTACGGTCGGGACTACCCCCAAGGGGAGGGTCAACCGCTCGGCGAGGTCACCTACGAGGCGCTCCAATCGGGCAGGATCGAGGTGCGCGGCCGGGAGATCCCCGCCTCCCCCCTCTCCAGCGTCTCCCGCGCCCGGGAGATAGCGACGACCCTCCGGGAGTGGATCGCGGCGGGGCGCTTCCTCCTGGGGGAACCGCAGATGCCGATGCCCACGGTGCCGTGGACGGGGTCGGTCCGGGAGTCGGGTGCTTGACCGGTCTCGCCTATCAGGAAAGGGCCTATAGGACCTTCGGAGCGACGCCGAGGGGGCGGGTGGCGTTCGAGGTGCGGGTCGGGACCAGCGATCTCTACCTCCGGGCCGATCGCGACCTGTCCCGGGAGGCCCTGGCCGCGCTGCGCACCGTGCGCGGCCACATCGAGGCCCACGCCGCCGAGCGGCCCGCCTTCGCCACCGCGCTGGCCCCCCTGGACGCTCCCCCCGGGATGCCCTCCGTGGTGGAGGCGATGTACGCGGCGGGCCGGTCGGCCGGCGTCGGCCCACTGGCGGCGGTCGCCGGGGCGGTCGCCGGGGCGGTGGGTCGCGAGTTGCGGCGCTGGACCCGGGAGGTCCTGGTTGAGAACGGAGGCGACATCTACGCGGAGCTAGAGGAAGAGACCGTGATCGGGCTCTTCGCCGGCCCGTCGCCGTTGAGCGGGAGGGTCGGGCTCCGGATCGCGCCGGAGGACACGCCCCTGGGCGTGTGCACGTCGTCGGGAACCGTGGGGCCGAGCCTGAGCTTCGGGCGGGCCGACGCCGCCACGGTGGTGGCTCGGGACCCCGCCCTCGCCGACGCGGTCGCCACGGCCCTGGGCAATCGGATCCGGAGCGCTCCGGACTTGGAGCCCGCCGTCTCCTGGGCGACGGGCGTTCCAGGGGTGCTCGGCGCCGTCGCGGTTCTCGGGGACCGGCTCGCCGCGATGGGCGCCGTGGAACTCGTTCCCCTGGGTCGCTGAACGCGGGAAACGGAGCGGCGACCGCAACACACGCGAGAGATCTGGAAGGAATCGAGGACCGCGATGGAAACGTCCAAGAACGTACTGCTCGTCTTCCGCCCCGAGGTGATGTACCAGCCGGTGATCTATCGGCTGGCGCGGGAGTTCGACCTCGTGTTCAACATCCTGGAGGCCAAGATCCTCCCCCGCTTGGAGGGCCGGTTGATCCTGGAGCTTCGCGGGGAGCCCGAGCAGGTGGCGAGGGGCATCGGATACCTGGAGGCCGCGGGGGTCGAGGTGACACCCATCGCCGAGAACATCAGCCGCGACGAGGAGCGGTGCGTGCACTGCGGCGCGTGCACCGCCGTGTGCCGGACCGGCGCCCTGGCGGTGGAACGGGAGACCATGGAGGTCGCCTTCTCCCCCGAACGCTGCGCCGCCTGCGGCCAGTGCGAGACGGCGTGCCCCACCCGCGCGCTCGCCGGGGTGAACATCGAGCGGCTCGGCCCGGAGCCGGCGCCGGAAGGCTCCTGAGCCCCGGCCACGAGGAGGACGACCCTTGGAGTCCAAGCGCGTCTATCTCGATCACAACGCCTCCACGCCCCTGGCTCCGGAGGTGGCGGAGGCGATGCGGCCGTTCCTCCGGGAGGCCTTCGGAAACCCCTCGAGCGACCACTGGGCCGGCAGGCCCGCGCGGGTCGCGGTGGAGGCGTCTCGCCGCCACGTGGCCCGACTGCTCGGGTGCGAGCCCGACGAGATCGTCTACACCAGCGGCGGGAGCGAGGCCAACAACGCGGCCATCAAGGGGGCGTGGTTCGCCCGCGAAAAGGGCCGGGACCACGTGGTGACGTCGGTCGTGGAGCACCCCGCGGTGCTGGAGCCCTGCCGCTGGCTGGAGTCCCGGGGGGCCCGGGTCACGAGGGTGGCCGTGGACTCCGCCGGGCGCGTGGACCCGGAAGAAGTCGCGCGGGCCGTCACCCCTTCCACGCTCCTCGTAACGGTGATGCACGCCCAGAACGAAGTGGGGACCGTGCAGCCCATCGCCGAACTCTCCCGGGTCTGCCGCCGCGCCGGAGTGCTGCTCCATTGCGACGCCGCGCAGTCGGTGGGCAAGATCCCCGTGCGGGTGGACGACCTCGGGGTCGACCTGCTCACGGTGGCGGGGCACAAGTTCTGCGCGCCGAAGGGGGTGGGCGCGCTCTACGTGCGCGCGGGAACCCCCCTCACCCCCCTGCTTCACGGCGCCCCCCACGAGGGGGGGCGGCGGGCGGGCACGGAGAGCCCGCTGCTCGCCATCGGGCTCGGCGCCGCCTGCGCCCTTGCCGCGTCGCGCCCCGACGGGGAGCGGGTGCGGGGCCTGCGGGACCGGTTCTGGGTTGAACTCCGGGAACGGCTCGGGGAGCGGGTGGTGCGCAACGGGCACCCCACCGAGACACTCCCCAACACCCTGAACGTCTCCTTCGCAGGCATACGCGGCGCGGAACTCCTGGGGAGGCTCCCGGAGGTGGCGGCGTCCACCGGTTCGGCCTGCCACGCGGCCGACGCGCACCCCTCGCCGGTGCTCGCCGCCATGGGCCTGCCCCCCGAGCGGGGGGCGGGGGCGATCCGTTGGAGCCTCGGCCGTTCCACGACCGAGGAGGACCTCGACTACGTGCTGGAGCGCCTGCGGAGCCTCCTCTGACACGGCCCGGCTTGCCACCGCCGGGCATCTTCGGCCCCTTGCGGAGCGAACGACGATGAGACCCGTGCACGTGATCCTCTCCTCCCTCGCCCTCCTCGGTGCGGTCCCCGCCGCCGCCCAGCCCGTCGAGCGTATCGCCGTCGGCGAGGCCGTCACGGAGGCACTCGAGAAGAACTACCAGGTCCTGCGGTCCCGGGAGCAGTTGTCCCGGCTCCGGGGCCGGGTGACCGAGGTGCGCAGCCAGCGCCTCCCCCAGGTGGAACTCCAGTCGAGCTACCTCCGGCGCTACGACGAAACCATCCTGGACCGCCTCGAGGGCTTCATCTCGCCGGACCCCACCAACGACTACAGCGTCCGCGCGAGTCTCGACCAACTGCTCTTCAGTTGGTGGCGTGTCGCCAACTCCATCGACATCGCCGTGGCCAGCCTCTCCCGGGGGGACCGCGAGGTCGCGTCCACGGAGCGGGAGGTGAAACTCCGCGTCCACGAGGCGTTCTACTCCCTGCTGCTCGCCAACCGCCTGGTGGAGGTCGCCTCCGAGACCCTCGCTCAACGCGAACGGCAGCTCGACGTGGCGCAGAAGCGCTTCGAGGCCGGGGTGGTGAACGAGTTCGAGGTGATCCGTGCCCGGGTCGACGTGGCCAACGCCCAGCCCCGGGTCGTCCAGACCCGGAACGCGGTGCGCCAGGCCCAGGCGCGCCTCAACAACCTGCTCGCCCGGGACCAGAGCGCCCCGATCGAACCCGATGGCCAGCTCGAGTACGTGCCGCTCGACGCCCTGACCCTGGAAGAGGTCACGTCGAGGGCCATCGAGCGACGCCCCGAACTCGCCGCGCTGCGCGTCGACCAGCAGATCGCGGAGAAGGACCTGGAGATCGCCCGCGCCGGCGACAAGCCCGAGGTGACCCTCCAGGCCGACTACGGGTACGCCTCCGAGGACTTCGAGAACCTCAACGCCAACCGGGAAGTCTGGGCCGCCGGGGTCTTCCTCCGCGTGCCTCTCTTCGACGGGTGGCGGACCCGGGGGCAGATCGCCCAGGCGTCGAGCCAGCTCCGGGACAGCCGCATCGCGATCGAGCAGCTTCGCGAGTCCATCTCCCTGGAAGCCAAGGTCTCCCTCGACGAACTCAACGACTCCGAGCAGGTGATCCCGGCCACCCGCCTCAACATCACCCAGGCCGAGAAGGCGCTGGAACTCGCGGAGACCTCCTACCGCTACGGCGTGGCGACCTTCCTCGATGTCACGGACGCTCAACTCTCCCTCACCGTGGCGCGGACGGACTACGCGAGCGCCCTGCACGCCTACATGCGCGCCAAGGCTCGGGTCCTCTCCGTCATGGACGAGCTCTGACGGCGGCCCCCCCCTCCGGGCCGACCCGCGGCGCGCGATCCCGGGGCCGCTGCCACCTTGAACGCGGCTCGCCGTTCAGGTATAAGGCGCGATTCACCCCGGCGGTCACGGCCCAGGGTCGGACCGCCTTCTCCTTGCTCCCGGCCTGAACCGGGGGCTCCCGACCCGAGAGGAGAGTTCGATGGCGGAAAAGTGGAGGCGGTACGAGACGTTGATGATCTTCGACCCCGGTTTGGGGCCCGAAGGCACGGAAGAACTCGTCCAGAAGACCCGGGAGTACGTCTCCCAGGCATCCGGCCGGGTGCTGAAGACGGAGCGCTGGGGCGTGCGCGATCTCGCCTACGAGCTCAAGGGCCGCAGGAAGGGTTTCTACCTGCTGCTCGAGTACGCGGGCGTGCCGCGGGTGGCGACCGAACTCGACCGGAGGCTCAACCTGCTCGACACGGTGGTGAAGTTCCAGACCGTGAAGCTCGAAGAGGCGGTGGACCCCGAGTCCCTGCCGGAGCCCGTGGAGATCCACGCCGAAACTTCTGCCAAGCCGACCCAGGAGGCAGCCCCCGAAGCGGACGAACCGGCGGGCGCAGCGGACGAGGAGTCGGAGGAGGGCACGGACGAGGGTACGGACGAGGGCGAGGAGCAGGACGAAGAGACGAACGAGGACGAGGGCTGAGGGCGCCTTGAGGCGCCCGGGTGACCCGGTCCCTTCCACGATCGAGGAGTTGCAGACATGGCTAGACCCGTACGCAGGCAGCGGCGTCCCAAGGTTTGCCGCTTTTGCAAGAACAAGGACATGGCCCTGACCTACAAGCAGCCGATGGCGCTCAACCAGTTCCTGTCCGACCGGGGCAAGATCGTGCCGCGCCGGATCAGCGGGAACTGTGCACAGCACCAGCGACTGCTCGCTGTCGAGATCAAGCGGGCTCGCAACGTGGCTCTGCTTCCCTACACGAGCAACCTGAGGACTTGAGCGCCCCAGCAGCCCCGAAGGCAGCCGCCCGAACCCGGGACTCGCTGCTCGCCGGGGTGATCTCCGCGGCCCTGTTCGCGGCGGCGGTGTGGCTGCCTCCGTTGGGCTTCGTACTGTGCCTGCTGAGCCCGCTGCCGGTGGCCGTGGCGGCGCGGCGGCACGGCGTCACGGGGGCCTGGGTGTCGGTGGGCTCCGCAGCGCTCGCGCTCGGTGTGGCCGCGGGCCCCATCGGCGCCGCCGTCTACGCCGCCCAGTTCGGGGCCGGCGGCTGCGCGATGGGACTCTCGGAGCGCGCCGGCCGACCGCCCGGGTGGGTGGTGGGCAGCTTCGCCCTCCTCTCCGTGGTCGCATTCTGGGGGGCGGCCGCGCTGCTCGGCGCGGCGCAGGGTGCGGGCCCGCTGGAGTACGTGGGCCTCACGATTCGGGAGGCGCTGGAGCAGGCCGAGGCCGTGTTGTACGCGGCGACCCAGGATCCCGAGGCCGCGCTGGCCCTGCAGACCTGGCGGGACGAGACCGGGCGGATCCTCTCCCGGCTCTTCCCAGGTCTCCACGCCGTGCTGGCGATCCTGTCGGGGTGGCTCAACGGCGCCCTCCTCCGCCGGGTCCAGCGATCGTCGGAGGGGGCCTCGTGGTCCCAGTGGCGCGCCCCGGAAGCGTGGATCTGGGTCTTGATCGGGTCCGGTTTGCTGGGATTCCTCGGGGCGGGGCCCCTGGGGACGGTGGCCTTGAACGTGTTCGTCGCGGTCCTGGCGGTCTACTTCCTCCAGGGCCTCGCGGTCACTCACAACCTGTTCAACGCACGGGGGCTGCCGCGTCCGCTCCAGGCCGTGGCCTACGCCCTGCTCTTCGTACAACTGCCCGTGATGCTGCTCATCGCCGGCGTGGGAGCCTTCGACCTCTGGCTCGACTTCCGCACCCGGTGGGCGAGGCCTCCCGAGCAGGGCTCGCACACGTGATCAACGCTTTCTCCGGACAGGAGGCGAAACGATGAAGATCATCCTGAAGGAAACGATGGAGAACCTGGGCACCGTCGGAGACGTCGTCTCCGTGAAGGACGGCTACGCCCGCAACTATCTAATCCCCCGGGGGTTCGCAACGTTGGCCGACCCCCGCAACGTCAAGGCGGTGGAGCACCAGAAGAAGGCGCTCGAGAAGAAGCGGCTTCGGGAGATCTCGAAGGCCCAGGAACTGGCGGCGGCCGTCGAGGGGACCCGGCTGGTGTTTCAGCGCAAGACCTCCGAGCAGGGGCAGCTCTTCGGGTCGGTCACCCACCTGGACATCGGGGACGCGATCGCCCAGAAGGGTTTCCCGATCAGCAGGAAGCAGGTCGCCCTGGACCAGCCGATCAAGGCCCTGGGCGAATTCGCCGTCACGATCCGCCTCCAGGGCCAGGTGAAGGCCAAGGTGAACGTGGTCGTGGAGAGGGAGGGCGAAGCGTAGACCGCACGGCCGCGGGACCGGCGCGAGCCGCCCCGCGGCCCCTTCCCCCGAGGTTGGGATGCCCGCCGAAGCCGCCTCCAGTCTGAGCCGAGTCCCGCCCCACAGCCTCGAAGCCGAGGCCGGGGTGCTCGGGGCCATCCTGTTGAACAACGACGTCCTCCCCCACATCGTCGAAGTCCTCGACCGAGAGGACTTTTACCGAACGGGACACCGCCTGCTCTACGAGTTGATGCTGGAACTCTCGGAGCGGGGGTCTCCCATCGACCTCGTCACCGCCACCGAGGGCCTTCGCCAGAAGGACCTCCTGGAAAAGGTGGGCGGCGCCGCCTACGTGGCGGGCCTCACGAGCCACGTGCCGTCCGTCGAGAACGCGGTCCACTATGCGCGGATCGTTCGCGAGCGCGCCGTGCAGCGCAAGCTCATCTGGGTCTCCACCGAGATCGCCAGCGAAGGGTACGGTTCCGACGACGACGTGGAGGAGTACCTCGACCGCGCCGAGAAGGCCATCTTCGAGGTCACGGCCCGGAAGGTCCGTCCCTCCTTCGTCCGGGTGAAGGACATCCTCCGGGACACGTTCGCGAAGATCGAAGAACTCTACGAGCACAAGGACCTGGTCACCGGAGTCCCCACGGGCTACCACGACCTCGACCAGCTCACGGCCGGGTTCCAGCGCTCCGACCTGATCATCGTGGCCGGGCGACCCGGCATGGGGAAGACCTCCTTCGTGCTGAACATCGCCCAGCACGCGGCCATCGAAATGGGAACTTCCGTGGCGTTCTTCAGCCTGGAGATGAGCAAGGAGCAGCTCGTGATGCGACTCCTGTGCTCCGAGGCCCGGATCGACTCCCACCGGCTCCGGCGGGGGATGCTCCGCGATTCGGACTGGCCCAAGCTCACCCGCGCGGCGGGCACCCTGGCGGAGGCTCCCATCTTCATCGACGACACCCCGGGGATCTCGACCCTAGAGGTCCGGGCGAAGGCCCGGCGGCTGAAGAGCGAGGCCGACGTGGGGCTGGTGGTGGTCGACTACCTCCAGCTCATGCGGGCGCGGGGCTCCTACGACATCCGCGAACAGGAGATCAGCGAGATCTCCCGTTCCCTCAAGGGACTCGCCAAGGAGCTGTCGGTACCGGTGGTGGCGCTGTCCCAGCTCAACCGGGGGGTGGAGTCCCGCTCGGACAAGCGCCCGCTCATCTCCGACCTCCGGGAATCCGGCGCGATCGAGCAGGATGCGGACGTCATAATGTTCATCTACCGGGACGAGGTCTACAATAAGGAGAGCTCGGACAAGGGGATCGCGGAGATCATCGTCGGAAAGCAGCGAAACGGCCCGACCGACATCGTGAAGCTGGCCTTCCTGAGCGAGTTCACCACGTTCGAGAACCTGGCGCGGGGTTACGAGGCGCACTGATCGCGCGCCGGGCACCGGGGCGCGGCCGGGTTTCCCCCGGCCTCTTGTGGTATCCTCCGTCCGTCGGCCGTCCCCGGGAGGCCGAGGAGAAACGGCGACGTCCCGGGCTTTCGCGGAGGTTCTTCCATGTTCGGCATGCCGGGCGGCAGCGAGTGGCTCATCATCCTCGTCATCGTCCTCGTGGTCTTCGGCGGCAAGAAGATCCCGGAGCTGATGGGAGGGCTGGGCAAGGGGATCCGGAGCTTCAAGAAGGCGATGAACGAGCCGGAAGCCATCGACGTGACGCCGGACAAGCGCGAGGAGATCGAGGAGAAGCGCCCGGAGAAGGAGAAGAACGAGGCCTAGTCGCCCTCCTCCGCGCGCCTCCACCGGAGCACCTGAAGGGCTCCATCCCGCACGCCGGGATGGAGCCCTTCGTCGTTCGACACGGCCGCCAGGTCGGGGGAGGCCAGAAGCACGCACAGCGCCGAGGCCAGGCGGGGGGGCGCGTAGGGGTTGAAGGCGATGGCCCGCTGGATGGCCGGGCGGGTCACCCAGCCCGCGGTCCGGACGATGGAGTCGAACACCGCCGGGGGGCACGGGCGTCGGCTCGCGATGGCCAGCACCTCGGACTCCCGGAGCCGGGGATTGCGCACCACCTCGGCCGCCACCCGGGGGTCCGGATCCTTGAGGATCCGCTCCAGGAGGCTTCCCCGAAGCCCTCGAGCGGCGGTCTTCCGGTGCCCGAGGGACACCCCGGCGAGCAGGGGATCGGAAGCCGGCTTCTCCGGCGCCTGCTGCCTCGCGGCGCCGGGGTACTCGAGGAGTAGCAGGCACCCGTCCCGGTCGGACGCCCGGGCCGCCTCCAGCACTTCCGCGAGGCGGCCGGCCCCGGCGTGCTCCGAGAGCGCAGGCAGGTCCAGGAGCGGCAGGTACGCCCTCAAGGCGTCCGGCTCTCGGCGGGCTGCCCCCCGCACCGCGTCGTCGAGCAGCCGAGCCGCTTCCCCGGGGTCGAGGACGCGCAGCGTCTCCGCCCAACGGGCGAGCCGCACCTCCACCGTATCCAGCGAGGCGAGTGCACGGAGCGAGGCCCCCGTCGAGCCGCGTCCCGGGGGCGACGCGGACAGGCCCTCCGGCGTGCCTTCGTTCACGGCGTCTCCTCCAGTTGCGCCCGCAGCGCCGCCTCCCTCTCTTCCAACTCGGTTGCCGCCTGCTCCCAGTCCGCCGTCAGCGCCTCCACCACACGACCGAGGTCGCTCCTCTCCCGGGCAAGGGCCGCCGCACGTCCGGGGTCCCCGTAGGTCTCCGGAACGGCCAGGGAGGCCTCCACCTGGGCCAGCCTGCGCTCGGTCTCGCCGATCTCCGACTCCAACCGCTCCACCCGGCTGCGCAGCGGGCCAACCTCCCGCCGCAAGGTCTCGCGCTTCTCCGCCTCCCGGCGCCGGATGTCCTTGCGCGCGGGTCGCGAAACGTCCTTCGCCTCCGCGCTCGCCGCCGGGCGGCCCGGTGCCTCCCGAGCCCCCGGCCCGACGCGCTTCGCCAGGAGATCGGTGTAGTTCCCGAGGAACTCCTCGACCCGACCCGCCTCCACCCAAAGCAGCTTCGTGGCGACCCGGTCGATCAGGTCTCGGTCGTGGGTGATGAGGCACAGGGTGCCCGAGAACGCCTCGAGGGCCTGCTTGAGCACCTCGCACGCCTGCAGGTCGAGGTGGTTCGTCGGCTCGTCCAGCAGGAAGAAGTTACCGGGCGCGGCGAGCAGTTTCGCCAGCACCAGGCGGCTTCGCTCTCCCCCCGAGAGGACCGCGACCGGCTTTTCCACCGCGTCCCCGGAGAAGAGGAAGGCCCCGAGGACCGAGCGCAGCTCGAGCTCGCCGCGGTACCCGGGCAGCCGCTGCATTTCCCCGAGCACCGTGTTTCGCGGGTCGAGCTGCTCCAACTGGTGCTGGGCGAAGTAGCTCACCCCGACGTTGTGACCGAAGACCACCCGCCCCTCTCCCGGAGCCAGGGCACCCGCCAGGAGCTTCAGCAGCGTGGACTTGCCCGCGCCGTTCGGTCCGATGAGGACCACCTTCTCGCCTCGGTCGATCCGCAGGTTCAGCCCCCGGTAGACCGTGCGGCCCTCGTAGCCGGCCACCACGTCCTCGAGGCTCGCCACGTGCCGCCCCGACCTCTCGGGCTGGGGAAGGGAGATCTGAAGCACGGCGTCGTCCGCGGGCGGGGGGGGCGGGGCCTCGTCCTTGTCCAACTGGCGCAGCCGCGCCTGCACCTGGCGCGCCTTGGTCGCCTTGTATCGAAACCTCTCCGCGAAAGCCTCCGTCTCCGCGCGACGCCGCTCCCAGTTCTGCCGAGCGGCCCGCGCCTGCTCCGCCCGCAGCCGGCGCTCGGCGCGGTACTGGGCGAAGGGCCCCTTCGTCCGGACCACCCGCCCGGCCTCGAGGGCGAGCACCCCCTGGGCCACGCGGTCGAGGAACGCGACGTCGTGGGAGACGATCAGGTAGGCGCTCGGGCTCTCCCGGAGATGGGCCTCGAGCCATTCCAACGTCACGATGTCCAGGTGGTTCGTGGGCTCGTCGAGGAGGACGAGGTCGGGCTCCCGCAGCAGGATGCGCCCGAGGGCCGCGCGCATCCTCCAGCCGCCGGAGAAGGAAGCCAGGGGGCTGCCGAAGTCCGACGCCGAGAAGCCGAGGCCTTCGAGGATGCGCTCCGCGCTCGCCTTCAGGGCGTACCCGCCGAGGTGCTCGAACCGGGTCTGGAGGTGGCCGTAGCGGGCGATGGTCTTGGGATCCGAGTCCCCCGCGCCCAGCGCGGCCTCCAACGCACGCAACTCCGAACGCAGGTGGCGCACGTCCTGGGCCACGTCCTCCACGTAGGACAGGAGCGCCTGTTCCGTCTCGGCCTCCTGCTCCTGGCGGAGGTATCCCACCTCGAGCCCCCGCCGCCGGCGCACCTCTCCGCCGTCGGGCGCCTCCTCCCGAGCGAGGATTCGCAGCAGGGTCGTCTTCCCCGCCCCGTTGGGCCCGACCAGCGCCCAGCGCTCCCCGTCCCCGAGCTGGAAGGAGGCGCCGTCCAGGACCGTCTGACCGCCGTAGGACTTTCGCAGGTCCAGGGCGTCGAGCACGTCCTATCCCCGGTTGAGCAGGATGAGGATTCCGGCACCGATGAAGAACGTGGCAGCCCCGATCCGCACCCAGTTTCGCGGGAGCCACGCACCCGCAGCCGAGCCGAGGAGCACGGCGAGCAGGCTGGTCAGGACGAGGGCCAGCGACGCACCCACGAACACCGACAGGGGGTGCTTCCCGCCGGCGGCGAAGCTGAGGGTCGCGAGCTGCGTCTTGTCGCCGAGTTCCGCGAGGAACACCAGGCCGAACGTCGTCACGAGGGTCTTCCAGTCCATGCTTCCTCATCTCCCAGGCAAGGTTCCGCGCGCCGGAGGCCCCGGGAGGCTCCCGTCGCTGCGGAGACCAACGCGCTCTGACGCCCCGGGCGGCCCGCCTCAAGGGGGCGCCATTGTATCGGAAACCCCCTCCCGAGTCGCGGGTGCACGAATCCGGTGGTAGGGTGGCCCCACACCTCGTCCCCCGCCGCGTAGGACCGTTGCCCAAGGGAGTCGTGCGATGAACAAGATCGGTTTCTTGGGACTCGGGATCATGGGAACGGCCATGGCTCGCAATCTGCTGCGGGCCGGCTACGACCTGACGGTCTGGAACCGGACCGCCTCCCGCTGTGACCCGCTGGTCGCGGAAGGCGCCCGCGCGGCGGCCTCGCCGGCCGAGGTGGCCGAAACCAGTCCGGTCATCTTCGCGATGGTCGCCGATCCAGGCGCCTCGACGGAGCTGTGCTTCGGAAGGAACGGCGTACTCGAGGCGATGGGGCCGTGGAAGGCCTACGTCGACTTCTCCACCGTCGACCCCGCCACGTCGCGGCGCATCGGGGAGGCGGTGCAGACCCGGGGCGGACGATTCCTGGAGGCGCCGGTCTCCGGCAGTCGACAGCCCGCGGAGGAGGGGAAATTGATCATCCTCGCGGCCGGGGACCGCTCCCTCTACGACGAACTGCTGCCCGCCTTCTCACCCCTGAGCAAGAAGAGCGTGTACCTCGGGGAGACGGGCAAAGCGTCAGCCATGAAGCTCACCGTGAACCTGGTGATGGCCCAGATGATGGTGGCCCTCAGCGAGGGACTCGCCCTCTCCGGGAGGGCCGGACTTGCCTCAGACCAGGTTCTCGAGATCTTCGACGCCGGCGTCATGGCGAACCCGCTCTTTCGCACCAAGGGGCCCCGGATGGCGGCGGGGGACTTCGCGGCGGCCTTCCCGCTGAAGCACGCCCAGAAGGACCTCCGGCTGGCCCTCGCCCTGGCCGACGAATTGTCCCAGCCCCTGGCCGGAGCGGCCGCAAGCAACGAGACCTTCAAGCGGGCCCGCGCCCTCGGCCTCGGGGAGGAGGACTTCTCCGCGGTGTTCCGCGCCGTCGGGTGCCCGTGACCACGGGGTGGGCAAAACGATTCCCTTTCCTGCCCTCGGACGCCACTCCCCCGAGCAGCCGCCAAACGGGCATCCCCTGGATTTCGGCGACGGGCCCCGCTTCCGGCTCTGCCGCGTGTCCTGGCCCGAGCCTTGCTTGATGGGGAGGCACGGACCACGGACCGCCGTCTCCTGGCAGGGATGACCATGACGACCGCCCAGACCCACCCGACCCCGCGCCGCTTCGCCTTCGACTGGGACTTCGCCTTGGCGCTGTTCGCCTACGCGGCCGCCTCCCTGTCGGACTACCTCATCACCATGTCGGGCCTCGTGCAGAGGGAACTGCGCGAGATGAACCCCCTGCTGCAGGGCTACATCGAACACTTCGGGGAAGTCTACGGGCTGATCGTCCCGAAGGTCCTGCTCGGAGTGACCGTCGTGCTCGCGTCGAGCATCTACATCCGCGCCATGCACCGCCGCCAACGGACCCGTCTTCGGGCCGAGTACATCCTCTACCCGGGGGCCCTGTTCACGGCAATCGCCCCCGCATCGGTAGTCATCTTCCAGAACTGGCGCTGAGCAGCCCGGACCGCACCCCTTGACGCGATCCCCCGCAGGGCTATCGTTGGGGCGTCGTCTTCATTGGGAAAGGAGGCACCCATGGTGCGGATCGAACTCTCCGAAGCGGACGTGACGACCCTGAAGGACGTACTCGACAGCTACCTCTCCGACCTTCGCATGGAGATCGCGGACACCGACCGCATGGAATTCCGGGAAGGGCTCAAGGACCGCAAGAAGGCCCTCGAGTCTCTCCTCGCCCGCCTCGGTGCGGCCGGGTCCGCCTGAGCGACGGACCTCCCCGGGGGGCCATCGGGGCAAGGGAGTCGGTGCCGGTTCAGAGCCGCTCCAAGGCCCTGGCCTGACGGCGGCCCTCCTCCTCATCCACGAAGTAGAGAATCCCCCCGCCCGCCACGAGCAGGAACGTGACGGCGAAGATCGCCCTCCGCGGCTCGCCCGTGGCGACGGCCACCCAACCCATCAGCACGGGCCCGATGACCGCCGCGAACTTCCCGAGCATGTTGTAGAAGCCGAAGAACTCGCCAGCCTTCCCCGGCGGGATGATGCGCGCGTAGAGGGAGCGGCTCAGGCACTGGACGCCGCCCTGCACCAGTCCGATCACCACCGCCAGCCCCATAGAAGTCCCACTCGCTGTCCATGACGTAGGCCCAGACAGGCAGACCAGCACGTAGACGCCCACGGCCGAGCAGGATGCCCGTCTTGGGACCGAGCCCGCTCGCCGAACTTCCCGAAGGCGATCGCCGCGGGAAAACCCACGAACTGGGTGACGAGGAGAGCAGTGATCAGGGAGTTCGACGGTAGCCCGATGGACATGCCGTAGTCCACCGCCATCCGGATCGATCGTGTCCACGCCGTCGATGTAGAGCCAGTAGCCCGCGAGGAACAGGAAGACGACCCGGAGCCGCCGGATCTCCCGAAAGGTCGCCGCGAGCTGTCGGAAGCCGCCTCGGACGGCCGTGCGCCACGGGACCCGCTCGCCACCCCGCGGCTCGGCGACGAAGAGGAAGACCGGCACGCTGAACACCGCCCACCAGACCGCCACGGTCAGGAAGGAGATCCGCACGGCCTGGGTGGAGTCGGCGATGCCGAACGCGGCCGGCATCAGCACCATGGCCACGTTGACCGCGAAGAGGATCCCCCCGCCCAGGTAGCCCAGCCGCGAACCCGAGGGCCGAGACGAAGTCCACCCGATCCTCGTCCGGCGATCGAGACCAGCAGGGCGTCGTAGAACACGTTGCCGCCGGAGAAGCCGATGGCGGCAGCCACGTACAAGGCGGCGGCCACTCCCCACCGCCCGGCCCCGACCGCGTACAGGCTCGCCGTCGCCGCGACGCCCACGGCAGCGAAGAATAGGAGGAACCGCTTCTTCGACGCCGCCCCGGTCCGCGATGGCGCCCAGCACCGGCGCGAGCGCGACCACGATGACGCTGGCGAGGGCGTTGGCCACGCCCAACCGGAAGGTGCTCCGGGTCACGTCCGCGCCGACGCTCCAGTACTGCTTGAAGAACAACGGAAAGAACCCGGCCATGACCGTGGTGGCGAAGGCCGAGTTGGCCCAGTCGTAGAGCGCCCAGGACAGGACCTTCCACCGGTGGGACGTCACGATCACGGCACCCTCCCGGGGGCGGGCCGGCACCTCCCGCGCGCTCCCGCTTCAGCGTCTGTAGACGAGGATCGCTCCGAGCAGGAGGAGCCCGACTCCCAGAAGGCGCCGGCCGTCCAACTCGATCTGCCGAAAGCCGAAGGCGCCGGCACGGTCCAGGAGCAGACCCGCGGTCAGTTGGGCCGCGATCACCGAGGCCATGCCGGCCGCGGTACCGACCCGAGGATACACTAGGATCGTGGCGGCCACGTAGGCGGCTCCGATGACCCCCCCGGTCAGTTCCCACCAGGAGGCACCTCCAACCCCCTTCAGTTCCGCCGCCCGCCCGGTCGCGCCCACCACGGCCAGCAGCGCCAGCGCACCCACGGCGAACGAGACCGCCGCGCTGGGGAGCACGCCCCCCACCCGGTCCGCGAGCCGCGCGTTGATCGAAGGCTGGAGCGCCGAAAGAGCTCCCACCCCGAACATCAGGAGCAGCAGGAAGGCCTGGCTCAGGAGAGCCCCCTTCCCGTCACGGCGCCCACTCCACGGCGCTGAGGCCTCGTCCCCTCCCCTGTCCGCGGAAGGCGAGCGCCTCGATCTCCAGCGCCGCACCCTTCGGGAGGGCGGCCACCTGCACGGTGGACCGGGCCGGCGGGGCCTCCGGGAAGTACTCGGCATACACCGCGTTCATGGCCGCGAAGTCCGAGAGGTCCGAGAGAAAGACGGTGGTCTTCACGACGTCCCCCAGGCACGAGCCTGCCGCGGCAAGAACGGCCGACAGGTTGTCCAGGACCCGCCGGGTCTGCGGTTCGATCCCGCCGGACACCAGCGCGCCCGTCGCCGGGTCCAGAGGGATCTGCCCGGAGCAGAACAGGTAGGGGCCCGCAGCGACCGCCTGACTGTAAGGGCCGATGGCCGCCGGGGCCTTCTCGGTGGACACGCACGTCCTCATGCTTCCTCCGTCGGGTGGGACGAAGCTCCCCGGCTCAGGGTCAGGTCTTCACCCGCGTGACCCGGCTCACGCCGCGCAGCGCCTGGATCGCGCCCAGGATCTTCTGGAGCCGGTCGAGGTCCTCGACCAGGATCTCGAAGTTGCACTCGGCCTCGCCCGCGGACCAGGTGCGCACGTCCGCCTTCGCCACGTTGACGTCGAACTGGGCCAGCGCCTGCGTGATCGCCGCCAGGATCCCCTTCCGGTCCTGGCAGGACACCCGGATCTTCACCGGGTGCGCGATGCCCTCTCCCCGTCCCCACTCCACGTCGACGCGCCGCTCCGCGTCGAGCCTGCGCATGTTGGGGCAGTCGGCGGTGTGGACGGCCAACCCGTGGCCCCGGGTGACGAACCCCACGACCGCCTCCCCCGGCAGCGGATTGCAGCACCTCGCGAACCGCACCATCGCGTCGCCGACTCCCTGGATGACGATGCCCTTCGGCCGCCTGCGCGGCTCGACGCGGCTTCTTCGGTTCCGCAACCTCCCGCTCCTCCAGGTCGGGGTACACCTTGCCCAGGACCTGCCGGGCCGACGTGCGCCCGTATCCCACGGCCTCGAGCAGTTCCTCGTCCCGATTGAACCCGAAACGCTGCGCCGCCGCCTCGAACTCCCCGGACTTCAGCGCCTTGGCCAGGCTCCGGCCGGCCTTCCGGAACTCCCGGTCGCACAGATCCCGCCCGAGTTCCACCGAACGCTGACGCTGCTGGGTCTTGACCCACTGCCGGATCTTGTTCCGGGCCTTGGAGGTCTGGACGAATTCGAGCCAGTCCGCGCTGGGGGTGTGGTGCTTGGAGGTGGTGATCTCGACCCGGTCCCCGTTCTTCAGGCGGTGGCTCAGGGGAACCATCCGTCCGTTGACCTTGGCGCCGACGCACTGCTCGCCCACCTGGCTGTGCACCGCGTAGGCGAAGTCCACCGGAGTCGCCCCCCGCGGCAGTTCCACCAGTTCCCCCGCCGGGGTGAAGACGAAGACGAGGTCGGGATAGAGGTCGACCTTGACGCTCTCCAGGAACTCCTGTGCGTCGCCGATGTCCTTGTGAGCCTCCACCAGTTGGCGCAGCCAGTGGAAGACCCGGTCGTCGGCACCGGCCGCCCTCTTCTCCTTGTAGCGCCAGTGGGCCGCGATCCCCTCCTCGGCGATGCGGTGCATATCCTCGGTGCGGATCTGGACCTCCATCGGCTGGCCCCGAGGCCCGATCACCGTCGTGTGGAGAGACTGGTACAGGTTCGGCTTGGGGAGCGCGATGTAGTCCTTGAAGCGGCCGGGCACCGGCGTCCACCGCGCGTGGATGGCTCCAAGCGCGGCATAGCAGTCGCGGACCTCACGGAGGATGATGCGGAACGCGATCAGGTCGTAGACCTGGTCGAACCCGATGTCCTGCTCCTGCATCTTCCGGTAGAGGGAGTAGATGTGCTTCGGGCGCCCCGAGACGCTCCCCTCCAACTCGCTCTCCGCGAGGATCCCCACCAGGATCTCCTGGACCTCGGCGAGGTACTGCTCGCGCTCCGTCAGTCGCTGCTCCGCCTTGCGCTCCAGGTCCTCGTACACGTCGGGCATCGTGTACCGGAGCCCGAGGTCCTGCAGTTCGCTCTTGAGGCGGTGGATTCCGAGCCGGTTGGCCAAGGGGGCGTAGACGTCGAGGGTTTCCTGCGCCAGCGGGACCTGCTGGGCGCGGGGGGCTTCGCCCAGGATGCGCATGTTGTGCAGTCGGTCGGCGAGCTTCACGATGACCACCCGCACGTCGTTCGCCATGCCGAGGATCAACCGCCGGAAGGACTCCGCCTGTTCCTGCTTGCGCGACGAGTAGGTGACCTGCGCCAACCGGCTCAGGGAGTCGACGATGCCCGCGATCTCTTCGCCGAAATGCTCGCGAAGAGCCTCCGGCGGGGCCGCAGCCATCTCCGCCACGTCGTGGAGGAGCCCGCAAGCCACCGTGACCTCGTCCATGTGGAGGTCCGCGAGGATTTCGGCGACGGCGAGGGAGTGGGAGAGGTAGGGGTCTCCCGAGCGCAGCGTCTGGTCCTGGTGGACCTTGGCCGCGAAGACGTACGCCTTCCGGAGAAGGTCCAGGCTCGCGTCCGCGTGGTGCGACTGGACCTTCTCGAGGACGTCGTGAAGGCGGTGCATGGGGTCCGTGTCTGCGACCCGCTACTCGCCGGGCGTGGTCAGCATCCTCTCCTTGAGGGTCACCTTGCCCTCGGCGATCTCCCGCAGGGCCGTGACGATGAACTTGTTCTTCGTCCTGACCAGCGGGGGCGCGCCCCGGAGGAGCTGCTTCGCCCGCTGGGATGCCCCCATGGCCAGGGCGAAGCGGTTGGATACCACCTCGAGACAGTCTTCCACGGTTACTCGGGCCACTCGGTCCCTCCTTTCGCTCGCCGCGTCACCGGGCGTTCGAACCCAGCACGCGGTCCAGTTCTTCCAGGCGACGCTTCGTGCGGCAACGCTCCGCACGAACGATCGCGCACAACTCTCCCAGGGCGCGCTCCACGTCGTCGTTGACGAGGAGGTAGTCGTACCCGCGCGCCTGCTCCATCTCGGCCCGGGCGTTCGCGAGCCGCCTCTCCACCACGTCCTCCGGCTCCGACGCCCGCCTCCGGAGACGGCCCCTCAACTCCTCCGGGGCGGGAGGCAGCACGAAGACCAGCACGGCCCCCTCCACCTTCTCGGCGATCTGCTTCGCGCCCTGGACGTCGATGTCCAGCACCACGTCGAGCCCCTCGTCGAGGCTTCGGGCCAACTCGCGGAGGCTGGTGCCGTAGAGGTTGCCGTGCACCTCCGCCCACTCCGCGAACCCTCCCCGGGCGACGAGGGACTCGAAGGTCGGGCGGTCCACGAAGTGGTAGTCCTCTCCCGCACTCTCTCCGGCACGAGGCGCCCGGGTCGTGTGGGAAACGCTGAACCCGATCCCGTCCAGCCGGGAACGCAGCCCGCGCACGAGGGTCGACTTCCCCGCTCCCGAGGGAGCCGAGATGACGATGGGGATGCCCCTCCCCATCTTACTCCCACTCGATCGTGGCCGGAGGTTTCGACGAGATGTCGTACACCACCCGGTTGACCCCTCGCACCTCGTTGATGATCCGGTTGGAGATGCGTCCCAGCAGCTCGTAGGGCAGCCGGGACCAGTCCGCCGTCATGCCGTCCAGGGAGTTCACCGACCGCACCGCCACCACGTTCTCGTAGGTCCGCTCGTCCCCCATCACTCCGACGGTCTTCACCGGCAGCAGCACGCAGAAGCACTGCCAGACGCTCCGGTGGAACCCGTCCCGAGTGATCTCCTCCCGCACGATGGCGTCGGCCTCCCGGAGGATGTCGAGCCGCTCCCGCGTCACTTCGCCCAGGATCCGGATCGCCAGGCCCGGCCCGGGAAAGGGGTGGCGCTCGATGATCTCCTCGGGCAGGCCCAGTTCCCTCCCCACCTCGCGCACCTCGTCCTTGAAGAGCTCCCGCAGCGGCTCGATCAGCTTCAGGTGCATGCGCTCCGGCAGGCCGCCCACGTTGTGGTGGCTCTTGATGGTGGCCGACGGCCCCTTGAACGACACGCTCTCGATCACGTCCGGGTACAGCGTCCCCTGGGCCAGATACTCCGCCTGCCCGAGCGCCTGGGCTTCCCGCTCGAACAGGTCGATGAACTCGTTGCCGATGATCTTGCGCTTCTGTTCGGGCTCGGTCACCCCGCGGAGCTTCTCGAGGAAGAGGTCGCTGGCCTCCACGTGGCGCAGGTTCAGGTGGAAGTGGTCACGGAAGGTGCGCACCACCTTCTCCGCCTCGCCCTTCCGCAGCACCCCGTTGTCCACGAAGATGCAGGTGAGCTGCTCGCCCAGGGCCTTGTGCAGGAGAAGCGCCACCACCGAGGAGTCCACACCGCCGGACAGGGCGCAGATGACGTGACCGTCTCCGACGCGCGTGCGGATGTCCGCTATGGCGGCTTCGATGAAGGACCCCATCGTCCAGGTGGGCTCCATCCCGCACACGTCGAAGAGGAAGTTCTCCAGCATCTCCGTGCCCCGCGGCGTGTGCACCACCTCGGGATGGAACTGCACGCCGAAGAACGGCCTCTCGCGGTGGACCATGGCCGCCACCGGCGAGTTCTCGCTGTGGGCGAGCACGGAGAAGTCCGGCGGCAGCGCCTCGATCCGGTCGCCGTGGCTCATCCACACCGGCACCGCCTCCCCGGAGAAGCCGAGGAGGATCCCCCGCGGCTCGTCCACCCGCAGGTGGGCGAGGCCGTACTCCCTCCGCAGCCCCCGGGCGACGCGCCCCCCCAGCAGGTGCGTCATGAGCTGCATCCCGTAACAGATGCCGAGCACCGGCACCCCCAGGTCGAAGATCCGGGGGTCCACCAGGGGAGCCCCCGGGTCGTACACGCTCGAGGGACCTCCGGAAAGGACGATGCCCCCCGGCCGGAACGCCTCGATCTGCTCGAACGGGGTGGTGCAGGGGTGGATCTCGCAGTACACGCGGCTCTCCCGCACGCGGCGGGCGATGAGCTGCGTGTACTGGGAACCGAAGTCGAGGATCAGTACCTTCTGGTCGTGGATGTCCGCCATGGCCGCCCGCACCCCCCTCAGACGCTCTCGACGCGATAGTTGGGGGCTTCCTTGGTGATGATGACGTCGTGCACGTGACTCTCCCGCAGTCCGGCCGGAGAGATCCGGAGGAACCGGGCCCGTTTCCGCAGGTCCTCGATCGACCGGGAGCCCGTGTAACCCATGCCCGCGCGCAGTCCGCCGATGAGCTGGTGGACGTTGGCCGAGATGGAGCCCCGGTACGGGACCCGCCCCTCGATCCCCTCCGGCACCAGTTCCGACTCGTCCCGAAGGCCCTGGAAGTACCGGTCCCGGCTGCCCCTCTTCATGGCGCCCACGGACCCCATGCCCCGGTACACCTTGTACGTGCGGCCCTGGTAGAGGATCAGTTCGCCGGGGCTCTCCTCGGTGCCCGCGAAGAGGCTCCCGATCATCACCGAGGAGGCGCCCGCCGCCATGGCCTTGGTGACGTCCCCCGAGTACTTGATGCCGCCGTCGGCGATGACGGGGACGCCCTTCCGATCCCCCACCCGCGCGGCCTCGGCGATCGCGGTCACCTGGGGCACTCCCGCGCCGGCGACGACGCGGGTCGTGCAGATGGAGCCGGGCCCGACACCCACCTTCACCGCGTCCGCCCCCGCCGCGATCAGCGCCTCGGTGGCCTCCGCCGTCGCCACGTTGCCTGCTATCACCTGGGCCTCCGGCCACTGGGCCTTGATCGCGCGTACGGCCTCCACAACCATCGCGGAGTGGCCGTGGGCCGTGTCCACCGCGAGCACGTCCACCCCGTGCCGGAGCAGGGCCTCCACCCTCGCGTCCCGGTCGGCACCCACGCCCACGGCCGCACCGACTCGCAGCCGGCCCATCGGGTCCTTGCAGGAATCCGGGTAACGCCGGGCCTTCTCGATGTCCTTGATGGTGATCAGGCCCCGCAGCACGAAGTGCTCGTCCACCACCGGAAGCTTCTCGATGCGGTGTTCGTGGAGGATCTCCTTGGCCTGCTCCAGGGTGGTCCCCGGCGGAACGGTCACCAGGTTGCGCCGGGTCATCACCTCGCTCACCGGCCGGTCCAGGCTCTTCTCGAACCGAAGGTCCCGATTCGTGAGGATGCCGAGCAGGCGGCCCTCCTCGTCGGTGATGGGAACCCCGCTGATCCGGTATCGGGCCATGAGCTCGACGGCGTCCGCCACCTTGCGGTCCGGCCCCACGGTAATGGGGTCGACGATCATCCCCGCCTCGGACTTCTTGACCTTCTCCACCTCGGCCACCTGCTCCTCGACGGTGAGGTTCCGGTGGATGATGCCGATGCCCCCCTCCTGGGCCATGGCGATGGCGGTGCGGGCCTCGGTCACCGTGTCCATCGCCGCGCTGAGCAGGGGAATGTTGAGTCGGATCTTGGGTGTGAGCCAGGTGCTCACGTCCACCTGGTCGGGCAGGATGTCCGAGGCCGGCGGGCACCAGGAGAACGTCGTCGAAGGTCAGGCCGAAGGGGATCTTCTCATCCAGCATGGTCCCTCCGAACGTCCGGCGGAAAAGAAACGCTGAAGCTATCGGAAACGCCGTCGGGGTGTCAAGCCGCCCCGCCGGTCTCCAACCGGTCCCGTGCCTGCCGCTTCCCAGTTGCCAGAGTCGAGGTGATCGCCTCGTCCCCGGTCCGTGAAGCTCCCCGCCCCGGAAGGGATTGACAGCCAGACATGGGAATCTCCAGCCATTTTCCCCAGAGAAGCGCGGGGGGGGTCTTTCCCTGCGCCCTCTTCCGCGCGATGGATCGGGATACCGCGGAGATCGACCTCCAAGGAATCTCCGGCCCTCTCGGTCCGTGCGCTTCGACGAGCGAAACGCCCGGCAACACGAGAGGAGGCAGGGGCATGGCGAAAGGCACGGTGAAGTGGTTCAACGATCAGAAGGGATACGGCTTCGTGTCCCAGGAGGACGGCCCGGACTTGTTCGTCCACTTCTCCGCCATCCAGATGGAGGGGTTCAAGACCCTCGCGGAGGGGCAGGAAGTGGAGTCCGATGTGGTGGACGGCCCGAAGGGTCCCCAGGCCGCGAACGTTCGCGCCGCCTGATCGAGACCCGAGCCCGTGACGGCAGCAGGGCTCCCCCGGGGAGCCCTGCTGCCGTTTCCGACCTCCGCCGGCGCCCGACCCGGGAAACCTATCCGCCCGCCGGACGCACCCGCTCGTAGGCCTCCTGCACCTCCAGGAACTTCCGGTGGGCAAGCTGCTTGAACTCGTCGCCGAGATGGGCCACCCGGTCGGGATGGTACTTCTTGACCAGTTCTCGGTACGCGCTGCGGATCTCCTCGGCATTGGCGGCGGGGGAGACCCCCAGGGTCTCGAAGTCCCGGTGGGGCCGGGTCCGGGCCAGCAGCCCGCGCACGTCCGTCGCCGAGATCCCCAGGAGGCCCACCGCGCGGTCGAACACCGCGTGCTCCGTCGGGTCCATCCGGCCGTCGGCCATCCCGATGTCGAGCATGCACTCCACGAGCAGCAGTCGCGTCGGGTAGTCGGCTCGGGCCGCGACGTCCCGGCACAGGGCGTCCATGTCCACACCGGTCCGCAGGAACTGCTTGATGAGGTCCCGCAGGATGTCCAGGGACTCGCCGCGGTAGCCCAGACGCTCCGAGAAGAACGTGCGGATGGCCCGGACCTCCTCCGGTCGGACCTCTCCGTCCGCCTTCATCATCGCCGTGAGAATTCCGACGAGGCTCGCGACGAAGTACAACTCCTGCTGCTGCTGCCGGACCCGGGGGTCGGCTCCTTCCGCCCCTCCGCCCAAGGGGGAGTCCTTGACGTAGTGGCCGATGACGCCTCCGATCACCGCGCCCAGAGGTCCCCCGAGGAAGAACCCGACGCCGGCGCCGATCAGCTTCCCGCTGAGTCCCATCCCTCACCTCAGCCAGTGGAGCACGCCGCGGTTCGACACGAAGAGCACCTGTCCCCCCGAAACGGTCGGCTGACCGCGCACGCCGCGAGCCGGGCCAGTACCGGGCTCGCACCTCGCCCGTGGTCGCGTCCAGGGCCAGCAGGCTCCCCTCCGAGGCGCCCGCCACGACGAGGTCGCCCGCGAGCGCCGGCGCTGTCGGGGCCCCTCCGTCGAGAGCGGTCTCCCACAGCAGCTTTCCGTCGGCCCGGGAGAGCGCCGCCACCCCTCCGGAGACCGTCGCCAGGTAGAGCACGTGGTCCCCGACGGCGAACCCGGCGGCGGCCTCCACGTTCACCCGCCAGATCTCCTCACCCGTGGCCCCATCGAGGCAGACCACCGGACCCCGGGACACCCCGGCGTACACCCGCCCGTCCCGGTAGGAGGGGCCGGCCGCCACGTCTCCGAAGAGCTCCGCGGCCCCGATCTCCGCCCGCCAGAGCACGCGGCCGAGGGAGGCGTCGAGCGCCACGACCGCCCCGTCGGAGAACCCGGCGTACACCCGGCCGTCCCCGAAGCTCAAACCCAGGGACCTCCACAGCACGTTGCGCCGCGGGAAACGGCGGCCGTACTGCCAGAGGGGGCGGCCCGTCGCCGCCTCCAGGCCGAACACGTTCTGGTCCGAGACGGCCACGAACACCTTCCCGTCGGCGGCCACCGGGCTCGACACCACCGGATAGGAGAGCGGGAACCGCCACCGCACGGCCCCGAAGAGATCCACGGCCTGGACGACCCCCTCGTCGTCCCCGAACACCAGCAGATCGTCCACGAAGGCCGGGGTCGTGTACACCCTGCCCTTCGTCGGTATGCTCCAGAGACGCGATCCATCGCTCAGGATCGCCTCGAAACGCCTCCCGGTATGCCCGACGTACGCCGCACCCTCGATCAACAGCGGGCTCGCGTTCTCGAGGGGCGCGTAGCGGTCCTTCTCCACCAGGCCGATCATCCGCTCCACGTGCCACCCACCCGGCGCCATCGGGGCGCCCCGCGACGTACGACCGGCGTCGCCCCCCTCCATGGTCCAGGGCGGGACCGGGGCGAATGCCAGTTCCGGCGGCCGGGGAGCCGGCGCCGCGCACCCAGCGGCAAGCGACGCGGCAAGGATGAACGCGAAGGCCCGCTTCAAGCCGCACCCTCCACCCCGGCCAGGCGGGCCATGTTCCGACGGAGGGCCGCGTACTCAGCCTCCGTCAAGCCCGCCCCGAGCGCCACCACCCTCGCGAAGGACTCCGAGATCAAGTCCCCCGGCGCGTGGGCGTCGGTGTTGAGGACCAGCGGCGCCCCGGTCCGCCGGGCCATGACGGCCACGTGACCGTTGGTGAGGCTGTGCCCCTTGCGCGCGGTGATCTCCAGGTGCACCCCCTTCCGGGCGGCGAGGCGGGCGTCCTCCTCGGAGATCAGGCCCGGGTGGCTCACGATGTCGGCGCCGGCCTCGATCGCCGCCCGATTCGTCCCCGGGTCGACTGGCTCCACCGGGCTCTCCCCGTGGACGACCACCAACTGCGCTCCCAGGCTCCGGGCCTCGGCCACGTACCGTCCTACGAGGGAGGGCGGCACGTGCGTCAGTTCGATGCCCGGCACGCACCGGAACCCTCGAGCCTGTTCGTTCTCCGCGCACGCCCTGAGAATGCGAGGAAGGATCCACTCGAAAGTGGCCATGTCGGCGTGGTCGGTGATCCCGAGCGCGCGCAGCCCGGCGTACTGAGCCCGGCGGATGAGTTCCGACGGCGTCAGTTCGCCGTCGGAGAACAGGGTGTGCGTGTGCAGGTCGATCATCGTCTCCTCGAACGGCTTGAGGGCGCCCGGGGCGCCCTCAAGAGCCGATTCACGCGGCGCCGTAACGGTCCCGGTGGACGAATTCCCCCCGGCCCTTTCGCGGCGGCACCTTGGTCTCGCCGGCAGGGTACCCCAGCGGCGTCAGGGCCACCACGTCCACCTCGGCGGGCACGCCCAGGGCCCTCGCCGCAGCCGCCGCATCGAAGAGCCCCACGCACACGGTACCCAGGCCTTCGGCCTCGGCAGCCAGCATGAGGTTCTCCATGGCCAGCGCCACGTCGAAGAGCAGCCAGTCGCCCCGGGGGGTCGCCGACTCGCCCTTCTTGAACCCTGCCCGGCCCTTGCGTCCGCAGAACGCCAGCACGGCGGGGGCCTCGACCATCGCCCGAAACGCGGGATTCGTCGCAGGAAGCGTCGCCTGCAACGCCTCCTTCACGGCCGGAGCGGTAGCCACGACCACCTCGCAGCACTGGGTGTGGGCCCAACTGGGAGCCCACTGGGCCGCCTCCAGCAGCCGGTCGAGAACGTCGGACGGCACCGGGTCGGGACGGTACTTGCGAACCGACCGCCTTGCGCGGATCGCCTGGTACAGGTCCATGAGGTCGCCTTTCTGGTGGAGGCATGGGACTACGGGAGGAACCGGAGGAAACTATCTATCACGCCGCCGGAAACCCCGTCAACGACGGCCCGGCGGCGTGTTGGCGGTGGACGGCGGCGACGCCCTTCCCGTATCCTCGGGCCCCGCCTGCAGCCTTCCCTCCAACCCCGGCACCCCCAGGAGCGACAGAGCGATGGCCGCGCCCCTTCCCTCCCACGGCCCCACCCGGCCCCAGGCCCTCCGGTTCCCCGCGGCGGCGGCCGCGTTCGCCTTCGCGGCGGCGGCGGTCACCCTCTTCCAGGCAGCCCACGTCGCGGTCACGGGGGAGGAACTGTGCGTCGGCGGCGGCTGCGCCGTTGTGGCGCGACTCACGCGGATCAGCCCGGCCGCCTTCAATCTCGTGGGGACGGCCGTGTTCGCCTTCCTGGGCTTCGCGGCCCTCGCCGCCCGCACCGGCCGCAGGCCGGCGGCTGCTGCTGCCGTGCAGGTCGTCGCCGCAGCCGCCCTGGGCGCCGAGGGCGTGCTTCTCGCCTACCAGTGGCACGTGGCGGGCGCGTGGTGCGTGTACTGCCTGGGCATCCTCGGCACCGTGGCCGCGGTCAACCTCGCCTCGGGCCTGCCGGGATGGCTGTTCGGGTTCTCGGCGCTCGGCGCCTCCCTGACCGTCTTCTCCCTGCTCTCCTTCGTCCCGGCGAACCCGCGGCTCGACGCGGGCACCGCCGCCGTGGAGCGGGCGGGCCAGAGCCCCGCGCTCGTCCTGATCTACTCCGAGAACTGCCCGCACTGCCGCAACGTGCTCGACGCCGCCAGGGGCCTGGATCTCTGCGAGGTGCGTTACAACCCCATCTCCGCCTCGGCAGCTCTCCCGGAGGGAGTGGAGGCATCCGCCCTCCACGACCCCCGGGTGAACATCGCGGCGGCGAACCTCCTCGGGCTGGACACCATCCCCATCCTCGTCGCCAGGGAACCCGACGGCGTCCGGATCCTGACGGGCGAAGGCGCGATCGTGTCCTACCTGGACCGCCACTGCCGGGCTCGGCAGGCCTCCCCCGACCCGCTCCTCGCCCCCTGGGGAAGCGACGGGCTCCTGGGGCCTCCCCAGGACGACGGCTGCGGCCTCGCCCCCGACTGCGAGTAACGGGACCCCGGACGCGAAGAGCCGGCTCCGCCGCGCGGGCACGGCTTCGCCGGCTCTCCCGGACGCACCGCCCCGGAGGGCGTCAGGGGATCAGGTCTCGATTCTTACCGCCTTTCGCAATTGCCGGCGCAGGCGATGGAGTTTCTCACGAGTCTCCTTCATCTTCCCCTTGTCCCGCGCCTCCACCGCCGCCTTCCGGGTGGTCTTGAGCTTGCGGATCTCCGCCTTCAGAACGGTCTTGTCGGCCCCCTCCGCCACCTTACGCGGAGACGCGATCCCCCATTTCTCCGCGAGCAGGTTCACGAGCTCCTCCTTACGGAGCCCGGCGACCCCCTTCACGTCCGGGAGTTGCTCCTTCACCATCTCGCGCAGCTTGCTCACCGTGTTCTTCGCGAGTTCCTGGTAGTTCATCGTGCGCCTCCTCCACCTCACGGTTCGGCCGCGGCCCGAGTCCGCGGCACGCCAGACGTTTTCCCTTGTAACACGCGGTTCTCCAGCCGATCAAGGCGACCCCGCCGCCGGGGTTGTCCGTTGACACGTCCTCCGCCTTCCTGCTATTCCATCCCTCCCGCGCCCGCCTCGCGTCGCCCGCCGCACTGGTGCAACGAACCCGGACGCTCCAACGAGGCGGGCGCCGCGCCGACGACGGGCCGCGGGACCCCCCGCGGCCCGTCTCGTTCGGGCGGCCGCTCTACAACGAGGAGAACCATGAAGCGAGTACTTTCGGGCATCCAGCCGTCGGGCGCCCTGCACCTCGGCAACTACTTCGGCATGATGCAGAAGATGATCGCGCTACCAGGAGCAGGACGACCTGTTCTGCGTTCATCGCCAACTACCACGCCATGACCTCCGTCAGCGACGGTGCCACCCTGGCCCGCGGCACCCTGGACGCGGCGACGGCCTTCCTGGCCCTGGGGCTCGACCCCGAAAAGGCGCACGTTCTGGGTCCAGTCCGACGTGCCGGAGGTCCAGGAACTGACCTGGATCCTCTCCAGCATCGCCCCCATGGGCCTGCTGGAGCGCTGCCACTCCTACAAGGACAAGATCGCCAAGGGCATCGCCCCCAACCACGGCCTGTTCGCCTACCCGGTGCTGATGGCGGCGGACATCCTGATCGTACCAGTCCAACGTGGTGCCGGTGGGACGCGACCAGAAGCAGCACGTGGAGGTGACCCGGGACCTGGCGCACAAGTTCAACCACGCCGTACGGCGAGACGTTCACCGTGCCCGAGTCCGAGATCGACGACGACGTGGCCGTGGTGCCCGGCATCGACGGCCAGAAGATGTCCAAGAGCTACGGCAACACCATCGAGATCTTCACCGACCGCAAGGCGCTGAAGAAGCACGGTCATGTCCATCGTCACCGACGCCGCAGCCGTCGAGGCCCCCAAGGACCCCGAGCGCTGCAACGTCTTCGCGCTCTACCGGCTCTTCCTGGACGCCGAGGAGACCGGGGCCCTGCGGGAACGCTATCTCGCCGGCGGGCTCAAGTACTCCGACGTCAAGAAGGAACTGATCGGGGCCATCTGGAACCACTTCGAGCCCCACCGGCAACGTCGGGAGGAACTGCTGCGCAGGCCGGACGACGTGGTGGACATCCTGCGCTCCGGTGCGGTGAAGGCTCGGGCCGCGGCAGCCCCGACGCTCGCGGACGTGAGGAGGAAGGTCGGCCTCGCGTACGCCTGAGGCCCGCCGGGCGGAGACGCGTGCGGAGGGTGCGGAGATCCGCGGGGCGAGACGCGTTTCGCCCTGCGCACGGCTCCCGTCGCGGGAGGACGAGGAGGGCACGTGAAGAGGACCCGCTTCGTCGTCGTCGGTCTGGGCAACGTGGGCATGGAGCTGCTCCGGCGTCTGTCGAGGGAGTACGACGTCACCTGCGTCGACGTCCACCCCGACCGGGCCCAGCCGGCCCAGGAGGCACGCGGTGAACCCGTTCCGGTGATCGTCGGAGACGCCACCAGCCGACTCGTCCTCGAGGAAGCCGACGTGGACGGAGCCGACGCCGTCCTGATCACGACGACCACCGAGAGGATCAACGCCGAGGTTTCCCGCGTCCTGCACGACCACTTCCGACCCCGCCGGGTCATCTCCCTGGGGATCACGCCCCGGGGCATCGAGCAGATGCGCGGCCTCGACGTGGAGGTGGAGGACATCTTCCACCTCAGCGCCACGGCGCTGCGCAACCGCATCGAGAGGCGCTCCAAGGCAGCCCACGGGATCGGCCTCGAGAAGGACGAGATCCTCGAGGTGGAGGTCCACCCCCACTCGCGCCTCGCCGGCAAACCCCTCCGGGCGCTCTCCCCCCATCGATGGAACATCGGGGTCGTGTACCGGGACGGCAGGATCGTCGTCCCCCACGGCGACACGGTGCTGCGGGGCGGCGACCGGGTCATCCTGCTCGGCGACCCCCACGTGGTGAAGACCGTGGCCGAGATCCTCACGTTCAACTTCAAGCGCTTCCCGCTCGAGTACGGAGCCAGCCTGACGGCCTTCCTGCTGGGGACCGAGGAACTCCCCTTTTTCGAGGAACTCGCGTACCTGCGTTCCGTGCTCCCACTGGAGCGGACCCTGCTCCTGCTCACCCGGGGAGCGGTGCCTCAAAAGGAGCGTCTCGAGTCCCTCGCCTCCGAGGCGAAGCTCGGGCAGTGGGAAGCCAGGGAACTCGGCGCCGGCGCGTTCTCCGACCTCCGCCGCCTCTTCGGTCGCGGAGAGGAGTCGCGGGGGTTGGTCGCGCTGTCCCGCCCCGCGGTCTCCCGGACTTCCGTCACGTTTTCCACCGACTCCCGCCGACAGCGCTTCCTGCAGGCACTGGCAGCGTCATCGGGGAGCCCGGTCCTGCTGGCCGGAGGCACCTTCCCCTACGGGCGGCTCGCCGTGCCCTGCGTCGAGGGGGTCGACACGGAGCACGTGCTGGAGACCGTCTTCGAGGCCGCCGAAGCCTTCGCCGCGGAGCCCGCGGCCCTCCTCGCGGAACCCTCCCCCCACCTCTCCTCGGACGAGGACGACGAGCGCTTCGCCCTCGCGAAGCGGACCGTGTCCGACATGGGGATCGTATACAAGACCAGCATCACCACCGAATCGCTCAAGGGGAACCCCGTGTTGGCCGTCGGGCGGGCCCTGGAATCCTTTCAGCTGCTCGTCCTCGACACCGGGGGCTGGCGCCGGGCGGGGTGGCTGTCCCGCCTGCTCGACCCCGACGTGGCCTGGCAGATCACGCGCCGCGCCCCGGTCTCGACGCTCCTGGTCCCCCCTGTCGAGGAGTCCTTGTAGGGCGACCGCCGGCCCGCCGAACCGAGCGACGGAGAACCCATGCCCCACGAGCACCTGGTGCTGTTCCTGGTCGTGGGGGGAGCGGCGGTCGTGCCGTTCCTCTCCCGCCGCCTCCGCTTCCCGGCGGCCGCGCTCGAGATCCTCTACGGGGTCGCACTGTTCCACACCGTGCTGCAGGAGAAGCCGGAGTGGTTTCTCCTCCTCAAGGAGATCGGCTTCATCTACCTGATGTTCATCGCGGGGATGGAACTCGATCTCAAGGCCCTCGCACGCACGCGCCGGGTGCTCTGGTACGTCGCGGTGCCCCTTCTCTCGTTCCTGGTCACGCCGCTGGTCTTCGGGGCGTTCGGGCTCCCCGCCTACGAGGGGGTGGCGGTGGCCATGACCTCCGCGGGAATCGTGATCCCGGTACTCAAGGAGTCGGGGCTCATCCGAACCCCGCTCGGCCGGGACATCGTGGGCACCGCGCTGGCCGGGGAACTGCTCTCGATCCTGTTCCTGACGGTCGTGGCCGCCTACCACGCCCACGGGTTCTCCCTTCAGGGCGCCTTGGCCCTGGGGAAGCTCGCGGCCCTCCTCGGCCTCGCCGTGCTCGTGCTGAAGGTCGTCTACGTCGTGTCCTGGTGGCAGATGGACCGGGTGGAGAAGGTCATGACCAGCGAAGACCCGGTGGAGGAGGGCATCCGCGCGGTCATCGTCATCGCGTTCGCCGGGGCGATCCTCGCCGGCTACGCGGGGGTGGAACCCATCCTGGGGTCGTTTCTGGCAGGGGTCATCACGACCTACGTGTTCCGGAACAAGGGCCGGTTCGAGGAGAAGATCAACGCCGTCGGGTTCGGCTTCTTCACTCCGTTCTTCTTCATCGGCGTGGGCGCCGATCTCGACGTCGGCCTGTTCCGCTCCCCGGAGCTGGTCGTCTTCTCCCTCGTGCTCACCGGAGCCGTGTTCCTGAGCAAGGTGTTCCCGCTTCTCCTCGCCAGGCCGCTCGGCCTGTCCGGCCTGGAGGCCCTCGGAATGAGCCTTCTGCTCGCCGCCCCGCTGTCGATGATGGTCGTAGCCGGGGCCCTCGGGGAGCGCATGGGCCTGATCGACGCCCAGGCGAACGGCGCACTGGTGGTCGCGGCCATGGCCGCGAGCCTCCTCTACCCCTACCTGTTTCGCCCCCTGGCTTCGCGGCTCGCCCGCCGGGACGAAGAGTCCCCTCCGCGCGAGCCTGCTTGACGCGGGCACGGGAGCACGTACCCTGCGAGGCTCTCCCTCCCCTCTTCCACGGAGAATCGCCCATGAGCAAGCCCCTCCGAATCGTCTCCCGCATGGCAACGGCCGCCGCGGCCCTCGCCTGCATCGTGTGCACCGCCGCGATCGCCGAGGGCCCGACGGCGGCGGAACTCGTGGGCCGAAGCGTCACGGACTTCGCGCTTCCCTCCACGGGGAACCGCCTGGCACGGTACGAGGCCGACTACTACGGGAAGCACAACCTGATCCTCACCTTCTTCCCGGCGGCGTTCACCCCGGTCTGAACGGGGGAGATGGAGGGCCATCAGAGGAATCTTGACCTCTATGCGCGCTTCAACGCCCGCGTCGCGGGCGTCAGTCGAGACGACGTCACCACCCTGCGGTACTGGGCCGAGGATCTCGGCGTCACGTTCCCGCTCCTCTCCAACATCACGGGCTACCTGGGCGCGGACCTGGGCGTGCAGCCGACCGGCAGCGCGGTCTTCGAGCGGCGCACCGTGATCGTGGACCGGGGTGGAGTGATCCGCTACGCCCGGGACGGCTCGCCGGACTACCGCGACCTGCTCCTGGCGCTCAAGCGAATCCACGAGGAGGATCGGCCATGAGGTGGCATGGGTTCCTGGTCCTGGCCGCTCTCCTCGGCTGCGCCGCCGCGCCCGCCTCCCGCCCGGCGGAGGAGCCCCTCCCCTACCGGTTCACGCCGGAGGGGCGCGTGGTCTGGGAGGAGGACTTCGAGTTCGAGGCGCCGCCCGGGGAGTGGAGGCTCATGCAGGTGGAGGAGGGGGACGAGTTCTCCTTCGCGTTCCTGCGGGTGGGGGACTGCCCCTCGCCGTGCCAATCCACCTTCGCCTACGACGAGGAGCCCTTCGGCTACTCCAGGGACCTGCCGAAACGAATGGAGGAGTTCTACCGGCGATTCCTATGGGGGAGCCGTGTCGTCTTCGGGCCCGTGCAGACGCGGGCGGCGGACCTGCCGCTCGGCGAGGCCCTGGAGGGGGTGGCCGAGGCGTCCGACCCCGTCCGGGGGGAGAAGGTCCTCACCAAGGTGATCCTGGCGCGGCGGGGAGACCGGGTGGTGTCGTTCTACCTGACCCAGTGGCGACCCCTCGACGCCGACTTCGACCGGGGCGAGTTCACCATCCTCGACCGGTTCGCCGCCTCGTTCCGGTTCCTCCGCCCGTCCTTCTTCGAGGCCCTCTGATGCGGAGGGACGGCTAGTGTCGCGTTCTCGCAGTGGGGTTATGTACCGAGAGCGTACCGGCGCCCGGTCCCGCAAGGCGCGAGGAGGGAGAATACCGGGCCGTATTCGACCGACGAGCAACGCAGCGGGCCGGGATGCCGGGGCGTTCGAATACAACCTTACTTCGGGAACGCGACACTAGCCGCCCACGAGGAACCGGTCCGGGTCTTCGAGGTTGCGTACGAGGTCCAGCAGGAAGTACTGCGCCGTCGCTCCGTCCACCACCCGGTGGTCGAAGGTGAGGGACAGGGGGAGCACCTTCTCCACCCGCAGCCCGCCGTCACGCACGACCGGCTGATCGGCGGCCCTGCCGAGGCCGAGCAGACCCACCTGCGGGGGGTTGAGGATCGGCGTGGCGAAGACCCCGCCGATTGCGCCGTAGTTGCTCACCGTGAACGTCCCGCCGCGCAACTGCTCCACCGTGAGCGTGCGGGCGCGAGCCCCCTCCGAGAGCCCCTGGATCTCCCGTGCGATCTCCAGCACCGACTTCCGGTCCGCGTCCCGCACCACCGGCACGATCAGCCCGTCGCGGGTCTCCACCGCGACGCCCACGTGGTAGTAGCCCTTGAGCACCACCTCCTCCCGGTCGCTGTCGTAGCTCGCGTTGAGCCAGGGGTCGCGCCGCAGCGCCGACACGGCGGCCTTGACCACGAAGGACAGGAGCGTCAGGTGGACGCCCTGCTCCGCCGCGGCCGCCCGTTCCTTCTCCCGGATGTGCCACAGGAGCCCGACCCGGGCTTGGTCCGTGGTGGTCACCTGGGCCGCGCCGGCAAGGGACTCGACCATGGCCCGGGCCACCTTCCTCCGGACACCCCGCAACGGCACCCGCTCCACGGGGCCGTGCCCGTCCCGACCCGGGATCGACTCCACCCCCTCCGCCCGCGCCGCAGGTCCGCCCCGGGACGCGGCTCGTCGGATGTCCGCCTCGGTGACCCGCCCGCCCGGTCCGGTCCCCCGCAGCGCGTCGGCGTCGACGCCGAGCTCGCGGGCGATCGCCCGGTCCCGGGGCAGCGCCTCCGCCCGACGACGCGACAGGACGGGTGCGGCGGGAGACGGGCCGTCGCCCGCCTCCCCTTCTTCTTCGGGTGCCTCCTCCAGTTCCCCGACGACCCCGACCGAGCCCCTTCGGACGGGGACGACCGCCTCCTGCGTCCGACGGGGACGCCCCCCCGGGATCGGGATCGCGGCGTCCGCCGTCTCCGAGGGCCTGCTGGCCGCAGACTCGTCCGGCGCCGGAAGGACCTGCTCGCCGCCCTCCCCGATCACCGCGAGGACGTCCCCCACCCGGATCACGTCTCCGGCGCGCCCCCGGGCCTCGAGGACCACGCCCGCCACCGGGGACGGGATCTCCACCGCCGCCTTGTCGGTCTCGATGACGACGAGGGTCTGGTGGGCTTCCACCCGGTCTCCGGGACGGACCCTCCACTCGACGACCTCGCCTTCGACGATGCCTTCTCCCACGTCGGGAAACCGAAACTCGTACGCCATGGTCTCTAGAACCTCACCGCCTTGCGGATGGCCGCGGCGATGCGGCCGGCGTCGGGCAGGTAGTGATGCTCCAACTTGGCCAGGGGCACCACCGCGTCGAAGCCGGTGACCCGCGCCACCGGGGCCAGGAGCGACGTGAGGGCCTCTTCGCCCACGCGCGCGGCGATTTCGGCGCCCAGGCCGGCGGTGCGCGGCGCCTCGTGGGCCACGACCAGGCGCCCGGTCTTTCGCACCGACTCCACGACCGTCGCCGAGTCCATCGGCGCCAGGGTCCGCAGGTCCACGACCTCCACGGACACGCGCTCCCCCGACAGGAGGTCCGCAGCGCCGAGGGCCTCCCGGATCATGGCTCCCCAAGCCACCACCGTCGCGTCGCTCCCCTCGCGAACGACCGCGGCCTTCCCGATCGGGACGACGTAGTCCTCCTCGGGGACCTCCTGCTTGATCGCCCGGTAGATGCGCTTCGGCTCGCAGTAGACCACCGGGTCGGGGTGGCGCAGCGCGGCCGTCATCAGGCCCTTCGCGTCGCGGGGGTTGGACGGGGTCACGACGGTCAGGCCCGGCGTGTGGGCCAACAGCGCTTCGGGGGAGTCGGAGTGGTGCTCGGGCGCCCGGATCCCGCCCCCCCACGGGCAGCGCAGCACCAGGCGCACCGGCCGGCGGCCTCGGGTCCGGGTCCGGTATCGGGCCACGTGGTTGCAAAGTTGATTGAGCGCGGGGTACAGGAACCCCTCGAACTGGATCTCGGGCACGGGCAGCATCCCGCCAAGCGCGAGGCCCAGGGCCGTGCCCAGGATCCCGGCCTCGGCCAGGGGCGTGTCCACGACCCGCTCGACCCCGTATTTCCCCTGCAGGCCGTCCGTGACCCGGAACACTCCGCCTTCGCCCCCCACGTCCTCGCCGAGGAGCACGATCCGATCGTTTCGGGCCATCTCCCGGTCCAGCGCGAGGTTGATGGCCGCCACCAGATTGAGCCTAGCCACGGCCGCTCCCCCCTTCCGCGGCCCGGAACTCCAGGTACTCGCGCTTCTGGCGCTCGAGTTCCGGTGGGAGAGCCGCGTACGTGAAGTCGAAGATGTCCGCCGGATCCGGGTCGGGAACCGCGTACGTCTCCTCCACCGCCCGGTCCACTTCGGCCCGGACGTCGCGCTCCAGGGCTTCCTCGTCGGCGTCGGACCACAGGCCGCGCGATGTCAGGTACCTGCGCACCCGCAGCAGGGGGTCGAACCGCTTCATGCGCTCCACCTCGGCGTCGTCCCGATAGCGGGTCGGGTCGTCGGCCGTCGTGTGCGGCCCGAGGCGGTACGTCACCGCCTCGATGAGCGCCGGCCCCCCGCCGCCGCGGGCCCGGTCCAGGGCCTCCTTCGTGGCTCCGTACACGGCCGCGAGGTCGTTGCCGTAGATCTGGATGCCCGGGAACCCGAAGGCGAGCGCCTTCTGCGCCAGGGTGCGCGCCGCCGTCTGGCGGCTGCGGGGCACGCTGATGGCGTACTGGTTGTTCTGACAGAAGAAGACCGTCGGCACTCCCAGGACGCCAGCGAAGTTGAACGCCTCCAGCACCTCCCCCTCCGACGTGGCACCGTCTCCGAAGTACACCAGCGCCGCCCCGGCCTCGCCCCGCAGCTTCATCGCCCAGGCGAGGCCGACCGCGTGCAGGGCCTGGCTCCCGACCGGGATGGCGACGGGGAGCACCCGCAGGGACTCCTCCCAGACGCTCCCCCGCTCGTCGCCGATCCAGTACCGGTAGATCGTGGGCAGGGGAACCCCGCGCAGCCACATCGCGCCGAGTTCCCGGTAGGAAGGGACGAGCCAATCGGAGGGGTCCAGGGCCGCGGCCGCGACCTGGCACGCCTCCTGGCCCCACAGGGGCGCGTAGGTCCCCATCCGTCCCTCGCGCTGGAGGCGGAGCGCCATGCGGTCGGCCGCCCGCATCGCGCACATGCGCCCGTAGAGCCTCCGGATCTCCCCGTCGGGCAGGTCCGGGCGCAGTTCCTCCCGCAGGTTCCCGTCGGCGTCGAGGATCTCGAGGGTTTCGCCGGCGAGGGGGTCGAAACGGTCCAGGTACATGGGTCCTCCGCGACCTCCGGGACGCGCCCGGAGTGTAGCGGTGGGGACACCGCTGTCAAAACGCGCGGCCGACCTTCTCCCCCGGCGGGGCTCGCTGTATCTTGCCCCGGAGGCTCGTTTCCGCACACCCTGTCCGAGGACCCTCCATGATCGACCTCGCACGCATCCGTGCCGCTCGCGACGTGGTGGGCCGCTGGGTGTCCCCTTCCCCCCTGATCCGCTCCGAGCACTTCAGCCGCCTCACCGGCGCGGAGGTCTTCCTCAAGCTCGAGAACCTCCAACGAACCGGCTCCTTCAAGGTGCGCGGGGCCCTCAACAAGCTCCATCGTTGCCTGGAGTCCGACGGCCCGCGCCCGGTGGTCGCGGCCTCCGCCGGAAACCACGCCCAGGGCGTGGCCCTGGCCGCCGCCAGCCTCGGGATGCCCGCCACGATCGTCATGCCCGAGACCGCCGCCATCTCCAAGCAACTGGCCACCCGCGACTACGGCGGCCGGGTCGTCCTGCACGGCCGCACCGTGGCCGAGGCCGTCGAGAGGGCCCGAGCCCTCGGGGAAGAGGGGTACTGCTTCGTGCACCCCTACGACGACGAGGACGTGATCGCGGGGCAGGGCACCGTGGCGCTGGAACTCCTCGAGCAGGTCGCGGAGGCGGACGAGGTGTGGGTGCCCGTGGGTGGGGGCGGGCTCGCCGCCGGGGTCGCCGCGGCCCTCGCCGAGGCGCGGCCCACGGCGAAGGTGGTCGGGGTCCAGACCGAGGCCTGCCCGTCGGCCGCGCGGGCCTTGGAGGCGCACGAGCCCGTCACTGTGGCGCTAGGCCAGAGCATCGCCGACGGGATCCTGGTCTCCCGCGTCGGAGACACGAACTTTCCCCTGCTGGCCCGGGGTGTCCGCGAGGTGCGGGTGGTCGAGGAGACCGCCATCGCGTCGGCCATCGTCCAACTCCTGGAGCGGAAGAAACTCCTGGCGGAAGGGGCGGGCGCGGTAGGGCTCGCGGCCCTGCTCTCGGCACCGCCGGAGCGGGTCCGGGGACGCAGGATCGTGGTCGTGGTCAGCGGCGGGAACGTGGACCTCAACGTCCTCGACCGAATCCTGCACCAGGGGCTGATCCGCAGCGGCCGGATCTTCCGGTTCTCCGTCGTCCTCGACGACGTGCCCGGGGCCCTGGGGGGGCTCCTCGCCGTGATCGCCCGGCAGCGGGCGAACGTGCTCCACATCGCCCACGACCGCCTGAGCCTGGACCTCCCCGTGGGAAGGACCAGGGTCGAGGCGGAGGTGGAAACCCGGGGCGCGGAGCACATCGGCGACGTGGCTGCCGCGCTCGGCGACGCCGGCTTTTCGATCCGTCCCCACGACCGCCCGATTCCATGATCGCCTCCACGACGCACGGGCGGAGCCTCCCGTCTACTTGTGGACAAGTTCCGTCGACGAGGCGAGGAACCGCATCCGGCGGGCGCTCCCCGAGGGCGGTGCCCGGAAAATGTCGCCGTTCTGCGGTTCTTGAAAGTGCACAAAAAAGCAGCGGCCGGGCCCGGCCCCGTGGAGGAAGCCGGGGACCGGAGCGTTTCCCCAGGTTTCTCCCCAGGATGTCCACAGGAGCCTGTCGAAGACCGACGGAAGCTCAGCGGATCAGCCGCCGCCGCATCCGGGACACCGCCACCGGGTACACGACGGCGTCGAACGCCAGCAGGTAGGCGAGGCTGCCCAGGTGGCCGGCGAGCCGGGCCGAAGGCCGCGCCCCGGATGAGCTCGACCAGGTGGGTGAGGGGAAAGACCAGGGCCGCCCGGGCCCACGGCGGCAGGGCGTCGAGGGGAAAGAACGTCCCGCTGAACAGGAACATCGGGGTGACGAAGAGGAAGACCGGCAGGTTGAAGACCTCGATGTTGGGCACGAGGCCCGTGAAGCACATGCCGACGCGCCGAACGCGACGCCCGCCCAGCACCGCCACCGGCGGGATCAGGAGCGCCTCGGGGTAGGTGAGCAGCCCGAAGGGGGTGAGCACCGGCCCATCATCGTGGCGGCCATCACGGACTTGGTGGCCCCCCAGGCGATCTCGCCGGTGATCACGTCCTCCAGCGAGAGCGGCGTGGCGAGCATGGCGTCGAAGGTCTTCTGGTAGTACATGCGCACGAAGGAGGCGTAGGTGTTCTCGAAGAAGGCGTTCTGCATGACCGTGATGGCCAGCAGGGCCGGGGCGATGAAGGGCACGTAGGCGACGACTCTCCCCGGTAGGACACGTCGCCCACGAGGGCTCCGAGACCGGCGCCGAACGCCACCAGGTAGAACAGGGGCTCCAGCAGGGGCGGCAGGAAGCCGATCTTCCAGGTCTTCCGGTAGACGGTGAAGTTGCGCTGCCATACCCGCCAAAGCGGTGGCTGACGTCGCCGAGTCCCGTCTTCATCTCCCGCAGCCCCCGTCCGGTGAGCTTGAGGAATACGTCCTCCAGGGTGGTCATGCGCATGGCGCAGCCGCCGCTGCAGTACGCTTCGGCGATGCGGTGGAACACCTGGTCGCCGTCCTCCCCGTACACGACGAGGCGGTGTCCCAGATCGTCCGCGTTCAGACCCTCGGCAGCCACGAAGGCGCGCAGCTCGTCGCCGGCCCGCCACCTCGATGACGTAGCGCCCGACATGGTCGCGGATCAACTCCCCGGGGACCCCTCCACCAGGATGCGGCCGTGGTCGATGATGATCAGGCGGTCGCACAGCCGGGCCGCCTCGTCCATGTAGTGGGTGGTGAGGAGCACCGTGAGGCCGCTGCGGCGCAGCTCCTCGATCTGCTCCCACACCTGGTGCCGGGCCTGGGGGTCGAGGCCGGTGGTGGGTTCGTCGAGGATCAGCAGGTCGGGTTCGTTGAGCAGCGCCCGGGCCAGGACGAGGCGCCGCATCATCCCGCCGGACAGCTCCGTAACCGGAGACCCCCGCCGGTGCGCCAGCGCCACGAAGTCCAGGAGTTCGCCGGCCCGTCGTACGGCCTCGGCCCGGGGCAGGTCGAAGTAGCGGGCGAACACCAGGAGGTTCTCGTCGACCGTGAGGTCGGGGTCCAGATTGTCGTCCTGCTGGCACACCCCCACCCGAGCGGCCACCTCGCGTCGCGTGCCACCGACGTCCAGGCCGAACACCTCGAGTCGCCCGCAGGTCACCGGGCTGTAGCCGTAGATCATGCGGATGGTGGTGGTCTTGCCCGCCCCGTTGGGCCCGAGCAGACCGAAGCACTCGCCGCGGCGGACCGCGAAGGAGATCCCGTCCACGGCGCGAAGGTCCCCGAAGGCCTTGACCAGGCCCTCGGCCCACACGACGGGGCGGTCGGGTCCAGGGGTCTCCATCACGTCGTTCCGGCCGGGGAGCGCACCGGCAAAGCGGCGATCCCACGGGGAGCGGGATCCCGCAAGGAGAGGAGAGGACGACGGCCGGCGGGGGAAGCGGTCTCCCTCAGGCCAGGTCCTCCCTGCGGATCGGCAGGCGGCGCAGGCGCTTGCCGGTGGCGGCGAACACGGCGTTGACCACGGCCGGCGCGATGGGGGGGACCCCCGGCTCGCCGATCCCGCCGGGCGCCGCGCCGCTCTTCACCACGTGGACCTCCACCCGCGGCATCTCCCGCATGCGGACCACCGGGTAGTCGTCGAAGTTCCCCTGCCGCACCCGCCCGTTCCGGAAGGTGATCTCCCCGTGGAGGACCGCGGAAAGCCCGTAGGCGATCCCCGACTCCATCTGGGCCTCGATGGTGTCGGGGTTGACGAAGCGGCCGCAGTCCACCGCGCAGACGACGCGGTGGACCCGGACCCTCCCCTGCTCCACGGACACCTCGGCCACCTGCGCGGCGAAGCTCCCGAAGGAGGCGTGGACGGCGATCCCCCGTGCCCGGCCCTCCGACGGCGCCTTCCCCCACCCGGCCTCCTGCGCGGCCCGGTCCAGGACTCCCAGCAGGCGCGGGTGGGCCCCGAGCAGCCCCCGGCGGTACTCGTAGGGATCCTTGCCCGCGGCGTGGGCCAGTTCGTCGAGGAACCCCTCCACGACGAAGGCCGTGTGGGAGTGCCCACGGAGCGCCACCACAGCACCGGGACCGCCAGCTTCGGGCTGTGCAGGTCCACGAGGACGTTGGGCACGGCGTAGGGGAGGTCCTTGGCGCCCTCCACCGAGGTGGAATCCACCTCTCCCTGCGCGAAGGGGGTGCCCGCGAGGATCGACTGGCCGACGATGGTGTGGCGCCACGCGACCGGACGCCCCTCGGCGTCCAGGGCCGCGGCGATCCGGTCGTGCCACATCGGCCGGTAGTACCCGCCCCTCACGTCGTCCTCCCGCGTCCAGACCACCTTCACCGGCCTTCCCACCGCCTTCGCCACCTGCACCGCCTCGATCACGAAGTCGGAGGCGGGGTTGCCGCGCCGGCCGAACCCGCCGCCCAGGAACGTCGTGTGGAGCCGCACCTTCTCCGGGGGCAGCCCCGCGGCACGCGCCGCGGCGTCGCGGTCCACGGTCTGGAACTGGGTCCCGGTCCAGACCTCGCACCGCTCCGGCCCCACCTCGGCCACGCAGTTGAGCGGCTCCATGGGGGCGTGGGCCAGGTACGGGACCTCGTAGGTGGCCTCGATGTGGCGCGCGGCCTGGGCCAGCGCCGCCTCGGCGTCGCCGTCCTTGCGGGCCACTGCGCCCGGCGTGGCCGCGAGCCGGGCGAACTCCTCCCGGAGCCCTTCGGTGGAAAGCGCGGCGAGCGCGCCCTCGTCCCAGGACACGTCGAGCGCCTCCCGCCCCTGCTGCGCCGCCCAGAACCCGTCGGCCACCACCGCCACCCCGGCATCCACGGGCACCACCGCGCGCACGCCGGGCACTGCTTCGGCCTTCGCGGCGTCGAAACCCTTCCGCTTAGCCCCGAAAACCGGGGGCCTCGCGATCACCGCAGTCAGCAACCCGGGCCTTCCCACGTCGATTCCGAACCGGGCGCTGCCGTCCGTCTTCTCCGGGGTGTCGAGCCGGCGGCGGGGTCGTCCCAGGATTTTCCACTCGGAGGGATCCTTGAGCCGTATCTCCTGCGGAACAGGGAGGGCGGCCGCGGCCTCGACGAGCGTCCCGTAGGAGAGCCGCCGGCCCGTCGCCGCATGGACCACGAAACCCTCCTCGGCCCGGCACTCCGCCGCGTCTACCCCCCAGGTCCGAGCGGCCGCCGTCACCAGCATGACCCTCGCCGCGGCGCCGGCCCGGCTCAACTGCTCCCACGAAGACCAGACGCTCGTGCTCCCCCCGGTCATCTGGGACCCCCAGGCCGTGTGGTTGTAGGCCGGGTCCACCGGGGCCGCCTCCACCCGGACGCGGGCCCAGTCGCACTCCAGTTCTTCGGCCACCAGCATCGGGAGCGAGGTGTACACCCCCTGCCCCATCTCCGCCTTGCCCACAGTCACGGTCACCGACTCGTCGGCGGCGATCCGGAGGAACGCGTTGGGCGCGAACGGTCCGGGGGCCGCCCCGGCCCGCTTCCCGAGCCCCGCCCCCGGCAGTGCGAAGCCGAGCACGAGCCCGCCGCCCGCCGCCACCCCGACCTTCAGGAAGTCCCTGCGCCCCATCTCCGCACCCGCGCTCATCGCTTCCCCCTCTCTGCCAGGGCGCGCGAGGCTCGGTGGATGGCCCTGCGGATCCGCTGGTAGGTGCCGCACCGGCACAGGTTTCCGGACATGGCCTCGTCGATGTCGGCGTCCGTGGGCGAAGGCCGTGCGGCCAGGAGCGCGGCGGCCGCCATGATCTGCCCCGGGTGGCAGTAGCCGCACTGGGGCACGTCGTCCTCGATCCAGGCCAGACGCACCGGGTGATCCGGCGCCAACCCCTCGATGGTGGTCACGCTCCTCCCCTCGACCCGGCCTACCGGCAGTTGGCAGGACCGGCTCGCCTTGCCGTCCACGTGGACCGTGCACGCGCCGCACTCCTCGATCCCGCACCCGAACTTCGTCCCCGTGAGCCCCAGGTTCTCCCTCAGGACCCACAGGAGCGGGACCTCGGGACCGACGTCGACCTGGTGCTCCCTGCCGTTCACCTCGAGCTTCACCATGGCATCGCTCCACCGTTTCGCCGTTCCCGGCCTGAACTGCACGCTCCGCCCCAAGCGCTGTGGCGCGGCCTCCGGGAGCCTGCCACCGCCGGCTCACTCGTCAAGCGCAACCCACCCGGGGAAGCTCGCCGGATCTCAAGGTCGGCACGGACGGAACCGATCCGAGAGGCCATGCAATCCTGTGCCCCCCACCTCCCCGGCCAGACCCCCTGCGAGTGGGTCTCCGACCTGGTGGCGCTCCTCCAGGCGCTGGAGATCCCGGTCCTTGCGGCGTGCCTCGACCGCGGCGGACGGGCGTGGTTCCGCTTCCCGAGCCCGGAGCCCGCCGGTCGCTTCCTCGGAGCCGCGTTCAGCCGCGGCGGCGACGGTTTGCGGGAGCGCATCCTCGACGCCCTTCGCGCCAGTTACGGCGCGGCGCTCCCCCTCCGCGGCTGGGGCTTCGAGGAGAGCGACCCGGCGGAACGGTTGCCCTGGGTGGCGGTGTACGTGCCCCACGAGGATCTCAGGGCCTTGTACGCCGCGCTGCAAGACGCCTGAGAAGAGGCCTCCCTCCCCCCTCCAACATTCCCCGGCGGTCTCCGAGCGTCTCCGGCGTCCCCGGGGCAGGCTCCGGGCGCGCCGCCGCACAACGGTTCGCAACCGCCGAAGGACGTCCCGGGCGACCCTGCTCTCCACGCGGGTGGGAATTGAGACGAAACGACGGCGGTCAGCCGACAGGGCGATAGGCGGCGACGTCGGGAGGGGAAAGAAACTCCCAGCGGCCGGGCACGTGGGAGGAGACGGGCGCCCGCCTCCAGGTGCAGCATGGCGATGCCGCAGTCGAGGCGCTTGGGGATGCCGTGGGTATCGGGACCGTCCACACAAACGATGACGGCGTCACCCTCTCGTCGAAAGCGCCACGGCTGGCGGTTCACCGCCGACGGCGCGAGCCGGCCCGCTTCCACCGCCCAAGCGGCCCAAGCCGGCCAGTTCCCCACGCCACGAGCGACCTCCTCGGGCGGTTTCCGGGTCCGGGAGCGGGCGATACCGGACATGAGGCGCTCCTCCAGCGTCTTCCGGCCCGCCGGAATCCCAACCGGCGAGACGGCGAACACGCGTTCCCCGGGGGCGACCCGTGCCAGTTCCCCGGCCCGCTCCGCCCGGAAGAGCCCGGCGACCCAGCACGTGCCGAGGCCGAGCGCCGTGGCCTCGAGGACCGCCGCCTCGCCCACGTACCCCACCGTGGCAGCGGCGTCCTCCGCCCCGACGAACACCAGGCACGATGGCGCCCCCTTCACGGCCCCGTAGGCGCCGACCACCCCCCGGAACAGGTCCGCCGGGGCCTCGCGCACGAGTTCGGCGCGTGCCGAGCCGAAGGGGCGAAACGCGGCGCAGTGCTCTCCCAACGCCGCCAGGGCCTCCGGAGGTGCCGGCCGCGGGTCGAAGCGGCGCCGGGACACCCGCACCCGGCCGGCCCGGTGCCACCGTCCGAAGCGCTCCCCTTCGCTCACCCTCTCCCTCCCGGGGCCACCTGGAGCCGCGCTCCGCTGGGGGAGACGACGGAGCCGCGCAGGGACTCCCCGGCCGCGGTCGCCCCGGCCCACAGGACGCACTCCACCACCCGTGCCCGTGCGTTCACGACCGCTCCGGCACCCAGGACGGCGAAGGGGCCTGCCACGGCTCCCGCTTCCACCCGCGCCCCCGGTCCGACGTAGGAGGGCGCCCGCACCCGGCCTCCGTCGGGAGTGGTCTCGTCCCGCAGCAGCAGGCACCCCGGGCTTCCGGGCGGAAGGACGCCCCGCGCCAGGAAGTCCCAGTGGGCGCCGAGGTAGCGCTCGGGCGTGCCGAGGTCGCTCCAGAAAGAATCCTGCGG
>CAVPOV010000025.1:0-131500 GCA_963707045.1 uncultured delta proteobacterium
ATACCAACACCACTAATGTCGGGAAAAGTGCCGCCTTCAATAAGCCAACAGGAGAGACCCCGTTTGAAAAATAGATTTTGAGAAGTGACTGTCCTGCAGGATTTGGTGCATTGGCAATCACAGTCAGTCCGCCACCACTGACCGCTCCGGCGAGAACAGAATACTTGAGCTCATCGGTAAAACCAGGGACCAGTGTACTCAGGTAAGTGATCGCGGCATTATCATTAAACGCTGTTAGACCGGTGGCTGCCAGCAACAAAGGGATTTCTGAAAGATTGCCGAGGACCGGTGCGATCCACCAAGCCTGCACCCCACCGTGGATGACGAGACCGGAGAGGAAGAACCCGACCATTAACGGTGATCTGAGATCAATCGTGTTTTGATAGGTCGATGAGATGTGAGCAAAACCGAGGAAGAACAACAAGCCGGCAATCACAAAAGGCGCATGGTGAGCGTTGATAATGATCCAGACCATGAAAACTATATGAATCAGGGTCACCCATCGGGGGACAGGATCATCCCGAGTGTCCCAGAGGGGATCACGGAATTCAGGCCTTTGATCTTCTGGCAGCAAGGCTGGAAATTTCTCGCGCATTCGTAGCAGCTTTAATTCCTCAAAGCGCTGCTCATAAGCTTCCACGACCAAAGAAAGTTCTATCCCTTGCTCATGAAGCTCCGCTGCATGTCGTTCTCTCAGAATCTTACGGTGAGAGTCTTTGATCTCATCATATCTCTCCTCCAACTTGTTCTTCATTTCACTGAGGAACGTTTCGCCGTCGAGGGAGTCGACCACCTGGTTGATTTCCGCATCCATTTTTCGATGCCCAAGGTAAGTGTTCTGGATGACATCCTTGAGGTTCTTTAAAGTATATTTTTCTTGCAAATGGGCTAACTCGCCACGGAATATCAGAAAATAAGTTCCGGTGGAGAGCACTATGGCAGCCAACGCTTTCCATCCGAAATGGGTTAGCATGTAACCCGTGCTCCACTCCCAGGGCCCGGCCACCATCAGCACCGGTGGTGCCGCGAAGTTAGTCAGAGTCCCTCCAACTGAAATATTCACAAACAGCAGGCCGATGGTGGCATATTTAAATCTGGTGCTCGGTTCGAGTTCGTACAGTTTGTTGGCAAGCAACAGCGCAGAGATGGTCATGGCGGCGGGTTCGGTAATCAAAGAGCTGAGCACCGGTCCGAGAGTCAGAATAGTAAACCACCAGGCCGCCAGACTGCCGCCGAGCAGGTCGGCAATCCGCTTCATGAATTTTTCTGCCAGCTTAAGAATCGGCCTAGTTGAAGCCAGGGTCATGATGGAGACAACGAACATTGCTTCGGTGAAATTGACATTGTGAGTTATGTAGCCAACCAGGGTGTGCCAATCATAAAACACGCAGATGGTGACGCCAAGAACGATCGCCCATATGCCGAAAACCGCTTCTACTTCACCCAGGAAGTGATAAAGCCCTGCTTTTGTGTCGATGGTGTTGCGGAACGCAAGTCCCTGATCAATTTTTATTCGGTGTTTTGCCTCCCTCTGATGTGCAATTACGAGAAACTTACTGGTAAGAAAGGAGTGTACGATCGCAGAGAAAAAAATCAGGGTGGCGAACAAGTTAAAGGGATTATTCTTGACCCGGTTGACAAGGGTCGCTGCCAGCCCCATTTCATTATCATCGTAATTTTCCAAGGGTAGGGGGAATTGAGGCGCATCATAATGAGCCAATTCTGCCGTAGAGGCAAAGACCGGACCCGCCAGAAGTGCCGGTATGAACACGGATAAAAGGCAATAAACTACTGCTAGAGTTACCCTCATTTATTCATTATCTCGCTTAATACGCAGTGCATTCTTTTTTGTGAAGACTCCCATTGTGCGATCTGAAGCCAGACGCTGAAGTTGAGGGCTATCTAAACATTTGAACTCAAAAAGCTATTTACATTCGCCTTGAAAGTAGCTGGTCACTTTTGGGTCGGAACAAGCATTGCAGCCGTTGGAATAAGTTTTCGATGAACCATCAGAGGAGCTGCCGCACACCGGATTGTAATCCATAGTACACATCTCTGGACGTATTTCAGGGCATTGGTGCGAATCCATCTTCATTGTCGGTAGCTGCTGAGTTGCCCCACAGGCTGACAAGTAAAGAATCGCTGTAAAAATTAACCCTTGCAAGATAATGGATCGTTTCATTTTCTCTTTTTCCTTTTCATAAGCTTAAACAGATTGAGAGAAGCAACGAAACAAAAGCATGCCATTTCCCTCAATCTGTTTTTGTACCACGCATTTATTAATCGCCCGACCTTTTTTCAATGCACATGGTAACCAGGCACGCCACCACCAAGATCAACCTGGGAGGCATAGAAGGATTTCTCCCAGCTTTCGACAGTGAGCGGCTCGAGGCGGCTATCAACCGGCTCATAGGACATCGCTTTCGCGCCTCGAGGGGACAGGTGGCCGCAGAGAGTTCTGGGGAAGGGATGCGCGCCCCCCGTGACGCGCTCGTACGTTTGTAGCAGGGAGTTTCAGGTCCTGTAAAGCTGTTCGCGCTGGTTCTGGCCCGGGCTTTCAGGCCGGATGGGCTGGGGTTGAGTGGTTGCGGCAGGTCTCGGGGCGTAGCTTGGAGAGGCGCCTGTCTCAGTGGCGGGTCATCGCGGGTTGGTCTGCGGGGATCAAGGCTCTTTCAAGCTCGCACTGTCCCTGACTCTGGCTATCGGAATCAGCCTGGCGATGGATTGGCCCAAGGCCTATTGGGCTGGCATGGCAGTTATCGTTTGTAGTCTGTCTACTGCCGCCTGCTGCACCGCCGCCACGGCTCCTGGGAGGAGGTGGCCCGGAGAACCGGCCTCGACTACCGGACGGCGCGGCGGTACGCGGAGGGTTTCGAGGGCGGCGGCGGGAAAGCTGCTTGCGAACCGGGCGCGCTCACGGACAGACCTTGCGGTCCACGAACGCAACGAGGTCCGGGGCCCTGAGCAGGAGGTCCCGCAGGGTCTCGGCGCCGGCCCGGTCGAGGCAGAACCGGTAGGGTCCCTTCGCCTTCTTGTTGAAGCAGAGCGAGAAGGCGCCCTCGTAGCGCGTCTCGAACTCCAGGACGCAGCCGCAGGCGTCCACGTACTCCGGGGCGGGCGTCGGCGGTGCGCCGGCCCCGGCCGAAACCTCCCGCTCGAGAGCGTCGGCGAGGAACTTCCCGATCTCCACGGCCTGGTCCGCGGTGAACTGGTCGAAGCAGCACAGCCCGGTGCGCTGGTAGAGCCCGAGCCGGGTCCCCTCCTCGGTCTTCGTCACGCTGAGGCTCACGTCCCCGATGTCGGCCACGTGCCACTCGAACTTGTAGCGCTCCAGCCGGTACTCCTCCGCCTTCGCGAAGGGCATCCCCACCAGGGGAAGGAGGAGGAAGACGCCGATCCCGATCGCCGTTCGTGTCCACATGGTCCCTGCTCCCGGCTGGTCCGCTGCTCGAGTCCTGGGGCGTGGGGCGAGACTACGCGCCGGACCTCGGACGTCAAGTCGTCCGGGCCGCCGTGAAAGAGGGACTGGGGGCGGGGGAGAGTCGGCGCCGCGGAGGGTGCCGGGTGGGAACGGAAGGGGCCGGCCCCCGAGGGAGGCCGGCCCCTTCGCACCTCGGCGGCGCATCGCCGGTGGCGGGAACTACGCCTTTCGCACGTCGACGGGCAGAGGGCCCCAGTCCTGGACTCCCTCGTTCCCCAGCCGGAACGGGAACAGGGCGTTCGCAGAGACTCCGGGGCCGGCCTCCGCCCACCAGATCGGCTCCCCCGGCTCGGTGTGCTCCTCCGCCAGCCCCAGCGGGTTGTCCAGGAAGTCCCGCCGCCGCACCAGGTAGGGCCGGGGCTCTCGAACAGGCGCCGCCGGAAGGGCCTGCGCCACGGAGCCGCCCCCTCGGTGGCCGAAGCCGTCCGGGAGAGCGACGGCGGCGGGGTGGATGCCCTCCAGCACCCGCGCCTTCGCACGCGCCTCGCCGCTCTCGGAGCGAATCACCACGGTGTCGCCGGGGCGCAGCCCGAGGCCCCGGGCCGTGGAGGGGTGGAGCAGCGCGTCGCAGCGGTGCTCGATCTCCCGGCCCCAGCGGGTGTTGGGAAACGCCGCGGGGAGGGTGGCCGGATCGTAGCGGACGAGGAAGAGCCTCCCGATCCCGGGCGGGTCCGAGGGGGGTGCCGCCAGTTCCGGGACGCCGCCCAGCAGGCTCACCCGCTCGGTCGGGCTCGGGGCGCGGCCCTCCCCGCTCACCCAGATGCCCCGCCTGGTCAGGGCCTCGAGGCTGCCGGGACCCCAGGACTTGCGGAGCACCTCGAAGAGGAAGTCCTTGGAGTCCTCGAAGGGCACGGAGCCGGGGTCGCGCCGCCGCGCCAGTTGGAGGAGCACGTCGGGCAGGCTGCGCGCTTCGCCGAGAGGCCGGGGGCTCGGCTCGAAGAGGTCCAGGTGCTGCGTGCCGGGATCCTTGAGCTTGTCGGGTTCCGAGCGCGGCCGCGTCACGGGTTGCTGCAGGAACAGGTAGGGCCGTCCGTCCGGCAGGCACCCTTCCGCGAGGTCCCAGCTCTCCAGGTGGGTGGCCATGGGGAGGAAGAGGTCGGCCAGGGCCGCCGTCTCCGTCAGGTGGGTGTCCATGGCCACGAGAAGTCCCACCCGGTCCGGCTGCCGGAGCGCCTCGGCCACGGCATCCCCGGAGGGCGCCCGGTAGGCGGGGTCGGCGTCCACGACCCAGTACAGGTCGGCGCGCTCCGAGCCCTCGGCGAGCCCCTTCAGCCACGCCGCCGGGGTGCGGTCCGGTGCCAGCGCCTTCACGAAGAACGGGCCTCGGGCCGTGGCCATGCCTCCGGGACGGTTCACGGTTCCCGCGAGGTGGTTGAGCAGGGCCGCCGCAGGTTCCGCGGCCGAGCCCTCCGGCGCGAGGGCGAGCGCCGGGCGGCGCTCCCCGAAGGCCCGCGCCAGGGAGACGAGAGTGCCGGGGGACACGCCGGTGGCCTGCTCCACGGCTTCCGGGGTGTAGGACGCGAGGGCCTCCCGCAGGGCTTCCGGGTCGTCGGAGACCGTCTCTGCCAGCCTCTCCCGGTCGTAGGCGTCGCGGTGGAGCAGGATCAGGGCGATCCCGAACGCCACCACGGCCTCGGTGCCGGGGAACACCGGGTGCCACTCGCCCGCACTGCCCGTGCTCCCCTCCACGCTGTCGAGGAGGTGGATCGACGCCCCGCGGGCGCGGGCCGTCATGAGGTCCCGGACGAGGGGCACCGAGAAGCGGCCGTCGAACGGGCTGGCTCCCAGGAGCAGGATCGTCCGCGCCCGGGAGGCATCCGGGCCGAGGGTCGGGGCGCCGTACCACGGTGCTCCGGACCCCGGACCGGCGCGGCCGGGCAGGGGGCGATCCACCAGGACCTGGTCCCACCCCAACGCCCCGCGCAGGTCCTCTACCAGGAGTTCCTCATGGTCCAGGTGGAGGATGTTCCGGCCCCGGCCGAGTCGCGCGAGGATCTCGTCGAGGGCCTCGTCCCACGAGACCGTCTCCCACTCGCCCGACCCTCGCGGACCCTTGCGACGCAGGGGGCGGAGCTGCCTTTCGGCGTCGTAGAGGCGCTCGAGGCCCATGAAGGCTCGGGAGCAGACGCCCCCCTGGTTCGTCGGAGCGCCGGGGCTCCCCAGCACCTGCACGACTCGGTCGCCGTCGCGGTTGACGACGATGCCGCAGCGGGCGGGGCACATCCGGCAGACGGTCGGGGCGGGGTCGCGAAACTTCTTCAGCGATCGCCCGCTGCCGGCGTTCCAGGGCTTCTCCGCGGATCGCAGGAGCCGCGAGCGGTTCTCGATGGCCAGGCCGGCGGTGCCGAACACCCCCGCCTGGAGGAAGCTGCGTCGATTCCACGGGCTCACGGCAATCCCCTGTGTCTGCGCCGGTCCTGCCTCGTTTCGTGCGGAAAGGAACGAGCCGGCATGGTAGAGACCCCACCGTCCGGGTGTCAACACGGCCGGTGGCCGCGGTCAGGCGTCGTAGGGCAGGTTGAACCCGAAGGTGCTGCCGCGGCCCGGACGGCTGGTGACCCAGATCTTCCCCCCGTGCAGTTCCACCAGGTTCTTGGCGATGGTGAGGCCCAGGCCCGACCCCCCCTCGCTCTTGCGGGTGGGCACCTCCGCCTGCTGGAACTTCTGGAAGATCCGGTCCACGTCCTCGGCCTGGATTCCCTTGCCCTGATCCTCGACCTCCACCACGGCGCAGGGCGCGCCGCCGCGCTCGGGGGAGCACTCCTCCTGGGGGCGTTCCGGGTGGCGGAAGGCCTCCCGGCGGCGGATCGTGACGCCGCCCTCGTAGCTGAACTTCACCGCGTTGTCGAGAAGGTTGAAGAGCACGCGCCGGATGAGGGTGGGGTCGAGGGGAACCGGCGGGCCCTCGTCGGCTTCGACGTGCAGTTCGAGCCCCTTCTCCTGCGCCCGGGGCCGAAGGGAAGCGGCCACGGAGCGGATGATCTCGCTGAGGTCGGACGGGGCCCGGGCGAGCTCGAGCTCCCCGCTCTCGATGTCCTTGAGCGAGAAGATGTTCTCCAGGATCTGCTGGAGGTGCTTGCCGTTGGCCTCGATCAGCTCCAGGTCGGCCCGCTGCTCCGCGCCCATGGGCCGCCTGGGTCTCCCGGAGAAGGAGGCCCGCGTACCCGATGATGGCGTTGAGCGGGGTCTTGAGCTCGTGGTTGATGTTGTTGAGGAAGTCGTCCTTGATCCGGTTGGCCTCCTCGAGCCGGACGTTCTGGTCCCGGACCTGCCCGAGGGCGGCCTCCAGCTCCCGGGTCCGGTCCAGGACCTTTCCCTCCAGGCTCTCGCTGTGGGTCGCCAGGTCGGCTCGGGCCTGCTCGAGCTCCCGCACGGTGCGCTCCAGGGTCCGGGTGCGGCCGCGCACCCGCTCTTCGAGCCTCCGGTTCGAGGCGCGCAGCTCGTCGAACAGCAGGGCCTGGGAGAGCGCCACCGCCAGGTAGCTCGACAACGTGGCCAGGATCGGGAGCCTGCGGCCGACCAGGGCCCGGGGCTCGGGGTGGCTCAGGTTGACGACCCCGAGGGGCTCGTCGCGGACCATCAGGGGGATGCAGAAGAGGCTCCCGACCACGACCCTGCCGAACCCGGGGATGAAGCGCTCGTCGCGCGCGGCTTCTGCCGCCTCCAGGGGTTCTCCCTCGGCCAGGCAGCATCCGGCCAGCCCCTCGCCGATGCGGAAGAGGCGGTGGGGGTAGCCGCCCGGCCCGAAGAAGGCAACCCGGCCCTCGTCGCCGCCGAGGGCGGCGAGCAGCGTCAGTTCCTCCGCGCCCTTGGGGAGCACCATGATCGACGCGTTCCGGGCCGCCGAGAGCTGGAGGAGGATGGGCAGGGCGTGGGAGGCGAGGTCGTCGAGGCGGGTCGAGCGCTCGAAGAGCCGCCCCATCTGCCGCAGCACCCCCAGCTCCTCGATCTTTCCCTCGAGTTCCCGGGCCGACCCGGCCAGCGCCCGGGCGAAGAGCTCCCGGTGCTGCTCCAGGCTCTCCATTGCTCGCTCGTCGGCAGGAGGTGTCATCGGCGCCGCGCTCTCAGGAGATCGCTCGGTAGAAGGCTTCAGCCTCGGGGCGGGCTTCGGCGAGGCGGTCGGCCAGGTCGTTGGCCAGGGCGGTGGGCACGAGCCCGCTCCCGGTCACGGGCTCTCCTCGACAGGCCGCGTGGGCGGCCGCCAGGACCTCGCGGACCGGCTCGAACTCCGAGCGCAGCTCCCCCTCGTGATGGCTTCCCACCGTGGCGCACAGCCACGGCGGGAGGTGCCACGCCCCGAGCAGCTCGGCCCCCGCCTCGGCGTGGTCCGACCCGAAGCGCCGGAGCTCCCGGGCGCGCAGCTCGGCGCTGCTCCCGGCCTCCGCCAGGTCCGCCGCGTACCCGGGCTCGTCCTGGGACAGGAACAGGATCTTCCCCACGTCGTGGAGGAGCCCGGCGAGGAAGATCGCGTCGGGATCGGCGGGGAGGGTGCCGGGGGGGAGCCGGAGGGCCAGCTCCCGGCACCCGAAGCCTGCCAGATAGGAGTGGAGCCACACGTCCTCGACCGCGGGGGGAAGGGGCCTCCCCCTCCACGTCCGCAGCAGGGTGGACCCCAGGGCCACCGCCTGCACCGTGGCCTCCCCGAGGAGCACCGCGGCGTGGGCCACCGTGTCGATGCGGCTTCGGAACCCGTAGTAGGCCGAGTTGGCGAGCCGCATGATCCGGCTGCTCAGCGCCGGGTCGGTCTGGAGGACCCGGACCACGTCGCCGACGGCGTAGTCCTCGGCGGCGTACACCGCCAGGAGGCGGACGACGACGACGGGGAGGGTCGGGAGCGGGCGGTCGAAGGCGGCTCGGTCGAGGGCTATGACCATCAACCGAGCCTCGCGGACTGGGCGTCGCGGGGCAGCAGGATGCGGAACGTGGTGCCCCGGTGAACGGCGCTCTGCACGTCGATGCGCCCGCCGAGGTCGTCCACGATCTGCTTCACGATGTAGAGCCCCAGGCCGGTCCCCTGGCCCCGCGGCTTGGTGGTGAAGAAGGGGGTGAAGAGGCGCTCCTGGTACTCCGGGTGGATCCCGCACCCGTTGTCGGAGACGTCGATCGAGACGAAGCCGCCCTCCTCGCGCCGGGCCCTCAGGGTCACCCGGCCCGGCTCCCACGCGGCGCCGCCGTCGTCCGCGTCCTGGCGGACCCGAGTCTCCACGGCCTGGGCGGCGTTGCGGAGCAGGTTGAGGAACACGTGGTGCAGCTGCCCCTCGTTGGCCCATACCGCCGGAACATCCGGGGCGATGTCCCGCTCCACCTCCACCTGGCGCGTCCGGAACTCGTGTTCGGAGAGGAGCACCGACTCCTCGAGGGCCCGCACCGGGTCCACCAGGTCCCTCGCCCCGTCCGAGGGGCGGGCGAAGGAGGTGAGGGCCTCGGCGAGCTTCTGGATCTTGGCGACGTTGCGGCCGACCATCTCGAGGTGCTGGCGCTGCCGGCCGGTCTGCGGCGCCTCCCGCAGGAGAAGTTGCGTCGCGAAGGAGATGCTCGACAGCGGGTTGTTGAGCTCGTGGGCGATGCTCGCGGCCATCTCGCCCAGGGTCGCGAGCTTGTCCTTGTGGCGCACCTGCTCGGTGGTGACCCGCAGCTGGCCGAGGCTCGACTCGAGGCGGTCCACCAGCTTGCGGCTGTGCTCGCGGAGGTAGTAGCTCTCCTCCGCGCCCTGGATCCTCTCGCGCCGGCCCCCGATGTACTCGCGCACCCGCGTCGGGAAGGAGTGGATGTCGATGGGCTTGAGGATGAAGCCGTCGCAGCCGGCGGCCAGTGACCGCTTCCGGTCGCCGGTCAGCGCGTTCACGGTGACGGCTACGATGGGGATGGAGTCGAAGCCTTCGAGGGTCTTGAGCTTGGTGGCGGCCTCGTAGCCGTCCATGCCGGGGAGGTTGATGTCGAGGAGGACGAGGTCCAGCCGGTCGCGCTGCTCGACGGCCTTCTGGATGCCCTCGAAGCCGTCGCGCGCGTGGAGCACGTCGAAACCTTCGTCCCGTAGCAGTCTCTCCACGAGCCGAAAGTTTGTGGGATTGTCCTCGATGTAGAGGATGCTTCGGGCGGACTCCATGAGCGGTCCCCGCAGCCAGTCCGTGCCCTTGAAAACCGGCCGGATCTTAAACTGCCCCGCTCGCGCTGTAAAGCGCAAAGGCCATTCGATGCCCAAACACGGGCGTCGCGAGGCCCGCGAGTCACGGTCCGCGCCGCATTCCATTTGACTCCCGCCGGGGTCCGGTGGTGTCATGACGCCCCTTTTCCCAAGCGACCACGACGGACATGGAGGACTCCATGGGCAAGACCTATCGCATCGCAGTCATTCCCGGCGACGGAACCGGGCCGGAGGTCACCGACCAGGCGCTCAAGGTGCTGGACGCGGCCGCCCGGGCTGGGCGGCTTCCAGACCGAGCGGCAGGCACTTCGACTTCGGCGGCGACCACTACCTCAAGACCGGCGAGACCCTGCCGGACGCTGCGGTCGAGGAACTGCGGGGGTTCGACGCCATCCTCCTCGGCGCCATCGGGCACCCCGACGTCAAGCCCGGCATCCTGGAGCAGGGCATCCTGCTCAGGCCCGCTTCGAGCTGGACCAGTACATCAACCTGCGGCCCGTCAAGCTCTACCCGGGCGTGGATACCCCGCTCAAGGACAAGGGCCCCGAGGACATCGACTTCGTGGTGGTGCGGGAGAACACCGAGGGCCTCTACGCCGGCACCGGCGGCTTCCTGCGCAAGGGCACGCCCGACGAGGTGGCGGTCCAGGAGTCGATCAACACCCGCAAGGGCGTGGAGCGCTGCCTGCGCTACGCCTTCGAGTACTGCCGCAAGCGCGACCAGGCGCAAGAAGCTCACCCTGTGCGGCAAGACCAACGTGCTCACCTACGCCTTCGACCTGTGGGAGCGCGCCTTCAACGAGGTCGGGCGGGAGTACCCCGACATCAAGCGCGACTACGCCCACGTGGACGCCACCTGCATGTGGATGGTGAAGAACCCCGAGTGGTTCGACGTGATCGTCACCGACAACATGTTCGGCGACATCATCACCGACCTGGGCGCCATGATCCAGGGCGGCATGGGCATCGCCGCCGGCGGCAACATCAACCCGGAGGGCGTGTCCATGTTCGAGCCCATCGGCGGCTCGGCGCCCAAGTACACCGGGCAAGAACGTCATCAACCCGCTGGCCGCCATCGCCGCCGCGGGCATGCTGCTCGACCACCTGGGGGAGGAGGCCTCCGCCGACAAGGTGGAGAAGGCCGTGGAGTGGGTGACGTCGCGCAAGCTCAAGAGCCTCGCGGCGGGCCGGATGGGCTACTCCACGAGCGAGGTGGGGGACCTCGTGGTGGACCACGTCCTCGGCCGGGCCGGCTGAGGACGGCCGGGGGGAACCGGCGGCTCAGAACCGCAGGCGGCCCTGGGACTTCATCTTGGCGCGGGAGGACGAGTAGAAGAAGCCCAGCGCCCAACCCAGGAGCAGCACGACGACGCCCGAGAAGAACCAGTAGAAGGTCTCGCGGGTCTTGAGGCTCTTGTTCTCCGCCTGGAGGCGCTCGAGCTCGGTCCGCGAGGCCTTGTGCTCCGCCTCCAGGCTGGTCGCCTGGTCCCGAAGGGCGACGACGTCCTCGTTGGTCTTCTTCCACGCCGCGTACTCCTTCTCCACGGCGTCGAGGCGCGCCTGCAACTGCCGGCCCTCCCCCGCGAGCCGGTCGCGGTCCCTGCGGGTCGCCTCCAACTCTCCCTTGAAACCGGCCGCCTCGGTCTTGAGCCTCTCCAACTGCTGCACCGCCGCCTCGAGGCGCGGCCCCTTGGGCGGCTCGTTGGTGAGGTAGCGGGCCAGCACCCACCCCTCGTCCCCGCCCCCGGTGCGCACCCGGGTCCACCCCTCGCGCTCCTCGAGCGTCTCCAGCGACGTCCCGCTGACGAGCATCTTGAGGATGCGGTTCTCCAGCGTCGGCCCCGACCGCAGCGTGACCTCCAGCTGGTCGGTCACGTAGACGGCGGCTCGGGCGGACGGGGCCAGCAGCAGGGCGCCGAGCACGGCAAAGACGGCGAGGCGGGGCGAGGGCATGTCGTTTCTCCGGGCTGGAGGGACCGCCTTGGATACACCAGGAGCCGCCGGACGTCAAGGCGCGGCGGGGTCCGGGGGGCTTCCGGGCCGGGCGCGATTCTGCTACCTTGACGGCCGGTTCCGGGGCGGATCGACAGGATCAGGAGTGCAGGGCGCATGGCGGGTCACAGCAAGTGGGCGAACATCAAGCATCGCAAGGGCCGCGAGGACGCGAGGCGCGGCAAGGTCTTCGCGAAGCTGGCGAAGCAGATCACCGTGGCGGCCAAGCTGGGCGGCGGCGACGCGGAGATGAACCCTCGGCTCCGGCTCGCCGTGGAGAAGGCCCGGGAGGCCAACATGCCCCGGGACAACATCGACCGCGCCGTGCGCAAGGGCACCGGCGAGGGCAGCGGCGAGGTGTACGAGGAGGTGACCTACGAGGGGTACGGCCCGGGCGGCGCGGCAGTGCTGGTGGAAGTGCTCACGGACAACCGCAACCGCACCGTGGCCGACGTGCGCCACGCCTTCGCCAAGAACAAGGGCAACTTGGGCGAGACCGGGTGCGTGGCCTGGCTGTTCGATTCCAGGGGGTACGTCGCGGTCCCCAAGGACGCCGCGGCCGAGGATCGGATCATGGAGGTGGCCCTGGAGGTGGGCGCCCTCGACGTGGCCGACGGGGATGACGTGTGGGAGGTGACCACCGAGCCCGAGGACTTCCACGCCGTGCGCGAGGCGATCGGGGGGGCCGGCTTCGCCGTGGAGTCGGCGGAGGTCACCATGATCCCCAAGAACACGGTGAAGCTCGAGGGGAAGGACGCGGAGCAGATGCTGCGCCTGATGGAGATGCTCGAGGACAACGACGACGTCCAGCACGTCTACTCGAACTTCGACATCGACTACGAGGAGATGGAGCGCCTCGCCGAGGCGGGATGATCCGCGTCCTCGGCATCGACCCCGGGTCCCGCACCACCGGATACGGCGTGGTGGAGCGGCACGGCTCCCGCCTCGTCCACGTCGGCCACGGCACGCTCGCGGGGCCGGCCGATTCGTCCCTCGCCACCCGCCTGCTCGCCGTCTACCGGGGCCTCCGGCAGGTGATCGAGACCCACGCCCCCCACGAGGTCGGCGTCGAGAGCATCTTCCACGCCCGCAACGCCCAGTCGGCGCTCAAGCTCGGCCACGTGCGCGGCGTGGCCCTGCTCACGGCCGAGATGGGGGGGCTGCCCGTGGTGGAGTACACCCCCATGCAGGTGAAGCTGGCGGTCGTCGGCTACGGGAAGGCGGAGAAGCACCAGGTGCAGGAGATGGTGCGCCGCCTCCTCGCCCTCCCCAAGCGCGCGAACCAGGACGCCTCGGACGCCCTCGCCGTCGCGATCTGCCACCTCCAGTCCCGCCGCACCCTCGAGGCGTGCGGGGGTCGCCGGGCGGTGGCCCGATGATCGCCAGCCTGTTCGGCCGCGTGGAGCGGGCCGTCCCCGGCCACGTGGTCGTCGAGGTCGGCGGCGTGGGCTACCTCGTCGCACGTGCCCCTCTCGACCTACGCGGACCTGCCGGCGGCCGGGCGGGAGTGCCGCCTGCGGGTGGTGACGGTGGTGCGGGAGGACGAGATCAGCCTCTACGGGTTCGCCACGGCCGAGGAGGAGGAGATCTTCCGGCTCCTCCAGGGGGTGAGCGGGGTCGGCCCGAGGCTCGCGCTCAAGATCCTCTCGGGGCTGCGCGCCGCCCGCCCTGCGCCGGGCCCTGGTCACGGCCGACCACCGCGCGCTCACCGCCGATCCCGGGGTGGGCAAGAAGCTGGCCCAGCGGCTGGTGGTGGAGCTGCGCGACAAGGTGGGGCCGCGGGCGGAGTCGACCCGGCCGCGGAGGCCCGGCCGGCGACGGCGGGGAGTCCGACGCGCTGCAGGCCCTCGAGTCCCTGGGCTACCCGCGAAGGTCGCCCGCGACAGGCGGTGGAGGCCGCGTCGGCCGGCGGGGCCGACGGACCTGCAAGATCTGGTGCGCGAGGCCCTCAAGCTTGGCTCCGCGAGCAGCGGTGAGCGTTCCCCATGGATGACCCCATCCGCCCGGTGACCCGGAACGCTTCGAGGAGGACGCGGCGGTCGGGCAACGCTCTGCGGCCCCCCACCCTGGACGAGTACGTCGGGCAGGAGCGGCTGCGCCAGAACCTCAAGGTGTTCATCGAGGCGGCCACGCCGCCGGGGCGAGCCCCTCGACCACGTGCTGCTTCAGCGGCCCTCCGGGGCTCGGGCAAGACCACGCTCGCCTACATCATCGCCCACGAGATGGGGGTGGGCGATCGAGACCACCTCCGGCCCGATCCTCGAACGCGCCGGCGACCTCGCCGCGATGCTCACGAACCTCAGCGACGGCGACGTGCTCTTCATCGACGAGATCCACCGCCTCAGCCCGGTGGTGGAGGAGGTCCTCTACCCCGCGATGGAGGACTTCCAGCTCGACATCATGATCGGCCAGGGGCCCAGCGCCCGCACCATCAAGATCGACCTGCCGCGGTTCACCCTGGTGGGCGCCACGACGCGCTCGGGGCTGCTCACCGCGCCGCTGCGCGACCGCTTCGGGGTGGTGAGCCGGCTCGAGTACTACTCGCCGGAGGAGCTGGAGATCATCGTGCCGCGCTCCGCCCGGCATCCTCGACGTGCGGCTCACCGACGACGGCGGCTGGGAGATGGCCCGCCGCAGCCGGGGCACCCCGCGGATCGCCAACCGCCTGCTGCAAGCGCGTGCGCGACTTCGCCGAGGTGCGCCACGCGGGGTGGTGGACCGGGAGGTGGCCGATCAGGCTCTCCCGCGCTCGAGGTGGACGAGGCAGGGGCTCGACCGCATGGACCGCCGCGTCCTCCAGATCATCATCGACCAGTTCGCCGGGCGGGCCGGTGGGCATCGACACCCTGGCCGCCTCGGTGAGCGAGCAGAAGGACACGCATCGAGGACGTGTACGAGCCCTACCTGATCCAGGAGGGGTACCTGTGTGCGCACCGCCCGCGGGCAGCATCGCCACCGAGGCCGCCTACCGGCACTTCAGCCGCCCAAGCCGCCCCCAGGGGGGCTGTTTTGACGAGCGGGCGGCGGGCGCGGCTCCTGTCCGCCGCGGCGGCGGCCGCGCTGTGGGCGGCCCCGGCCCTGGCCCCGGCCGTGGCTCCGCCCGACCACAACCAGCTGTTCTTCGGCCGTGGTTCCACGCCCCGGTTGGCCGACGACGACTGCGCCGTCTGCCACACGATGCACGGCGAGCCGGTGGGGTCCAGCCTGCAGGCCGCCGATGCCGGACCTGTGCTACCAGTGCCACGAGGACGTGGCCGCCCAGGACGTGGTCCACGAGCCGGTGGGGGCCGGGCGCTGCACCGACTGCCACCGGGTGCACACCAGCGACGTAGCGTCCGCTGCTGACTTCGGCGGGTCCCGGACCTGTGCATCGAGTGCCACCCGTCGACGACTCCCACGTGGGCCGAGGCACCGTGTGTACCGGTGCCACGGGGTGCACTCCTCGGAGACCAGCCGCTTCCTCAAGGGCGAGCGCAGCCGCAACTGCGGCGCTGCCACGAGAGACAAGCGGCGGGGCGAGTCGCGTCACACCCCGGCCCGGGAGGGAAGTGCCTCACCTGCCACTTCACCCACCCCGACCCGCGCTTCGAGCAGCGAGAAGCTGCGGGGCTCCGTACCCCCGCGGCGTACGAGGACGTACGGGCCGGGACTCTACGGCCTGTGCGACCGCTGCCACGACCGCCGGCTCTGTACACCGACCCCGGGTACCGCATGACCTGGTTCCGCACCGGTGACACAGAACCTGCACGCGCGCCACGTGGCCCGGGAGAAGCGGCATTACCTGCTCGGTGTGCCACGACATCCACGTCGCCCGGCGCCCTGCGCTGGTGGTGGAGTGGCTGCGCATGCCCGGCGAGGCGCAGCGCCTGCTGCAGTTCCTGCAAGTTCAGCACCGGTGGCAGCTGTGGGCCGGCGTGTCACGGCACGGCCACCTACGTGCGCAGTGAAGACGAGGAGTTCATGGAGGACGATCCGGTGATCCGGGCGCTGCGCGCTGCCGTTTTCGCCCTGGTCGCCCTGCTCGGTCGTGCCGGCCATCTGCGGCGCCGACTACGGCCGCCCGGAGACCCAGACCGTGTTCCGCTACCTGGGGGTCAAGTGGTGCGTCACCTGCCACTCCCGCCGGAGCACCAACCCCAAGCTGCGTGTCTACCACTCCTGGGAGGACTCGGCCCACGCCCGGGCCTGGGACGACCTGCCCGACGGAGGACAAGGACAACCCCCTGTGCCTGCGCTGCCACACCACGGGCTACGGCATGCCGCGGCGCCCGGACGTTCCCGACGAGGACCTGCGCGGGCGTGCAGTGCGAGGCGTGCCACGGGCCCGGCAGCCACTACTTCACCTGGCGGCATCATGAAGGACCCGGAGCAGGGCGAGCACCAACGGGCTTGTGGCTGCCCACCCGGGAGGTGTGCGTGCGATGTCATCGCTGATCGCCCGGAGCGGCGCCCGACCCGGGCCGTGCGGCTCGGGCGCTGTGGCCGTGGGCGGGGGCGCGCCCGTGGCGGTGCAGTCCATGTGCAACACCGACACCCGCGACGTGGCCGCCACCCTGGGCGCAGATCCGGGCCCTGGCAGCGGCCGGCTGCGAGATCGTGCGGCGTGGCGGTGCCGGACCGGGAGGCGGCCGCGGCTCTGGGCGGGATCGTGAAGGGCTCGCCCCTGCCGGTGATCGCCGACATCCACTTCGACCACCGGCTGGCGCTGGCCGCCCTGGAGGCCGGGGTGCACGGGCTGCGCCTCAACCCGGGCAACATCGGCGCCCGCTGGAAGGTGGAGGAGGTGGTCGGCCGCGGCGCGGGAGCGCGAGGTGCCGATCCGCATCGGGGTCAACGCCGGCAGCCTGGAACGCGACCTGCTGGAGCGCCACGGCGGCCCCACCCCGGAGGCCCTGGTGGAGAGCGCCCTGGGGCACATCCGCATCCTGGAGGAGCTCGGACTACCGGGAGATCAAGGTCAGCCTCAAGGGCTCCGACGTGCCCCAGACCGTGGCGGCCTACCGCCTGCTCGCCGAGCAGTGCGACTACCCCCTGCACGTGGGCGTCACCGAGGCGGGCACGGTGTTCCGGGGCGCGGTGAAGAGCGCCGTGGGCCTCGGCGTGCTGTTCTACCTCGGGCCTCGGCGACACCGTGCGCGTCAGCCTCACCGGCGACCCGGTGGAAGAGGTGCGGGTCGCGTACTGGATCCTGGGGGCGCTGGGGCTGCGCCGCCGGGGCGTCGAGGTCATCTCCTGCCCCACCTGCGGCCGCACCCGCATCGGCCTGGTGGCACTGGCCGAGGAGGTGGAGCGCCGCCTGGCCCACCTGGACGCGCCGCTGACCGTGGCCGTCATGGGCTGCGAGGTCAACGGCCCCGGCGAGGCCCGGGAGGCCGACGTGGGCATCGCGCGCGGCAAGGGGGTGGGTCTCCTGTTTCGCAAGCGGCGAGGTGCTGCGCAAGGTGCCCGCCGGGGAGATCGCCGACGCGCTGCTCGAGGAGGTCCGGGCGCTCGCGGCCGAGCAGGCCGGGGGGGGCGGGGAGTGACGGGCGCCGTGCGGAGCCGCAACCCGGACTACGAGCGGGCGGTGCGGGAGATCTTCGCCCGGGCCGCGTTCATCGAGGACCTGGGCGTGGAGTTGCGGGCGGTGGGCCCGGGGTGGTGCGAGAGCCTCCTGCCCCTGGCGCCGCGCCACCTGCAGCAGGACCGCTTCGTCCACGCCGGGGTCCAGGCGACCCTCGCCGACCACACGGCGGGCGGGGCAGGCATGAGCCTCGTGGCCCCCGGCGAGACCGTCCTGTCCGTGGAGTTCAAGGTCAACTTCCTGCGCCGGGCCGCCGGCGACTCCCTCTTGTGCCGCGCCACGGTGATCAAACCCGGCAGGACGCTGATCGTGGCCGAGTCCGAGGTCCACGCGCGGGGCCCCGGCCGGTCCTCCCTCGTCTCCAAGGCCACCGTGACCCTCGCCGTGGTCGCGATCGGCCGCGAGCCCTGACGCCCCTAGACCCGAGTTGGAGGTTCGTCGCACTGCCGGAGGCGTCGATGCGCCGGGATGCAGCGGCGGCTGAACATCGGCGAACTCCCGACCCGGGTCTAGTCGCCCGACGCGCGGCCGCCGCAGCGCTCCAGGCCGGCGTGGGCCGCGCGGAGCAGTGCCTCCGTGGCGGCCCAGTCCGCGCACTTGTCCGTGACCGACACGCCGTAGCGCAGCTTGCGCAGGTCCTCGGGGATCGGCTGGTTCCCCCCTTCCAGGTTGCTCTCCACCATGAACCCGAAGAGCGAGCGGTTCCCCGCGGCCACCTGGCCCACCACGCTCTCGGCCACCTCGCCCTGCCGCCCGGGGTCCTTTCCGGAGTTGGCGTGGCTGCAGTCCACCAGGATCGCCTCGGGGAGCCCCGCCTCCCTCAGCAGCCCCTCGGTGCGCGCCACGTCCTCCGGCGAGTAGTTGGGGCGGCCCCCGCCGCCCCGGAGCACGATGTGGACGTCCGGGTTGCCCGCCGTGTGCACGATGGCCGCCCGGCCGTCGTGGGTGATCCCCAGGAAGCTGTGGGACTGGCCCGCGGCCTTGATCGCGTCGATGGCGTTGTCCAGGTTCCCCGTGGTGGAGTTCTTGATCCCCACCGGGAAGGAGAGGCCGCTGACCATCTCGCGGTGGATCTGCGACTCGCTCGTGCGGGCGCCGATGCAGCCCCAGCTGATGAGGTCGGCCAGGTACTGGGGGTTGATGGGGCCGAGCGTCTCGGTGGCCACGGGCAACCCCAGTTCGGTGATCTCGCACAGCAGTCGGCGCGCCACGCCCAGCCCCTTGGAGATGCGGTAGGTCCCGTCCAGGTCCGGGTCGTTGATGAGGCCCTTCCACCCCACGCGCGTCCGGGGCTTCTCGAAGTAGGCCCGCATCACGACGAAGAGCCGGTCCTCCACCTCCCGGGCCAGCGCGGCGAGGCGCCGGGCGTAGTCGACGGCCGCCGTCGGGTCGTGGAGCGAGCACGGGCCCACCACGGCCATCAGCCGCCGGTCGCGCCCGTACATCAGGTCGAGGATCTGGCGGCGCGACCGGAACACGAACTCGGCGGCCGCCTCGGTCAGGGGGAAGACCCTCTTCAGGTCCTCCGGGGCGACGATGGGGCTCATGGCCCGCACCCTCAGGTCTTCGGTGGTCCTCATGGCGGTTCCCGGGGAAAGGGGTTTGCGTCGGTCGATCGGACTCGGCCTCCATTAGACGGCGTGGGGCTCCGGAAGGCAACCGCGGAGACGGGCCCGCGGGGTCAAGGAGGCCGGCGTCGGCGCCGAAGAGAAGGGGAGCGCCCCCGCCCGGGCATCGGGGCGCGGGCGGTCGAACCAGGAGCAGGAGCCATGCAGAGCCCCGCCGAAGGACACGACCCCGGCAAGACCCTGTGCGTCCCCTCCGACGTGGCGGCCCCGGTCGCCCGGACCGCGTTCCTCACCGTGATCCGGGGCGCCCGCGCCGACATGGGCCGGAACCTCGTGGTGGAGGCGCCGGTGGTGATCGGCCGCGAGGCCTCCTGCGACCTGCCGCTCCTCGACCCCGGCACCTCCCGGCGCCACGCCCGGGTGGTCCCCGACGGGGCCGCGTTCCGGGTCGAGGACCTGGGCTCCACCAACGGCACCCGGGTCGACGGGAGCCCCGTGCGCGGCTGGGCCCCCCTGGCGAGCGGCCAGAAGGTGTTCGTCGGCCGCACCGTCATCCGGTTCTCCCTGGCCGACCCCCTGGAGGTGGACTTCCACCGGGAGGTCGAGCAGTTGGTCTCCACCGACCCCCTCACCGGCCTCGAGTCCAAGCAGTCCTTCGACTGCTGCCTGGACCAGGCGCTGGCCCTGGCCCGGGAGCGTCACCGGCCCCTCGCGATCCTCATGATGGACCTCGACCGCGTGAAGCCGATCAACGACACCCACGGCCACCTCTTCGGCGCCTACTGCATCCAGAAGGCGGGCGAGATCATCGGGCGGGCCGTCGGCACCCGCGGCCACGCGTGCCGCTTCGGTGGCGACGAGTTCACGGCCTTCCTGCCCGGCGAAGGGGCGGGAGAGGCCAAGAAGGCGGCCGAGGCGATCCGCCGGGCCATCGAGCGGGCCGGCCTGGAGAAGGACGGTATCCCCCTGCGGCCCACGATCTCCATCGGGGTGGCCGCCTTCCCCGAGCACGGGGAGCAGACCCTCGATCTGATCGCGGCCGCCGACCAGGCCCTCTACCGGGCCAAGGCCAAGGGCAAGAACTGCGTCTCGGACTGAGCGCCGTCCCTCCCTTCCGTCGCGCCGCCCCCCTCACCCGACCGATGGCCGGGCTCCCCGCGCGGCCGGCCGCAGACGTTCCCGCTGAGCTCCCTTTTGACACCGGGCCCGTCGAGAGAATAGCTTACTGGGTCCGAGGCGGGCGCCGACCCCGAATACCGAGCGCCTCGCGGGACCCGTCGGCAACGGTCGCGCATTGTGAGGGAGAGGGAGAGTTCCATGAACCTGAAGTCGAAGATCCACCTGGAGGTCCAGAAGACAACCGCGGAGAAGAAGCTCGCCGCCCGGGTGGCCGTGCTGGAGCAGGGGGGTGCGGACGCGGGTACGATCAAGCGCGACGCCGCGGTGCGGCAGGGAAAGGCCGCGGTTCGGAAGGCGAACTATCGCCTGGCCACCATCGCCGCCAAGGAGCAGCGAAACGCCGACCGGATCCGGGTCAAGGCCGAGAAGGCCGAGAAGGCGGCCGCCGGGGCGAACGCCGCCGAGGCCGCGCCGGCGGAGCCGCCCGCCGAGCCGCCCAAGAAGAAGGCCAAGAAGCCCAAGAAGGCGGAGTAGCAGCCGCGGCCCCACGGTCGTACCGTGGCGCCGGGAGAGGAAGGCTGGCGGGGGAGGGGGATGGACGCGAGAGCCGGCCGCGCGCGAAGTTCCGGAGAAGTCGGAGGGCCACGAGCGCCGAAGCGGCGCCGTGGCCCTCTTTGCATCGTGCGCCTTGCGCGGATCAGGCGAGTCGAAGGGTGGCCGAGAGGTTGACCCGATTGGTTGGTTTGGCGGAAGGCGCGGGATTCTGGGGGGCGTTGATGCGTGACCTTCCCCCCTGAGAACGGTCCACGCCCAGATTATGTTCTTGGGCGACGGCTGGACTGTCGCGACTGCCGCGGTGTGGTGTAACTTTGCGCTCCCGGCGGGTTAGCAGTCGGTCGTCACCGGGGGCGCGTCGGGGGAGCTTCCCCGGGGAGCGCGCCGGGAAGCGTGGGCGGAGGGGCGGTGAAGCGGGCCAACTGCTGGGAGGTCATGGGGTGCGGCCGAGAGCCCGGCGGGAGCCGGTGCGAGCAGGAAGGGGTCTGCCCGGCCGCGGTGGAAGGCCGCCTGGACGAGGTGAACCGCGGCCGCAACGGGGGCCGGGCGTGCTGGGGGGTGCCGGGCACCGGCTGCATCGAGCTCATGGGGCCGGTGCCGCGCTCGGGGAGCCGGAAGTTCACACGGTGCCTGGAGTGCCCGTTCTTCCAGCGGGTGGAGCGCGAGGAGGGCCGGAACTTCCAGGTGATGCGGGTCATCTTGGAGCGCTTGCGGGAACCCTCGTGAGGGCCGGTGCCGGCGCCCGCGAGGATCGGGCGGCACGCCGCCGACGCTAAGGTCGCGCGCCTCGTCGATCGAAAACTGCCGAATCACCCCGGCGGTCAGGCCGCCACGCGTGGAGAAGGAGCTGCCCGTGCACAGAACCCTGCTGACCGCATTCGTCGCCGCGGCCCTGGTGTGGTCGGGCCCCGCGTCGGCCTTCAAGCGCATCGAGGTGGGCGAGACCGTCAAGGACTTCCGGCTGGAGACCCTGGACGGGAAGACCGTGGTGCTGTCGGAGAGCCTGGGGTCCAAGGCGACGGTGGTGATCTTCTGGGCGAGCTGGAACCCCAGGAGCGCCGAGATCCTCTCGGACCTCCAGCAGGTGTACGCCGAGCACGGGAAGGACGGGTTGTCGCTGATCGCGGTGAACGCGGAGGGGCAGGAACTGGAAGCCGGCGACCTGGAGAAGGTCCGGAGCATGGCGGAGCAGTTGGGCCTGGGGTTCCCGGTGGTCGTGGACCTGGGCCTGGCCGTGTACAACGACTACGGCGTGGTCGCGCTGCCCTCCACCGTGCTCGCCGATGCCGGAGGGAAGGTGGTGGAGTTGACGGAGGGCTACGCGACCGCCGCCCGGCGGGAGATGCCCGAGCGCGTCCTCGCGGCCCTGGGGATCGCCGCCGAGGAGCCCGCCACGGCCGAGGCGACGCTGCCTCCCGCCGAGGGCAAGGCGTACCGGTACCTCCAGATGGGGAAGCTCTTCCTGGAGCGGGGGCAGGAGGGGCGGGCCGAGAAGGCCTTCCGCACCGCGATCCGGGAGGACCCCGGCTACGTGCCGGCCCACGAGGCCCTCGCCCAGGCCCTGGAGGCCCAGGGCAAGGACGTCGAGGCGGCCGAGATCCGGCACAAGATCTCCTCGATGGCGGGCAAGTAGCGCCCTTTTTCCCCTTCCTCGACCCCAGGAGCGAAAAGCCGGCGTCCCCGCCGGCTTTCTCGCGTCGGCCCGGCACGACCCGGCGCGGGCGGCGCGGGGCTCCGCCGACCCGACATCGGGGGGCGTGCGGCCCGACGTCCGTTGTCGGGGCCGCCGGCGCGGGCTATGGGATTCCTCGTGGAAACGCGGTCCCCGAGGGGACCCCTCGACGAGGAGGACGCCATGAGATCGGTCGCGCTGGTTCCCATCCTGGCACTGGCGGTACTCGCGACGGTCGCGAGCCCTTCCCCGGCCCACGACCACGGGCGCGGGAGGGGCAGGGGCCACGAGCACCATCGACACGACGAGTACCGGCACGTGCGCGGCTGGACGGGGCCCCGCTGCCCGCCGCCCGCCGTCCGGGTCTCCCACCCGTTCCGGCCGGTCCGGTCCGGGGGCTGGGACCGCGGTTTCGTCGGCACCGTCATCGGGGGGACGGCTGGGGGGCTCCTGGGGAACACCGTGGGGAAGGGGTCGGGGCGGCACCGCCGCCGTGATCGGCGGCACCATCGTCGGGGCCCTGGTGGGCGGCAGCATCGGCCGGAGCATGGAGCGGACCGACTACCTCTGGGTCAGCCGGACCCTGGAGCACGCGCCGAGCCGCGAACCGGTGCGCTGGGTGAACCCGGACACCCGCGCGAGCTACGAGGTCGAGGCGCTGGGCACCTGGGTCGACCGCTCGGGGCGCTACTGCCGCGAGTACCAGACCACGGCCACGGTCGCCGGGGAGCGGCAGCAGGTGTACGGGACCGCGTGCCGGCAGCCCGACGGGAGCTGGCAGGTGGTGAACTGAGGGGCCCCGGCGACGCGGGGTCAGTCGGCGGGTTCCCGCCCCAGGACGATCCCGTCCGCGGGGAGGAACCCGTCGCGGCGGGCCCGGTCGAGGAGCGAACGGGCATGGCCGAGGCGCTCCGCGGGGACGAGGATGTGCCTCTCCCCGAGCGGGCCGAAGGAGACCGGGTAGGGGGAGATGGTCATGTCGCGCACCCGGTGCTCGACGCCCTCCGCCTCCAGGAGCCCGGTGACGGCGGAGGCCTCCAGCGGGTCCCGCGCGATGTAGACCACCTCGAAGTCTGTGTCGCCCATGAGGTTCCGTCCCCTTCCCTCGGGCCGCCGGCTGGACTCCGGCGCGCGGCCCGCTTGTCGAGCGGGTTCCCTTGTGCTACCTAATAGCAGCCCCGAAGCCCCGCTTCCCCCGGAGGGTTCCCATGCCGCGGCGGTGGTCCTGCCTGGTGCTGCTCCTGGCCGCCTCGTTCCCGCTCCTCCTCGCCCTGGGCGGAGGGGGCGCCGGGCCGGTCTCGGACACGATTCCCCGCCCCAAGGACAACTACGTCGCGGATCTCCTCGACAAGGGCGGGCAGAAGACCCGCGTGGAGTTCCTCACCTGCGGCGGCCGGACCTTCCTCCCCCTCAAGGTCGGTGAGGGGACCCTGATGGTGCCCTTCTCCAAGGTGGAGACGGTCTCGGTGGAGGCGGGGCCGGGGGGAGACGTCCGGGTCCGGATCGACGCGGGCGGCGCCGAACCCCTCGAGGGGGTGCTCCCCCGCTCGCTCCTGTGCACCGGCTCCACGGAGTACGGGAACTTCCAGGTGGACCTGTCGGGCCTCCAGGAGGTCCGGATCGTCCGCCCCTAGTGTCGCGTTCCCGAAGCAAGGCTGTATTCAAGCGCCCCGGCATCCCGGCCCGCTGCGTTGCTCGTCGGTCGAATACTGCCCGGTATTCTCGCTCCTCGCGCCTTGCGGGACCGGGCGCCGTCACGCCCTCGGTACATGACCCTACTTTGAGAGCGCGACACTAGGCGGCATCCCTCGCGAGAAGCGTCCTCATGGGTAGAGCGCCGCCGCGCGGAGCCCCGCGTCGTCGCTCCAGCCCATCATGCGGTTGAGGTTCTGGATCGCCTGCCCGCTCGCCCCCTTCACCAGGTTGTCGATGGCCGACACGATCACGACCCGGCCCGCCGCGGCGTGGTCGACCGCGTTCATCATGCAGGCGTTGGTCCCCTTCACGTAGGCCGTGTTGGGCAGGGCGCCCTTCTCCAGCACCCGGACGAAGGGGGCGCCGCGGTAGAACTCCTTCCAGACCTCCCGGATGCGGGCCGCGCCGAAGCCCTCCCGGGGCCGGACGTAGACCGTCGAGAGGATGCCCCGGTCCATGGGCACCAGGTGGGGGGTGAAGAGCACCGGCACCTCGCACCCCGCCGCCCACTCGAGCTGCGTGCGGATCTCGGGCTCGTGGCGGTGGGCCGCCACCTTGTACGCCTTGAAGCCCTCGTTCACCTCGCAGAAGAGCAGATCGCGGCTCGCCTCCCGGCCCGCCCCCGAGGCCCCCGACTTGGAGTCGGCGATGAGCTCCTCGGGGCACACCGCGCGCTCGAGGAGCAGGGGGATCAGCGGGAGCAGGATGCTGGTCGGGTAGCACCCGGGGTTCCCCACGAGCCGAGTGCGCTCCACCGAGGCTCCGTGGACCTCCGTGAGGCCGTAGACCGCCTCCTGGAGCAGTTCCGGGCACGCGTGGGGCCCGTAGTGGACCTCGTAGGTGCTCGCGTCCGCGAAGCGGAAGTCCGCGGAGAGGTCCACGACCTTCCGGCCCTTCGCGAGCAGCCCCGGCACCGCGGCCATGCTCGCCTTGTGGGGCAGTGCCGTGAAGAAGACCTCCGCCTTGTCGAGCACGGCGGGGTCCTCGTGGGTGTCGAAGGAGAGCCCCAGGTGCCCCAGGCTCGGGAAACATTCCCCGAGCGGCCGGCCGGCGTAGGAGCGCGACGTGATCGCGGTGACGCGGATCTCGGGGTGGCCGTGGAGCAGTCGCAGAAGCTCGGCGCCGGTGTAGCCGCTGGCGCCGACGATGCCGACGTTCAACATGGGGAGGTCCTCCCGGGGAGCGGGTTTCCGACGGGACCGGGAGTGTAGGGGAACGCACGCCCGGTGGGAAGGGAGGCGGCCCGCGGGAGTCCGGCGCCCAGGACGAAACGCAGGGCCCCTCGCGGGGCCCTCGTCGTCGGTTCGCATCGGGGGACCGGTCAGCGCTTGGAGAACTGCGGCCGCTTCCGCGCCTTATGGTGGCCGTACTTCTTGCTCTCCACGATGCGGGAGTCGCGGGTCAGGAAGCCGGCCTTCTTGAGCAGCGGCCGGAGCTCCTCGTCGAGCTGCACCAGCGCGCGCGCGATGCCGTGGCGGATCGCCTCGGCCTGGCCGGTGATGCCCCCGCCCCGCACCCGCACGCGTACGTCGTAGGCGTTGAGGCGGTCGGCGAGCACCAGGGGGCTCAGCACGGACCTACGGTGGGTCTCCCGGGGGAAGAAGTCGTCGATGGTCCGCTCGTTGTTGATCTGCACGAGCCCCGAGCCGGGGGCGATGGTGACCCGGGCGACGGCCGTCTTGCGCTTGCCGTGGGTCTGAAGCTTCTCCGACATGTCGATCCTCTCCTTACAGGGCCAGCGCCTTGGGCTGCTGGGCCTGGTGGGGATGCTCCGAGGCCGCGTAGATCTTGAGCTTGCTGATCAGTTTGCGCCCCAGGTTGTTCTTCGGGAGCATGCCCTTCACCGCTCGGCGCAGCACCTCTTCGGGCTTGCGGTCGAGCATCTGCCGGGCGGTCCGCCCCTTGATCCCTCCCGGGTAGCCGGAGTACCAGTAGTACATCTTCTGGTCGAGCTTCCGGCCGGTGAGACGGACCTTGCCGGCGTTGACGACGACCACGAAGTCGCCGGCGTCGGCGTGGGGGGTGAATGTGGGCTTGTGCTTGCCGCGGAGGACCGAAGCGATCCGCGTGGCAAGCCGCCCCAGGGTCGCGCCCTGGGCGTCCACCACGAACCACTCCTTCTCCAGCGACTGCGGTGCGGCCATGTAGCTCTTCATGGTGGCCAGCCTCCGAGGTCTCGAGATCGCGCGAAAACCGGAATACTATTGGGGCGCCCGGACTCGTGTCAAGGGCGAAACGGGCTCCGGCCCGCGTCAGGGAGGCGGATGTATAGCGAAAGAGCGGGAGCGGCGCAAGGGAAATTCCGGCCCCGGGGGCGTTCCCCGGTCATTGCGGGGGCGGGGGCGTGAGCCTCACGCGGGTGGTCCCCCTCGGAGGGCTCGGCGAGATCGGCCTCAACGCCCTGGCCCTCGAGTCCGGCGGCGACGCCGTCCTCGTGGATTGCGGGCTCCTGTTCCCCAAGGTGGAGCACCCGGGCATCGACTGCCTCATCCCGGACTTCACCTGGCTCCGGGAGAGGCGGGAGCGCTTCCGGGGGGTTCTCCTCACCCACGGGCACGAGGACCACGTGGGGGCCCTCGGGCACCTGCTCCGGGAACTGCCCGTCCCCGTCTACGGCACGGGCCTGACCCTGTCGCTCCTGGAGCCCCGCCTGCGCGCCGTGGAGCCCAAGGGCCGGCAGTGGCTCCGCCTGGTGGCGCCGGGCGACGTCGTGGAACTGGGGTGCTTCCGCGCCGAGTTCATCCGCGTCACCCACTCGGTGCCGGAGGCGTGCGCCCTGGGGATCGAGTCGCCGGGGGGCACCGTGCTCCACTCGGGCGACTTCAAGTTCGACCCTACCCCCGTGGACGGCCGGGTGACCGACGAGGCGGCCCTCGCGCGCTGGGGCGAGCGGGGGGTGGACCTTCTGCGCTGCGACAGCACCAACGCGGGCCGCGGCGGCGCCACCCCCTCGGAGCAGGTCGTCGGCGCCTTCCTGCGTCGGGCCGTCCCGACGGTGGGGGGGCGGGTCTACCTCGCCACGTTCTCCAGCCACGTCCACCGGGTCCAGCTCGCCCTGGAGGCCGGCCGGGAGTCGAACCGCCGGACCGCGTTCCTCGGGCGGTCCATGGAGCAGAGCCTGCGGGCGGCGCGCAGGCTGGGCCACCTCCGCCCCGCGCCGGGGGACGTGGTTCCCGCCTCGCACCTGGGGAGGCTCGCGCGCGGGCAGACGGCCGTGGTGCTCGGCGGCAGCCAGGCCGAGGCCGGCAGTGCCCTGTGGCGGGTGGCGAGGGGGCTCGAGCCCGAGCACGGCATCGAGCCCGGGGACGGCGTGTTCCTGTGCGCCCGGACGATCCCGGGCAACGAGACCGCGGTCCACGCGATGATCGACCGATGCCTGCGCCGGGGGGCGCGCGTGTGGTGGGAGGAGAGCCCCGGCGCCCACGTCTCGGGTCACCCGGCGGCCGAGGACGTGGCGCGGATGCTCCGCCTCGTGCGGCCCCGGGCCGTCCTGCCCGTGCACGGCGAGGTGCGCCACCTGGAGGCCGCCGCCGATCTCGCGCGCGGGAGCGGGGTGCCCGCGGGGAGGGTCTTCCGCCTGGAGAACGGGCAGACGCTGGAACTGGAGGGAGGAAGCGTTCGTCCGGGCCCCCCCTCGGTCGCGGGCCGGGTGTGCGTGGAGGGAAGCGAACCGCTGGCCGGGGGGAGGGCGCTGCTGGCCGAGCGCCGCCAACTGGGTCGCCGGGGGGTCGCCGTGGCGGTCCTCCGGCTCGACCCGGAGGGGAGGGCGCGGGTGGAGGGCGTGCGCCTCCACGGAGTCGTGCCGCCGGAGTCGGCCGAGGCCTTCGCGGAGGACGCGGCCGAGGCCCTGGTACGGGGGCTTCGGGGGTGCGCCGGTGGAGAGGGTGCCGGGGACGTGGAGAGGGAGGCGCGGCGATTGCTGCGGCGGCACTTTCGGGCCCTCGGGCGGCACCCCCTCGTCGAGGCCGTGGCGCTCCCGGCGGACCCTCCGCCGTCCGTGTCGGAGCCCTGAACGGGGCGGAGACGGGTGCGAAGCCCGGCGACGGTTGACGCCCTGCCGGGCGGCCGTTTACCGTATACGGTTTGCGGGGGCGGAGAGGAGGCGGATGGAAGCGCTCGAAGGCGTGGGGCTGGGGCTGCTGCAGGGGCTCACGGAGTTCCTGCCCGTGAGTTCCTCGGGGCACCTGGTCCTGGCGCAGAGCGTGCTCCCGGGCTTCCGCCAGCCGGGCGTGCTCTTCGACGTTCTCCTCCACGGAGGCACCCTGGCCGCCGTGGTCGTCTACTTCCGGCGGGACCTCCTCGCACTGGTCGCCAGCCTGGCGCGCGGGGGCGACCCGGCGCAGCGGCGACTGCTGGCGTGGATCGTCGCGGCCACGGTGCCCACCGGCCTGGTGGGGATCGCGTTCCGCGACTTCTTCGAGCGGCTCTTCCACGCGCCCCGCGCCGCGGCGGGCATGCTGCTCGTCACCGGGGTGCTCCTGTGGGTCTCCGACGTGCTGGGACGGGCGCGGCTGCCCCTGGCGGGCCTGGGGTTCGGCAGGGCCCTGGCGGTGGGGACCGTGCAGGGGGTCTCAATCATCCCGGGGATCAGCCGGTCGGGTTCCACCATCGCCGCCGGGAAGCTGCTCGGCGTGGACGGGGAGGCCGCCGCCCGCTTCAGCTTCCTGATCTCGGTGCCGGCGGTGCTCGGGGCGCTCGTGCTGGAGCTTCCCGGGCTCCGGATGGCGGAGGCCGGGAGCCTCCTGCCCTACGCGGGGGGGATCCTCGCGGCGTTCCTCTCGGGGCTGTGGGCCATCCGGTTCCTCCTCGCGTGCCTGAAGAAGAACCGCTTCCGCTGGTTCGCCGTGTACTGCTGGGCGGTGGGGGCGGGGTACCTCTTGTTCTCCGCATAGGGAGGCCGTGGCCAAGAGCAAGTCGGGAGAAAACGGGAAGAAGGAGCGTCGCCTGGCGGCGGGGCTGTGGAGCCGCCTCGGGCCCCGGGTGCGCGCCGAGCTCGTGGGCCTGGTGCTCGTGTGCACCTGCGTCTTCCTGGCCCTCGCCCTGGCCTCTTACCGGACCTCCGACCCCTCGTTCAACACGGCCGGCGGCGCGCCGACCCCGGAGAACCTGGGGGGCGTGGTCGGCGCCTACGCCGCGGACCTGCTGTTCCAGGCGCTGGGATGGGCGGCCTGCCTGGTCCCCGTCGCGCTGGGGGTCTGCGCCGCCCGCTACGTGATGCTGCGGCCCATCGCCCACCCCGGCTGGGTGAGCCTCGGCTACGCGGCCCTGGTGCTGGCTTCGGCGGGCCTGCTCAGCCTGGTGTGGGGGGACGCGTACTTCGACCGCCTGCGGATGTCCGCCGGCGGGGCCGCCGGCCACCTCCTCGCACGGGGCCTGGCCCGCTACCTGAACGTCCCCGGCGCCGCCCTGCTCCTCGGTTCGGCGCTGCTGGCCTCGGCGATGTTCACCGTGAACTTCTCCCTCTACTCCTTCTGGGACCGCCTCCGGCTCGGCACTGCTCGGGGCGTACCGGAGGGTGGAGGCGAACTGGATCATCCGGCGCGAGCAGCGCAGCAAGCGCCGGGCCCGCCGGCGCGGGGAGCCGAGCGTATCCGAGACCGCCGTTCCCGCGCCGAGGATCGTGAAGCAGGAGGGCATCCGGATCCTGGAGCGGCCCAAGACGCCCGTGCAGGAGACGCTCCCCCTGGCGGGGGGGGACGGCTTCCGGCTGCCGTCGCTCGACCTTCTCGACCCGGGGCGGCCGAGCGACTCGGGGCCCGACCAGGCCAGCCTGCTGGAGCGCTCGCGCCACCTGGAGAAGAAGCTCCTGGACTTCGGCGTCGAGGGGCGCGTCGAGACGGTGCAGCCGGGCCCGGTCATCACCATGTTCGAGTTCAAGCCCGCCGCCGGCGTGAAGATCGCCCGGATCGCCTCCCTGGCGGATGATCTGGCCATGGCGCTCAAGGCCTTCTCGATCCGCATCATCGCCCCCATCCCCGGCAAGGACGCGGTGGGCATCGAGATCCCCAACACCGTGCGGGAGGCCGTGGCGCTCCGCGACATCCTGGGGTCGCCGGACTACAAGGAGTCCAAGTCCCCGCTGGCCCTGGCCCTGGGGCGGGACAGCGCGGGCAAGCCCTATGTGACCGACCTCGCCCGGATGCCGCACCTCCTGGTGGCCGGGGCGACCGGTTCGGGGAAGAGCGTGGCGGTGCACGCCATGCTGGCGAGCCTGCTCTACCGGTCTCCGCCGAGGGACGTGCGCCTCCTCATCGTGGACCCCAAGATGCTCGAGCTGTCCGTGTACAACGACATCCCCCACCTGCTCCTGCCCGTGGTGACCGAGGCCAAGAAGGCCGCGGTGGCCCTGCGCTGGGCGGTGCAGGAGATGGAGCGGCGCTACCGCCTGATGGCGGAGGAGGGCGTGCGCAACCTCGCCAACTACAACAAGAAGATCGACAAGCGCGTCAAGGACCTGGCCGCCCGCCCGCCCGCGGAGGAGGAGAACGTCGAGCGGTTCCCCCACATCGTCGTGGTCATCGACGAACTGGCGGACCTCATGATGGTGGCCTCCAAGGACGTGGAGGAGTCCGTCGCCCGGCTCGCCCAGATGGCCCGGGCCGCGGGCATCCACCTGATCGTGGCCACCCAGCGCCCCTCCGTGGACGTCATCACGGGGCTGATCAAGGCCAACTTCCCGGCGCGGATCGCCTTCCAGGTGGCCTCCCGCGTCGACTCCCGCACGATCCTCGACTCCATGGGCGCGGAGGCGCTGCTCGGGGGAGGAGACATGCTCTTCCTGCCTCCCGACCGGTCGCGCATGGAGCGGGTGCACGGGTCGTTCGTCTCCGAGGAGGAGATCGCCCGCCTCGTCCAGTTCCTGCGCCAGCAGGGGACGCCCGACTACAACGAGGCGATCCTGGAGGAACCCGACGCGGACGGCTTCGAGGACGACCCCGAGTTCGACGAGCTCTACGACCAGGCCGTGCGGATCGTGGCGGAGACGCGGCAGGCCTCGGTGTCCATGGTGCAGCGCAAGCTCAAGATCGGGTACAACCGGGCCGCCCGCATGGTCGAGCGCATGGAGCAGGAGGGTGTGGTCGGTCCCTCCCGCGGAGCCAAGCCCCGGGAAGTGCTCGTCCAGCGGCTCTGAACCCGCCCGTGCAGCGGGTCCCCCCTCCTGCGAGGATCGACGAAACCATGATCGCGATGCGAACCCCCGCTCCGGCGCGCCGGGCGGCGATGGTCCTGACCGCGCTGGCCTTCGCGGCCGCCGCGCCCTCCGCGGATGCCGCCGAGCCCGCGGAGATCCTGCGCGAGATCCGAGTCAGCTACGACGCCACCCGGGACCTGCAGGCCCGCTTCATCCAGGAGTCGCACCTGGTGGCCGCCGGGATGGAGCGCGTCCTGGAGGGGACCGTGGCCTTCCGCAAGGGGGGCCGGATGCGGTGGTCCTACGACGGCGACGACCCGCAGTTGATCGTCAGCGACGGGAAGACCCTGTGGATCCACCAGGTGCGCGACCGGACGGTGCTCCGCCAGGACCTGGAGGGGCTGCCGGCGTCGAGCCGCCTGGCGCTCGACCTCCTGAGCGGTTTCGAGGGCGTGGAGAAGGCCTTCGAGGTCTCGTCCTGCGGGGAGCGCTGCCTCGCCCTCACGCCCCGGGAACCCCGGCCCGACCTGCTGCGGGTGCTGGTGGAGGTGGGAGGATCGCTGGGCGAGGTGACGGCCGTCACCACCGAGGACTCCCTCGGCAACCGGACCCGGGTCGCGCTGAAGGACGTCCGGCGAAACGAGGGCGTGCCGGACGAGGCCTTCGCCTTCCAGCCTCCCGAGGGGGTGCAGGTGCTGGAGATGGGGGCCGGGGAGGGGGCCGGCCGGTGAAGCGCGTGGGGCTCGTCAGCCTGGGCTGCGCGAAGAACCGGGTGGACGCGGAGCACCTCCTCGGGGGACTGGTGGCCCACGGGTTCGAACTGGTGGAGGACGTGGCCCGGGCCGAGGTGGTGGTCGTCAACACCTGCGGCTTCCTGCGCGAGGCGGTGGAGGAGAGCATCGACGAGATCCTCGAGGCCGCCCGCCTGAAGGAGACGGGCGCGTGCCGCACCCTGGTGGTGGCCGGGTGCCTGCCCAAGCGCTACCCCGACCTGGCCGCGGAGTTGCCGGAGGTGGACCACTTCTTCACCCCGGAGGAGGTGGACCGCATCCCCGCGGCCCTGGGGGGGACTGCCGCTCCCGCCGGGCCGGCGGGCCCGCCGCCGCGGGTGCTGACCCAGTCCCCCCACAGCGCCTACCTGAAGGTCGCCGAGGGGTGCTCCAACCGCTGCACCTACTGCACGATCCCCGCCATCCGGGGGCCCTTCCGGTCCCTCCCTCGGGAGCGCCTCGCGGCCGAGGCCGCGTCCCTGGCGTCCCAGGGGGTGGTGGAGCTCAACGTCGTCGCCCAGGACGTGACCTCCTACGGCGCGGACCGGGGCGAGCCCGACGCCCTCGCCCGCCTGCTGACGGACCTGGAGGCCGTGGACGGGCTCCGCTGGATCCGGCTCCTCTACGGCTACCCCGCACCGTTCCCGCCGGGGGTGGTGGAGCGCCTGGCCTCGGGGGGCAAGGTGCTCCCGTACCTGGACCTCCCGATCCAGCACATCCACCCGCGCATCCTCCGGGCCATGGGGCGCCGGGGTTCAGCCGGGGACGTCGAGGCCGTGCTCGAGGGGCTCCGGGAGGCGGTTCCGGGCCTCGTCCTGCGGACCACCGCCATCGTGGGCTTCCCCGGCGAGACCGACGCCGAGTTCGAAGCCCTGGCCGAGTTCGTGCGGCGGATGCGCTTCCACCACCTCGGCGCCTTCCTGTACTCCCCGGAGGAGGGCACGCCGGCGGAGCGCCTGCGGCCGAGGGTGCCGGCCCGAGCGGCCAAGGCGCGGCTCGACCACCTCCTCGAGATCCAGGCCGAGGCGAGCGCGGAGCGCAACCGCGAGTTCGTCGGACGGACCCTGGACGTCCTGGTGGACGGGGTCGACGAGGAGGGGTTCGCTGTGGGCCGGACCTACGGGCAGGCTCCCGAGGTCGACGGGTACACCCGGCTCCTCGGCTACCCGCCGGACGGGGTCGTGGAACTCGGCGCCCTCGTCCCGGCGCGGATCGTGGACTCCTCCGAGTACGACCTCGTGGCCGACGCGGCACCCCCCTGATGCCCCGCCTCGCCCGCTGGTCGCTGCCGCTGGTGGCGATCGGCCTCCTCCTCGTCTACACGGCCCGCCGTCCCGCGCCCCCCCCGAGAAGCGAGGGGCGCTTCCTCATGGACACCCTGATCACGGTCACCGTGTGGGGCCTTTCCGAAACCCGTGCCGACGAAGCGCTCGACGTCGCGTTCGCCGCACTGGAGGCCGTGGACCGGGAGATGGCCCGGATTCCAGGCACGCCCCTCTCCGCCCTCAACGAACGGGGCGGGGGCACGCCCCTCCCGGCGACCGCCGAGGTCGTCGAGGCATCCCTGGAGTGGGCCCGGGGGACCTCGGGAGCCTTCGACCCCACCGTGGCTCCCCTGCTCGACCTCTGGGCGGTGTGGGAGGGCCCGCACCCGCCTCCGCCCCCCGCGCAGGTGGAGGCTGCCCTGGCGCGGGTCGGGTGGGACCGGGTCCGGTGGGACGCCGCGTCGGGGGCGCTCGACCTCGGCGGGACCGAGCTCGACCTCGGAGGCATCGCCAAGGGCTACGCCCTGGACAGGGCCGCCGAGGCGCTTCGTTCCAAGGGCGCGGCCGACTTCATCGTCAACGCAGGGGGCGACCTCTTCGTGGCCGGCGCCAAGGGCGGTGCGCCGTGGAAGGTGGGAATCCAGCACCCCCGGGGGCCGGAGCCCTTCCTCCGGGTGGTCGCGCCGAGGGAGGGGGCCCTCGTGACGTCGGGAGACTACGAGCGGGCCTACGAGTGGGAGGGCGAGCGCTACCACCACGTCGTCGACCCGCGGACGGGCCATCCGGCGCGGGGGTGCCGCAGCGTCACGATCTGGGCGCCGCGGGCGATCGACGCCGACGCCCTGGCCACGGCGGTCTTCGTTCTCGGGCCGGACCGGGGGCTGGCGCTCCTGGAGGCGGACGGCCGGGCGGAGGGGCTGGTGGTGGACGCCGCCGGGGGTGTGCGGGAGACGCCGGGCTTCGGCCGGGTGGCGCCCCGCCTGGGGGAGCGGTGAGGGGCCGGGCGGTCACCGCCGCGGACGTCCTGGTCGTCGCCGCCCTTCTCGCCGCGAACTGGCTCCCCTTCGCCCGGCGGGTGCCGGGGCCGCCCGCGGCCGCCGAGTTCTTCGCCGAAGGGCGCAACTGGCGGGAAGAGCTGGGTGCGGCGCGCCGGGTCCGGGTCGCGGGTCCCCTCGGGGACACGGAGGTGCTGCTCCAGGCCGACGGGGCCCGGGTGGTCTCGAGCCCGTGCCCCTTGCAGCTGTGCGTCCAGGCCGGCAGGATCGGGCTGCCGGGCCAGGTGGTCGCGTGCCTGCCGAACCGGGTGGCGGTCCGGCTCGTCGGCACGGGGGAGCCGGGAGGCGTCGATGCCGTGGGACGGTGAGCGCCGCACCCTCCACCTCGCGCGGCTGGGTCTCCTGATCGCGCTGGCCGGGGCCGTCCAGGCGGCGGAGACCTTCTTCCCGACGCCGACCCCGTGGTTCCGGCTCGGGCTCGGCAACGCCGTGGTGCTCCTGGCCCTCCACCTGTGGGGCGCGCGGGCGGCGGCGTGGGTGGGCCTCGGCAAGGTCCTCGTGGGAGGCCTGCTCACCGCCCGCTTCCTCTCCCCGGGCTTCCTCCTGTCCCTGGGCGGCACGGCCTCGGCCGTCGCCGTCATGGCCGCGGCGCGCCTCGCGAGCCCCCCGCTGGGCTTCGTCGGGGTCAGCGTGCTGGGGGCCGAGGCCCATGCCCTGGCGCAGTTGGTGCTCGCCTCCCTGCTGCTGCGGACGCCCGCCGTCTGGTCCCTGGCGCCGCTGCTGGGAACCCTCTCCGTCCTGGCCGGATGCCTCACCGGCTGGGTCGCCCACCGGGCCGCGAGAGTCCTGGAGGACGAGGGCGGCGCTCCCCCACCGACGTGAGTGCCAGGTTCGCCCCCTCCCCGTTTGACAACCTCCGGGCAATCCCTAGACTTCCGCCCAGACCGTGCAGGACATGCCCGGGGAATTCCCCTCCGGGGTCCCTGTCAGACGGAAAGGAGGTCCACATGAAGAGGTTGTGGCTGGGAGTGGGGGTCTTGGCCCTCGCGCTCGCGGGGTGCGCGAGCGGCCAGGCGATCCAGCGGGCGCAGGGCTCGCTGGGCGAGGCGAAGGCGGCGGGCGCGGAGGCCAAGGCGCCCTACGAGTATACGGCCGCCGACATGTACCTGAGCCTGGCCGTGGAAGAGCACGGCGAGCAGGACTGGAAGGCGGCCCAGGCTTGGGCGGAGGAGTCGGAGAAGCTGTCCGGCCAGGCCCTCCAGAAGGCGAAGGGAGGTGCGAAATGAGGCACCGGAACGCTTGCGTGCTGGGAGTCCTCCTGGGAGCCGGCCTCCTCGTGGCCGGGTGCGGCGCGGTGCGCCCCATGACCCAGGCCGACTCCGATCGGGCAGCGGCGATCGCCGCGAAGATCGACAAGGCGGAGAAGATGGACGCCATGGACTGCGCGCCGAGGGAGCTGGCGAAGGCTCGCGTCCTGCTCGACTACGCCCGCCACGAGGCCATGGAGTACCACCCCGCGGCGATGGTCGCGGCCGAGTTCCAGGGCGCCGAGACGGCGGCCGACGAACTCCTCGCCAAGACCGAGCCGTGCTGGCAGGCGAAGCAGAAGAAGGCGGCTCCGCCTCCGCCCCCGCCGCCCCCGCCGCCTCCCCCGCCTCCGAAGGACTCGGACGGGGACGGCGTGACCGACGATCGCGACAAGTGCCCGGACACGCCGCGGGGCGTGAAGGTGGACGCGGTGGGCTGCCCGCTCGATTCGGACGGGGACGGCGTGCCCGACCACCTGGACAAGTGCCCCAACACCCCCAAGGGGGCCCCGGTGGACGCGAGCGGGTGCCCGAAGGACACGGACGGTGACGGCCTGACCGACTGGGACGAGACCCAGAGGTACGGCACCGACCCGAGGAATCCCGACACCGACGGCGACAAGCTCAAGGACGGCGAGGAGGTCCTGACCTACAAGACCGACCCGAAGAAGGCCGACACGGACGGGGGCACGGTGGCGGACGGTCACGAGGTCCTGGTGCAGAAGACCAACCCGCTGGATCCGAAGGACGACGTCGAACTGGTCGAACTGAGGATCAACTTCGACTTCGACAAGGCGGAAGTGAAACCGGAGTACCTGCCGCAGGTGGAGAAGGTGGCGGAGTTCCTGAAGGCCCACCCCACCTACACGGCGGTCATTGAGGGCCACACCGACAGCGTGGGCACGGAGGAGTACAACCTCAAGCTCTCGGCCCGTCGGGCCAACTCGGTGGCGAAGATCCTGACGGAGAAGTACGGGATCGCCCTGGAGCGCATCACGGCGCAGAGCCTCGGCGAGAGCAAGCCCGTGGCCTCCAACGACACGGCGGAGGGCCGGGCTCAGAACCGCCGGATCTACGCCTACATGGACCGCGACTAGGCAGGACGCGGAAGGGCAGGACACGGTGGGGCGGCTGCCGCGGGGCAGCCGCCCCACCGTTTTTTCGAGGGCCTCCGTTTCGTGGTAAGGTATGGCCACCGCGTGCCCTTACTCCTTCAAGCTCCGGCCCGTTTCGGCCGATACGGCAGGAGCGATTCCGGCAACCCCAACTCACGGAGGAAGAGCCATGCGGGGAGCAAGGATGTGGCGAGCAGTTCTCGGTTTCGCGATGGTAGCGGCAGCGGCGACGGCGGCGACGGCGGCGGATGTGGCGATCACCGGCGCGGCGTGGAAGCCGGAGAGTTCGGTGCTTCGGATCGAAGGCACGGCGGCCCGGCCCGATTCGGTCGTCCTCGTGAGGGACGCCGACACGCGGGCGCTGCTGGGGAGCGCGGCCGTGCGGGCGGACGGGAAGTGGATGCTCAAGATCCGCAACCCGGCGGCCGTGCCGGCGCGGACGCTGGCGCAGGTCGGGTCCGAGTGCGTCGAGTGCGACGTGACGGGGCCCGCCATGGCCCGGTAGTTATCCCACGCGGGAGTACTCAGGAATGCGAAGCGGGCGGCCTCGGGCCGCCCGCTTCGTTCTTCAGCGCGAGGAGTCCCCTCCGCCCCCCAAGGTGAAGCGTTCCTCCCGGTCGAAGGCCTTCCGGTACCCCCCGGCCACGGCCACGGCCGCCCCCAGGGCGGTGGCCGCCGAGACCATCAGCAGCACCACGATCTGGTAGGACGCGGCCACCGCCGGGTCCGTCCCGGATAGCACCTGCCCCGTCATCATCCCCGGGATGAACACCAGCCCCGCGGCGCTCATGGAGTTCAGCGTGGGGATGAGCCCGGCCCGGAACGCGATCCGGGCGCTCGGCAGCACCACCTCCCAAGGGGTGGCTCCGAGGGCGAGCATCGCCTCGACCTCGCCGGCTCGCCGGCGCAGGTCGCCGAAGAAGCGCTCCAGGGTCAGGGCGACCCCGTTCATGGAGTTCCCGACGACCATGCCCGCGATGGGGATCACGTAGCGCGGGTCGTACCAGGTGTCCACGCGGATCACGAGACCCGTGACCGCCAGGGTCACGGCCACGCCGGGAAGCGCGATGGAGCCCAGGCTCGGCAGGACGAGCCCCCGAGGCCGGTCCTTCACCCTCGAGAGCAGGGTCTGGGCCCCGAAGGCCATCATCACCCCGAGCATCGCGAGCACGAGCCAAGGCGTGGCGACCCCGAAGACCCACCGCAGGACGAGGCCCAGGGCGAGGAGTTGGGCGTAGGCCCGCACGGCCGCCACGAGCACCGAGCGGACCATCCCGAGGGAGAGCGCGAGGGACAGGCCGGTCGCCACCACCAGGAACCCGCTGGCCAGTGCGAGTTCAGCGGCCCCGATGGGGTGCGCGCCGGTCACGCCGCCGTCTCCCGGAGTTGGCCGGCGGCGATGCGGTAGCGCCGCTCGACCTGCGGCCACGGGGAGCCGTGGCCCGCGACGAACACGCCCCGGCCCTCGCCCGCGAAGGAGGAGGCCCTCGCGGCCAGCGCTTCGCCCGAGGCCGGGTCCAGGTTCGCCGTCGGCTCGTCCAGCAGGAGGCACTCCGGGCTCGCGAGCACCGCCCGGAGGAAGGCGACGCGGGTCAGCTGCCCCTGGCTGAGCTGGGATGAGGGCTTGTCGAGGGGGAGTCCGCCCAGCCCCAGCGCGGACAGCTCCCGGACCAGCACCTGGTCCGAGGGGACGGTCCGGGAGCGAAAGGCCCTGAGACGGTAAGGCGCCAGGAGGGCGTCCCGGACCGTTTCCCCCAGGGCGGCGGGCGGGCTCGTGACCAGAAGGACCCGGGAGCGCCAGAGGTGGGGCGCGATGTCCGAGGCCGGCGAACCTCCCAGCCGGAGTTCCCCCCGCACGACCGGCACGAGGCGGGCGAGGACGCGAAGGAGGGAGGACTTGCCGGCCCCCGAGGCGCCCTCCATCCAGGTCACCGTGCCACCGCGGACGGCGAGGTCGGGGCAGACGAGGAGGACCTCCGGGCCCCACGCCAGGGTGAGGTCCGCCGCCTCCAGCACGACCGGGTCTCGGTTGCTCATCGGGGGCACTCGGTCCGTCGGGTGGGCCGGGCGTCGGCCCGGGCATTGTCCCCGAGGGGGCATGGCCGCACAAGGCGGGAGGTCACCCGGCGAAGACCCCGGCGGAGGGGAGGACGGGCTCGGCCCGTGATCCGAACGGATACCGGCGATATCCGAACGGCTAAATCTCTACGCACCGACTGTACATTGCCGGGGGCGGTGATACGTTTCCGGCCCACGGGCCCCGAGGGGCGCCCTGAACCGTTCTCAGGACGGCCTGCTTCTCGGCCCCTCGAACATCGGCGGGATCGTGGACCTCACGGGTAAGCCTGTCTCAGAGCGATTGGGAATGTCTTCGTCCGTCCCTGAATTCCTGTCTGCGACCGGGGGCGGGCGCCGACGGGGCGCGGCCCATCGCCCAGGTCTTGTGTGTTTGTTCACAGGCAGTGCTCCCGCCCGCGGCCCGGGGTTGCGGGGGAGGGCAGACCGTGGGGAAGGAGGAGGGCCGTGTTCCTTGGGTGGAAGCGGAGCCGGTGCGGTGTTCCCGGCATCGGCGCCCCTTCGATGGCCGTGGCCTCGCGGGGAGGTCACGGTGAGACCGATCGGTTGTCATAAGGAGGCAGCATGAGATTCCGGCTGCGAACCGCAAGTGGAGCCCTGCTGGTGCTCCTGGGGGTGCTCCTGCCCCTGGCCGCCCAAGGGGTCACGGTCTCGGGGTCGTCGAGCACCGTGATGGAATGGTACGACGACCCGGACGGGAACCTGGCCCTGCCCCTGTATGAGTACCTCGCCCTGAACGTGCGGGACATCGGGGCCAGGGGCTACAACTTCCGCGGGTACGGGAGACTGGGCTGGGACCCCAAGGACGAGGCGGACGCGGACAGCCGCCTCTACTACGCGTATCTCGAGAAGGCGAACTTCTTCCCGGACTTCGACTTTCGTCTGGGCCGGCAGTTCGTCGCAACGACGGCGGGCGCCTCGATGATGGACGGGCTCGACCTCCGGTACCGGAACCTGGGGCCCCTGACGATCGAACTGTTCGGGGGCGGGGACGTAACCGAGTACGAGTCCTACGGCTCCAGCGACCTGATGTGGGGCGGAGAACTCTCAGGCCGGTTCGCGGAGTCGCTCGACCTGGCCTTGTCGTACATCCAGACGTGGGACGGAGACAAACTCCAGCAGGAATTGATCGGCTTCGACGGGAACTACAATTTCCGGAACATGCTGGACGCGTACACCGAGGTCCAGTTCAACTACCTGTCCAACGCCGTGTCCTACTTCCTGGGCGGGGCCAAGTACCACCGGGACCCCCGCTGGTACCTCCGAGTGGACTACCTCTACTCGCTGCCGGTCTTCGACTCCACCTCGATCTACTCGGTCTTCGCGGTCTCGGAGTACCAGGAGATCGAAGGGGAGTTCGGGTACCAGATCTCGCGCGGCTTGCGAAGCTTCGCGCAGTACACCTACGAGATCTACCAGGACTTCTCCAACGCGAACGTGTTCGAGGCCGGCATCGAGAAGCTCCCGCTGGGCCGCTTCTCCGGGTACCTCACGGGCGTGCTCCGGGACGACTCGGACGGCCAGGACCTCTACGGATTCAAGGCCCGCGCGGCCTACTACTTCACCGACTGGCTGCAGGGCGGAGTGGGCGCGGAGGTCGACGTCCTCCAGCGGGACTTGGAGGACGACGACGACACGACGAGCCAGCGGTACTGGGCCGACGTGACCACCCACATCACCCGGAAGATCAACGTCCAGGCCAAGGTGGAGAGGGTGGAGAGCGATCTGTGGGACCACTACAACCGCGGCCGCATCCGCCTGAACATCGCGTTCTGAGGAAGGAGTCTGCGACATGAGACGCCACGCATTCCCGTTCCTGGCCGCCGCCCTCCTGGTCGCGGTGCCGGTCGTGGCCGCGGACTTCCGGCACGACGAGCACCTGAAGTACCTGGAGGGGGAAGCCTGCACCACCTGCCACAAGGACGAGGCACGCACGATCGTCCCCGACCTGGCCGTCTGCGAGGACTGCCACGAGGAGGACTTCATCGCCGAGGTGAAGGTCCCGGGCCCGGCCACCCACGGCGTCCTGTGGGCGTTCCAGCATCGGCCGGCCGCCAAGGGTAATACCTACGACTGTGCCTCGTGCCACGAGCAGAAGTTCTGCCTCGAGTGCCACAAGTCAGGCTTCGCCGACGAGCAGGGCGACTTCGGCAACGCGCTCGCCAACGTCCACCGGTCGGACTTCCAGGTCACGCACCCCATCGCGGCCCGGACCGACCCCCAGTTGTGCACGAGCTGCCACGAGCCGGAGTACTGCAGCGACTGCCACAACGAGTTCAACCCGAAGGACCTCGCCTTCAGCTCCCATCGCCGGGGGTGGAGCGACCTGACCACGAGCCCCTCGGGGCCGGCCCACTCCCAGTTCAACGACCAGCAGTGCCAGACCTGCCACCCGGACTCGGTGCTGCCGTCCCACCAGTGGTCCGACGCCCACGGGCGGGAGGCGCGCAAGAACCTGGTCACGTGCCAGGCGTGCCACCCCGACGGCGACATCTGCCTGAAGTGCCACAGCGCCCGGGCGGGGCTGATGGTCAACCCGCACCCGGACGACTGGGGCGACATCAAGAGCCGACTGAAGAACGCGAGCGACGGGAAGACCTGTCGCAAGTGCCACTGATCGAGAGGCGAAGGGATCACCCATGAGGAGGACATCCATGCGAGGACTCAAGCTCACAGCGCTGGTTGCCACGTCGCTCGCCGCCGCAGCCCTGTGGGGCTGCGGGAGCAACCTGGACTCGGCCAACGATCAGGGCGAGGACGTTCCCATCACCTCCGCTCGGACCGTGGGGATCGACACTTGCGTCGTGTGCCACAACGACGGGGGGCCGCAGTTGCCCAAGTGGCTCGAGAGCGGGCACGGCAACGCCGTGAACTCGCCCTTCGACCTGAACAGCCTGGGCGTGCCCGGACTACACGATGATCGGTGACGGACCCATCCTGCCCGGGCTGCCACGATCCCCAGGGGGACGGCGAGCGGTTGACCGCCGACTTGACCGGCAACGTCCCGCGGCCGGTGGTGGGCTGCGAGGCCTGCCACGGCGGCGGGCCAGTACCACAACGGCTTGGGGCCGATCCCGTTCCCCGTCGCCCTCCCACGTCCAGTGCGGGGCATGCCACAACGAGAAGTTCCCCCACCTTCCGTTCCATCCGTTCGCGGGGGCATCGTGGAGAACTACGAGCTGAGCAAGCACGCCGACAGCGTCATGACGGTCGCGTCGCGCTGCACCCGTTGCCACACCGACGAGGGGTTCCGCACCTACGTCGCGGCGACGCGCGACTTCGGCCACGACGCGATCGAGGACTTCTTCGCGGACAAGGCCGTACCGTCGAGCGTGACCTCCGTCGATTGCCGCACCTGCCACGACGGCCACAGCGGCGCTCTGCGGGCCGACGCGATCACGCAGGACGTCGGCGAAGGGATCCCGACACGCCCGACGTGAGGACCGTGTACTCGCGCCAGTTCCGGCTCTGCACCAGCTGCCACCAGGCCTTCCTCGTCGCCACCTTCGACCCGGAGGCCGGCTTCGAGGGCCAGGGCGCCTTCACGTACGAGCTCGACGAGACGTCTACGGCGCTGCGGGCAGCCCGGGAGAGGCCGAATACCACAATCCCATCATCAACAGCCGGGGAAGCTACGAGGAGGTGATCACCGACACGCACTTCCCGGGGAGCTACCAGCGGGCCCAGGTCGACGAGAACGGAGACGTGGTGACCGACGAGGACGGAAACCCGGTGCCGAGGAAGCCCCGGTGACCGTCATCGGGTACAACGTCAACGCCGGGGACGAGAAGGCGTGCACCATCTGCCACGACCCCCACGGTGCCACGAAGTTCGAGCAGGAAGGCGTGTCCGAGGTCGCCGAGGCCTGGGGCAACAACCCCGGCGCCCACGGCGACTATGTGGAGTGGCCCTACGAACAGAGGACCAGTTGCGCGAAGTGCCACTCGGGCACCGAGTTCGTGAAGCTGACCGTCGGGGGCACGGAGAGCAACTTCGTGACCGACGAGTCCCGGGTGGTGGCGTGCGTGAGCTGCCACGACCTCCAGGCCAAGGACGCGGAAGGGGCCTTCGCGCTCGGGGCCACCCGCGTGATCGACCCCGTGGTCTTCCCGTCGGGGGCGGAAGTGACGCTGCGCAACGCGAGCAACCTGTGCGCCACGTGCCACCAGGGCCGGGAGTCGGGCGTCGACGTGCAGGACCGGGTGGACACCGAGGATCCCCCCTACGACTTCATCAACATCCACTACTTCGCCGCCGCCGCCACCTACTTCGGGTCGCAGGTGAACGGCGGGTACGAGTACCCCGGTCTCGAGTACGTCGGCCGCAACGTGTTCCCCTCCCACCCCGACGGCCTCAAGGATTGCATCGGCTGTCACCTTCGGGGTGAGGCCGACCACAACTTCCTGCCGGAGATCGGCGACTGCAGCGGGTGCCATGGGTTGCTGCCGGTGCCGGAGGGCGAGGAGCCCGGTTTCGAAGACCTGGTGGGTTCGCCGGCGAAGAACTTCGCCGACATCCAGGCGCTCTCGGGCGACCTGATCGCGGCGATCCAGTCCTATGCGACCACCGTGATCGGCACCGGCATCTTCTACGACGGGGACGCCTACCCCTACTTCTTCAAGGAGGGCGGCGAGCCGGACCGTGACAACGCCTACGACCTCTTCGACGCCAAGCTCCTGGAGGCCGCGTACAACTACCAGGTGGCCCAGAAGGACCCGTGCGGCTACCTGCACAATGGAACGTACATCAAGCAACTCCTGTACGATTCCATCCAGGATCTCGCGCAGGCGGTCACACCGTCGGTCCCGGTGCCGGGCCGCGACGGCTTCCGCGGGGCGACGCCCTCCGAGCAGTGGCACATCGCCGGCCACGCCGACACCGGCGCCGAGGCTTTCGTCCACTGGGACGAGGACGACCCGCCGGAGGTGCCGACCTCCTGCGCCAAGTGCCACACGACGCCGGGCTTCGCCGACTTCGCTCTCGACGGCGTGGTCGACGCGGCGGTGCCGGTGGGCTCGGTGGTGGAGTGCTCGGCGTGCCACCAGCGGCGCAACCTCTTCGCCGACCCGAGCACGCGCTGGGAAACAGTGGCGAACGTGGCGCTGGAGCCGGTGACCTTCCCCTCCGGGGCGACGGCCACCTTCGCGAACAACAGCAACATCTGCATGGCGTGCCACCAGGGCCGCGAGTCGGGAGTGTCCGTGGAGAACCGCGTCACGACCCAGTCGCCGCCCTACAACTTCATCAACCGCCATTACCTGGCCGCGGCGGCGATCCTCTTCGGGAGCGACGTGACGGCCTCCTACGAGTACGCCGGCAAGACCTACCGCGGGCAGAACACCTACTCGGCGGGCATGGCGGCCCGGGGGTTGGACAACTGCGTGGGCTGCCACATGCAGCGGGGAGCGGTGCCGCCACTCGCGGACCACCGCTTCCTGCCCGACGTATCGGACTGCAACCTGTGCCACTCCGACTTCGCCGCCGGGGCCTTCGGGGCCGCCCTGACCGACTTCGACAAGATCGCGTATCCCGACCCGTCGAAGATTGCGGAGATCGGAGGTGACCCGAGTGCGGTGCCTCCCAACGTCGACTACGACGGCGACGGGATCCTGGAGAGCTTCCGGGGCGAGATCGACGGGATGCAGGAGGCGTTGCTCACCGCGATCCAGGGGTATGCGCGTACGACGCTCGGGAAGCCCATCGCCTACAGCGGCTCCTCCTACCCGTACTGGTTCAACGACCTCAACGGCAACGGCGTGGTGGACCCCGACGAGACGGGCAGCCGTTACAACTCCTTCGACGCGAAGTTGCTCGAGGGGGCGTTCAACTACCACTCGAACCAGGACCCGTGCGGTCCGTTCCACAACTACAAGTACGTGATCCAGACGGAGTACGACTCCATCGAGGATCTCGGCGGCTCAGTCGAGGGCAAGACGCGGCCCTGACCCCTCCGAAGACGTGACGTCCTAAACGGCGCGGCCCCCGGTTTCCCGGGGGCCGCGCCGCACTTCCGGTCCGGGGCGTCCCGACCCTCGCAGCCCGCCCCACGCGCGAGACCCGAACCGATCGTGTGTTCATAACGTCGTTTGGGGGTTGTCGACCCGAAGTCGCCCATGTATAATCCGCCCCTCGCGGCGGGGGAGGGGTGCAGTCCCGATTCCCCTCGCTCCGCACATGGAAAAGAAACTCGGTTTCCCTAACCACCAAAGGAGGAAAGCATGGCCGAGACGACGGGAATCAAGGACGTGTACCCGGTTCCGGAGGACGCCCGCCAGCGAGCTTGGATCAAGAGCCGCGACGAGTACGAGAAGCTGTACAAGGAGTCCATCGAGAACAACGACGGCTTCTGGGCCAAGGTCGCCGAGGAGCAGGTGACGTGGTTCAAGAAGTGGGACAAGGTCCAGGAGTGGAAGTACTCGAAGGACGAGGTGTACGTGAAGTGGTTCCTCGGCGGCAAGCTGAACATCAGCTACAACTGCCTGGACCGCCACCTCGCCAAGCGCGGCGACCAGATGGCGATCCTGTGGGAGGGCAACGAGCCCACCGAGGACCCAAGACCCTCACCTACAAGCAACTCCACGACCAGGTGTGCCGCTTCGCGAACTTGCTCAAGAGCCGGGGCGTGAAGAAGGGCGACCGGGTCTCGATGTACCTGCCCATGATCCCGGAGCTCGCCGTGGCCATGCTCGCCTGCGCCCGGATCGGCGCCATCCACACCATGGTCTTCGGCGGCTTCTCGGCCGACGCCCTCAAGGACCGCATCCAGGACTGCGCGTCGAACTTCCTCATCACCTGCGACGGTTTCTTCCGCGGCGACAAGCTCGTGAACCAGAAGGCCCAGGCCGACCAGGCCCTGGCGGCGTGCCCCACCGTGAAGACCTGCGTGGTGGTGAAGCGGGTGGGCGCCGACAAGGTGAAGCCGGAGATGAAGACCGGCCGAGACTTCTGGTGGGACGAGGAGCTCCCGAAGCAGTCCAACCAGTGCGAGTGCGAGCAGGTGGACGCGGAGGACCCGCTGTTCATCCTCTACACGTCGGGCTCCACGGGGAAGCCCAAGGGCGTGATGCACACCACGGGCGGGTATCTGGTGTACACGTCCTACACCCACAAGCTGATCTTCGACTACCACGACGGCGATATCTACTTCTGCGCCGCGGACATCGGGTGGGTCACCGGCCACAGCTACATCGTGTACGGGCCGCTGTGCAACGGCGCCATCACCATGATGTTCGAGGGGGTCCCCAACTACCCGGATGCGGGCCGGTACTGGGACATCGTGGGCAAGCACAAGGTCAACGTGCTCTACACCGCGCCGACGGCCATCCGGGCCATCGCCTCGGCCGGCGACCAGCACGTGACGAGCCGCCTGAACAAGCTCGACAGCCTGCGGCTCCTGGGGACGGTGGGAGAGCCCATCAACCCCGAGGCGTGGCGGTGGTACTACGAGAAGCCGGGCCGCTCCAAGTGCCCGATCGTGGACACCTGGTGGCAGACGGAGACCGGCGGCATCCTGATCACGGGGCTGCCGGGCGCCATCGACATGAAGCCGGGCAAGGCCACCACCCCGTTCTTCGGCGTGGAGCCGGTGATCGTGGACCCGGAGAAGGGGACCGAGCTCGAAGGGCGTGGTGAGCGGCGCGCTGTGCATCCGGCGTCCGTGGCCGGGGCAGATGCGCGGCGTGTACGGCGACCCGGACCGGTTCCGCACCACCTACTTCGTCCAGTACGACGGCTACTACTTCACCGGCGACGGCTCCAACCGCGACACGGACGGCGACTACCAGATCACGGGCCGGATCGACGACGTCATCAACGTCTCCGGGCACCGCATGGGCACGGCCGAGGTCGAGAGCGCGCTGGTGCTGCACCCGAAGGTGGCCGAGGCCGCGGTCGTCGGGTTCCCCCACGAGATCAAGGGGCAGGGCATCTACGCCTACGTCACCCTGAACGCGGGGGTGCAGGGCGACGACGCGCTCAAGAAGGAGCTGGTGGCGCTGGTGCGGAAGGAGATCGGCGGCGATCGCCAGCCCCGGACCACATCCAGTGGGCCCCGGGCCTTCCCAAGACCCGGTCGGGCAAGATCATGCGCCGCATCCTGCGCAAGATCGCGGCCAACGAAGTGGCCGGCGGCTTCGGTGACACCTCCACCCTGCTCGACCCGGGCGTGGTCGACCAGCTCGTGGAGACCCGGATGAACAAGGGCTGAGCGGGTAACCGCCTCCGCCGAAACGACGAGGGGCCGGCCCACCCGCGACGGGGGTCGGCCCCTTCCTTTCGCGTTCGCCTCCCTTCCAGGCCAGGGTGGGATCCCGTGAGTTCCGCGACCTATCACACGACCACGCCGTTCTACGCGGGCGCCGAGGATCCGAGTCTCTTCTGGGAGCTCACGATCTGCCAGTGCCTGGCGGACCCGGGGAGTCCCTACCAGAAGGCCGTGGAGTGCCCCGGCGCCTACGGGGCCCTCCTCGCGCGCTTCCTCCGGCAGCGGATCGGTCTGGACCCCTCCTGGTCGGTGGTGGAGGTGGGGGGCGGCTACGGCAGCCTCATGGCCGGGCTGCTGGCCGAGGTGCCCCTTCGCGACGTCACGATGGTGGACGTGAGCCCCTTCTTCTCCCGCGAGCAGCGCAAAGCGCTCGGGAACCGGGCGGGATTCCGCTTCGAGACCCGGGACGGGATCGCCTTCTTCTCGGAGGAGGACGGCGAGGTCGACCTCGTCATCAGCAACGAGAACCTGGGCGACCTGCCCCAGGCGGTCGGCGTCGAGCGGGAAGCCCTCGTCGGGGCCCTACGGGGCGGCTCATCTGAGGGCGTCCTGGGGGAGGTGGCGGAGCTCGTCCACCGGTACGGTCTCGACCTCTCGAACGCTCCGGAGGTCTTCGCCTTCAACCTGGGGCCGATCCGGTACCTGGAGGCGATGGCCCCCCGGGCCCGGAGGGTCTTCCTGAGCGAGCACGCCTGCGACGCGGCCCTGCCGACGCCGTGGGGCGAGTTCCTGGCCCCGACGACCGGCGACGGCTACCCCCGGCGGATCCCGCTCAAGGGGCACGACGAGTACACGATCCGGTTCGGCGACCTGGAGCGGGTCGCCCGGGTCTTGGGGTACCGCGCGACCCGGTTCCCGATGGCGGAGCTGGTGGGGCTTCGCTCCGACGCCGGCCTCCGGGCCATGGCCCGGGTGCGGACCCACGCCACCGAGGCGGCGGAGGTGGTGCACGAGTTCTGTGAACACGTCGCGGACTACCAGTGTATGCTGCTTGAACGTGAGACGTGAGACGTGAGACGTGAGTGACGGGGACGGGTGACGGGTGACGGGTGACGGGTGCTGGGAGGAGATGCGGGACCCCGAGGCCGCGGAACCGCAGTTCCGTCTCGATGGCTGGATCGCGCCCGCGCCCTTCGAGAGGCTGTGCGGGCTGGAGATCCGGGAGGCCGCGGAGGGCCGTGCGGTGCTGAGGATGCCCTTCCGCGTGAAGCTGGCCCAGGGCGGTGGGCTCCTGCACGGCGGAGCGTTGACCACCCTGGCGGACACGGCGGTGGCCATGGCGATCAAGAGCCTCGTCGCCCCCGGCACCCGCTTCGCCACGCTGGAGCTCTCCACCCGGTTCCTGGCGCCGGTCCGGCGCGGGTGGGTGGAGGCGCGGGCGCGGGTCGTCCGCTTCGAGGGCCGCGACCTCGAAGGGGAGGCCGAGGTCCTCGACGAGGCGGGGACCCTGGCGGCCACCTTCCACTCCCGGTTCCGGCTCGCCCGGCAGCCCTGACCCGAGCGAGGCAGCGCATGTACGGCATCTTCGACCCCATCGAACTCGGTCCCCTGACGGCGCGGAACCGGATCGTGCGTTCGGCCACCTGGCTCGGCCTCGCCGACGAGGGGGGCCGCGTCACCGACGAGCTGGTGGCGCGCTACGCCGAGCTCGCCCGGGGCGGCTCCGGCGTCGTGGTCACGGGCTACGCCTTCGTGAGCCCGGAGGGCCGGCAGATGCCGCGCATGCTCTCCGCCCACGAGGACGCGAGCGTGCCCGGGCTCGCCCGGCTGGCTCGGGCGGCGCGGGAGGGGGGCGCCCTGGCGGGCCTACAGATCGTCCACGCCGGCGGGCAGACCCGCTCCGAATGGACGGGAGGCCGCGTCCCCCTGGCACCCTCCTTCGTGGAGAGCCCCCAGTACCCCGAGGTGCCCCGCGAACTCACGGCGGAGGAGATCGCGCGGATCGTGGGGGACTTCGGCCGGGCGGCGCGGAGGGCGCGGGAGGCGGGGTTCGACTTCGTGCAGCTCCACGCGGCCCACGGGTACCTCGTCAACCAGTTCCTGTCTCCCGCCACCAACCAGAGAACGGACCGCTACGGCGGCGACCTGCGGCAGCGGTTCCGCTTCTTCCAGGAGGTGTTCGCCGCCGTGCAGGGGACGGCCGGGCCGGACTTCCCGGTGGCCGTGAAGCTCAACGGGTGCGACTTCGTGCCCGGAGGACTCGAGGTGGAGGACGCCTGCCGCGTGGCGGGCTGGCTCGACCTGCGGGCCCCGTGCTTCCTGGAGGTGAGCGGCGGAACGCCGGGGTCGGGCGATCTGGGCGCGGCACGGGCGGTGGAGCCGGGGACCGGGGAGGCTTACTTCCGCGACCTCGCCACGGCCGTGAAGCGGGGGGTGACCGCGCCGGTAGCCGTGGTCGGGGGGCTTCGGAGGCCCGAGACCCTGGAGCAGATGCTCTTCGAGAACGCGGCGGACCTCTTCAGCCTGTCGCGCCCGCTCCTCTGGGAGCCGGACCTCCCCCGCCGCTGGGAGGCCGGGGACCGCGCGCCGGCCCGGTGCATCAGCTGCAACGCGTGCTTTCTCCCGGGCCGGCAGGGCCGGGGCGTGCGCTGCGTGGTCCGGGAGCGGGAAGCCGAGGGCGCCGGATCCCGGGGGGAGGGGTGAGATGGGGGCCCCGGGGACCCGGCAGCGGGCGCCTTCTCGCCCGGGACGCCCGGCGCGGGATTCGTTCGAACAGTTCAACGCCACCGAGCTCTACTGCCCCCGGTGCGGCCGGGCCATGCCCGTCCGGCCCCGCCTGTTCCTGGTCCTCCCGGAGGGGGACCGCTACACGTACCACTGCGCCGGCTGCGGGGACGTCCTCGGGCAGAAGCTGGCGAGGCCCGCCCCCCTCGCGGTCGGGCGGATGCCCTGAGGGCCGGGAACGGGGGCGGTTGCCGGGCCGGGGGGGCTTCCGGTATCGTCCCGGTCGCTCCGGTCCATTCGTTCGAGCGGCCGGCTCGGCCCGGCCGCCGTCCTCAGGAGGAACCCCATGAGCCGACTCCTCTGGTCCCCCGCTCCCGAGAAGGTCGCCCGAGCCAACCTTACGCGGTTCATCGAGTACGCGAACCGGGAGAACGGGTTGGCCCTGGGCGGGTACGACGAGCTCTACGAGTGGTCCGTCCGGGACATCCCGGCCTTCTGGGAGACCATGTGGAGGTTCGCCGGCATCCGCGCCACCGCCCACGAGGCCGTCCTGGAGAACCCGGTGATGCCCGGGGCCCGGTGGTTCCGCGGCGCGAAGCTCAACTTCGCGGAGAACCTGCTGCGGTACCGCGACGACCGCCCGGCCCTGGTGTTCGTCGGGGAGGCGGGGAAGGCCGGGGAAACCCTGACGTACCGCCAGCTCTACGAGCAGGTGGCCCGCACGGTCCGCTTCCTCTCCGACGCCGGCGTGACCCGCGGCGACCGGGTGGCCGGGTTCATGCCCAACCGCATCGAGACGGTGGTGGCCATGCTGGCCGCCACGAGCCTCGGCGCCAGTGTGGTCGTCGTGCAGCCCGGACTTCGGCTTCAAGGGCGTGATGGACCGCTTCGGCCAGATCGCGCCCAAGGTCCTGGTGACCTGCGGACGGCTACTTCTACAACGGCAAGCCCTTCGGACTCCCTGGAGCGGGTGGCGGAGGTGGTCCGGGAGATCGAGTCCATCGAGAAGGTCGTGGTGGTGCCGTTCGTGTACGGCGCGCCGGACCTCGTCGACGCTGCCCCAAGGCGGTGTCGTGGGCCGACGCCCTGGCCAACGACGCCACGCGAGATCGACGTTCGCCCAGCTGCCCTTCGACCACCCGCTCTACATCATGTACAGCTCCGGGACCACCGGGGTGCCCAAGTGCATCGTCCACGGCGCCGGGGGCACGCTCGTCCAGCACGTCGAAGGAGACTGATCCTCCACTCGCGACCTGACGCGGGAGGACACCATCTTCTACTTCACCACCTGCGGCTGGATGATGTGGAACTGGCTGGTGAGCTCGCTGTTCGTCGGGCGCCAAGGTGGTGCTGTTCGACGGGAACCCCGGCCTACCCCGACGTCCGGGGTGCTGTGGAAGATGGCCGAGGACGCAGGGGGTCACCCACTTCGGCACCCGGCCAAGTTCATCGCCCTGTGCGAGAAGGAGCGGCGTGCGCCCGGGCACGGACTTCGACCTGTCGCAAGCTCAAGGCTGGTCCTGTCCACCGGCTCGCCCCTGGCCGAGGAGGACTTCGCTGGGTCTACCGGGAGGTCAAGCAGGACCTGCAGCTGGCCTCGATCTGCGGCGGCACCGACATCGTCAGCTGCTTCATGCTCGGCTCGCCCGATCGACCCGGTCTACGCCGGTGAGATCCAGAAGCGGGGCCTGGGCATGAAGGTGGAGGCCTGGGACGACGACGGCCAGCCGGTGGTGGGACAGAAGGGCGAACTGGTGTGCACCGCGCCCGTTCCCGTCGATGCCGATCTGCTTCTGGAACGACCCCGGCGACGAGAAGTACCTGGACGCCTACTTCCGGCACTACCCGGGGGTGTGGCGCCACGGCGACTACGTGGAGATCACCGAGCACGGCGGCGTGATCGTCTACGGCCGCTCCGACGCGACCCTCAACCCCGGCGGGGTGCGCATCGGCACCGCCGAGATCTACCGCCAGGTGGAGGCCCTGGACGAGGTGGTGGAGCGCCTGGTGGTGGGGCAGCACTGGGACAACGACGTGCGGGTCGATCCTGTTCGTGGTCCTGCGGGACGGGGTCGGAAGCTCGACGATGCTCTGGTCGAAGACGCATCAACGACCAGATCCGCGCCAACACCACCCCGCGCCACGTGCCGGCCAAGATCATCGCCGTGCCCGACATCCCCCGCACCATCAGCGGCAAGCTGGTGGAGCTGGCGGTGACCAAGGTGATGCACGGGCGAGGAGGTGAAGAACAAGGACGCCCTGGCCAACCCCGAGGCGCTGGAGCACTACAAGGACCTGGCAGAGCTCCGGAGTTGAGCGCGGCAGCGAGCACGGTGCGGGGGCGGGCGGCAGCCCGACCCCGCTTCACTTCGCCCCGAACGGCAGGGGAGAGCCCGTGAGCGCGGCGTCGGGGGAACCCCTGGCCGTGGTGGCGGCCGTGCTCCGGGACGCCCAGGGCCGGGTGCTTCTGGCCCAGCGCCTGCCCGGCGGGCCCCGCGGCGGGCTCTGGGAGTTTCCCGGCGGCAAGGTCGAGCCCGGGGAGGCGCCCCGGGACGCCCTGGCCCGGGAGCTCGTGGAGGAGCTCGGGATCGAGGTGGCCGTGGGGGACGAGGTGCTCTCCGTGGACCATGCCTACCCCCACCTGCGGCTGCGGTTGACCGCTTTCGCCTGCACCTTGCTGGCGGGAACCCCGACGACCCTCCACTGCCAGGCCTTCGCCTGGGTCGCCCAGGCCGAGCTCGCCTCCTACCCCATGCCCGAAGCCGACTTGCCCATCGCGCGGCGGCTGGCCTCCGGCGCCTAGGCCAGCCCCTCGGGCCGGTGGACCCCCTACGGTAGCGGTAACGTTGCCGACGGCCGACTCCCAAGTACCGGCGAGGTGGGCGCCGGATCTTCCAGACGAGGCCTGCGATGACACGCGATGTGGATCCCCAGGCGGCCAGGACTCCCGTAGGGTAGGGTCCTCCCTTTCCCGAGGGGCGGTCGGAGGTACATAAGCGACATCGTGCACTTCGATGTGGGCGCGACGCGCTGGTCGGGAAGGCGGGCGTGAACACCGTGGCGAGGGGCCGGTGGCCGGCCGGCGAAGATCCCTCGTCGCCGTCTCCGCGTGTTGACGATTGGTAGCCTACAGGATACAGTCGGCCCATGGCCGAGGTTCGGAAGACCGACCGGTTCGCGAAGTGGCTGGACGGGTTGCAGGATCTCTCCGCACGGGCCCGGGTGCAGGTTCGGATCGAGCGCCTGGCCATGGGAAATCCTGGTGATGTCCGGCCGGTGGGAGAGGGGGTGTCGGAGGTACGGATCGACTGCGGCCCAGGCTACCGCGTGTACTACGCCCAGAGGGGCAAAGAGCTGGTGATCCTCCTGGCGGGCGGCGACAAACGAACCCAAGCCGCCGACATCCGGACCGCCCAACGACTGGCGCGCAACCTTTGAGGGATGCCGATGGCCGAGAGAAGGACCAAGACGACCCGCTACGACGTGGCCGAGCACCTGCGGACTCCCGAGGAGATGGCGGCGTACCTCGATGCGTGTCTCGCCGAGGCCGGCGACGATGAGGCATTGCTGGCCAAGGCGCTGGGCGACATCGCCCGGGCCAAGGGGATGACCCAGGTGGCGAGGGACGCAGGCCTCTCGCGCGAGAGCCTCTACAAGGCCCTCTCGGGAGAGCGCAGCCCGAGCTTCGGGACCATCCTCAAGGTGCTGCGCGCCCTCGGGGTGAGGCTGCACGCCGAGGCCGCCCACGGCTGAGCCATGACCCGAGGGGCGCAGGCCCTCTTCTTGCGAAGAAGGCGAAGGGGCGGGTGCCCATCGTGGCCCCGACCACCCGCGCCCTGGCGGAACACCGGGAGCAGTGTCCGGCCGCGGGCATGGACGGCTACCTGAGCAAGCCGGTGGACCTCTCCGGTTTGGCCCAGACGCTGGACCAGTGGGCCGGCGGAGCCCCGGAGGGCGAGTCGCGGGAAGGCGAGACGGGAGGGGAGGAAACCGACGTGCCGGGGGACGGGATCGAACGGTGGCGATCGCGCCTGACCGAGCTCGAGCGGAACCTCGGGAGCCACGCGGCGTGGAAGATCGTGGACCTGTTCCTGCAGCACGGGCCGGAGCGGCTGGCGAGCCTGCGGCAGGCGTGGGAGCGCGGAGGATGCAGCGGGAGTGGCCTGGGAGGCGCACGCGCTGCGGGGCACCTGCTCGGTCCTGTCCGCCGGGCGGATCACGGAGCTCGCCGCGGGCGTGGAGGATCGGGCCGAGCGAGGGCTCTTGGAGGGGGCGGAGGAGGTGGTGGCCCGCTTGGCCGGGGAACTGGAGCGCGTCCGCTCCCTTCTTGAAGCTCGCCGGCCCGACGTCGCACCGGCAGGCACGAGCGTCTCCGCGGGCGGCAAGGCCGGCACCAAGGAGCCGTGACCCGCCGGAGGAGTTCGCCGCTTACCCCATGCCCGCAGCGGACGTCCCCGTGGCCGCAGCCGTTCGGGGAGACGGAACTCCCTTGACTCCTTGTGAACAGTTTCATAGCCTGACGCGGCCCGTCCCCCCGGGGCGGGGCGGAACCCCACGGCGCTGAGGGGCACATCCCATGGACACCCTCGCGGGGCTCGGGCTGCTCTTCGTCAGCTCGGTCCTCGTCAACAACTTCGTCCTCGCCCGCTTCCTCGGCATCTGCCCGTTCCTCGGGGTCTCGAAGAAGATCGAGACGGCCGTGGGCATGTCCATGGCGGTGGTCTTCGTGATGACCGTCGCCTCCGTGGTGACCTGGCTGCTCCAGGCCTTCGTGCTGGCGCCCTTCGGGCTCGAGTACCTCCAGACCATCGCGTTCATCCTGGTCATCGCGGCTCTGGTGCAGTTGGTGGAGATGGTGGTGCAGGTCACCAGCCCGGCCCTCTACCAGGCGCTCGGGATCTTCCTGCCGCTCATCACCACCAACTGCGCGGTCCTCGGAGTCGCGGTGCTCAACGTCCAGAAGGGGTACGGGTTCCTGGAGACGATCGTGTTCAGCGTGGGGGCGAGCCTCGGGTTCGGGCTGGCGCTCGTGCTCTTCTCGGGGATTCGGGAGAGGATCTCCCTCTCCGACGTGCCGCGGCCCGTTTCGGGGGACCGCCATCGCCCTGGTCACCGCGGGTCTCCTGTCCCTGGCCTTCATGGGCTTCGCGGGGCTGGTGAAGTAGGCGCGGCCATGGTCGAAGCGGTCCTCGTCCTCGGAGGTTTCGGGTTGCGCGGCGGCCCTCGGGCTCGGTGCCGCGAGCCTCAAGTTCGGGTGCACGTCGACCCCAAGGTCGCGGAACTCGAGCGGTCGCTCCCCGGCGTGAACTGCGGCGCCTGCGGGTACGCCGGGTGCAACGCCCTGGCCCGGGCGCTGGCCGAGGGGAAGGCCGCCGGCCAACGCGTGCATCCCGGGCGGGGCGGACGTGGCCGCGGCCGTGGCGCGCGATCCTCGGGGTGGACGCGGGGGAGTCCGTCAAGCAGGTCGCCGTCGTCCACTGCAAGGGCGCCCGGGGCGTGGCCGGGGACAAGGGCGTGTACTCCGGGGTCCCGGACTGCCGGGCGGCCGCGCTGGTGGGCGGAGGGCCCAAGCTTTGCTCCCACGGGTGCATGGGGCTCGGGAGCTGCGAGCGGTCCTGCCCCTTCGACGCGGTCCACGTCGGGGAGGACGGCCTCGCCCACGTGGACCGGGATCGGTGCACCGGGTGCGGGAACTGCGTGGAAGCGTGCCCCAAGCGCATCATCGACCTGATGCCGGCCTCGGAGCTCGTCTACGTGCGCTGCACGAATCCCCACAAGGGGAAGGCCGTCAAGGACGGTCTGCGCCCGGGGCTGCATCGGCTGCCGGCGGTGCGAGAAGACCTGCCCCTTCGAGGCCATCGCGATGGATCGCGACCTGGCCCGGATCGACCCGGAAAAGTGCACCTCCTGCGGCCTGTGCGCCACCGTCTGCCCCACCGGGAACATCGACGACCTGGTGGAAGTCCGCTACCGGGTGCGGATCGACGACCGCACCTGCATCGGGTGCACGAAGTGCGTCAAGGCGTGCCCGGTGGAGGCCATCTCCGGGGAGAAGAAGCAGCCCCACGCCGTCGACCCCGAGAAGTGCATCTCCTGCTACCAGTGCATCGAGGTGTGCCCGGTCCACGCCATCGTCCAGGCGGACCCGTACCGCAGGGAGACGCGGGAGAAGGCGGCGTGATGAGCGCGCGCAGCTTCCGCCGCGGGGGGGTGCACCCCCCGGAGGAGAAGCAGCGGACCTCCGGCAAGCCGGTGGAGGCGGTGCCGCTGCCGGAGCGGCTCTTCGTGCCGCTGAGCCAGCACATCGGGGCGCCGGCCCGGCCCGTGGTGCAGAAGGGCGACCGGGTCCTGGCCGGGCAGAAGATCGGCGAGCCGGTGGGCTTCGTGTCGGCGCCCGTGCACGCCCCCACCTCCGGCACGGTCCGGGGCATCGGCCTCCACCCCCACCCGATGGGCTCGCCCCAGCCGGCGGTGGAGATCGAGGCGGACGGGGAGGACGCCTGGGCGGAGGACCTGGAGGCGCTGCCCGAACCCTTCGGCGCGGCGCCGGAGGTCCTGCGCCGGCGCATCCTCGACGCCGGGATCGTGGGCATGGGCGGCGCCACCTTCCCCACCCACGTCAAGCTCTCCCCGCCCCCGGAGGTGCGCATCGACGCCGTGATGCTCAACGGCGTGGAGTGCGAGCCCTACCTCACGGCCGACCACCGGCTGATGCTCGAAGCGCCCGGAAGCGTCCTGTCGGGGCTGCGGACGATCCTGGCGATCTTCGGACTCGAGCGCGGGTACCTGGGCATCGAGGCGAACAAGCCCGACGCGATCTCGCTGCTCGGGGGCATGGCCCGGGAGGGGCGCTTCTGCGAGGTCGTGACGCTGAAGGTCAAGTACCCCCAGGGGGCGGAGAAGCAGCTCATCCACGCGGTCCTGGGCCGGCAGGTGCCCTCCGGCGCCCTGCCCATGGCCGTGGGCGCGGTGGTCCAGAACGTGGGCACCGCCGTCGCGGTGTGGGAGGCGGTCTCCGCGGGCAGGCCCCTGGTGGAGCGGATCGTCACGGTCACCGGCCCGGCGGTGCGCACGCCGAAGAACCTGCGCTTCCGGGTGGGGACGCCCGTGCGCCACCTGCTGGAGGCGTGCGGCGGGCTCACCGAAGACGCGGCCAAGGTGATGCTGGGCGGCCCCATGATGGGGCTGAGCCAGCACGACCTGGACGTGCCGGCCATCAAGGGAACCTCCGGGATCCTGTGCCTCGGGGCCGACCAGGTGAGGGAGGCCCCGCCGGGGCCCTGCATCGGGTGCGGCCGCTGCGTCACGGCCTGCCCCATGGGGCTTTCGCCGACGACGCTGTGCCGGCTCATCGACAACGAGCTCGTGGGCGAGGCCGACGAGTGGAACGCCCTGGACTGCATCGAGTGCGGGTCGTGCTCCTTCGTGTGCCCGGCCTGGATCCCGCTGGTCCAGTCCATCCGGTACGCGAAGGGCCGGGTCCTGGCCCGGCGCCGGAAGATGGGGAAGTGAAGGGCGCCGCAGCAGGGCCTCGAAAGGGCGGCCGGCGGTGAGCCACGAACCGCGAACCAGGGACAGCGAGCACCGAACTTGACGAAACCGCTTCTCCACATCAGCGCTTCGCCCCACGTCTTCGACGGGGACTCCACCGCCCGCATCATGTGGGGGGTGGTGCTCGCGCTCGCGCCCGCGACGGTCTGGGGGATCTGGCTCTTCGGTTGGCGCGCGGCGTGGGTGACGGCGTTGGCGGTGGCAGGGTGCGTGGCGGCGGAGGCCGCCGTGACCGCGCTTCGGGGGCGGCCGTCGACGGTGTCGGACGGTTCGGCGGCCCTCACGGGCCTGCTCCTGGCCCTGAACCTCCCGGTGACCAGCCCGTGGTGGTTGGTGCTCCTGGGCTCGGCGGTGGCCGTGGTGCTCGGCAAGCAGGTGTTCGGAGGCCTCGGGCAGAACCCCTTCAATCCGGCGCTGGTGGCCCGCGTCGTGCTGCTGGTCTCCTTCCCGGTGGCGATGACCGACTGGACCGTGCCCGGGGGAGCGCTGGCCGACGCGGTCTCCGCGGCCACCCCCCTGGGGGAGGCGAAGACCCTCGTGCTCACCTCGGGCAGCCTCGGGGAACTGGCCCGAAGCCTGTCCTTCTGGAAACTCGCACTCGGCTGGCAGGGAGGGTGCATCGGCGAGGTCTCCTCCGTGGCGCTGCTGCTGGGTGCCGCCTGCCTCCTGTGGCGGCGCATCGTGACCTGGGACATCCCCCTGGGCTTCCTCCTCGCGACCCTCGCGGTCACCGGAGCCGCCTGGGCCTCGGCCCCCGACCGCTACCTCGGCCCTTGGATCCACCTCGTCACGGGGGGGCTCGTCCTCGGTGCCTTCTACATGGCCACCGACATGGTCACGAGCCCGCTCACGGCGCGGGGGCGGTGGATCTTCGGGATCGGCTGCGGGGTGATCACCGCCGTGATCCGCCTGTGGGGCGGGTACCCGGAAGGGGTGAGCTTCGCGATCCTTCTGATGAACGCGGCGGTGCCGCTCATCGACCGGGCCACGCGGCCCCGCAAGTTCGGGTGGGTGCCCGGGACGGGGCGGCCGTGAGGGACGTGGTGCGCATGGTGGTCGTCCTGACCGTGGTGGCCGTGCTGGCGGCCCTGGGGCTGGCCCGGGTGTACGAGGTGACCCGGGAGCCGATCCGGGAGGCGAGGCGCCAGGAACTGCTCCGGGCCGTTCGCGCGGTGCTGCCGCCCTTCGACAACGAGCCGGACCGGGAGACGGTGGACCTGGACGGGGTCCCGGTCTACCCCGGGCGGGCGGGGGGGAAGCTGGTGGGGGTGGCGTTCCCGATCTCGTCGCCGGAGGGGTACTCGGGAGCCATCGAGGCCCTGGCCGGGGTCGACCCCCAGGGCCGGGTCACCGGCGTCGCGGTGCTCGCCCACGCCGAGACCCCCGGGCTCGGGGCCAAGTTCACGGCACCGGGCTACCTGGCCCAGTTCCGCGGGAAGACGCTGGAGGGTGCCCGTTGGGCGGTGCGCAAGGACGGGGGTGACTTCGACCAGATCACCGGGGCGACGATCACCCCGCGGGCCCTGGTGAAGGCGCTTCGGGAGGGCCTGGAGCGGTTCGCCGCGAACCGCGAGAGCCTGCTCCGGGCGCTGGAGCGCCCCGGGGAGGCCCCCCCGGCGGGTGGGGAGGGCAAGCCGTGAGCGCCGGCCGCCAGTTCTGGAAGGGGGTCGTGGCGGAGAACCCGGTGTTCCGGCTCGTGCTCGGGCATGTGCCCGACGCTCGCCGTGACCACCGAGGCCGTGAACGGCATCGGGATGGGGCTGGCCACCACCTTCGTGCTGCTGTGCTCCAACATGGTCGTGAGCGTGCTGCGGGCGGTGATCCCCTCGAAGGTGCGGATCCCGGCCTACATCGTGGTGATCGCCACCTTCGTGACGGTGGTGGACCTGGTCATGAACGCCTACGCCCACGACCTCCACAAGGCCCTGGGCGTCTTCATCCCCCTGATCGTCGTCAACTGCATCATCCTCGGGCGCGCGGAGGCCTTCGCCTCGAAGAACGGGCCCTGGCTCTCGGTCCTCGACGGGTTGGGCATGGGGGTGGGGTTCACCCTCAGCCTGACCCTGATCGGGACCGTCCGGGAACTGCTCGGCAACGGAACGTGGTTCGGGCTCCCGGTGTTGGGCGCCGGGTACCAGCCCATGATCGTCATGATCCTCCCCCCGGGGGCCTTCGTCACGCTGGGGCTCCTGCTCGCGGGGATGAACCGGCTCGGCGAACTGCGGCGGCGCTGAGACGGGGGCGGAGGGGTCGGGCGGAGGAATCGAACCGGCGTTTCCGCGCCGGCCGGGTTTCCGCCTTGACAGGTGAAAATGCTGCACAGTAGCATACGCGCGGCTTTTCCTGGGGCTTCTCTCGCACCGGAAAGCCGCCCTCCCCACCCCGCCCCAGGAGATCGGCATGCTTCAGAACTACGTCCCGATCCTGATCCTCCTCCTGGTCGCGGCGGCCTTCGGCCTCGGCGCGGTGGCGATCTCCTCCGTGCTGGGCCCGCGGCGCCCCGACGCCGAGAAGCTCTCCACCTACGAGTGCGGCATGACGGTCGAGCCCGGCGGCCGCCGCCCCTTCGACGTCAAGTACTACCTGGTGGCGATGGCGTTCCTCGTCTTCGACGTCGAGGTGGTGTTCATGTACCCCTGGGCCGTGAAGTTCCGCGCCCTCGGGCTCTTCGGGCTGGTGGAGATGCTGATCTTCCTGGTCATCCTCCTCGTGGGGTACGTCTACATCTGGCGCAAAGGGGTGCTGGAATGGGAATAGAGACCAAGCTCCCGCCGGTCCTGGTCACCCAACTCGAGAAGGCGGTCGGCTGGGCCCGGAAGAACTCCATCTGGCCCGCCACCTTCGGCCTGGCGTGCTGCGCCCTGGAGATGATGGTGGCGTCCTCGTCGCACTACGACATCGCGCGCTTCGGCGCCGAGGTCTTCCGGCCGTCCCCCCGGCAGTCGGACCTGATGATCGTGGCCGGGACGCTGACGAAGAAGATGGCCGGCCCGGTGGAGAAGATTTACCGCCAGATGCCGGAGCCCAAGTGGGTCATCGCCTACGGGACGTGCGCCTGCTCGGGGGGCATCTTCAACACCTACAACACGGTCCAGGGCGTGGACCAGATCCTGCCCGTGGACGTGTACGTGCCCGGGTGCCCCCCCCGGCCCGAGGCGCTCCTCGCGGCCATCATCAAGCTCCAGGACAAGATCGGGAACGAGAAGTTCTCCGACCGGCCCGACACCGACGGCCGGTTGATCGCGTAGCGCCGGCGGCGGGGCCTCAGCGGACGACGCGGGAACCGCGCCCGACACACGACGAGAGGTCGAGATGAAGCAACAGTCGATCGTCGACGCCCTCAAGGAGCGGTTCGGCGAGGCGGTCCTCGGGGACCAGGTGTTCCGGGGGCAACTGAGCGTGACGGTGGCCCCCGCGAGCATCGTGGAGGTCTGCACCTTCTGCCGCGACGACGCCCGGCTGGGGTTCGACATGCTGGCGGACCTCACGGCGGTGGACCGGATGCCCCGGGTGCCCCGCTTCGAGGTCGTGTACAACCTGTACTCGTTCCCCAACAACGCCCGGCTGCGCCTCAAGGCGCCGGTGGCCGAGAACGAGGCCCTGGCGACCGTCGAGGGGGTCTGGAAGGTGGCGAACTGGCTCGAGCGGGAGGTCTACGACCTCTTCGGGATCGTCTTCGAAGGGCACTCGGACCTGCGGCGCATCCTCCTGTGGGACGGCTACGTGGGCCACCCCCTGCGCAAGGACTTCCCCCTGCACGGCATCCCGCAGAAGGTGACGTACCAGTGATCCGAGGTTGAGGAGCCCGACCGCCGAGGCCCCCCGGGCCGGCGGAGCGGCGCCTCTGGAGGGCATCATGGCCGAGACCCGCAACATGATCGTGAACATGGGCCCCCAGCACCCGGCGACCCACGGGGTGCTCCGGATCGTCCTCGAACTGGACGGCGAGACCGTGGTGAAGGCGGTCCCCCACCTGGGGCACCTCCACCGGGGCCTCGAGAAGCTCGCCGAGACCAAGACCTACCACCAGGCCCTCACGCTCACCGACCGGATGGACTACACCGGGGCCCTGCATCAACAACCTCGGCTACATCCTGGCCGTCGAGAAGCTGCTCGACATCGAGGACCGGTCCCGGCCCGGGCCCAGGTGCTGCGGGTCTGCCTGTGCGAGCTCCAGCGCATCGCCGGCCACCTGCTGTGGCTCGCGACCCACGCGCTGGACATGGGGGCGATGACGGTCCTCTTCTACGCGTTTCGGGAGAGCGAGACGATCCACGGACATGCTCGAGGACGTGCACCGGCTACCGCCTCACCCCCAGCTTCGTGCGGGTGGGCGGGCTCGCCAAGGACGCGCCGGAGATGTTCTTCGAGAAGGCGAGGGCGTTCATCAAGGAGTTCCCCGGCCGGGTCGACGAGTACGAGCGGCTGCTCACGAAGAACCAGATCTGGAAGGGGCGCACCGAAGGCATCGGGATCATCAGCAAGGAGGAGTGCGTCCAGTACGCCCTCACGGGTCCGGTGCTCCGGGCCGCGGGCGTGCAGTGGGACCTGCGCAAGGCCCAGCCCTACTGCGGGTACGAGACGTACGACTTCGAGGTCCCGACGGGGACCGTGGGCGACGTGTTCGAGCGCTACCAGGTCCGCTTGGTGGAGATGCGCCAGGCGCTCCGGATCGTGGAGCAGGCCCTCGACCGGATGCCCGAGGGGCCGGTGATGCTCGACGACCCCCGCTACACGCCTCCGCCGCAGAAGCGACGTGTACGAGCACATCGAGGCCCTGATCCGCCACTTCAAGCTGATGAGCGGCGGGTTCAAGGCGCCCGAGGGCGACGTGTACATGAGCGTGGAGGCCACCAAGGGCGAACTGGGGTACTACCTGGTCTCGGACGGCTCGGAGAAGCCCTGGCGCTTCCGGGTCCGGCCGCCGTGCTTCGTCAATCTGGCAGTCCATCGAACCCATGATCGTAGGCCGCATGGTGGCCGACGTGATCGCGGTGATCGGTTCCCTGGACATCGTCCTCGGCGAGATCGACCGCTGAGCGTCAGGAGGGAGCCCCGCATGGGAGAGCTGATCTTTTCGAGCTGGGGCGGACAGGTTCTCGACAGCCGCCGGGGCGACGCCGGGAGCCGGAGGACGTGGCGCATGCCCAAGGCGCTTGCCTCCGGCACCCCGGTGCTCGGACTGATGGGCTGGGACGGCCTGGCGGTCTGGGACGAGCGGCGTCGAGCCCCTCGACATGGCCCGGGCCTACGCCGAGGGGCTGGTGCGCGAACTCCTGCGGCCAGTGCGTGCCGTGCCGGATCGGCAGCAAGGTGATCCACGACGCCCTGGAGCGCATCTGCCAGGGCCAGGGGAGCGCCGCCGACGTGGACATCGTGGCGCAAGCTGGCGCGGCGACTGCGCGAGCAGTCCATGTGCGACCTCGGCCAGTCCTGCGGCAAGGCGTTCCAGGAGCTTCGTGGAGCATTTCCGCGGCCGAGCTCGACCAGGCGGTCGCCGCCAAGACTGCGATCCCCCGGGGCAGCTACCGGGTCAAGGTCACCGCGCCGTGCATGAGCGCGTGCCCGGCCCACCTGGAGATCCCCACCTACGTGGAGGACATCAAGAAGGGCCGCTTCGCCGAGAGCCTGGACCTGATCCGGCGCGACAACTGCCTGCCCGGCACCGTGGGCCGGGTGTGCGTGCGCCCCTGCGAGTTCAACTGCCGCCGCCAGAACGTGGACGGCCCGATCCAGATCAAGTACCTCAAGCGCTTCGTGGCCGACTACGAGCTGGAGCGCAAGCGGCCGACCCGGGTGCCCAAGCCGGTGATCGACAAGGAGCCGGTGGCGGTGGTCGGCGCCGGCCCGGCCGGCCTGTCCTGCGCCAACTACCTGGCCCGACTGGGCTACAAGGTCACGGTGTTCGAGGCCCTGCCCGAGCCGGGCGGCATGGCCGCGGTGGGCATCCCCGACTACCGGCTGCCCCGCAAGCTGCTCGCAGCACGAGGTGCACCTGATCGAGGACCTCGGGCGTGGAGATCCGCTACAACACCGACATCGGCACCGACATTCCGTTCAGCGATCTGCTGAACGGCGAGTACAAGGCGGTGTTCGTGGGCGTCGGCGCCCGCCTCGGCACCGGCATGCGCACCCCGGGCGAGGACGAGGCGAAGGAAGGGTTCATGAACGGCGCCGACTTCCTGCGGGACGTGGCCCTGGGCAAGGAGGTCTTCGTCGGCAACACCATCATGGTGGTGGGCGGCGGCAACGTGGCCATCGACTGCGTGCGCACGGCGCTCCGCCTGGGGTACAAGGACGTCAAGCTGGTCTACCGCCGCACCGAGGCGGAGATGCCCGCCGACAAGGTGGAGATCGACGACGCCCACGCGGAGAACATCGAGTTCCTGGTGCTCCACAACCCGACCCGCCTGATCCTGGACGAGAACGAGCAAGGTCACCGGGGTGGAGTTGCTGAAGATGGAGCTGGGCGAGCCCGACGCCTCGGGCCGGCGGCGCCCGGTGCCGGTGAAGGGCAGCGAGTTCGTCGTCGAGACCGACATGGTGGTCCCGGCCATCGGCCAGGCGATCGACATCTGGCGTTCCTGCCCGAGGACGGGGTGGTGAAGTACAACAAGTGGAACGAGGTCCAGGTGGAGGGCCTGAACAAGCTGTGCGGCGGTGCGACAACGGCGTCGGCGTGTTCTCCGCCGGCGACTGCGTGACCGGCCCCCTGACCCTGATCGCCGGCCTGGCCGGGGGCAAGGAGGCCGCCTACCAGATCGACCGCTTCCTCCGGGAGAAGCAGCACCGAGGCCCTGGAGGAGTGGGTGCTGAACGCGTACGTCGAGAAGCTCAAGCCCTTCGACAAGAAGGAGGACGTGGGCGTCCCGCCACCACCGAGCCGGCGCACATCCACCACGTGCCGGTGGAGGAGCGCGTGCAGGACTTCCGCGAGGCGGAGATCGGATTCACCCACGAGGAGGCGATCGCCGACGCCAGCCGCTGCCTGCGCTGCTACCGGCTGCTGGTGGCTATGAGCGGTCGAGCCCGCAGCAGTCAGCGGTCAGCTAGACCGGCGTCGAGAGTGAGGCTCAGGGATTGCGAGCTGAAAGCTGACCGCTGAGAGTTGAAAGCCGAGGGAGTTCTCATGATCAACCTGACCATCGACGGCAAACCGGTGAGCGTCCCCAAGGGGAGCACGATCCTGGAGGCGGCCCGCAGGCCGGCGATCCGCATCCCCACGCTGTGCTGGCTGAAGAAGCTCTCGCCCATCGGCTCGTGCCGCATGTGCGTGGTGGAGGCCGGACGGGTACCGCAAGCCGATCACCGCGTGCGACACGCGCCGCGGCGACGGGCTCGTGGTGACCACCGAGTCCGAGACCCTCGCCGAGATGCGCCGCGACATCCTCAAGCTGATGCTGGTCAAGCCACCCCCTCGACTGCCCCGTGTGCGACAAGGGCGGGGAGTGCGACCTCCAGGACCTGAGCTTCGAGCACGGGATCGACCCGGCAGGACTTCGTGGCCGAGTCCTTCCAGCGGGAGGTCCCGCGCTACGTCTCGCCCTTCATCAAGCAGTGGCCCGACCGCTGCGTGCTGTGCGCCCGGTGCGTCCACGCGTGCAAGGAGATCAAGGGCGTCGGGTGCATCCAGATCGTCGACAACGGATTCCACTCGTACATCGGGCCGGTCCCGGGGGTGGAGTGCATCTCCTGCGGCGAGTGCCTCTCGGTCTGCCCGGTGGGGGCCCTCACCGACGACGTGCTCGACCCGCAAGGCCCGCATCTGGCAGTCCAAGAGGGTGCGGACCACCTGCGGGTACTGCGGGGTGGGCTGCCAACTGGACCTCAACGCCAAGAACGACCACTCCTGCGGGTGACGACCACCGACTTCGACCTGCAGCCCAACTACGGCAGCCTGTGCGTGAAGGGCCGTTTCGGCTGGGAGTTCGTGAACCACCCGGCGCGGCTGACCAAGCCCCTGCTCCGGCGCGACGACGGACAGCTCCACGGAGACCACGTGGGACGAGGCCCTCGGCTTCGTCGCCGCGAGGCTCCAGGAGATCAAGGACGAGCACGGCCCCGAAGCGACCTGGCGGGCTTCTCGAGCGCCCGGTGCACCAACGAGGACAACTACCTCTTCCAGAAGTTCTTCCGCGCGGTGGTCGGCACGAACAACGTCGACCACTGCGCACGACTCTGACACAGCTCCACCGTGGCCGGTCTGGCCACCAGCTTCGGTTCCGGCGCGATGACGAACTCCATCGCCGACATGGAGAAGGCGGCGGCGTTCCTGATCATCGGCTCCAACACCACGGAGAACCACCCCATCATCGGCGACCTGGTGAAGCGTGCGGTCACCCGGAAGGGCGCCAAGCTCGTCGTGGTCGACCCGCGCCGGATCGAACTCGCCGACCACGCCAACGTGTTCCTCCAGGTGCACCCGGGCCACAACATCCCCGTGCTGAACGGGATGATGCACGTGATCCTCGAGGAGGACCTCCACGACCGGGCGTACATCGAGGAGCGGTGCGAGGGGTTCGACGACTTCGCCGGCTCCCTCGAGGACTTCTCCCCCGAGCGGGTCGAGGAGATCACGGGCCTGTCGGCGGAGTCGCTGCGGGTCGCGGCCCGCCTCTACGCCACCTCGAAGCCGGCCTCCATCCTCTACTGCATGGGCGTCACCCAGCACTCCCAGGGGACCGACGCGGTCAAGGCCCTGGCGAACCTGGCGATGCTGTGCGGCAACGTGGGCGTGGAGGGCGGCGGGCTCAACCCCCTGCGCGGGCAGAACAACGTGCAGGGGGCGTGCGACATGGGCGCGCTGCCCAACGTCTACCCCGGGTACCAGAAGGTGGACGACGCCGGCGGTGGCGGAGAAGTTCGAGAAGGCGTGGGGGCGCAAGGTCCCGACCAAGCCCGGGCTCACGGTGACCGAGGTCACCCACGGCGCCATCGAGGGCACGGTGAAGGCGCTCTACGTGATCGGCGAGAACCCGATGATCACCGACCCGGACGTGCAGCACGTCGGGCGAGGCGCTCGACAAGCTCGACTTGCTGGTGGTGCAGGACATCTTCCTCACCGAGACCGCCCAGAAGGCCGACGTGGTGCTGCCCGCGGCTGCTCCTTCGCGGAGAAGGACGGCACCTTCACCAACACCGAGCGCCGGGTCCAGCGGGTGCGCACGCGCGGTGGCGCCCCGGGGCGAGTCGCGGCCCGACTGGGCAGATCCTGCGGACCTGTCCGGCCGCATGGGCGTGAAGCATGGACTACGCCGGCCCCTCCGAGGTCTTCGACGAGATCGCCTCGTTGACCCCGAGCTACGGGGGCATCGACTACGCCCGCATCGAGGCGGAGGGGATCCAGTGGCCGTGCCCGGCCAAGGACCACCCGGGCACCCCGATGCTCCACGTCGGCAAGTTCTCGAGGGGCAAGGGGCTGTTCCACGCCATCGGCTTCAACGGACGCCGACGAGACCGCCGACGCCGAGTTCCCGCTCATCCTCACGACCGGGCGGGAGCACGCCCACTACCACTCGGGCACCATGACCCGGCGCTGCGGCCGGATCAACGACTGCTTCCCCGAGGGCTTCATGGAGATGCACCCGGAGGACGCGGCCAGGATCGGCATCCGCACCGGCGACACGGTTCGGGTGGCCTCCCGCCGCGGCGAGATCACGACCAAGGTGAAGGTGATCGAGCGCACGGCGGCGGGCACCGTGTTCATGAGCTTCCACTACAGCGAGTCGCCCGTGAACGTGCTCACCAACCCGGCGCTGTGCCCCACGGCGAAGATCCCGGAGTACAAGGTGTGCGCGGTGAAGGTGGAGAAGGTTTGAAGAGTGACGGGTGACGCGTAACCCGTGACGGGTTTCCCGTCACGGGTCACCCGTCACACGTCACGACCGAGCGAAGCGAGGATCCCATGCTGGACTTCCTGATCGAGAGCACCGTCAAGGTCGTGGTGGTCTTCGGCGTCCTGATGCTCATGGTCGCCTACACCACCTGGCTGGAGCGCAGGGTGCTCGGCCGCATCCAGGTGCGCCGCGGGCCCAACCGGGTAGGGCCCTTCGGCCTGCTCCAGCCCATCGCCGACGGCCTGAAGGGCTTCTTCAAGGAGGACATCGTCCCCGCGCAACGCGGACAAGCCCATCTACGTGCTCGCCCCGGTGATCTCGATCGTCCCCGTCCTCCTCATCGTGGCCGTGATCCCCTTCGGCGACGCGGTCACCCTGTTCGGCCGGGAGATCCAGCTGCGGATCACGGACGTGAACGTGGCGCTGCTCTACATCATCGGGCTGGCGAGCATCGGCGAGTACGGGGTGCTCCTGGGCGGCTGGGCCTCCAACAACCGCTACGGCCTGCTCGGATCCCTGCGCACCGCGGCCCAGATGGTGAGCTACGAGCTCGCCCTGGGAATGACCCTGATCAGCGTCATCATGGTGAGCTCGAGCCTGTCGCTGGTGCAGATCGTGGACGGGCAGGCGCAGCTCTGGAACTGCTTCAAGCCGATCCTGTGGCTCCCCTTCGTCCTGTTCCTCGTGTGCGGCCTCGCCGAGATCAACCGCACGCCCTTCGACATGCCCGAGGCGGAGAGCGAGCTGGCGTGCGGGTTCAACATCGAGTACTCGAGCATGAAGTTCGCCATGTTCTTCATGGCCGAGTACGCGCACATGATCTCGCTGGCGGCGATCACCACCTGCCTGTTCCTCGGGGGGTGGCACCTGCCCTTCGGCTGGGACGACGCGGGGGTGCTCGCGTACGTGCCGAAGGTGGCCTGGTTCCTCCTGAAGGTCTTCTTCCTGGTGTTCTTCTTCATCTGGGAGCGGGGGACGTTCCCGCGGTTCCGGTACGACCAGATCATGCGGCTCGGGTGGAAGGTCCTGATGCCGCTCGCGCTGGCCAACATCTTCGTCACCGGCGTCTACCTGACCTGGGCGGCCTGAGCGGCCCCGCGCACGAGGGAGAGAGATGGCTGTCATCACCCCGCTGCTCAAGGGACTGGCGTTCACCCTGGGGCGGTTCTTCACCAAGCCCGTCACGTACCAGTACCCCGAGGAGCGCCGGGAGCCCTCCGAGCGCTGGCGGGGGCTGCACCGGCTCAAGAGCGAGAACGGGACGCTCAAGTGCGTGGCGTGCGGCCTGTGCGAGGCCGTGTGCCCCGCCCAGGTCATCACCGTGGAGGCCAAGGAGACGCCGGACGGACGGCGTTTCCCCGAGCGGTTCGTCGTCGAGGTGACCCGCTGCATCTTCTGCGGGTACTGCCAGGAGGCGTGCCCCAAGGACGCCATCGAGCTCACCCGCCAGTACGACTTCTGCGGCTACACCCGGGAGGAGTTCCACATGACCCGGGACGTGCTGGCGAAGAATTGAGGAGGCGCGGGCCATGACGGTAGCCCTGTTCTTCATCGCGGCGGGCCTGGCGGTCCTGGGTGCCCTTGGGGTGCTCGGGTTCCGCAACCCGCTGCACTCGGCCCTGGGCCTGATGGGCATGATGATCTCCCTGGCGGTGATCTACCTGCTCCACCACGCGGAGTTCATCTTCGTCATCCAGCTCATGGTCTACGCCGGAGCGGTGGCGATGCTGGTGGTGTTCGTGATCATGCTCCTCGACCTGCGGCGGGAGTCCGAGGAGCCGAGCCGCTTCTCGGGGCCCAAGCTCTTCGGCGTCCTGATGTCGGGGCTGCTCCTGCTCCTCCTGCTCCTGCCCCTGGGCGTCCGCCTCACCGGGGCCTCGGGGGACATGACCGAGGACGCACTGGTCCGGCAGGGGAGCGTGGAGTTCCTGGCGGACAAGCTGTTCGGGGCCTACGTGCTCCCCTTCGAGGTGGCGTCGCTGGTGCTGCTGGTGGGCCTCGTCGGGGCCGTGACCCTTGCGAAGAAGAAGCTGTGACGGGTGAAGCGCTGCGAGTGACCCGCGACCCTCGTGGTGGGTGGCCGACCGCGAATCGCCAGAGACGGAGCCCTACATGATTCCTCTGTCCTACTCCCTCGCCCTCTCCGCGGTGCTCTTCACCCTAGGGGTGATCGGCATCCTGGTCCGGCGCAACGTCATCGTGCTGCTGATGTGCGTCGAGGTCATGCTCAACGCGGTCAACCTCTCGTTCGTGGCGCTCTCGGACCACCTGGACAGCGCCGAGGGGCTTCTCTACGTGTTCTTCGTGATGACGGTGGCCGCGGCCGAGGCCGCGATCGGACTGGCCATCGTGGTGTCGCTGTGGCGCACCCGGGGCACCCTGCACGCCGACGAGGTCGATCTGCTCAAGGGCTGAGCGAAGGAAACTGCGATGCACGAGCACACCTGGCAGTACATCTGGCTCATCCCCTTCTTCCCGATGGTCGGGGCGATCGTCAACGGGTTGATGGGGAAGCGGCTGCCCAAGCCCCTCGTCCACTGGGTGGCCTGCGGGAGCATCTTCCTGTCGTTCCTGGTCGCGGTGGGCGGCTTCGTCACGCTCCGGGGCCTCCCGGAGAGCGAGCGGGTGCTCACCCAGACGCTCTTCGAGTGGATCGTCTCCGGCTCCACGAAGGTCGACCTGGGGTACCTGCTCGACCCGCTCAGCTGCGTGATGATCCTCGTGGTGACCGGCGTGGGCTTCCTGATCCACGTCTACTCCATCGGCTACATGCGCCACGACGCCGGGCTACGCGCGCTACTTCGCCTACCTGAACCTGTTCATCTTCGCCATGCTGATCCTGGTGCTGGGCGAGCAACTTCCTGGTGATGTTCGTCGGCTGGGAAGGGGTGGGGCTCTGCTCCTACCTGCTCATCGGCTTCTGGTTCGAGGACGCCGCCAAGGCCGCCGCCGGCAAGAAGGCCTTCATCGTCAACCGGATCGGCGACTTCGGCTTCCTCCTGGGCATGTTCCTGCTCTTCTGGAGCTTCGGGACCCTGGACTTCCGCACCGTCATGGCCGAGGCGCCGCACGGTGCTGCGCCGTGGGCGGGCGGCCTCGTCACCGCCATCACGCCTGCTGCTCTTCGTCGGCGCCACCGGCAAGATCGGCCCAGATCCCGCTCTACGTCTGGCTGCCCGACGCCATGGCCGGCCCCACGCCCGGTCTCGGCGCTGATCCACGCCGCCACCATGGTCACCGCCGGCGTCTACATGGTCGGCGCGGCTGCAACTTCCTCTTCGTCCTGGCGCCCACCGCCATGGCCGTGGTGGCCACGGTCGGCGCGCTGACGGCGCTCTTCGCCGCCACCATCGCGCTGGCCCAGAACGACATCAAGAAGGTGCTGGCCTACTCCACGGTGAGCCAGCTCGGCTACATGTTCCTCGGCGTGGGCGTCGGCGCCTTCGCGGCCGGCATCTTCCACCTGATGACCCACGCCTTCTTCAAGGCGCTGCCTCTTCCTCGGCTCCGGCTCGGTGATCCACGGCATGGCACGACGAGCAGGACATGCGCAAGATGGGCGGCCTGCGCAAGCACATGCCCCTCACCTTCCTGACCTTCCTGCATCGCCACCCTGGCCATCGCCGGCATCCCGCCCCTCGCCGGGTTCTTCTCCAAGGACGAGATCCTGTGGAAGGCCTGGGAGCAACGGCTTCACGGTTCCTGTGGGTCCTGGGCTTCGCCGCGGCCGGGCCTCACCGCCTTCTACATGTTCCGCCTGGTGTTCCTGACCTTCTTCGGCAAGGAGCGCTTCGACCACCACGAGGTCGCACGTCCACGAGTCGCCCGCCGAGCATGACCGTGCCGCTGTGATCCTGGCGGTGCTCTCGGTCGTCGGCGGCTGGGTCGGCATCCCCGCCGCCCTGGGCGGCGCGAACCACTTCGACCACTGGCTGGCGCCGGTGCTGGACGTCGGGCCGCCGCGATGCACGCGTCCGCTGCCGGGAGGCGGCCGACCGTGGCGGGCTCACGGCGCGGCTCGGGGCCGCGGCGGCGTGCGGCGTCGATCGATGGGCGCCTCGCACGCGGCGGCGGCCACCACGACCCGGCCGAGTACGTCCTCATGTTCCTCAGCGTGGCGTCGCGCTCGCCGGCATCCTCTGGCGTACCTGCTCTACCTGGCCAAGCCCGAGATCCCGAAGGCGTCGCGGCGCGCTTCAAGGCGGTCTACGAGCTGCTGCTCAACAAGTACTACGTGGACGAGATCTACCAGGCCGTCGTTCGTCGACACCTGCCTCGCGCTGGCCGACCTTCCTGCGGCGCGTCTGGGACGTGGTGGTGATCGACGGCGATCGTCAACGGCACCGGGCTGCGTGGTCCGCGGCGTGGGCGGCGGCCTGCGCCAGCTCCAGACCGGGCAACGTCCAGGGCTACGCCCTGACGATCCTGCTTCGGCGTGGTCGGTGCTGGTCGCCTACTACGCGCTCGCTGGCCGCGTTCTAGGGGTGGAGGAACCGATCGATGACCGACCTTCCGATCCTGAGCCTGGTCACCTTCCTGCCCGTGGTCGGGGCCGCTGCCTGCTGCTGCTGATGCCGCAAGGGCAGCGCTGGGCCTGATCCGCGGCTGGCCCTGGCCGTGACGGTGGTCGACCTTCGCGGTCGCGCCTGCCCCTCTGGTTCGGCTTCGACGCCGGCGACGGCGGCGATGCAGTTCGTGGAGCGGGCGACCTGGATCGCCGGCCTGGGCGATCCAGTACCACCTGGGCATCGACGGCATCAGCCTGCTGCCTGGTGCTGCTGACCACCTTCCTCGCCGGTCATCTGCGTGCTCTCCTCCTGGCGGCATCGAGAAGCGCGTGCAAGGAGTTCATGTTCTTCTTCCTGCTCCTGCGAGACCGGCATGCTCGGCGCCTTCGTCTCCCTCGACCTGTTCCTCTTCTACGTCTTCTGGGAGGCGATGCTGATCCCGATGTACTTCCTCATCGGGGTCTGGGGGGGGCCGAGCGGATCTACGCCGCGGTCAAGTTCTTCATCTACACCATGGTCGGGCTCGCTGCTCATGCTGGTGGCCATCCTCGGCCTGTACTTCCTGCAACATCAAGGCGGGCAACCCGGCCACCTTCGACCTGCTCCGAGCTCTACGACACTCGCCCTCGCGCCGAACGTGCAGCTCTGGCTGTTCGCCGCCTTCGCCCTGGCCTTCGCCATCAAGGTGCCGATGTGTCCCGCTGCACACCTGGCTGCCCGACGCCCACGTCGAGGCGCCCACCGCCGGCTCGGTGATCCTGGCCGGCGTGCTGCTGAAGATGGGCACCTACGGCTTCCTGCGCTTCGCCATGCCCGCTCTTCCCCGACGCGGCGCAGGCGTTCACGCCGCTTCATCATGGTGCTGGCGGTGATCGGCATCATCTACGGCGCCCTGGTGGCCATGGTGCAGACCGACGTGAAGAAGCTCGTGGCCTACTCCTCGGTGAGCCACCTGGGCTTCGTGATGCTGGGGCTGTTCGCCTTCAACGCCGCAGGGGGTCGCCGGGGGGCATCTTCCAGATGCTCAACCACGGCCTCTCCACCGGCGCGCTGTTCCTCCTGGTCGGCGTGATCTACGAGCGGCGCCACACCCGGGAGATCGCCGAGTTCGGCGGCCTGGCCAAGCAGATGCCCTGGCTACGCCACCGTCTTCATGATCATCACCCTGTGCTCCATCGGCCTGCCGGGGCTGAACGGCTTCGTCGGCGAGTTCCTGATCCTGCTCGGCACCTTCATCGACCGTCCAAGCCCGCGGCGGTGCTCGCCGCCTCCGGGCGTGATCCTGGCCGCCGTCTACATGCTGTGGATGGTCCAGCGGGTGTTCTTCGGGCCCGCTGGACAACCGCGAAGAACCAGAACCTCACGGACCTCACGGGCTGGAGTGGGGCTACCTGCTGCCGATGGTGGTCTTCGCGTTCTGGATGGGCATCGTACCCCGGCACCTTCCTGCGGCAAGATGGACGCCTCGGTGGAGCTGTGGCTCGAGCCACGCCGAGGCCAAGAAGAGGCCTGTCGCAGTTGGACCGGACGCCGAGGCACGCACCTGGCGGCGCTCTGTCGGCGCCGGCGGAGACCGACTCGGCGGGGGCGGGACTGGAGACCGAGGTGAACTCGAGACCTTTGTGATGCGGATCTGGGACTTCTGACGCCCGCACATGATCCTCACGGCGGCGGCCCTGCTGATCCTGCTGGCTGGAGGCGTTCGGCGGCCCGGGCAAGCCAAGAGCCACCTGGTGTTCGTGGGGCTGCTCGGCATCGCCGGCGCAGCGTTCACCACCCCGAGCCCTGTTCGGCGCCGCAGGGCTGGGGTTCTCCGGCATGCTCGCCGGCGACGGCTTCGCGGCGTTCTGCTACTTCGTCGCTGTACGTGGTGGGTGCTCTCGACCCTCCTGGTCAGCCCGAGGCGTACCTGCGGACGAGAGGATGGACCACGGGGAGTACTACGCCCTGGTGCTGCTGGCCCTGGTGGGCATGATGCTCATGGCCGGGGCCACGCACCTGCTGGTGATGTTCCTGGCCCTGGAGACCATGAGCATCTCGATCTACGCCCTGGCCGGGTACCTGCGCACGGAGCGGGGCACCGAGTCGAGCTTCAAGTACTTCATCCTGGGGGCGTTCGCCTCGGGCTTCCTGCTCTACGGCATCGCCCTCATCTACGGCGCGTGCGGCAGCACCCAGCTGCACGCGATGATGAAGTACTTCGCCGAGATCCGTGGGCCTGACCGCGTCGCCCATGGCGCTGATCGGCGTGGGCCTGATCACCGTGGGCTTCGCTGTTCAAGGTGGCCGCGGTGCCGTTCCACGTGTGGACCCCCGACGTCTACCAGGGGGCCCCCACCTCGGTGACCGGCGTTCATGGCCACGGGGGTGAAGGCGGCCGCCTTCGCGCGCGTTCCTCCGGGTGTTCGTCACCGCGTTCCCGGCCTGCACGCGGAGTGGAGCAGCGCCCTGTGGCTGATCGCGCTGCTCACCATGACCATGGGCAACCTCGCGGCGCTGGCCCAGACGGACGTCAAGCGGATGCTGGCGTACAGCTCGATCGCCCACGCCGGGTACATCCTGGTCGGCCTGGTGGTGGGAACCCCGGAGGCGAGCTCGGCCGTGCTGTTCTACCTGCTGGCCTACGCCTTCATGAACGTGGGCGCCTTCGCCTGCGTGGTCATGGTGGGGAAGTTCGGCCAGGAGAACACCGACCTCGAGCTCCTACGCCGGGCTGGGGTTCCGCTTCCCCCTGCTCGGGCTCGCCATGACCACGTTCATGTTCGCCATGGCGGGCATTCCCCCCACGGCAGGCTTCATCGGCAAGTTCTTGATCTTCCGGGCCGCCGTGCACGAGGGCTACTACTGGCTCACGATTCTCGGGGTGCTCAACTCGGCTGCGAGCGTCTACTACTACCTCCGGGTCATCGTCACGATGTACTTCCGGGAGGCGCCGGAGAAGCCGTCCGTGGAGATGCTGCGGGGCGGGCCCTCCACGGCCGTGGCCACGGTCCTCGCCGGCTTGGGGGTCCTGTACCTGGGGATCATCCCGGGCAGCATCGTGGAACTGGCGAAGGAAGCCGTGAAGCACCTGGTGTAGGACCGAGTCCTCGGAGGTCCCGAGGGAGGAGAGCGAACAGGGCCCCGCGGGGCCCTGTTCGCGTTCGGGGGACGGCGGCGGCGCAGGGGGGGGCGGCCGGCCGCTTCGGGCCCGGCGGGCCTGGGGTCAGGCGGTGCCGCTCGGGCCCGGCCCGTTCAGGGCGCGGTCTGCGATTTCGCGCACCCTCTCCAGGTCGAAGGGCTTCTCCAGGAAGCCCTCGGCCCGGGCCACGCACTCCTGGTCCGGGGGGCAGTGGGCGCTCATGAGCACGACCTTGGTGTCCGGGCACTGGCGCCGGATGGCCTCCATGGCCTCCAGGCCGTCCATGCCCGGCAGCTTGATGTCGAGGAAGCACAGGTCGAAGAACGCATCCCCGATGGCCGCCAGGGCCTCCTCCGCGGACGCGGCCTCCCGGACCACCACGCCCTCCTGCTGGAGGACCTGGGCCAAGGAGTACCGGATGAGGAACTCGTCGTCGACCAGGAGAACCTTCTTGCCGGCCATGGATACCCCCCTGGAGCGCTCCCGCCCCGGATAGGAACGAGACCCGAAGGAGACGGAGAGCCTGGTTTCCCGCGGAGGGGCATGCAAGCTGCAGGCCCATCCCGGCCGCTCGGGGAGAGGATGCTGCATTGCGGCGCCACTCCGCGGGTTTGCCGCCGTGGAGCCCGAGGACGCCCGGGCGGCAGTGGGAAAGGGTTCCGACTTTTTTGGAAAGGTGGGTGACATCGCGGACCCCTCCGCGTCAAAATCCGCACGGGGGAACTGGGCCGCCCGCCCGGCCTCGTGGGACAGGCGGGGGGGCGGCACTGCCGGAAAGGGCGATCGATGGACCGAGGCGTGTTCTTCGCACTGCTGGGTTTCGGGGTGGTGGCCCTGGCGGCCTGGCTGCTCCTGCTCCTGCTGTGGCCGTTCCTCGGGGCCATCGCGTGGGCGGGGGTCCTGGCCCTGGCCGCCCAACCGCTGTACCGCTTTCTGTTGCGGTGGACCAGGGGGCGGCGCAACCCCGCCGCCTTCGCGAGCACGGCCGTGACGGTGTTCGTGGTCGCCGTCCCGCTCTTCACCCTGGCCGTGCTCTTCGCCGCGGAAGCGGTCGGCGTGCTCGGCTCGCTCCAGAAGGCGGTGGCTTCCGGCAAGGTCCCGGGTCGGGAGGCGATCCTCGCGACCCCGTGGGTGTCCGACCTCCTGGCGAAGATCGAGCCGCTCACCCGGGGAATGGACTTCCGGGCCGCGGCCCTCGCGGCCCTGCGCACCGGAACGGCGTTCGCCGCCGGCCTCTCGACGTCGCTGATCGGGGGCGCGATCTCCGGGCTGATCCAGTTCCTGGTGATGGTCCTCCTCCTCTTCTTCTGCTTCCGCGACGGGCCCCGGGTGGTGGGGCAGGCCTGGGCGGCGGTGCCGATCAAGGACCGGGACAAGGAGGTGCTGGAGGCGACGGTCACCCGCGTGGTGACCGCCGTCTTGTACGGGATCGTGCTGTCCTGCGTCGCCCAGGGGATCCTCGGAGGGGTGGGCTTCGCCCTGGCGGGCGTGCCGTCGCCGGTGTTCTTCGGGGCGATCATGATCGTCGCGGCGTTCATCCCCGTGGTGGGACCGGCGCTGGTATGGGTGCCCGCGGTCGGCTACTTGGCAGCGGTCGGGGAGTACGGTCGGGCGCTCATGCTCCTGGGCTGGTGCGTGCTGGTCGTCTCCTCCGTGGACAACTTCCTCAAGCCCTTCTTCATCAGCGGCCGCGCAGGGATCCCCCTGCTGGTGGTGGCCCTGGGGGTGCTCGGGGGGCTCGTGAGCCTCGGGTTCCTCGGCGTCATCCTCGGGCCCCTCTTCTTCTGCCTGTTTCTCGAGGTGTTCCGGATCTACCGGGAGGGGTTGGTTCCGGCCGCCGGGGAAGCGGGAGGGGAGGAGCCGTGATGCGCTGGGCGCCCCGGTCCGCCTGTCTGGCCGCCCTCGCCGGAGCGCTTTGCGCGCCCGCGGCGCTCGCCTCCCCCGCGCCCCTGGCGCTGGTCCCGGAGGCGGTGCAGGTGGGTGGGGAGCGGAAGGCCGTCCGGCTTCCGGCGGGCTTCGTGCTCGAGGTTCTGGCGGAGGGGCTTCGGGCGCCCCGACTCCTGACCTTTGCGGAGAACGGCGACCTCTTCCTCGGTTCGAAGGGGGGCGCCGTCTACCGCCTCCCGCCGCCGTACACCCGGCCCGAGGTGCTGGTGGAACTCCCCGACTATCCCCACAGCGTCGCCTTCCGGAGGGGACAGATCCTCATCGCCCAGACCGGAGGCCTCTACCGGGCGCCGTACGTGCCGGGGCAGGCGGAGGTGCGCCGCGACCAGGTGGCGCTCGTCGCCTCGCTCCCCGCCGGCCGCGGACACACGAGCCGCACCGTTCGGGTGGGGCCGGACGGGAAGGTCTACCTGGCTCTGGGCATCGCGGGGAACTGCAGCGACCAGTACCTGGACGACAGCTACCCCTTTCCCGACCGCCGGGGCGGCGTCCTGGTGCTGCGGGAGGAAGGGGGACGGGCCGGGTGGGAGACCTTCGCCTCGGGGCTTCGAAACCCGGTGGGGTTCGACTGGCAGCCGGGGAGCGGCGTGCTCTACGCCAGCAACAACGGGCCCGACCACCTGGGCTTCGAGCAGCCGCCCGAGTACTTCAGCCGGCTCGACCGGGGCTCGTTCCACGGCATGCCGTGGTTCCAGTACGACGGCCGCGGGATCCACCGCGACCCCTGCCGGGACCGCGCGCCGCCGCGTCCCTTGTCCGACGTGCGCCCCCCCGCGGCCACCTTCCCCGCGCGCAGCGCGCCCATGGGCGTGGCGTTCGTGGCCCGGGGAGCCCTGTCGCCGGCCCTCGAGGGCGACGCCGTGGTCGCCCTGCACGGTTCCTGGGCCACGGCGCCCGGCGGCGGGTTCTTCGGCGACCGGGCCACGCGCCGGGAACCCAAGGTGGTCGTCGTTCGGTTCGAGGGAGGCGAGGCGCGCCGGGTGGACGACCTGGTGACCGGGTTCCAGGAGGCGGACGGCGACCGGTGGGCCCGGCCCGTCGGGGTCGGTTTCGGTCCGGACGGGGCCCTGTACTTCACCAGCGACGACGGGGCCGAGGCACTCTTCCGCCTGCGGCGGGCCGGGGAGGGCGGGCCGTGAGGGTGCTGCTGGTGAACACCAACGCGGTGCGTCCGCCCATCGCGCCCATCGGCCTCGACTACCTCGCGGACGCGCTCGGTGCCGCGGGGGCGGAGGTGGGAGTGCTCGACCTGGGGCTCGAGCCGGGCGCTGCCGGCCCCCGGGTCTCCTCCTTCGGGCCCGACGTGGTCGGCGTCACGGTGCGCAACACCGACGACTGCTACTTCGTCAGCCGAGACTTCTTCCTTCCCGGGGTCCGCGCCGTGGTGGAGGAGATCCGGGCGGCCACCGACGCCCCGGTGGTGCTCGGCGGGGTCGGCTTCTCGGTGATGCCCGAGGCCGTGCTCGACGTCTGCGGCGCGTCCCTCGGGATCGTGGGAGAGGGGGAGTTCTCCTTTCCCGAACTCGCCGCCCGCCTCGCCGAGGGGCGCCCGGTGGAGGGAGTGCCCGGACTCGTGCGGCGCGAGGGAGACCGGTACGTGCGGACTCCCCGACGGTTCGGCGATCTCTCGGCCCTGCCGGTTCCCTCGCGGCGCCGGGTGGACAACCCCCGCTACTTCCGGGAGGGAGGGCAGATCGGCTTCGAGACGCAGCGGGGGTGCGACCGCCACTGCACGTACTGCCCCGAGCCCGGAGCCCGGGGCCGGACGGTCCGCAGGAGGGCGCCGGAGCGGGTGGTCGCCGAGGTCCGAAACCTCCTCGACCAGGGGATCGACCACCTGCACACCTGCGATTCGGAGTTCAACCTGTCCGAGAGCCACGTCCGGGCCGTGTGCGCGGCCCTGGAAGGCGCGGGGTTCGGAGGGCGCGTGCGCTGGTACGCCTACTGCACCCCCGCGCCGTTCTCCCGGGACCTGGCCGAGGCCATGGTGCGGGCCGGTTGCGCCGGCATCGACTTCGGGGTGGACCACGTGGACGAGGGGATCCTCCGGCGCCTCGGGCGCGACCACCGGCGGGAGGACGTCGAGAGGGCGGCGGAGGCGTGCCGGTCCGTGGGTGTCCCCTTCATGTTCGACCTCCTCCTCGGAGGGCCCGGGGAGACGCGGGAGACCCTGCGCGACGCCGTGGAGAGCATGAAGCGGATGGGGCCGAGCCGGGTCGGACTGTCCGTGGGGATCCGGGTGTATCCCGACACCCCCCTTGCGGCCGCCGCCGTGCGGGAGCCCTCGGCCCTCCGGCCGGCCCCCGACGGGGAGCCCGACCTGGTGAGGCCGCTGTTCTACTTCGCGCCCGCCCTCGGGGAGGAGATCTTCGGCCTCGTGGGTGACCTCGTGGGCGGCGACCGCCGCTTCCTCTTCGCCGACCCGTCCCGGAAGGGTCAGAACTACAACTACAACGCGAACCGCGTCCTCGAGGAGGCCATCGCGGCGGGGCATCGGGGAGCGTACTGGGACATCCTGCGACGGCTGGAGGGCGGAGCCTGACCGCACCTTTCCCGGTTCACCCGGCGTCCCCGGGGCGGCCGGCGCCGGCACCGCCGCCGATCCGTTCGCCGTCCCGGAACAGGTGCGTCCCGTGCGGGCGGATTTCGAGCCGCACCGGGCCCCCGACCGGACCGCTCCAGTCGGAAGGACCCTTGGCCACCACCGCGGCGCCGCCGGAGAGGCGGAGGTGCAGGAGGGTCTCGGCGCCGAGGGTCTCGGCGAGTTCCAACCGACCTTCGATCTCCCCGCTTCCCGGCGAGAGGGCCTCCGGGCGGATGCCCAGGGTGACGGCGGTCTCGCGGTGCGGGCTCAGATCCTCGCGCCGCCCGAGGGCGATCCGCAGCCCCTCTCCGACGAAGGCCAACTCCTGCCCTTCCGCCCGGAGGCGTCCCTCGAGGAAGTTCATCGCCGGGGTCCCTACGAAGCCCGCCACGAAGCGGTTGGCCGGCCGGTCGTAGAGTTCCCGGGGCGTCCCCGTCTGCTGGATCCTCCCCTCGTGGAGAAGCACCACCTTCTGCCCCAGGGTCATGGCCTCCACCTGGTCGTGGGTGACGTAGAGAATCGTCGCGCCCAGGGACCTGTGGAGCCCTGCGAGTTCGACGCGCATCGCGCTCCGGAGCTTGGCGTCGAGGTTGGAGAGGGGCTCGTCGAAGAGGAACACGGCCGGGTTCCGGACGATGGCCCGGCCGATGGCCACCCGCTGGCGCTGGCCCCCCGAGAGTTCCCGGGGCTTGCGTCCCAGGAGTGCCTCCAGCCCGAGAAGCCGCGCGGCGTCCCCGACCCGGCCTGGAATCTCCTCCTTCGGGGTCTTTCGGGCCCTCAGCGGGAAGGCCAGGTTCTCGAAGACCGTCATGTGGGGGTAGAGGGCGTAGGACTGGAAGACCATGGCCACGTCCCGTTCCCGCGGGTCCAGTTGGCTGACCTCCCGGTCCCCGATCCAGACCTGTCCCCCGTCGGCGTCCTCCAGGCCCGCCACGATGCGCTGCACGGTGGTCTTGCCGCACCCCGACGGGCCGAGCAGGATGCAGAACTCCCCTTCCTCCACCGTGAACGAGACGTCCTCGAGCACCCGCACCGGGCCGAAGGACTTCGTCAGGGAACGCACGTGCAGGTGTGCCACGGTCACTCCTTCAGGGCGCCGGCGGAGAGCCCCCGGACGATGCGGCGCTGGAACAAGAGGACCAGAGCCACCAGGGGCACCGTGGCCACGGTGGAGGCCGCGGCGATCTCCCCCCACGGCAGGGTGTACTCGCCCTGGAACAGCGCGATCCCCACGGGGAGGGTCTGCACCCGCCGCTCGGTCATGATCAGGAGCGCGAAGAAGAACTCGTTCCATGCGTAGATGAAGACGAGGATCGCGGCGGTGAAGACGCCGGGGGCCGAGAGCGGCACCACGACGCGCAACAGGGTCTGGAGGCGCCCCCAACCGTCGATTCGGGCTGCGTCCTCCAGGTCTCGAGGCAACTGCCGGAAGAAGCTGGTGAGGATCCACACCCCCAGCGGGAGGGTCAGGGTGACGTAAGGGAGGATCAGGCCCTGGTAGGTGTTGAGCCAGCCGAGCCCTCGGAGGATCCTCCACACCGGGCCGGCGATGGAGATCTGCGGGAACATGGCCACGAGCAGGAGGCTTCCCAGGAGCCACTCCTTCCGGGGCACGCGGAGGCGTGCGAGTGCGTAACCGGCCAGTGCCGACAGCAGCACGGTCACCACGGTGGACGTCCCCGCCACCACCACGCTGTTGCCCAGGTAGTGAAGCAGGTCGTACCGGCCGACGGCCGACCGGTAGAACTCCAGGGACCCGGAGGGCCAGGGTACGGGGGGGATGGCGGTGACCTCGAGGGGGGTCTTGAGGGAGGTCGCGACGAACCAGAGGAACGGCGCCAGGCTGCCGGCCACCGCCAGAGCCGTGGCCGGGCCGAGCCACAGCAGGCGTCGCGGGTGGGTCACGTCGCCCCTCCCCGGGTCCGCTGCCCGAGCACCGCCAGGTAGGCCGCGGAGACGCCGAGCGACACGAGGAACACGAGGACCGAGACCGTGGAGCCGTACCCCATCAACCCTTCGGCGAAGATCTTCTTGTAGCCGTAGAACTGCAGCACGTTGGTCGCGTCGGCGGGCCCTCCCTGGGTCATGACGAAGACGAGGTCGAACACCCGGAAGGAGTCCATGGTGCGAAACAGGAGGGCCACGAGTAGGGCGGGTCGCACCAGGGGAAGGGTCACGTGGCGAAACCGCCGCCAGGAGCCCGCTCCGTCGACGCGGGCCGCCTCGTACAACTCGTCTGGGATGGTCTGGAGTCCCGCCAGGATGAGGAGAGCCGCGAAGGACGAGGTCTTCCAGACGTCGGCCACCACCAGCGCCGCGAAGGCGAAGGAGGGGTCCGCGAGCCACGCCTCGTAGCGAGCGGTGTCGGCGCCGAAGAGCGCGTAGTTGACCAGCCCGTAGCTGTCGTGGAAGAGGAACCGCCACAACTGGGAGGAGACCACCGTGGGAATGGCCCAGGGGATGAGCACCGCAGCCCGCACCGAGCCGCGGCCGGGAAACCTCTGGTTGATGAGCAGGGCGATCCCCAGCCCCAGGAGGAGCTCGAGGGCGGTGGAGGAGAACACGAACAGCAGCGTGGTCCCCAGGGATCCGAGCGCCACCCCGTCGGCGAGCAGACGGGTGTAGTTCTCCAACCCCACGAAGGGCTGCCCGAGTTGGGGGAGGCCGAGGACGATCCGGTGCAGGCTCAGGTAGGCGGAGTAGGCGATCGGGTAGAAGGCGAAGACCGCCACGAAGAGGAAGCAGGGAGCGAGAAGCCCCGCGGCGAACGCGTGTTCCCTGGCTTGGAGCCGCGCCACGCTGCTCCGGCTCCCCTCAGCGCCCCATGGCCAGGATCCGGTCGATCTCGGCCGCCGCCTCCCGGGCCGCCGCCTCCAGGTCGAGCGACGGGTCGGAGACCGCGCTGCTGAAGTAGCGCTGGAGCACGTGGGAGACCGCCGGGTACAGGGGGGTGCGGGGGCGCGGCCGGGCCGTCAGGAAGACATCCTTCATGGGTCGGAGGTGCGGCTGAGCGGCGAGCACCTCCGGGTCCTCGTACACGGCCCTGCGGGTCGGCGCCAAGCCACCGCGGCGTGCCAGCAGGGTCTGGACCTCGCGGCTCGTGAGGAACTCCGCCAGTCGCCACGCCGCGTCCTTGTTCGCGGAGAAGCGGCTCACGCCCACCTGCCAGCCTCCCAGGGTGCCGTGGGAGCTGCCTCCCGGAAAGTGGGGCACCGGGGCGATCCCCACCTTTCCCGCCACCCGGGACCTCTCGGGGTCTCCCGCCACGTTCCACGCGTACGGCCAGTTTCGGTGGAAGACCGCCTTCCCCTGGAGGAAGAGGTCCAGGGACTCGGGCTCCTGGTAGGTGAGCACTCCCCTGGGGGCTGCGCCGCCGATCAGTCGCTCGCGCACGAAGCGGACGGCCTCGAGCGCGGGTTGCTCCGCCAGGGCGCTGCGCCCCGACGCCGGGTCCACGATGTGCCCTCCCGCCCCGAGGATGAACTCGAGCATGCCGCACACCAGACCCTCGTACTGCTTGAACTGCCCCGAGAAGCCGTGGATCTCCTCGCCGGCCCCGTCCGCCTCCGCCGAGATCGCCTCGGCCTGCCGCAGCAGTTCCTCCCAGGTCTGCGGCGGAGGGAATCCGTGCCGCTCCAGGAGGTCCTTGCGGTAGTACAGCACGCCGGCGGCCGCGTACAGGGGGATGCCGTAGACCCTCCCTTCGTAGGTGTTGGCGAGCACGGCTCCGGGGAGGAACTCCTCCCGCGCGGGGGGCGGGAAGCGCTCGTCCAGGGGTTCCGCCCAGCCGGCCGCGGCGAACTCCGCCGGCCAGATCACGTCCATGAGGAAGACGTCCACGTCGCGGCTCTGGTTCTTGAGCTTCTGGGTGAGCAGGTCGTGGAAGGCGGTCGAGGAGTGGGGGCCGACCTCGCGCACCAGGCGGAGGTCGGGGTGGCGCCGCTCGAAGAGTTCGTAGACCTCCTCCCAGAGTTCCGGCTGGTTGGGCTTCCAGGTGACGAGCCGCACCGTGGCCTTCTCCGGCCCGGCTTCGGGCTCCCGGGAGCATCCGACGCCGAGCACGGCCGCGGCGACGGCCCCTGCCAGGAGCACCCCCGCGACCCCGGCGCGGCACCCGGCCGGCCTGGGTCTCACGGCCCCCCTGCCACGGCGGCCCGGGCATCGAAGGCGTCGACTTCCGCCGCCACCATCGTCAGTTCCCTTTCCCATCGCTCCTCCTGGTCCGCCGCGGCCTGTCGCCAGCAAGCGAGACTGCGCCCGTACTCCCGCCACGCCACCTCCCGCTCGCCCTTCCTCGCCGCCCTTCGGGCCAGCCCCAGGTGAAGCAGTGCGTTCGTCACGTGCGGGCTGGCGTCCCGGGCGTGGAACTTTCGCTGGGCGAGGCTCAGGCGCTTGCGGCGCTCCGCACGCGGCTTCCCGGAGGCGGCCGGCGCCGCCCCCGGCGCGTCGCCGCCGGCCTGCCCCCCCGCCGGAACAGCCTCCGCGGGACGCCGGGCCCCCGACAGCGCGCGGTACAGCTGCGGCCTGCGGTGGTCGTAGATCCTCTCCTCGGCCCGCCAACGCGACACCTCCTCCAGGTCGATCTCGACGGTGAGAACCCCGGGCTTCCGGTGCAGCGCGGCCACCGTGTCGCCCCGGGGATCGAAGACCGCGCTCTCGCCGGAGAAGATCGGCCCCGGGCGGTTCGCGTACACCACGAACTGCTGGTTGTCCAGGGCGGCGGAACTCATCCGCCGGTGGACGTAGCGCGAGGGGAAGGAGGCCGGTACGGCCGAGATGTTGACGGCCACCTCGGCACCCTGCAGGGCCGAAGCCCGCCAGACCTCGGGGAACGCGGCGTCGAAACAGATGTTGATCCCCACCGGGCCGAACGGCGCGTCGAAGACGCGCAGGCGGCGGCCGGGGACGAAGGCCTCCGTCCAGTGGACGTGGGTCTTGATGTAGTGCTGCGTCACCCGCCGGTCCACGTAGGTGGCCACGTTCATGAGCCGGTCCCCGGTGCGCCGCATCTCGCCGATGATCACCCGCCCGTCCACCTCCCGCACGTGACGGTAGAGGTCCGAGGAGATGGTGCCGTACACGGCCCGCACCTTCCGGTACAGGAAGCCCTCCGGCCTCTCCGCGGAGGGGTGGCCGTGCAGGCACAACTCCGGGAAGACGACGAGGTCCGCGCTGCGGTGCTCTTCGATGAGGCCCTTGAGGGTGTGTACGTGGTGTCGGATGTCCCGGGCGTCGTACCCCACCTGGATCACCCGCACGTCGAGGGTCGCCCCCATCACGCGGCCAGGAACGGAGGGATGTACATCTCGCGGATCTCCTTCTCGATCCTCTGCAGGAAGGCGCGGGTGATCTCCTCGCCGTACGCCGCGTCCCCGTAGCGGTACAGGCTGCCCTTGTCCCGCCGGAGGTTCTCCGCCGCCAGCTCCCGGTGGGGGCCGGTCATGCGCCGGGCGGCGATGCGCTCGACGATCCCGTGGATGCCCGAGCCGGACTGCGCCGGGTCCTTGATGCGGAAGGCCAGATAGGGGGGCACGCCCAGTTCGACGGCGGCCTGACGATGGACCCGCTTGCGCAGGCGGTCCTCCTTGCCCTGGATCTTGAGGCGCGGGGAGACGCGCATCGCCGTGTGGATCACGTCCCGGTCGAGGTAGGGGGCCCGCAGTTCGATGGAGTGGGCCATGGTGAGCTTGTCCTCGCGCTCCAACGTGTCCGTGTACAGGTAGTTCAGGTCCTCCCACAGCTTCTCGTGGAGCCGCAGGTACCCGTCCTCCTCGAGGACGTCCGTGTACCAGGGGTAGCCGGCCCACAGCTCGTCCGCGGCCTGGCCGGTGTACATCACCCGGATTCCGTCCTCGGAGGCCATCTTGGCGGCCAGGTACATGGGGATCGCGACCTCCACCTGCAGCAGCCCGCTCTCCTCCACGTTGCGGATCACCTCGGGAAGGAGCTCCTCCACCGTCGCCTCGTCGATGATCGTGTTCTTCAGTTCCAGCCCCAGGTCCTCGGCCACCGAGCGGGCGGCCGCGATGTCCCCGGAGTCCTCCGTGCCGGTGCAGTAGCAGATGACGTTTCGCCCCTCCTGCTGCAGCAGCTTCGCGATGAGCACCGAGTCGATGCCGCCGGAGAAGATGACCCCCAGCACCGATTCCTGGAGGCCGACGAGGCGCTTCTGCACGGCCTTGAGCAGGGCGTCCTTGTAGAGTTCCACGGCCTCGCCGAAGTCCACCACGTCGATCTGCGGCAACTGCAGGTGGTAGCCGCTTCTCACCTCCGTGGTCCGGTCGTCGAGGTACAGGAGGTCGCCCGGGTGGACGCGGCGGGGTTCGTCCCGCCCGTTCCATAGGGCCTTGCGCTCCGACGCGAAGTAGGTGACGTCTCCGTTCTCGATGAAGTACAGGGGTTTCTTCCCGATCGGGTCCCGGGCCACGACCACCGACGCCCCGTCCGTCACCGCCATCGCGTACATGCCGTCGAGGAGCCCGATCACCTTCTGGACCGCTTCGAGCAGGTCGCCGCGGTAGGTCTCCTCGAGCAGGTGCACCAGCACCTCGCTGTCGCTCGTCGTGTCCCAGTTGTGGTGGTGCTGCAGGAGCGACTTGAGCTTCTCGTAGTTGTAGATCTCCCCGTTGTGGATGAGCACCAGGGAGCCGTCGCACGCGGTAAAGGGCTGGGTGGTCGCCTCCCGGCCCACGATCTTCAACCGCGAGTGCCCCAGCGCGATGCGGCTGGGGCGTCCGAGCGCGGCGCGCAGATCGCCCAAGTCCTCCACCCGAAGCACCTCGCCGTCCAGGCAGACCCCGTTGGTGTCGGGGCCTCGGTGCTCCATCTTCTTGAGCATGTCGTATACGTCGCTGGACGGGATCTTCCCGCCGCGCGAGAAGTGGCCGCAGATCGTGCACATGGTCTTCCTGCTCCTTCTCCGGGGTTGGTCATCGGGTTGGGGGGGCTGGTGCGCCCGGGAGTCAGGCGCCTTCGGGCTGCTCCGCAGGGGGCAACCACGGCATTTCGGGGACGGGTCCGGCCTGCTCGTCCTCGGCGAGTTCCGGCCCGCCCATCATGGAGGCGAGTCTCTGCAGCGCCCCGAGGAGGAAGGAGCGCTCCCAGTCATCGAGCTTGCGAAACCGGGTGAGGAATCGGTTGTGCAGGGGAGGTGGGGCGGTCTCGAGGAGCGCTTCGCCCTCCGCCGTGACCCGCGCCGTCACCCGTCGGCGGTCCTGATCGGAGCGGGTCCGCCGCACGAGGCCGCGGCGTTCGAGCCGGTCGAGGATCCCGGTGATCGTCGCGTGGCTGAGGCACGCGGCTCGGGCCAGTTCTCCTCCCGTGGCCTCTCCGCGTCGGCTGAGTTCCCGGAGCACGAAGAGTTGAGGGGAGGTGAGCCCGTACGCGTGCTGGATGCGGCGGGAGTGCAGGCTCGCCGCCCGCGCGATGCGGCGCAGGGCGATGAGCACTTCCTCCTCGGTCGGGTCTCTCACGGTTTCCATGGCGCCTCCGGAAGCGCGAAACCTTAGCACGCAAAATGATTGGAGGGCAACCAAGGGGGTTGGATTGCCCTTCGTGAGCTTTTCTTGGCCGGCATCGAGGGGATCTCGGCAGAAGCGAACGCCGAAATTCGGAAGGGCTCAAACGGAGAAGGGGGCGCGTTCGGGGTCCGAAACGAGAGAGGGGCCGCGCGGCTTGCCGCGCGGCCCCTCTGCCGGCCGGGATTCGGGGTCGGTGCTACTTATGCCCGCACTTGCAGCCCTGGGCGTGATCGCACTTGCACTCGGGGCCGCACTTGCACTCGGCGGGGGCGCCGGCCTGGCCGCACTTGCAGCCCTGGGCGTGATCGCACTTGCACTCGGGGCCGCACTTGCACTCGGCGCCGGCCGCGTGGCCGCACTTGCACTCGGCGCCGCACTTGCACTCGGCCGCGGTCCCCTGGGCGCACTTGCACTCGGGGCCGCACTTGCACTCGGCCATCGCCGCGTGGCCGCCGTGGCTCTCGGCCGCGGCCGTGGCGACGGCGAAGCCGAAGGCGAGGGAGATCGCGAGGAGCAGGGAGAGGGCGATTCGCTTCATGGGGATCCTCCGAAGGGGGGGGCCTCCGGCCCCGTTTGCAATTCCCGCAGAAGATAACCGTTACAACCGCGGGTTGGCAATGCCTATCGCCGCGGTGGGAGGTCCGCGCCTTGACCCTCGGGGGCACGCGCCGCTAGAACGGTGCGGGTCGTGCCCGGAAGCGCGCGGCGGGCCGCGCGGGGCCGCCGCTTCCCTTCGGCCGTCCACTCGCTATACACTCCCGCCCCACTCTCGAACCTGCCGGGGAAATCCATGGAGAACATCCGGAACTTCTGCATCATCGCCCACGTGGACCACGGGAAGTCGACCCTGGCGGACCGCCTCATCCAGGCGTGCGGCGCCGTGGAGCAGCGCGACCTTCCAGGACCAGCTGCTCGACACCATGGACATCGAGCGGGAGCGGGGGATCACCATCAAGAGCAACAACATCTCGCTGGGGTACCGGGCCCGGGACGGCAGGGACTACGTGCTCAACCTCATCGACACCCCCGGCCACGTGGACTTCTCCCACGAGGTGCGCCGCGCGCTGATGGCGTGCGAGGGGGCGCTCCTCGTGGTGGACGCCACCCAGGGCGTGGAGGCCCAGACGGTGGCGAACCTCTACCTGGCCATGGAGTACAACCTGAGGCTCGTGCCGGTGATCAACAAGATCGACCTCCCCGCCGCGGACGTGGAGCGCGTGCGCGAGGAGATCGACGCGGACCTGGGGCTGGACCCCTTCGAGGCCATCCCGATCTCCGCGAAGAAGGGCGTCGGCATCGAGGAGGTGCTGGAGGCGGTCGTCCAACACCTGCCGCCGCCCACGGGCGACCCGGACGCGCCCCTCAAGGCGCTGATCTACGACGCCTACTACGATCCCTACCGCGGTGCGATCCTCCTGTGCCGGATCCAGGAGGGGACGATGCGCCCGGGCATGAAGATCCGGCTCATGCACACGGACAAGGACCACGAGGTCGAGGAGGTGGGCCTCAACCGCCTCGGCCGCCTCAAGGCGGCGGAGCTCTCCGCGGGCTCGGTCGGCTACGCGATCGCGGGGATCAAGACCATCCGCGACGTGGAGATCGGCGACACCATCACCGAGGCCGACCGTCCCACCGCGGAGCCGGTGCCGGGGTACCGGCCGGCCAAGCCGGTGGTCTTCTCCTCCGTGTACCCCATGGGCAGCGACGAGTACGAGGACCTGACCCGCGCCCTGGAGAAGCTCTCCCTCAACGACGCGTCACTGGTCTACCAGAAGGACTCCTCGGCGGCCCTGGGGCACGGCTTCCGCTGCGGCTTCCTGGGGCTGCTCCACCTGGACGTGTTCCAGGAGAGGCTCCAGCGGGAGTTCGGGATGTCGCTCATCCTCTCGGCGCCCTCGGTCCTCTACAAGGTCACCCTCACCGACGGGAAGTCGCTGGAGGTGGACAACCCCTCCTACTGGCCGGACCCCGTCCGGATCAAGTCCGTGGACGAGCCCTACATCCGGGCCGCCATCCTGTGCCCCGAGAAGTACATGGGCACCGTGATGGACTTGTGCCGCGAGTACCGGAGCGCCAAGCTCACGGTCAACTACCTCGCCGTGGGCCGTCTGGAGGTGATCAGCGAGATGCCCCTCGGGGAGGTCCTCTTCGACTTCCACGACCGCCTCAAGACCGTGACCCGCGGGTACGGCTCCTACGACTGGGAGCCGCTCGAGTACAGGCCCGGCGACATCGTCCGGGTGGACATCCTCGTCAACGGGGAGAAGGTGGACGCGCTCTCCTACCTGGTGCACCGGGAGAAGGCCCGGATCCGGGCGCTCCACTACTGCGAGAAGCTCGCCGACTGCATCCCCCGCCACCAGTTCAAGATCCCCATCCAGGGCGCGATCGGCGGCAGCGTCATCGCCCGGACCAACATCCAGGCGGTGCGCAAGGACGTCACGGCCAAGTGCTACGGGGGCGACATCACCCGCAAGCGCAAGCTCCTGGAGCGCCAGAAGGAGGGGAAGAAGAAGATGCGCATGTTCGGGTCGGTGGAGATCCCCCAGGAGGCCTTCGTGGCGGTGCTACGCACCGACCAGGGGCAGTGACCGCGGGCTCCTCCCCCGAGAGCCCGGACCGGGCCGGGGCGCTCGCCCGCCCCCTGCCGGCCCTCGACGACCCGGAGGGCGACCGGGTCCCGCCCGACCTTCCCCCTGTCGTGGACGCCCACGTCCACGTCTTCCCCGACCGGCTGATGGAGGCCGTGCGCGGGTGGTTCGACGACCACGGCTGGCCCGTCCGCTACCGCCTGACCTCGCCCGAGATCGTTTCCTTCCTGCTCGGCCGGGGCGTCGCCGGCGCCGTCCTCCTCCACTACGCCCACCGGCCGGGGATGGCCCGAGACCTCAACCGCTACGCCGCGGCTCTTGCGGAGTCCGACCCGCGGCTGACCGCCCTGGCCACCGTGTTCCCCGGGGAGCCGGGGGCCGGGGAGATCCTCGAGGAGGGCTTCGCGCTGGGCCTCGCGGGGGTGAAGGTCCACCAGCACGTCCAGTGCTTCGACCCCGACGGCCCGGAGTTCCGGGAGGTGTGCCGGGCGTGCCAGGCGGGGGACAAGCCGCTCGTGGCCCACCTGGGCCGGGAGCCGCGAAGCCCCGCGTACCGCTGTGACCCCCACGCCGCGTGCGCGGCGGAGAAGGTGGAGCGCCTGCTGCGCGACCACCCGGGCCTTCGCCTGTGCGTGCCGCACCTGGGGGCGGACGAGTTCGACGCGTACCTCCGGCTCGCGAAGCGGAGGGACAACCTGTGGCTGGACACGACGATGATGCTCTCGGGGTACTTCCGCGGCATGGAGCCCCCGCCGCTTCGCACCTACCGGCAGGACCGGGTGATGTACGGCACCGACTTCTGCCACCTTCCCTACGCCTGGGACCGGGAGTTGCGCCGGGTCCGCGACCTGGGGCTGCCCGATCCCTTCCTGGAGCGGTTCCTCGGGGGCAACGCCCAGGAGTTCTTCGGCGTGGGAGCGGGTTAGGCGGCGCCCGGGGAAGCTCCCGGTTCGGTCCCGAACCGCGCGGTGAAGTGGAACGCGCTGCCACCGGTCGGCTCCGGCTCCACCCAGATGCGCCCGTCCATCAGGCGAACCAGCAGCGAGCAGATCGCCAGCCCGAGCCCGACGCCCTCGTGGGGCCTCTGCGGCCCGCCGTTGGCCTGCACGAAGGCCCCGAAGATCGCCTCGCGCTGCCCCGGGGGGACGCCGATCCCCGTGTCGCGAACGGTGAAGTGGAGCCCGACGGCCCCCGGCGTCTCCGACTCGACGTCCACCCGGACGCCGATCCCGCCCTTCTCGGTGAACTTGATCCCGTTGCCCAGGAGGTTGCGGAGCACCTGGGCCAGCCGGTCCCCGTCGCCGAGCAGGGCGTCCGGGACCTCCGGGGCCACCGCGTAGTCGAGCGTCAGGCCCTTGCGGCCCGCGATGATGCCCAGGGATCGCACCGTCTCGCCGAGGACCTCCCGCAGCCGGAACGGTCCGACCTCGAGTCGGAGCTTGTGCGCCTCCAGCCGGGAGAGGTCGAGGATCTCGTCGATGAGGCGGAGCAGTTGGCGCCCGTTCCGGAGGACCCGATCCAGGCTCTGCCGCTGCTCCCCGCGGAGGGGGCCCTCGACCTCGTCCAGGAGGAGCTCGGTGTAGCCGAGGATCGAGTTCATCGGGGTGCGCAGTTCGTGGCTGACGCTCGCCAGGAACTGGCCCTTCAGGCGGTTCGCCGACTCCGCCGCGTCCCGGGCCTGGACCAGTTCCTCCTCGGCCCGCCTCCGGGCCCGCTCCTCCTCCTCCCTCCGGAGGCGCGCGCTGAGGATCGGCGCCGTGTACGAGGCGACGGCCTCCAGCAGACGGACTTCCTTCCGGCCGTAGCCGCCCGGCCTGTTCGCCACGGTGACGAGACCGATCACCGCGCCGCGGTGGAGGAGGGGAACGCTCAGGGCGGAGTGGATCGGGACGTGGCCCGCCGGGACCGAGAAGGGGCCTTCGGACACGAGGGACCTTCCCTCCCGCAGGGCGCGGCCCCAGAGGCCCGCCCAGGTCTCGTGGGGGAACCGGATGTCCCGGTCGGTGACCCGGCAGAGGTCCCACACGTCCCGGGTGAGGGAGGGGCTCACGAGCGCGCCCGCGTCGTCGAGGTACCCGAAGAAGCCGAAGGGGCTGGCGAGCGCCTCCCGGATCCGATCGAGAACCCGGCTGTAGACCTCCTCCTCCGACGACGAGAGGAACGCCTCGGCCACCCGCCCGCGTGTCTCCAACTCGCTCTGGGAGGCCTTGAGGGCCTTGAGGGCGCGGCGCAGGGTCCGCAGCGGGAAGACGCTCAGGATCGCGTACAGCGCGCCGCCGAAGAGCAGGCTTCCGGCGGCCACCAGCGTCGTCTCGCGGAGCACGGGGGCGAGGGACCGGGTCACCTCGATGCGGCCGGCGGGGTGCCCCGAGTCGTAGACGAGGCTCGAGCGGGTGACCCGCGGCCGGGGGATCGGGCCTCCGCGCTCGAGCACCAGCGCCCCGTCGGCGTCGAACACGCTGCGCCCCTCGGCCGGGGTTTCGCCCAGCCGGTTCTCCAGGAGGTCCGCGATCCGCGGTTCCTGGTAGCGCCACAGGCCGGGGCTGGCGCTCGCGAGGTCGCTGAGCGCCTCCGCGGCCAGTTCCGCCTCGATGCGGATCTCCGTGGTCACGTGGTGGTGCTCCATCACCAGGTACGCCACGGGCAGGCCCAGGGCGATCAGGCCACCGAGGGCCGCGGAAAGCGCCTGGGTGAGGAAGGCGATGCGGCGTGCGGAGGGCTCCACGGTCACCTCTCCGCCGGCGGGGGCACGTACCCCGATTCCAGCAGGATCTCCCGCCCGCGGGGCGAGTCCACGAAGTCCAGGAACCTCTGGACGCGGGGAGGCGGCGGGCTCCGGTAGACGAGGTGGAGCGGCCTCCTCCACGGGTAGGCCGCGGCGTGCGGAGCGGCCTCCGGGGCCGCTCCGTCCACGGCGAGGGGCCGGAGGTCCCGGCCCTCCGTCCGGATCAACGCCAGGGTCGACGTGCCGAAGGCGCCGGGGAGTCTCTCCAGCAGGTCCGCGGCGTCCTGGTCCGTGGTCGCCGTGAGCAGTCCCTTCCGCCGCTGGGCCGCCCCGACGGCGTCGCGCAGCGCGGGCGAGATCGCCTCCAGCGCCCGGGTGTCCGAGTCGCTCGGCGGCCGCAGGATGAGCCGGATCGGGGTCCCGTCGGGCCAGACGGCTTCCTCCCCCGAGTAGATGCGGGCGATCCGCTCCGAGGAGACCCCGGTTACCGGGGACCGGGCGGACACCGCGAACACGAAGGGCGTCTCGCCGAGGAAGCGGGCCTCCAGCCGGCGTTCCGTCTCGTCGCCCCGGAGGGGGCGGGTGCTGGCGGCCAGGTCCAGCGCTCCCCCCAGCAGGGCGCGGATGCCCCCGCCGGTTCCGAGGCTCGGGACGATCACGGCGGCGAGGGCCGGGTCGTCTCCCACCTCGGCCTCCGCCAGGGCGCGCAGCGTTCCGAGGGCGCTCCCGTTGCCGCCCATGCGGAGGACGGAGCCGTCGGGCCGCGGCGCCGATGCCGCCGCCGAGGCGACCAGGAGCGCGAGCCAGATCGTCAGCCGGAGCGGGCGTGCCAAGTCCTTCCTCCGTTCGGGGTGCTCGGACCCCGTCTGTGTAGCGGACGCCCTGGCGCTGTCAACCCCGGTCCCCGCCGGCCTGGAGGCCCGCCCCGGGTCGCGGTATCATCACGACGGCGGTGCCCGGCCCGCCCCGAGGCGGCGGCCGGGCGGGAGGAGGACGATGGAGGTCGGCGCACGCATCCGGGGGTTCCTGGAGGCCAGGGCCTTCGGCGTGGTCGGGGCCTCGGCGGACCGGGCCAAGTACGGGAACAAGGTGCTGCGCTGCTACCTGCAGCACGGGCGAACGGCCGTGCCCGTGAACCCCCGCACGGCGTTCATCGAGGGCGTGGCCTGCCTCCCGAGCGTCGTCGGCCTGCCTCCGGAGGTCACCAGCCTCTCGATCATCACGCCGCCGGCCGTCACGGAGACGGTGGTGGAGGAGGCGGCCCGGCGGGGCATCCGCCGGGTCTGGATGCAGCCGGGGGCGGAGAGCCCGGCCGCCCTCGAGGCGTGTCGGGGCCACGGCATCGAGGCGATCGCCGACGGGAGCTGCCTCCTGGTGGTGCTGGGCTACAGGGACGAGTGGGTGCCGGAGGGCTGACCCCGCCGCCGGCGCGAGGGAGGTTCGGAGATGGCCGCGAGTTCCCGCACGGAGTTCGCCCCGGCGGAGAGGAGCTCTCCGCGGGAGATCGCCCGGCAGACGCGGGTGCTCGAGGGGCTTCCCTACCTGCGCGCCACCCTGGACGCGGTTCCCCAGTGCCTGATGGTGCTCAACGCGCGCCGGCAGGTCGTTCTCGCCAACCGCGCGCTCGGACGGCTGCTCCGCCTCGACGACGTGAGCCGGGTGTACGGCTCGCGGCCCGGGGAGGCCCTGGACTGCGTCCACGCCTCCGACGGCGCGTGCGGCTGCGGGACGAGCCTCTTCTGCCGGGCCTGCGGGGCCGTGGACGCCATCCTCTCGAGCCAGGAGGGCGAGGAGGCCGTGCGGGAGTGCCGGATCCTCCAGAAGTCGAGCGGCCTGGCCCTGGACCTCCGGGTCTCGGCCGTGCCCTTCCAGGCGGGCGCGGAACGCTTCACGGTCTTCTCGGTGACCGACATCGGGGACGAGAAGCGAAGGCACGCCCTGGAAAGGCTGTTCTTCCACGACGTGCTGAACACCGTGGGCAACCTCCGCACCCTGGCGTACCTCCTCGAGGATGCGGGCGCCGAGGAGGTGCTCTCCTACCGGCCCGTCCTGCGCCGCGTCGCCGACGAGCTCTCGGCGCTGATCCGCGAGCAGCAGGAGTTCGTGGCGGCGGAGGAGGGGGAGTTGACCGTGCGCACGGCCGAGGTGAGCGCGTCGGCCGTGCTCGTCGCCGCCGCCGAGGGGTGGGGCGACCGTTCCGGCAGGCCGGCCCCCGCGGTGGCCGTCGAGGTGCGGCGCCCCGACCCGGACTTCCGCGTCGGGACCGACGAGACGATCCTCGGGCGGATCCTGGGCAACATGCTCAAGAACGCCGTGGAGGCGTCGTCGCCGGGCGACTCCGTGATTCTCGGGTGCGAACGGCGGGCGGACGGGGCGTGCTTCTGGGTCGAGAATCCCGCCTTCATCCCCGCCGAGGCCCAGCTCCAGGTGTTCCAGCGCTCCTTCTCCACCAAGGGGCCGGGCCGGGGGCTCGGCACCTACGGGATGCGCCTGCTGGCGGAGCGTTACCTGGGGGGGCGGGTGACCTTCACGAGCTCCCGGGAGCGGGGCACGCGCTTCGAGGTGTTCCTGCCGGAGCGGCGTCCGGGCGCCTCCGCGGCTCACTGATTGCGGCGGGCGGCCTCACGCGGGCTGCTCGGGGGGGGAGGGCGGCCGCCATCGGCCGTCGGTGCCCAAGACCTCGTGGGGGCGGAAGCCCGCCTTGTACTCCATCTTCCGGCATCCGTGCACCCAGAACCCCAGGTAGTAGTAGGGGAGGCCCATGGACGCCGCGGCCCGGATCTCCACCAGGCTGCTGAAGGTGCCCAGGCCCCGGGGGGAGTCCGCCGGATCGAAGTAGAAGTACACGGAGCTCAGGCACCGGGGGGTCGCGTCGCACACCCCCACCCCCAGGAGGCGCCCCCCCCGGTCGCGGTACAGCATCTCTACGGTGTCGGTGGGGGAGCGGTACAGGAAGTCCTCGAGGTCTTCCCAGGTCCCGACTTCCTCGCGGTCGTGCCGCTCCGCCATGTACCGGGCGTAGAGATCGCGGCGCTCCTCGGTGAGGTGGGGGCGGCCGAAGGACACGCTCAGGTCGCGGTTCCTCCTCCACGCCCGGCGCTGGCTCCGGCTGGCGCGGAACGTGCCGACCGGCACGCGCAGTGCCACGCACGCCCGGCAGCCGGGACACGCCGGCTGGTAGAAGACCTGACCGGAGCGCCGGAACCCGGCGTCCAGGAGCTCCTGGTAGGCGGCCCCCGGGAGCTCGGCGCAGCGGAACCCACGGCTCACCGACGTGCGGCCGGCCAGGTAGGGACACGGGTAGGGCGTCGTCGTGGTCACCGGCAGGCCGAGGGGGACGGGCGGGGCGGGAAAGAGGCTGAAGGTCTGCGGTGCTCGGGGGGCCCGCTCCCGGCGCGACGCGTCGGCACCGGGGGGAACCGGACCCCCGGCCTCGGGTTCGGCCGGGCCGGGAATGGGAGTCGAGGCGTAGTTCACGGCGGGTTCGTGGTAGCACGGGCCGCCGGGGGGCGTCAACGCGGGGGAGGGGGCATTCGGTGGAGGGGCCGACGAGGCCGGGAGTTGGGGGCACGCCGTCGCGGTCGAGAGGTCCGTGCGCCGGGCCCCGGGAACCCGGCGGCCGTGGGCTTCCTGCCCGAGCGACCGGTCACCGGGGCTTCGAGCCCTGACGCCGGAAAGGCTACGGGGCCGCCGAAGCAGCCCCGTAGCCCAGGAGGAAGAGGAGGAGGAAGGTCGCCGTCGCCTCGGGTCCGCTTTGGTGCTCCCTCGGTCTCACGGCTTGATCACAGCATAGCGCGGCACCGTGAGATCCCGATGAAATCCCCATGAGAAGTCCATGAGAGCGTCCCGGCGCGTTCTCCACCGGCGTCAGAACGCCCGTGCGGCCTTCTCGGCGGCCTCGACCGCGGCGGCCAGGTTCTTCTCGGCGTCGGGCGAGAGGGTGCCCTCCACCCGCAGGGTCCGGACGTCGGAGAAGCCCATGAACCCGAAGATGCACTCGAGATAGGGCTTCTGGAAGTCGTACCCCGCCATGGGGGACCCGGCCGGGTACTCGCCCCCGCTGGCCAGGAGCAGTTGGAGGGGCTTCCCCGTGACCAGGCCCGAATAGCCCTTGGCCGGGTCGAAGGAGAAGGTCAGCCCCGGCTGCACCACGACGTCGAGCCATTGCTTGAGGCGGTAGGGGATCCCGAAGTTCCACATCCCGGTGGAGAGCACCACCTTGTCAGCGGACTTGAGCCGGTTCGCTGCCGCCACGACGCGGTCCCAGGCCCTGGCCTCGTCCGAGGAGTGCGCCAGGCCCCGCATCACCTTGTACTTTCCGGAGGCCGCCGTGAAATCGAAGGCGGGGAGGTCGGCCTTCCAGAGGTCCAGCGTCTCCACCGCGTCGGCGGCGTGGGAGGCCCGGTAGGCGTCGAGGAAGGCCCGGGCGACGCGGGTGGAGAACGAGAGCGCCTCGCCCATGGGGCTCGCCTGGATGTGAAGGATCTTGGCCATGGCTTTCCTCCCTGGTACGGTTTGGGCTCCCCCGAGGGGGGCGTGTCGGCAGTGCAACGTACCGAGCCGTCGCCGCCCGTCAAGGGCGACGGGCGGACCGGAGGGACGGGACTTGAGAGAGTCGGGGCGACCGGCGGCCACGGCAGGAGGAGAGGGGCGGAGGGGCGCGCGCCTTCTCCTGCTACTGGCGGCGGCGGGAGCGAGCCTGCCGGCGTGCCTGCCGGCGCGGCCCTTCGACGAGGCTCGGTGGCGCGCGGATGTGGAGGCCACCCGGGAGGGCGCCCTGCACGCGCCCCATCGGGGCGACGACGGGCAGTTCTTCAACCCCTGGATGCCCCAGGAACGCTCTCCCTGGGATTTCTGGCGTTGGAAGCTCTCCCGCCGGGGTGCCGTCGCCGAAGCGGCGGAGTGGAGCGACCGGGCCCCCGTCGAGGAGAACCGCGGGGAGTACCTCTCGGGGCCCGCCGACCGGCCCTCCGTCACCCACGTGGGCCACGCGACGTTCGCCGTCCACTGGGGCGGGCCCGTGGTGGTGACCGACCCGTTCTTCAGCGCCAGGGCCGCGATCGTGGAGCGGCTGGTGCCTCCGGCCTTCGGCCCGGAGCGGATTCCCGACGGCTCCGTGGTGGTCATCAGCCACAACCACTACGACCACCTCGACGCCGACTCCGTGGCCGCCCTTGCGGCGAGGGTCACCTTCCTGTGCCCGCTGGGGCTGGGGGAGTTCCTCCGGGGACACGGGGCGGTGCGCGTGCGCGAGATGGACTGGTGGGAGGAGGCGGAGGTGGAGGGCACCCGCTTCGTCTGCCTTCCCGCCCAGCACTGGTCGCGCCGGCTCGGGCAGGGATACAACGAGACGCTGTGGTGCTCGTGGCTGGTGGAGCGTGACGGCCGGAGGGTCTACTTCGGCGCGGACTCGGGGTACTTCAAGGGTTTCCGCGACTTCGGCCGCCGGTTCCCCGGCATCGACGTCGCGCTCCTCCCCATCGGCGCCTTCGAGCCCCGCTGGTTCATGCACTACCCCCACATGGACATCGAGGAGGTCCTCCGTGCGTTCGAGGAGTTGGGCGCGGCGCGGCTCGTTCCCACCCAGTGGGGGGTGCTGCGCCTGGGGGACGAGCCCGCGGCGTGGCCGGCGACCGTGCTCCGCCGGACGGTGGACGGCCGTCCGGGCCTGGTCGACCGGGTGGTCGTCCTCCCCGTGGGCGGGCGCCTGTTCTTCGGCGGCGAGGGCTGAGGGCTTGCGCCGTCGCTCGGGCCGGGGAGGCGGCGGAGCGTGAGCCTGTCGGAGCGCCATCCCGCCTTCGGGCTCCACCTGTGGCGGCTCCTGCCGTTCCTGGCCCCGTACCGGGCCCGGGTGGCGGCGGGGCTCGCCACCAACGTCCTGGCGCGGTTCTTCGACCTCCTGCCCATGCTGGTGGTCGGCCGGGTGGTGGACGCCGTCGCGGCGGCGGCCGCCGGCGGGGGCGTGGGACCGCGCACCTTCCTCGGCTACGGCGCGGCCGTGCTGGGCACCTTCGCCGGGCTCGCCCTCTTCCAGTCCATCAGCGACTACGCCTGGGACACCCTCGCCCAGAAGGTGCGCCACGATCTGCGGGTGCGCCTGTACGAGCACCTCCAGACCCTGGAGGCGGCCTTCTTCGAGGAGCGCCAGACCGGCGACCTGATGGCCGTGCTCTCCGGCGACGTGGACAACCTGGAGAACTTCTTCTCCGACGCCACCACGAGCCTGGTGCGCATCGTCATCACGTTCCTCGGCACCTACGGGTTCCTGCTGTGGCTGGACTGGCGGCTCGCGGCCCTGCTCTTCGTGCCCCTGCCCTTCGCCGTCGTGGCGGTGCGCTTCTTCGCCACCAGGGTCCAGCCCCAGTACCGCCGCACGCGGCAGGCGGTGGGCGCCATCAACAGCGTGCTCGAGAACAACCTCCAGGGCATCGCGGTCATCCAGGCGTACACGGCCGAGGCCCAGCAGGCCGCGCGGGTGGCCGAGCAGTCCATGGAGTACCGGGACGCGGCGATCCGGGCGGCCCGCGAGAGGGCCAAGTTCATCCCCGTCATCTACGGGATCGCGGGCGCGGGGTTCGGCACCCTCATCGGCGTCGGGGGCTGGCTCACCTTCGCCGGCCACGGGCCCAGCGTGGGCGACTACACCACCTTCGTCCTGTTCGCCATGCGCCTCGTGATGCCGCTGTTCGTGTTCGGCATGCTCATCAACCAGTTCCAGCGCTCGGAGGCCTCGGCGCGGCGCATCCTCGACCTGCTCGACACGCGGCCCCGGGTGGCGGACCGGGAGGGCGCCCGGGCCCTGGACGGAGTCCCCGTCCTCGTTGGAGTTCGAGGCGGTCCGCTTCGCCTACCCGGGCCGGGCGCCGGTGATCAACGGGGTGGACCTGCGGATCGGGAAGGGGCAGGTCGTCGGGGTGGTCGGGCCGACGGGGGCGGGCAAGAGCACTCTGGTGAAGCTCCTGCTTCGCTACTACGAGCCGCTCTCGGGGGAGATCCGCGTCGACGGCGAGCCGCTGGAGCGCTTCACCCTCGCGAGCTACCGGCGCCACGTGGGGTACGTGTCCCAGGACGCCTTCCTCTTCGCCGGCACCATCGCCGAGAACATCCGCCTCGGGGCGCCGGCGGCCTCCGACGAGGCCCTGAGGGAGGCCGCCCGGATCGCGGGGGCCGAGGAGTTCATCGTGGACCTCCCGGAGGGCTACGGCACCTGGGTGGGGGAGCGGGGCGTGAAGCTCTCCGGGGGGCAGCGCCAGCGCATCTCCCTGGCCCGCGCCGTGCTCCGCGATCCGCCGATCCTGCTGCTCGACGAGGCCACCTCCGCGGTGGACACCCGGACCGAGGAGATCATCCAGCGCAACCTCCACCGGTTCCGGGCCGGCCGCATGACCCTGGCCGTCGCCCACCGGCTCTCCACGGTGCGGGCGTGCGAGGAGATCCTCGTGCTGGTGGACGGCGTGGTGGTGGAGCGGGGCACCCACGCGCAACTCCTCGCGGCGCAGGGGGTCTACGCGGGGCTGTGGGCGGTCCAGAGCGGGGACGCCGTGGTGCCCGACCCGCCCTAGCCCGAGCCCGGCCCCGGGGGACGGTCCGCCGCGTATGGTCGTCCCACGCTCCCGGGTGCCGCCATCGACGCGGCCGGGCCCCTTGGTGTACGATTGTGGCTCATTTCACGTCAGGGAGTTCCCCTCCGGGAAGACCTCCATGGAGCCATCGAGCGATCCGAGCAGCGCCACCATGGCGCGGGGCGAGCCCCCGCGGCCTCGCCGACGCTTCGGCGTCTGGGCGATCCCCGCCGGTGTCCTCGCGCTGGCGGTGGGAGTCGTCGTCTACGGGGTGCTCCGCGAGCCCCCGGCTCCCCCGCCGCGGCCCAAGAAGCTGGCGGCCGTCGAGGTCGTGACGGTCCGCCCGCGGCCCTACCGCGAGGCCCTGATCCTCCCGGCGCGGGTCGAGGCGGACCGCGTCGGCGAGGTGAGCCCCGAGTTCTCCGGCAAGCTCTCCCGCTGGCGCGTCGCCGAGGGCGAACGGGTGCGGCGGGGAGACGTGGTGGCCGAGTTCGACACCGTGGCCTTGCGGGCCGGCCTCGACGAGCTCGCGGCGCGGCGCCGGTCGGCCGAGCTGTCGCGGGACCGGGCGCGGCTCGGCCTCGAGGCGGCCCAGGTGGGTCTCGAGAACGCGCGCAAGGACGTCCAGGTGCGGGAGCTGGCCGTTCGGGCCGCCGAGGCCACGCTGGAGTTGGCCCGCACGGACCACGGGCGGGCGAGCCGGCTGGTGGAGGAGAAGGTCCTGGATCAGGCGCGCCTCGACGGGGCGCGCAACACCCTCACCCAGGCGGAGGTGGGCGTGGGCCAGGCCCGGGAGGCCGTCGAGAGCGCCGGGCTCGCCGTGCAGGCCGCCGAGGTCCGGGTCGAGGAGGCCAGGGCGGCGCTGGCCCAGGGCGGCGCAGCCATCGCCGAGATCGACGCATCCGCCGACTCGCTGCGGGTGCAGGTCGAGAAGTCCCTCCTGCGGGCCCCTGTCGAGGGGTACCTGGAGCAGCACCTGGCAGAGCCCGGGGAAGTGGTGGACCGGGGCGAGGTCATCGCCCGCCTCTACGACCTGGGGCACCTGAAGGCCGTGGTGCAGGTGCCGGACCGCTACGTGCCGTTCCTCGCGGCCGACAACCCGGCGGCCGCGGAGTACATCCGGCTCAACCGCCCCGACGCGCGGCAGGAGGTCCGGGCCGCCCTCGTGCTGCCGGGGCTGCCCAAGCTCACCGGCGGGGAGACCCTGGGGATGGAGTTCCCGGCCGAGATCGCGCGGGTGTCCCAGGCCGCCGACCCCCAGAGCAACACCTTCGCCGTGGAGCTGAGGCTGCCCAACCCGTCCGGGGCGCTGCGCCACGGCGTGATCGCCCGGGCGGTGCTGGAGTACCTCTTCTACCCGGCGGCCATCGTCGTGCCGGTGCGGGCCGTCCAGGTCACCGACGCCGGCCCCCGCGTGCTGGTGGCCGAGACCCGGGAGGGGCGCAGCTTCGCCGCGGTGCGCGACATCCAGCCCGCCTCGGTGCGCGACGACGAGGTGCTGCTCCTCTCCGGGCTCTCCGGGGGCGAGCGCCTCGTGGTGGCCGGCTGGAAGGGCCTGGTCGACGGCGAGGAGGTCAGCGTGGTCGTGGCCGACGGCGAGGTCGTGGGCGTGGGCGACGGGGGCCCGACGCCTTGATCCTCACCCGGTTCTCCCTCGGGCACTTCATGGGGGTGCTGGTCCTGTGCGTCGGCATCGTGCTGCTCGGCACGCTCGCCTACCGGACGATGCCGCGGGAGAACTTCCCCGACGTGAAGGTCCCGGTCGTCACCGTCACCACCGTGCTCGACGGCGCCAACCCCACCGACGTCGAGATCGCGGTCACGATTCCCCTGGAGACCGAGCTCGAGGAGTCGAGGGCCTCGAGAAGCTGCGCAGCGTCTCCTCCGAGGGCCTCTCGGTGGTCAACATCGAGTTCGACCCCGACGTGGACACCGAGGTGGCCCTGTCGCGGGTGCGCGACGCGGTGGACAAGGCCAAGGCCGACCTTCCCGCCGAGGCCGACGAGCCCATCGTCAAGGAGTTCTCCTTCTCGGGCGACGTCCCGATCCTGGTGCTGAACCTGGTCGGTCCGGAGCGGGTGGCGCTCTCCGAGCTCAAGGACCTGGCGGACAAGATCGAGGACGAGCTGAAGCGCGTCGCCCGGGGTCCTCGACGTCAAGATCCGCGGTGGCCGGGAGCGGCAGGTGCTCGTGGAGGTCGATCCCGAGCGCCTGCGCTACTTCCGGCCTCACCCTCTCCCAGGTGCAGGCGGTGCTGCCGGCACCAACCGCAACGTCTCGGCGGGGGTGGCGGAGGGGGGCACCACCCGGGTCGTGATGCGGCTGCCCGGCGAGTTCCAGTCGCCGGCCGAGATCTTCGATCTGGTGGTCGGCCAGACCGACCGACGGCGTCCCCGTGTACATGCGCGACGTCGCCGACGGTGCGGCTACAGCTTCGAGGACGAGACCTCCCGCGCCCGGCTTCTACGACTTCACCGCGCCGGACGGGGAGACGCCCGCCGGGGCCTTCCGGGAGCCCTCCAAGTCGATCAGCATCGAGGTGATGAAGAAGAGCGGGGAGAACATCCTCGACGTCGTGGCCGGGGTGCAGGACGCCGTGGACCGCCTCGCGCTTCCGCCGGGCGTGCGGGTCGTCACCGGCCTCGACACCTCCAAGGACGTCCGCATGATGCTCGCGGACCTGGAGAACGGCATCGGCACCGCGCTCATCCTGGTGCTCGTCGTCATCCTGGTGGGCATGGGCGGCCGCAACGCGCTCCTCGTCTCCTTCGCGATCCCCTTCAGCATGCTCCTGTCGATCCTGGTGCTCGACCTGCTCGACATCACCCTGAACATGATCATGCTCTTCTCCCTCATCCTGGCCCTGGGGATGCTGGTGGACAACGCCATCGTCATCGTCGAGAACATCTACCGGCACCACGGCATGGGCCTTTCCCGGCCGCGGGCCGCGCTGGTGGGGACGAGCGAGGTCGCGTGGCCGGTCATCTCCTCCACGGCCACCACGGTGGGCGCCTTCCTCCCCTTGATCTTCTGGCCCGGCGTCATGGGCGAGTTCATGGGCTACCTGCCCAAGACGGTCATCGTCGTTCTCACCTCCTCGCTCTTCGTCGCCCTCGTCATCAACCCCACCCTGGCGGCCTTCTTCGTGCGGGTGAAGGGAACCGCCGGCATCGACCCCGAGTCCCAGCGGCCCACCTACCGGCTCGCCCTGTGGTACGGCCGGGCGCTGGAGTTCCTGCTGGACCGCCCGGCGTGGACCCTGGTGACCGCCTCCGCCGTGCTGGTGCTCTCGTTCGCGCTCTACGGCGTGTTCGGCCAGGGGACCGAGTTCTTCCCGGCCCTCGACCCCAAGTTCGTCATCGGGAGCGTCAAGCCCCCCGAGGGGGTCTCCCTGGAGGAGTCCGACCGGCTGAGCCGCTCCCTGGAGGACCGGATCTTCGGCCGGCCGGGCAGCGGATACGACCGGCCCGTGCAGAACCTCAAGCACGCGACGGTGACCGTGGGCCTTGAGGAGGGCGGGGGGGGCTTCGGCGAGGAGGGCCTGGGCCCGGTCAAGGTGCGCGTGGAGTTCGCGGACCGCGACTACCAGACCGAGAGCACCTCCGACACGCTGGCGGAGATGCGCGCCCGGGTGGAGGGCCTCGACCGGTCGGGCCGGCGGGTGGCCCTGCCGCTCTTCGGCGCCCAGTACGACGTGGTGAAGCCCGAGGAGGGGCCGCCCACGGGCAAGGCCGTGTCGATGGACCTGTTCGGGGAGGATCTCAACCGCGTGACCGCCGTGGCGCGCGACGTCAAGGCGCTCATGGCCGACACCGACGGGGTGGCCGAGCCCACCGACGACGCGTCCACGGCCCAGCCCACCCTGGAGTGGGCGGTGGACCGGGCGCGGGCCGGGATGCTCGGGCTCGACCAGGCCAGCGTCGGCCAGGTGCTCCAGATGGGCGTGGGCGGGCTGCGCTCGGGCACCGTGGGCCACGGCGACGACGAGAAGGACATCCTGTTCCGCCTGCCCGAGCGCTTCCGCCTCGACACCCGGCGGCTCGCCAACGTCACGATCCCCACCGCCTCCGGCGGCGCCGTGCCCGTGGCCTCGGTGGCGTCGGCGGTGCTGGTGCCCGGGCCGGTGGCCGTCCGCCACCTGGACCGGAAGCGGGTGGTCACCGTGGGCGCCGAGGTCGAGCCCTGGGTGCGGGCCGACGCCGACGTCCGGGCCGCGTTCCAGGAGAAGGTCCGCGCCTTCCCGTTCCCGCCGGGGGTCACCTACGGCTTCGGGGGTGCGGCCGAGGAGCAGGCCGAGTCCACGGCCTTCCTCCAGCAGGCGTTCCTCGTGGCGCTCTTCCTCATCGCGATGATCCTGGTGCTCCAGTTCAACTCCGTGCTCGTGCCCGGGATCATCCTGTGCTCCGTGGTGCTCTCCCTCATCGGGGTCTTCGCCGGCCTGCTGGTCTTCCGCATGCCCTTCGGCATCATCATGAGCGGCATCGGGGTCATCTCCCTGGCCGGCGTCGTGGTGAACAACGCCATCGTGCTCCTCGACGCCATCCGGCAGTTCCAGGCCCGGGGGCAGAGCGCCCGGGAGGCGGTGGTCACCGCCGGGATGATCCGCCTCCGGCCGGTGCTGCTCACCGCCACAACCACGATCCTCGGCCTCGTGCCCATGGCCCTGAAGCTCAACGTCGACTTCGCGAACCTGGCCTTCCAGTACAACACCGAGTCGTCCCAGTGGTGGCAGTCCATGGCCGTGGCGATCATCTTCGGCCTGGCCCTCTCCACGGTCCTCACCCTGGGGGTGGTGCCGGCGCTCTACCTCGGGTACGCGCGTCTCCGGGAGCGGACGAGCCGCCGCATGGGGTGGACTCCGGGAAGGGAGATGGACGTGCTGGAGGGCGTCGAGCCCGCGGGCCGGTAGCGGGAGTCCGGTCTACTTCTCCCCCTTCTGCCCCACGAAGTGGTCCTCCTTGCGCTTGAAGAGCACGTTGAAGGTGGTGAGCGACCCGTAGATGCGGGTCACGTACTGCTGCAGGCCCACCTTGTCCTCGTCGGTGAGGCCCTTGTGGGTGTTCACCTGCTGCTCGAGCACCCGGAGCCGGTCGCGGATCATCACGATCTTGTGGAAGAACGCCTCGATCGGCACGGACTTGGGCGCCAGGCCCGGGTCGGCGGGCTTTAGCACCAGCTCGCCTCCCTCCCACCGGTCCCCGAGCTCCACCCCCGGCATCTCCTCCCGGCGCAGCTCCCGCACGGCGAGCCGGACCATCTCGTAGGCCGCGGCCTCGGCCGGGGAAAGCCTCTCCAGGTCGCCCCGGCCCACGAAGGTGGACCGGTCGCCCCGCGGGAAGTAGACGCCGCAGCGCTGGGCCTCCCCGAAGCCGGAGGTCTCCTCGACCCGGCCGAGACCCAGGTCGGCGTGGCGGACGAGGTCGCCCTTGAGCAGGTCCCCGGTCATGGCTCCTCCTTCCCGGCCCCGTCGGCCGGCTGTGCGTTCCCGCTCCGGACGAACCGGTACCCCCGGCCCCGCGCGGTGAGGAAGTGCACGGGGTTCGAGGGGTCGGGCTCGAAGTATCGGCGGAGGCGGGCGATGAAGTTGTCGAGGCTGCGGGTCTCGCTGTCGGAGGGCACGTTCCAGACGTCCTCGAGCAGTTCGCCCCGGCCGAGCACCTCCCCCTCCCGCACGGCGAAGAGGCGCAGCACCTTGAGCTCGAGCTCGGTGAGCGCCAAGGGCCCCCGGGGAGTTTGCGCCTCGCCGGTCTGGAGGTCCACCCGGTTGCCGCCGAAGCGGTACTGCGCCTGGGGCTCGATCTCCTGGCGGTACCACGCCGAGCGGCGGAGCATGCCCTTCACCCGCAGGAGGAACTCGGCGAGGCTGAAGGGCTTGGTGAGGTAGTCGTCGGCGCCCTCGGCCAGCCCTGCCACCCGGTCCTCGGCGGAGGCCAGGGCCGTGAGCATCAGGACGGGCATGCGGGGCTCCACGGCCCGCACGCGCCGGCACACCTCGCGGCCGTCGATGCCGGGGAGCATGAGATCGAGGACCAGCAGGTCGAAGGACCCCCGCTGGAGCGCGGCCAGGGCGTCCTCGCCGGTCTCCACGTGGGTCACCCGGTACCCCTCCTGCTCCAGGTTGAACACCAGCCCGTCGGCGATGTGCCGCTCGTCCTCGACCAGCAGGATGTCCGCCTGCCTCACGGCTGCTCCTCCCCCGCGGCGGCCGGGATGCGCGGGAGCACCACGTGCACGGTCGTCCCCCGGCCCGGGCCGGGGCTCTCGATCCAGGTCTTCCCCTTGTGGCGGAGCACCACGGCCCGCACGATGAACAGCCCGAGCCCGGAGCCGGCCACGGTCTCGTCCGCCTTCCGGACCCGGTAGAACATGCGGAACACCTTCTTGCGCTCCCTCGGGTCGAGCCCCCGCCCCTGGTCGGCCACGGAGAGCCGGCACGAGGTCTCGTCCGCCTCCAGCGACACCCGGATGCGGGGCGCGCCGTCGGCGTAGAGGACGGCGTTCTCCAGCAGGTTCCGAAGGGCCATCCCCAGCGACTCCCGGTCGAAGCGGGCCCACACGCCGGGCTGGACGCGCACCTCGAGGCTCCCGCCCTCGGGCACGTCCTGCTGGCGGCCGCCGAAGTAGCGGGTCACGAACGCCGAGAGGTCGTCGGGCCGCAGGGTCAGCCGCCAGCCCCGGTGCTCGAAGCGGTTGGCGGCGAGGAGGTTGGTCACCAGGCCGTTGAGGCGGCGGGTGTCCTCGAGCATGGTGTCCACGAAGGCGTCGAGCTTGTCCGCCGGGGGGTGGCGCAGCCGGATCGTCTCCAGGTAGAGCTGCAGGGAGGCCAGGGGAGAGCGAAGCTCGTGGGTCACCTGGGAGACGAGGCGCTTCTGCTCGCGGTTGAGGGCGGCCTGGCTCTGCCAATAAAGGAAGATCACGTACACGCCGACAAGGATGACCACCAGCAGCACCAGCCCCTCGGCCAGCAGGAGCCAGTCGATGCCCCCCTGGAGCAGCTCCGGGCTGTACCTCTCGGCCAGTTCCCGGAGCCTGCGGTGGCTGCTCAGGAATCCGTACACCCAGAACACCACGGCGGCGATCCAGACGATCTGGACCGCAACGAAGACGGTCAGGGGGTGAACGAGGCGTCGAAGCGGTCTCACGGGCTCCCGATCGGGCAGGTGCGTATTTACACAACTATTACAATCGGCCTGCGCCGCCTCTGATACCATGAAATCGTCGCGCAGACCATCGACCGGAGGCGGCGCATGCACGGACTCGGACCCCTCGCCATCGGCAGGCACACGGCCCAGTACCCCCTGATCCAGGGCGGTATGGGAGTCCGGATCTCGGCCGGGAACCTCGCCGGGCACGTGGCCCGGTGCGGCGGCGTGGGGCTGGTCGCCACGGCCGCCCTCGGCCTCAACAGCCGGCACTTCACGGGCAAGGGGCTCTACGGCGCCGACGTGCTCGCGGTGAAGGACGAGATCCGCAAGGCCTACGCCATCGCGCCGAGCGGCGTGGTGGGCACGAACTGCATGGTGGCGCTGTCCGACTACGACGACGTGGTCCGGGCCTCCTGCGAGGCCGGCGCCAAGGTGATCGTGAGCGGGGCCGGGCTGCCCCTGGGCCTGCCCGGGCTCACCGCCGACTTCCCCGAGGTGGCCCTGGTGCCGATCGTCTCCTCGGTGCGCGCCGCCGACCTGATCGGCCGCAAGTGGGAGCGCGGCTACGGCCGGCTCCCCGACGCCGTGGTGGTGGAGGACCCGGACACCGCGGGCGGCCACCTGGGCGAGAAGGCCGAGAACATCGGCACCGGCTCCTACGACCAGTACGCCACCGTGCGCGGGGTGAAGGAACTGTTCCGCGCCGAGTGGGGCGCGGAGATCCCCGTGATCGCCGCCGGGGGTATCTGGGACCGGGACGACCTGCTCCACGCCCTCGACGAGGGGGCGGACGGCGTACAGATGGCGAGCCGCTTCGTGTGCACCGAGGAGTGCGACGCCGACGCCGGCTTCAAGCAGGCCTACCTGGACTGCGGGCCGCAGGACATCGGACTCATCGAGAGCCCCGCCGGGCTCCCCGCCCGGGCGCTCGTGGCCAACGTGGGCCGCCTCGGCGACGAGCACCGGGGCGAAGGGGTGCGGTGTCCGGTGGCGTGCCTGCGGAAGTGCACCTTCCGCGAGGGGCAGCAGCGCTTCTGCATCGCCCGCGCCCTCGACCGCGCCCAGCGGGGCGACGTGGAGCACGGCCTCGTGTTCTGCGGCTCCAACGCCTGGAGGGCGGAGCGGATCGAGACCGTGCAGGACGTCTTCGACGAGCTGTTCGGCGCTGCGCTCGCGCCCCGCGCGGCCGTCAACGCCTGATTCCGGCGTCGGCCCGCCTGGAGCGCGCCGGCAGGGAACCCCAGACACGAGAGCCCCGGAGGGAAGCCTCCGGGGCCACTGTTTTGCGGTCACGAGGTGTGTCGACTCGTTGGGGCCACGCGCAGCACCGGGCGGCCGGCCTGCCCGAGAGACGCGTAGGCCTCGCCATGGTCATGGAGCAGTTCAGGACGACAGGCATCAGTACCTCCGGCCTTTCGCGATGAGTTCCCGTACCGACGCGCCCCCCAGGGAGTGGGTCTCCTGGAACCGGATGAGGTCCTCGATCGCTCTGCGCACCTCCTCCTCTGAGGGGCGCTAGAGGGGGACCAGTTCCGCCACGGGGCGGCCGTGCCGGGTGATGACGAAGCGCTCCCCCTTCTGGACGCGCGCCAGCAGCTTCGGGAAATGGGTCTTCGCCTCGTAGGCCCCGATGTGCGTCATCGTGTGCTCCTCGCGTCACCAATACTGGACTCAGTCCCGCCCCCCGGCACAACGCAAGGGTGGGGAAGGCTGAACGGCGGGCTCCTGTGTTGCGAAACGCTGCGAGAGCCCGGAAGAGACTCTCCCGCAGCTTTGCTGCGCCAGTCTGCGGTGGGGCTGGAGCCCGCTTCGGGATCTCGGCAGCGAGGACTATTCAGACGCGGGAGGTGAATCTTCGATGGTCGCCACCGCGGCGATCAGGGCGTCAAGTACGGGGAGGAAGCGCTGGTGTGCGTCGCGAAACGCGGCGAGCGCGGCCGGGGTTCGCCGATCGACAAGCGAGAGCTTCTCGATGTCGAGTTGCCCCTGGTAGATGTGCCGGAAGACGTGGCGAAACGCCCGGAGCTCGTCGATCGCGATCTTCTCGGTGGGAAGGAGGACGGCTGGACGGATGCCGCTGACGTCGATCGCCATGCGGTCCAGCAGGTCGCGGTGCCATTTGGCGGGGTCGATGCGGTTCTCGAAGGCCTTCGCCACCCGGAGGAAGTAGCCTTCCATCACCCCGTAGACGTTCGCCAGCGTGTGGCCGAGTGCGATGTAGTCGAACTCGTCGGGCTCGATCCGGGCCAGCTTCTCCTTCATCAGCCGCCACTTGTCCTCGGCTGCGTCGAGGAGTCGCACGTCGTCGAGCAACTCCCCCCGTAGGATCCGGAGTCGTTCAGCGGGCATAGAGCACCACGCCGTCCCGGCGGATCGCGTCCCGAAAATGCGGGGCGGCGGTTCGCGGATCGACGACGTGCACCGGGAAGGAACTGCTCAATGCGATGGAGACGGCCCGGAGGAAGGCCTCGGGAGTCGCCCGCACGGCGAGGTCGATGTCCGCGTGGAGGCTCCTCGCGTCACCGCGTGCCAGGGACCCGAACAGGGATACCTCCTCCACGTCGGCACCGCACTCGGTGACGATCTGCTCAGCCAATCGGTGGGCCTCGGCCATGGCCGATGTCGCGTGCGCTCGTGCGGACGCTGCCTCCCGGGCCTCCCGCGATCGCTCTGTGCGCGCGGCCGCTGCGATGTCGAATCCTGTCGTGTGGTCGGCCATCGGTGAACCTCCGGTGGTTTCTTCGGTTGAGTTTGAGTGGCGGGAGTTCCCTTGTCAACCAGCGGCAGGGCGGGTTTGCTGGGTTGCTGTCCCTTGCGTTTGCAGGTCGGGTCCGTGTTCTCCCTCCCCAACGGGTTCTGGCGTTGTACGCAGAGTCATCCTATATTGCGTACAACGGAGAGGGACATGGACCGACTGCCGCTGGAAGTCCAGACGTTGTACGCAGAACTGCTGGCGGAGCTGACCGCTCTCGACGCCGCCCGTTCCGTCGGGAGCGTGCCTGGCTGTTTCGTGACCAAGCCGGGGAGGGACGGCGGGGAGTACGTGTACTTCCAGTACATGTCTCCCGGAAGCGTCCGCCGGCAGGTGTACCTCGGTCGGCGGGACGCGGACCTGGACTCCTTGATCGAGCGGCACGCTCGGGAGAGGGAGAACTGGAAGTCGGACACGGAAACCGCGAGGCGCCTGTGTGCCCAGTTGCGCGTCGGGGGGGGCCTGGTGACCGATTCCCCCACCGCGCGAGTCCTCCGCGCCCTCGCGGAGAGCGGCGTCTTTCGAGTCGGTGGGACCCTCGTCGGGACCCACGCCTTCACCGTGATCGGGAACCTCCTCGGCGTGCGCTGGGAGCGCGGGGGACTTCGGACGCAGGACATCGACAGTGCCGTGGAGTCCTCCGTGTCGGTCGCGGTCCCCGACCTCGTGGCCGACGTGCCCGGGGCCCCAGCCAGCCTGGGGATGGGATTCCTGCCGGTCCCGCCGTTGGATCCTCGAAGCCCCAGTACGCCGTTCAAGGTCCGCGGCAAGACGCTCCGGGTCGACCTCGTGACGCCATCCGGGGATGCGGGCGGCCCGCCGGTCTCCGTGCCGCGTCTGGGGGCTGCCGCGCAGCCGTTGCCGGGCCTGGCCTACCTTCTGGAGGATACGACCGCCGGCGCGGTCGTCGACGGAGACGGCGTGCTCGTGAGGGTGCCGAGTCCGGCACGCTTCGCCTTCCACAAGCTCGCGACGGCCCAAGGGCGTGCGGTCTCGGAGCAGGTGAAGGCGGAGAAGGACCGCCTGCAGGCGGGGCAGGTCTTCTCGGTGCTGGCCGAAGACCGTCCGGGCGACCTCGCGTTGGCATGGGATGCCCTGGGGGCTCGTGACGCACTACGGAAAGCCGTTCGGCGGGGGCTCGACAGGTTGCTTAGAGATGCACCTGGGTTGGGAGCGCTGTTGGACGCGGAAGCGCCGCACATCTTGGAGTCCTGAGGCAGGGCCCTCCCGGTTTCCCCCCCCCTGTTCTCTCCCGTCAGGCAAAAAAGAAGAAGGCCCCGGAGGGCGAACCCTCCGGGGCCTTCGGTGCTGCGGTGCGGTCGAGCTTAGAAGCTGAGCTCGGCCATCAGGTACACGAGGTAGGGGTCGCTCGGCTCGGTTGTCTGAGCCCCGGCCACATCCTTCTTCGTGGTCCAGTCGTCGTAGAAGTCGCCGAGGAAGACGTACGACGCGTTGATGCTGAGGTCCAAGGCCTCGGCCATCTTGTAGCCCACGCGGGCCGCGATCTCGGTGCCCAAGTTGTCACCGCCGCCGGTCTCGGTGTAGGACGAGCCAGAACGCTTGGCCGCATCTTCCTGGGAGCTCACGTAGCCGACCGCGCCCTTGAGGTACATGGCCTTCAGGTTCGGCGGGGTGTACGCACCGGAGAGGACCACGCCCCAGAAGCCCAGGAACGCGTTCTGCGCGTCGCGAACCGCCGCGCTCGAGAAGTTCGCGCTCTTGGGGTCGTAGAGGAGGATCATGAGGCCCGACTTGTAGAAGGGCAGGTCCGGCCCGGACGCTCCATTCACGGCACCCGCTGCCGCTCCAAGCGGCGGTGCTGAGGGGCATCTTCAGGTCCTCGTCGTCGTTGTCGCCGGAGACGTAGAAACCCTCGAGGCCGAGCTTGACGCCCGCCACGGTGTAGGTGCCCGTCACGTCGAGCGCGAACCCGCTGACGTCCGCGTCATCGACCAACGCGGTGCCGCCGCTCTTCAGCGTGCCGCCGTTGTAGAACGCCCAGCCGGACAGCCCCAGGCCGCCCATCTTGTAGTCCGCGTTGACGCCCACCCAGTAGAGGTCCGCGCCGCCCCAGAGGTTCTGCAGGCCGACCGCAGAGGTCCCACCGTTGTTAAGGTGATCGTTCGGGGCAGGAAGTGCAGCGCCCGCGTTTTCGAAGTCGTTGTCGTTCACGTAGAAGAAGTCCAAGCCGAGCTTGAGGTCGCCCATGGGCTTGAAGCCCAGCATGAGGGCGTACATGTCCACGTCGTCCTCGGCCAATCATCCCTTGGCAATATGGTTTTTTTTTTTTTTTTTTTTTTTTTTTTTTTTTTTTTTTTTTTTTTTTTTTTTTTTTTTTTTTTTTTTTTTTTTTTTTTTTTTTGGTTGGTCTTGCTGCCTAGTTTCGCGCAACGTTTGTGGAGACTTAGATAAGGCGCGTCGAGAAAGGCGCCAGCATGGCGCTCCGGGTGCTCTCAATCTCATAATACGCTCCGCCTGCCAAAGGGACCATAGCGACTCTCCTACGACTCGACCCGATCTGCCGTGCTGTGATAGCTTGGGCTTGTGCGAAAGGGGGCAGCGGGTTTGCGGCACGTCGCCGGGATCAAGTTAGACCCATCTGAAACTAAGTCCCATCTGAAATTGCGAGCCGCCTTCAGGACCTTGAGCCGCAATGGATCTATCGGACTCTCGGCGTGTCAATCGGCATATCAAGGGGCACAGGGGCGGGTTATGACTTCGCTGACACTGATCAAGCTCTATCTGCTCACGGTCCCGGTGTTCTTTGCCGTGGATCTGCTGTGGCTCGGGGTCCTGGCCCGGGACTTCTACCGCACGAACCTGGGGCACCTGCTGAGCCCCACGGTCAACTGGCCGGCCGCCATCGTCTTCTATCTGCTGTTCATCGCGGGCATCCTGTATTTCGCCGTGCTACCCGCACTCGCGGAAGGGTCCCCCGGGCGTGCGGTGCTGAACGGCCTCCTGTTCGGGTTCTTCACCTACATGACCTATGAGCTTACCAACCTTGCGACGCTTCCGAGCTGGCCCCTCAAGGTGGTGCTGGCTGGATATCGCCTGGGGCATGGCCCTCTCGGCGACGGTGGCGGCGGCGAGCTATGCGATAGGCCGGTGGCTGGTCTCCTGAACCTCAGTCCCCGAAGATGGTAACCCGATAGCGCCGCAGCTCCCCGTCCTCCCGCACGATGTCCCCCACCCGCAGGCCATCCCGGCCTACGGCGCGGTCCCGAAAGTAGAGGCCCAGGGTCTCCTTGACCACGGGGAAGGCGAGCTCATCCCAGGGGATCTCGGACTCGGCGAAGAGGCCCACCTCCAGGCTCTCGGCGCCAGGGTGGAAGTCGAGGTCCAGCAGCTGGCCGCGGAACAGCAGGTAGACCTGGTCGATGTGGGGCAGGTTGAAGAGGCTGTAGAGCGGGCCGATAGCGACCCGGGCATTGGCCTCCTCCAGGGTCTCCCGGGCCGCCCCGGCCAGGGTGGTCTCCCCGCGCTCCATGAAGCCCGCCGGCAAGGTCCAGAGCCCGTAGCGCGGCTCGATGGCCCGCCGGCAGAGCAACACCTTGTCCTCCCACTCCGGAATGCAGCCCACCACCACCTTGGGGTTCTGGTAGTGCACGGTGCCACAGCGGCCACAGACATGACGTGGGCGGTCGTCCCCCGCAGGGATCAAGACCCTGACCTCGGCGCCGCACTGGCTGCAAAAGTTCATGGCTAAAGGTTCCTCCGACACCGGTGCTGTCCGGTGCAGCATACGCAGTTTTCCAGATTTCAACGTCTGGCTCACCCTAACTGGACTCAAGGCTTGAGACCGGGGCAGGCACCACAAAGCGATGGGCCGTGGGGTTCCCGTGGAATCGTCATGTCATTTGCGACCCGAGGGGGATTGCTGGATCATGGGCGGCCAGCGGAATCGAGAAGCGGAAAGCCCCATGACCCCTCCAGGGCCCCATTCGAACGGTAGCGACCAGGAACCTTCGGCGACCGACGCCAACCAAGCCGCGGACGCGAGCCTGGCCGAGCGGCTGCGGGCCATCGGACTCGGCGAGGTCGGTGACGCGGAGGATGCCCAGGACAGCACGGAGGGACCCCTCACCCGCCTGACTGGAATGGGATCCAGCCTGAGCGGGGGCACGAGTCAGGATCTGGCGGCGCTGGGCGCCAAGCTCGACACCCTGTCGGCGGGGCTCGCCGCCCAATGGGATCACCTGCGGGATTCGGAACGCTCCCTGGTGGATCGCATCGCCGACGTGGACGACGACCGCCGCCGAACCCAGGGACAGCTGCAGCGCGCCATGCAGTCCCAGTACGACGAAATCGATGCACGGCTAGGGCGTCTGGGCGGACTCACCATCCTGGGGCTCTGCCTGATCGCTGCCTTGGCGGCAGGGGGACTCTATCTGCTCCATCACTTGCACAGTCAGCGCATCGGGGAGCTGCAAGGGGACCTGACAGCCGAGCTGCAGACACTGGGGCTGGAGCTTGGGCGCTTGACCGGAGCGGCCGCCCAGGGGGAGCAGGTCCAGGACAAGCTCGCCGCCCTGTCCACGGCCCTTGCGCGGGTTTCCGGGGACCTGGACCAAGTCGGGACTGAGCGCCAGCGCCGAGCCGCCGGCGGCGCCCGGTCGCTGGACCACTCAGCGAGCAAATCGCCCGACTCGAGTCCGAGCAGCAACGGCTGATCACCGAGATTGACGCCCTGCGGGCTGCTCGTCAGGCCGAGGCACCGAGCATCACGCCGCTCACCGAGCAGATCACCCGGCAGATGGCCGGACTCCAGTCGGACCAGCAGCGGCTGATCGCCGAGATCGACACCCTGCGCGCCGCCCTGACGGCCGCCACGGCCACGCTCCCCCGGTCGGACATGGACCAGGGCGGAACCGCCCAAGAGGTCCAGATTGAGCAGGCCCAAGCCGAGCCGACGCCCACCACGGAGGCCGCCGCCGAGTTGGCGCAGTCCCAGCCGACGCCCCAGTTCAACGCGGCCGCGGAGCCGGATCCGAGCAGCGACTCGACGGCGTCGAGCACGAAAACAGCCTCATCATCAGGCGAGCCCCAGGCCGAGGGGCAGGCCGCAACGGCGGATCAGACCTTCGCGCTCCAGCTCATCGGCTCCTACAACCGCGACGCGGTCCTGGACCTCGCGGCCCGTTCCGACCTGCCGGACCAGGTCTTCGTCCGCCAGGAGACCCTGCGCGGTCGGCCCTGGTTCGTGCTGATCCACAGCCTGCACCCGAGCTACGCGGAGGCCCAGGCGGAGCTCGGGCGCCTGCCGGCGGATCTCGCCCGGCTGGACACCTGGATTCGCCGCCTGCCACCGGACGCCGCCATGGAGCCGGTCCGAAGCGGTCGGACACCCTGAAACCCGTCCAGTCCGAGATCGGGTCCCTGCGCGCGGGCCCGCGACGAGACGAGAGCCGATGAGCGACCCCATTTTGGACTACGTCTGCCCCCCGGGGTCCGGCGCTTCGGACATCCTCACGGCGCTGGCGGGGCGCTGGCGGCTCGCGGAAGAGCCCACCCGCGACATCTCAGGGGTCTTCTACGACACCTTCGACTGGGCGCTATACACCGACGGCGGGGTGCTGGAGCGGCGCACCGAGCCCGCAGGCGGCGAGCTCCAGTGGGCGCCCCTGGAGCCCCCAGTCCGAGACCCTGACCCAGCCAGCACCCGCCAAGCTGACCTTCGCCGCGGAGCTTCCGGAGGGTCCGGTGCGTTCTCGGATCCTCGAGGTGGCCGGCATCCGCCGCTTGCTGCCGGTGATGGAGGTCGAGACGCGCACCCGCACCCTGCGGGCCCTCGACGACGACGACAAGACGCTCTGGCGCACCGCCCTCGACGAAGGCCGATTCCGGGACCCACGGAGCGGCCGGGAGGGAGAGCTGGGGGTGCGGGTGCGGGTACTGCCCCTGCGAGGATACGACGCGGAGCGCGACGCCCTGCTCGAGCTGCTGACCGGCGAGCTGGGGCTAATCCCCGCCGAGAGGCCCCGCTTGGCTGATGCACTGGAGGCGGCAGGACGGCGACCCTGCGATTACTCTCCAAAAATCGACTTTCACCTCGACCCAGACGCGCGGGCGGACGCGGTCACCAAGACCATCCTGCTGGGGCTTCTGGAGACCATGGAGCGAAATCTGCCCGGGGCCCGGGAGAACCTGGACTCCGAGTTCCTCCATGACCTGCGGGTGGCCTGCCGGCGCACCCGCTCGGCCCTGACCCAGATCCGCTCGGTGCTCCCGGACGCCGAGGTCGCGCACTACAAGGAGCGCTTCGCCTGGCTACAGCAGGTCACGGGCCCGGTGCGGGACTTGGACGTCTATTTGCTGGACTTTGCCGACTACCAGGGGAGCCTGCCGCCGCCCCTGCGGCCCCACCTGGAGCCCATGCGCGCCTTCATCCTCGCCCATTACGACGAGGAGCAGCGTCGCCTGGCGGAGATCCTGGAGGGTGCCGAGCTCGCGGGGCTGCTCGCCCGGTGGCGGACCTTCCTGGAGTCACCGGTCCCGGACAGCGGCGCGGCGGCGGATGCCGGGAGCCCTATCAAGGCGGTAGCGGACGCGCGCATCTGGCGCATGGCCAAGCGGGTCCGTCGCGAGGGCCGGGCGATCACGCCGGAGTCCCCGGCCACCGAAATGCACGAGCTGCGCAAGAGCTGCAAGAAGCTCCGCTATCTCATCGAGTTCTTTCAGAGCCTCTACCCGGATGAGGCCATTCGCCCACTGATCCGGCTGCTCAAGGACGTGTTGGACAATCTCGGTGGCTTCCAGGATCTCGCGGTGCAGGCGGCCCACCTGCGGGAGCTGGCCGGACGCATGCGGGCGGAGGGTCAAGGTGACACCGACACCCTGCTCGCCATGGGGGCCCTGATCGGTCAACTCCTCGAGCGCCAGCAGCGGATGCGCGATGCCTTCGCGACCGTCTTCGCCGGGTTCCTGGATTCGGATACCCAGGAGCGGCTCCGGGAGCTGTTCCATTCTGATCCCAATCGGGAACCTGGACGCGATCAGGCCGTGGAGCAGGATCCAGGTCCGGGCCAGGCGAGGGATTCAGACACGGGTTCCCGGGCTTGAGGGTCATCGGCGTCTACAACATCAAGGGCGGGGTCGGCAAGACGGCCGCCGCCGTCAACCTCGCCTATCTGTCCGCGGCCGCGGGCTACCGCACACTGCTCTGGGACCTGGATCCCCAGGCCGCCGCCACCTACTACTTCCGGATCAAGGCGGAGGTCCCTGGGGGCGGAAAGGCCCTGCTACGCGGCAAACGGGGGCTCGATGCCTCCGTCAAGGGCACCGACTTCGACCGCCTGGACCTGCTGCCAGCGGAGTTCTCGCTGCGCAACCTGGACCTGCTGCTCGAGGAGCAGAAGGGACCCACCAAGCGGCTGTTGCGGCTCCTGCGCCCCCAGTCGGTCTCCTACGACCACTGCCTGCTGGACTGCCCGCCGAGCATCTCACTGGTCTCGGAGAACGTCTTCCGCGCCGCGGACCTGCTCCTGGTCCCCCTGATTCCCACCACCCTGTCCGCCCGCACCCTGGACCAGCTGCTGGATTTTCTGGGGGGGCACCGGCGGCACCGCGACCTCAAGGTACTGCCCTTCTTCTCCATGGTGGACCGGCGCAAGCGGCTCCATCGGGAGCTCATGGAGCGGCTCCCGGAGCTCTACCCGGGTTTCCTCAGCACCTCCGTCCCCTACACCTCCGAGGTGGAGCGGATGGGGATCCACCGCATGCCGATCATCGCCTATGCGCCCTCCAACCCCGCGGCGGATGCCTATCGGGCCCTGTGGTCCGAGGTGCTGGTGGCGCTCGCGGACTGCTCCGGCGGCGCGGACCGGTCCCCGCGCCCGGCCCGGTAAGCACGGCCCGGTTTGGGCCCGGCGAGGGGTTTGGTAAGCTCCGCCCAGAATCCAGGCAAGCCGAGGTCTGCATGACCATTCGCCTCCACCTGCCGCTCCTGCTGGCCCTTGCCGCCGCGACCACCCAGGCGGCCGACCCCGCCGAGGGGCTCTTCGACCTGGAGGACCTGCGCGTCAAGATCACCGAGGCCCTGCCCTATCTGGAGCTTGGTGTGGGCAAGGACCGGATCCTGCTCATGCGCCACCAGGACCCGGAGCATGTCATCCCGTCCCCCTACAACCAGACCGCCCGGGAATGCCCGCCCTATTGCGTGCAGCCCATGCACCTTGCCCCGGGCGTGGAGACCATCGGCGAGCTGGAGCTCATCGATTACTTACGGCGCGCCGCCGCGGGCGACCCGGTGCTGGTGATCGACTCCCGGACCCCGGTCTGGACGGCACGGGGCATGATCCCCGGGGCCGTCGAGATCCCCTATACCCGGCTCGATCCGGCGACGGCCGACCTCAGCGCGGTGGCGGAGCTGATGGAGCTGGAGTTTGGGGTCGCCCGGGTGGATGGACTCTGGAACTTCGAGACCGCGAAGACCCTGGTCCTGTACTGCAACGGCGCCTGGTGCGGCCAGTCGCCCACCAACATCCGCGCCCTGCTCAACTACGGCTACCCGGCCCACAAGCTGAAGTGGTACCGCGGCGGGATCCAGGCCTGGGAGCAGCTCGGCCTGACCACGGTCAAACCGACCGGGTCAAACGCGACCCATTGAGAACCGGAACAGGTCAGACGGCGTTGGAGCATGCATCCTTCAGTCTGGTGGTCGAGGCCCTGGCCTTCGCCGCCGAGCGCCACCGGGACCAACGCCGGAAGGACCCGGCGCGCACCCCCTACATCAACCATCCGATCGCCCTGGTACGTTTGCTGTACCTGGAGGCCCGGATCCAGGACCCCCTGGTGCTCTGCGCCGCCCTGCTCCATGACACGGTGGAGGATACGGGGACCACGTGCGAGGAGATCGAGGCCCGCTTCGGCCTGGCCATTCGCGACGTCGTCATGGAAGTCACGGACGACAAGCGCCTCCCCAAGGTCGAGCGCAAGCGACTCCAGGTGATCCACGCGGCGGGGGCGAGCGAGCCGGCCCGGCTGGTTAAGCTCGCGGACAAGATCTGCAATCTGAGGGACGTGGCCGCCAGTCCACCGCTGGGCTGGGACCTGGAGCGCCAGCAGGCCTATTTCGACTGGGCCCGGGAGGTGGTCGAGCGCATGCGCGGCACCCATGCCGGACTAGAGTCCCTCTTCGACGCCGCCTACGCCCAGCGACCTGGTGATGCTTGAGTCAAGAAGACAATCTGTCCGCAAATGAACGCAAATTTGCTTTCCTTCCGGCTTCACCCCCGAGGCGAAGCGCCCTCCGGTGAACTCTGCGCGAAGATCAAGGACCTTTTCTCCAAATTTTTTCTCTTAATCGCGTTCACTTGCGTTCATTTGCGGACAAACGTTCTTAAGATCTTCGTCGATCCGACGTGACCTTCGCGATCGTCAACTCCCCGGGGTGATGGGCGTGGTAGCCCCCAGGTGGGGCTCGCTCGGGGTGCGGAACCAGGAGAGCTTCTCCCGCAGCCGCACCACCTCGCCTACGATGATGAGGGTCGGCGGCTTAGGCGGATCCTGCTCCACCACCTCCAGGATGTTGGCGAGGGTCCCGGAGTAGACCCGCTGCATGTGGGTGGTCCCTTGCTGCACCAGGGCCACGGGCATCTCCGGCAGAGACCCCATGGGCCGTCAGCTCCCGCACGATGATGGGCAGGCCCACCAGGCCCATGTAGAAGACCAGGGTCTGGCCCGGCTGGGCCAGCTGGGGCCAGTTGAGGTTCATGGTGCCGTCCTTGAGGTGTCCGGTCACGAAGGTGACGGACTGGGCATAGTCCCGATGGGTGAGTGGGATGCCCGCGTAGCAGGCGCAACCCGAGGCGGCGGTGATCCCGGGTACCACCTGGAAGGGGATGCCCTCGGACGCCAGGGTGTCGATCTCCTCACCGCCCCGCCCGAAGATGAAGGGATCGCCCCCCTTGAGCCGCAGCACCCGATGTCCGTCCTTGGCGAGATCCGCCAGGAGCCGGTTGATCTCCTCCTGGCGCATCACGTGGTTATTGCGCTCCTTGCCCACGTAGATGCGCCGGGCGTCCCGGCGCGTCATGCTGAGGATGGGCTCGGCCACCAGGCGGTCGTAGACCACCACGTCCGCCTGCTGCATGAGCCGCAGGGCCCGGAAGGTCAGCAGGTCCGGGTCTCCGGGCCCGGCGCCCACCAGATAGACCTCGCCGAGGTCGGAATCCAGGGCACCGGGGGCCAGCTCACGCTCGATGGCCGCCTCCGCCTCCTCGATCTGTCCGGAGAAGATCCGTTCGGCGACCGCCCCCTGGAGGACCCGGTCCCAGAAACGGCGCCGATCCCGCTCGTCGCTGAAGCGTGCCTTGACCCGATCCCGGTAGCGGGCGCAGAGCTCCCCCAGCCGCCCATAGCCCGCCGGGATCAGGGATTCGAGCCGGGTGCGCAGGAGCCGCGCCAACACCGGCGAGGCCTTGCCGGTGGAGACCGCCACGACCACCGGATCCCGGTCGATCACGGAGGGCAGGAGGAAGGTGCAGGCGTCCGGGTCGTCCGCCACGTTGACCGGGACATCCTGCTCCGTCGCCAACTCCGCGATGCGCCGATTCACCACCCGATCGTCGGTCGCCGCGATCACCAGCCTGGCCCCCAGGATGTCGGTCGGCTCGAACCGTCGGGGCAGATAACGGAGCTCACCGGCCTCAGCGCGCCGTGCGAGCCCATCCGTGAGCTGGGGCGAGACCACCGTCACCGCGGCACCCGCCCGCAAGAGGCTCCCCACCTTGCGCTCCGCGGTGGTTCCACCGCCGGCGACCAGACAGGGTTTACCTCGGACGACTTGAAAGATGGGGAGAAATTCCATGGTCATAGGATTCGCTCGGGAGAGACTCGGAGGCTGATTCCCGGGTCGACTCGCGTTGAGATCACCGTCAAAAGACCTTAATATACTTAAATACTTAGACGTGGCATAGGCCGACCGTGTGATCAACGAGATCGACTCCGAGTCCCTGCAAGAGCGACTCGCCAGGGGCGACGACCTGCTGCTGGTGGACATCCGCACCCCGGGTGAGGTCGCCCAGGGCGCGATCCCCGGGGCCCTGGAGATGCCCATGCACCTGATCCCCCTGCGCCTCCCGGAGCTTCCCAAGGACAAGGATGTGGTGCTCTACTGCCGCAGCGGCGCCCGCTCCTATCAGGCTTGTGCCTATCTGATGCAGCAGGGACTGGGCCGGGTGCTGAACCTGCGGGGCGGGATCATCGCCTGGGCGCGCCACGGCTACCCGATCGACTGGCCGGGGCGTTGATGGTCCCGGGCGCGCACGCCTGCGGCACCGACGGAAGGCGTGCGCTTACCTTGCCTTTTACCCTGGATTCGCCTACAAATAGGCGTTCTCGTGTTTGCTCATATTCTAAAACAGCCAAACCCCGGAGGTACCCCATGGCAGACTTCGATCAAGAACTGGACGCCAGCGGATTGAACTGTCCCCTGCCCATCCTGCGCGCCAAGAAGACCCTGAACGCCATGTCAGCCGGTCAGGTACTCCATGTCATCGCCACCGATCCGGGATCGGTCAAGGACTTCGACGCCTTTGCCAAGCAGACCGGCAACGAGCTCATGGAGTCCAAGGAAGAAGGCGGCAAGTTCCACTTTCTGATCAAGAAATCCTGACCCATCGGCCTGCGCCGTCTTCGCTCACCCGCACCACGAAACGCGCGGCCCCGAGCCGCCGGAGGATCCGATGGATCAAAAGAAGCTCGCCATCATCGCCACCAAGGGCTCCCTGGACTGGGCCTACCCCCCCTTCATCCTCGCCTCGACCGCCTCGGCGCTCGGTTACGAGACGCAAATCTTCTTCACCTTCTACGGGTTGCAGCTCCTGAAGAAGAAGCTGGATCTCAAGGTCACCCCCCTGGGCAACCCCGGGATGCCCATGCCCGGCGGTATGGAGAAGTTCATGCCCGTCCTGGTCACCGCTTTGCCCTTCATGGAGGGCATCATGACCGGGATGATGAAGGCCAAGATGAAGGCCAAGGGCGTGGCCAGCGTCGAAGAGCTGCGGGAGCTGTGCCAGGAGGCCGAGGTGAAGCTGATCGCCTGTCAGATGACGGTGGACCTGTTCGACATGGACTCTTCCCAGTTCATCGACGGGATCGAGTATGCGGGAGCCGCGGCCTTCTTCGAGTTTGCGGGCGAGAGCGACATCTGTCTCTACATCTGACCGCCACCCACACCTCGTCACGAAGCGCCGCCCCGAAAGGCGGCGTTTTTCGTTGGGGCCTCAAAAGGCCTTGACCAGCTCGATGCCGATCACGTGGGCGTCCATCTCGTAGTCACCGTTCAGCGCCGCGGTGCCGTTCACCTCCCCTCCCGGTCGATAGGGGGTGGCGCTGCGGATCTTGCGCTCGTCCATCATGACGTACATGTAACCCGCCTCCAGCGATAGGCCTCGGCCCAGGGTCTGGGCAACGCCGACGCCGAAGAGGTGGCGGTCGGCGTCGGGGACCCGGGCACTAAAGTGCTCCTCCCCTTGGCCGGTCTCGTCGTAGGAATAGCCGAGGCGCAACTGGGTCTCGGTGCGGACCTGGTATGTCAGCCCCAGACGGTAGGCGTTGGAGTCCTCCCAGTCGTTGACGTCCTTGAAGATCAGGGCCCCAGAAGCGTCGCCCTTGACCTCCAGCTGGTCGAACTCGCTCCAGCCCGTGCGCGTCCAGTCGAGCTCCACGGCCAGGTCGGGGGTGAACGCATAGCGCACACCGAGCTGCAGGCTCCAAGGCAGATCCAGGTCCACGCTCGCGCTCTGCCTGGGGGCCAAGCGGCCCGCGGCCACCAGGGGCAGGCTCTGGGGGGTGTAGTCGCCGTCGATCTCCAGGGTGCCGCCGGAGCGATAGGCAATACCCAGGCTTAAGGCGTCGAGCCGATACAGGGCGCTGAGGTTGAAGCCGATGCCGTTGCCGTCGCCACTCAGTTGGCCGAGGTTCGAGCTCAACTCTGCAGACTTGGCCCAATAGAGATCCAGTCCTAGGCCGAGGCTGAGGTTCTCGTTGACGCGGTAGGCGGCAGACGGCACGAAGTCCAGGACCTCCAGCTTGCTCGTCGTCGGGTGGTTGCCCGTCGGAATGGTCACGGGACCCTGGGGGGTTGGAATCGTGACGCTCTGGCTCAGGGTCGGGAAGGTGCCGTAGGCCCAGCGGGTCTCTAGGCCGAAAGGGGCGTTGATACCGAGGCCAAACCGCCACTGGTCGGTCAGTCTGATCGCCGCCTGGAACTGGGGCCCCGCATACCAATCCGCCCCTTGGCTGTCGGAGCGACCGCCCGCGTTCCTGACCGTGAAGCTGGGACCGATGAAGATGGCGCCCAGGGCCACGGTGGATCGCTCGTGAAAGCCCATGGCGGCAGGGTTGTACGCGAAGGCACCCGGCTCCTCGGGGTTGGCCACCAGGGCGTTTGCAGTGCCGGTGCCTGCGGTCGAGAGCTCCGGAAGGGCAAATCCCGCGGCCATCCCGTGGCCCGGCGCGGTGATGGCCCCAACGGCGCACAGGGCGAGCGCAGATGCCGCCGCGCCTGCGATCTTAGCGTGCATCGAGTGTCCCCCCTTGAGAGCCTGAGTCTGAAGCTGTTGGAGCCCGAGTAGCGCCCGAGAGGCTCGTTCCCCCGGCATGCCGGCGTCTCGGCGCGCCCTCGACGTTATGCGAAAAGCGACAGCTTTTCCACCAATCGTTGCAGTTACTGCTCAAGTGCAAAAGCGCCACAAGGCAAGACGTGGCACGACGCTGACGGAGATCAGGAAAAGCCATTGAAATTGCAGCGAAACAAGACCAAAGGGGCTTTTTTATGCTATAAGCGCTTTTTATTTAGGCATGCACTCAAACCCATAAGATGGCGGATCGCAGACTCCAGGTGTTCCATACCGTCGCCCGGCTCCTGAGCTTCACCAAGGCTGCGGAGACCTTACACATGACGCAACCGGCGGTGACCTTCCAGGTTCGCCAGCTCGAGGAGCACTTCAACACCCGACTGTTCGACCGCACCCACAACCGCATCAGCCTCACGGAGGCGGGACGCAACGTCTACGCCTATGCCGACCGCATCTTCGAGCTCTATTCGGAGATGGAGAATGCGGTGCGGGAGATCACCGGGGAGATCAGCGGCGCGGTGACCATCGGGGCCAGCACCACCATCGCCGAGTACATGCTCCCCACCCTGCTCGGGGACTTCAAGGAGCGTTACCCCGAGGTCACCATCCACCTCAAGGTGTCGAACAGCGAGGGCATCGTCTCCATGGTGGAGAACAACGCCATCGACCTCGGCGTGGTGGAGTCGCCGGTGGGCAACAAGAACCTGGTGGTGGAGACCTGCAAGCGCGACCAGCTGGTGGCCATAGTCCCGCCCAACCATCCCTTGGCCAACCAGGAAAAGGTCACGTTCTCCTCCCTCCTCGAGTACCCCTTCATCTGCCGCGAGGAAGGGTCGGGCACCCGCGAGGTCATCAACGATTACCTGGGCCATCAGGCGGAGTGTACCCTGGGGCTCAAGGTCGCCATGGAGCTGGGGAGCCCCGAGGCGGTCAAGGGGGCGGTGGAGGCGGGCATGGGGGTATCGGTGGTCTCCCGGGCCACCATTCAGAAGGAGCTGCGCCTGGGCACCCTGGTTGCCGTCAACCTCGACCCGCCCTTGGACCGGCCCTTTTCCTTCGTCCATCAGAAGCAGAAGTTCCGGCTGCGGGTCATGGAAGAGCTGCTGGAGTTCGCCCGCGCCTATTGCCGCGCCCGCGGCGAGCACTAGAGGCAAAAACCGGCGATACTTGCCTACCCCCCAGTCACGCCTGGCGGGGAGTCGCGCTCGGCCCAGGGCCAGCGCGGGTGTCTCAGTGACCAGGAACCAGGCATGCTCACCCCCAAGCACCTCGCCGCTCGGGCATCCCCCGAGGAGCGGCGTCTGACGCGTCTTTTCCGTTCCCTGGGCGAGACGGACCGCCACGCACTGCTCGCCTTCGCCGAGTTCCTTTCCCGGGAGAAGCGCCCCGGGCCGGCACCCGAGCCGCCCCGTGAGCCAACCCCCCTGCCACGACCCGCCGGCGAGACCGTCATCGGGGCGATTCGGCGCCTGAGCCTGACCTACTCCATGCTCGATCGCGGGCCCATGCTCCACGAGACCTCCGCCCTCATGTCCGCCCACGTGCTCCAGGGTCGCGACGCGGCCGAGGTGATCGCCGCCCTGGAGGCCCTGTTCGAACGCCAGTACCAGGATTATCGTGCCCGCCTCCAAACGGCCCACACGCTGAGCGACGCCCCGGCGCAGCCGCAGTCTTGAGGACCGCCGTGAAGATCGTCACTGACTGGTTCCGCCGCTACCTCTCCGACCCCCAGGTGGTCTTTCTTACCCTATTGGTTTTCGGGGTATTCGCCGTTGTGCTGACCATGGGGAACATGCTGGCCCCGGTGCTCGCCAGCATCGTCATCGCCTATCTGCTCGAAGGGCTGGTGGGCTCGCTCCAGAGGCTGGGCTGGCCACGCCTACCCAGCGTCCTGCTGGTCTACGTGAGCTTCCTGCTGTTCCTGGCCCTGGTCCTGTTCGGGGTCCTGCCACTCGCCTCCCGCCAGGTCACCGAGCTGGTCCAGCAGCTACCGGTGATGATCACCGAGGGAGCCAAGGTCCTGACGGACCTGCCCGAGCGGTATCCGGAGCTGGTCACCGCGGACCAGATCGCCGAGCTGATCACCGCCATCCGCGCCGAGGTGCTGTCATTCGGCCAACGGGTGCTCTCCTGGTCCGTGGCGAGCGTGGTGGGCATCATCACCATCCTCGTCTACCTGATCCTGATGCCGCTCCTGGTGTTCTTCTTCCTGAAGGACAGGGACCTGATCGTCGAGTGGTTCAAGGGCTACCTTCCCAGGCATCGGGGGATCGCCGGCACCGTCTGGGCCGATGTGGACCGGCAGATCTCCAATTACGTCCGAGGCAAGTTCTGGGAGATCCTGTTCGTCTGGGCCGTGAGCTACGTGACCTTCGTGCTGTTCGGGCTTCGTTACGCCATGCTGTTGGCCGTGTTGGTGGGGCTCTCGGTGATAGTCCCCTATATCGGCGCCACCCTGGTGACCATCCCGGTGCTCCTGGTAGCCTGGTTTCAGTGGGGTTGGACCTCCGATTTCGCCTGGCTCGCGGCCGCCTACTTCATCATCCAGGCCCTGGACGGCAATGTCCTGGTGCCCCTGCTGTTCTCCGAGGTGGTCAACCTGCACCCGGTGGCCATCATCGTCGCCATCCTGGTGTTCGGCGGGATCTGGGGCTTTTGGGGCGTCTTCTTCGCCATCCCGCTGGCGACCCTGGTGCAGGCGATACTCACCGCCTGGCCGCGCCACCCGTCCGGCGAGGCCGAGGCCGCCGCTTGAGCATCCAGCCGATGCCTGAGCCCTTGTTTCGATCCACGGGTTGACCAGCGTCAACGGGTAGGCGCCGAAGGGTCCCTTGGGGTCCAGCCGCACCTGATAGAATTTAAACGAATTCTTATGGATTCCCGCGAGTGGCGACGCTGCCACTGGCCACGGCGAGGTCCCACCCCCAGCGAGCCTAGGACCTCTCCGTCCCCGATGGTTGATCGCGGATGGCACGCCCATGGGCAAGCAGGCGAACGAGGCTGAATCGGATCGGGTCGATCGGGCCTTCAACCGGGTCCTCGCCGCGGAGGCCGAGGCACGTGAGCAGGTGGAGGAGTGCCGCAGGCAGGCCGCCGCCATTCTCGCCGCCGCCGAGGAGCAGGCGCGGCGCATCGCCAGCCGGGCGGACCGGCGCGTCCGCCGCGCCCATCGCATCGCGGACGCAGGCGTGGAAGGTGCCCTCGCCGAGCTGCACGCGGCCACTGTCGAGGCCGTTCCAGAGAACCCCGAGGGAGACGCCCTGGCGCGGCTCGATCGCGCCATCGACGACCTGGTCTCCGAGATCCTGGCCCCCGAGGCTGGTTCTGTACCCGGAGAGGAAGCATGATCGGCGCCCTGGAGCTCGGATACGCGCAGGCGCGGATCCAGGCCCGCTACGCCGCCCTGCCGGCAGAGTCCGAGTGGCAGCGTCTCGCCGGGGCGCGGAGCCTGGGGGCCTACCTGGAGGACGCCCGGATCGGCCCCTTACGGCCCTGGGTGAAGGGCTTCTCCGCCCTGAGCGGCGCCCATGATGTGGAGCGGGGACTCCGGTCTTTCGCCTGGGACGAGGTGCACGAGGTCGCCGGCTGGGTGCCCCGTGCCTGGCGCCCCGCGGTCCAGTGGGTCGCCTGGCTCCCCTTCCTCGGCGTCTTCGAGCAACTTGCACGGGCCCGTCAAATGCCCTCTTGGGCGACCCAGGATCAACGGCTGCGCAATCTGCTGGAGGACGACGGCGTCCCCTCCCCCTTGGCCCTCCAGCGCCAGGGACTGACGGAGCTCGCCGCCCCCGGGGATGCGGAGCAGGTGGCGTCCCGCTGGATGCGGGAGTGGCGGAACCGCTGGCCCCCCTCGCGCCTTGGTCAAGGGCAACGCCTGGAGGCCTTCTGCCGGGAGGTAGGCGACCACCTGGCGGCCTTTCGCCTCGCAAGCCCGGAGGCGGCTTGGGGCCTGCGCCGTCAGCTACGAGACCGCCTGCGGCTGCGCCTACACCAGCGCCTTCTGCAGCCCCTCACCGTCTTCCTCTATCTCGCCCTAATCCTGCTCGACTTGGAGCGGCTGCGCGGCGAGCTGCTGCGCCGCTGCGTCTTCGGTCCGGGTTCCCATGGAGGGGGCCAGGGGGAGGCCGCCTGATGCTCAGACCCGCCTCCACCCGTTGGTTCGAGGTGCTCTGCCCGCGCGCTGAGAGCGTGCGCACCGTCACCACCCTGGCCAGCACCGGAGCCATCGAGATCGAGGTTCGCCAACGGGCCCCCAGCGAGCTCCCCGTGCAGCACCTGGCGGAAGGACTCCGTGAGTACCAGGCCCTGGCCCAGCGCTACGGCCGCTACTGGGGACGGGGCCGGCTCCACCAACGGGTGCTCGTGGAGGCGCCGTCGGTGGTCTTGGAACGGGCCCTGGCCCGGATCGGGGCCTGGCGGAGCGAGGCCGACCCCTTGATCGACATCCTCCAGGACAGCGAGGAGGAGCTGACTCGCCTCAAATGGCTGGCCCAGATCATCGAGAAGATCGCCGAGAGCCCTCTGGACTTCGGGGCCGTGGCCCGCAGCGGCCCCATTCTCGGCACCTTCTGCGCCATCCTGCCGCGGGAGGCGGAGCTCGCCCTGCCGGATTGGGCCATCCCCCGCAGCGTGCCCTGGGAGCAGGAACGCTGCTTCATGCTCCTGGGTCCCCGGGACCGGCTCGATCAGCTCAAGCTGCTGGTCCAGTCCCTGAAGGGGCGCATCATCGAGCGCCCCCCCTGGCTCGCCGGCGATGCCCGGGACTCCTTGGCCCGCATCCGGGCCCGCCGGGAGTTCCTCTCCACCCGGGTGGTGCACCTCTACGCCGAGCTCGACTCCCTGTTCGAGGAGTTCGACCTGGACCACGCCCTGGGGGATGTCAGCGGACTCGTCTGGTTCGCCGAGCATGTCGGGGGCCTGGAGCGAGCTGGGGAGAACCTGGCCTGGGTCACCGGCTGGACAGACGATCTCGGCGGACACCGGCTGGTGGAATCCCTGTCCCGCGGCCAGGCCCGGGCCTTGGTGCGACTGCGACCGGCGCCGCCGGGGCTCCGCCCCCCCCAGGTGCTCGACAACCCGAGGTGGATGCGGCCCTTTGAGCTCTTCGCCCGGGCCTTTGGGGTCCCCGGCGGGGACGAGGCGGACCCGACGCCGGTCGTGGCGGTGGTCGGTGCCGCTCCTGTTCGGCTACATGTTCGGCGACGTCGGCCAGGGGCAGTGCTTGCAGGGGTCGGCTGGTGGCTCGCCCGACGCGGCCACGAGCTGGCCCGGCTCCTGATCCTGGGGGGCCTTTCCGCCATGGTCTTCGGGCTCCTGTTCGGCAGCGTCTTCGCCCGGGAGGACCTGATTCCGGCCCTGTGGCTGCATCCGCTCCACGAGCCCATCGTGGTGCTCGCGGTGCCCCTGGTCTTCGCGGTCGGCCTCCTCACCCTCGGGCAGCTACTGGACGCCCTGGGGGCCCTGTGGAGGGGTGAGCTCCAGCGCTGGCTGCTGCGGGACCTAGGCTTCCTGGTGCTCTATCTGGGGCTGGTGGGCGCGCCTTGGCGCCCGGACCTAGGGTGGGTGTCCCTGATCGGGGGCCTCTGGTACCTGATCGGCTCCTTCCTCATCCATCGGGAGCTCTTGGGCGGCCTCGCCGCCATCGGACACCTCCTGGAGTCCGGGATGCAGATCCTGGTCAACACCCTGTCCTTCGCCCGGGTCGGGGCCTTCGCCCTGGCCCACACCAGCCTGTCGGTGGCGGTCGTCACCATGGCCGACGCCGCCCCTTGGTGGGGCGCCGCCCTGATCCTGGTGCTCGGCAATGCCCTGATCATCGGGCTCGAGGGGCTGGTGGTCTCCATCCAGACCACGCGGCTCGTGCTGTTCGAATTCTTCAACCGCTTCCTGCGGGGGACCGGACGGGTCTTCAGGCCCTTGCCGTCGCCGCCGGTGGTGGTGGAGGCGTCGCGGTGACGGGGGCTGGCGAGATGGCCAGGGCCCCCGCCCGCGCAACGGTCATAGCAACTGGAGGTTAACCATGAAGCGTCAAATCCTACTGGCCTCCCTGATGGTGCTCGCCCTGGCCCTATTGGCCGGACTGTCCAGCGTGCTGGTGTGGGCCCCCAGGCTGTCGCCGAGGAGGTGCTGGCCATCGAGACCGCGGCCATCGATCCGGGCGTCCTGCGCTGGGGCTACCTGGCGGCGGCCCTGGCGACTGGCTTGGCGGCGCTGGGTGCCGCCATCGCCGTGGCCTCGGTGGGCGCGGCCGCCGTCGGTGCCATGGCGGAGAAGCCGGAGCTGTTCGGCCGAGTGGTGATCCTGGTGGGACTCGCCGAGGGTATCGCCATCTACGGGGTCATCATTTCGGTGCTGATCCTCAACCGCCTGGGCTGAGGGAAGGCCCATGGCCCTGTGCGCCTTCGTGGGTGACGAACTCTCGGCCCTGGGATTTCGCCTCGGGGGGTGGAGTGTCACAGCCCTACCCCGGCGGAGACCCCGGCCCTGTTTCGGACCCTGCTGGAGCGGGTGCAGTTGATCCTGCTGACCGCCGAGGCCGCCCAGGCCCTGCCACCGGATCTGCTGCGCAGGACCCAGGCAGCGGAGCGGCCCCTGGTCCTGGTGATTCCTGACGTGCGCTGGCGCCTCCTCCCCCCGGACCGGGTGGAGCTGGTGCGACGTCAACTGGGGATGGCGGAATGAACCTGGAAGAGCGCGAGCAGGGTCTGCCTCGAGCTGGTGGAGGCCTACCGCGAGGCGGAGTGCCGCGCCCTGATGGATGCCGCCCGCCGGGAGGCGGCGGAGCTCATCGGCCGGACCTACCAAGAGGAGCGCGCCCGCCTGCACCAGCGGGTCCTGGCGGAGCGCACCGGCTCGCGAGAGCGCATCGAGGCCGCCCGCGCCGAAAAGGACACCCGGGAGCGGGCCGGCGGGGAGCGCGCGAGCGCCCGTATCCTCGCCGTCGCCTGGCCGCGCCTCGAGGCTGTCTTGCGTCTCTCGCGGTGGCGCGACCCCGCGGGTCGCCAGACGTGGGTCCAGGGCGCGCTGGAGCAGGCGCGGCGCCTCCTTCCCAAGGGGGTCTGGACCCTGCGCCACGCGCCGGATTGGCCGGAGACGGAGTGGCGAGCCCTGGGTACCCTGCTGGCTGCCGAGTTGGGGACAGAGCCGCGCTTCGTCGCCGATGGATCCATCTCCGCCGGTCTCGCCATCGAAGGGGTCGGCGCACTGCTCGACGCCAGCCTCGAGGGGCTGCTCAAGGACCGTACCCGCATCGAGGCCAGACTCCTGGCCCTGCTGGAGGAGGTACCTGAAAGATGGCACGGCGCTTGCCACTTGGATCAACGGCCCGGTGCTGCGGGCCAGACCGGACGGGGCCTTCCGTCTGCGCGAGGCGGTGACCGTGGGCGACAGCGGCTCCTCGGCGAGGTGATCCGCATCGCCACGGACAGCATCACGGTGCAGCTCTACGAGGACACCAGCGGCCTGCGTCCCGGCGTCCTGGTCAACGGCAGCGGGCGCCTGCTCTCCATCCGGGTGGGGCCGGGACTGCTTGCGCGCATCTTCGACGGCCTGTTGCGGCCCATCGGCGATACCAGTGACCCCTATGTGACCGCGGGCCTGCGAGAGGCGGAGCCCGGCCGCTTCCACTTCACCCCTGGGGTAACGGTGGGCGCGAGCCTGACGCCGGGGGCCGCTGTTGGCACCATCGGGAACGAATCCGGACTGCCGCAACGCCGCCTGGTCCCGCCGAACCTGCCGCGGGCGTGGTTGCTGGAGATCGCCGAGGCCGGCACCTACGGGGATGACGAGCCGGTCTGCCGCTGCGCACCCCCGACGGATCCCTGCACCCCATCGCCATGAGCCATTACTGGCCGGTGCGGATGCCCCGCCCGGTGGCGGAAGCGGCTCGGACTCCGACGAGCCCATGCTGACCGGCCAGCGCATCATCGACTGCCTGTTCCCGGTGGCCCTCGAGGGTACCGCCTCCATCCCCGGGGGCTTCGGCACCGGCAAGCGGACTGGCCTGCTCGGACCATCGCCAAGTGGTGCAACGCCGACGTCATCGTGTACGTGGGCTGCGGGGAGCGGGGCAACGAGATCGCCGGCCTGCTCGCCGAGTTCATGGAACTGGAGGACCCCCGCAGCGGCCGGCCCCTGCTGGAGCGCACGTAGTCATCGCCAACACGAGCAACATGCCGGTGTCCGCTCGGGAGGCGAGCATCTACACCGGGATCACGGTCGCGGAATACTTCCGGGACCAGGGGCTCAACGTCACCCTGATGGCGGACTCCACCAGCCGCTGGGCCGAGGCCCTCCGGGAGGTCTCGGGGCGCCTCGGGGAGCTACCCGGGGAGGCGGCTACCCGGCCTGATCTCTCCAGCCGGCTGGCGGACTTCTACGAGCGAGCGGCGCGGGTGCGCACCTTGAGCGGCTCGCCCGGGTCGGTCACGGTGCTGGGGGCGGTCAGCCCACCCTCCAGGGGACTTCTCGGAGCCCGTCACCACCCACACCCGGCGCTATGTGGGCTGCCTTTGGGGCTGGATACCCGGCGCGCCCAGGCCCGCTTCTTACCGCCATCCATCCCCTGCAGTCCTACAGCGTGGTGGCCGCCAACCTGGCCCGCTGGTGGCATGGCGAAGGTTGCACCCGCTGGGAGGAGCTGCGGCGCCGCTTCCTCACTCTGCTGGAGGACGAGGCGCTGAATCGAGCGCATGGCCCGCATC
>CAVPOV010000026.1:0-118489 GCA_963707045.1 uncultured delta proteobacterium
GCACCCGTTGATCCTCGTGGGCGCCGTCCCCGGAGGAGACACGACGATGTCGCCGTCGGTGGGGTTGTAGATGCCGGTGACGCAGTTGAAGAAGGTGGTCTTGCCGGCGCCGTTGGGACCGATCAGGGCCACGATCTCGCCGCGTCGCACGTCCAGGTCCACGCCGTCGATGGCGCGCAGGCCGCCGAAGTTCATGCCCAGGTCCCGGACCTCGAGGACGGTCTCCATCGTCAGCCGTCCCCCGCGGGCTGCGTGGCCTCCGGCGTCGGAACTCGTAGCTTCGGCGCACGTTGGTGATGAGGCCCTGGGGCCGGAACATCATCATCAGCACCATCGTGGCGCCGAACATCAGCATCCGGTACTCGGAGAACTCGCGCAGGGACTCGGGCAGCAGGATCAGGACGAAGCCGCCGAGGATCACCCCGGTGATCGACCCCATGCCGCCGAACACCACGATGGAGAGGATGATGATCGACTCCCACAGGGTGAAGCTGGCCGGGTTGATGAAGGTGGTCTTGGCGGCGAAGATCACCCCGGACCATGCCGGCCCAGGTGGCCCCCAGGGCGAAGGCCGCGAGCTTGGTCTTCATGCGGTCGATGCCCATGGCCTGGCAGGCGATGTCGTCCTCTCGCAGCGCCACCCAGGAGCGGCCCGAGGCGGGAGTTCTGTAGCCGGTTGACCACGAAGACGGTGAACAGCACCAGGCCGATCATCAGGTAGTACATGTACATCGGTGCGTCTGCTGCAGGTTCAGCTCCACCCCGAAGAGGCTCGGCCGCGGGATGTTGGCGATGCCGCTCGGGCCGTAGGAGAAGTCGTTCCAGTTCTCGAGGACGAGGCGGATGATCTCGCCGAAGCCCAGGGTGACGATCGCCAGGTAGTCGCCTCGCAGGCGCAGCACCGGGATGCCCAGCAGGATGCCGAACAGCGGCCCCGATCGCCATGCCCACGGGGATCGCCGACCCAGAAGCCACGAGGCCGAAGTGCAGGTTGAGCAGTGCGTAGCTGTAGGCCCCCACCGCGTAGAACGCCACGTAGCCCAGGTCCAGCAGCCCGGCCAGCCCGACCACGATGTTCAGGCCGAGCCCGAGCACCACGTAGATCAGGGCGGTGATCATGATGTTCACCTGGTAGGAGCTGAACAGGGGGGAACACCACGGCGAACAGGGCCACCCCGCGAGGACAGCGCCGGAATCGTGACCCGCCGGTCGTTCGAGCAGACGCTGGGTGCAGGGAGTCTCCCCGCTCCCCGTCGCATCGCCTCCTCCCCCGCCTTCCTTCGCGGCGGTGCAGGTAGCGCCAGAGGTACGACAGCACGAAACGCCGCCCGCCGACGTAGAGGATGTTGCATCCAGCGCCACTCCACCATCTCCTCCACGGTGTTCACCCGGATCACCATGATGGGGAAGGTGAGGAACGATGAACCACAGGGCGACGAGAGGGACTGACGCAGTTCGTTCAAGGGGTCCCCGGCGCCTCGGCCGCGGTTGCCGCCGGTGCACGGCGTCACACCTTCTGCGTCGTGGCCCGGCCGAGGATGCCCGCGGGCCGGAAGATCAGCACCGACCACCAGCGAGCGCGAACGCGAACACGTCCTCGTAGTCGCTGGAGACGTAGCCGGTGGCGAAGACTCTCGACCAGGCCCAGGAACAGGCCGCCCACGGCCGCGCCAGGGATGCTGCCGATGCCGCCCAGCACCGCGGCGGTGAACGCCTTGATGCCCGGCGATGAACCCGATGATAGAAGTTGATCTGCCCGATGTGGGAGGCGATCAGCACCCCTCCGATGGCTGCCAGGGCGGAGCCGATCGATGAAGGTCATGGAGATCGACCCGGTTCACGTTGACGCCCACCAGCATGGCCATGGTCTTGTCCTGGGCCGTGGCGCGCATGGCCTTGCCGATGCGGGTGTACTTGATCAGCAGGGTGAGCAGCGACCATCACCACCGCGGCGGTGACGATGATCACCACCTCGGCCGAGCCGATGATGTGGGCCACCGGCTCCATGAACCCGAACTCGGGGATCAGGGCTGGGAAACGGGACGAAGTCCGAGGTCTGGGCCAGGAGTACGTAGTTCTGCAGGAAGATCGACATGCCGATGGCGCTGATCAGCGGCGAGAGCCGGGGCGCGTGGCGCAGGGGTTTGTAGGCGATCTTCTCCACCGTGTAGCCGTAGGCGGCCGAGTAGACCAGCGACGGCCACCGCAGCCAGGATGAGCACCGCCAGGCCGGCATCCCCTGGACGGTCAGCACGCTGGCCACGATCAGGGCGGTGAAGGCCCCGATCATGTAGATCTCGCCGTGGGCGAAGTTGATCAGCTCGATGATGCCGTAGACCATCGTGTAGCCCAGGGCGATGAGGGCGTAGATGCTGCCCCGGGTCAGGCCGCTCAGCAGGAGCTCGAGGAAGTATTCCATGGGGCCGTTCGCGCCGTCCTGCGCCGGTCGCGGCTGCGCGGGTTCCTGCGGGTGGAGATACGGCGCGGGGAGAGGCCGGCGGCTCCTCCCCCGCCTCCTGACTGACCCGCTGACGCTGCGCTACTCTGCACCTCTACGTAGCTGCCGTCCTTCACCTGGTACATGGAGAAGCCCACGCCCTTGGCGTCGCCCCGCTCGTCGAAGCTGATCTTGCCCACCGGGGTCTCCACCCACTCGCTGCGCAGGGCCTTCTCGAGCGCCGCGTACTCGGTGGAGCCGGCCTTCTCGATCGCGTTGAGCAGGGCGATGGCGGCGGCGTAGGCCTCCTTGTAGAACGCGCCGGGCTCTTCGCCGAAGGCTTCTTGTGCTTCTCCACCGCCGTCCTGGTACAGGGGCAGGTCGGAGGTGTCCATGGGGCCGGTGGCGTACACGCCCTCGGCGTATTCCTTGGCCACCTTGATGAAGGTGTCGTCCTTGACGCCGTCGTCGGAGACGAAGGGGATGTCCATGTTCTTCTTGCGCATCTGGGTGACGATCTTGGAGGCCTCCGGGTGGTAGCCGCCGTAGATGTACGGCCTCGGCGCCCTGACTGCTTGATCTTCTGAGACGATCGCCGAGTAGTCCACCGCGCCGGGGGTGATGCCCTCGTACAGCACCACCTCGGCCTACCGCTGGATCTCTTCCAGGAACTTCTTGGCGAACTCGGCGTAGCCCTTGCCGTAGTCGCCCTTGTCGTGGATCACGGCGATCTTCTTGGCGTTCAGGGTGCCGATGGCGAACTCCACGCCCAGCTTGGCCTGCATGTCGTCCGAGGCGATGGTGCGGTAGAAGTTGGGGTAGTCGCCGCTCTGGGTCAGGGCGGGGTTGGTGGCCGACGGAGACATCACGATGATCTTGGCGTCGTTGTAGGTGCCCAGGGCGGCCTTGGTGGCGCCGCTGCAGATGTGGCCCAGTACCGCGACCACCCCGTCGGATACCAGCTTGGCCGCAGTGTTGGCCGCGACCTCGGGCTTGCACACGTCGTCCTCGACGAGCAGTTCCACCTGCTTGCCCAGCACGCCGCCCTTGGCGTTGATCTCGTCCACCACGAACTTGGCCGCCTTGGTGGCCGGGATGCCGTAGGAGGCCAGGTCGCCGCTGTGCGGTCCCGCCACTCCGAGCTTGATGGGGGTCTTGGGAGCCTCCTTCGTCGCCTCCGCGGGAGCCTCCTTCTGGGCCGTCGCCGGCCCTCCTTCTGGCCGCAGCCCACGGCTCCCGCGATCGCCGCCGCCAGCAGGATGGCCACCACGGTACGGAATTGCCTCTGATCGTCCATCTCCTCGGGAAAGGTTCCGGAGGGGACCGAACCGTCACGCCGCCCAGGCTGTCGAACTCGGCGCGCCCGGAGCGGCCGGACCTGACAGGCGCGACTTGTAGCAGGAGTGGGCCCGATCGTCAACTGGCGAGCCGCAGGGGCTTCGGCTCCTACAGGCCCAGGTAGGCAGTCTTCACGGCCTCGTTGGACAGCAGGGCGTCCGCCCGGTCCACCAGGGTGATCGCCCCGTTCTCCATCACGTAGCCCCGGTGGGCGAGTTGCAGCGCCAGGTTGGCGTTCTGCTCCACCAGGAAGATGGTCGTGTCCGTTCTCGCGGTTGATGCGCTCGATCGATCTCGAAGATGCGCTTCACGACCAGGGGTGCCAGCCCCAGGGAGGGCTCGTCCAGGAGGAGCAGCCGCGGCCGGGCCATCAGGGCCCGGGAGATGGCCAGCATCTGCTGCTCGCCGCCGCTCAGGGTGCCCCCGGCCTGGTTGCGGCGCTCCGCGAGGATCGGGAAGAGTTCGAAGACGTACGCGAGATCCCGGCGGATCGCCTCCTTGTCGCGCCGGAGGAACGCCCCGAGGTCCAGGTTCTCGGCCACGGTCAGGTGGGGAAAGATGCGCCGGCCTTCCGGGCACCTGGGATCATCCCCAGGCAGACGATGTCGTCCGGGGGTCCTGCGGTGGATGGGTGCGCCCTCGAAGAGGATCTCACCGCGCCGCGGCGGGACGATCCCGCAGATCGACATCAGGGTCGTGGTCTTGCCCTGCGCCGTTGGCGCCGATGAGGGAGACGATCTCGCCCGCGCCCACCTCGAGGGATACCCCCTTCAGCGCCTGGATGCTCGCCGTAGTAGGTGTAGACGTCTCGCAGTTCTAGCATGGACTCGCAGGCGTGGTCGTTCGTTGGCCGGGCCGGCATCCTACGGGGGCTCTCGCGGGTGCGTCAAGGATGCCCCCGCGCGGCGGAGCGACGCTCAGATGCCTCCGAGGAGCACGACGAAGATCACTCCCGCGATCAGGGAGAAGATGGTGCTGTGGTTGCTGAACCGGAAGCACGAGGCCGGGATCAGTTCGTCCGCCGAGATGTACACCATGACGCCGGCCGTCGCCGCCACGATGAGTCCGATGGCGGCGGGCTCGATGGCCTGGTAGAGGTGCCGCCCCAGGACGTAGCCGCCCACGATGGGGATCGCGGTGGAGGAACTCGCGAGGAAGGCCCGTAGCCGGCGCCCGGTGATGCGGTAGTACGGCGTGGCCGTGCAGATCCCCTCCGGCACGTTGTGGATGGCGATGGCCGTGGCGATCACGAAGGTCAGGCTCGATTCCGAGACCGAGCCGACGGCGATGGCGAGCCCCTCCGGGAAGTTGTGCAGGAAGATCCCCACCAGCAGGTACACCGCGGTCCGGTTCAGGTTCCTCCCCTGTTCCTGGGCGCACAGCTCGGGGTGGATGTGGGGCAGGAGCTTGTCGAGACCGAACATCGCCAGGGCGCCGAGCGCCACCCCGAGTGCGCAAAGGGGGACCGAGCAGAACAGGAGGCTCTCGGGGATGAGTTCCAGGAAGGAGATCGCGAGCATGACCCCGGCGGCGAAGCTCATCATGTTGTACATGAAGCGCTCGCCGGGCGCCCGGAGCACTCCGATGAGGGAGCCCAGGATCGGGCCCGAGCAGGAGATGACGACGACGGGGACGAGGGGGTCCATGGCGAGCCGGGCATGCGGCGCCGGTGCGGCGCGTGTCGGGAGGGCTATGCTAGTGGCCGCGGGCCCGGAACTCAACCGGAAACCGGTCTGCGTGGAGGCCCCCCGCGGGCGGGGTCATACGGCGACGGCCCGGGGCGTCGCCCGGGCGGACCTCTGCGCGAGCACGCGTTCCACGTCGACGTCCCGGTCCTCGGGGTGGAGGACCCTTTGGACGGAGCGGGAGTGGGCCTTGCGCCCGGAGGCGTCCGGCGCCCGGAGATCCACGTCCGTTCCCTGGGGCACGGGGCGGCCTGTGTGGTCGCGGCACAGCCGGATCCACGGGCGGAGGGCCTGCCCCCGGTTCTGGCGCACGACCACCCCGGTCTCCCCGCTGTCCAGTTGCACGAGGGATCCCGTCGGGTAGATCCCGACGCACTGGATGAACCTGCGGACGTGGACCGGGTGGAAGTACGAGCCGGCCCACTCGTATATGCGCTTCACGGCCTGCGCCGGCGCGATTCGCTTCTTGTAGCTCCGCTCCGAGGTCATCGCGTCGTAGACGTCGGCGACGGTGACGATGAGGCCGAACTTCCCGATGGCGGCCCCGCGAAGGCCCCGCAGGTAGCCGCTCCCGTCGTAGCGTTCGTGGTGGTTGAGGGCGACCAGGGCCGCGTCCTCCGGGAGGTTCGGGGAGCGCAGGATGATGTCGGCGCCTTGGGCCACGTGGGTCTTGACGAGCTCGAACTCGGCCCCGCTGAGCCCGTGCTGCTTCTTGACCAGATCGGCCGGGACGCGGACCTTTCCCAGGTCGTGCAGGATCGCGCCGATCCCGAGGCGCAGCAGTTCCGCCTGGAGGACCCCGAGGGCGGCTCCCAGGTGGAGCGCGAGCACGGCCACGTTCAGGCAGTGGTGCGCGGTGTAGTCGTCGAAGCTCTTGAGGCGGGCGAGGCTCAGGAGGGCATCGGGGTTGCGGAAGATGGAGTCGACCATCCGGGAGACGGTCTCCCGGGCCGCGTCTCCGTCCACCTCCCCACCGGACCGCACCGTGTCGAAGAAGTCGCGGACCACGCACCTGGCCTCTTCGTAGATCTTCCGCGCCCGCCGCAGTTCCTGTTCGAAGGGAATCTCCGGGGCAGGCGGCGGGGAGCCGGAACGGTCCGGCGAGTCCGGCAGCATGGAGATCTCCGACTGGAGCCGGGTGCGCAGGGCGGACTCGGCCTCGTCGGCGCTGAGGGCGTTCGCGCTGTCCCGGCCGCGGGACGTGTCGATGTAGACCTCGACCACGCCTTGGCGGAGGAGGGCGTCGACATCCCGGCTGCTGCGGATCTTGCGGCGGTTTCCGAGGAAGGGGTGGCGGAGCCAGGGGGTGTTGAAGTCCGAGACGAACATCCCGACCTCGAGGTCGTCCGTACGGATCTTCTTGATCATGATCCCTCCGTGGAGCGCGCCGGAAGGGTTCCGACCCGCAACCTTCCCTTATCGGTAGTCGCGGCGCGGGCTTGAGAGCGGCTCGGGGTCGGGGAGGCGGAGTCGGGCGGCCGGAGGACCGGATCTCAGGGGGGCGGCGGCGGATCGGCGCTCCGCGCGAGGTCGCTCCCCGTTTCGTCGGAGACGACGGTCGGCGCGCGCCGGGAGTCGGCGTCGTGGCGTGCGAGGACGGCCCGACCCCGGGCGAGGTGGGGCTCCAGTCCCCGGGAGATGGCGAAGGCGAGGTCCAGCCGGTCCGCCCCTCCCAGGCCGTACCCGTCGAGCAGTCGCCGGACCGCGGCCATGACCCGCTCCTCCGGCGCGGGGTCGGGTGCGCCGTCGTCGGGGCCGCTCCCGCGGCGGAGCAGGAAGGCGGAGAACAGCGGAGGCGAGGTGCCGTAGGCGCCCTCGCGGCGGTGGAAGAGCCACGAGGCGACCGCCGGGAGCAGGAGCTCGATCTCGGAAGAGGGCACGCCCGCCTCGGCGGCGGCGAGGCGGCTCACGTCGAAGAGGAACGCGGCGAGTTCCGCGTCCTCGGGGAAGGGCCTGGCCCCGGACGCGGCATCGACGGCCGAGAACGCCGCCAGGACCTCCGACTCGACCCCGGGGAGCACCGCCTCCGCGAAGTCGCTGCCGAGACGGTGGAAGCGGTCGGTGGTCGTGCGGGAGCGCCGGGGTGCTGCAGTCGCCTGGGGCATGGTTCCGCCTCGCCGGAAGGGGGGTGCCGGTCGGGCTGCGCCGGGGCGTCCCCCGCGCAGGCCCCTTCACCCCGTGACTCACGCTCTAGCAAGAGCGGTGCCCGACGGCTCTGCGAGGACCGTCCCCGGTCTGCACCGCGGGGGCAGGCCCACCGCGTCGGAACTTGCTTCGCACGAGTGTGGCGGAGCCTTCCACAAATGGGCACGGGTTTGCCGGCTCGGGCCGGCCCGGCGGTCTTCGCAAAGGCGCGATGCGGCGGTGATCGGTGGGGCCGGGTTGGGCTATGCTGTGCGGGCACGCCGCGAAGGAAGTGACGGAGGGCTCGGACGATGAGGGGGCAGGCCGCGAGACACGCCCGGATCCTGGCGCCCTTTGCGGCCGGCTACTTCCTCTCGTACCTGTACCGCGTCGTGAACGCGGTCATCGCTCCGGACCTGGTCGCCGACCTTGGACTCGGCCCCTCCGACCTCGGGCTGCTGACCTCCGCGTACTTCCTGACCTTCGCGGCGTTCCAACTGCCGCTGGGCGTTCTCCTCGACCGCTTCGAGCCGCGCAAGGTGGAGGCCGTTCTGCTCTGCGCGGCCGCCGCGGGCTCCCTCCTGTTCTCGGTGGCGCGCACGCCCCAGACCCTCGTCCTCGGCCGGGGCCTCATCGGGTTGGGGGTCTCCGCCTGCCTGATGGCCGCGTTCACGAGCTTCGCGCGGGGGTTCCCGGCGGAACGGCTCCCCCTGGTGAACGGCGTCCAGATGGCGGCCGGAGGGCTCGGTGCCCTGGCCGCCACGGCGCCGGTCCAGGCGGCCCTCCGGTTCACCGACTGGCGGGGGATCTTCGGGGCCCTGTCGCTGGCGACCGTCGCGGTGGCCGTGGTCATCCGCGTCGTCGTTCCGAAGGACCCCGGCAGCGGTACCGGACAGACGCTCGGGGAGCAGGTGGCGGGAGTTCGGAGCGTGTTCGGCTCACGCGTCTTCTGGAGGCTCGCCCCCCTGGCCGTGTCGTCCCAGGCGTCGTTCCTGGCCCTCCAGGGGCTGTGGGCGGGGCCTTGGCTCCGGGACGTGGCGGGACTCCCGCGGGAGTCCGCGGCGGGCGTCTTGTTCTGGACCGCCGCCGCCATGGTCGCGGGGTTCCTCGCGCTGGGGGGTGCCGGCGCGTTCGCGGCCCGCCGCGGGGTGGAACCGGGGGTGCTCGCAGCCGCGGGAATGGCCGTGTTCGGCCTGCTGCAGGCCGCGCTGGCGTGCGGCGGGTTGGGCCTGCCCCGCGCGCTGTGGGTGCTCTTCGGCTTCTTCGGAACCTCCGGGATCCTCTGCTACGCCTCCCTGGTCCGGTCCTTCCCCCCCGGGCTCGCCGGCCGGGTGAACACGGCCCTCAACCTCCTGGTCTTCGTGGCGGCCTTCGGCGTCCAGTGGGGCATGGGGTCCCTGCTCGGGCTCTGGCCGCAGACCGCGGACGGGGGGTACGATCCGGCTGGATACGGGGTCGGGATCGGTTTGCTCTCCGCGGCCCAGGCACTGGGCCTCCTCTGGTACGTTCGGGGGAGGTCCCGGGTCGGGCCGCGGCAGAGGGAACGGGAGGTGTGTCCGTGAAGCCAGGCACCGTGTCGACGCTCGGCCCGCACGGCTTCTGCCGGATGGCCTACGCCGAGTGGGAGGGCCCCGAGGGTTCCGGGACGGTGGTGTGCGTCCACGGCCTGACCCGGACCGGGCGGGACTTCGACTTCCTCGCCCGGGCGCTGACGGACCGCTTCCGGGTGGTGTGCCCCGACGTGCCGGGCCGCGGGGCCAGCGACTGGCTGCCCGCCGCGGAGGACTACGGGTACCCCGTCTACCTGAACGCCCTGGCCGCGTTGATCGCCCGCCTCGGGGTGGAGGAGGTCTCCTGGGTCGGCACCTCCATGGGGGGGCTGCTCGGCATGATGCTCGCAGCCCAGCCGGGCACCCCGATCCGCCGCCTCGTCCTCAACGACGTGGGCCCCTGGATCCCGAAGGCCGCCGTGGAGCGCATCGCCGCCTACGTCGGGTCCGACCCGCGGTTCGAGGACCTCCCCGCCCTGGAGGCTCACCTGCGGGAGGTACACCGTCCCTTCGGCCCCCTCACCGACGAGCAGTGGCGGCACCTGGCCGAGCACAGCGCCCGGCGCCTCCCCGACGGCACCCTGCGCCTGCACTACGACCCCGCGATCGCCGCCGGCTTCCGGGCGGCCCCCGCGCAGGACGTGGACCTCTGGGGCGTCTGGGCCGGCGTGCGCTGCCCCGTGCTGGTGCTTCGCGGCGCCGACTCGGACCTGCTGCTGCCCGAGACCGTCGCGGAGATGCGCGGGAAGGGGCCGCCGGTGGACGTGGTGGAGTTCCCGGGGATCGGGCACGCCCCGGCCCTGGCCGCCGCCGACCAGATCGACGTGATCCGCGCTTGGTTGACCCGAGAGGGGTAAGGGGCGGGCCGCGGTGCCCGTCCCGAGCCCGCAGAGAGGAGCCGTCGTGCCCGAACCCGGCCCGCTGGAAGTCTTCTTCGACTACGTCTGACCCTGGTGCTACTTCGACACCGTGGGTGTCGAGAGAGCGGAGCGGGAGAGGCGGCTGGCGGTGCGGTGGGTGCCGTTCCCGCTCCATCCGGAAGTCCCGGAGTCGGGCATGGACCTGGAGGAGCTCTTCGCCGGGAGAGGCGTGGACGTGCCCCGGCTGATGGAGCGGCTGCGCGGGACCGCCCTCGGCCTGGGGCTTCCCTGGGGAGAACGCACCCGCACCTACAACACCCGGCGTGCCCAGGAACTGGGTGCGTGGGCCGAAGCCCGGGGCAGGGGAGCGGAGTTCCGCCGCGGGGTGTTCCGGGCGTACTTCGCCGAGGGGAGGAACATCGCCCGAACCGAGGAGTTGACCCGCGTCGCCGAGGACGCCGGGTTGGACCCGGGAGAGGCGGGGCGCGTGCTGCGCGAGGGGTCGTTCGGGCCGGCCGTGGACGAAGCGTGGCGCCGGGCGCAGCGCCTCGGTGTCTCGGCGGTCCCCACCCACGCCTTCGGAGGGCGGGTCGAGGCGGGCTATCTGCCGTGGGAGGCGCTGGACCGATTCCTCTTCGGCGACGCCGAGGGGATGGGCGGGGCGTGAAGCCCGTGCATCGGGGAGCGCGGGGTCAGCGTCCGCTCTTCCGCCGCTCCTCGTCGCGGATCTCGCGGCGCAGGAGCTTGCCGACCTTGCTCTTGGGGAGCATGTCGCGGAACTCGATGTACTGGGGCACCTTGTAGGAGGCGAGGCGCTCCTGGCACCAGCGGCTGCAGGTCGTCGCCGGAAACCCCCTTGGCGTCGTCTTCGAGCACCACGATGGCCTTGATGCCGCTCGCCGACCGCCGGGTCCTCCACCCCCACCACGCAGGCGCCCATGACCGTCGGGTGGTCCTGCAGCACGGCCTCGATCTCGGAGGCCGAGACCCGGTAGCCCTTGTGCTTGATGACGTCGGCGGTGCGTTCCATGAAGCGGATCTGCCCGCTCTCGTCGGCCGTCACGTAGTCGCCCATGCGGTAGTAGATCTCGTCGCTCGATGGAGACGAAGGAGCGCTGCGGTCTCCTCCGGCTTGTTCCAGTAGCTCTTCAGGTTGAAGTCGGAGGTGACCACACAGCTCCCCGACCTCGCCCAGGGGCACCGGCTCCAGGGTCTCCGGGTCGGCGACGCGGCAGCGGTAGGATGGGCAGGGGCCGGCCGATGACCGTGGGCTCGGGCTCCTCCTCGAGGCAGGCTGTAGGCCACGTGGCCCACCTCGGTGGAGCCGTAGACCTGGTAGATCGGGCGCGCCGGTGTGCTCGCGCCAGCGCTGGAAGACCTCGCCGGGCAGCACGTCGCCGCCGCAGTAGCAGTAGCGCAGCGAGTCGAGGCGGTACTGCGTCGAGGCGGTCGCTCTCCAGGATCATGCGGTAGAGCGCCGGGACCCCCAGCAGCCAGCGCACCCGGTGGCGCTCGATCTCCTCATCAGGGCGTCCACGTGGGGCAGGGGCATCAGGACCATGGTGTTGCCGAAGTTGAGCCCGGCGGCGATGCATGAAGCCCTTGGCCATGATGTGGTAGAGCGGGTTCACCATGCAGGACGGTGTCCGTACCCTCCGTCGGTGTGGGGCCCCAGCGACCTCGCTCCATGACGTCGCGGATGTAGGCCACCTCGGTGGCGTGGTTGCTCGGCACCCCCTTGGGGAAGCCCGTGGTGCCGCCGGTGTACATGATGTTGGCGAGGTCGCGCCAGGGATCGATCGTCGACCTCGGGGGGAGCTGGGCGGGCGCCCTGGCCAGCAGGTCGCCGAAGCGGTGGATGTGCCGCCCCTGGGCGACCTTGCCGGTGGGGATCACGTTGAGGAGGTGGCCCGAGCGCAGACCTTCCAGCCGCGGCAGCAGCTCGGTGAGGGTGGTGACCACGATGCTGCTTGAGCCAGGTCTGCGTCCAGCACCTCGTGGACGTAGCCGTAGTTGGTGTCCTGGCACACCACGGTCTCGACCCCGGCGTCCTGGACGAGGTACTCGCAGCTCGTGGGCGGTGTAGATGGGGCGAGACCGGCACCACCACGGCCCCGAGGCGCTGGATCGGCGAAGTTGGCGATCACCCACTGGGGGCAGTTGGAGAGGTAGAGCATCACCCGGTCCCGGCGCCCCACGCCGAGCTCGGCCAGCGCCGCCGGCGAAGCGATCGATGGCGTGCCGGAGCCAGCGGAAGGTGAAGCGGGTGCCGAGGTAGACCAGGGCGGTCCCGGTCCGGGTGGCGCTCGGCCATCTCGTAGAGCCGCGTGAAGGTGTACTCTGCCGCGCGGGGTCGATGGTGAGGCCTTCGACGGTGTAGGGCTGGCTCATGGGCGTCCGTTTCGGTGATCCGGTGACGAGTTGCGGGTGACGGGTGAGAGAAGCGATTCAGCGATCCGGCGTTCCGCGGTCAGCCAAAACCGGACCGTCTCCTTGACCGCCGACACGCTGACCGCTGACGGCTGACCGCTGACCTGCTGACAGCTGACCGCTCCCGCTCAACATCCGAAGTAGGCCGCCCGGACGTCGGGGTTGCCCAGCAGCTCCTCCCGGGTGCCCTGCGATCACCGTGGAACCGTTCTCCACGATGTAGGCGTAGTCCACGTACGGCATCACCGGCCGGGCGTACTGCTCGGTGACGATCACCGAGATCCCGCGCTCGGTCGCGGATATGGGGATCGACGCCACCACCGTGTGCTGGATGGCCGGGGCCAGCCCCAGCAGCGGCTCGTCGAGCAGCAGCAGCTTGGGCTGGGCCATCAGCGCCCGGCCGATGGCCACCATCTGCTGCTCGCCACCGCTCAGGAACCCCGCCGGCCGGCGCAGCAAGCGCTTCTGCAGCGCCGGGAAGAGCTCGAGCACGAACTCGCAGGTCTCCTTGGCCTGGGCGGCGCTGGCCAGGTAGGCCGCCGATCTTGAGGTTCTCCGCCACCGTGGACTCGGGGAAGAGCCGGCGGCGCTCCGGGCACAGCACGAGCCCCCGGCGGGCCCGCTGGTGGGCCTTGAGGCCGGTGATGTCGTCGCCGTCGTGGCGGATCTCGCCGAACAGGGAGATGCGCTCGCCGCCGCGCATCCGCTCCTTGTGCTGGATGTCGAGGATGATGCCGCGACAGGGCGTACATCAGGGTGGACTTGCCGGCGCTGTTGGCCCCGAAGACCCCGCACCTCCCCGTCGTCGCAGGGCAGGTGAGGCTGACGTTGTTCAGGGCCAGCATGTTCTCGTAGAAGACCATGAGACCGCGTGGCCTCTAGCATACGACGCCCTCCTCCGAGCCCATGTAGGCCTCGCGCACCTTCGGGTGCTCCATCACCTCCGCGGGGGTCGCCCTCGGCGATCTTCTCGCCCGGAGGACAGGGCCACCACCCGGTTGGCCACCCGGAACAGCTCCGCGCAGGCGGTGCTCGATCATGATCAGGGTGATGCCCTGGTCGTGGAGCTTCTCGATCAGGGGCACGAGGCTCGAGATCTCGCTGGCGGAGAGGCCCGAGAACACCTCGTCGCAGATGATCACCTCGGGCCGCAGGGCCAGGCAGCGGCCGAGTTCCAGGCGCTTGAGGTAGCCGGTGGGCAGGGTGCCCGCGAGTCTTGTAGGGCACCCGGGAGTCGCGCTCGAAGCCGAGCTCCTCCAGGATGTCCACCGCCACGGTGTCGCGGTCGCCGTGGCGGCCGCCGCCCCGCCAGCCGCCCACCCGCCGGGCGCGGGGGGAGGACGAGGGGGATGACCAGGTTCTTGTAGGCGGGCATGGAGAAGTAGGGCCGCATGATCTGGAAGGTGCGCGTCACCCCCAGGTCGGCGATCCGGTGGGGCTTCATGCCGGTGATGTCGCGGCCCCGGAAGCGCACCCGGCCCCGGCCGTGGGCTTGAGGAAGCCGGTGATGCAGTTGACCAGGGTGGTCTTGCCCGAGCCGTTGGGCCCGATGATGCCGACCACGTCGCCCTGGTTCGACGCGGAAGCTCGACCCCGTCCACGGCCTTGACCCCGCCGAAGTGCTTGGAGAGGTCCTCGATCTCCAGGATCGGCCTCGTGCGACGCGTGCGTGGACGGCACGGTCATACCTTCACCCACCGCTCGAACTGCTGGTACTTGCGGGTCGCGAAGTAGCAGGATGCCCTCGCTCCGGAGCACCACGAAGCCGGTGAGCACCAGGGCGTAGACCACGATCCGCAGGCTGCCGAAGTCGCGCAGCAACTCGGACAGGGGCACCAGCAGGAGGCTCCCCAGGACCGGGCCCGATCAGGGTGCCGCCGCCGCCGATCACCGTGGCCGCGATGGGCAGGATGGACAGGTCCAGGGCGAAGGAGGAGATGCCCGACGTTGCGGTACAGGTGGATGTAGTAGGCGCCGGCGAAGCAGCCCGAGCAGCGAGGCCAGGAACACCGCCTTGGTCTTGGTCCAGGCGACGCTGATCCCCGAGGCGCGCACCGCCTGGTCGTTGTCCTTCACCGCCCGGATCACCAGCCCGGCGTCCTCGGTGACGAACCGCCGCAGGCCGAACACCGCGAAGAGCAGCATGCCGATGACCAGCCCGTACTGCTCGAGCCACGGCGAGGAGAAGCCCGTCGATGCCCCGGAACCCCTCGGTGCCGCCGAAGATGTCCGCGGCCTCGATCAGCCGGGTCATCAGCAGCGGGTACATCAGGGTGACGATGGCGAAGTAGATGCCCGCGCAGCGGCAGGCAGGGCGAGAGCCGACGGTGCAGAAGACGCGCCCCCAGGACCGTGGCCAGGGGGATCGACAACACCGGCGGCAGGCCCAGCTGGGTGTTCAGCAGGGCGGCGACGTAGCCCCCGACCCCGTAGAAGAAGGCGCCGCCCGAGGCACACCAGGCCCACGTAGTTGGCCAGGAAGTCGAAGGAGATCGGCCAGGAGCGCCAGGACGCACACGCGCAGAGCCCACCCGGCTCCAGTAGGGCCAGCGGCAGGAGCAGCCAGGGGCAGCAGCAGCGAAGCCGCCGATCAGCAGCAGCCGGGGCGCCAGCAGGTAGGCGATCTCCTGCGCAGGAACTCAGGGCGTAGATCGTCTCGCTGCGCACCTTGATGCCGCGGTCGATCCGCTCGCGGCGCCAGCTCGCCGCTGCCACTCAGACCCTCTCCTCGAGTTGCTTCTGCTTGCCGAAGAACCCCGACGGCCGCAGGATCAGGGTGACGATGATCGCCAGCAGCATCACCACCATCTGGTAGTGGGGCTTGCCGTAGGCCACGGTCACGTACTGGGAGTAGCCGAGGACGAAGGAGGCCAGCACCGTGCCGCGCCCAACTGCCCGAGCCCGCCCACCACGCACACGGCGATGGCGTAGATCAGCACCTTGTAGCCCTCCTCCACCACGATCGTCCCCAGGGGAGAAGATGATCAGCGCCGCCACCCCGGCCATCATCGAGCCCAGGGCCACGGCCACGGCGGCGGTCCGGTCCGAGTCGATGCCCAGCATCATCGCCGCCCGCTCGTCCTGGGCCATGCCCTTGAGCGCGCGGCCGATGCGGGTGTAGCGGGTGAACAGCCAGATGCCCGCCAGCGAGCGCGAACGCCCAGCACGACCACCGCCACCCGCTGGTGGTCCACGGGCACGTCGAACAGGAACACCACGCCGTCGGAGACCGGGGGCAGGGAGTACGGGCGTGCCGCGGAACCCCGCGTAGCGCAGCCCCTCGAGGATCGCCAGGCCGATGGCGTAGGTGGCGATCACCTCGGAGACCTCCATGCCGCGCACCCGGCGCAGCACCAGGTGGTAGATCAGCCACCCACCAGGCGCCGGCTGCCAGCGATGGCGAGCCCGGCCGCCAGCAGGTAGGGCAGCCCAGCGCGCTCCACCAGGATCCAGGCGATGAACCCGGTCAGCACGTAGAGGGCGCCGTGGGCGAAGTTGGGCAGCCGGCTGACGCCGTAGACCAGGCAGAAGCCGAAGGCCATGAGGATCAGGGCCACGCACTGGATGAAGCCGTAGACGGCGATGTCCTGCAAACACTCGCGTGGGTCCGGTCGACAGGATCGGGGACGTGGCCGGAGGCGGCGCTCGGTGGCTTCGAACTCACGACCCCGACGGACGATCGACGAGGGATGGCGCCGCTACTTCTTCATCCAGGGCGGCAGCTTGAGCTCACCGGCGGCGCCGGCCTCGGGCCAGAACACCACCCGCTTGCCGTCCTGCCACTGGAAGAAGCCGCTCACCGCTCCCTCGGCTCGGGATCGGTGGAGGGGATCACCTGGTGGGACTTGGGGTCGAAGCGGATGCGGCCGTACACGCCCATCAGGTCGATCGCCTCAAGCGCCGCCACCACGGCGTCGGAGTCCAGGGTGCCGGCGCGCTCGATGGCGTCCTTGAGGGCGTAGACCGCCATGTAGCTGGAGCGAGGTGCCGTAACCCTCGGGCTCCAGCCCCCACTTGGCCTTGTAGGCGTCCACGAACTTCATGGTCCAGGGGGTGATCGTCGCCGGCGCGTTGCCGCCGTTGATCACGTCCACGATCGTGTACTCGGCGTTGCCCTCCGAGGCGTCCCAGAAGCCGGGCTGCTCGGCCGCGGCCATGAAGCCCGAACGGTACGCTGTTGAGCTGGAAGCTCTTCCACTGTTTGAGCAGGATCGCGGTCTCCGGCATGTCCATGAACACGAACAGGATCTGGGCGTTGCTGCGCCGGGAGGCCAGCAGGCCCGGGGCGAAGTCGGTGTTGCCGGTGGGGTAGATGTCGTGCCCCGTCACCTCGAAGCCGTCCTTCTTGAGGAACTTCTCCACCACCTCGCCGGACTTGCGGGCGTGGGCCACGTCCTGGACCATGATGAGGACCTTCTCCAGGCCGAACTTGGTGCGCAGCTCGCCGAACACCGCCATGATCTCCTTGACGATGATGTTCACGATGTCGTTGGAGATGCGGAAGGCGTACTTGTACTTGTCGTAGTTCTCGCCGATGGTCTTGGTGTAGGCCGGGGCTGAGCACCCCGGTGGTGACGATGGAGACCTTCTTGTGCTGGCTGAGGAGGTCCATGCACCGCCAGGGCCGCCTCGGAGCGCACCGGGCCGCCGACCAGGAAGTCGACCTGCTTCTGGAGGATCAGCTTCTCCACCGCCTTGATGGCGTCGTCCACCGGGCACCCCGGGCTCGAGGTCCCGGGTGTCGATCACCTCGACCGAGAAGGGCGCATCTCGCTCTCCGACCTTGACGCCGCCGGCCGCGTTGATCTCCTCCACCGCCAGCTTGATGCCCCGCTCGGCGTCCCAGCCGTAGAGGAAGGCTGTCGACAGGGGCGCGCCGAGCTTGATCGGCGCCGCGCCCGCCGGAACACCGGAGAGGAGCGCACCGGCTGCGAGGAAAGCGAGGGCACCGAACTTCCTGATTCCTCTCATGGCAGACCTCCAAGGTTTCTGGGTGTCGGGAGTTGCCAAACCACCGTTTGGTCGTGGCACGGTAGCAAGGGCGGGGGTCCCGGTCAAGAAGCTCCCGCGGAGCGTTTGCGCAGGAGCCTCGCGGCGCGGAGAACCCTCGTTTGCCGGGACCTCCCGGTGGGGAGGAAGGGGGGCCCTCTCCGGCGCCGGACGCGCCTCTACTCCGCCCCCTCGCCCTCCGCGGCGGCCGCCCCGGGCGCATAGGCGAGGCGATCCAGGGCGTACTTCTTCATCTTGCGCTCGACGGTGCGCCGGGAGAGGCCGGCCGCGGCCGCCACCCGGTGGATGCGCCCCCCGAAGCGGCGGAGCTGCGCGTCGAGGTACTCGCGCTCGAAGCGCTCCACCAGTCGGCTCACCGCCTGGTCGAAGGGCAGGTCGAGCACCTCGGGCTCCCGGTCGAGCTCCTCGAACACCTCCGATCCCATCGCCTCCCGCAGGTGCGCGGGGTGGAGCACCCTCCCGGTGCCGATGACCACCGCGCTCTCCACGATGTTCTCCAGTTCCCGCACGTTCCCGGGGTAGTCGTAGCGCTGCAGGATCATGGCGGCCTTGGGGTCGATCTCCTCGAACCCCTTGCCGTACCGCTTGGCGTAGTGCTGGAGGAAGGCGTGGGCGAGCAGGAGCACGTCCTCCCGCCTCTCCCGCAGCGGCGGGATCTCCAGGTGCACGACGTGGAGGCGGTAGTACAGGTCGCGGCGGAAGGTGCCGCCTCCGACCTCGTCCCGGAGGTTCTTGTTGGTGGCGGCCACGATGCGGACGTCCACGGGGCGGGGCCGGGTCTCTCCGACGGGGGTGATCTGCGCCTCCTGGAGGACCCGCAGCAGGCGGATCTGCAGGCGGGGGTCCATCTCTCCCACCTCGTCGAGCAGCAGCGTGCCCCCGGAGGCCGCCTCGAAGTACCCCTTCCGTTCCCGGTGCGCCCCGGTGAAGGCGCCCCGGGCGTGGCCGAAGAGCTCGCTCTCGAGCAGTTCGCCGGGGATGGCCCCGCAGTTGACGGCGAGGAAGGGGCCGCCGGCGCGGGGGGACTCGGCGTGGATCGCCCGGGCGAAGAGCTCCTTCCCGGTCCCCGACTCGCCCTCCAGCAGCACGGTGGCGTCCGTGCGCCCGGCGCGGCGCACCTTCTCGAAGAGGCGCTGCATGGCGGCGCTGCGCCCCAGGATCTTGCCCTGGAGGTTCGCGTGGTGGCGCTCCTGTCGGAGCGCGCGCACCTCGTCCCGGAGCCCCTTGATCTCCAGGGCCCGGGTCACCGAGTGGAGCAGTTCCTCGGGGAGCAGCGGCTTGCGCAGGTAGTCGAACGCCCCCTGCTTCATCACCTCGATGGCGGAGTCCACCGACGCGTGGGCGGTCAGCACCAGGATCTCGGTGTCCGGGTGCTCCTCCTTCACCGACCGCACCAGGAACTCCCCGCCCTTGCCCCCCATGACGAGGTCGGTGATGACGAGGTCGAAGGGCGCCGAGCGGAGCCGCTCCTCGGCCTCCTCGGCGGAGCGGGCGCACTCCACCGCGTGCCCCTTGGCGGTCAGGATGCGCCGCAGGAGATCGGTCATCCCCGCCTCGTCGTCCACCACCAGGATCCGCGTCGCGTCCGTCATGTCCCGGTCCTGCCCTCCTCAGCGCGAAACGTTGGGCTCGGCCCACCAAGGCTCGAAGTGGTAGGGCAGGGGCTCCCCGTCCAGCCGGACCCGGGCGCCGGCGTTGTCCACCGGCACCACCAGGGCGCAGCCGGACTCGTCTTCCGCCTGCCGGCGATGCCAGGCGTCCCAGACTTCGGGTCGGCAACTGAGCGCGAACACGGCGGGACCGACCGAGCTCATGCCCACGATCTCCGCGCCCTCGGTCCGGAGCCGGCCCATGGTCTCGTAGATCTCCCGCCCGTCCGCGCCGTGGAGGCAGCACTCCGCGTGCTTGGAGCCCATGGCGGTCAGGTCCCATATGACGGCGCCGATCGCCTCGTCGTCGCCCCGGATCATGGCCGGCAGCAGGTCCATGAGGATCCGGAACGCCTTCCGCTCTCCGTCCCTCCGGTCCAGAGCCCGAGCCCGGGTCAGGAGGGCCTCGGCCTCGGGCTCCCCGGAGGAGACCCTGGGGGCGAGGTGGGGCACCAGCAGCAGGGCCCTCATCCGCTGGGGCAGCGCCACCCGGTAGACGAGCTCGCAGCCGTCCGTGGCCAGGCTCATCCCCCCGTGGATCCCCACCATGGCGCCCACGTTGGTCTCGAAGCCCTTCACCAGACGGTCCGGCTCGCCGGGGGCCTCCTCGCAGTAGTTGTGCGCGACGAGCTTGCGTACGTCGCGCAGGGAGAGGGGGCGGCCCAGGATCTCGTTGAGAGCCACGGCCCCGGCGGTGAGGGTCCCGATGGAGGACCCCAGCCCCATGTGCCGGCGCCCGTGGTCCGCGACGTCCAGGTCGAGGCCGCCTTCGAAGCCGGTGATCTCCCGGAAGAGGTGGACCAGGTGGCGGGCCATGGCCGGCCGGGTGCCCCCGACCTCGGACCGGGGCCCCCCCACGGCGGTGACCCGGGCCCGGGAGTGCAGGGCGACGGCGAAGCCCACCCCGCCTCCCCCGGGGCGCCCCACGCCGAAGCGGTTCATGTCGTTCACGGAGGCGTGGAGCCTCGCCGGCACCTCGACCTCGCACGCGGTGCCGACCGTGCACGGCGTGGACGCCCGCACCCGCCCGCCCCACGCCTGGGGCCGCACCAGCGCCGCGGCGTCGCCGGGCGGGAAGGAGACGAGCCGCGCCTCCTCCCCCGGGGGACCCTTTGCCCCTCCGGAGCGCCCGGTGCGGCGCCTTCGGGTGGTCACCGCGGATCGCCTAGCGTTCCCCGGCGCGACCCGCTCGGCCGCCCTGGAACTCCCCGGGGTTCTGTTCTACAGTCACGGCGAGGCCTCCCCGGGCTCGGGTGCGGGCGCGGCGGGCGCCGGCGACGGAGAAACGGGGTTTCCCTTTCGCCTCGTGCGGCTCCCGGAGAGGAGTTCGAGACACCCCATGAGAAGCCGCCGCGCCGAGCCCTCGGCCAACGATAGCACGTCCGGGAGACCCGGAGAAAACGGGAGTTGCCGGGTGCGGGAGGGTTTCGCCGAAGGCCTCGGCGCCGCCCTGCTGGAGGGAGTCCGCGAGGGCGTGTTCCTAGCCGACGCCGCCGGCGAGATCCGCACGTTCAACCCGGCGGCCGAGGTGATTACCGGCCGCACCTGCGGCGAGGTCGTCGGGTGGCGATGCGCCCAGGCGCTGGGGTGCTCGGAGGAGGCCGGCTGCCCCTTGGAGGGCCCCCCGCCCGGGCCGAACTGGACGGAACGGCTCTGCCGGGGGACCCGCGCCGACGGAAGGCCCCTGGCGCTCCGGCTGCGCACCCGAGCGCTCCTCGACGGGGCGGGCCGGCCCGTGGGGACCCTGGCCGTGTTCTCGGAGGCGTCCCTCCAGGAGAACCTGCAGAAGAAGCTCGTGGCGTACGAGCGCCTGGCGAGCCTGGGAGAGTTGGCCACTTCCCTGGTTCACGAGGTCGGCAACCCGGTGGCGGTCATCCTCGGGTTCGCCAGCCTGCTGATCCAGGAGGAGGGCCGCGACCCCGGGGGCGAGATCCGGGAGCGGATCTACCGGGAGGCCGAGCGGTGCCGGGCGATCGTGGGGCAGTTGCTCGACTACGCCCGCTCCTCCCGCCACTCCTCGCGCCCGATCCCCCTCAACCTCGGCGACGTCGCGCGGGAGACGGTCCAGCTCCTGAGCTACCGCATGAAGCGCCAGGGTGTAACGTGCGAATTGAACTGGGAAAACGGAACCCCGCTCGTCGAGGCCGACCCGGGGGAGATGAAGCAGGTGCTGCTCAACGTCCTGCTCAACGCGGTGGAGGCGATGGGGCAGGGGGGCGCCATCGCCGTGACCGGGCGCCGGATCGAGTGGCAGACCACCGTGGGGGGAGACTCGCTCCTGAGCCCCCGCGCGGAGGTGGTCTCCCGGCCCTGGGTGGAGGTCCGGGTGGACGACCAGGGGCCGGGGCTGGGCTCCACCGAGCCGGAGCGCCTCTTCGAGGCCTTCTACACCACCAAGGACAAGGGGGGAGGCCTCGGCCTCGCGGTCTGCAAGCGCATCTTCGTCGCCCTGGGCGGTGAGATCTCCCTGCAGAACCGGCCGGAGGGAGGCGCCCGCGCCGTGCTCCGGCTCCCCGGCTGGGCCAGCGGCGAGGGCGCCTGAGCCGGGCGCGGAGGCCCCGGCAGCCGTGAGTCCCCTCGGCCCGCTCACCGCGGGGAACCGTACAGGCTCTCCCGCAGCGAGGCGATCACGGGCGCGACGCGGTCCGGGCGGCGGATGGGGCTGACGGGGCGCCACCGCTCCCACGGCCCGAGGAGGTCCTCGTAGGGGTTGCCGCACGCCCGGGACGCGAAGACGCGGCACCCGGCCCCGTGCCGTGCCGCCACCTCCCCGAGCAGGGCGAGGATCTCGTCGCGGCGGTGCTCGTCCTCGGTGTGGAAGACGAGCGCGAAGGTCTCCCGGTCCGGCCGTCCCTTCCCGAACTTGCCGTAGACGTACTCCCCGGGGTGGGCTTCCGAGAAGTCGCGGAGCAGTTCCAGGCACTCCTCACGGGCGCGGGTGACCGCGGTCACCTTCCAGCAGTTCCAGGCCTCGCGCAGCTCCACGGCCTCGGGCGCGTCCCGGAGCTGTTCGAGCAGCCCCGTCAGGCACGGGAGGCAGCGGGCGTGCAGGCGCTCCTTGGTCCGCAGGAGCCGGGGGTGGGTCTCGAAGCTCACCCACCCCTCGCGGGAGGCGTGCCGTCCCAGGTGGACCGTCATGGGCTCGCTCCCGGGATCGGGCGGCTCAGGTTCGCGACCGCTCTCCCTCGATCACGGAGAGCTCCCCGCCGTTCCAGCGCCGGAACAGGTCGTGCTCGATGCGCAGGGCGTCCAGCACCTTCCCCACCGTCTGGTCGATGATGTCCTCCACGGTCTTCGGCCGGTGGTAGAACGCCACCATCGGCGGCAGGATCACGGCGCCCAGGTCGGCGCACCGCCTCAGGATGTCCAGGTGGCCCTTGTGGAGGGGGGTCTCGCGGAAGAGCAGCACGAGGTTGCGCCGCTCCTTGATGGTCACGTCCGCGGCGCGGACGAGGAGGTTCTCGTTGTAGGAGTTGGCGATGGCCGACGCGGTCTTCACCGAGCACGGGGCCACGACCATGCCGTCCGTGAGGAACGACCCGCTGGCGATCGCGGCGCCCACGTCGTCCACGTCGTAGCAGCGGTGGGCCAGGCTCTGCACCTCCTCCGGGGTCCAGTCGCTCTCCAGCGCCAGGTTCCGCCGGCTGGCGTGGGAGAGGACGAGGTGGGTCTCCACCCCCAGTTCGCCGAGCACCTGGAGGAGCCGGATGCCGTACTGCGGGCCCGTGGCCCCGGAGATTCCGACGACGATGCGCTTCTTAGCCATGGGGTCTCCTCCCGGACAGCAGGGCCCGTGCCGTGGCGAGGGCACGGGGGGGATCTCGGCCCGCCGCCTCCCCCGGAGGCGCTCGTAGCCCGTCGCGTCCACGGCGAGCTTCGCCGTGCGGGAGGGCTGGGGGCACGAAGGGTCGATGGGCTGGCCCTTGAGGTCGCCGAGCACGACGACGTCCCGGTCGGGCTGGCTCCGGGTGATCACCGACCACTCCACCTCCCCGGGGCTCGCCGGGTCCACGTCCTCCGCCACCGCCACGACCTTCTTTACCATGGGCAGCGCGAGAAGGTGCACGAGCAGGCTGCGGACCTGTTCCCTCGGCGCGTCCGCCACCCGCACCACCACGCTGGAGCCGAAGGTGGAGGGCACGAAGTGGAAGGACCGGGCGCAGGGGAAGAGCGCGCGGGTGCGGGGCACCGTCGAGGCCTCCGCCACGACGGCGAGGAGCAGGTCGCCCTCGGGCCCGGTGGGCAGCAGCGCGTGGTAGACGGGGTCGGTCCGGTGGCTCACCCGGTGCACGCGGAAGGTGGGCGTGCCCGGGAAGGCGAGGGAGTAGCCCCCGATCTCCCCCAGGGGCCCGTCCGGCCGCTCGTCCGCCGGGTCCAGTTCCCCCTCCAGCAGGAACTCGGCCCGGGCGGGCACCTCGATCCCCGTCGACGGTCCCCGGATCACCTCCACCGCTTCCCCCCGCAGCCCGCCGGCCACCGCGAGCTTGTCCACGCCGGGGGAGCCCTTGAGGGCGAAGGCCGCGAAGGTGAGGGGCTCCAGGCCGACGACGACGGCGGCGGGCATGGGCTCGCCCCGGGCCTTGTGGCGGGCGCACAGGTCGGCGAGGGGAGGGTTGAGGAGCGCCATCCCGAGCTCCCGCGCCCCCCGGAACTCCATCCGGTGGATGCCGCGGGCCACCGCGCCCGTGTCCGGGTCCCGGGCGGAGACCACCCCCGCGGTGAGGAAGGGGGCCGAGTCCGCGGCGTAGTGGGTCAGGATCGGCAGGATCTCGGAGAGGGGCAGGTGGTCCGGGGCGCGCCCCCCGAGCACCGGGGCGTCCTCCACGAGCCGGTGCGGGCGCGGGTCCTCGAGGCGCCGGCCGAGCTCCGCCGGCACCTCGTCCTCGGCCACGTCCAGGGCCCAGGCCAGGGCCTCCCGGCCGTAGACCACGTTGCCCACGGCCGGGACGGAGTGCCCCTTCAGGCGGGAGAAGCGGACCGCGCCGCTCCCGGTGCGGCCGGCCTCCGAGAGCACCGCGGCGGCCTCGTGCACCGGGGAGAGCTCCTCGTCCACCTCCAGGAGCCTGCCCCGGTCCCGGTACGCCTCCAGGGCGTGTCGCAGGTCGCGGAACGGCAAGCCGCCCCCTACCGCCACTCCGCCGGGATCTTGTCGATGAACTCCAGGACCTCGATCGACCACGGCTTGCCCACCCACTGCCCCCGGCCGAGGAGGGGCCACAGCCGGTCGCGGTAGCGGTCGGGGTCGTCGGAGATCCGGGCCCGGACGCACTTGCAGCAGTACTTGCCCCGCCCCGGGGTCAGGTCGCGGACGGTGATCTCGACCTCGGTGTCCAGCACCGCTTCCTTGAGGTCGGTCAGGATGAAGGTGTCGTATTCGTGCATGGTGGAGTCCTTCTGTGGTTGTTGGTTCTTCGTTCTTGGTCGTTGGTCATGAACCAACGACTAAGAACCATGAACTAACGACGAATCCGCAAGTTCAGTCCTTGAATCCGTAACTTTTCCAGTTATCCAGTACCTTCTTCTTGATTTCGTCCGGATACACTTTGTCGAAGGAGACCATGATCGGGATGTCCGACTTCTTCCAGTCCAGCGGCGTCAGGCAGTCGAAGAGCACCTTGGAGCCCTTCCCGATCATCCGCTCGTGCATGGGCGCGAAGGGGTTGAGCGGGGTCCCCGCCGAGTTCTTGTAGACGTGGATGCCGTCCACCGGGTGGCACTTGGTGCACAGGGCGTGGATGACCTTGTCCTTGTCGTAGATGTCGGTCTCGTCGTCCACCACCACGGCCATGTGGAACCACGGCCCGAGCTTGCTGCCGAAGATCAGCTGGGCGATCTGGCTGGCGATGCCGCTGTAGGCGTGGCGGGTGCCGATCACCACCAGGTGGTGGGTCGACTCGGGCCACATGTACACGCCGGTGATCGGGATGCCCTGGCTGCGCAGCAGCTTGTCCATCTCCAGGCCCAGGGAGAAGGAGCGCAGCAGCTGCCCCTCGTCGGTGGGGGTGCCCATGCAGGAGACCGGCATCATCGGCTTCTTCGCGGTAGGTGATGGCCTGCACCCGGTACACCGTGCGCGGGGAGCGGGGCGAGGTGCGGTACCCGGTGTACTCGCCGAAGGGCGCCTCCTCCAACTCGACTCCGGGCAGGATGTCGCCCTCGATGATGATCTCGGCGTGGGCCGGCACCCGGAGGTCGTTGGTCTCGCACTTGACCACCTCGACCCCCTCGCCCATGAGCATGCCGCAGAAGCGGTCCTCGGGGATCTGCGGCGGGCGCGCAGGCGGCGATGCCGGCCAGGGGGTCCATGCCGATCACGGTGGCGAAGGGCATGGGCTGGTTGCGGGGCACCGCCTTGTTGTGGAACCACTTGCCCATGTCGGAGAACGGCAGCACCGGGCCGACCATGGTCTTCTCGTCGAACACCATCTGGCGGTACATGCCCCAGTTGATGTCCGGGCCGTCCGGGTCCTTGGCCACGATCATGTGCCAGGTGGAGAGGTACCGGCCGCCGTCGCCGGCGTGGACCATCGGCGCCGGCAGGTCGAACAGGTTGACCTGGTCGCCGGTGATCACCACGTCCTTGCACGGGGCCTTCTCCCGGGGGACCTCCACGGCCGGGTGGGGGGTGCCCTTCTCGGTGCGCTCCAGGTAGACCGCCGCGATCTGGGGGATCGGGGTGTCCGGCTCCAGCCCGAGGGAGATCGCGAGCTTGCGGTAGGTGGCCAGGGGCGCCCCGAACGCCTCGAACCCCTCGTACTCCTTGATCTTCTTGAAGTAGGGCGAGGGGCCCTGCCTCTCGCACACCAGGCGCACGATGGCGCCCATCTCCATGTCCCAGTCCACCTCCTGCTCGACCGTCACGAGGTCGCCGGAGGCCTCCAGGGCCTTGATGAACTCCCGGTTGTCCTTGTAGTACTTGTGCGCCATGGGTTCGCTCCCTGCTGGGCAGCGAGGCCGCTGGGCGGCTAGGCTGCCGATTGAGGTTTCCGCTCTGATTGGGGTGGTGCGGTCTGGTTGCCAGGCTGCCTAGCCCCCTGGCTGTCCAGCGGCCGGCTTCGCCGGCTTAGCCCCACCCCATGTTCGAGACCTTGTCCACCAGGGGCTGCCACTTGCCCTGGGCCCGCAGGATGAACTCCGCCAGCTCCCGCAGCATGCCCTCGCCCCCGGCCCGCCTGGTCACGAAGTGGGAGACTTCCAGCACCTCCGGGCACCCGTTGGCCGGGGCGACCGCGAAGCCCACCCGGCGCATGGCCCCGAGGTCGATGATCTCGTCGCCCACGTAGCAGACCTCCTCGATGCCGATGCCCATCTCCGCGACGAGCTCCTGCATCTTGGTCCACTTGTCCTTGGCCATGTAGACGCGCTTGATCCCCACCTCCTCGGCCCGGCGCCAGCACGGTCTTCGACTTGCGCGTCATCAGGGCCACCTCGACGCCCATCATCATCAGGGCGTTGGAGCCGAAACCGTCGTCGTGGTGGAAGGCCTGGAACTTCACGCCCTCCTCGTTGAACAGCACCGTGCCGCTGGTGAGCACCCCGTGCACGTCCAGCACCACCACCTTCACCTTCTTGGCCCGCTCGATGGCGTCCACGTAGTCGTAGGGCATGGTTCAACTCCCTTCGGTCGTTGGGGTTCGGCGATCAGCGATCAGCTGACAGCTGTCGGCCCTCCTCAATCCAATCCCAGTTCCTTCAGGCGTGCCCTGGCACGGTCCATCACCTCCTTGCTCATCTCCACCTGCACCGGCTTCTCCTCCCACTCGAAGGGGATGGTGGCGTCCAGGATGATGCGCGAGGTCATGAGGTTGTGGCCGGTGCCCAGGGCCGGGTCGAGGGGGGTCGAGCGGCCGCGGTTGATGATCTGGGTGCCGCGCTTGGGGTCGTAGCGGGTGGCCAGCGCCCACCACACCCGGGGAAGGTCGTCGGCGGCGATGTCGTGGTCGACGATGATCAGGCCCTTGAGGCCGTAGGTGCACGTGTGGCTCGCGATCACCGCGGCGGCGATCTGGTCGGCGTGGCCCGGGTACATCTGCTTCACCGACACGATGGCCCAGAACCGGCCGCACGCCTCGGGGGGCATGTACACGGACTGGACGCCCTTCATGCCCATCTTGGTCAGCTCGGTCCACAGGGTGGCGTTGCGCACGAACGCCAGCATCATGTGGTTGTCGTTGACCGGGCGGCCCACCGAGGCGGCGAGCAGGATCGGGTCGTTGCGGTGGTAGATGCGGTGCACCTCGATGGCGGGCTTCGGGATGGGCTTGACCAGCTCGTCGGTGTAGTAGCCGGTGTACTCGCCGAAGGGCCCCTCGATGCGGGGCTTGTCGCCGTCGATGTAGCCCTCGAGCACGATCTCGGCCGTGGCGGGGATCGGCAGGCCGGTCAGGGGAGCCTTGACGACCTCGACCGGTTCGCCCGCGCAGGGTGCCCACCACGTCGTACTCGTCGGCGTTCTCCACCATGGCGCTGCCGGCCAGCATGAGCAGCGGGTCGCACCCCACCACCAGGCAGATCGGCATCTTCTTGCCCTGCTTGCGGTACTTCTGCAGGATCCGGTCGCCGCGCTTGCCCTTGAGGATCTGGGCGCCCACGGTCTTCTCGTCGAGCACCTGGCTCCGGTAGGTGCCGAGGTTGATCTCGCCGGTCTCCGGGTCCTGCACCACCATGAAGCAGGCCGTGCCGATGAACCGGCCGCCGTCCTTCTCGTAGAACTTGGGCGAGGGCAGTTCGAGCACGTTGACCGTCGTCGCCCTCGATCACGTTCTCGAAGATCGGCCCGGTCTCCACCTCCCGCTTGCGGATCACCTCGCCGATGGACTGCTCCATCCACGCCCGGCTCAGGTCGCACATGGACGTGTTCGCCGGGCGCCCGAGCACCTTGGCGAGCCGCTTGGTGTTGCTGTACGCGCCGAACATGACGCGGCCCTTGCAGCCCTTGACCTTCTCGAACAGCAGCGACGGCCCGTCCCGCTCCTCCACCAGCTTGGCGAGGTGGCGACATCTCGAGGTTCCAGTCCACCTCGGCCGTGACCCGTTTGAGGTCTCCGTCCTTCTCGCACATGGCAATGAAATCGCGTAGATCCATCGGAAACCTCCTGCAGTGCTGGATGGAAGGGGGGCCGGATTTCCGCTTCTTCGGGGTGTGCTCGGAGTCTAGGGGGCATCCCGAGTGTGGTCAATTCATATAAGTTTATGCTATCCATCAGCAAAACTTTCAATTCGACGCCCGGGGGCCCCGTGCTCAACTTCAACCAGCTCCGAGCCTTCTGCGAGGCGGCGCGCTGCCAGAACTTCTCCCAGGCGGCCCGGAACCTCTGCGTCACCCAGCCCGCGGTCACCGGGCAGATCCGCGCCCTGGAGGAGGCCCTCGAGCTCAAGCTCTTCAAGAAGCGGGGCCGCCGCATGGTGCTCTCCGAGGCCGGGGCCCTCCTGTTCCAGCAGGCCCGGGAGGTCTTCGAGCTGGAGAAGCGGATGGAGCGCCTGGTGGCGGAGGTCCGCGAGCTCAAGCGGGGGCTCCTGAAGATCGGCACCACCAAGACCTACGCCCGCTACCTCATGCCGAGCCTCATCAGCCGCTTCCGGGCCGCGTACCCGGAGATCAAGGTGATCCTCGACGAGGGGAGCTCCCTGGACGTGTGCCGGAGCCTGCTCGAGCTCAAGAACGAGCTGGCGGTGGTCGCGCTCTCCGAGGAGGTGAAGGGGCTCGCCTTCCTGCCCTTCCGCCGGGAGGAGGTGGTGCTCTTCGCCGCCCCGGACCACCCCCTGGCCCGCCGCCGGGGCGGGGTGGCCTTCGCCGACCTGGAAGGGGAGCTGATCGTGCTCAAGGAGGAGGGGTCGAGCACCCACGCCCTGGTGCGCGAGTTCTTCGAGCGCCGGGGCCTCTCCCCGAACGTGCTCGTGGAGACGAGCAACCTGGAGTTCATCAAGGACATGGTGGAGAAGGGGGAGGGCGTGAGCTTCCTCGTGCGCTCCGCCGTTGTCCAGGAGCTGGCGGAGGGCCGCATCCGGGTGGTCCCGGTCCGCGACCAGGACATGGCCCTGCAGGTCTACACCGCCTACCTCGACGGCGCCGGCCTCTCCCCCGCCGCCCAGGCGTTCCTGGCGATCCTGGAGGAGGAGCGGGAGGGGTTCGGGAGCCGGGGGACCGGGGCGCGCTGAGGCGCGACTGATCCTGAGAAGCACGTTGCTCGGCGGAACCGAGGATGATCGGATCCACAGCGGAGACCAACCGGAGGCATCATGGCGACCCTGAACGTGCGCGACCTCGACGACGCCCTGGTGCGTGTCCTGAAGCAACGCGCCGCGCGCCACGGGTGCAGCGCCGAGGCCGAGCACCGGCGCATCCTGGAGGAGTCGCTCCGGCGTCCCCCGAAGCGCGGTTTCGCGGAGGTGCTGGCATCGATGCCCGACGCGGGGCGAGAAGAAGACTTCGCCCGGGTGGAGGAGGTTTAGCCGCGTCCCGAGTATCGGATGGATACCGACAGGATTGCTTTTCCCCGCGACCCGTCGTAGAAAGGGCGGGGATGCAGTCACGGGGGGCTCGCATGGAAGAGCAGAAGGCCCGAGGATCGAACCCGAAACCACCGTCGAGGCCGCCGGCGCCCCCACAGGCGCGGCGGCCTCGCGTCGTTTCGGGGACGGAGCGCCGCGGCGCAGGCGGGCGCGCCGGGTCGGGCCGGCGGGGGGGAGGGGGGGCCATGGGCCGGAGGACACACGGGGAAGGACGGGGCCGGAGCGGCCCCTGGAAGCGGGTCGGCCGGAGCGTCTCCCCCTGGCTCTCCCCTCCGCCACCGGCCGGCGACGGGTCCCCGGGGCGGGCGTGGGTTCTCAAGACCACGGACACCCTCCGCCCCGGTGAGCCCGGCACCCGGCACCTCGTGCGGGAGTTCGGCGACCGCCTGGTGTGCGTTCGCTACCGCCGCGATGAAGCGGGCCGCAAGCGCTACAAGACCGTGGAGCTCATCGTCGCCGAGGCCGACTGGAGCCCGCCGCCGGGCCCCGAGGACCCCGTGCACGTGCGGGTGGCCTTCTCCGAGGAGGAACTGCGCCGGCGGGTGAAGGAGGCCGGGGGCCGGTGGCGGCCGGAGAGCAAGACCTGGTCATTGCCGCTGCGCACCGTCGAGGAACTCGGCCTGCGAGACCGGGTGGTTTGCGTCGAAAATTCCCAGATGTAGGAACCTTCGATATTCCCATATGTACGAATCACGAGGTTCCCAGATGTGCGAAGTTATTCCCAGATGTACGAATATGTTCCCAGATATGGGAATGTCTCTTTCGGAATAATAACCTGTTCGCTCCGAGTGAATAACTGCATACACATTAATTCTTTTGGCACTTCGCCATGTTGGTGGCACCAATAGGGGTAGCTGGCCAATTGGAGAGAATTGTGATAACAGTGAAGCGCCTTGGCGCTGCGCGCATAACGAGACGTTGATGCGGACAGCGCCAAGGCGCTTCACAGGGGCGCTCTCCAACTGCCCAGCCCGCCGCCTCGGAAGGTCAACCCCGACTGACCATCAGGGCGAGAAGACCCACTGGATTGGTGCAGGAATTAGATTCAGGAGCGAACCAGGACATGGAGCGGACGCGAGACAAGCTCGCGCCGCTCATGTCTTCCGTTCGACACCAAGAGAGAATATGTAAGTGCGTAACAATTTGTCTTCATGGGCTATGGCTCTGGTCATCGCCGCCACGGGACTGAACGCCTGTTGCGGCCCCAGCGCAGCTCGGCACAAGAGTCAGGCCGAATTCATCGCGTGGTGGAAGGTCCCGCACTTCGAAACGGCCGCTCTCTATCGTTTCAGCGATCTCCTCCCATCATCGCTTGACGCTGTGGGTACTCCTGCCCCAATAGAACACCAAGACCAAGTTGGGTATGTCTATGAAATTCCGAACGAAAGTTCTTTCCTTGCCATACCACACAAACGACTGGAACCACTAAATGAGGGGTGCAGCGGCAACAGCCTTGCCAGGTTCAACCTGTGTGAGGATGACCACTCATGGTTGATCGTAGGCGATGAGCGGCGGTGGGTGCCAATCGATTTCAATCCATATTGCAGTCTAACATACGGTGACGAGGATCTCAGCATCAATTTCTTCTATTTTGCCAACACTCGGAGGCCTCTAATAGAGATCACAACAAATGGTCCTGCCTGTGTGCCGCACTACCTGTATGGATGGGACGAATCTGTCATGACGTACAAGCAACTAGGGTACAAATGCGAATGAACAATGAAAATGTCGAACCAGCGCGTGCATCGGATTGCCTACAGCGCTGGCGCGCTTTCGGCAACCGCTGACGCATGGTCGCTGGCAAGAAAATGACGAAATCCATTCTGAGCACAATCTGCATGCTTCTTCTTGGCGTTTGCATGCCCCTCCTTGCCAGTGCGATCGAAGCGCGTGTCGTCAGTGCTGCCGATGAATGCACACATGGTCTTCATCCGCAGCCAAACCATGGTCCCTTCTCCGTCTTCCTTTTCTGCGACGATGCCCTTGGCTCGAACATCGGAATCATCCTTACCGAACCCGGTGCCGGGCCTGGCAATGTCCCCCTGAACGACACCAAAGTTTGGCACGCATGGGATACAGCCAACAGATTCTGGCAACACCACGATTGGGCCGCAGATGTGGTCAACTTCGCATGGGGGCCATCCCAGAGGTATTTGTATGTCGCGACATCTGCCACCTACGGGGACGGAGGATTCTTCAAGTTGGACCTGAGAGAGCGCACACGCGTGAGACTTCCGGTGGACCAGGCTTCGCCTTACGAGACTCGAATCACGGGCATCGACCTGAAGACGAACACCATCAAAATTCAGGTCACTCCTCGGGGTCACGATGGGCAGCAGAAGCAGACCACCACAGAAGTGCTCCCGTTCGAGTGAGGCAGCAGCGAACCAGTGCGTGCATCGGATTGCCTACAGCGCTGCCGCGCTTCCGGCAACGCTGACGCATGTCGTTCGGTGAGGAGGAATGATGAACACACAGGTCACATTCAGATCTAATAAATTTCCGCCTTATGACGGCGAGCAGGAACAGATCAACCCTGGTCTGTGGGGCAAGCGTCTCGCCGAGTACTTCGTTGAGAAATTGAAGGAAACCGGAATCGAGACAGAGGAGATCATCCCCGAAGACTGGGGTTGGTACATCCCCATCAAGAATGATGGATTTCGGTTAGCAATCTGTTGCGGGCACCAAGATGGCGATGACGATGAGTTTTTATGCTTTACCGAGCCCGACAAGCCGATCGTCAAGAACTGGTTTAAGAAGATCGACGCAACCGAACAACTCGGTCGCCTTGTGGCGGCCATGGAGAAGATTCTTGCGGCAGACCAGGAAATCTGGAATGTGGATTGGTCGGACGGGAGCAAATGACACCTAACAAGGAGCCGGAGGCGACGCGGTAAATTCAGCGCCTCAGCTCCAGCGTTAGATCATTTGATAGATATACCTGCAATTAATAGAACTTATCCATCTTATGATTAAGGAGTACGTCAACCACATGATTCATCCATACGACAATTCTACGCAGACACGCTGGGACCGCGGCGAGTTCAAGGTTCAACTCAATCAGCCCAATAACCCTCGTCCCATTGGGTTCTGTGACGGAAGCCCCGAGGACGTCGCTGAACTCCTCTCAATTGCCGAAGCTGAGGGCTCTGATGACGTAAAGATCCACAAGAGGATTCTTAAGACCGGGCGCGAGATATGGACCTTGGGTGGACAAGGGAACCAAAGCTTCTAATGAATGCTTTTCAGCGATGCGAACGGAAAACAGAATAACTGTGCAGTAGACAGAAAAGACCGGGCCGGAGGGAATGTACAATATCTAAGCGATATCGGTAATGTGATCTAACCACTTCCTACATCGGACTTGGTTTATGTTCGGAGCAAATTCAGAATGGTATCGGCAACGGTTAAGACATATCTGGCCCGCCACTGAGGCAGGCGTTCCAGGCGCTACTCGGAGAAGGCCCAGGGTTTCCATGGTTCTCCCGCCTAGACGCTTCTCCCAGTTGCGTAGGAGAAGGAAGCTGCTCCCGAAGGAGGCAGGCGGATGCGTGTCGGCCGATGGTGCGTGGTTGCGGTGTCGCTTCTGCTCGGCGGGGCGGCGGCCCCGGCGGGGGCGGGGGGTGACGGCGTGCCCGCCGCCCCGGAGGAAGGCGGGCCGCGAAACTGGGAGGTCGCCGGGGTCGAGAGCGCGCTGAACCTCCGGGAGGAGCCGTCCACTGCGGCGCGGGTGGTGGCCCGGTACGCGCCCGGCACGCTCCTCGACAACCTGGGGTGCCGGCCCGGGGAGGGCGGGGCTTGGTGCGACGTGCAGGAACTGGGGGGAGGGCCGCGGGGCTACGTGTCCGCCGCGTTCCTGAAGCCCGCGGTGTCGCCCGACGGGAGCGTCGCGACGGGGCCCGACGACTCGGCGCTCCGGGCGGGGCAGGGCACCTTCGATGCCACCGGGCGCATCCCGTGCGCGCAGTCGGTCGGCCAGCCGACCATGCAGTGCGGGTTCGGCGTCGCCCGGGCGGGCGGGGGCTACGCGACGGTGGTGGTCAAGAGGCCCGACGGCCGCTCCCGCGCGATCTTCTTCCGCATGGGGAGGCCGATCGGCGCGGACACCAGCGAGGCGGATCCCGGGGAGTTCCGCGCGGAGCGCGAGGGCGACCTGAACCTCATCCGCGTGGGCGCCGAACGCTACGAGATCCCGGACGCGGTCGTCCTCGGGGGGTGAAGCCGGGTCCTCCGGCGGGGCGCGGCGGCGCGGTGGAGGGACCGCGGTCGGCGCCCTTCACGGGGGCACGAGCAGGTCGAAGGCCTGGGCCGGGGAGAGGACGAGCACTCCGGTGACGCGGGTTCCGTAGAGGTGGCCGAAGTGGCGGCGGTCGCCGGTGACCAGGACTTCGCACCGGCCGGCCACGGCGGCCGCGAGGATCGGGGCGTCCTTGTCGGCGAGCGGGGCGGCGGCGGCCTGATCCACCAGGAACGGCGCCGGCTCGGGGATCACGGTGATCCGGCGGAGGAGGTCCTGGAAGGGCGCGAGCCGGGCCGGCGCCTTGCCGGAGAGGTTGCGCCGGGCCTCGTCCACGGCGAAGGCCGACGCCAGCAGTTCACACCGCCCGGACGCTGCGAGGCGGAACAGGGACCCGCAGAGCCCTTCCTCGTTGTGGGCCGCGGCGAAGAGGACGTTGGCGTCCAGAAAGAGCTTCACTTCCCCGTCTCGGCGAGGGTCTTCCGGAGTCGCTCCGCGCGCTCGGGGTCGAGGCGGTCGGCGGCCAGGAATTCCCGCACCCGCTCCTCGCTGTACGTCTCGATGGGATAGACGGCCGCCGGACGGATGAGGATGGCGCCGTCCTCGGTGGCCTCCACCAGCACCGGCGTGTCGCCGGAGATCCCCACCTGCCTCAGGATCGACCGGGGCACCGAGAGTTGACCCTTCTTGCCGAGCTTCGCGAGTTCCACAGTGTTCTCCTTTGCCGGAATCCGGATTCCCGGATTCATGGTAGCAGGAGGGGCCGGGATCGGCAATGCGGCGGCTCACGGCGTCCGGGGTCCCGCGCGGGGTGACTCACTGGACGGCGACGGCTCGTCGTCTCGCCGACCGGGGCAGGGAGCGCGGGCAGAACCGCGGCCCGGCGGTGCGCGGAGTCGATTGGCTGGGCAGCTCAGGGAGAGACGGGGACAGTACGTACGGTATCGCGAGGGGTCGCGGGGCAGCGGCGTGAGGCCGGCCACGGCGGCGTGGGCTCCGCGATGTAGAAGTCGGGGAGGGGATCGCGCCGGAAGAGCGAGGGCGGAAGCGCTTCTTCGAGTTCCTCGACGCGCTGGAAGCCCACCGAGGCCTCGGCGTAGACGATCGGATTGATGACGAGGCTTCCTCGGTCGGCGCACTCGGCCAACCGCCCGCCCGACCATACTCCCCGGGACGGGTCGTCGGTGAGGACGTCGAGGAGGACGTTGCCGTCGACGAGGAACGATCCCACCCCCCGAGTGAGGCCGAGGATCTCGTCGGTGCTCATCGCGACGGTGGCCTTTCCCCGAAGGCGCTTCACCAGGGCCCGGCCCCCCGGGGAGGCCTCCTTCACGACCCGCGGGGCGTTCCCTTCCGGGTCAAGGCGGACGCCTGTCTTGCCGGGTGCGGCCCGGACGGGAGCGCCTGCGACGGCAGGGCGCCGTGCGGGGCGCCGTGCGGGGCGCGTGCCCGTGCGGTGGGTCGAAACGACGGAGCACCTCGTCAAGCGGCGGGCGAGTTGAACTCGACCGGCAGCCGGAGAGCGCGACGTCGGTAGCCCGCCGCCGCCGGCATCGTGCCTCGGGGGGCGTCCCTCCTCCGCGCCCGCCCTACGCCTTCATCTCGGCGAAGACCGCCTTCTCCATCTTCTGCATCTCGGAGCGCTGCTCGGCGGGCCACTCGTAGGTGAAGGGCTTGGGGGTGACGCCGGGGAAGGACTGGTCCCGGGCGCCGATCACCTGCATCTCCCACAGCGACATCTCGCCGGGGGTGACGGCGGCGATGCGGTCCTTGCGCTTCGTCGCCTTGCCCTTGACCAGGTAGGCCAGGTTGTTGGGGCCGATGATGTGCAGCCCGGCGAGCCCCGAGTGCTTCAGGTTGACGAGCGCGGTGCCGCCGGCGTCCACGGCGAAGCGGACGCACTTGGCGTCGAGCGCCACGGCCCAGGTGTAGGCGGAGCTGGGGTAGCCGTCGGCGCCGGCGGTGAGCAGCAGGGCGGGGGCGCCGGCGCGCAGGTGGGAGACGAGCTTCTCGGGCATTTGCGGGGTGACGTCGGCCATGGTCCTCTCCTTCCGGTGGTTGGGGGGCTCCCCTCGATGCGCCGCCGGTGTGCGGCGGGCCGCAGGAGGGGGGTGGGCGACCGCGGGAGCGAGTCTAGCCCAGGTCCGCGACCTCGGCGAGCCGCCGGAGGTGGTGGTCGGGGCGGGCGGCGGCGACGTCCGCCGGCGCGCTCTCGCCGCCGGCGACGATGGCGATCGCCACCCCGGCGCTGCGGGCGGCTCCCAGGTCGGACAGGCTGTCGCCGACCATCAGGGTCCGGTCCGCCGCGAGCCCCAGCGCGTCCATCGCCCGGCGGATTCCCTCGCCGTCGGGCTTCATCGCGGCGACGTCGTTTCGGGTCACCACGGTCTCGAGGGAGTCCTCGAGCCCGAACTTCCCGAGCGCGCCCGTCACCGCCCGCCTCCCGATGTTGCTGACCAGCCCCGTGCGGACACCGCACCCCCGGAGGTCCTCCAGCAGCTCCCTCGCCCCCTCCCGCAGGGACCAGCGCGACAGCGCGTCCTCGTCGTAGCGGTCGTAGATGGGGCCCAGCCGTCGGCCGATCTCGAGGCGGGTCTCCGGCGTGGGCGCCAGCTCCAGGGCGTGGCGGAGGATCGCGGCGTAGTTGTCACGCTCGGAACGAGGGAGGGTCGAACCCCAGCGTCTCCCACCGCGGCCCGCAGTTCGGCCTCGGCCTCGGCGAGCCGCCACTGGAAGTCCACCAGGGTGCCCTCCAGGTCGAACAGCACGCCCGTCGATCCGGGGGTCGGAGTTCTCCCGCAGCCGCACGGCGGCAGGTGCCGCCGTCGCCCAGGCCGAAGCGGTCGGCGCAGGTTCTCCGCGGCCACCACCTCCACCACGTCGGTCGGGTAGCCCTCCACCTCGGGCAACAGGACGATCCCCGGCACCTCGCCGTTGACCGCCACCGGGTAGCCGGTGGCCGCGCAGAACCCGCTGTCCTCGGGCGGGTGCAGCGGCTGGCCGCGCCGGAGCGCCGTAGTCGGCCCAACGCGCCAGGACGTCCGGGTCCTGCGAGCTGCAGTTCAGGGTGCCGGGGTAGGGCGACGAGGCCGAAACCGTCTCGCAGCTGCCGCTCCACCCAGGGCACCGCCAGGAAACCGGCGGCCTCCCGGCGGCCGGTCACGACGTTCCGCGCAGGATCATCGCGTGGTACCCGGGCGCGAACCGTTCGCCAGCTACTTGAGCTTCACCGCCGGTCACAGCTGGCTGACGATGCGGTCCATGGCGTCCTTCTTCTTCTCCGTCTTCGGCGGCCGCTGCCTTCTTGGACCACACCGACTCCGGGCCGCACCTGCAGGATGATCACGTTGTCCGGGAACGGCAGGTCGGCGTCGATGCCGAACTCGATGTCGTAGGGCTTGCCGTAGTACTTGTCGATGGCCTTGGCTGACCCGGCAGAGTCTCCTTCAGTTCCTCGTTGGTGACGCAGAACCGGTTGCGGTCCTCCTCGACGACCGGGACCGTCGTCGATGTCGCTGCCGCCCTCGTTGTAGACGCACTGCATCTCCTTGCTGCCCTTCGTGCTCTTGATGACGCTCAGGGTGACCTTGTCGACCAGGTAGTTGTCCGGGGTGACGAGGCCGCTGACCACGGCCTCGCCCGAGCCCGTAGCTCACGTCCACGGAGATCTTGGAGCGGTCGCCGTTGAGGGGGTTCAGGGTGAAGATGACCCCGGAGACCCGCGAGTTGACCATCTTGGGGATGCCGACGCCGATGTTGAGCAGGAAGTCCATGCCCTTGTTCATCCGGTAGGTGATGGCCTCGACGTGGTAGGCGCTCGCCCAGGTCTTCTTGATGTAGTGGATGCAGGTCCTTCTCGCCCGCGGATGTTCAGGTAGGTCTCCATCTGGCCCGGGCATGGAGACGGCCCCGCTGGAGCGCACCGCCACCGGCACGTTCTCCACTTGTGCCATGTCGCACAATTTCTCGTACTCGCGGGCTGACCTCGTCGGCGATGACGGAGGGCACGGCGTCGCCTGCTCGATCAGCCCGACGGCGAAACTCGCTCGCCGCCTGGCAGGTGTCCTCGGTCACCTGCGCCCAGGTTCGCGATGTACTTCGCCAACTCGGCCTTGATGCCGGTCTCCTCCATGAACAGGTCGTTGGCGTGGAGGGAGAGGGCGAAGCCCGGGGCCATCCGGATGCCCGCCTTGAGCATCTCGCCCAGGTTGGCGTTCTTCTTGCCCGACGAGGTCGAAGTCCGCGCCTTCCAGCTCGTCGTACCAGAAGGTGAGTCTGCTTTCCTTTTCAGACATGTCGGTCCCCTGATCTAGTTGGGTACACACAGCCGTACTCCGCTGGCAGAGGGTTGCCTCGAAACGGGGGCAGGTCCCCCGGCGGAACGCCGTGGGGACCTCCGCCGGCCAGCGTCAGGCGGCTCGGCTCACGACGCGTCACCGAGCCCTCGTCGCCGTCGATGCGGATCACGTCGCCGGTCTTGATGAACGAGGTGCCCCGGCCGGTGCCCACCACGGTGGGCAGGCCGTACTCGCGGCAGACGATGGCCGCGTGGCACATGGCGCCGCCCACGTCGGTGATGCAGCCGGCGATCTTGGTGAACGCCGGCGCCCAGCTCGGGGAGGTGGTGGTGGCGACCAGGATCTCGCCGTCCTGCGAGCTGGCCGAGATCCTTCACGTTCTTGATCACCCGCGCCTTGCCCTCGACGATGCCCGACGGACCCCGGCGAGCCGGCCAGTTCGTCGGCTGCCGACGCCGACGGCCGCCTCCATGCCCTTCAGCCAGTTCTTCAGGGTGCCGGTGGTGACGCCCCAGAGCACGATGCTGAACGGCTCGGTGACCACTTCGGGCGGGGTGCCCAGGGCCGGCGGCGGGGTCCACTCCTGGAACTTCTCCATCACGCCCCGGCGCCACTCGATCTCCTTGGGCCAGTAGGAGGGACCGCGGCCCTTGGTGCCGGTGGCCCAGCTGGTGACGTGGTCCCACAGGGCGTCGCGGATCTCGCCGCGCTTGAGGTACCAGATGTCCTCCCGGTCCTTGAGGAAGCCGGCCCCCACCAGGATGTCGGCCACCTGGCGCATCTTGTTCCAGAAGACGCTGTGGAACCAGTGCTCCACGTAGAAGCAGGTGGTCCTCCACGTAGGGGAACACCCGCTGCGGCCATGGCCAGACCCTGGTCGAACGCCTCGCGGTCCTCGTCGGTCTCGATCAGGTCGCGGTACTCGGCGACCAGGCGCTCGCGCTCCTCGACCTGCAGCTTCTCGGTGGGGCGGCCCACCTGCTTGCCGGCCTTGATGCGCCTCGATGTGCATGCGGATGGAGGCGAACGGCACGTTCAGGTCGTCGTTCCAGGACTTGTGGTGGTGGTACCAGCCGGTGCCGGTGGAGATGTAGAACCAGGGGTAGCGGGCCTTCTCCAGCTCGTCGAGCCAGTACTTGCCGGCGGTGGTCGTCGCCAGCGCCGCCATCATCGTCCGCGGCGTCTCGCTGCTTGAGCAGGATCTCCGCTTCGAGGTTGTTCTCGATGGCGAGCTTCGCCAGCCGGATCAGCTCCTCGTCCGGGCTGTACATGACGACGTCGATGCCCGAGACCATCTTGGTCAGGGTCGAGATCGGGATGTCCGGGAAGATCGAGTTGGCGGTGTTGATGAAGGTCACGTAGGCGGCGTAGCCGAGGTTCAGGAACTCGAAGTGGTACTGCCAGATCGTCAGGCCCATGTTGATCAGGTCGTCGTACTTGGTCAGCAGGTGGTAGCCGCTGCCGATGCCCTTGTTCTCGAAGACCACGCTCTCGTCCTCCACCTCGGGGAGGGGCTCGAAGTTGACCGCCTCGAGGTCCGCGAGGAGCTTGTTCACCTTGACCTTCCACTCGTCGTAGAGCTTGTCCCAGTTCTCGTAGTAGTAGCCGGCGCGCTTCATGAAGGTCGGGACCCGGCGGCCGACCTCCTCGGGATCCGGCACGCCGACCGGGGTGATGTAGACGTGGCCGTTGACGATGCGGTGGTCGATGCCCAGGGCCGGCGGCATCAGGAAGGTGCGGGTGTTGTTCTGGGACAGGGCCAGGAACCACGCCTCGTCCCAGATCAGGTCGAAGGGGTAGTGGGGCTCGGGGTAGTGCAGGCCGTCGTAGAACCAGAGCTGGTCGCTCTCGAACTTCGTCCGCTCCGGGTCGTCCTTGGTGAACTGGTAGTGGTAGGGGTACATCCGCTCCCAGCCCTCGGTGCCGGGGATCGTCGGGACGTCGTGGGGGTCGAGGAACTTGTTGCTCATGAGCTGCCTCCTGGCGTCGTGTGGGCGTGGCCGTTTCCGGGGCTCTCCTTCGAAGGATCCTGCCGCAGGCTTCCTACAGCCGGAACCACCTGGGCTCGTCGAAGCGCTCGGTCGTCCTCAGGATCCGGCTCTTGTGGTTTCGCACGTAGTCGCGGCACAGGGTGTAGTTGACCTCGCGGAACTTCGGGTTGTCGAGGAGGCGCCCGATGTCCACCGGGTCCTGGAACGTCAGCTCGATGATGATCTCGCTGAAGCCGCCGATCAGGACGTTCCAGCCCTCGGTCACCTCCAGGTAGTCGATCTCCGCCAGCGTCGGGCAGGTAGGTCTTCCTGAGGAAGGTCTCGTACTCGCTGCGCTGGTCCGGGCGGACGTCGTAGTACTGGTTGTACTTCCACACGCCCTTCTGGATCTCGTAGTCCGTCTTCGCGGACAGCGGGACGGGCTCGAGGATCTTGCTGGCGTAGTTGATCACGTGCTTCTTCAGCTCGGCCTTCAGGGCCTTGAACCTGTCGTCGGAGAGCGCGACGTAGAGGTCGGGAAGCGCCTTCGCGCTCTTGATGGAGATGATCTTGGGCCCGACGCCCACCTGCACGTAGAAGCCGCCCACCGACTGCAGGCCGAGGCGGTTGCACTCGGGGATGAAGCGTTTCGTCACGAAGTCGGCGTAGGCGTCCTCCTGCCCGCGGATGACGTCCCAGTCCTGGGTGAGAAGAAGAGACATCGCGATCCTCCGCTGTGTGCCGTGGGAACGGGCGCTCCCCCCTTCGGGCGCGCCCGGGGTCTCCGGTGCCGAACGACGGTTTCGGCGTCGCAGGAGAAACGAGGGTTGATTCGATCCGCCACGCTCCGGAGATCGGTGGCCGGATCGAGTTCCCGATGCCTGGAGCAAGCATCGTGCCGCCGCAGGAAAGATAGCAAAACACCGGTTGTGGATGAATGGGAAATGGGAGATGATGCGACGCCGCCGCCGCATCCGAGGGCCGGAAGTTCGGAGAATGCAGAAACGGAGGCTCGAAACGATGCGACACAGCTGTCGCACCACCCGGAAGACCGAGTGCTCCGAATCGCACCTGCCGCGCCGGCGATCCGGCCGGGGCGGCGTCCCCACGCGGATTCCTGCGGGTCGACGGGGGTGACGTGCCGGGCCGCCGGAACCCGTCGTCGCGCGGCGCGGCCGGAGCGGGACGGATACGCGGCGGCCCCTGCAGGGAGGCGGTTTTCCGCGGTCCGCGGCGTCGCGGGGAGCCGGACGCGGGCCGGGCAGGGGGGCCGCCCGGCGGGTACGGAGGTTGCAAAGGCCGTCGCGGAAGGGCATCGCGGGGCGAGGGCACGGGTCGGGTTCTTCGGGGAGAGAGCGGGGAGGCGGCGGTTGGCGATCGAACGGGACTCGCAGGAGTACTGGAATCCCATCCTCGAGACCATGGATCTCGAGGCCCTGCGCGCGCTGCAGTTGCGGAAGTTCCGGCGCGTGCTGTCCTGGGTGTGGGAGCGGAGCCGCCTGTACCGGAGGAAGTACGGGGAGGCGGGCCTGCGGCCCGAGGACGTGAGGACCTGGGACGACCTTGCGCGCGTGCCGCTCCTGACCAAGGAGGACTACCGCTGCCAGGGCACCGAGCCGTTCCCCTACGGGGACACGCTCTGCGTGCCCCTCGACGAGGTGACCGAGTTCCGCCAGACCGAGCGGCACCACGGGGACCCCGGTGTACCAGCCCGACACCTGGGCCGACTGGGAGTGGTGGAGCGAGTGCTGGGCCTCGATCCTCTGGGCGCAGGGGTTCCGGCCCTCGGACCGGGTCTTCATCCCCTTCGGCTACAACATCTTCGTGGCCTACTGGGCCGGGCACTACGCCGCCGAGAAGATCGGGTGCGAGGTCGTGCCCGGCGGCGTCCTCGGCACCCGGGAGCGCCTCATGAAGATGAAGGAGCTCCGGGCCACGGCCTTCATGGCCACGCCGACCTACGTGCTCGGGATGGCGGAGAGCGCCCGCAAGGAGCTGGAGGCCGACCCGCGGGAGTGGGGCATCCGAAAGATCCTGTGCGCGGGGGAGCCCGGGGCCCTGGTGCCGAGCACGAAGAAGCGGATGCAGGACGCCTGGGGCTGCCCCGTGTACGACCACGTCGGCGCCACCGAGGTGGGGGCGTGGTCCTTCGAGTGCCGCCACCAGCCCGGCGGGCTCCACATCAACGAGGGCATGTTCCTGGTGGAGCTCCTCGGGCTCGACTCCGACGAAGCCGTGACGCGGACGGGGGTGCCCGGACGCATCGTCATCACGTCGCTGGACCGGCAGGCCCAGCCCTGTGTACGCTTCGACACCAAGGACGTCTCCATGTGGGCCGAGCGGGAGTGCTCGTGCGGGCGCACGTGGCGCATCCTGGACCAGGGGGTCCACGGCCGCGTGGACCACATCACCAAGGTGAAGGGGGTGCTCTTCTCCCCGATCGCCGCCGAGGAGGCGGTGCGCTCCTTCCCCGAGTTGGAGGGGGAGTTCGAGATCGAGGTGACGAAGCGGGGAGACCTCGACCACATCCGGCTCCGGGTGGAGATGCCCCCGGGGCTCGGGGCCGAGGGGCGTGGCGACCTCCTGCGCCGCCTGGGGAGCGCCCTGCGGGTGAAGACGCAGCTCAACTTCGAGATCGAGCCGGCGGAGTTCGGGACGCTCCCGCGCTACGCGCTCAAAGCGCGGCGGTTCCACGACCGGCGCAAGGAGGGCAGCCCGTGACCACGGAGCCGACGGCCTCGCGGGTCGCCCGCGCCCTGGAGGCGCTCGCCCGGGACCTGGACGCCCTGGCGGACGCGGGGGAGGGGATTCCGGCGGTGGAGCGAAACGTGGTGCGGCTCCGCGGGTCGCTCCGGGCCCTGCAGATCCAGTTCGAGGACATGGCGGCCCCGGAGGGATAGACGTTCCCCGGACCGCAGAAGGAGGAACCCGGGGGCGGACACGCTTCCGGCAAGTGCGTCGCCCGTGACCCTCGGGTTCACGGGAAACATCCCCGAGAGGGAAAGGAGTGAGGCATGTATCGAGCAGCGCGGCACTTCCCCCACTGGTTCCACACCCTCGTCCTGGGTCTCCTCCTCGTCGGCCTGGCCGGGCCCTCGTGGGCCAACCTCCCGGGTGCGGGGCAGCACTACCCCGAGGGGGCCGAGGACTTCGTCGTGGGGGCCCTGCCCCCTCCGGGCGTGTACCTCAAGAACTACTTCGCGCTCTTCCAGAAAGACCGGTTGATGGACGACGACGGGAAGGTCGCGAACGGACCTGGTGGCTCCAACATCGACTTCGAGGCGGACGTCACCGTGGTGGTCCCCCGCTTCATCTGGGTCACGCCGAAGACCCTCTTCGGGGCCTCCTACGGGGTGCAGGCCTTCTTCCCGATGTACTGGACGGACGTGCGTATCAGCGAGCCGGGTCTCGGAGACCTCGGAAGCTCCGAAGAGGCCGGCTTGGGGGACATGATCCTCACCCCGCTCATCCTCGGGTGGCACTTCAGCCCCAACTTCCACGTGGTCGCCGCCCTCGACATCTGGGCACCAACGGGCGATTACCGGAACGACGACCTGGCGACCCAGATCCTGGCGAAGAACCACTGGACGTTCGAGCCGGTGGTTGCGGTGACCTACCTGTGGAACGGGTTCGATTTCTCCGGCAAGTTCATGTACGACTTCAACACCAAGAACGACAGCTACATCCTGGGGGGCGTGGGGGAGGGCGAACTGACGCCCGGTCAGGAGTTCCACTTCGACTGGGCGCTCAGCTACGCGAGGAACGAGGGCCTGCGTTACGGGATCTCCGGCTACTGCTACTGGCAGACCACGAAGGACGAGTTCGACGCGGACGCCGGCGGTTCGACCATCAAGGCGGAGAAGGGCGTCGTGTACGCGGCCGGGCCCACGATCAAGTACTGGCCGAACCAGGGCCGCTTCAGCGCGACGCTCAAGCACACGTGGGAGTTCGGCGCCGAGAACCTGCCCGAGGGGCAGACGAGCTGGCTCAACCTGATCTGGGTCTTCTGAGGCGGTCCGGCGTTCTCGGTCGAACGTGCCGGCGCGATTCACGGAGAGGGGCGGGGGAACCCGCCCCTCTCGTTCTCGGGCGGGACGAAACCGTGGCCGGCCGGGGGAGAGAGGTCGTGCGAGACGGCTTCCGCGGCCCGCACCGTGAGCGTCGCCGCGTCCCGCAACCGGTCGTCGGTGAGCCGGGAGGCGAACCCGGCCACCCAGAGGGCGGCCACGGTCTCGGCCCCGCGTTGCACCGGAGCCGCCACGGCCCGCACCCCGCTCAGGTATTCCTCGTCGTCCAACGCGTACCCCCGTGCCCGGGTGAAGTCGACCTCCCGCAGGAAGTGCGCCGGGTCCGTGATGGACCGCTCCGTGAACCGGGGCAGGGTGACGTCGGCGAGGGCCGCTCCGGCCTCGTCGGCGGGGAGCGCGGCCAGGAAGACCTTGCCGAGGGCCCCGGCGTGCCGGGGGATCTCCATGCCGGGGCGGGACGAGAGGCGCAGCTCTCCACGGCCTTCCGCCGCACCCAGCACGACGACGACGTCGCCGCGCGGCTCCCCGACGAACACGGCCTCCCCCAGTTCCTCCGCGAGCCGTTCGATGTGGGGACGGGCCAGTGTCGCGAGGTCGCCGGCCTCCGCCACCTTGCGGGCGAGGTCCAGGAAGGCGGGCCCGAGACGGTAGCCCTGCCGGCAGCGGGCGACCCAGCCCAGGCCCTCGAGCCCTTGGAGGAGGCCGTGGGTGCTGCTCTTGCCGTAGCCGAGGTCTCGGGAGAGTTGGCTGAGGGTGGGGGTCTCACCGCCCGAGGCCAGGTAGTCCAGGATTCTGGCGGCCCGGCCGATGGCCGGCGCCCGGTAGTTCGTCGGCATGGTGTTCACTCCAGTGAACGAAGTATGCTCGCCGGGCGGATCTCGGTCAACCCATAAGTTCTGCCCTTGTTTTTGTTCTTGACGTGCCGCCGTGCCTCGGTGTGAACTGGGGTTGTTCGGCCCAATGAACAGCAGCCCGCGTTCCCGCCCCGAGGAGTCGCCTCACGGGTGGCGGGGCCAGGGAGCAGCGCCGCCCGCCCGCGCCGAGCGAGCCCACGGGGGTGACCATGTACCTTCCCGACTTCGACTACCACGCTCCGGCCAGCCTCGGGGAGGCGTTCCGCCTTCTCGAAGAGCTCGGGCCGGAGGCCCGGGTGCTCGCCGGGGGCACCGACCTGCTCCACAAGATGAAGCTCGGCAAGCTGGCGCCCAAGGCGCTGGTGTCGCTCAAGCGGCTCCGGGAGCTCCGGGGCGTCCGCCACGAGCCGGGGCGCGGCGTGGTGATCGGGGCGCTCACCACCCAGAACGAGGTGGTGGACTCGCCGGTGCTCCACGCCCGGTACCGGAGCGTGAGCGAGGCGGCCCACCGGATGGCGTCCCACCAGATCCGCAACCTGGGGACGGTGGGCGGGAACCTGGTCAACGCCGTGCCCTCGGCCGACCTGCCGCCCATCCTGATCGCCCTCAAGGCGCGGGTGACCCTCGCCGGCACGGGCGGGGAGCGGGTGCTGCCCCTGGACGAATTCTTCGTGGAGCCGGCGTCGAGCGCGATCCGGCCGGGCGAGATCCTGGTCGAGGTGGTCATCCCGGACACGGGCATGACGGGGAGCTGCTACTTCAAGTTCGGCCTTCGCCGCTCCGGCGCCCTGGCGGTGGCCGGCGCGGCGGCCGCGGTGCGGATGGAGGGGGGCGTGGTCGCCGAGGCGCGGGTGGCCCTGGCGTCCTGCGCGCCGGTCGTGATCCGCTCGCCCGGGGCGGAGGGCTTCCTCGCGGGGCGGAAACCCACCCCGGAGGCCCTGGAGGAGGCGGGGGCCCGGGCCGAGGCGGACAGCCGGCCCCGGGACAGCATCCGGGGCAGCGCCGAGTACCGCCGCAACCTGGCCCGGGTCCTGACGAAGCGGGCCCTGAAGCGGGCCGTGGAGGAAGGGCATGTCTGAGTCCCGCAGGACGCCCCCGAGGGGCCGGGACTCCCGCCCCCGACGCGGCCCCCGTGCAACCCACCGCGAGGTGCGACCGTGGAGACCCTGACCGATCCCCGGGGGGCCAGGCGCTACCTGGTGACCCTGCGCGTCAACGGCGACGACCACACCGTGGTCGTCAAGGCGAACACCACCTTGACCAACGTGCTCCGGGACGAACTCGGACCTCACCGGCACCAAGAAGGGGTGCGAGCTGGGCGACTGCGGCTCCTGCACGGTGCTCCTCGACGGCAAGCCGGTGGACTCGTGCCTGGTGCTGGCGGTGGAGGCCGACGGCCGGGAGATCACGACGGTGGAGGGGGTGGCCCAGCACGGGAGGCTCGACGCCATCCAGGAGAGCGTTCATCAACTACGGGGCGGTGCAGTGCGGCTACTGCACCCCCGGGATGATGCTCTCGGCCAAGGCGCTCGCTGACGCGCAACCCCCAGCCGACCGAGCACGAGGTGCGCGAGGCGATCGCCGGGAACCTGTGCCGGTGCACCGGCTACGTGCACATCGTCGAAGCGGTCCTGGCCGTGGCCGAGGGGCGCACCGAGCCGTGGGAGGGCGCGGAAGTCCATGGGGCGGAGGAGTGAGGCGATGAAACACGCGGTGATCGGCCGGAGCGTGCCGCGCATCGACGGCCGGGAGAAGGTCACCGGCGCGGCCAAGTACACCGGCGACCTCCAGTTCCCCAACATGCTCTACGGCAAGATCCTCACCAGCCCCCACGCCCACGCGCGGATCCTCTCCATCGACACGTCCGAGGCCGAGAAGATGCCCGGGGTGAAGGCCGTGATCACCCACCAGGACGTGCCGACCCTGAAGTACGGCATCAGCCCGGCCCGCTGGGACGAGAACATCTTCTGCATCGACAAGGTGCGCTTCGTGGGCGACAAGGTGGCGGCGGTGGCCTGCGTCGACGAGGAGACCTGCTACGGGCCCTGCGCGGCGATCAAGGTGGAGTACGAGGTACTGCCGGCGGTCCTCGACTTCCTCCACGCCATGGACGAGGGCGCAGCCCCAGGTCCACGAGGAGTACGCGCGCAACATCAACACCGAGATCCACCAGGACTTCGGCGACGTGGAGAAGGCCTTCCGGCGAGGCCCACCACGTGCGGCACCGACGCGTTCCTCGGGAACCGCACCTACCAGGCCCCGATCGAGCCCCACTCCGCCATCTCCATGTGGGAGGGCGACAAGCTCACGGTCTACTCCAGCACCCAGTCGCCCCACTACTTCCAGTACTACATCGCCCGGGAGTTCGGGCTGCCCATGGGCGACGTGCGCGTGATCAAGCCGTACGTCGGCGGCGGCTTCGGCGGCAAGCTCGAGCCCACCGGGCCTCGAGTTCGCCGGGGCGGTGCTGGCGCGGCATCACCGGGCGGCCGGTGCGCATGTTCTACGACCGCGCCGAGATGTTCGCCCACAACCGGGGCCGCCACGCCCAGTACATGGAGATCACGCACCGGGGTCGACCGAGGAGGGCAAGATCCTCGGCGTCCAGGCCAACTTCGTGATGGACGGCGGCGCCTACACCAGCCTGGGCATCGCCACGGCCTACTACGCCGGGGCCCTGCTGCCGCTCACCTACGAGTTCGACAACTACAGGTTCGACCTGCACCGGGTCTACACCAACCTGCCGGCGTGCGGGGCCCAGCGCGGTCACGGCGCGCCCCAGCCCAAGTACGCCTTCGAGAGCCACCTGGACAACGTCGCCGAGGACCTGGGCATCGACCCCATGGACATCCGCCTGCGCAACGCGCGGCGGCCCAACACGATCACCCCCAACGAGTTCAGGGTGAACTCCTGCGAGATGCGCGCGTGCCTGGAGCGGGCCCGGGAGGTCTCCGGGCTGGGAGCGAGAAGAAGGGCAGCCTCCCCGCGCGGCCGCGGGATCGGCGTGGCCACCGGGAGCTTCGTCTCGCGGCGCCGGCTACCCCATCTACCGCACCGACCTTCCCCACGCCGCGGCGATGATCAAGGTGAACGAGGACGGCACCGCCGCGACCCTGTACACCGGGGCCACCGACATCGGCCAGGGCTCCGACACGGTGCTCGTGCCAGATGGCCGCCGAGGCCATGGGCTACCGCTACGAGCAGATGAAGATCGTGGCCGCGGACACCGAGACCACGCCCCATCGACTTCGGGGCCTACGCCAGCCGCCAGACCGCTGATGATCGGGGCCGCGGTGCAAGCAGGCCGGGGAGGAGATCAAGGCGCCAGATCCTGGAGATGGCGTCGGCGATGCTCAACTGTCCCCGCCGACGACCTGGACGTGCGCGACGGCCTGGTGTTCTCCGTGAGCCGCGAAGCTCGACACGCCGCTCACCTTCGAGGAGGTGGCGCGCAAGCACTTCGTCCTGCAGCGGCCCCCTCGTGGGCAAGGGCAGCTACACGCCGCCCAAGCTGGGCGGCAAGTTCAAGGGCGCCCCGGTGGGCACCTCCCCCGCGTACAGCTTCGGCGTGCAGGTCTCCGAGGTGGAGATCGACGAGGAGACCGGCGAGGTGACGGTGGTCGGACGTCTGGGACGTGCACGACTGCGGCACGGTGATCAACCCCCGCCTGCTCCACGGCCAGGTGCACGGCGCCCTCGCCATGGGGATGGGCGAGACGGTCTGGGAGAAGGTGGTGTTCGACGACAAGGGCAAGATCCTGCAACCCGGATCTCTCCAACTACCGGCTGCCCACCGCCCTGGACATGCCCCGCGATCCACTCGGAGGTGGTGGAGAGCCACGAGCCCGCCGGCCCCTGGGGCGTCAAGGAGGTGGGGGAGGGCGCCACGAACCCGACGATGGGGTGCTTCTCGAACGCGATCTTCGACGCCATGGGGGTGCGGGTGAACAGCCTGCCCCTCACCTACGAGAAGGTCTGGCGGGCGCTGCGCGAGAAGCGCGAGCGGGAGGGCGGGTAGGGCGCCCAGTGGGCGACGGAGTCCTCAGGGGGTCTTGGGGGGCGGCGCTCCCATCGCCTCGGAGAGGGCTGCGACCAGGGCCGGCCCGGGCATGAAGCGGGCCTCCCAGGTGATGCGGCCCTCCGGGTCGACGAGGAACAGGTGCGGGATGATGGAGATCCCGTAGTCGCGGATCAGTTCGCCCCGGTGGTCGTAGAGTATGGTGGGGCGGAAGGCGAAGCCCTTCTTCTTCCAGTACCGGTTGACCGTGTACCGGTCCTCCCGAAGGTAGATGTCCAGCACCTCCACGCCGAGCCCGGCAAGGTCCTTCTCCACGTCTGCGAACTCCTGCATCTGGAGCGCGCAGTTGGGGCACTGCGTGGTGCCGAACTTCAGCAGGACCCACTTGCCCCGCCACTCCTCGAGACGGTGCGTCGTGCCCTCCAGGTCGTTGAGCTCCCACGGGGGCGCGCTCTTCGGCTCGCCGGCCCAAGATGCGGCCGCCAGGAAGACCCCCAACGCCAGCGTCGCCCATCGCATGACCGTCTCCGTCCCCGGCCGGGTTCCGGCCGTCTCGCGTGCTTTCTTCTGGAGGGATTCTAACCCAACTCGAGGCCCGCACAAGAGCGGCAATCCGCTTCGATTGACACGTTCTCGGCCCCCCTGGTACCGTCCCGCCCTTCCCCAACCGAACCGAGAGGTGGCCCCGGAATGCCCAAGCTCGTGATCCGCGAAGATCGCTGCAAGAGTTGCGGCATCTGCGTCGAGTTCTGCCCCCAGGAATGTCTGGCGATCGGGGAGAAGCTCAACCCCCAGGGTTATCGCTCCGTGACCCTCACGGACGAGGAGGCGTGCAAGTCCTGCGCGATCTGCGCGCGCATGTGCCCGGACGTCGTGATCGAAGTGTGGAAGTGAGGCGAGCCCGTGAAGAAGACCTTCGAGAGGGGCAACGTGGCGATCGCGAAGGCCGCGGTCGCGGCCGGTTGCCGGTACTACTTCGGCTACCCCATCACGCCCCAGAACGAGATCCCCGAGTACCTGAGCCGGGTGCTTCCCTCGGCGGGAGGCCAGTTCGTCCAGGCCGAGAGCGAGATCGGGCTCGATCAACATGCTGCTCGGCACCGGCGCCACCGGCAAGCGGTGCATGACCAGTTCGTCGAGCCCTGGGATCAGCCTGATGCAGGAGGGCATCAGCTACCTCGCCGGGAGCGAGGTCGCCGGCGGTGATCGTGAACGTCCAGCGCTCCGGCCCGGGCCTCGGGGGCATCTCGGCCCGAGCCAGGGGGACTACTTCCAGTCCACCCGGGGCGGCGGCCACGGGGACTACCGGATCATCGTCCTGGCCCCCTCGTCGGTGCAGGAGATGTACGACCTGACGGTGCTGGCCTTCGACCTGGCCGACCAGTACCGCACCCCGGTGCTGATGCTCGCCGACGCCATGCTCGGCCAGATGAAGGAGCCGCTCGAGGAGTGGATCCCGGAGGTCAAGGACTTCGGGAAGGAGAGCTGGGCCCTGACCGGCGCCGCGGGCCGGCCCGCCCGGAGGATCAAGTCGCTCTACCTCGGCGACGGGGAGCTCGCCGAGCACAACTGGCAGCTCGCCAGAGAAGTACGAGGAGATCCAGGCGCAAGGAGGCGCCGTGCCCACGCTGGAGGTGCCGGAGGAGTGCGAGCTGGCGGTGGTGGCCTTCGGCTCGGCGGCGCGCATCGCCAAGAGCGCGGTGGACCGGGCCAACGAGGAGGGCCGCCGGGTGGGGCTGGTCCGGCCCGATCACCCTGTGGCCCTTCCCCGCCGGCGGAGCTGAAGCGCCTGGCGGCCGAGGGGATTCCCTTCCTGATGGTGGAGCTGAACACCGGACAGATGGTGGAGGACGTGCGCCTGGCCGTGGAGGGCGCGGGCCCCGGTGGCGTTCGCCGGGTACCCGCCGGGCTACCTGCCGAGCCCCGACGACGTGTACGAGGAGATCGTCCGGCACCTCCCGCCCCGGAGGAGAAGTGCGCATGAAGCGCGGTGTTCGCGCGGCCCGAGAGCCTGCACCGACAAGCCCTTCCACTTCTGCCCCGGGTGCCACCACGGGGTGATCCACCGGCTGGTGGCCGAGGCGATCGACAACTTCGAGGTGCGGGAGAAGACCATCGGCGCGGCGTCGCGTGGGCTGCAGCGTGTTCCTGTACGACTACTTCGACATCGACGTGGTGGAGTCGCCCCACGGCCGCGCCCCGGCGGTGGCCACCGGCGTCAAGCGGGCCAACCCGGACAAGTTCGTCCTGCTCTACCAGGGCGACGGCGACCTCGCGGCGATCGGCACGGCCGAGATCATCCACGCGGCGAACCGCGGCGAGAACCTGACGGTCGTCTTCGTGAACAACACCGTCTACGGCATGACCGGCGGGCAGATGGCCCCCACCACCATGCTGGGCCAGCGCACCACCACGAGCCCCTACGGCCGCGAGTTCGGCCAGGACGGGTACCCCATCAAGATGGCCGAGATGCTGGCCCAGCTCGAGGGCGTGGGCTACGCGGCGCGGGTCGCCGTCGACACCCCGGCCCACCTAGCAACCAGGCGCGCAAGGCCATCTTCAAGGCCTTCGAGACCCAGGTGGAGCGACAAGGGCATGGGGTTCGTCGAGGTGCTCTCCAGTTGCCCGACCAACTGGGGCATGTCGCCTCTGGAGGCGATCAAGCGCATCGCAGCGGAGATGATCCCGTACTTCCCCCTCGGGGTGTTCAAGGAACGCACAGGGACGGACTTCCTCTAGCGGGGCGCGTTCCGGGCCGGAGCGGTGCGGCCCGGGCGACGTCGGCCGCGCACCGGAGTGTCGATGCAGCACGACGTGATCATGGCCGGCTTCGGCGGCCAGGGCATCCTGATGATCGGAAACCTGCTGGCCGTGGCGGGTCTCCGCCAGGGGCTACGGGTGACCTTCTTCCCGTCCTACGGGGTGGAGATGCGCGGCGGGCACGGCCAACTGCACCGTGACGCTGGCCGACCGGGAGATCGGGAGCCCGGTGACCTCGCGGCCCCTGGGCGTGATCGCGATGAACGAGCCCTCGGCCGTCAAGTTCGGGCCCCGGGTCCGGGAGGGGGGGTTCCTGGTGTCAACTCCTCCCTGATCTCCGAGGGGCCGTCTCGCGGGAGGGCGTCCGCATCCTGCGGGTGCCCTGCAACGAGCTGGCCCTGGAGATCGGGGACGCCCGGGTGGCCAGCATGGTGGCGCTCGGGGCCTACGTGGCGGCGATCCGGGGCGGTGGAGGTCGCCAGCATCGAGGCGGCGCTGCCCGAGGTGCTGCCCCGGCGAAGCCCACAAACTGATTCCGGTGAACCTGGAGGCGGTGGCCGCTGGCGGCCTCGCCACGTAACCGGGTGAGGTCGACCGCGGTAGGAAGCGGGGAGCGATGGGCGACGAACCACACCGACCCCGGTCGGGGAGTGCATCAAGGCCCTGCGCCAGCGGGCCGGTCTCACCCTGCAGCAGTCTGCCGACCGCACCGGGTACACCTCGGCGCTGCTCAACCAGGTCGAGAACCACCTGGTCAGCCCGTCCCTGGGGTCCCTGGGTACCATCGCCCATGCCCTGGGGTGTCGATCGGGGAGCTGTGGGGAGAGCGCGCCCGGGAGCCGTTCGCGATCGTGCGCCAGGACGAACGGCGCCAGGTGTCGCGCTTCGCCTCCAAGGAGGGCGTGTCCTACGGCTATGCCTACCAGTCCCTGGGCTTCGGCAAGAAGGATCGGCACCTGGAGCCGTTCCTGGTCACCCTGGAGCCGCCCACGGTCGTCCGGGAGCACAGGCCCTCCGTGCACGAGGGGGAGGAGTTCCTGTTCGTGCTCTCCGGCCGGATGGAGGTGACGCTGGCCGGCCACACGGACGTGCTCGAGCCCGGGGACAGCATCCAGTACGACGCGTCGCTGCCCCACCGGGTTCGTGCCACGGGGGAGAACCGGCGCAGATCCTCGCCGTGATCTGGGCGCCCGACGCGTGATCCGTCGCGCACCGGCCGGTGGTGCGCCGTTTGTCTGCACCTTTCGGGACCGATCCCCACCATAGCCCGCCGAAGAGGAGGCGCCATGGCGGACGACCCAGAGGCCCGGCTTCCTCCCGGCGCGGAGGACGACGCGGCGGGCACCGCCCCGGCGCGCGGCCCCGCACCGGACCTCCCCCCCGACTGCCCCGAGATCGAACCCGCCGCACCGCGGCTCGCCGCAGAGGACCCCTCCGACGCGGACCCGGGTGCGGTGCCGGACGGCGCACCGGCCGAGGAGGAAGAGGCCCGGCCCCCCGCGTCGGCGAAGCACGTGTCGCCGAGGAGCGATCGGGACCGCTTCTTCCTGTTCGGAACCGTCCTGCTCGGCCTGCTGCTGCTCCTGGGGTGGGTCGGCGCCACCGCGCTCTGGCAGGTCCGCCGGGACCTCGGAGTCCTGCGCTCGGATCTGGAGCGGCAGCACCGGCGCCTGGGGGCGTGGGAGGGCGTCCAGTCGAGGGCGGCCCTGGCCCGGGTGCGGGGTGAACTGGCCGCCCTGGGCGCCTCGCTGCCCGAGGAGCTGCGGGCGGACGTGGAGCAGGCCGACCGCCTCCTCCTGAGCGTTTCGGAGCGCCTGGCCGCGGAACCGTAGTGCCTCCGGGGGGCGCGCGGGGCGCCTCGGCGACGGTCGCGACGGTAGGCGAGCGTGGCCTCGGGGCGACCCAACTGCTACACTCGGCGAGTCGGGAAACGTCCCCGAGAGGAGAAGGTCGATGTTGGGGAACCGCGCGTGCTGTACCCAGTTCTGGCTCCGGAAGCTCCACAGCTTCACGGGTTTCCTGTTCCTGGGCTACTTCCTGTGCCTGCACGTCCGGGGCGAGGGCGCCTACGAGACCCCCCTGTTCCGGGTGCTCTGTTCTCTGGGCCCCGCTCGTCTTCCACGGCCTCTACGGGCTGCTACATCTGCTGCGAGTCCCGGCCCAACCTGTTCCGCTACGGCGGCTGCGTGCGCAACTGGATGTACGTGCTCCAGCGCGCCACCGGGATCGTCCTGGTCCCGTTCCTCCTGGCCCACGTGGGTTCCGAGGCTCTGGGGGTGGTCCCTGGCGGGCTGGTATCCGGCTCTTCTGGTACGCGGGGGTGGTGATGGCCGTGTTCCACCTGGCCAACGGCATCTTCGGGACGTGCATCGACTGGGGGATCACCATCGGGCCCCACAGCCAGAGGGTCTTCGTGGGCGTGAGCTTCCTCGCCTTCCTCGTGCTGTGCTGCCTACGGCCTGTACACGCTTCGAACCGGCGGATACTTCTGAAGGGAGTCGCCCAGTGGATCGAAGGAACATCGTCGTCGTCGGGGGCGGGCTGGCCGGGCTGATGGCGGCCGTGAGGGCCGCCGAGCAGAACTTCCACGTGGACCTGGTGAGCCTCGTCCCGGTGCGGAGGTCCCACTCGGTGTGCGCCCAGGGCGGGATCAACGCCGCGGTCAACACCAAGGGGGAGGGGGACAGCCCCTGGGAGCACTTCGACGACACGGTCTACGGAGGAGACTTCCTGGCGAACCAGACGCCGGTGAAGCGGATGTGCGAGGCGGCCCCGGGCATCATCTACATGTTCGACCGCCTGGGCGTCATGTTCAACCGGACCTCGGAGGGGCTCCTGGACTTTCGCCGCTTCGGCGGCACGAAGCACCACCGCACGGCCTACGCCGGGGCCACCACCGGCCAGCAGCTCCTCTACGCCCTGGACGAGCAGGTCCGGCGCTACGAGGCCGCCGGCCTCGTGAAGAAGTACGAGGGGTGCGAGTTCCTCTCCGCCGTGCTCGACGACCGGGGAGCCTGCCGGGGGATCGTGGTCGTCGACCTGGTGGACGGCGAGGTCCGCTCGCTGGCCGGAAGGGCCGTCATCCTGGCCACGGGGGGCCCGGGCCTGATCTTCGGGAAATCGACCAACTCCGTGATCAACACGGGGGCGGCCGCCGCCGGCGTGTACTGCCAGGGTGCCCGCTACGCCAACGGCGAGTTCATCCAGGTGCATCCGACCGCGATCCCGGGGAGGACAAGCTGCGCCTCATGAGCGAGTCCGCGCGGGGCGAGGGCGGACGCGTCTGGGTGCCGAGGGACGGCCAGCCCTGGTACTTCCTCGAGGAGAAGTATCCCGCTTACGGCAACCTGGTGCCGCGCGACATCGCCACCCGGGAGATCTTCGACGTTTGCGTCAACCAGGGTCTCGGCGTGGACGGGGAGTTGCAGGTCTACCTCGATCTCACCCACATCCCCGCGCAGGAGTTGGAGGTGAAGCTCGGGGGCATCCTGGAGATCTACCGGAAGTTCACCGGGCAGGACCCCGCCCGCACGCCGATGAAGGTCTTCCCCGCGGTGCACTACTCGATGGGTGGGCTCTGGGTGGACTTCGACCAGATGACGAACATCCCCGGGCTCTTCGCCGCCGGGGAGTGCGAGTACCAGTACCACGGGGCGAACCGGCTCGGGGCGAACAGCCTGTTGTCGTGCATCTACGGGGGGCAGTTGGCCGCCCAGAAGGCGATGGAGTACGCCGACGTGGACGGGCGGGGGGCGGCCGCCGCGGCCGAGGCCGAGACCGCGCGTCAGAAGGCCCATCTCGCGGAGATCCTGGCGAGGGAGGGCGACGAGAACCCCTACCGGCTGCACCGGGAACTCGGCCGGACGATGACGGAGAACATGACCGTGGTCCGGCACAACGCCCGCCTGGACGAGACGCTCGAGAAGATCGTCGAGCTCAAGGGACGCTGGCGCCGGATCGGGCTCTCCGATCGGGGATGGCGCTCGAACCAGTCGCTCCACTTCACGCGGCAGCTCTGGCTGATGCTCGAACTGGCGCACGTGATGACGCTGGGGGCTCGGCTTCGCGACGAGAGCCGGGGGGCCCACTACAAGCCCGAGTTCCCGAACCGCGACGACGGGCGCTTCCTCAAGACGACGATCGCCTCCCATACCCCGGACGGCCCGTCGCTGGAGTACGAGGAGGTCGACGTCCAGTACATTCCGCCGCGCCCGCGCAAGTACGACGTGGAGAAGAAGGAGGCGACGGCATGAGCGACGTCGTGCGGCTCCGCATCCGACGCCGGGAGGGACCCCAAGCAACGCCCCGGTGGGAGGAGTTCGCGGTGAAGCGGGTTTCCCACATGAACGTGATCACCTGCCTCCAGGAGATCCAGAAGGAGCCGGTGGATGCGGGGGGGCGCTCGGTGTCCCCCGTGGTGTGGGACTGCAACTGCCTCGAGGAGGTCTGCGGGGCGTGCTCCATGGTGATCAACGGGCGCGCGAGGCAGGCCTGTACCGCACTGGTCGAGGAACTGGCCCAGCCCATCGTCCTCGAGCCCCTCTCGAAGTTCCCGGTGGTGCGCGACCTCATGGTGGACCGGGGCGTGATGTTCGAGAGCCTCAAGCGGGTGAAGGGGTGGGTGCCCGTGGACGGGACGTACAACCTGGGTCCCGGGCCCCGCCTCATGGAGAAGAAGCGGCAGTTCGGGTACCAGTTGAGCCGCTGCATGACGTGCGGGTGCTGTCTCGAGGCGTGCCCGCAGGTGAACTCGCGGACGAACTTCATCGGGCCGTCGGCCCTGGCCCAGGCGCTGTACTTCAACATCTCGCCCATCGGGAGCGCCCTGGCGGAGGAGCGGCTCGAGGCCGTGATGGGGGACGGCGGGATCACCGAGTGCGGGAACGCCCAGAACTGCGTGAAGGCCTGCCCCAAGGAGGTCCCCCTGACCACGGCGATTGCAGACCTCAACCGCGCCACGACCTGGTTCTTCGTGAAGAACTGGCTCACCCGGTAGATGAGACTGCCAGCCCGCGCCCTCGGCTGGGCGGCGTGGGTCGCGGCCGCGGCCCTGTGCGTGGGCGGCGCGCGGGTCGCCCAGTACCTGCACTCGCCGCGAGGCCAGGGCCCGTACCGGTTCGAGATCCCGCGGGGCGCGGGACCGGCGACCGTGGCGCGCATCCTGGCGGAGGCGGGGCTCGGTCCCTGGGAGTGGGCGAACCGCTGGGGTCTCCGGCGATGGGCGCGGCCGGAGGCCGTGAAGGCCGGGCGGTACGCCTTCACCGGCCCGGTGCGGCTCGTGGACGTGTTCGCCGACCTGGAGGCGGGGCGCGTCGAGCAGGTCTCGGTAACGATCCCCGAGGGGTTGTCCATCGCCGAGATCGGTGCCGTGCTCGAGGCCGGCGGGGTCGTCGGCGCAGCGGCGTTCGAGGCGCTCGTGCGGGATCCGGCGTCCGTCTCCCGGTGGGACGTCCCCGGGCCCTCGTTGGAGGGGTACCTGTTTCCGGACACCTACCGGTTCGCGCGGAGTCTTCCGGCCGAAGCCGTCGTCGACGCCATGGTGGGGCGATTCCGGGAGGTCGCGGAGCCCCTCGAGGCGGAGGCCGGGGATCGGGGGTTCGACCTCCGGGCATGGGTGACCCTGGCCTCGATCGTGGAGAAGGAGACGGGTCAGGAGTCGGAGCGCCCCCTGGTGGCGGCGGTCTTCCTCAACCGCCTGGAACGGGGGATGAGGCTGGAGAGCGACCCCACCGTGATCTACGGCATACCGGACTTCGACGGCGACTTGCGGAGGCGGGACCTCTCCCGCGACACTCCGTACAACACGTACACCCGGCGGGGCCTTCCGCCGGGCCCCATCGCCAACCCCGGGCGGGACAGCCTCGTGGCCGTGCTGCGGCCGGCACGGGTTCCGTACCTCTACTTCGTCAGCCGCAACGACGGCACCCACGCCTTCGCGACGACGTTCGCGGAGCACCGGCAGAACGTGGACCACTACCAGCGGAGGCGCCGGTGAGGCCGGTGCTTTCCCTGCTCCTGTGCGCGGCCGTGGCGGCGGCTCCGGCCTCGGGGGCGCTGGACTCCATCGTCGCGCGGGTCGACCGGGAGGTCCTGACGTGGAGCGAGGTGCTCCAGGAGCGCGAGTTCCTGCGGGCGACCGGGGACCCCGACGGCGGGCTCAGCGTCGAGGCCATCCGGGAGGAGATGGTGCGGGGGACGTTGATGGCCCTCGAGGCCGAGCGACAGTTGCTCCGGATCGAGCCGGGGGAGGTCGAGGAGCAGGTGGAGGCGTGGGCCGGCCGGGGGGGGGGCGACTTCTGGCCGTCGCTCCAGCGCTTCGGGATCGACCGGCGCTGGCTGCAAGCCCGCGCGCGGCGAATCCTCCTCGCGGGCCGGTTCCGCGTCGCGATGCGGGAACTGACCTTCGTGTCGGAGGCGGACATACGGGATGCGTATCGCCGGGAGATCGGCGAGTTCTCGGAGCGCCCGGCGGAGGAGGCGTGGGAGATCATCCGGGACAGGCTGGCGGAGACGGTTTTCCAGGGAGAGATGGAGCAATGGCTGGAGCGACAGGAGTCCGAGGGTCGCGTGACCCGAAATCCGATGCCGGAGGGATGAAGCTGTTCGCGGACGCCGTCTCGGTGTTCGAGAGCGCGGTGGCGGCCGCGGACCCGCGGGGCGCCGTGGCGCAGCACCTGCGGGTGGAAGGCGAGCGGCTCGTGCTCCGCCAAGGGGCGGGGAAGGAACGGAGCGTGCCGCTCCCGGCCGGCCGGGTGATCGTGGTGGGCGCGGGGAAGGCGTCCGCGCCCATGGCCCTGGCGGTGGAGGAGTTGCTGGGAGCGCGGGTGTGGGGCGGCCTCGTCTGCGTGAAGGACGGTCACGGGCTCCCCCTGCGGCGCGTCGAGGTCGTGGAGGCTTCGCACCCGGTACCGGACGAGCGCGGCGTGCAGGCGGCGGGCCGGATCCTGGACCTCGTGCGCGGTGCGGGGCCGGCGGACCTGGTCGTCGCAGTCCTGTCCGGCGGAGGATCGGCCCTGCTCACGCGCCCGGTGGAGGGCGTCGAGTTGGAGGACCTGCAGGCACTGACGGGTGAACTGCTGGCCTGCGGAGCCTCCATCGGCGAGATCAACGCCCTTCGCAAGCACCTCTCCGCGGTGAAGGGCGGACGGCTGGCCGCCGCGGCCCACCCGGCTCCGGTGGTGAACCTGGTCCTGTCCGACGTGGTCGGGGATCGTCTCGACGTCATCGCTTCCGGCCCCTTCACGGGGGACCCCACGACCTTCGCCGTGTGCGGCGAGATCCTAGACCGCTACGGACTGCGCGAGCGAGTCCCGGTTTCGGTCCGCCGGGCTCTCGAGGCCGGGAGCACGGGCCGACTCCCGGAGACCCCCAAGCCGGGGGATGCGCGCTTGGAAACCGTGTTCCACGCGGTGGTCGGATCGAACCGCCTCAGCCTGGAAGCCGCGGCTCGAAGGGCGGGGGAGCTCGGGTACGCGCCCGTGGTGCTGACGTCCATGCTGGAGGGCGAGTCCCGGGAGGCCGCGAAATTCCTGGCCTCGATCGCCAAACAGTGCCGAGCCTCGAACACGCCGGCGGAGCCCCCCGCCTGCGTGCTGGCCGGGGGGGAGACCACCGTGACGCTGAAGGGCTCCGGCCTGGGTGGACGCAACCAGGAGCTTGCCCTGGCCCTCGCGCTGGAGCTGGAGGGGTGGCCGGGCATCGTCGGTCTCTCCGGCGGAACCGACGGAACCGACGGGCCCACGGACGCCGCCGGAGCGGTGGCGACGTGGGACACCGCGGCGAGGGGCCGAGCGCTCGGCGCCGAGCCGCGGGACTTCCTGGAGGGCAACGACAGCTACCGGTTCTTCGACCGGGTCGGAGGGCTCCTGCGCACCGGGCCGACCCGCACCAACGTCATGGACGTCCAGGTACTCCTGGTCGGCCGCGCCACCGGGGAAAAGGCGTTGGAAAGGCCTGTGCCGGGATGATAATGTACGCCGCTCGTTCGTTTTGGCACGAGGGAGAGACGGCCCGATGTACGAACTGAAGATCGAGGATTCCTTCGCCGCCGCGCACAACCTCAGGGGGTACAAGGGGCAGTGCGAGGCCCTCCACGGGCACAACTGGAAGGTGGAGGTCGTGGTCCGCGCCGACCGGCTCGACGATACGGGGCTGGCGGTGGACTTCCACGAACTCAAGGCCGCGACCCATCAGGTGCTCGAGAGATTGGACCACGGCTACCTCAACGATCTCCCGATGTTCCGGGAGCAGAACCCATCCTCCGAGTTGATCGCGAAGCACATCTTCGAAGAGCTCGGCCGGAGGATCGAGAGGGAGGGCCTGTGGGTGCACCGGGTCACCGCGTGGGAGAGCGACAAGGCCTGCGCGAGTTACCTGCGGGGCTGACCCGGTCGATGCCTGCTCGAGGACATCCAGAGCTCGCGGGACCACCGCCAGATCTCGATCGACAAGGTCGGGGTCAAGAACATCGTCTACCCCGTGACCGTGCTCGACAAGACCCACGGCAAGCAGCACACCGTGGCGACGGTCAACATGTACGTGAGCCTGCCGCACCACTTCAAGGGCACGCACATGAGCCGGTTCGTCGAGGTTCTCAACGAGTACCGGCACGGCATCACGATTCGGAACTTCCCGGAGATCGTCGAGAAGATCCGGGAGAAGCTGGACGCGGTGTCGGCGCACGTGGAGGTGCAGTTCCCGTACTTCATGGAGAAGCGCGCCCCGATCAGCCGGGCCCCTTCCATCATGTCGTACCAGTGCGCGCTGCGGGGCTCGCTCAAGGACGGGGTGTACGACCTCGTGGTGCAGGTGAAGGTTCCGGTCACGAGCGTGTGCCCCTGCTCCAAGGCGATCAGCCAGGCCGGGGCTCACAACCAGCGCTCGGAGGTGACCCTGAACGTCCGGTTCAAGGAGTTCGTGTGGATCGAGGATCTCGTCCACCTCGTGGAAAATCGGGCGTCGGCAGAGGTGTACAGCCTCCTGAAACGCTCGGACGAGAAGTACGTGACGGAGAAGGCGTACAACAACCCGAAGTTCGTCGAGGACATCGTCCGAGACGTGGCACAAATGCTCCTGAAGGATCCGAACGTGACCTGGTTTTCGGTGGAGGCCGAGAACTACGAGAGCATCCACAACCACAACGCATACGCGTACGTGGAGAAGTACTGAGACCGGACGGCAGGCCCTCAGCCGGAGGGGGTCGGGACGGGGATGGAACGATACTGGGACTGTAGCCTCTGCCAGATCGAGGACAAGGGTCGGGCGCCTCGGTGCCGTACCTGCTCCGGCCGACTGCGGGGGCGGGAGCGGCTCCTTTGGGAGATCGCCTCGGTTTCCCGGGTCCGGAAGCGGGCCGCGGTGATGTCCGCGTGGGCGGCGGGCCTGGGGCAGATCTACTCGCGCCGGGTCGCGACCGGACTCGTCCTGGCTTCCCTCATCCCTCTCGCCTTCGGGCTCGTCGCGGTTGCCTGGACCGGGTTCAGCTACGGGCACCTCTTCCTCATCGGGTCGGCGATCTTCGTGCTCGTCGTGGCCTCGCTGGACGCCCGGTTGGGACCCACGAGGCCTCGCGCTCCCTGCCAGGGCGCCTGCCCGGCCGGGGTGGACATCCCCGACTACCTGCAACTCATCGGCGACGGCGAGGTCGAGCAGGGGTACTCCCTCGTCCGCTCGAAGATCCCTCTCGTCTCCGTCATCGGCCGGATCTGCCCCCATCCGTGCGAGGGGCGTTGCATCAGGGGCATCGACGGGGAGCCGATCTCCATCAACGGGTGCAAGCGCTTCCTGGCGGAGCGGTACCGGGAGATGGTGCGAAACGCGGCGGCGGCGGGTTCCCCGCGCACGGTCAACATCGAGGGCGGCGAACTGAGCGTCGGCGTCGTCGGTTCGGGGCCCGCGGGGATCGCGTGCGCGTACTACCTCAGCGTCCTCGGAGCCCGGGTGACCGTGTACGAGGCGGAGCCGGTGATCGGCGGCCGCCTCGCCACCACGATCCCCGACTTCCGGCTGCCTCCCTACGTCCTGGACGAGGAGATCGAGGATCTTCGAGACCGCGGCGTGGTCTTCCTGGAGGGCGTGCGGGTGGGCGCGGGGGAGGGCGGTGTCGGAGTTGCTGCGCGAGCACCGGGCGATCTTCCTCGGTGTCGGGGCCCAGGAGTCGGTGCGAACTGGCGATCCCCGGGGCGGAATCGCTCACGGACTTCCAGGCCGTGCTGCGCTCCGCCAAGATCGGAGGTTCGGCTCCCCTGGGCAAGAGGGTCGCCGTGGTGGGTGGGGGCAACGCGGCGATGGACGTGGCGCGCACGGTTCTGCGACTCGACGCGGAGGAGGTCCACGTCCTGTACAGGCGCAGCCGAGACGAGATGCCCGCACGGGAGGACGAGGTGGAGGAGGCCGCCCGGGAGGGCGTGCAGTTCCACTTCCTGACCGACCCGGCGGCCCTCGACGCGAACGGGGCCGGAAGCCTGAGGCTCGTCGTGAACCGGATGCGGCTGGGCGATCCCGACTCGTCCGGGCGCCGCCGACCGGTAGCGGTGCCGGGAGAGCAGTGGACCCTGGAGGTGGACGCGGCGGTGCCCGCCCTCGGACAGTCCGTGGCGGGAGAGATCTTCTCGGACCCCGCCTTGGGAGGATTGAAGCGGAACGCCGACGGGAGCGTGTGGGTCGACGCCCGGACGCAACGAACGAGTCTGGAGCGGGTATATGCGGGCGGCGACGCGGTCTCGGGCCCGGCCACCGCCGTGCAGGCCATGGCCCACGGCCGCCGGGCTGCGCTGGCCATCTTCGGCGAGCACGCTGCGGACGAACTGCCGAACCTCCGCGTGGAGGATCGGAGGCTGCGGCACCCGTTCCCGCCGCACCGTGAGACCCCCCAGGCGAAGATCCGCGAAGAGATGCCCATGCTGACGGTGCGTGCCCGGAAGGGCAACTTCCGCGAGGTCGAGGAGGGGTTCCGGGACGCCTCGGCCTCCCGGGAGGCCGGCCGCTGCCTCCAGTGTCACCGCGAACTCTGAAGCGCGAAACGTTTGCACTGAGTAAGCCGTTCCACCCATCAACTGCCCCGCGGAGAGAGGCGCCGAGCCCTTGGCGGCGCTCCTCGACCCGCAGGGAACCGCGTCCGGCCGCTGCGGCGGCCGAGGGAAGGAGACCCGGTTGAGTTCCACGCAGCCCAGGAAGAAGGGGCCCATCGACGCCCTGTACGATTTCTTCTCGTCCATCAAGTTGAGCATCTTCGTGCTCATCGCCCTGGCGGTGACGAGCATCTTCGGGACCGTGATCCAGCAGGAGAAGCCCCTCACGACCTACATCTCGGAGTACGGCGAGGGGGTCGCGAAGGTCATCCAGTTCCTCAACCTCGGCGACATGTACCACTCGTGGTGGTTCATGCTCCTGCTCGGACTGCTCCTGGCCAACATCACCTTCTGCTCGCTCAAACGGCTGCCCCAGGCGGTGCGCCTCATGCGGGACTCCGATCCCGTGTTCGACGGCAGGCCGGTCGCCATCCACGAGAAGTGGGAGGCCGTGCGCAAGGGACGCTCGGTGGACGAGGTGGCGAGCCTCGCCGAGCGGGTCCTGTCGGAGAAGGTGGGCAAGCCCATCCGGCGCGACGTCGACGGGAAGTGCTACCTGTTCGCGACGCGGGGGTGGTGGAGCCGGATGGGGGTGTACGTCACCCACTTCAGCCTCTTCCTTTTCGCGCTCGGCGCGCTGATCGGCGCCCAGTGGGGCTACAAGGGCTACGTGCAGATCACCGAGGGCGAGAGCGTGAGCCAGATCGCCCTGCGGAGCGGCGGGATGCTCGATCTCGGGTTCACCGTGCGCTGCGACGACTTCGACCTCGAGTACTACAACGACCCGAGCGGCAGGCCGACGGGCCGCCCCCGGGACTACCGGAGCACCCTGACCGTGATCGAGGCCGGGCAGACCGTGCTGCAGAAGACGATCGAGGTGAACGATCCCCTCATCCATCGAGGGATCTTCTTCTATCAGTCCTCCTACGGCCAGGCCGGCGGCAAGGGAGCGGTGCTCTCGGTTTTCGGACCGAGGCGCAACCTGATCGCCCACCGGCAGCGGGTGGCCAGGGGCGCGTCGCTGGCGCTCGAGGGCAGCGACCGCCTCGTCCTGCGCAACATGGCCGGGGACTTCCGCCAGATGGGACCCGCCGTGGAGGTGGCGCTCGAGCGGGAGGGCAAGGAGCCGGAGTCGACCGTGGTGTTCCTCTCCCCGCAGGGCAATCAACGCGTCCTCGGCAACTACGTGGTGCGGGTGGAGGACGTCGACCTGGCCATGTACACGGGGCTCCAGGTGGCGAAGGATCCGGGCGTGCCGGTGGTGTGGGCCGGGTGCGTCCTCATCACGCTCGGGTGCCTGGTGGCGTTCTTCACCAGCCATCGCCGCGTCTGGGTCCGGGTCCAGGGGCACGACAAGGGGGCCCACGTGTTCTTCGGGGGCAACGCGAGCCGAAACCGGATTTCGTTCGAACGCCACTTCGCCGACTTGTGCCAACATGCGCAGGAAACCTTTGAAAAGTAGGGAACGACTTGTTATAAACCGGGGTTGCGGGGTAATTCTCGCGGGAGCCCCGCGGGTTCGGAGGATCGGATGATCAACGCCCAGATTTTCGGTGCTGCCATGGTTCTGTACCTCGTGGCCACCGTTCTGTACGTCGTTTTCGTCGTGTCGAAGGGGCGGGCGGTCGGAGTGGCCGCCTCCCTCACCGCGGCGGTGGGTTGGCTCGTGAACACCGCCGCGATCGGCGTGCGGTGGGTCGAGAGCTACAAGGCCGGGTACGGCTACGTGCCGCTCTCGAACATGTACGAGTCCATGGTCTTCTTCGCCTGGTCGATCATGCTGATCTACCTGGTGTTCGAGCAGATCTACGGGTACCGGGCCGTGGGGGCGTTCGTGGCGCCCCTGGGGTTCCTGGGAATCGCGGTCGTGTCCTTCTCGCCGGCGATCTCCAGCGAGATCCAGCCCCTGGTGCCGGCCCTCCAGTCCAACTGGCTGACCTCCCACGTGGTCACCTGCTTCTTCGGCTACGCCGCGTTCGCCATGTCGTTCGCCATCTCCATCATGTACCTCTTCCGCGTTCGAACCGAGGCGAAGGAAGGCAAGGACGCCGAGGGCATCCTGCCCCCCAGCCGGGTTCTCGACGACCTCTCCTACAAGGCGGTGGCCGTGGGCTTCCCCCTGCTGACCCTCGGGATCCTCACCGGGGCCGCGTGGGCCAACTACGCCTGGGGGACCTACTGGAGTTGGGATCCCAAGGAGACCTGGTCGCTGATCACGTGGTTCGTGTACGCAGCGTTCCTTCACGCGCGCTTCACGGCGGGCTGGAAGGGGACGCGTCTCGCTTGGCTCTCCATCGTGGGGTTCGGAGCCGTGATCTTCACGTACTGGGGGGTGAACTTCATCCTCTCGGGTCTGCACAGTTACGCCGGCTGACCGGCACTTAGCATGGGGCAGGAGGAGTCATGAGGAAGCGGGAGACGACGAAGGGGCTGCTTTCGTCCGCAGCGGTTCGCTCGACACACTCGCAGGGAGGGTGGATGCCGATGAGGGAGACGAACGCGAAGCGGTTGGGTCTGGTCGGCCTACTCGTCGCCGTGCTGTTCGCGGCGGCCGTGCCGGCGATGGCCCAGGAGACCTGCGTCACCGACAAGTGCCACGGCTCCATGGGAAAGGCGGCCTTCGTCCACGGGCCCGTGGGGGCCGGCCAGTGCGTGGTGTGCCACCAGGAGGGCAACCCCAAGCACCCGACGAAATCGGGAAGGATTTCCAGATGGCGTTCGGCGGCGGGAAGGACCTCTGCTACGCCTGCCACGAGCGCCAGGACGCCAACCGCGTGATCCACAAGCCGGTGGCGACCGGGGACTGCATCGCCTGCCACGATCCCCACCAGTCGGACGCCGAGTTGATCCTGAAGAAGGAGACCACGGCCGCACTGTGCTTCTCCTGCCACGAGAACAACAAGACCAACCGGCAGTTCGTCCACGGCCCGGTCGCGGCGGGGGACTGCAACATCTGCCACAACCCGCACTCGGCCCCGTATCCCGGGCTGGCCGAGGAGAAGGGCGGAGACCTGTGCCTGCTCTGCCACATCGACCGCAAGGAGGAGTTCACGCGGAAGTACGTGCACAAGCCGGTGGAGGAGGACTGCAACAAGTGCCACAACCCCCACGCCACCGACTCGTCCTTCATGCTCTACGGCGAGGGCAAGGACCTGTGCTTCGGGTGCCACAAGGAGACGGCGAAGCACATCGAGGAGTCGGCCGTGCAGCACACCGCGCTGAAGAAGGAGAAGTGCACGAGCTGCCACACGGCGCACTCCTCCGACTTCCCCCGGCAGCTCCGGGCGGGCACGCGTGACATCTGCTACAGCTGCCATGGGGACATGGGCGCCCAGGTGAAGGGCGCGAAGTTCCTGCACGGGCCGGTCAAGCAGAACGACTGCTACGCGTGCCACGACCCCCACGGGTCGAACTTCACCAAGGTGCTGAAGAAGGCGTTCCCGCCGGAGTTCTACATGCCCTACCGCACGGAGAACTACGCGATCTGCTTCGACTGCCACAACAAGGACATCGCGCTGAACGAGTTCACCACGAAGCTCACGGATTTCCGGAACGGGGACCAGAACCTCCACTTCCTCCACGTGAACAAGGACCCGAAGGGCCGGAGCTGCAAGGCGTGTCACGAGATGCACGCGGGCGACCAGGAGAAGCACATCCGCAAGGAGGTCCCCTTCGGCAAGGCGTGGAAGCTCCCCGTGAATTTCACGAAGACGACCACCGGCGGCCGGTGCGTGGTGGGGTGCCACAAGCCCAAGGACTACGACCGGACCAACCCCGTCGTCTACTGATCCGTCCCCGCTCGAGAAGGGCCGGCCCGAGAGGGCCGGCCCTTCTCGCCGATTGCCTTCTTTGTCTCATTTCTTGTGGGTTTCTGCAGGAGGAGGAACATGAGTCGTCCGGTTCCGATGGGACAGGGTATGAGTCGTGGTGCGAGGAGGGTGGCGGTGTGGGTCGGCTTCCTGGGCCTCGTGCTCGGTTGGAGCCTGCCCGCGCTGGCGTTCCGGAACGTGGCGGAGGGGGCGGCGGCGCCCCCCTTCACCCTCACGGCGGTTTCCGGGGAGAAGGTGTCCCTGGGGGACTTCGCCGGGAAGCCTCTCGTCCTGGCGTTCGTCCGCCAGGGGCAGGAGAAGAGCCGGGAGACGCTGGCGGACCTGTCCGCCGCGAGCGGCGCGCTCCCCGGCGGGGCCGGCGTCGTCGCGGTGGTCATCAACGTCTCCGAGGGCGATGCGGCGGCCTGGGCGAAGGCCGCGGGCGCGACCTACCCGGTCCTCCTGGATGAAGCCGGCGAGGTCTACGGCGCCTACGGGGTCCTCGTGGCGCCCTCCACCGGCGTGGTCGCGGCCGACGGCACCTTCCGGGGAGAGGTGACCGGGCACACCGCCGACTACCGGCGCGAGGTGGACAACGCGTTGCGGGTTGCTCTGGGAGAGCCGGTGGTCGCCGCTCCCCAGGAAGCGGCTGCGGCGTCCTCGAAGAGCGAGGAGCGGAAGACCGCGGAGCGGCTCCTGGAGCAGGCGAAGATCCTGGTCAAGCGCAAGATGGCGGACAAGGGCCTGGCCGCCGCCAAGGAGGCGGCGACCGCCGATCCCGCCTGGGGCGAGCCCCACGTGCTCGTCGGGGAGTTGCTCCTGGACCAGTCGGACCAGAACGCGGGAGAGGCGGCGACGCACTTCGAGAAGGCCCTCGAGATCAACCCGAAGGACGGCGCCGCCAAGGCGGGGCTCGCCCGGGTGAAGAGCATCCAGGGGGACCACGAGGGCGCGATCGCGCATCCTGACCGAGGCCGTTCAGCTCAACCCGAGGCCGGAGCGGTTGTACTACCAGCTGGGTCTCGTGTACGAGAGGGCGGGCCAGTACGAGAAGGCGGTTGCGGCTTATCGCAAGGCACTGGAGAGGCTGCTGCAGTAGCGAGGACGGAGTGGCGATGGAACGAGGGACCTGCTGGCTGGGCATGACGAGTCGATCCCTTTTCCCGGTGGTGCTTTGCTGCTTCCTGGCGGTGGCGCCGGCGGCGGCCGCGTTCAAGTACGTGGAGGAGGGGCAGGAAGCCCCCGACTTCGGCGCCAAGGCCTTGGACGGACAAGAGCTGCGGCTCAAGGAGAAGGCTCGGCCCCAAAGCACTGGCCATCGTCTTCTGGGCCACGTGGAGTCCGCGCAGCAAGGCCATGCTCGACGATCTGGAGGTCCTGTACCAGGAGCGCCGCGGCAAGGGCTTCGGGTCGTCGCGGTGAACGTCGAGCACGAGCAACTCTCCGCGGAGGAACGTGCGGCGGTCGAGGACGTTGGCGCGCTCCTGGACGTTCCCGGTCGTGCTCGACGAAGGCCTTTCCACGTACTACGCGTACGGGGTGGTGGCCACGCCTTCCCTGGCGCTCCTCGACGAGAAGGGCGTGGTGCGGTTCGCCCGAGCGAGCTACTCGACCGCCGGCCGGCAGGAGGTGCGAGCGGCGGTGGACGAAGTGCTGGGGATCCACGAGCCCGAGGAGGGCCGGCGGCTCGTGCAGCGTCGCGACTACGTGCCGCCCAAGAAGGCGACACTGCACTACCAGAAGGCCCAGGTGCTGATCCGCAGGGGGATGGCGAAGAAGGCGATCCGAGATCTGGAGGAGGCGGCCGAACTCGACCCGAAGTGGGCGGAGCCGAGGATCGCCGTGGCCCGGGTCTATCTGGCGGAAGCCGCCAGGAAGCCGGGCCTGTTGCCCAAGGCGGAGGCGTCGCTCCGGGAGGCGGAGTCGATCGAGCCGCGCAACCTGCACACCCAAGCGCTGCTCTGCGGAGGCCCTCCTGGACCAGGGGAAGCACGCAGAGGCCCTGGCTGCGGCGGAGCGGGGCTCTGGCGATCGAGCCGGCGTTCACCCCGGCCACCTTGGTGAAGGCGAGAAGCCCTCCGGGCCCTGGGAAGGCTGGAGGAAGCCCGCGCCGCGATCGAGGAAGTCCTGGAGGTCGATCCTCGCAATCCCGGTGCCTACGCGGAACTGGGCGAGGTGCTGGCGGACCTGGGACGGTGGAAGGAAGCGGCGGACAGTATGCGCAAGGCGGTCGAGACCGCCTTCGCGGCCGGAGCGGCGGAGGGCTGATCGGTGATCGAGGCCTGGGAGGAACTTCTCGAAGTCGTCTGGAGTGCGTCCTTCCTGCCGGTCGCCCTGGGTCGCTGCTGCTGTGCGCGGTCGGTTCCGGCGCCTGGAGCGCAACCCGTTGGCAGAGGAGTGCGCTTCTCGTGGGGCTCGGTGCTGCTGGGGGTTCGCGCTGTACTTCGGGATCGGAACGGCACGAGTGGGGGGAGGTGCTGTTCAACGGACAGTTGCTCTGACTGAGCTGCATAGGGGTCGGGTGACCTCACGCGGACGCGGCACGGACCTACGGAGGGATCGGAAGGGGATGAGGCCGTAGTGTCCGATGACGGCTGCGCCGGTACTTCCAGCTCGGCATGAGTCTGGGGGCGAACGGCTACCTGAAGGGGTTTGTCGCCAAGGCGGTGTACCAGGGCGCCGGCAAGGGGTTCTGCGTCCCCGATCCTGAACTGCTACGCGTGCCCATCGGCGTTCTTCTCGTGCCCCATCGGGTCCATGCAGCACTTCATGGTGGTGCGGGCGATCCCGTACTACGCGCTCTCCTACCTGGCGCTGATCGGCGGCTTCGTCGGGCGCATGCCCTGCGGCACTCTGTGCCCGTTCGGGTTCGCCCAGGAACTGCTGTACAAGCTCCCGTCGATCAAGATCCCCGATACCCAAGTACCTGCGATCGTTCCGTTTCGTCGTCCTGGTGGGACTCGTCTTCGTGCTTCCCTGGATGACCGCGGAGAACTGGTTCTCCAAGCTCTGTCCCATGGGCACCCTCATCGGCGGGTTGCCGTGGGTCACCATCAGCCACGAGGTGCGGGCGATGATCCGGGACCTGTTCTGGATCAAGATCGCCCTGCTGATCTTCTTCACGGCCTCCTCCATGGTGGCCAAACGCCCGTTCTGCCAGACCACCTGTCCCCTCGGCGCGCTCTACAGCGTGTTCAACCGCTTCAGCCTGGTGCGCCTGCACTGGGACGCCAAGACCTGCACCCACTGCGACAAGTGCTCTCGAGGTCTGCCCCATGGAGATCAAGGTCTACGAAGGGGAGAACACCGGCCACTGCATCCGTTGCCTCGACTGCACGGCCTGCGAGGCGATCAACGTCGACCACGGTGTTCAGCCAGGTGGCGCGCCAACCCGCGGCGCTGCCCGAGACGGCTCGCCTCCTGATGCCGGGTTCCAGGTAGGGATAGCGTCCGTGTTCTGGAGATCCCTCAGCCTCAAGATCAACCTCGCCTTGGTGGCGGTCCTGGTGGTCGTGCTGGGTGGCTCGGCGGTGTTCACCATCTCCGCCCAGAATCTACAGGCGGTGGACAACACCAAGGACCAGGCCCGCATCCTCTCCCGACCCTCACCAACATCATCCGCATCGACATGGAAGGGCGCTGTCAGAAGGATGTGATGAAGGTCATCCGGATGATGGGCCAGTTCCAGGACATCGAGACGATCCGCATCTTCAACTCCGACGGGGTCATCATGCACTCCGCGGAGGCCGGCGAGATGGGCAAGGAGGTGGACGAACTCGCCTACAACGTCTTTCAGAGCCCCGACCGTTCCAAACCATTCCGCAGTGAGGAGGGCGGCCACCGCAGCTTCTGCATGGTGGAGGTGATGTACAACGAGCCGAGCTGCCACACCTGCCACGATCCCCAGAAGGAGATCATCGGGGTCCTGGAGGTGTGCCTGTCCATGGCCAAGACCGAGAACGCAGATCGGCGAGAACGCCCGCTTCATGATCCTCTCCACGGTGGTCACGGTGCTGCTGGTCACCGGCGCGATCAGCCTGTTCATGTTCTTCATGATCGAACCGCCCGGTGAAGACTCTGGTGGACACCATGCGTCAGGTCCAGGATGGCAACCTGGACGTGCGCGTAACCTCGCGGAGCGGTGACGAACTGGGCCTGCTGGGCCGGTCCTTCGACGCGATGATCTCGCGGCTGGACGAGACCAGCAAGGAGGTCGCGCGGCTGCACCAGGAGCAGATGACCCGCGCCGAGCGGCTGGCCTCGATCGGCGAGATGGCTGCCAGCGTGGCCCACGAGATCAAGAACCCCCTGGCCGGACTGGCCGGAGCCACCCAGATCCTCGCTGCGCAGTTTCGGGCCGGACGACTCCCGCTACCCGGTGGTGCAGGAGATGCTCAAGCTCACCGACCGACTGGACAAGACCATTCGCGACCTGCTCAGCTTCGCGCGGGAGTCGGAACCCAACTGGATGCAGGCCAATCTCAACGACGTGGTGGAGGAGACCCTGTTCTTCATTCGCCGGGAGGAGTCCCGAGGGCAGCAAGGGGGTGGCGATGCAGCTCGACCCGGAGATGCCGGAGATCCCCATGGATCCCCAGCAGATCCAGCAGGTGCTGCTCAACCTGATCATCAACGCCCGCCAGGCGGTCGGGCCCCGAGGGCGGGTCACGGTGTCCACGTCCGCCGTGCCCGATGCTGTGCCGCGACCGGCAGACCAGCTCCAGTGACCGTACGTGGAGGTCTGCGTGCGCGACGACGGACCGGGGATCGCCGCCGGAGGCGCAGGCGGAGATCTTCAAGCCCTTCTTCACGACCAAGAACCAGGGGACCGGCCTGGGGCTGCCGATCAGCCGGAAGATCGTCGACGCCCACGGAGGGGTGATGCACCTGGAGAGCCGGCCGGAGAAGGGGACGGCGTTCTACGTGTGGCTGCGACGGGAGCGGATGGCATGAGACGAAGGCGATGACGGTGGGGACGGCGGCGCTTCTGCCTGGGAGGATGCGGCGTCTCGAAGGAGCGTCTACCAGGCGCAGGTGGTGCGCACTCCAGGAGACCGAGGCCGAGGACCTCGGACCTGGAGGCCCGGCTGCACGTCGAGACCGCGCGGCGGGAGGCCCTCGCCGCGGAACTCGCGGAGAAGGAGCGGGAGCTGGCCGCCCAGAACGAGGCGTTCCGGAAGGTGCAGGTGAAGGGAGAGGATCTGGACGCGCAGCTCTGCGCGCTGCTCCGCGAGGGAGACGGTGCGTCGCGGACCTGGACCTGAGCCGCAAGCGCGCGGCCGGCGGCCGATGACCGAGCGCGACGTCGGGGAAGCGCCGGGAAGGAGAGGCTGCGGACCGGTGCTGCAGGGGGAACTGGAAGCTGCCCGGGCGGAGGGCGCGGACCGTACTTGCCGAGATGCACGGTTGCTGCCGAGGAGAAGGAACGGGTGGAGAGGGAGAAGCGGGAGAAGCTGGAGGAGATCTCGCAGACGTACGAGGGGCTGCTCGAGGGGATGCAGGAGCAGGTGGCGCAGGGGCGGGTGACGATCTCCAGTCTGAAGGGGCAACTCAGCGTCAACCTGCACGAGGAGATCCTGTTCGACTCGGGCAGTGCCGTGGTCAAGCCCGAGGGACGCAGGTGCTCGACGAGGTCGCGGAGGTGCTCAAGGAGATCGGCGATCGAGGATCGTCAGGTCGAGGGCCACACCGACAACGTGCCGATTCCGGGGAACTGGCCAAGCGCTTCCCCACCAACTGGGAACTCTCGACGGCGCGGGCCATCAGCGTGGTTCGCTACCTCCAGGAGGTGGCGGGCGTGGACCCGGTGCGGCTGTCCGCCGCGGGTTACGGTCCGTACCGCCCGGCGGTGCCGAACGACAGCGCCGAGAACAGGGCGCGCAACCGCCGCATCGAGATGAAGCTGGTCCCCCTGGAGTCGCCTCTGGTGGGAGGGCAGGACGAAGCGGGGACCGAGGCGCCGTCCGAAGCCTCCGACACCTCCGACACCGAGCAGGAGGCGGAGCTTCCGGCCGAACAGCCTGCGGAGGATCAAGGGGCGCCCCAGCCGGCATCCGGCACGTCGACTCCCTAGCCGGATCGCAACGGAGGACGGGGACCGGGGATCGCCGCGCCCCGGCCGCTCGGGAGGGGTTCGGCGGGCTCAGTAGAGGGCGTCACGCCCTCGTTCCGCGGTGCGGACCCGTATCGCTCGTCCACCGGCAGGACGAAGATCTTGCCGTCGCCGATGCGGCCCGAGTGGCACACCTCCTGGATGGCTTCCACCACCTCGTCCACCCGTTCGTCCTCCACCACGATCTCGACCCGGCTCTTGGCGAAGAACTTGGGGATGAAGCCCCGCTGCTCCGAGTAGCGCATCTGCCCGAGGGGCTTGCCGATTCCCATGACGCTGTCCACCGTGAGGCCGGGCGCGCCGATTTCGAACAAGCGGTCACGCAGTTCGTCCAGGTGGTCGGTGTTGACGATCGCGATGAGCAGTTTCACGGCGGTCCGCTCCGAGGGAAGTGCCCGGGCTGCTGCCACGCTCGAGTGGGAGGACGAGCTCGGGCGCAGTCAAGCATGGGCGCCGGGACTCGCTCTGAAGCGGGGAGGCTTTGTCCTTGAATCCCTGAGACACGCCTTGTGTATTATCCATTTGCGCTTCCCATCTCGCACGCCCCCGGACCGTCGGTGGTGCCGTCCTGGGTGGACGGGTAGGAAGGCGGGACGAAGGGGGCGGAGGCCAACAACCACAGCCGAAGGAGGTAACCCATGTCAGTGGTATCGATGCGGGAGATGCTCGAGGCCGGGGTCCACTTCGGCCACCAGACCCACCGCTGGAACCCGAAGATGAAGCGGTTCATCTTCACCGAGCGCAACGGGATCCACATCATCGACCTGTCCCAGACCGTGAAGTTGTTCCGACAACGCCTACGAGATGGTGCGGGATACCGCCGCCCAGGGCGGCCGGGTGCTGTTCGTGGGCACCAAGCGGCAGGCCGCGGACATCGTCGAGGAGGAAGCGAAGCGCTGCGGCGAGTTCTACGTGCGCCATCGCTGGCTGGGGGGGACGCTGACCAACTTCCAGACCATCAAGCGCAGCATCGAGACGGCTGCGGGAGATGGAGCGGATGGTGGAGCGACGGCACGTCGGAACTGCTCACCAAGAAGGAGCGCTTGAAGATGGAGCGGGAGATGGGGAAGTTGGAGCGGAGCCTGGGGGGCATCAAGGACATGAAGGGCCTGCCCAAGGTGCGTGTTCATCGTCGATCCCGCGCGCGAGGACATCGCGGTGCGCGAGTCCAGTCGCCTGGACATTCCGATCGTGGCCATGACCGACACCAACTGCGACCCGGACCTGATCGACTACCCGATTCCTGGCAACGACGATGCCCTGCGTTCCATCAAGCTGTTCACCGTCCAAGATCGCGGACGCAGTGCTGGAGGGGAAGGCCCAGCGCCAGGGAGCTCTTCCAGGAGGACATGCCGGGGCCGGTCGAGGACGCCGGAGCGTGCGAGTGGCCGAGGAGGAGGTTGCCGAGCGACCGGGGTCGCCGAAGAAGAGGTGATCGACAGCGCCGAATAGATCGTCGCGCCGATCGGGCCTGGCGGATTTCGATGAGGAGGTATGGACCGATGGCGATCAGCGCGAAGGTCGTGAAGGAGCTCCGGGAGAAGACCGGGGCCGGGATGATGGACTGCAAGAAGGCGCTGCAGGAGATCGGGGGCGACATGGAGAAGGCGGTGGAGTTCCTGCGCAAGAAGGGGCTCGCCGATGCGGCCAAGAAGGCCGGCCGCATCGCCTCCGAGGGTCTGGTGCACAGCCTACATCCACGCCGGCGGCCGGATCGGCGTGCTCGTCGAGGTGAACTGCGAGACCGACTTCGTGGCGCGCACGGACAAGTTCCAGGAGTTCGTGAACAACGTGGCCCTGCACATCGCTGCGGCGAACCCCAGGTGGCTCGATGCGGGAAGCGGTGCCCGCCGGCGACCTGGAGAAGGAGAGGGCGTTCCTCACGGAGCAGGCCGCGGAGTCCGGCAAGCCCGCCCAGGTCGTCGAGAAGATGGTCGAGGGCCGCATCAAGAAGTCCTCAAGGAAAACTGCCTGCTGCGACCAAGCCTTCGTGAAGGATCCGGACATCACCGTCGGGGACTACGTCAGAAGACGCATGGTCTCCGAGATCGGGGAGAACATCCGGGTCCGCCGCTACGCGCGGTTCGAACTCGGCGAGGGGCTGGAGAAGCGCTCCGACGGACTTCGCGCCGAGGTCGCCGCCCAGATGAAGGGGGCCTAGATGCGAGTCCTCGTGCCCCGCCTTCAGGCGGGTTCTGCTCAAGCTGTCGGGGGAAGCCCTGATGGGGGGCCAGGGACTACGGGATCGACCCGGACGTGGTCGGACGGCTCGCGCGACGAGGTCGTGGAGGTGCGCGACCTCGGGGTGCAGGTGGCGCTGGTGATCGGCGGCGGCAACATCTTCCGCGGCCTGCAGGCGTGCCGCGAAGGGGATGGACCGGGCCACCGCCGACTACATGGGGATGCTGGCCACGGTGCATCAACAGCCTGGCGCTCCAGGACGCTCTGGAGCGGCACGGGGCGCAGCGACGCGGGTCATGATCGGCGATCACGCATGCAGCAGGTGGCGGAGCCCTACATCCGACGGCGGGCCATCCGCCACCTGGAGAAGGGCCGGATCGTGATCTTCGCAGCCGGCACGGGCAATCCGTACTTCAGCACGGACACGGCGGCGAGCCTGCGGGCCATGGAGATCGGGGCCGAGGTGATCCTCAAGGGCACCAAGGTGGACGGCGTGTACGACAAGGATCCCGTCGACCACCGCCGACGCCGTGCGCTTCGACGAGGTGAGCTACCTCGAGGTGCTCCAGCGCGACCTCAAGGTGATGGACTCGACGGCCATCTCCCTGTGCCGGGACAACTCCCTGCCGATCGTCGTCTTCGACTTCACCAAACCGGGAAACACCCGGCGGGTGATCTGCGGCGAGCCCATCGGCACCCGCGTAGGAGGGTGAGCGCCATGGCGGACAGCCCGGAAGCAGGTTCTGTCGCGAGGCCAAGAAGAGCATGGAGAAGGCGATCGAGGCGCTGCAGCGCAACTTCGGCCGGGTTCGCACCGGCCGCGCCAGCCTCAGCCTGCTGGACGGGGTGCGGGTCGAGTACTACGGCACCCCGACCCCGCTGAACCAGGTTGGCCAGCCTCTCGATTCCCGAGCCGCGCCTGATCGACGTCCAGCCCTGGGACAAGACCCTCATCTCCGGCGATCGAGAAGGCGATCCTGCAGTCGGAGATGGATCTCAACCCCACGCAACGACGGCAACCTGGTCCGCATCCCGATCCCCAAGCTCACCGAGGAGCGGCGCAAGGAACTGGTCAAGGTGGTCAAGGGCATGACGGAGGATGCGCGGGTCGCGATGCGCAACGCCCGCCGCGACGCAAACTCCGAACTGCGACCAGCTGCAGAAGGACAAGGTGATCTCCGAGGACGACTGCGGCGCCACAAGGACGAGGTGCAGAAGGTCACCGACCAGTTCGTGAAGAGGGCCGACGAGCTCTCCGAGAAGAAGGAAGCCGAGATCCTGGAGGTGTGACCGGCCGGGCTCCGCGCTCCCGCCTCCCGATGACACGACGAAAGCACTCAGCCGGCGCCGGCGGCGTGCCGCGCACGTGGCCGTCATCATGGACGGCAACGGGCGCTGGGCACGGCAGCGCCACTGGAACCGAGTCCGCGGCCACCGCGAGGGCATCGAGTCGGTGCGGGCCGTGGTGCGCGCGGCGCGCGACAGCGGCGTCCGCTACCTCACCCTCTACGCATTTTCCACCGAGAACTGGGGCCGTCCGCCCGCGAGGTCCGGGCCCTGATGGGGCTGCTGCGCAACTTCCTCAAGGCCGAGGTCCCGGAGTTGAAGCCACAGGGGGTGCGGGTCCGCTCCATCGGCGACATCGGCCGGCTCCCGCCCGAGGCCCGGCGAAACCCTGGCCTGGGCCGAGGCGCGAGACGGCCGCACTGCGAGAGCCTGGACCTGTGCTCTGGCGCTGTCCTACGGGGGCCGGGACGAGATCCTGCAGGCCGTGCGGCGACTGCCTGCCGGGAGGGGTTACCGCCGAGACCCTGGACGAAGCACGCGCTGCGGGCTCGCCTGTACGCCCCGGACATCCCGGACCCCGATCTGCTGATCCGGACGAGCGGGGAACTCCGGATTTCCAACTTCCTTCTCTGGCAGCTCGCCTACACCGAGATCTACGTGACGGACCTTCTGTGGCCCGAGTTCCGTGAGGGAGGAGTTTCGGGAGGCGCTTCGGGAGTACGCGCGAGCGCGAGCGCCGCTTCGGGCTCGACCGGAGCAGGTCTCGCGGGAGGGACGACGGGTGAACGACCGGGTGAGGACGGCATTCGTGGTCGGCCCCGTCTTCTTGGCCGTGCTCCTGTTCGGAGGCGAGTTCTGTTCGGCCTCCTGGTCGCGGCCCTGGCGGCGGTTGGAGCCGGCGAGTACCGAAGGATGGCCGCGCCCGAAGCCTCCCCGGCGGAGCACCTGCTGGTTGCCGGGTGGGCGGCGGTCGTCGTCCTCGGGTTCCTGTGCCGAGCCGCTTCGGCCCCCGGGTTCCTGCTCGCGCTGGGAGCGCTCGGGTACTTCGGCGCGTGGGTATGCGGGCCCGGCCCGACGCCGGAGGTCCTCCGCCACTGGTCCGGTGCTCTCGGCTCGTGGGTGGTGGTGGCGCTCTTCCTCGGGCACGCGGTGTCGGATGCGGGCGCACGGGGTCGCGCCGGTGGTCTTCGCTGCTGGCGATCGTCTGGGCGGGGGACATCGCCGCCTACTACATGGGGCGGCGCCTGGGCCGCCGCCCGCTGGCTCCGTCCGTGAGTCCGAAGAAGAGCGTGGAGGGGGCTCTGGGCGGCCTCGCGGCGGCGGTCGTCGTGGCTGGGATTCTCGGCATGGCCCTGCCGCTGCCCCACGGGGTCTCGGCCAGCGTGTGCATCGGCCTCGTCCTCAACCTGCTCGCCCAGATGGGCGACCTGGTCGAGTCCCTGCTTCAAGCGCTGTGCGGGCTGCAAGGATTCCGGGCACGATCTTCCCGGGCCACGGGGGCGTGCTCGACCGCGTCGACGCGTTCCTCTTCGTCCTCCCGGTGTACGCGGGCAATCCTCTCCCTGCTGGGGCCGTGACGTGAAGAACCTCGCGATCCTCGGCTCCACGGGCTCCATCGGAGAAAGCACGCTGGACGTGGTGCAGCGGTTCCCGGATCGCTTCCGCGTGCGGGCGATCGCCGCCGGGAAGAACCGCCAGGAACGCCTCGCCGAGCAGGTCCGGTCCCTCGACGTGGGGTTGGTGGGCGTGCCCGAGGAGAGCGATGCCCGGCGCCTGCGTGCGCTGGTGCCGCCGGACGTGAGGATCCTCGCCGGCACGGAGGGCCTCGTGGCCGTGGCGACGGAGGAGGAGGTGGACCTGGTGGTGTCCGCGATCGTGGGGGCCGCGGGCCTGGTGCCCACCTACGCCGCGGTGGTGGCAGGCCGCGACGTGGCGCTGGCCAACAAGGAGACCCTGGTCGCGGCTGGGGAGCTGGTCCTGGCCGCGGCGCGGGCGAGCGGCGCGCGGCTGCTCCCGGTGGACAGCGAGCACTCGGCGCTGTTCCAGGTGCTGGACGGGCGCGACGCCGGAGGAGGTGCGCCGTCTGGTCCTCACCGCCTCCGGAGGACCGTTCCGCGGCCGCCGGCGGGCGAGACGCTGCGGAGGGTGAGCGCGCAGGAGGCCCTGGCCCACCCCAACTGGTCCATGGGGCCGAAGATCACGGTGGACTCGGCGACCCTGATGAACAAGGGGCTGGAGGTCATCGAGGCGCGACTGGTTCTTCGACGTGCCGGCGGACCGGATCGCGGTCATGATCCACCCCCAGAGCATCGTCCACTCCCTGGTCGAGTTCGTGGACGGCTCGCTGCTGGCGCAGTTGGGCGTCCCCGACATGCGGGGGCCGATCGCCCTGGCCCTCTGCCATCCCGAGCGCGTGCCGATGGAGGACCTGCGCCTCGATCTCGTGAGCATGGAGGTCTCTCACCTTCGAGGAACCGGACCGCGACGCGTTCCCTTGCCTGGACCTGGCCTACGAGGCCCTCCGACCAGGGAGGAACGGCCCCGGCGGTGCTCTCCGGTGCGAACGAGGCAGCCGTGGAACTGTTCCTGGGAGGACGCATCCCCTTCCTCTCCATCGCCGGCGCCGTGGACGCGGCGCTGCAGGCACACACGCCGACCGCCCTGGATTCGGTGCACTCGGCCCTGGAGGCCGACCTCTCGGCCCGCCGCTTCGTGCGAGACTGGGCGCTGGATCACGGAGACGCTGCCTGATGTCCTTCTTCCACTTCACTGTCCCCTTCTTCGTGCTCCTGGGCATCCTGATCTTCGTTCACGAACTGGGGCACTTCCTGGTGGCCAAGCGGCTCGGCATCCGGGTGCTCAAGTTCTCCCTGGGGTTCGGCCCCGCCATCCTCTCCCGCAGGCGCGGGGAGACCGAGTACGCGGTCTCGGCGATTCCGTTGGGCGGTTACGTGAAGCTCTTCGGCGAGGACCCCGACGAGGAGCTCCCGCCGGAGGATGCTGTCGGGAGCTTCAGCGCCCGTCCCGTTTGGCACCGCATCGCGACCGTCGTGGCCGGGCCCACGATGAACTTCCTCCTCGCCGTCGCGGTGTTCGCGCTTCTGAGCGTGCTCGGGACCCCGGTGCTGCAGCCTGTCGTGGGGGAAACGACCTCGGGCATGCCTGCGGAGGCTGCGGGGGTCCGGTCGGGGGACCGGATCGAGGCGGTGAACGGTGTGGCAGTGGACTCCTGGGAGGCGATGGCCGAGGCCATTTCCGGTTCTGCGGCGGAGGAGATCGAACTCCGCATCCTCAGGGACGCGGAGCTCCTGACGGTACCGATCAAGCCGGTGCGGCGGACGTCGAGGACGTTGCTGGGAGAGACGGTGGATCGGCCCATGATCGGGATCTCGCCCGCGGGCACCGTGGAGGTGCAGCGTCACGCCCTGTGGATGGCGCCGTGGATCGGAGTTCGCGAGGCCGGGCGGTGGACGTGGACGACGGTGGAGATCCTGGGGAAGATGCTCATGGGCCGCGTTAGTCCGCGAAACCTCGGGGGCCCCATCGCCATCGCGCAGATGGCGGGCGAGACCGCCCAGGCGGGCCTCGTGAGCTTCCTCTTCCTGGTGGCGGTCCTCTCGGTGAACCTGGGGGTCTTGAACCTCCTGCCCATCCCGGTCCTGGACGGCGGGCATATCCTCTTCTTCGGCATCGAGGCCGTTCGGGGGCGTGCGGTGAGCATCCGGCACCGGGAGATCGCGCAGCAGGTCGGTCTTGCCATCCTGATCCTGCTCATGGTGTACGTCATCTACAACGACGTCACCCGACTCGTCTCGGGATGAGGGCTCTCCTCGCGATCGACACGGCCGACCGCACCGCGGGGGTGGCCCTCGCCGTGGAGGGAGCGGTCGTGGCCGAGCACGTCGAGATGTCGGCCGCGCGACACTCGGAGCGGTTGTTCTCCCTCCTCGACGGGATGATGGCCGGAGCCGGGGCGAGCCGGGCGGATCTCTGCGCCGTTGCGGTGACGCACGGACCGGGTTCGTTCACGGGACTGCGGGTGGGGCTCGCTACGGCGAAGGGGATCGCCTACGCATTGGGGCTTCCCGTGTTCGGCGTGTCGACCCTGGAGGCACTCGCGCGACGGAACAGCCCGTTTCCCGGGCTGGTGATGCCCCTCCTCGACGCCCGCAAGCGGCAGGTCTACGCAGGGGTCTGGGACGGGCGCACGGGCTCGGCAGTCCTGACCGAGGCCGTGTGGGACCCGCGGGAGCTTGCCCGCGCGGTCGCCGAAACGGGACGGCCGTGCCTCGCCCTGGGGTCGGGCCTGGGCCCCTACCGCGAGGTCTTCTCGGAAGCTCTGGGCGCCGAGTTCCTCGGCGCCCAGGAAACCCGCTGGTGGGTTCCCCCGGGGGAGGTGGCGAGACTGGGGTGGCAGGCTTTCGCCGCGGGAGAGTCCTCGGCGCCCCACGCGCTCCTGCCCGTGTACCTGCGCAGGAGCGAGGCCGAGGAGGCCAAGGCGGCGCGCGCCTCCCGCTGACAGCGCTCTTCGCCCGCAGGGGTTCTCCCCTGCGTCGGCGTTCGACCCCGCCGCGCCGCGAACCGTCAGGCCGCGTCGGCCCCCGCGGTACCCCGATCCTCCACGATGCTCCCGTCCCGCCCGATGACCACCTCCCGCAGGGGGATGTTCGCACCGCTTTCTTTCAGCGCTTCCTTAGCCATTCCGCTCAGCCCTCCGCAGCACGGGACTTCCATGCGCACCACGGTGACGCCCTTGAGCCCGGCGCTCCGGAAGATCTGGATGAGCTTCTGGAAGTGGGGCCCCGTGTTGTCGAGCTTGGGGCAGGCGACCGCGACCGCGCGTCCGCGAAGGAAGTCGCGGTGGAAGTCCGGGTAGGCGAAGGGGACGCAGTCGGCCGCGAGAACCAGTTCTGCGCCGCGGAAGAACGGAGCGGTGGGGGGCAGCAGCGCCAACTGGACCGGCCAGTGAGTCAGTTCGGAGGGGGCCGCTTCGGCCGTTACCCCGGCGCTCCGCAGCGGCGCCGGCCTCGCGATGGCCTGGAGCCGGGCCGAGGGGCAACCTCCGGCCGGAGGGGAGGATGGGGTGGGGGACGCATGGGGAGCCGTCCCCGCCGGGAGGGGGCCGCGCCCGATCTCCACCAGGCGTTCTTCCACCAGGTGCTCGTCGAACTCCTCCGCGTCGCGCTCCTCGATCGTCAAGGCGTCCTCGGGGCAGTGGCCGAGGCACGCGCCGAGACCGTCGCACAGAGCCTCCCGCACGAGGACGGCCTTGCCGTTTCGGATCTCCAGGCTCCCCTCGGCGCAGTTGGTGATGCACAGGCCGCACCCGGTGCACTTCGCTTCGTCGATTCGGATGATCTTGCGCTTCATGGCTCTCTCCCCTCGCTGTCCGGTTTTGAGGCGATTGTACGACCCGGAGGTAGCCCTGGCGTTGATCGAAGTCAAGGAGGGGGAGTCCGGGCGAACTCGGGGAAGGCAGTTGAAAATGGATGTCAAATAGTTCTTGACCTGGAAGGTCGGGGTCCCTATGATGCAAAGGATTTTCAATATCAGGAGGCGAAGAGATGAGCGTCGGCGAGCTTCGGCGGGGAGAGTGGGCCCGCGTAGTGCGGATCCCGGACGAGAGTCTGCGGATCCAGTTGCTCCGGTTCGGAATCCACGACGGCAGCCGGGTACAGTGCCACGCGAGGCTCCCGCTCGGCCCGGTCGTGCTCAAGTCCGGGGGGCAGGAGATCGCGCTCGGGAGGCAGGTGGCGCGGGGCATCGAGGTCGAGAGCGAGTGCGCCTGCCCCGGCAGGCAGGTGGGGGGGAGGGGGCTCCTGTATTGAACCACACCAGCTGCGCCCCGGTCCTCCAGGATGTGGACGGCCGCCGCAAGGTCGTGCTGGTGGGCAATCCCAACGTGGGGAAGTCCATCTTCTTCGGGGCCTGGAGCGGGGTGTACGTCGAGGTGTCGAACTTCCCGGGCACGACGGTGGAGGTCCACCGGGGCCGGGCCGGGGAGGACGCGCTCTTCGACACGCCGGGCGTGTACGGGGTGGGGTCCTTCAACGACGAGGAGCGGGTCGCCCGGGACGTGATCCTCGAGGCGGACGTCGTCGTCAACGTGGTCGACGCCACCCACCTGGAACGCGATCTCTTCCTGACACTTCAGGTGATCGACATGGGCCTCCCGACCGTGGTGGCCTTGAACTTCTGCGACGAGGCGGAGGAGGCGGGGATCGCGGTCGACGTCGAGGCCTTGGCGGAGGAGCTGGGGGTTCCGGTCGTTCCGGCGGCCGCCGTGAAGGGCAGGGGGCTCCGGGAGGTCTACGAGGCCGTGGACGGGGCGCGCGTGGGGAAGAGCACCCCGGAGATCGATGCCGAGGTGCTGCGTCTGCTGGATCGGATCGACTCCCGGCCGGAAGCGCTCCTCGTGCTCGAGGGCGACGAGGTGGTGGCCGCGCGCCACGGGGTGTCGGCCCTCCCGGACCGTGAGCGCGTCTACCTCCAGCGTCGGCACCGTGTGAACGAACTGGTGGCCCGCGTGGTGCGACGGCCCGAGCGCTCCGCGCGCCTGCGCGACCTCGTGGGGAGGCTGTGCCTCGAGCCGTTGACCGGCATCCCGATCCTGCTGCTGGTCCTGTGGGGCTGCTACCAGCTCATCGGCGTCTGGGTCGCGGGCGACGTGGTGGGTCTGACCGAGGAAACCCTCATGCAGGGCCATTACGAGCCCTGGGTGAGGCGCTGGGTGGGAGGCTGGGTTCCCGAGGCTTCGGCAGCGGGGCAGATCCTCATCGGCGAGTTCGGCGTCCTGACGATGACCGTGACCTATCTCCTGGGGCTGCTGCTTCCCCTCGTCATGGGCTTCTACACGGCGCTCTCGCTGCTGGAGGACTCCGGCTACCTCCCGCGGCTGGCCACGCTCCTCGACCGGCTCATGAACGCCGTGGGGCTGAACGGCAGGGCGGTGATACCCGTGATCCTGGGGTTCGGGTGCGTCCAGTTGGGAACGATCACGACCCGGATCCTCGGCTCGAAGCGGGAGCGGACCATCGCCACGTCGATCCTCAATTTCGTGATCCCCTGCTCCGCCCAGCTGGGCGTGATCGCCGGGATGCTCGCCGCGATCGGGATGGGCTTCACGCTCGCCTACGCCGGGGTGATCTTCCTGTGCCTGGCGGTGATCGGCACGATCCTCGCCCGGGTCGTCCCAGGCCAGAGCACGCCCCTGCTGATCGACCTGCCGCCGATGCGCCTGCCCCGGCCCGGGAACGTGCTGCGGAAGGTCTTCGTGCGCTCCTACTTCTTCATGAAGGAGGCGTACATCTGGTTCGTGGTGGGGGCGCTGGCGGTGTCCACCCTCCAGGTGAGCGGCGGCCTGGATCTCTGGCAGAGGGTCTTCGCGCCTCTCACCGAGGGGTGGCTCCACCTGCCCCGGGAAGCCTCCACCGCCTTCGTCATGGGGATGGTCCGGCGCGACTTCGGAGCGGCCGGCCTCACGAACCTCGGCCTGACCCCCTGGCAGACCGTGGTGGCCCTGGTCACGATCACCCTCTTCGTTCCCTGCATCGCGAGCCTCATGATCCTGTTCAAGGAACGGGGCGTGAAGGAGGCCGCGGCCATCTGGCTCTCGGCCTGTGCGCTCGCCTTCGGGGTGGGCGGACTGGTGGCCCAGGTGGTGATGTAGGGCTGCCGGGAGCAGGAGAGCGCGATGTGGAGCAGGCGTAGGAAGACCTCCCCGTCCAAGCCCGAGGGCGCATCCCGGTGCCCGGGGTGCGGCTGTCCGCTGGTGGAGCCTTCGTGGCGCGCCTGCCCCCGTTGCCTCCGCGAAGTGCGCGCCTGCTCGGGGTGCACTGCGTGCGGAGGTTGCGGCCGCTGAGGGCGGATGCCCGGGCGCCTTCCGGCACGTTTCCCCGATCCCCTTCGTTGACACCGAGCCGCTCGGTCCTACACTGCAGCGGTCGTTCGGCTGTGCTCCCCACCCCCGGGCGGAGGCGTTCATGAGACAGCACGTGATCCTGGGGTGCGGCCCCGCGGGCCGCGCCGCGGCGAAGACCGTTCGGCAGGAGGACCCCGGTGCCCAGGTCACCATGGTCTCCCGCGAGTTCAGCCCGTTCTACCTCCGCCCGGCCTTGGCCGATTTCGTGATCGGGTCGCTGGGAGCGCGGCAGTTGGTGCTCCCGGACCCGGAGATCGCGGCGGATCCGGGGATCGACGTGAAGGCCGGTCACCGGGTGTACCGGGTCTACCCCCACGAGTCCCGGGTCCTCTTCTCCGACGGCACCAGCCTCTACTTCGACCGGCTGCTCCTGGCCACGGGATCGAGCCCTAGGCTCTCGGACTACGCGGCGCGGTTGAGGAACAAGGTCCACACGCTGGCTTGTCACGCCGACGCGGTGCGGCTGGCGCACCTGGGGATCCCGAAGGACTCCTGGGTTCTCGTGACCGGAGCCGGGCACACCGGCGTCGAGGTGGTGAGGGCGTTCGCGGCCCGGGGGTGCCGGGTGGTCTACCTGACCACGCACACGCGATTCTGGAGCCCGCGGTCGCCCGTGGCCAGGGCGGACGTCCTCCAGAAGCTCCTCAGCGAGAAGGTCGAGGTCCTCTTCGACGAGACCGTGCTGGACGTGTTGGACCTCAACGGGCAGGGCTATCGGGTGATCACCTCGAGCCGTCGCGCCATCGACGTGGCAGCGGTCTGCGAAGCCCGGGAGCTGATGCCGTCGGTCGAGTACCTCGAGGGCAGCGGCATCGTCCGGGACCACGGCATCGTGGTGGACCGGGAGCTCCGGACCAACTTCGACAACATCTTCGCCGCGGGGGACGTGGCCCAGGTGTTCGACAGCGAAGGCAACTGGCACCGCGTGAACTTCGGGTGGGCGAGCGCGGGGCGCCAGGGCGAGGTCGCGGGGCGCAACCTGGTGCACGGAGGGGGGGCCAGCGTGGAGGGTGCCGACACCTACTTCCGCGACCTCTCGGGAAAGACGTTGCTCGAACGCTGGTCGTCGTAGATTCTCACCGGAATGCCGCGGATCTCCGTCGTCATCCCGACGTTCAACCGGCGGGACATGGTCGTCGAGTCGGTGGAGAGCGTGCTGCGCCAGACGTGCCCGGACTGGGAGCTCGCGGTGGTGGACGACGGGAGCACCGACGGCACGGCCGACGCGCTCGAAGCCAGGTTCGACGACCCCAGGGTTCGGGTGGTCCGGCAGGCGAACGCGGGGGCGAGCGCCGCGCGAAATCGGGGCGCCCGAGAGACCCGAGGGGAATTCCTCGCATTCCTCGACTCGGACGACACCTGGCTCCCGGGCAAGCTGGAGCGCCAATTGGAGGCGCTCGACGAGCGCCGGGAGAGCCCCGCCTGCTACACGGGGGAGATCTGGTACCGCAGGGGCCGCCGGGTCAACCCCCGGTCGATCCATGCGAAGCACGGAGGCTGGATCTTCGACCGCTGCCTCCCGCTGTGCATCATCAGCCCGTCGTCCATCCTGCTGCGGCGAGCCGTCTTCGAGGCCCTGGGGGGGTTCGACGAGAGCCTGCCCGCCTGCGAGGATTACGAGCTCTGGCTCAGGCTGACGGCCCGCCACCCGGTCCACCTCGTGGCGGAGCCTCTCATCGTCAAACGGAACGGCCACGCCGGGCAGTTGTCCCAGGAGCACTGGGGGTTGGACCGCTTTCGGGTCCGGGCGTTGTGGAATGTCGTCCGCGACCCGGGGGTGGCCGATGCGAATCGGAGATCCGCGCTCGAATGCCTCGCGGCGAAGGCGGCCGTCGTGGCCCGGGGGGCGGAGAAGCGAGGCGAGCACCAGCGAGCCGGGGTGTTCTGGCACTCCCGTGAGGAGGCGGTTGCGTGGTTGGAGCGCCTGTCGGGCAGCCCGTCCGGATCGCGGACCTGAAGCAGCAACCGGACGTCTACTCGTTCTCCTGGCCTTCTCGCGAGGACGAGCAGCGCCTTTGCCGGAGCCTTCAGGAATTCGGGCTCTTCCATCCGCTGGTCGCGATCCGGACCTCGGATGGTCTCCTGCTCGTTGCCGGCCGCCGCCGGGCCCGGATCCTGGGAGATCTCGGGGTCGAGCGCGCCGCGGTGCGCGTGGCCGAGGCGGGGGAGCCTGCGGCCCTGTGGGATCTCCTGCTCGAAGAGCACCGAGTCGCCCGCCCGCTGAACCCCGTGGAGATCGGGCTGTACGTTCGGGCGCGCATGGGAGCGACCGGGGAAGACGCGGGGGAGGTCGCGCGTTCGGTGCTGCCCCGGCTCGGGCTGCCGCCCCGAACGGGGGTGCTGGACGATTACCTGTGGGTGGCGGAGCTCCCGGCGCAGCTCCGGTCCGGGTTCGCCGACGGCCGCCTCCCGGTGCAGGGGGTCCGCGTGGTTTCCCGGGCGCCTCGCGACGACGCGCTGGTCTTGCTGTCGCTGCTGTCGAGGGCGCCGATGGGCGTCAACCGGTTCTCCGAGTTGGCGCGCTCGGTCCTAGAGTGCGCGTGGGCCGCGGGGGCGCCCGTCGACGGGTGGATCCGGGAGCAGGGCCTGGAGGCCTTGGCGGACGACCCGGAAGCCCTCCGGCGGGAGGTCCGCCGCCGCCGGTACCCTCGGGTAGCGGCCCACGAGGCGGACTTCGAGCGGGACATCCGCTCCCTGCGACTGCCCGGCAACGTTCGTGTCACACACCCCCCGTGGTTCGAGGGCGGCCGGCTCTCGTGCCAGATCGGCTTCGGCTCGCTCCGGGAACTCGAGGCCGCCGTGGCAGGGCTCTCGGACGCCGCGGCCGACGGTCGACTCCAGGCGCTGGAGCGCTACCTGGGGTGAGTCGCGCGCCGTTTCGCGAAGTCGTGATCGACGAGGAGGCGGGGGACCTTCCCTTCACTCGGGCTTTCCTCCACCGCGTTCCCCCGGAAACGATCGTCCGCTCGCGGCCCGGGGGCGTCGCGCCTCCGGCCGGGGAGGGGACGATCCACGTGACGCGGGAGCGGGGCGCCTTCGTCAAGCCGTGCCCCTGCAGCCCCGGTGCGGTTCGCTGCGGATACTGGGTGCTGTCCCCGGTGTTCCAGTGCCCCTTCCGCTGCGCCTACTGCTTCCTTCGAACCTACGATCCGTCGACCCCGCTGACCCTCTTCGCCAACCTGGAGGACGCCGAGCGCCAGTTCCACGAGCGGCTGGCCTCCTGGCCCGGCCGGGTCCGTCTCGGCACGGGACAGTTCTCCGACTCCCTCGCCCTCGACCCGTGGACGGACCACTCCGGTTGGCTCCGGGACCTGGTGCGCCCCCATCCCCGGGTCGTGCTGGAGTTGAAGACCAAGAGCGATCGGGTGGAACGACTGCTGGAGCGGCGCCCCCTGCCAAACGTGGTCGTCTCCTGGTCGCTCAATCCCGAGGCGCGGATACGACTGGACGAGGCGGGAAGCGCCCCGCTGGCCGCCCGTCTGGAGGCCGCTTCGGCCCTGGCGCGGGCGGGCTACTCCGTCGGGTTCCACTTCGACCCGATCGTGCTGGAGTCCGGATGGCACGGGGAATACCGGGAGGTGGCCCGGAGCCTCTTCGACGCGGTAGAGCCCGGGGCGATCGCCTGGATCAGCCTCGGCACGCTGCGGATGAGTCCCCGGTTCCTGGAGGACGTCGCCTCCTGCCGAAGCCATCCCGCCCTGTTCGGGGAGCTCGTGCCCGCACCGGACGGCAAGCTCCGGTACTTCTGGCCGGTGCGGCGGGCGGCCTACCGGGCGTTGGTGCGGGAGCTGCGCCGCCTCGGCGGGGCGGCTCTGCCGATCTACCTGTGCATGGAGTCGCCGGAGATGTGGGGCGCCGCCCTGGGCGACGTCCCCCAGGAAGACGAGCTGGTCCGGCGGTTGCTCCGGAGCTTCGACTGATCGCGCGGTTCTCGCCTACCCGATCGGGAGATGGACGAGGAAGGACGTTCCCTCACCGGGCTTCGAGCGCACCTCGATCCTGCCCGCCGTGCGCCTCGGCGATCCACTTGCTGATGGCGAGTCCAAGCCCGCTTCCCCCGCCGGCTCGGGAGCGGTGCTTGTCCACCCGGTAGAACCGCTCGAAGATCCTCGGCAGGTGTTCGGGCGGGATGCCGATGCCGGTGTCCTTCACGGTGACGCGCACCCACTCGGGGCTGAGGATCCCGTGGGAGAGGAAGACCTTCCCCCCGGGGGCGTGTACTTCACGGCGTTGTCGAGAAGGTTCCAGAAGAGCTGGCGAAGCCGGAGGGGGTCCGCCATCACCACCGCCGAGGGCCCCCCGGCCAGGGTCAGCTGGAGTTCCCCGGCCGCCGCCAGGGCCTGGGCCTGGTCTCCCAGTTCCCGAAGGAACGGGGCGAGGTCGAGCGGGGTCTTCTCCACGGTGACCTCGCCCAGGTCGCCCTTGGCCAGGAGGAGCAGGTCCTCCACGATGCGGCCCATCCGCTGGATCTCCTCCAGCCCCGAGGCCAGCACGGCGCGGTACTCGTCCGCCGACCTCTCCTTGCGCAGGGCCACCTCCGCCTCCCCCCGCAGGATGGTCAGGGGGGTGCGCAGTTCGTGGGAAGCGTCGGCGGTGAACTCCCGCACGCGCCGGAATGCGCTCTCCAGGCGGCCCAGCAGGGAGTTGAAGTTGCGGGCAGTTCCCGGACCTCGAAGGTGCCCCGGGTCATCGGGAGGCGGGCGTCCAGGTTGTCCGCATCGAGGTCCGTCAGATTGCCTCCACCACCTGATCCAGGGGGAGCCAGGGCCGTCCCGGCGAAGACCCACCCTCCCACCAGGGCCGCCGACCAGCAGGGTCGGCAGGCCGGCGCCGAGGACCCAGGCACAGTGCGCGCAGCGCCTCGTGACGGCGGCCCGAGGCTCGTGGCCACCTGCACGACGTTGCGCACACGGACCGCGCACCACGACCGGGTAGGTGAGCACCCGCATGGGCGCGGGGTCGTCCGTGCACGGTTTCGTAGATCGGGTCGCCGTGGACCGCGCTCGGAAGGCCTCCGGGGAGACGGGGAGTTGCCGGTTCTCGAGGTTGAGAGCTCCGCGAGCCCACGTTGCCCGAGGGGTCCAGGACCTGGATGAACTGGCCGGCGGTGGGAACGCCGAAGAACTCCTCCAGCAGGCGGGCGAAGTCGGTGAAGCCCGGCCGCAGGAAGTTGCGCACCGACGACTCGGCCACCACTTCGGCCAGGGCGTGCAGTTGCTGGTCGATGCTGCGATACAGGTTTCGCGCCAGCACGCCGTACAGGACCGATTCCGAACAGGCCAGCACGATGGCGAACAGGAACGCCCCGTTCCACAGGGTGAGCTGGGCGCGCAGGGTCTCGCGGCCTCACGGCTCCTCCCGCAGGGTGTAGCCCACGCCCGCGCACGGTGTGGATGAGCTTCGGCTCGAAGCCCTGGTCCACCTTCTTGCGCAGGTAGTTCACGTACACGTCGATGACGTTGGTGTAGGAATCGAAGGTCTGGTCCCACACGTGCTCCGAGATCATGGTGCGGGTGAGCACCCGGCCGTGGTGGCGCATCAGGTACTCGAGCAGGGCGTACTCCTTGGCGGTGAGCTCGATGCGCTGGTCGGCCCGGGTGACCCGCCGGGCGGCGGGGTCGAGGGTGAGGTCGGCCACCTTGAGCACCGGCGGGTGACCTGTGGCTGGCCGCGCCGCAGCAGGGCGCGCACCCGGGCCAGGAGTTCCTCGAACGCGAAGGGCTTGGTGAGGTAGTCGTCGGCGCCCGAGGTCCAGGCCGCGGATCTTGTCGTCCACCGCGTCGCGGGCCGTCAGGATGATCACCGGGACCTGCACCCCCTCGTCCCGCAGGCGCTCGAGGATCTGAAACCCGTCCAGCCGGGCAGCATCAGGTCCAGCACGATCACGGTCGTAGGGGTTGAGTCCAGGCCAGGGCCATGCCATCCTCCCCGTCAGGGCCACGTCCACCGCGTAGCGCTCCTCCTCGAGGCCTCGCGGATGAAGGAGGCGACCTTGTCTTCGTCTTCGACGAGCAGGATGCGCATGGGTCCTCCCCATCGTCCGGTGATTCCGGGCCGGCCCATCGCGCCGGCCCTTGCGCCTCCTACGGTACAACGTCCCCGAGACCCCGGCCAAGAGCTCCGGGCGCGACCCCGGCTGCGGCGCAGGCCCGGGTTGTGCATTGACAGGGGATGCCCGCGCAGGTAGGATTAACGTAACTTATTGGATTTAAAGGGCTTTTGGGCTTATTTGGGCCCGGGACTGGGGAACTTCTTGCCCAAACTGGACAGAATCCTTCCCAACTCTGCGTGGGAGCGCTTCGCGGAACAGTACCTGCGCGCCACGGGCCTCCGCCTCCTGGGCGTGGACCCCGAAGGACGCGAGGTGCTCGGGGACCCCGACCGGTCCCGCGGGTGCCTGCTCGAAGGACACGCGGCGTGCGAGACCTGCCCCGCCTTCTACCGCAAGGCGGCGCAGCAGGCGGCCGTGGCGGACGAACCGCTGCTGTTCCGGTGCGATCGGGGGATGCTGGTGTTCGCCGCGCCGGTCCGGCTCGGGGAGGCCGAGGGCCCCGCCCCGCTCGTGGTGCTCGGAGGCCCCGCGCGCACGGGCGAGGGTGAGGGCGCTTCCGCCGTGGGAGCCGGCGTTGCCGGTCCTCCCGTCGTCTCCCCTCCGAGGCTCCTCGAACTGGCCCGCTTCGCCCGGCTGTGCCTCCGCGCCGTCGCTCGCGGTCTCCACCTCCAGGAGCATTCCACCCGGCGCCAGTCGCAGATCCTGACGCTCTTCGCGGTGGGCGCGGATCTCGAGCAGGCCGCGACGGGGCACGAGGTCTTCGCCCTCGCCCTCAACACCGTGGGCCTGCTCTTCGACGTCGGCGACGCAGCGGTTCTGTTGTGGGATCCGGGCGCCGGCACCTACCGCGTGCACACCGCCATGGGGGGGGTGGAGCGGGCGCTGTGCTCGTTCGCCATGCCGGCGGAGGGCCCGTGGGGCTCCTCGCCCCCCTCGGACCCGACGGAGCCGGTGCATCTCCGCGACATGGTGGCTCTCGGCAGGTTGGGCCTTCCCGAGAGCGTCGAGAGCGCCTCCTTCTTCCCCCTCGTGCGGGGGCAGGCCCCGCTGGGGCTCCTGGCGGTGTTCAACAGCCGCCTCTCGAGGGAGGACGAGCAGGTCCTCCGGGGGTTCGCAGCCCAGTTGTCGCTGTCGGTGGAGAACCGGCGCCTGCGCGAGGAGATCTCCGCCCGGGCCGAGGAGATGGGGAGGGTCGAGGAGGTCAGCCGCAGGTTCCTCGCCTGCCTGCGGCCGGAGGAACTCTTCCAGGCCATTCTCGACGAAGCCCGCCGGATCACCGGGGCACAGAAGGGAAGCCTCATGATGGCCGCCAACGGGTCCGGGGAACTCGCGATCCGCTCGGTGAGCGGCCTCAACGAGCGCCTCGTCGACCGGCTGCGCATCCCGACGGGGCGCGGGATCGCCGGCACGGTCTTCTCCACGGGAAACCCCGTGGTGGTGGGCAACGTGGAGAAGGACGAGCGCTTCCGGCGGAAGAACCGGCCCCGCTACCTGACCAAGAGCTTCGCCTCGCTGCCCGTCGTCCTCGGAGGTCGTGTGGTCGGGGTCCTGAACCTGGCGGACAAGCTCTCGGGGGACGTGTTCTCGGAATTCGACCTGCGCGTGCTGCAGGCCGTGGCGGCTCAGGCAACCATCGCCCTCGACCGCTCGCACTACTACGCCCAGGCGCAGGAACTGCGCCGGATCTCCGTGACCGACTCGCTCACCGGCCTGCTGAACCGCCGCTATTTCGAGGAGCGCCTCCGGGAGGAACTCGACCGGGCCACCCGCCACGGGCACCCCCTTGCGCTGATCATGATCGACATCGACGACTTCAAGGCCTACAACGACGCGAACGGGCATCCCGCGGGGGACCGGGCGCTGGTGCAGGTGGGCAGGGCGCTGCGTGCCAGCGTCCGGGGCATCGACGTCGTGAGCCGGTTCGGGGGGGAGGAGTTCTCCGTCATTCTGCCGGAGACCCGGAAATCCGGGGCGGTGGAGATCGGAGAGCGCATCCGCAAGGCGATCGAGGAGCTGTACTTCGCCGGGCAGGAGGCCCTGCCGCACGGGCAGTTGACGATCTCCCTGGGAGTAGCCGGGTTTCCCGAGGACGCCCGGGACATGAAGTCGCTCGTCCAGAGGGCCGACCGGGCCCTCTACCAGGCGAAGTCCACCGGGAGGAACCGGCTGGTGCCCTACTCGGCCGCCCCCGCCAGGGAAGTGCCCGCGGAAGGGGAGGCCTGGACCCGCGTGCTCTGAGCCGAACACGTCCCCTCGAAGCTGGCCTCCACACCCCCCTTCTGCTACTCTCGCGCCCCTTCCCCGCAGGACTCGAGGGTGTTCATGGGGCCGTACTCGGCGATGCTCCTGCAGATCGGCCTGCCGATCCTCGCCATGCTCTCGGTGGAGCGATGGCTGGTGCACCGCTGTCTGCGGACGCCGGAGCAGGTGAACTGGGTGCGCCGCCAGCGCCTCCTGTGGCCGAACTCGATCAGCCGCCTGCGCTATCCCATGGGCTTCGTGTCCGTCGCGATGCTCCACGCCGGGTGGTCCCGCGCCGCCTTCCTCTATTTCGCCTTCTGGATGATCACCGACATCACCGACGGCGACATCGCGCGCCGGTGCGGTCTGTCGACCGAGGAGGGGGAGACCATCGACCCCCTCTCCGACAAGCTCATGTACAGCCCCGTGATGCTCTACTTCACCTGGCAGGGGCTGCTGGAACCCTGGCTCGTGGTGCTGTTCCTCCTCTTCGACTTCACGGGCCAGGTCTCGCGGCGCTTCATTAAGCGCAAGGCCGCGAACCTCTTCGGGAAGGCCAAGACGTTCCTCGTGGTCGTGTTGCTCACCATCACGGCGCTCGAGTGGATCTACGGGCCGGTGCCCTTCGCCAGGACGATCCGGCCGCTCCTGACCTTCTGCACCGGCCTCGCGCTCTGCTCGACGGCGTTCAAGGTCATCCCCAACTACTGGTACGCCAACATCCTCAGCCTGATGAACCTCGTGTGCGGCCTCGGGGGCATCTGGGTGATCCTCGCGGGACATCCTCCGGTCTACGCCTTCGGGCTGGTGTTCCTCGGCCAGTTCCTCGACCTGTTCGACGGCCGGGCGGCGGAGCGCTGGGGGTCCACCCCGAAGGGGGAGATCTTCGACGACGTCGCCGACGGGACCAGCTTCGGGCTGACCGTGGGCCTGATCGTCGCGACCGCGTTCCGGGACCTCCGCATCGGGGCCGCCTTGGGACTCCTGCACCTGGGGGCCACGGTGTACCGCCTGATCCGCTTCGTGGTCGAGAAGCGCAAGGCCGGCGTGGAGGGCGGGGTGGCGACCTTCTCGGGGCTTCCGTCGCCGGGAGGAGCGCTCGTGGCGGGGACCTCCTGCCTGCTGCTCGGGAGCGAGCTGTGGAAGGGGCTCCTCGTGGTGGCCAGCGCGCTGCTGATGGTCTCCCGGGTGCCGTACCCGCACTTCGGGCGGGCGGTGCTGCCCGGAGTCCCCAAGGTCGGTAGGGTTCTCTTCCTGGCCGTGTTCCTGCTCATCCTCGCCCTGGGCGTGCGCAGGGACGAGTACGGCCTCCCGCTCTTCATCGTCTTCGCGGCGATCTGCATCTACATGGTCTCCCCCCTCTGGTCCATCCTGCGTCGGGGTCCGAGACCCTAGCGGATCTCGCGGGGAAGGATCACCCCGGGGGCGGACGCAAGCCCACCCGCAAATCCCTTGACCCCCCCGGAAACGCATCGGTAGAATCTGCGACTTCCGTGCGTCGGAGAGGTGGCCGAGAGGCTTAAGGCGCTGGTTTGCTAAACCAGTGTAGGGGAAACCCTACCGGGGGTTCGAATCCCCCCCTCTCCGCCACATCGAATCCGCCTAGGCCTGGAGAGGTGACCGAGCTGGCCGAAGGTGCACGACTGGAAATCGTGTGTACCCCAAAAGGGTACCGGGGGTTCGAATCCCCCCCTCTCCGCCACCTGTTCTACGAGGGGAGTACCTGGATGAACACGCGCTGGTTGATCGGATTGACGCTCGGTGTAGCCCTGGTCGCCGTCGGTTGCTCCAAAGAAGAGCCCGCGCCCCAAGCCGCCAAGGAACCCGCTCCCGCCGCCCAGCCCCAGATGCCGGCCTCCCATCCGCCGGCCGGTGGAGAAGGGATGATGGGGGCACCCGCGGGCCCGCGCGAGGTCGTGGTCCCGGAGGACGTGCAGAGCACGTGGAAGGCGGTGGTGTTGGCCGTCTCGGAGCGCGGCGGGGACAAGACCCAGGACGTCACCATCGAGATCGGGAAGACCGCGACCGTCGGCGACCTCGAGATCACCGTGGAGAGCTTCCTCCCGTCCTTCAGCATGGGAGGCGGCACGATCACGTCCTCCTCGGCGGACACGCTCAACCCGGCCGCCCGTCTCATGGTGAAGGAGAAGGGCGCCGAGGTCTTCGCGGGTTGGCTCTTCAGCATGTACCCGGACGCGCACCCGTTCACCCACGAGAAGTACGACGTGGTGCTGAAGGATTTCGTCAAGAAGTAGGAGTTTCCGCGCCCGTAGCTCAGTTGGATAGAGTGACGGACTACGAATCCGTAGGTCGCAGGTTCGAATCCTGCCGGGCGCGCCAGTAAGGACAAGGGCCTGTGGGGCTTTCCCGCAGGCCCTCTTGCTTTGCAGCCACCCTTGCAGTCGCCAGTCGGTCGGCCGCCATTTCCTTGCCCTCTTGAGTGTCCCCGACCGACGCGAGGGGCATGCCGATCCCGGGGCAAGTGCGGGATGCCGCTCCAGACCTCATGCGGCCCGACTAGGATTCGGTCGGTGCAGCGGGTCTGTGGCGGCGCGGGTTCCCTTGACAGTGATTTCTCGGCGCTGGTATACGTGAGCGACTTCACAACCGCCTCAGGGGGCGCCCGGATCCCCCGCGACACATCCCGGCCGGAGTCTGGAGCCCTCTAGCTCAATGTCCCGACCCTTCCCCCGTCGCCTCCTCACAGTCTTCGCCGTGGCGAGCTTGGTGTCCACGCTCGCCGCGTCGGTGTGCCCGAACTGCGAGACGGATCTCCACGGCGGCGTGCCGGGGCGCGACTGTGCCGGTGCCGCCGGGTTCGCGAACGACTGGGAGGCGGATGCTGCCGGGTGCGCCTGCTGCGAGGCAGACCGCTGCGACAGGACGGGTGAGCTTCCCGAAGGGCGCATTCGACGGGCCCTCGCTCCGGTGCACGCACTGCCGGTGGCTGTGGCGGTAAGCGTTCCCACGCCCGCTCCCTGGGGCGGGGCGGGCGCGAGGCCGCCGGCCGCTCCTCCGCCAACGCGAATCCGACTCCATCTCCGGTACGCATCCCTCCTCTGTTAGACGCCCTCCCGGCGAAGGCGGGGGCTGGCTCGTAAGCGCCCGGCCGCCTTTCGCACACCTCATTGCCCTGATCCCGAGAACGAGACGACGACCGCGGAGCGCCGCGCCGCCTTGTGCGGATGCGTCGCCGAGTGCGGCACGACCGCGCGCAGCGCGGTGGGGAGAACGATCCATGATGTCCGATGAACAGGCCCGACGGGCCGCAGAACGGTTGGCCGCGAAGCGAGCGGTCGTGCTTGGACAACGAGGGAGGAAGCGCCGGTTCGTCGCCCCGATCCTGGCGGGCGTTCTGGTGCTGGGAGTGGCCGGGGCGCTGGTCGCCCGGATGCTTCCCGAGGAGCGGCAGGGGTCTGCCGGGGGCGCCGTGTTCGGGTACGTGCCCCGGGGTGGAGAGGTCACGTACGACCGGGCGGAACTCGACGGCCGGGCGGCCCGCTTCTATCAGCACAAGGCCGAGGGCGGGGTGATCGTGCGCTACTTCCTGTACGGCGGAGCCGACGGCGTGACGGGCGCCGCCCTGGACGCCTGCGCCTACTGCTGGCGGGAGGGGAAGGGCCATCGGCAAGAGGGTGACGAGATGGTTTGCGTACAGTGCGACAAGCGCTTCACGATCGCCGATTTGGGCAAGCGCTCCGACCCCTGTGCGCCCATCGCGCTGCCGGTGACGGTGCGGGAGCGGGAGGTGGCCGTGGCGATCCCGGACCTGCTCGAGGCCGCCAAGTACTTCGAGAAACCCTACCGGAGTCTGTGACCATGACGCTGCGAGACGTAGCGCTGCTCAACATGCGGCGGCGCAAGGCCAAGGCGGCTTTCGTTCTGATGGGCCTGATGATCGGCGTGGCCACGGTGGTGGCGCTGATCACGCTCTTCCAGTCCGTGAGCCACAACATCCTTCACAAGATGGAGAAGTACGGCGCCAACATCCTCGTGGTGCCCAAGAGCCAGAACCTGTCGCTGAGCTACGGAGGCATCTCGCTGGGCGGCGTGTCCCTGGAGACCCGCGAGATCCACGAGTCCGACGTGGACCGCATCGCCACGATCCCCACCGCCCGGAACGTGGCGGCGGTGGGCCCGATGGTTCTCGGCGCGGTGCCCGTGGCGGGGCGGGAGGTGATGCTGGCGGGGGTCGACTTCCAGGTCTCCCGCATCCTGAAGCCCTGGTGGGAGATCGGCGAGGCCACTCCGCCGGAACGGCACCCTGGTGGTGGGTTCCACCGCCGCCGAAGTGCTCGGCGCCCGGGTGGGAGCCCCGCTCACGGTCGGCGAGCGGTCCCTGAGAGTGAGCAAGGTGCTGTCCCGGACCGGCTCCCAGGACGACCAGATCGTCTTCACGGACACCGCGACGGCGCAGGCGATTCTGCGCAAGCCCAACGTGGTCTCCCTGGTGGAGGTCGCCGCCCACTGCATGGACTGCCCGATCGAGGACATCATCGAGGAGATCGCGGCCGCGCTCCCCAACGCCGAGGTCATGGCGATCAAGTCGGTGGTGCAGGGCCGGATGAACGCCATGAGCCACTTCGAGAGCTTCCTGTACGGGGTCTCGATGATCGTGGTCCTGGTGGGGTGCCTGGTGGTCTTCGTGACCATGATGGGCAGCGTGCGCGAGCGGACGACCGAGATCGGGATCTTTCGCGCCATCGGCTTCCGCCGGGGGCACGTGATGCAGATCGTGCTCCTGGAGGCGGCCGTCATCTCTCTCCTGGCCGGCGTGCTGGGGTACGGCGCGGGACTGGGTTCCTCCTTCCTGGCGCTTCCCCTCTTCGCCGACGGCCAGGGGGCGCCGCTCCACATCGACCCGCTCCTCGGTGTGGGCGCCTTCGTCTTCTCCCTGATCCTGGGCCTCGCCTCCAGCGTCTACCCGGCGCTGGTGGCCTCGCGCCTGGACCCCAACGAAGCGCTGCGTGCGCTGTAGCGAGGACGAGCCATGGTCTTTCTAGAAGCGAACAACCTGGGCAAGCAGTACGGCAACGCCGGGGCACCGGTGCATGCGGTGCGCGATATCAGCCTCTCCGTGGAGGCGGGCGAGTTCCTGGCCGTCATGGGGGAGTCCGGGTCGGGCAAGTCGACGCTGCTGTCCATGCTCGGGGCACTGAACACGCCCACGACGGGTACCTTCCACGTCGACGGCCTCCCCGTGGGGGAGTTGGGCATCGACCAGCGCGCCGACTTCCGCCGCGAGTACATCGGTTTCGTGTTCCAGAGCTTCCACCTGGTGCCCTACCTCACGGTCACCGAGAACGTGATGCTGCCCCTGGCCACCAGCGACCGGCCGCGCCGGGAGAAGCTGGCCCTGGCGCAGACCGCGCTGGACCGGGTCGGCCTGGGGGAGAAGGGGGGACGGCTCCCGAGCCAGATCTCCGGGGGCGAGGCCGAGCGGGTGGCCATCGCTCGGGCCCTGGTGAACGAGCCCCCGATCCTCATGGCCGACGAACCCACGGGAAACCTCGACAGCGCTACCAGTCGGGAGATCATGCGCCTGCTCGAGGATCTCAACGACCAGGGCATGACCATCATCATGGTGACCCACAGCCATGAGTGCGCGGCCCACGCCCGCCGGCTCGTGCGCATCGCCGACGGCCGGATCGTGGAGGACTCCGCGACCCGGCCCCGCGCCTCGACCGTCAACCAGTGACTCACCGAAAAAGAGAGGACATCCATGGAGATTCGACGAACCACCGCGACACTCGCCGTTGCCTGCCTCCTCGGGTCCGCCCTGCTCGCCGGGTGCTCGGACACGGGGGGAGCCACTGCCGCGAGCAAGGCCTGCGGCGTCTCGGAACTCAAGGCCAATCCGGACGCGTACCTAGGGAGCGTCAGCATCACCGGCAAGGCGGCCCGAGTGTACGCCGAAGACGGTGTCATCCAAATTGCCGACGAGAAGGCCTGCTGTGCGTTCTACCTGTTCGTGCCCTTTACCGAGGTCCAACGGGAGAAACTGGGCAGCAGACGTCTCTACCAGGGCACCCTGCCGGAGGTGGGCGCGTCGATCACGGCCGACGCGGAACTGACGAAGAAGGAGGAGGGCTACGTCCTGGAAGTCCGGTCCATTCGGGCGGGCGACGGCGTGCTGATCGCTATGAAGTAGTCGCGGCCGTCCTTCGTTGCACAGGGGGAGGGCCCGATTGTAGGAGTCCTGCTACGGGAGCCACAGGGCAGAGCCTGTGGCTCTCTCTTCTCTCGAGCCGGAGGAACGCGAGTCGAGTCGGGTGTGTTCCCAGGGTTGTATGAGACCGGCCATGGGAAACGGGAGCCCAGAGGGAACTTCGCCAAGTTGAGACCTTGGAGGGAAGTTTGGCCGCGTAGGGGATCGGGGCGGTGCGGCCAAGCCATGGGAGGAACCGGAGGCCCTGCTACGGACTGTCGAGCGGGTACTCGGGGAAGTGGTACCGGATCGGCGGGGGGCCGGAGAGGCAAGAGAACTCGCGGGGTTCCGGCTGCCCGCAGGACGCGGCGAGGTCCGAGGCGAGGGGAAGCGAGGTTCCGGCGCCAGCGTACCAGGGCGAACGGAGCAGGTCGCACACCTGGCGGTCCGCCACGAGCGTTGCCGCCTCTTTGAGGCACACGGCGTGGTACGGCGAGATCTTCAGGCTCGTCGGGATGCCGCTCACGACGCGCCGGAGTTCCTCCGAGGGCGTACCCGGCTCGCCCTCGAGCACGTCGAAGCTCAGGTGAACGAGCTTTCCGTTGGACAGGGGCCGTGCCGCGCCGAACCTCCGTTCCGGACCTCGGCCGTCCGCGGCTCGTGATCGCATCGCTGCCGCTCTGCGCTCTTGTTCTCCCGGCGCTGCGGCCTTCTCCCCGAGCAGCACCCGCATCGCGTCGATCTGCTCCCCGCGCAGGCTGTACATCAGCGTGTTGTAGGCGTCCAGGAAGTTGCTGTCGAGGATGCGGTCGGTCAGCGTCCGCGGGTCCGGATCCGAGGCGTCCTTCCCCTTGGAGGCCGCGTGGGCGTCGATCAGGAGGACGAGTTTCGGGCTGGTGCGGATCGCCGGGTCGGTCTCCCCGATCCGGCGCAGCGCCTCCTCCAGGGAGTTCAGGCCAAGGTTGTCGGAGGTGCCGGCGTCGAACAGGTGGACGTAGCGCGCTTCGCCGTCGGCGCGGAAGTCCTCCAAGGTGACGAAGTGGAATGCCCCGGGGAATGCCGCCGAGGCCATGATCGCCTTGGCGAGAGGGTAGCGGCGGATGTCGGACTTCAGGCGGGTCTCGAAGTCCTCGCGGGTGAAGGTGAAGTGGACGGAGCCCTCGTCCTCGAAGTCTCCGGTGTAGTTGGTCGCGTTGACGATCAGGTTCGGGCGCCGCGGGTTCAGGTCCTCGAAGCGCAGCCCCCGCTTCAAGTCGAGGGGCCGGTCGAAGAGCGTGTTGTCGATCACCTCGGCCATGATGTCGCTTCGGTCGTAGTAGGTGAAGAGGCCGGGCAGGGCGAACCACGGGTAGAACCAGTACCGTATCCACTTTCCGAGGTAGTTGCTCTCCAAGTGCCCGTAGGCGTCCTCTGGCGTCCAGCGCGGGCGGGCGGCCCCGGCCCGGGTGGGAACGCAGTTCTCCCCTCCGTCGCAGCTCGCCGCGTAATAGGCCGCGGTGAAGGACCCGCCGGAGACCGACGAGACGACGTCGACCGCGTCGAGCAGGCCCCATGTCTGCAGGCGGAAGAGCACCGCCGCCGAGAAGACCGCGGCGCGGCTGCCGCCCCCGGAGATGGCGACGGCCACGAAATTCGGGTCGGCGTTCGGGATGGCACAGGGTTCGGGGGCCTCCCGGCGGCACTCGGCCGGCAGCCTCCAGGGCACGTCGAGGGAGGCGACGTCGTCCGACGTCCGTGCCGCTGGGTGTGTGGCGGCCGGGGACTCGAGTCGGTTGTTGTCGCTCGCGTTGAACGGGAGGATGGCGCACGACGCGCACAGGAACCCCGAGAGCGCCAGAGCCTTGCCCGCCATTCCCACGTCACGGCCTCCCTTGCGAAGGAACTCGCCTTCCATCGCTCGTAAGGAGACCACACCCTTGGGAAACGTCTAGCCGCTCGCCCCGTGGAGGCGGCGGGCGGCGTCCGAGATGCGCTCCCTCTGCTCGAGGCGGGCCAGGGGGGCACGGGGGAGGGCGGCGGCCCCGTTGGCCGCGCCCCAGATTGCGCCGGCCATGGCGCCGATGGTGTCTGTGTCGCCGCCGCAGTCTGCCACGAAGCGTTGCATCTCCTGGAAGGGACGGCCGAGGAAGCGCGACGCTATGTAGAGGGCCGTGGGGCAGGACTCCGCCGCCGCGACCCCGTGGCCCAGGCCGTCGGCCACCTCCCGCGGTGACGGGTCTCGGGCCGAGGCGAGCCACGCCCGGGCGCCCCGGAGCCGGTCCGCGAAGGGAGACGACGGGCCGTGTGCGCCTGCCGCCGCCAGGATCCCCTCGGGGCCTTGCGATCGAGCGGCCGCGGCCGTGGCCGTCGCAACCAGGACTGCGCCCTCGATCCCGAGGGGGTGCGCGTGGGTGACGCGGGCCGACTGCCGTGCGGCCTCCGGCAGTTCCTCCGGCCGCACGGCGTAGAAGAGGCCGACCACCGGCGCCCGCATCGCCGCCCCGTTCCCGTAGGAGCCGGCCGGGTACACAGACCGGTTTGCCTCGCGCCAGTCGGCGCCCCGGGCGACGCGCTTGAGGAGGCGGGCGGCGCCGGGGCCGTAGCCGCGGTGCCACCGGTAGCTCGCGGCGAAACGGCGTGCGAGATCGTTCGGATCGACCGCACCGTTGGCGATCAGCGATTCGGCGAGGTCCAACGACATCTGCGTGTCGTCGGTCCACCGCATCTCCCCCCGCCGGGTGCGGCCGAGGGCGCGCCACGCCAGGCGCTCCAGCGGCCCGCCCTCGAGCGGGGCCCCCAGGGCGTCGCCCAGCGCCAACCCGAGAAGGCATCCCTCGAAGCGGTCTTGGTCCATGGGCTCCACGGCATGCCCGAAACGAGAAGAGGCCGTCTCGGCGGGGTGTTGACCCCTCGGGACGGCCTCTTCCCCCAGGAACGGCGGCCCGGGGCTCAGTCCGCCCGGCGGGACCCACCGGGCGCGACGGCGGCCTGGCCGGCGCCTGTGCGGTCGTAGTCCCGGGGCTTGTGACACCCCACCACGCACCCGCCGCCGCCTTCGCTCGGCGTGTACTCGATGATGTACACGTCCACCTTCCCCTTGGTGAGCTTGGGCCGGATGAGCCGCGCCTGGTCGGACGCGTGGACCATGTGGCAGCCGTCGCACGACATGCGGCGCTTCTTGCTCCGGCGAAGCTTGTTCTCGGGGTCCACCTCCCGGTCGTAGACGTGCACGTAGTGGAGGTTTCGGGCGCCGTCGCGGAAGCCGGTGAGCCCTTCGCCGTTGGGCTCGGCAAAGGACGCGGTGTCGTGGCAGTTGAAGCACAGCGCGTAGGCCTCCTCCGAGAACTCCACGTAGCGCTCCCGGTCGTATCCGGCCGCGAGCAGGGCTTCCCGGTCGGAGTCGTGGGCCCGGTGGCACTCGGTGCACTCCCCGTCGGCAACGGGCGAGTGGACCGAGCCGGCGCCTTCGAATCGGTCGTGGCACTCCTCGCAGAGGGCGGGCACCGCCTTCGCCAGCAGCTTGCGCTGCGGCGCGTTGTGCACGTTGTGGCAGTCGAGGCAGTCGCCCCCGGCCACGGGGTCGTGCTTGTTGGCCTTGGAGAACTCGTCGTGGCATTGCCAGCACAGGGCGGGAACGGGTTCGACGAGGATCAGCTTCTCCTGGTCTCCGTGGTCCTGGTGGCACGCCTCGCACTCGCCGTCGGCGACGGGCGGGTGCACGCGGTCCTTGGCGAAGGGATCCTTGTCGTGGCACTCCCAGCAGGGGGCGTCGGCGAGCTCGGTCGCGGCCGGGAGGCCCGGGGCGAGGAGGACGAGGGACAGGGACAGGAGAAGCGATGGTGCGGCGAAACGGTCCATGGCGGTGACGCTCCAGACTCCCGGCCTCCGGGCCCCGCGGGCCGCGCTCCGGGTTCGAGACGGGAAGGGCTTCGGGCCGTACGTTTCGGCTCAGAGAATCCTTCGCATTACCGTGACGTTGCCCTCGGCGGGGCGTTCGATGACGATGTCGCCGCTCCGGAGGGCGATGGGGGACTCGAACCCCGGCTGGGGCGCCGCGGAAGCGATGAAGGAGAGGGATCCCACGGACGTGAGGTCGTATCGGGTGGTCGCAGAGCTGACCTCGAGCACGGGGACGTCGTCCGTGCGCAGGAGCAGGGAGCCGGCCTGAATCCGGAACGTCGAGGCCTGCGTCACGGTGCTGGTCTGGGCCTCGGCCTCGTCGGTCTTCCCCCAGGTGCACGCGGAAAGAGCCCCGGCGAGCAGGGCGGCGACGGCGAGGGCCGGCAGGGCCCGACGGATGCGGAGATTCATGGTGCGCTGCTCCTTCCTGCGGGGGCCGTCCAGGGACCTCCGCGGCGATGGGACCTCAGCGGGTCCCCAGGTTCATGAAGTCCACCACGCGGGTCGCCTCCAACTCCTTGAGCGCGAGGCAGCGGCCGCCCATGGCCTCGGCCAGGACGCGAGGGTAGGCGTAGGAGTGGATCCAGGTGGGGTCGGTGTCCACCACCAGGCTGCGGATGCGTGCGGCGCGGATGCGCCGGCCGTGCCGCAGCGCCTCGTCGAAGGGGTCGCGCCCGGCCATGCTGATGTTGGCCTTGCCGTCGGTGAGCAGCACCAGCAGCGGGGTGCGCCCGGGGTGCTTGCGGCTCTCCTGGGCGAACACCTCCAGGCTGCGGGCCAGGGCCAGGGCCAGGGGCGACTTGCCGCCGGTGGGCACGTCGCGCAGGCGCCGCTGGGCCTGCTCGACGCTGGCGGTGAACGGGAGGGCGACCAGCGCGCCTCGGTGCCGCGGAACGCCAGCAGGCCCACCCGGTCGCGCTTCTGGTAGGCGTCGGCCAGCAGGGACAGGACGATGCCCTTGGCCCGGGCCATCACTTCGTCGGCCCCCATGGAGCCGGAGGCGTCCACGGCGAAGAGCAGGCTCACCCCGGAGGGCGCGACCAGACCTTCTCGCGCAGGTCCTCGGCAGACCGGATGCGCAGGGCCGGGGCCAGCCTCGGGCCCGGCGGCGCAACTGGTGCGGGGCCGCCGCCCGGAGCGTGGCGTCGAGGGCCACGGCCTTCACCCGCCGCCGGGAATGCGGGCCCGCACGTAGCGACCCGAGTCGGGGGCGGTCTTGTTCTTGAGCCTCCGCCCCCGGGCCAGGGTGCGCCGCTCCACGCGGTTCACCAGGGTGCCCCGCACCCCGAAGCTCCCCGCGGGCGCGTACACCCGCTCCTCCGAGACCACCCGGTCCTCGGCCTTCTTCTCCGCGCTCAGGTGGGGTCTTTTTTTTTGGACGCTAGCCGCCCTGGGCCTCCTGGGCCTCCCGGGTGCGCCGGATCGAGGAGACCATCTCCTCCTGGGCGAGGATCTTCTCCTCGAACGGGGTCTTCTTCATGCGGTGGGGGTAGACGAGCCCGGCCGCCTCGGCGACGTCCGCGTCGGTCACCGCGCGTGCGGCCCCGGAAGGCCGCCAGGGCCGCCACCGCCTTCTCCAAGGCCACGTCCGAACGGTGGCCGTCCACTGCCAAGTCCACGCTCAGGGTCGCGATCACCTCGAGCATCTCGTCGTCCACCGTCACCCGGGGCAGCAGTTTCTCGGCCCGGAGGATGGCCTCGCGCAGGTCCGCCTCCTCCCCGTCCCAACGCCGCCGGAACTCGCCCGGGCTTCGCTCGTAGGCCCTGCGGCGACGCATCACCTCGACCCGCAGGGCCGGATCGCGGATGCCGGTCACGTCCACGCACAGGCCGAAGCGGTCGAGCAGCTGCGGGCGCAGTTCGCCTTCCTCCGGGTTCATGGTGCCCACGAGGACGAAGTGGGAGGGGTGGGAGTAGGACACGCCTTCGCGCTCGATGTGGTTGACGCCCATGGCCGCGGCGTCCAGGAGCACGTCGACGATGTGGTCCTCCAGGAGGTTGACCTCGTCCACGTAGAGGATGCCCCGGTGCACGCGGCCCAAGAGGCCCATCTCGAAGCTCTTCTCCCCGGTCTTGAGCGCGCGCTCGATGTCGAGGGAGCCGACCACCCGATCCTCGGAGGCACCCACGGGAAGGTCCAGGACCCGCATCTTCTGGGCTTCCACGGGCAGGGTCTCGCCGGCCCGGGTCCGGTCGCGGCAGGAAGCGCACATGTCCCGCGACCGGGTGGGGTGGCACCGGTAGGGGCAGTCGGAGACCACCGGGATCTCGGGCAGCAGCTGCGCGAGCGCCCGCACGGCCGTGGACTTGGCCGTGCCCTTCTCCCCGCGGATCAGCACCCCGTCGATGGTGGGGTCGATCACGTTGAGGATCAAGGCGAGCTTCATCTTCTCCTGACCGACGAGGGCGGAGAAGGGAAAGACTTCCGAGTGGGGCATCGGCCTTCCTGAAGGTTCGGCGCCGGATGGCCGGCGCATGCTAGCACGCCTGCGGGAGCCGGGAGAACCCCCGGCCGGCTTCCCCGCACCCGGAGAAACGGGTAAGGTTGCCCCATGTTCCGGGCGCTCTTGATCGGACTCCTTGCGGGCGCGCTGGCGGCGGGGCCCTGGCCCTGCGCCGCCTACGGGGACGGCGCGCTGGGGCTCCTGAGCAGGGCGGAGGAGCGGCGGATCGGCAAGGAGGTCGTCGGTCAGGTCCGGCGCCAGTTCGAGGTCCTGGACGACCCCTATCTGACCGCGTACCTGCAGGGCATCGGCCGGCGCCTCGCCGAGGCCATGGACGCCTCCCAGTTCGAGATGGACTTCCACGTGGTGGCCGATCCCAGGATCAACGCGTTCGCCGTGCCCGGGGGGCACATCTTCCTGACCTCCCAGCTGGTGCTGTCCTGCGCGGACGAGAGCGAGTTGGCCGGCGTGGTCGCCCACGAGATGGGCCACGCCGAAGGCCGCCACCTCGCCTACCGGGTGGAGAAGACCGCGCCGCTCAGCCTGGTGGCCATGGCCGCCGTGCTCGCGGGCGTGTTCCTCGGGGGCGGCAGCGCCGCCGGGGCGGCGGTGTCCGCCTTCGCCCTGGCCGGGGTCCAGACGAAGATGCTCCAGTACAGCCGCTACGACGAGGAGGACGCCGACCGCCGGGCGGTGCGGGCCGTGACCGCGGCGGGCTGGGACGGCTGGGGGCTGGTGCGCTTCATGGAGACCATCCGGAGGCAGTCGCCCGCGCCGGAGGGCGTGCCCGCGTACCTCTTCACCCACCCGCTTCCCGAGAACCGCGCCGTGTACCTGGCCGACTCCCTGCGGGAGGAGCCCGCCCCCGAGACGGACCCGGAGGCGCTGGGGCCCCTGTGGCGGGCCCAGGCGCGGGTGCTGGCGGGCGCCCCCACGTCCTGGGGCGTCGGGTTCTTCGAGCAGCGGGTCCGGGACTACCCGGACAGTGCCGACGCGCGGCTCGGGCTCGCCGTGGTGCTCCAGGGGCAGGGTCGCCTCGACGAGGCGCTCGCCCAGACCCGGAAGGGCCTGGAGCTTCGTCCGGGCGACCCGGAGCTCGTGGACGAGGGCGCGCGAATCCTCTTCCGTCGGGGCCGCGTCGAGGAAGGCACGAAGATCCTGGAGGGGCTCCACGCGCGGGGCGAGGCCACGGTGGGGGCGCTGCAGGACCTGGGGTGGGCGTACCTCGAGGCCGAGCAGGGGGCGAAGGCCCTGTGCATCTACGACGAGATCGCCTCCCGGGATCCGCGGTGGCCGAAGCTCAACTACTTCCGCGGCCTCGCGCTGGGCAAGATGGGGCGGGAGGGCGAGGCCCACGCCCTGCTCGGGGACTACTACCGGGACCAGGGGCGTCCCGACCTCGCCTTCCGCCACTACGAGAAGGCCGTGCGGGTCCTCCCGCCGGGGGATGAGCGGGCCCGGGCCGAGGCGGCGCTCCAGGAGGTGAAGACCGAGAAGAAGGAGACGGAGTAGCCGGTACCGGACTCGGGTCGGGCCGGCGGCGGATTCCGGCGCGGGCGCCTCGGAAAGGGCCGCCCGCTTTACTTTCCGGGGGGTCTTTGATACCGTCCGCGCGGTTTGGCCGGGGAGGGGGGCGAGGGGCGCAGGCCGGGCGGGAGGCCCGCCCAGCCTTGTTTCGGGAGAGGACGGACGCACCGTGTCGATTCGGATCTACAACACGCTGACGGGCCACAAGGAGCCCTTCGAGCCGCTCCGGCAGGGGCGTGTCGGCATGTACGTGTGCGGGGTCACGGTGTACGACCTCTGCCACATCGGTCACGCCCGGGCGGCGGTGGTGTTCGACGTGATCTTCCGCTACCTGCGCTACTCCGGCTACGAGGTGGACTACGTCCGCAACTTCACCGACGTCGACGACAAGATCATCCGCCGGGCCAACGAGGAGGGCGTGTCGGCGCGCGGAGATCGCGGAGCGCTACATCGCGGCGTTCTACCAGGACATGGACGCCCTCGGCGTGCTCCGCCCGACCCGGGAGCCCCAGGCCACCGACCACATCGAGGAGATGATCGACCACGTGCGAGCGCTCTGGAGCAGGCGGGCCACGCCTACGAGGTGGACGGCGACGTGTACTTCTCGGTGCGGAGCTACCCGGCCTACGGCCGGCTCTCCAAGCGCCCCCTGGACGAGATGGAGGCCGGCGCCCGGGTCGAGGTGGACGAGCGCAAGCAGCAGCCCCCTGGACTTCGCCCTGTGGAAGGCGTCCAAGCCGGGCGAGCCGTCCTGGGACAGCCCCTGGGGCCCGGGCCGGCCCGGCTGGCACATCGAGTGCACGGTGATGGGCCAGAAGTACCTGGGGCCGACGCTTCGACATCCACGGCGGCGGCAAGGACCTGGTCTTCCCCCACCACGAGAACGAGATCGCCCAGGCGGAGGCCGACTCCGGCGAGCCCTTCGTCCGCTACTGGATGCACAACGGCTTCGTCAACATCGACCAGGAGAAGATGTCCAAGAGCCTGGGCAACTTCTTCACCATCCGCGACGTGCTGCCAGCGGTGCACCCCGAGGTGCTGCGCTTCTTCCTGCTCTCCCACCACTACCGCAGCCCGGTCGACTACTCGGACGTCTCCGTGCGCGAGGCGGCCGCCGGTCTCGACCGCCTGTACGCGGTCCTGCAGCGAGTGGACGAGGCGCTCGAGGGCCGGGACGCGCCGGCCCAGGTGCCCGTCCGACGAGCTCTCCAACGGCGCCCGGGCGATCCACGAGGCCGTGCTCGGACTGTTCTTCGAGTTCGAGAGGCGATGAACGACGATTTCAACACGGCCGAGGCGCTGGGGCACCTGCACCGTGCGCCCGGCAGGTGGGGGCGTACCTGCACGAGGGCTTCGAGCCGCAGCGCGCGCTGCCTCGCCGTGCTCGCGCTACGCGGCGGAACAGCCTGCGAAAGCTCGGGCGGCGTGCTCGGGCTCCTGCAGGAGACCCCGCGGCGTACTTCGGGGCGCAGACGCAGGGGGCCTGGAGCAGGCGGGCCTCGACGCGCCGCCATCGAGGCCAAGATCGCGGAGCGCATCGCCGCCCGCGCCGACCAGGGACTGGTCGAAGCCGACCCGTGCGGGACGAACTGGCCGAGCTCGGGATTGAGCTGAAGGACGGCCCCGAGGGGACGACCTGGACGGTGAAGCGGTAGCCAGAGCGCATCCGGAACGATCCTGATCCAAAGCGACGACCAAGGAAAGCGGTGGACGTCACGGGAAGCGGACGGAAGCAGACCCGGACACACGGAGGAACTCACCACCTGCGGACGAGGGGGAGTTCACCGCGGTGCGATCGGGCCGCACCGGCTAGCGAACCGCTGCCGAAGGCCCCGGGACCAACCCACCCTCCGCCGCCACCCCGCCCATCCGCCCCCGGCATTCGATCGCGCCGCGGAGAGATCCTCGTGCCGCCCCTCGTCGTCCGACTCCACCGCTTCCAGCCCAGCGGCGACCAGCCCGAGGCCGATCGAGGCCCTGGTCGCGCGGCATCGAGGAGGGCCGGCAGCCACCAGGTGCTGCTGGGCGTCACCGGCTCGGGCAAGACCTTCACCGTGGCCAACGTCATCGCGCGGGTGCAACCGGCCCGACCCTGGTCCTCGCCCCCAACAAGACCCTGGCCGCCCAGCTCTACGCGGAGTTCAAGGCGCTCTTTCCCGGACAACGCGGTGGAGTACTTCGTCAGCTACTACGACTACTACCAGCCCGAGGCCTACATCCCCCAGCAGGACATCTACATCGAGAAGGACTCGTCCATCAACGACGACATCGACCGGATGCGGCACGCGGCCACCCACGCCCTGCTCACCCGGCGCGACGTGATCATCGTGGCCAGCGTCTCGTGCATCTACGGCCTCGGCGACCCCGGAGGCCTACCAGGCAGATGATCCTGTTCCTGGAGCAGGGGCATGGAGGTGGACCGGGACCAGGTGCTCCGCAAGCTGGTGGACATCCAGTACCAGCGCAACGACTTCGACTTCCACCGCGGCACCTTCCGGGTGCGCGGCGACGTGGTCGAGATCTTCCCGGCCTACGAGGAGGAGCACGCCATCCGGGTGGAGTTCTTCGGCGACGAGATCGAGCAGCTCGCCCTGGTCGACCCGCTGCGCGGCAAGCGGCTCGGCGCCATGCGCAAGCGTGCTCTCCCGCCGGCGTCCCACTACGTCACGCCCAAGGAGGTGCTGGACCGGGCCATCGGCACCATCCAGGAGGAGCTCCGGGAGCGGCTGCGCGGAGCTGCGGGTGACCAGGACAAGCTGCTGGAGGCCCAGCGGCTGGAGCAGCGCACCCTGTTCGACCTCGAGATGCTCGAGGAGATGGGCTTCTGCACCGGCATCGAGAACTACTCCCGCCACCTGACCGGCCGCGCCCCGGGGGAGCCGCCGCCCACCCTGCTGGACTACTTCCCGGAGGACTTCCTGCTCGTCATCGACGAGAGCCACGTGACCATGCCCCAGGTCGGCGGCATGTACCGGGGCGACCGGTCCCGCAAGGAGACCCTGGTGGAGTACGGCTTCCGCCTGCCCTCGGCCCTGGACAACCGGCCCCTGCGCTTCGACGAGTTCGAGGCGCCGGGTCAACCAGGCGATCTACGTCTCCGCCACGCCCGGCGCGCTACGAGCTGGAGAAGGCCGGGGGCGAGGTGGTGGAGCAGATCATCCGGCCCACCGGCCTGGTGGACCCGCGAGATGGAGGTCCGCCCGGCCACCGGCCAGGTGGACGACCTGCTGGAGGAGATCCGGGTGCGCGGTGGACGGCGGGGAGCGGGTGCTGGTCACCACCCTGACCAAGCGCATGGCCGAGGACCTCACCGAGTACTACGCGGAGCTGGGGGTCACGGACGTGCTACCTGCACTCCGACATCGACACCCTGGAGCGGGTGAAGATCATCCGGGACCTGCGCCAGGGCGTCCACGACGTGCTGATCGGCATCAACCTGCTGCGGGAGGGGCTGGACCTGCCGGAGGTCTCGCCTGGTGGCGATCCTCGACGCCGACAAGGAGGGCTTCCTGCGCAGCGAGACCAGCCTGATCCAGACCTCGGGCCGGGCGGCCCGCAACGTGGCGGGACGGTGATCCTGTACGCCGACAAGGTGACCGGCTCGATGCGGCGGGCGCTGGAGGAGTGCCGTCGGCGCCGGGAGCGTCCAGCTCGCCTACAACGCGGAGCACGGCATCACCCCGGAGACGGTCGCGCAAGCAGCATCGACGACGTGCTCCCTCGGTCTACGAGATGGACTACGTGACCGTGCCCCTGGCGGCGGAGGAGGAGGCCCGGTACCGGACCCCCGAGGAGGTGGAGCGGGAGATCGACCGGCTCCGGAAGCGGATGCTCGAGGCGGCCGCGTCCCTGGAGTTCGAGGAGGCCGCGCGCTGCCGCGACGAGATCCGGGCTCTCCAGGAACTGGAGATGAAGCTGTTCCCCGACTCCCCCGCGGCGGTCCCGTGAGCCCATGAGCCACTCGGGGCGCGGCCCGGTGGCCGTCTTCGACTCGGGCCTCGGCGGGCTCTCTGTGCTCCGGGAGATCCGCAGGCTCCTCCCCGCGGAGGAACTGCTCTACCTCGCCGACCAGGCCCACGTCCCCTACGGGCCCCGCGCGCCGGAGGAAGTGCTGCGCTTCAGCGAGGGGATCGCGCGGTTCCTCCTGTCGTGGGGCGCCTCGGTCCTGGTGGTGGCTTGCAACACGGCCTCGGCGGCCGCCCTCCACCCGCTCCGGGCTGGGTTCCCGGGGGTGCCCTTCGTCGGCATGGAGCCGGCGGTCAAGCCGGCGGCCCTGGCGAGCCGCACCGGGGCCATCGGGGTGCTGGCGACGCCCGGGACCTTCCGGGGGCGGCCCTTCTGCAGTGTGGTGGAGCGCTTCGCCCAGGGCGTGCGGGTGTGCGTGGGAACCTGCCCGGGTCTCGTGGAGGCCGTGGAGCGGGGGGCACGGACGGGCCGGAGGTCCGCAGGATCGTGGAGGCGGCGGTGGCGCCGCTGGCGGCCGAGGGCATCGACACGCTGGTGCTCGGGTGCACCCACTACCCGCTGATCCTCTCGACGATCCGCGAAGCATGCGGGCCCGGGATCGAAGTGATCGATCCGGCACCGGCCGTGGCGCGGCAGGTGGTGCGGGTCCTCGAAGGCCGGGGCGGGGGCGCGGAGGCGGGCCCGCCGGGGCGGACCGTTTTCTTCACCTCGGGTTCGCCGGAGGAGTTCGGGCGGCAGTTGGAGCGGCTCGGGTTCTCCGGGTCGCCCCGGCCGGTGCGATGGGAGGGCGGGGAACTCCGGCTCTCCGGGTAGGGAAGGCCGGGCAGGCGGGACGGGTGGGTTTGGGTTGACAGTGGATCAAGCGTTTGTTTGAATCACTGCTCACCCGTGCCCCGAGGCCCCCATGCTCCCGCCCGACACCAAGGACCGGATCCTCGACGCCGCCGAGCGGCTCTTCGCCCGGCAGGGGTTCCACAACACCTCCGTCCGGGCGATCACCTCGGAGGCCGGGGCCAACGTGGCGGCGGTCAACTACCACTTCGGCTCCAAGGACGCGCTGATCGAAGCCGTCCTGGGCCGGCGGCTGGGCCCTCTCAACGAGGCGAGGCTGGAACGCGTCCGGTCCGTGCGGCGCGAGGCGGAGGACCGCGGCGGGGTGCCGGCGGTGGAGGACGTCCTCCGGGCGTTCGTGGAGCCCACGCTCCGGTTCCGGGACACGGCCCCCGGCGCACGGGAGTTCGTGTACCTGGTGGGCCGCGCCCTGTTCGAGCCCGACGACGCGATCCGGTCGGTGTTCTTCCGGCTCATGGAGCCGGTCTTCCGCGAGTTCATGACGGCCATTGGAGACGGGCTCCCGACCCTTCCGCGGGCCGAGCTGTTCTGGCGCATGCAGCTCGGCATGGGGGCGATGGCGCGGGCCATGTGCCTGCCCAATCGGCCCGAGCTCGCGCCGCCGGAGGTTCGGGGTCCCCTGGAGGGGGAGGACGCGGTTCGCCTCGTGGTCTCCTTCCTCGGCGCCGGTTTGAGGGCCCCGTGAGCCGGGCCGCGGCCCTGGCGCTCTGCCTCGCCCTGGCGGGCTGCTCGGTCCACGCCCCGAGGCGGGCGGAGGAGCCCGTGCCGGTGCCGCCGGCGTTCGCGGAGGCGGGGCCGGCCTCGGCCGAGGGGGAACCGTCCTGGGGCCTGGAGCGTTGGTGGGAGGCGTTCTGCGACCCCGAGCTGGAGCGGACCATGGGCGAGGCGTTCGACGGCAACCTCTCCCTGGAGGCCGCGTTCGCCCGCCTCGAGCAGTTCCTGGCCACCGCCCGCGTGGCTGCCGCCGCCCGGAGTCCCGCCCTGGACCTCGACGCGAGGGCCAGCCGGGACCGGCGCCCGGGGCTCCTGGAGGACGCGGACACGGACGACTACCGGCTTTCCGGCTCCGTCGCCTACGAGGTGGACCTCTGGGGCAAGCTCGCGTCCCGCGAGGAGGCCGCCGCCCAAGCCGCCCGCGCGTCCCGGGAGGACCTGAGGGCCCTGTACCTGAGCCTCTCGGCCCAGGTGGCCGACCTCCACTTCCGGATACTGGAGCGTCGGGCCCAGATCGAGCTCACGGACCGAACCGTGGCGAGCTACGCCGACTTCCTGGATCGCGTGGAGCTGCGCTACCGGGCCGGGCTCGTGCCGAGCCTCGACGTGTACCAGGCTCGGCAGACCGTGGTGGGGGCCCGGACGAGGCGCCCGCCCCTGGAGGCGGAGCTGGCCCGGGTTCGCCACGCCCTGTCGGTGCTCCTCGGGAGATACCCCGTGGATCGGGGGGAGACCGGGGAGGGCGAGATCCCGGCGTCGCCGCCGCTCCCGGCCACGGGGCTGCCCGCCGAGCTCCTGCTCCGGCGCCCCGACGTCCGCGCCGCCCTGGACCGCGTCCGCGCCGCCGACGCGGCCGTGGCTGCCGCCCTGGCCGACCGGTTCCCCTCCCTCCGGCTCACCGGGGCCCTGGGCGTCTCCCGCACGCTCCTCGACGCAGGGACGGCGGCCGGGGCCTTCTGGAACCTGCTCGCGGGGCTCACCCAACCGATCCTGGACGGGGGGCGGCGGCTGGCCGAGGTGGACCGCGCGGAGGCGGCCGTGCGGGAGGCTGTGGCGGGTTTCCGGCAGGCGCTGCTCACGGCGGTGGCGGAGGTGGAGGACGCACTGTCGGACAACCGGACGACCGAGGAGCAGGTGCGGCGGATCGAGGACCGGGTCGCGGTCTCCGAGGACACCCTTCGCGCCGCGACCGACCGGTACTTCCAGGGGCTCAGCGACTACCTCGCGGTGCTGACCTCCCAGGCGCTCCTGTTCGACGCCCGCAGGGACCTGCTCGCGGCCCGGCGCCAGCTCCTCTCCGACCGGGTCTCCTTGGTGCGCGCCGTCGGGGGGAGCTGGATGGACGCGGAGATGGAGCGGAGGTTCGTGGCCCGAGGTGGGGCTGACGGAGTCGATTCGGCCAACTCTAACGGTCAACCAGTAGGGGATAGATGAATTGAAGGCAAACATTGAAGGTCCCGCACCACGCGGGGCGCGGTGATTCCGTGAAGGCTCTGCGGGTCGCGCTCAAGATCATCCTTCCCCTGGCGATCCTGGCCGGGGGCGCCTTGGCCATGCGGGCGCTGGTCCTGGGTCGTGAGGCGCCACGCCGGGAGGCCCGCGTCGACCCGGGCCCGCTGGTCGAGACGGTGGCCGTGGCCCGGGAGGACCGCCGTGTGGCGGTGGAGGCCACGGGAACGGTGCAGGCCCGGCGGGAAGTCTCGATCACTCCCCAGGTGAGCGGCCGCGTCGTCGCCGCCTCGCCCGACCTGGTCGTGGGCGGGTTCGTCGCCGAGGGGGCGGTCCTGTTCGAGATCGAGACCGCGGATTACGAACTCGCCCTCGAGCGGGCCCGGGCCGCCGTGGTGGCGGCCCGCTACGAACTGACCCGCACCGAGACCCAGGCGCGGGTGGCCCGGGAGGAGTGGGATCGGCTCGCCCTCGACGGGGAGGAGGCCGAACCCGCTGGTCCTGTACGGCCCGCAGTTGGAGAACGCCCGGGCCGGAGTGGCTGCGGCCGAGGCCGCCGCACGGCAGGCGGAGTTGGAGTTGGCGCGCACGGAGGTCCGGGTGCCCTTCGCGGCCCTGGTGCGCTCGGAGCAGGTCGAGGTCGGCCAGTACGTGCGCCTCGGGAGCCCCGTGGCGTCCCTGGTGGGAACGGGGGAGGCCGAGGTCGTGGTTCCGGTGGCCGCAGAGGACCTGCGGTGGCTTCGGGTTCCCGGGCCGGCGGGACCGGCGGACGGCTCGCCCGCGGTGCTCCGGTCCGCCTCGCACGGCGGCGGCGGTTCGTGGAAGGGGCGGGTGGTCCGCTCCCTGGGAGAGGTGGACCCGCGGGGCGGATGACCAGGCTCGTGGTCGCGGTCTCCGACCCCTTCGGGCTCGCCGCCGGGGGCGCTTCGCCCCCACTGGAACTGGGCCTCTTCGTCGCCGTGGAGTTCCAGGGGACGATCCTGCGCGGCGTCTTCCCTCTGCCGAGGAGCGCGCTCCGCGACGGCGGCACCGTGTGGGTCGTGGACGGAGAGGACCGGCTCCGGGTGCGGCGGGTGACCGTGGGGCGGCTGGAGCGGCGGGAGGTGCTCGTCACCGGCGGTCTGTCCCCCGGCGAGCGCGTGGTCCTCACCTCGCTTTCGGCGGCCGCGGACGGCATGCGGGTGCGGCCGACCGCCCCGGGAGGCGGCGGATGACCGGCGCCGTCTCCTGGATGGCGCGCAACCACGTCGCCGCCAACCTGCTCATGGTGGTGCTGATCGTCGGCGGGCTCGTGCGGGGCGCTTCCGTGAAGCAGGAGGTCTTCCCCGAGGTCTCCCTGGACCAGGTGCGCATCATCGGTGGCCTACCCCGGCGCCGGGCCCGAGGAGGTGGAGGAGGGGATCCTCCTGCAGATCGAGGAGAACCTCACCGGCGTCGACGGCATCAAGCGGGTCCGGGCCACGGCCGGCGAGGGGATGGGCACGGTCACGGTCGAGGTGCTCGCAGGGCGAGGACCTGGACCTGGTGCTCCAGGACGTCAAGGCCGAGGTGGACCGCATCGTCACCTTCCCCGAGGAGGCCGAGAAGCCGGTCGTCAGCAAGGTCCTCAACCGCCGGCGAGGTGATCTCGGTGGTCGTGTCTACGGCGACGTGCCGGAGCGCACGCTGCGCGAGCAGGCCGAGGCCATCCGCGACGACCTGCTCGCGCTGCCCGAGGTCACGCAGGTCGACCTCGAGCGGGGTGCGGCCCTACGAGATCTCGATCGAGGTCCCCGAGGAGAGCCTGCGGCGCCACGGGCTGACCCTCGACTCCGGTGGCCGCAGCGCCTGCGCGCGGCCTCCCTCGACCTGCCGGCGGGCACGGTCAAGACCGAGGGCGGGGAGGTGCTGCTGCGCACCAAGGAGCGGCGCTACTTCGGGCCGGAGTACGCGGAGATCCCGGTGGTGGTGGAGCCGGACGGCACCCAGGTGCGCCTCGGCGACATCGCCGAGGTCCGCGACACCTTCCGGGAGACCGACGAGTTCGCCCGGTTCGACGGCAAGCCGGCGGCGATGGTCCGGGTCTACCGGGTCGGCGACCAGACGGCCCACGGAGATCTCCCGCGTCGTGAAGGGCTACGTGGAGGACCGCCAGGCGTCGCTCCCGCGAGTCCCTGGGCCTGGCGACCTGGAACGACACCTCCGAGCTGCTCCAGAGCCGCATGGACCTGCTGCTGCGCAACGCCCGGCTGGGGCTGTTGCTGGTGTTCATCGTGCTCGGGCTCTTCCTGGAGATCCGCCTCGCCCTCTGGGTCATGCTCGGCATCCCGATCTCCGTCCTCGGGGCGCTCTTCCTCATGCCGGCGGCGGACGTCTCGATCAACATGATCTCGCTGTTCGCCTTCATCCTGGCGCTCGGCATCGTCGTCGACGACGCCATCGTGGTCGGCGAGAACGTCTACGCCCACCGGGAGCGGGGCAAGCCCTACCTGCAGGGCGGCCGTCGACGGCGCCCTGGAGGTCGCCGGGCCCGTGATCTTCTCGGTGCTGACCACCGTGGCGGCCTTCGTGCCGCTGGTCTTCGTGAGCGGGATGCTCGGCAAGTTCATCCGGGTGCATCCCCCTGGTGGTGATCGCGCTGCTGCTCGTCTCCCTGGTGGAGTCGCTCTTCGTGCTGCCGGCGCACCTGCGCGGGCGGGCAAGCCGCGGCGAGCGGCCGAGGCGGCCTCCTGGGCGCCTGGATCGAGCGCGGCGCGGCTTCGGCAGGCGTGCCTCGACCGGTTCGTCATCGGGTCCGTACCGGTGGTTCCTGGAGCGCTGCCTGCGCAACCGCTACGCGACGCTGGCCGCTGGCGGTCGGCGGTGCTGCTCGCTGACGCGTCGGGGTGGTGCGGGGCGGGATCGTCAAGTTCGTCTTCATGCCCGAGGTCGACGGCGACGTGGTCACGGCTCGGTCAAGATGCCCCGCGGCACGCCGGTGGAGGAGACCGGGCGGGTGGCGGAGATGCTCGAGCGCGAGGCCCTGGCGACCGTCGGGGAGTACGACGCGAGCGGCCGCGAGGGACTCGATCCTGCGCAACGTGTACGCGTCGTGGGGGCAACGCTGGCCGAGCGGCGGGCCGGGGGGCGGGGAGCCAGTTCCGGCTCCCACCTGGCGGACGTGGCGCTCTACCTCGAGGAGAGCGAGACCCGGGGCATCCCGTCCGAACGAGATCGGGAACCGGTGGCGCGCAGCGGGTGGGGGAGGTCCCCGGCGCGGAGTCGCTGACCTTCAGCTCCAACCTGATCCGGCTGGGCGCGAACATCGACGTGCGAGCTCGCCCACGACGACTTCCGGGTGCTCGAGGAGGCGGCCGGGCGGCTGCGGGAAGCCCTGGCCCAGTACCCCGGGCGTCGGCGACATCGCCGACACCTACGCCCGGGGCAAGCGCGAGCTGAGTGTCCGGCTCACCCCGGAGGCCCGCACGCTGGGGATCACCGAGGAGGACCTCGGCCGCCAGGTGCGCGACGCCTTCTACGGGGCCGAGGCCCTGCGCCTGCAGCGCGGGCGCAACGAGGTGCGAGGTGATGGTGCGCTACCCCGAGGCGGACCGCCGCAGCCTGGCGGAACTGGAGGCCATGCGCGTGCGCACTCCGGCGGCGGGGCGCTGCCCTTGCCCAGGCCGCGGACGTCGAGGAGGGCCGCGGCTTCACCGAGATCAACCGCACCGACCGCAAGCGGGTGATCAACGTCACCGCCAGCGTGGACAGCGACGTGGCCAACGCCGGGGCGATCCTCGAAGACCTCAAGGCGGGCGTGCTCGCGGACCTCGCCCGGACTACCCCGGCCTGACCTTCGACCTGGAGGGAGAGGAGCGGGAGCGCCGAGAGGCGATGGAGAGCATGGGCTAGGGCTTCCTCCTCGCGCTGGTCGCCATCTACGCCCTGCTGGCCATCCCCTTCCGCAGCTACAGCCAGCCGCTCCTCGTGATGGCGGCCATCCCCTTCGGCGTCGTCGGCGCGGTCGTCGGCCACCTGCTCATGGGCTACAACCTGAGCATCCTGAGCATCTTCGGGCGTCGTGGCGCTCTCCGGGGTGGTGGTCAACGACTCCCTGGTGCTCATCGACTTCGTCAACCGCGGGCGCGCGGGAAGGGGCGGACGCGCCCCGGGCGGTGCTCGACGCCGCGGAGCGCCGCTTCCGCCCGATCCTGCTCACCACCCTCACCACCTTCTTCGGGCTCGCGCCGATGATCCTGGAGACGAGCGTGCAGGCGCGGTTCCTGATCCCGATGGCGATCAGCCTGGGCTTCGGCGTGCTCTTCGCCACCGGGATCACCCTGCTGCTGATCCCGCGCCTCTACCTGGTGCTCGAGGACGGCCGCCGGCTCCTGGGCTTCCGCGTCGAGCCGGGGGTGCGGCGGGGGGAGGGCGGGGATGCGCCCGCCGGGCAGGGGGCGTAACGGGGGTCAGGCGCCTCGCCCGGGGGGCCGGATGCGGGTGCCGGCCCGGCCCTCGAGGGCGGCCGTGGCGAGGTCCGGGGAGGTGATGACCGCGAGGCGGCCCCCGGCCTCGACGAACTCCAGGGCGGCCTCCACCTTGGGGCCCATGCTCCCCGGGGCGAAGTGCCCCTCGGAGAGGTGGCGGCGCATGGCCGGGGCTTCGATCCCGTCGATCCCGCGCCGGCCGGGGCTCCCGAAGTCGAGGTACGCCCGGTCCACCGAGGTGAGGGTCAGCACGCCCTCGGCCCCGAGTTGCAGCGCCAGCACCGCCGTGGTGCGGTCCTTGTCGATCACGGCGTCCACCCCCCGCAGGTTCCCCTCCGCGTCCTCGACCACGGGGACGCCGCCGCCCCCGGCCGCGATGACCACGACCCCCTGGGCCGCGAGCCGGCCCACCACCTCGGCCTCGACCACCCGGAGGGGGCGCGGCGAAGGCACGACCCGGCGGCACCCGGCCGGCGTCCTCGGCGACCCTCCAGACCCGCTCCCGCTCCAGCGCTGCCGCCTCCCCGCGGGTGTAGTACGGGCCGATGGGCTTGGTGGGGCTCTCGAAGGCCGGGTCGGCCGGGTTCACCACGACCTGGGTGATGAGCGCGACCACCGGAGGCGGGGGCCGGA
>CAVPOV010000027.1:0-131580 GCA_963707045.1 uncultured delta proteobacterium
CAAGCCCAACCAGGTCACCGAGCGGGGGCTCGCCCGCACCTTCCAGAACATCCGCCTCTTCCAGAACATGACCGCGCTGGAGAACGTGATGGTGGGCCGCCACTGCCGCACGTCCTCGGGGATCCTCGGGGCGGTGCTCCGAGGCCCGGGCACCCGCGCCGAGGAGCGCGACACCGCGGCCCGGAGCTTCCGACTGCTGGAGAAGGTGGGCCTGGCCCGCTACGTCAACGATCACGCCCGGAACCTGCCCTACGGCGCGCAGCGCCGGTTGGAGATCGCCCGGGCCCTCGCCACCGACCCCTTCCTCCTGCTCCTCGACGAGCCCGCGGCGGGGATGAACCCGCAGGAGACCGCCGAACTGGACGACCTGATCTGCCGGATCCGCGACGACGTGGGGGTCTCCATCCTCCTCATCGAGCACGACATGAAGCTCGTGATGCGCATCTCGGACCGGATCTTCGTCATGGACTACGGGCGGCGCATCGCCGCTGGGACTCCAGCCGAGATCCGCGGGGACCCGGCCGTCATCACGGCCTACCTGGGAGAGGACCCGGTGGAGTAGCGGGCCGTTCCCTGGGGACCCGGGTCCCCGGTTCTCGGACACCTCCCTCATGGACCCGGCCCGGCCGGCCGATCAGGAGAGGCGACCCTTTTCCCGTCCGCCTGGGCAAGGAAGCCGTGATTCCCGAACCCGAGCTCGTGATTTCCTTCTCTTGCCTGGTCCTCGGCGCCGTCGCCGGGTTCGCCATGCACCGAAGCGACTTCTGCCTGGCCGGAGCGTTTCGGGACTGGTTCCTGTTCCGACGGACCGACCTGCTGCGGGCCCTGGCGACCCTCCTGGCGCTGAACGCCGCGGCGTTCGCAGCCCTCGCAGCCCTCGGTGCCCTCCCCGCGTTTCCCTTCCCCCTCCTGGGGCCCCCGACGCTCGCCGCGGCGGCGGGCGGGTTCCTCTTCGGGGTCGGCATGGTCCTGGCGGGGGGCTGCGTCGTGGGCGTGCTCTACAAGTTGGGGGCCGGCAGCGGCCTGGCCGCCGGGGGGCTCGTGGGCATCGTGGCGGGCAGCGCGGTCTACGCCGAGGTCCACCCGGCCTGGCGGGAGGTCTCCCGCGCCGGCGCACTGGGGGCCGACGCCGCCACGCTCCCGGGGCTCCTGGGCGTCTCGTTCGCGTGGGTGGGGCTCGCCGGGGCCGCCGCGCTGCCGCTTCTGGCGAGGGCCGGAAGGGGAGCGGGCGCCCCGAGTCCCGTGCGGGGCTACCTCGCCCCGGCGCGGGCGGCCCTGCTCCTCTCCGCGGTCAGCGCCGCCTCCGTCGTGCTCGTGGGGATGCCCCTCGGGATCACGACCTTCTACGCGAAACTCGCCGCCTGGACGGAAGGTCTCCTGCTGCCGGGCCACGCAGAGGGCGTGGCATTCTTCTCCGCCGTCCCCCTGGACCTCCACCTTCCCTTCTGGGACCTGCGGCTGCGCGGCGGCCCCGGGGCCTCCTGGGACGGAATCGCCGCGGTCCAGGGCCCGGTGGTCCTGGGCATCGTCCTGGGCGCCCTCGGCTCCGCCGCCCTGCTGGGGGAGTTCCGCGTTCGGCTCCGGGCCCCGGCGCGTCAGTACGGCTCGGCGCTCCTCGGGGGCCTGCTCCTGGGGATCGGGTCCCGGCTGGCGAGCGGGTGCAACGTGTGGCACCTGCTGGGAGGCATCCCCCTCCTGGCGGGCCAGAGCCTGTTGTTCGCGGGCGGGATGGTTCCGGGCGCGTGGCTCGGCAGCCGCCTGCTGACGCGCTTCGTGGTGCCGGCCTCGCCCGGCGCCGACTTCGGGGGCCTGTCTTCGGCCCCCTCCGCCGCCCCGGAGAGCCCATGAACCCCGCCGTGCGAGACCTGGACATCCGGGGGCAGATCTGCCCCTCGACCCTCCTGACGACGCTTCGGGAGGTCAACGCCCTCCGCGGCCCCCTCCGCTCCGGAGCGGTCCACCTCGTGGTGCTCACCGACAGTCGCGACGCCACCCACACCATCCCAGGCGCCGTCGCGAGCATGGGGTACCGGGTCGAGGTCGAGGCTCGAGACGCCCACTACGCGATCACCGTGCGGCGCCCGAGCCCCTGACGGCGGGAGGAAGCGAGACCATGCCGCGAACCGCCCTTCGGTTTCCCGACCACCTCGCCGATGCCCCGTCGGACGGGGAAGACCTCCGGGCCGAGAACGCCCGCCTTCGAGAGGAGAACGCCCGGGCGCTCGGCTACATCCGGGACAAGGTGGACCAACTCCTCGCCGTCATGGGGACCGTGCCGCTCCGCGCCGAGGAACTCGACGACGAGGACCTCACGGCGCTCGACCCCATCGGCGTGCTGGCGGAGTCCTTCGGCCAGGTGCTCGCGCACGTGCACGAGACCCACGACCAGCTCCAGCTCGCCCACGGGGAACTGCAGGCCATCTTCGACTCGGCGGGCGTTGGGATCGTGGTCCTGGACCCGGAGATGAGGATCCGCGCCTTCAACCGCACCGCCCACGAGTGCCTGCTCGGGAACCACCCCTCCCCGCACGGCAGGACCTGCTTCGACGCCATCTGCGGGCGTGTGGCCCCCCTGCCCCGCTGCACCTTCCGCCGAGCCGTGGAGGCGGGCTCCGTGGTCCGGCGGGAGGACTGGGTGCTGGGCGAGCGCCACTTCGACGTCGTGGCCACGCCGGTGTGCGGCGCGGACGGGAGCCTCCGGCAGGTGGTGCTCGTGTACCTCGACGTCACCGAACGGCGGCGGGCCCTCGCCGCCGTGGCCGAGAGCGAGGCCCGGTACCGCGACCTCTTCGACAACGCCAGCGACCTGATCCAGAGCGTCGACGCCGAAGGCCGCTTCCGCTACGTGAACCGCGCCTGGCTCGAGACGCTGGAGTACTCCCAGGAGGACGTGGCGGGACTCCGGCTCTCCGACGTCCTGGCCCCGGACTCCCGTGACCTGTGGGAGGACCTCCTGCGCGCCTCGGCCGAGGGAAAGCCGGCAACCCGGCTCCGGCTGGCGTTCCTCTCCCGCTCCGGCCGGCGGGTCGAACTGGAGGGGAGCGTCGACCCCGAACGGCGGGACGGCGCCCCCGGAGCCACCCGGGCGATCCTCCGGGACGTGACCGACCGGGCCCGCATGGAGGCCGAAGCCGCCCGTGCGCAACAGCTCGAATCCCTCGGCGTCCTCGCCGGAGGCATCGCCCACGACTTCAACAACTTCCTCACGGCGATCCTGGGGAACATCTCCCTGGCGAGGGCTCGGGGCACCGCCGGGGACCCGGTACAGACCCGCCTCGAGGAGGCCGAGCGCGCCGCGGTGCGGGCACGGGACCTCACCCAGCAACTGCTCACCTTCGCCCGGGGGGGTGACCCCCTGCGCGAGGAGGTCTCGGTGGCCGAACTCGTGACCGAGGCGGTCCATTTCGCCCTGTCCGGCTCCAAGGCCCTGTCGGAGCTGGAATCCCAGGAGGGGCTCTGGTCGGCGCAGCTCGACCCGTGCCAGGTGAGTCAGGTCGTGCACAACCTGGTCATCAACGCCGACCAGAGCATGCCTTGCGGGGGGACGATCCGGATCACGATGGAAAACGTGGAGATCGGGGCCGGCGACGGGGTTCCCGTGGCCGCGGGCCCCTACGTGCGCGTCTCGGTAGAGGACGGCGGCGAAGGGATCCCCCCCGAGGTCGCCCACCGCGTGTTCGACCCCTACTTCACCACCAAACGCACGGGCAGCGGCCTCGGGCTGACGACGGCCTTCTCCATCGTGCGCCGCCACGGGGGCCACATCGCGTTCGACTCCAGCCCGGGGGAGGGCACCGCCTTCCACGTCTATCTTCCCGCCACCGGACGGGCGCCCGCCCTCCGTGCGCAGTCCGCGGAGCACCTGGAAGGAGGGGCGGGGAGGATCCTGGTGATGGACGACGAGGAGATGGTGCGGGACGCCGCCACGGCGATGCTGGAGTTCCTGGGATACGAGGTGGAGACCTCCGCCGACGGGGAGGGGGCCCTGGCGAAGTACGAGCGGGAGCTCTCGCGCGGCAGGCCGTTCGACGCCGTGATCCTGGACCTCACCGTCCCGGGGGGGATGGGCGGCCAGGAGACGGCCCGTCGGCTCCTCGCGCTCCACCCCACGGCCCGGATGATCGCCTCCAGCGGCTACTCCAACGACCCCGTGATGGCGGACTACCGGTCCCACGGGTTCGGGGCCGTGGCTCCGAAGCCGTACCGCGTGAACACCCTGGCCGGGATCCTAAGCGACCTCACGGCCTCCTGAGGCCGCCCCGGCGCTCCCCGCCCCTCAGGCCGCCTCCGCCTTCTCCTCGGTCAAGCGCACCGAGACCGCGCGGCTCACGCCCGGTTCTCCCATGGTGACCCCGTAGAGGTGGTCCGCGGCCTCCATGGTGGACTTGTTGTGGGTGATCAGCAGGAACTGCGACGTCCCCGCCATGGACCGGACCAGTTCGCAGAAGCGGCCGATGTTGGCCTCGTCGAGGGGAGCGTCCACCTCGTCGAGGATGCAGAACGGGCTCGGCTTCACGAGGAAGATCGAGAAGATCAGCGCCACCGCCGTCAGGGCCTTCTCCCCGCCGGAGAGCAGGCTGATGTGCTGGGGTCGCTTCCCCGCGGGGCGCGCCACGATGTCCACCCCGGTCTCCAGGAGATCCTCCGGCTCGGTCAGCAGCAGCCGCGCTTCCCCGCCCTGGAAGAGCTGCGGGTAGAGGTCCCGGAAGGTGGCGCTCACCTTCTCGAAGGTCTCCGCGAAGCGGTCTCGCGAGACCCGATTGATCCTCTGGATCGCCTGCCGCAGGGATTCGAGGCTCTGCTCCAGGTCCTGGCGCTGCCCCTCGAGGAACTCGAACCGGGTCTTGCGCTCCTCGTACTCTTCGATGGCCAGCAGGTTGATCTCCCCGAAGCCCTCGATCTGCGCCGCCAGCTCCGCCACGCGCCCTTCCGCCGCAGCCGGGTCGAACCCCTCGGGAAGCCCTGCGGCCGCCTCGGCGCCCAGTTCGCCTCCCACCCGCTCCCGGTACCGGTCGGCGAGATTCCCGCCCCGCATCTCCGCGTCCCGCAGGGCGAGCTCCGCCTCCGACTCCCGTTTCCGCGCCGCCTCCACGGCTCGGCGCAGGTCCGCCGCCTCCCGCTCCTCCTCGGGTCAGGCTTCCCCGAAGGGCCTCCAGAGCGCCGGGCGAACTCGGAAGCGGCCCGCTCCTCCTCCACCAGCGCGGTCCGCAGGGTCTCGGCCTCGACGGCGACGCGTTGGAGTTCCTCCACCCGCGCGCTCCGGGTCCCGTGCCCTCGGGCCGCCTCCTCGGCGAGCTTCTCCGCCCGCTTCGTGACGTTCTCGATGCTCGTCCGCAACGCCCTCGCGCGCTCCGCCAGCCCCTCCCGGCGTTCCCGATCCGAGGCCTCCGCCACCCGGTGGGCCGTGACCCTGGCCTGGACGTCGTCCCAGGTTTCCCGAGCCCGGACCAGCGCCTCCTCGGACGCGGCCCGGCCGGCCTCGGCCTCTTCCTGCCTCTTCAGGAGCTCGCGGCGCTCGAGCTCGCACCGGGCCCGATCCTCCAGGAACCGGTCCCCCGCCGCCGAGAGGTCGCCCCGCTCGAATTCCATGGCCTCCCGCCGTTCCTCGAGCCGATCGCGGCGTTCGCGCAACTGGGCGAGGTCCTGGGCGATGTGCAGCCACCTGCAGCTCTCGCCGGTGAACCTCCTCCCGGGCGGCGTCGAGCCGGCCCGACGAGGCCTCCTCCCGGCGGCTCGCCTCGCCCAGGGCGCTCTCCGCCGCCTGGCAGCCTCTCCGGTCCCGCGAGCCACCCTCTCGCGGAGCTCTCGGATCTCCCGGTTCTTGCGCAGGAGGCCCGCCCCCGCGCTGCCTCCCGTCCCCCGCTGATCACGCCCTCCGGGCTGATGGTCTCCCCCTGCCAGGGTCACCAAGGTCGCCCGGATGCCGTTGCTCTCCCACAGGGACAGGGCATGGTCGAGGGTCTCCACTACGAACACGTCGCCCAGCAGGCACTCGGCGCGGGGATCGGTACTCCGGCTCCACCTCCACCAGGTCCAGGAGCGGCCCGTGCGCCCAGGACTCGGGCTCCCGGGGGATCTTCGGCCGTGGCCAGCGCGCAGGGACACGGGAGCGAAGCTGGATCGGCCGGCCCGGTGCTCCTTGAGCTGCTCGAACGGCATGCCGGCCCCGTCCCGAGTCCTCGACGATGACGTACTGGAGCCTCTCCCCCAGCGCCGCCTCCAGGGCCGCCTCGTACTCGGGGAGCGGAGATGGTGTCGGCCACCACCCCGTGCATCCCGCGGCGCCCGCCCGCCTGGCGTCGGCGCAGGATGCTCTTCACCCCGGCGCCGTACCACTCCAGGCTGTCCTTGAGCTGCTCCAGCGCCCGCAGCCGCGACTGGTCGGTGTGCAGCGCCTTACGGGCCTCCTCGCACCGCCGGGCCTCGTCCTTGCGCCGGACGCGGGCCCCTGCAGGGCCTCCTCAGCCGCGCTGCGCTCCCGCACCGCGGTCCGGGTCTCGACTCGGCCGCGGCGCAGCTCCGCCTCACGCCGGGAGATCCAGCCGCCCAGTTCCTCCGAGACTGCCCGGCCAGCTCGGCTTCCTGGCGCCCCATGCCGTCCAAGCGGCGGGCGACGTCGGCGCTCCTGGCGCACCGCGTGGTCCAGGCCGTGGTTGATGCGGTTGAGATCGCTCAGGACCGCCATCAGAGCTGCGCTTGCTGCGGTCCTGGCGTGCCTCGGCGCCCGCTCGGCCTCCTGCGGCCGCTGTGCCGTTGCTGCAGCTCCCCGGCCGCCTCCCCCGCGTGGCGTTGCAGGCGGCCGGCGACGGCCTCGAGTTCCGCCTCCAGGCCCGCCTTCTCGGACCGCAGGGTTCGGCACGCGCTCACTCAGTTCTCCGCCTTCGCGGGTCGCCCGCGGACCGGCTCCGGGCCAGGACGCCGCGTCGTGCTCCAGGAACTCGCAGCGGCTCTCGCGCTGGGTGATCTGTCCTTGAGGTGATAGACGGCCCGCTGGCGCGCCTCCAGGGCCCGCTCCTGGTCCAGCACCGCCAGGCGCCCCTGCTCCAGTCCAGCGCGGATGCCGTCGGCCTCGACCCGGCGGCGACCGAACTGCTCTCTCCGGGTCCTGCAGCCGCCCCGCGCCGCCTGCGTTCGGCTCCTGGAGATCGAGCCACGCCGCCACCAGGAGGTCGCGCTCCAGGACGCTTCTTCTCGCCCCGGAGGCTCTTGTAGGCCTCGGCCCGGGACGCCTGCCGCTTCAGCGCGTTCATCTCCCGCCGCACCTCGCCGATCACGTCGCCGAGGCGTTGCAGGTTCTGAGACGTGTGCTCCATCTTGCGCAGGGCCTCGTCCTTGCGCGATCGGTACTTGGTGATGCCGGCCGCCTCCTCGATGAGGAACCGGCGGTCCTTCGGCTTGGCGCTCAGGATCGAGTCGATGCGCCCCTGTTCCACCACCGAGTAGGCGCGGCGACCGACGCCGGTGTCCATGAACAGCTCGGTGATGTCCTTGAGTCGGCAGGCGACCTGGTTGATCAGGTACTCGCTCTCGCCGCTGCGGTGCAGACGCCGGGTGACGGCGACCTCGTCGAAGTTGCCGAACTTCTCCGGCAGGTGCCCCTCGACCTCGCTCAGGGTCAGGGTGACCTCGGCGAGGTTCAGCGGGTTTGCGGGTGTCGCTGCCGGAGAAGATGACGTCCTCCATGGAGTCGCCCCGCAGCCCCTTGGCGCTCGTCTCCCCCATCACCCAACGGATGGCGTCGATGATGTTGGACTTGCCGCAGCCGTTGGGGCCGACGATCGCGGTGACGCCGTCGTGGAACAGCAGCTCGGTGGGCTCGGGGAAGGACTTGAAACCGCAGAGGTCGATCTTCTTGAGTTTCATGCGGGAGTCGCTGGCGGGTGCGGGGGCGGATTCCCGGGATGGTACCGGAGGAGGGGGGCGGAGTAAAGGAAAATGACACTAACCTGCGGTATTTGTCCTCCCGGGGCGGCACTACATCTTGTGCTCTCCTCCGTGGAAGACGCCGGATCGCCAACACTTCAGCCACGCTTCCACCTCGGCGGGGATTCCGCGCCGGGCTTCTCCTCCACCGTGGACTTCGCGCTGCCGGTCCAGTCGCGCGAGAACGTCCTCGCAGCTCTCGACCAGCGGGCGCCCGGCCCCGGCCCGATGGCGAGACTGCCGATCGGAGGTGACGACGGTGAGGTCCGGGGGTTGCGCCCCTGGATCCGGCGCAGGATCTCGTCGTCCGCGCTGCGGCCGGCCGGCGCGTACACGACCGCGCACCCCGCCGAAGCCCTCCGCCTTGCGGCGCTCCCGGCCGGTTCCCGTCGAACACGACCATGACCCGCTCCGCCCGCTCCCCAGGCAGCGGCGAGCCTGCGCAGCAGCATCTCCCGGGACTCCGCCTCCCGCTCGAGGCTGAGGCCCCGGATGCGGCCGATCAGGTTGTGGCCGTCGAGGAGGAGCATCGAGACCGCTCCAGGCTCCGGCGCCCCCGCGCGGTGAGTCCCCTACGGGAGGGGCGGGGTGCCCGGCTCCCGTCTCGGGCCCGCGCGCTCCCTGCTCACGGGGCGCGCAGCGCTCCATGGCCCGGCGGAAGCCGGGCAGGCTCCGTTCCACGGTCTCGTAGGAACAGCAGTAGGCGAGCCGGAAGTGGCCCGGGCCACCGAAGCCGCTGCCCGGCACCGCCAGGATGTTCTCCTTCTGCAGTTCGCGCACGAAGGCCACGTCGTCGGGGATGGGACTCCGCGGGAAACAGGTAGAACGCGCCTTCCGGCTTGTGGCACCGGTAGCCGGCCTCCACCAGGCTCTCGAAGAGCCGGTCGCGGTTGCGCCGGTACAGATCCGATGTCCACGCTCGGCGCCCTGCAGGCGGGCCACCGCCCGCTGCATGAGGGCCGGGGCGTTGACGAAGCCGAGGATCCGGTTGGTCAGGGTGAGCCCCCACCAGGGCACGTCCGCCTCGGGCACACGCGGGGTTCACCGCCACGTAGCCGATGCGCTCCCCGGGCAGGCTGAGGTCCTTGGAGTAGGAGGTGCAGACCAGGGCAGTTGGGGAAGATGGAGAATACCCCGGGCACCTCGATGCCGTCGTAGGCGATGTTCCGGTAGGGCTCGTCCGAGATCAGGTAGATGACTCGCCGTACTCCTTCGCACTTGCGCTCGAGCAGGTCCCGCAGCTCCTCCAGGATTGCGCCGCGAATAGACCTTGCCGGTGGGGTTGTTGGGGGAGTTGATCAGCACCGCTCGGGTGCGTGGGGTGATCGCCTCCTCCAGGGGTGCCATGCGCAGGTCGAAGTCCTCGGTGGTGGGCACCGTCTTGAGCACCCCACCGTGGTTCTCCAGGTAGAAGTTGTACTCCACGAAGTAGGGTCTCGGGCACCACCACCTCGTCGCCGGGCTCCAGGATGGCCCGAAAGATCAGCGTTCAGGGCGCCGCCGGCCCCCACGGTCATCACCACGTGCTTGCCCTGAGCTCGGGACCCCCTGCTCCCGGGACTGACCTGGGCGGCCACCGCCTCGCGCACCGGAGGGGGAGCCGGCGTTGGGCATGTACCCGTGGCACCCCGGCGGATCCTCTTCCAGCAAGTCCCTGCAGCACCGCTGCGGAACGCTTCGGGCGGGACAGGTTGGGGTTGCCCAGGCTGAAGTCGAAGACGTTCGACTCGCCCGAACTCGGCCTTGAGCCTCGCTCCCTCCTCGAACATCTTCCGGATCCAGGAGGACCGGTCCATCGCCTCGCGGATCGACCGACTCACGGGCATGGGATCTCTCCTTTCGGGGTAAGGGCCGATGCCGGACGGTGGACTCTAGCAGAGCCGCGAGCAGCCCCACAACCACGCACCGGCCGCGAAATCCCACCCTTGGCGGTTGACTTTCCGCAGCCCCGGAGGCTAGCCTTTCCTCACTGTGCATCGGGCTACAGCTGTGGACGGCAGGCACTTTCCGGGAGAAGAGGCGGATGAAGGCAGAGAACCGAAGGTTCGTGGCGATCGACTACACACTGACGTTGGACTCGGGCGAAGTCGTGGACCGTTCCCCGCCGGGTGATCCGCTGGGCTTCATCTTCGGGACGGGCCAGGTGATCCCCGGCCTGGAGAAGGGAATCGAAGGCATGGCGGCCGGCGAGTCCCGGCAGGTCAGCGTCGAGCCCGGGGAGGGTTACGGAGAGTCGAACCCGAGCCTCGTGAAGGAGATCCCCCGGGAGAACTTTCCCGACGACCTGGACATCCAGCCCGGCATGGGTTTCGAGGCCCGCGGACCCCACGGCCCGGTGACGTTTCGGGTCCACTCCGTGAACGAGAACGACGTGCTCGCCGACTTCAACCATCCCCTCGCCGGACAGCGACTCCACTTCGAGGTCCGGGTGGAGGAAGTGCGCGAGCCCCGCGCCGAGGAACTGGCCGCCCTGCAGAACAGCTGCGAGCCCAGTGCCTGTGCGGGGTGCAGCGGAAGCTGCGGCTGACGACCCGCAGTTCGGCACCGGCTCGGAACCCCAGCGTCCGGCGCCGCCGAGAACCGGATCCCCCCGCCCGATCGACGCACGCCGCGGCCGCCGCAGAGAGCCGCGGGCGCTCCCCCCACGTCCCATACCCCAAGGGCTTTCGCGCTTTCGCCGGACGCAGGACAAAAAATACCCCGATCCCAGGAGGAAAGGACCGGGGCAAAGGGGGAACTTTCGTTCCGTTTTGAGCATAAGGCTCAAAGCTGACTTTGTCAATCTCTTTTCTTTATCATTTAAAGACCCCATCCCCTAGTCCCGTTGTCGTGTTCCTGCGGAGCAACCCCGCGCCGCCCCTGCTTTCTCGATTGAGAACCCGCCCGGGCCCGTGGCATGCTCCGGCCCTCGGAGGCACCGTGGAGCAGACACCGACTCTCGTCCAGTCCCTGCGCACCGGCCTGCGGCGCGGCGGCCACGCGGTCCTCGTCCTGGCCAAGGTCATGGTGCCGGTGTACCTCCTCGTGGATCTCCTGCAGCAGACTCCGTTCCTCCGAGCGCTCTCCGAGCTTCTCGCGCCGGCCATGGGAGCCTTCGGCCTGCCCGGAGAGGCCGCGATCGTCCTCGTCGCCGGGATGGTCGTGAACCTCTACGCGGCCATCGCGGCCATCGCGCCCCTCGGCCTCGGGCCCAGGGAGGTGACGATCCTGGGGCTCATGCTGGGACTCTGCCACGGGATGATCCTGGAGACCGCGATCATCCGTCAGGTCGGCACCCGTTGGGCCGCCCTGGCCGGGCTCCGCCTCGCCCTGAGTGCGGTGGCCGGCATCCTCGTGAACGGGGTGCTCCCGTGAGCGTGGCGCACTCCCTCGGGCGGGCGCTCCTCACCGTCGGCGAGATCTCGCTCATCATCTTCCCCCTCACGGTCGGCTACCAGGTCCTCCGGGACAACCGGTGGCTGCGCCGGCGCGCCGCGCCCTGGCGCCTCGCCGTCCGGCGACTCGGCCTGGGAGAGGCGAGCGTCGTCCCTCTCGTCGCGGGGCTGGTCCTCGGGATCGTGTACGGGGCCGGGGTCCTGATCGAGGAGGCCCGCGGCGGAGCCATGAGCCGCCGGGAGGTCTTCCTCCTCGGCCTCTTCCTGTGCACCTGCCACGCGGTGATCGAGGACACCCTCCTCTTCGTCGTGATGGGCGCCGACCCCCTCTGGATCCTGGGCCCTCGGGTCCTTCTGGCGGTTGGCGCAACCGCCGGCCTCGCCAAACTGCTGCCCCCCGCGGCCCCCTCCTCCGACCCGTGACCGCCGGCACCGGCGGGCGCCACGCCGCTGTTGGTTTTCGCCCGCCGGAATGGTAGCTTTGGGGCCGCTCGCCGCGTCCCGGACGCTTCCCTGCGGAAGACCGGAGGCCTGATGAAACTGCTCCACACCCTGTCCCGCCTCTTCGACCGCGTCAACGAAGTAGCGGGACAGGTGGTGTCCTGGCTCACCCTCGCCATGGTCGCGGTCACCGCCTACGACACCATCATGCGGTACGGCTTCCAGCGGGGGAACATCGGGCTCCAGGAACTGGAGTGGCACCTCTTCGGCGTCGTGTTCCTCATCGGCGCGGGGTACACGCTCAAGGCCGACGCCCACGTCCGCGTGGACATCTTCTACGCCCGACTCGGGGAACGCGGGCGCGCATGGATCAACCTCGTCGGGGTCTTCGTCGCGCTGCTCCCCTTCTGCGTCCTGGTCGTCTGGTGCACCCAGGGCTTCGTCGAGAACTCGTGGAAGATCGGGGAGTTCTCCCCGGACCCCGGCGGCCTCCCCGCCCGCTACGTCATGAAGGCCATGATCCCCCTGGGCTTCGTGCTGGTCGCCCTGCAGGGCATGAGCGAGGCCGTGAAGTCCCTGCTGATCCTCTCGAGACGGCAGGATCCCGATGCCTGAACTCCTCCGGGAACTCCTGCCGGGGATCATGTTCCTGGTCCTCTTCGCGGTGCTCCTCTTCGGGTACCCGGTAGCGTTCACCCTCGGCGGGACCGCCCTCGTCTTCGGCTACATCGGGTTCGGACTGGACTTCTTCCACCTGCTGCCCCTTCGGATCTGGGGGGTGGTCACCAACTTCACCCTGATCGCGGTCCCGCTCTTCGTGTTCATGGGGGTGATGCTGGAGCGCTCCGGGCTCGCCGAGGATCTCCTCGAGACCATGGGCCTCCTGTTCGGCCGGCTGCGGGGCGGCCTCGCCATCTCCGTGGTGGTCGTGGGGGCGCTGCTCGCGGCTTCCACCGGGATCGTGGGCGCCACCGTGGTCACCATGGGGCTCCTCTCCCTCCCTACGATGCTCCGCCGCGGGTACCACAAGGAACTGGCCACGGGGACCATCGCGGCTTCCGGCACCCTGGGCCAGATCATCCCACCGAGCATCGTGCTCGTCCTCCTGGGCGACATCATGAACGTGCCCATCGGCGACCTGTTCGTCGGCGCCGTGATCCCGGGCATGATCCTCGTGGCCCTGTATGCCGTCTGGATCATCGTCATCGGCCTGCTCAAACCCGACTGGGCTCCCCGCCTCCCGGAGGAGGAACTCGCCGCCGTCCGGGGCTGGATACTGGTCCGCCGGGTCCTGGTGGCCCTGGTCCCGACGGCGCTGCTCATGCTCTCGGTCCTCGGCTCGATCTTCGCAGGCGTGGCCTCGCCCACGGAGGCTGCCTCGCTGGGGGCCCTGGGCGCCACGGTCCTGACGGCGGCCAAGGGCCGTCTGAATCTCCCGATCCTGCGCGAGGTGATGCAGTCCACGGCGAAGCTCACGTCCATGGTCTTCATCATCCTCGTCGGCGCGGCCGCCTTCGGGCTCGTCTTCCGGGGCCTCGGGGGCGACGAACTGATCCGACGCTTCATCCAGTGGCTCCCCTTCGGGAAGTGGGGCGTCCTGGTGATCGTGATGGGCGTCATCTTCACCGCCGGCTTCTTCCTCGACTTCATCGAGATCACGTTCATCCACGTGCCGGTCCTCACGCCGATCATGATCTCGATGGGCGTGGATCCCCTCTGGCTCGCGGTCCTGATCGCCGTGAACCTCCAGACCTCCTTCCTAACGCCGCCCTTCGGGTTCGCCCTCTTCTACCTCAAGGGGGTGGCCCCGCCGGAGGTCACCACGGGGCACATCTACCGAGGGATCATCCCCTTCGTCGTGCTCCAGGTGATCGGCCTTCTGGTGGTCGCGTTCTTCCCCGAGACGATCACCTGGCTGCCCCGCGTCCTGCTCGGGCGGTAGGGGCGGCGTGGCGACCGCGGCGCAGCGAACCGTGGAACGGCGCACGGTATCCTTCGAAAACGCCCGCGGGGAGACGCTCGCCGGCCGCCTCGACCTCCCGCGGGGAGAGCCGCCCCGCGCCTGGGCCGTCCTGGCCCACTGCTTCACGTGCACCAAGGACCTCAAAGCCCTCTACCACCTGGCAGGGGCCCTGGCGGAGGCGGGCATCGCCTCGCTCCGGGTCGACTTCGCCGGGCTCGGCGAGAGCGGCGGGCGCTTCGAAGATACGGATCTCACCTCCAACGTGGGTGACCTGGTCGCCGCGGCCGGCCATCTCCGGACCGTGGGAGCCGAGCCCGCCCTGCTCGTGGGCCACTCCCTGGGAGGGACCGCGTGTCTCCTGGCGGCGCGGGAACTCCCTTCCGTCAAGGCCGTGGCCACGCTGGGCACGGCGGCGGACCCGCTCCACCTGGCCCGACTCCTCCCGTCCGCCCGGAAGACGGCGGAGGAAGCCGGCACGGTGTCGGTTCAGATCGGCCCGCAGCGCGTGCGGGTGTCGGACCGCCTCTTCCGGCAGCTCGAGGAACTCGACGCCGAATCCCTCGTGAGGGAACTCGGGAGGCCCCTGCTCGTGGCCCACTCGGCGGCGGACGAGGTGGTCCCGATCGAGCAGGGGGAGCGGCTCTTCGGCTGGGCGGGCCACCCGAAGGCCTTCGTGTCGCTGCCCGGCGCCGACCACGTGCTCTCGGCTGCCCCGGACGCCCGAGGCCTCGGCGCCCTGATCGCCGCATGGGCCGCCCCCTATCTCCCCGGGTAGCGAGATCCGGAGCATCCGCGGCGGGGTCGAGGCGCTACGCGCACGCTCCCGCGGGCGAGACCCGCCGGTGAGGCTGCTCCTGGTCAATCCGTGGATCGCGGACTTCGCGGCCCACAACTTCTGGACCCGGCCCCTCGGCCTCTACGCCCTGGCGGAGTGGGCCTGGGAGCGCGGCGCCGCCTCCGCACCCGTGGACTGCCTCTCCCCCTTCGCCGCCCCGGGAAAGTTCCCCCGCTCCTTCGTCGAGGCTCCCCCCGCGCTGCGGGGTTTTCCCCGACGGTACGCCCGGTACGGGATATCCCCCGACGAGTTCCGGGAACGCATCCGTCGCGCCGGGCCCTCCGACGCGGTCCTGGTCACCTCGGGGATGTCCTACTGGTACCCGGGGGTCCAGTGGGCCATCCGGGAGGTCCGAGACCTCCGGCCCGGGGTGCCCATCGTCCTCGGAGGGGTCTACCCGACCCTGTGGCCCGAACACGCCGCGGCCCGCTCCGGGGCGGACCACGTCCTGCCCGGGCCTCTGGATCGGATCGGGGGGAGTCTCGCGGGGATCCTGGGGCTGCCGGCCCGTCCGGTTCGAGACCCGCGGCCGTGGTTCCGGCAGGGACTTCACGACGGTGCCGCGTACGGGGCCGTCCGCACCGCCCGGGGCTGCCCCTACCGCTGCGGCTACTGCGCCGCACCCCGCCTGTGGGACGGCTTCGAGGCCCGCGAACCCACGGAGGTCGCCGAGGAACTGCTCGCCCTCGCCTCCCTGGGGGTTTGGGACGTGGCGTTCTACGACGACGCCCTGCTCGTGGACTTCGGGGAGAGGCTCGGGGAGATCCTGGGACGGGTCGCAGCGAGCGGCGCTGCGCTGCGCTTCCACACCCCCAACGGGCTCCACGCCGCCCGGGTCTCGGAGGAGGTTGCGGCGGCGCTCGCCCGGTTCGCCACGATACGGCTCTCCCTGGAGACGGTCGACCCTGGGCGACAGGCCGCCACGGGCGGGAAGGTGGGGAACGAGGACCTGCGGCGGGCCGTGGACCGGCTCCTGCAGGCCGGGGCGCCCCGGGAGGCGATCGGCGTCTACCTGATGGCGGGGCTGCCGGGCCAGGGGCTGGAGGAGGTCCGGGAGGGCCTGCGCTTCGTCCGCTCCCTCGGGGTCCGACCCCACCTGGCCGAGCTGTCGCCCATCCCGGGCACGCCGGTGTGGGACGACCTCCGGGCCCGGGGAACGATCCCCTCGGACCTCGACCCCCTCCTCACCAACAACACGGTCTTCACGCGCCTGTTCGGGGGATACCCGCGTCGGGAGTTCGAGGCGCTCCTCGCTTCGGCGCGGGCGGAGAGCCCGCCCCCGGCCGAGGTGACTACTCCTCCTCCTCTTCCTCCCGTGCGAGCTCCTCGAACTTGAGGTCGATGCCGAGCACCCCCGCCATCTGGTCCTCGGGGTCGTAGATGGGGGCCGAGACGGTGATGGTCAGGCGGCCGGTCACCTTGGAGGCGTAGATGTCGGTGAGGCTCACCTTCCCGCTCTTCACCGGCTCGGTGAACCAGGCGCGGTCGGAGTAGTTGTCGTACACCTCGTACTCCGCGTACTTGGCCTTGTCCTCGATCTGCGTGATGTTCCGCGTGACCTTCCTGCCCTCCATGTCGGTGACGTACAGGAACTGGAGGAACGGGTGGACCTCGGCCATCTCCCGCATCACGCGCTCCATCCGCTCCGGGTCCATGGAGCGGATCTCCGGGTGCTCCACCAGGTCGGTGACGATGTGGGTCACCATCTCCTGGACGCGCTTCTTGAGCTTGTCGTACTCGGAGATGAAGAGCTGGGGCATGTACTTGCGTACCTTGCGCTCCATCTCCTCGTTGGACATGGCCGTGGTGCGGCCCCCCTCGTAGGAGCGCATGACCGAGCGGTAGATCTTCGCGACCCCGGGGTGCCGCTTGTCGATCTTGCGGTCGCCACCCAGGGCGAAGTGGGTGTTGATCCAGTGGGAGATCCCCGCGACCCCCGACTTGTCGGTCACGGCGATGCCCATGGGCCGGTTGAGGATCTTCGCCGTGTCGAAGACGTTGTAGATCTCCTCGTCCTTGGAGATGCCGTCGATGTGGATGCCGGCCTTCGTCGTGTTGAACTCCGAACCCACGAAAGGCATGGCGGCGGGGATGTTCATGCCCAGTTCGCGCTCGAAGTAGTTGCGCATCTCCGTGATGACCTGCGGGTTCATCCCGTCGGAGGTCCCCGTGAGCTCCATGTACTCGATGACGAGCCCCTCGATGGGCGGGTTGCCGGTGCGCTCGCCGAAGCCCAGGACGGTCCCGTTGGCCGCCGCGCACCCGTACAGCCACGCCGTGGCGGCGTTGACCAGCACCTTGTGGAAGTCGTTGTGCCCGTGCCACTCCAACTGCTCGGGGGGCACGCCGGCGTCGTCGATCATAGCCCGCACGAGCCTCGGCACGCTGCGCGGCAGGGCCGCGCCGGGGTACGGCGTGCCGAAGCCCATGGTGTCGCAGAGACGGATCTTCACCGGGATGCCGCTCTCCTCCGAGGCCCGCATGAGTGCCCGGGCGAAGGGCACGACGAAGCCGTAGGTGTCGGCCCGGGTGACGTCCTCGAAGTGGCAGCGGGGGACGACGCCTTCGGCGAGCGCCGCCTCCACCACGGAGAGGTAGTCGTGGAAGGCCTCCCGGCGCTTCTTCCCGAGCTTGAGGTAGATGTGGTAGTCGGAGACCGAGGTGAGGATGCCGGTCTCCTTGATCCCCATGGACTTCACCAGCTTGAAGTCCTCCTTCACGGCCCGGATCCAGGCGGTGACCTCCGGGTACCGGAAGCCGAGGGCCTGGCACCGCTCGACGGCCTCCCGGTCCTTCTCCGAGTACAGGAAGAACTCCGTCTGCCGGACGACCCCCTTGGGCCCGCCCAGCTCGTGGAGGAACTTGAAGATCGTCACGATCTGGTCGGGCGTGTACGGGGGGCGGGCCTGCTGGCCGTCGCGGAAGGTGGTGTCCGTGATCCAGATCTCCTCGGGCGGGTTCGGGCTGAGGATGACGCCGTCGAACGGGGTGCGGCAAACCTCCGTGTACGGGAAGATCTCCCGGTAGAGGTTCGGCTCGTCCCGCTCCACCACCTCGTCCAGGGGGTAGTCCGCGTAGGACTTCCGGATGAGGCGGGACAGACCGTGCTTCTCGCTCATGGGGTGCGCTCCTGCTTCGGGCGGCCAGAGGCCGCGGACACGCCTCTCGTGCAGGCGTTGCTCATGGAATGTTGCCGACGGCGCTCGCCTCGGCGTCTTCGATTCTAGCCCCGAAGCGCGCTGCGCACGAGCCCCCCCAGCGCCCGGATGAAATCGGCCCGGGTGTTGAGCGACGGCGTGCGGCGGAACACCTCGAACCCCAGGGACCGGGCCAACTCGCCGTACTCGATGTCGATCTCGTGAAGCGTCTCGATGTGGTCGGACACGAAGCTGACCGGAACGACCAGCAACTTCCGGACCCCCTCCCCCGCGAGAGCGCGCATCGCGTCGGCGACAGACGGCTCGAGCCAGCGCACCGGCCCGGCGCGGCTCTGGAAGGCGAGCCGGTGGGGCAGGCCCGGCAGGCGCGCCATCACCGCCCCCACGGTTCCCTTCACCTGGTCCAGGTACGGGTCCCCTTCTTCGATGAGCCGCACCGGGAGCCCATGGGCGCTGAAGAGGACCGTGACGTCCTCCGACCCCTCCTGCGCCTCCCGGACGCACCGGGCGAGGGCGTCGGCGTACCCGGGGTCGTCGTGCCACGAGCGGATGATCCGCACCTCGGGATCGGTCACGCCCCCGGCTCGGAGCGCGTCCTGCAAGTCGGCGAGGCTCGACCCGCTCGTGGCTCGGCTGTACTGCGGGTACAGGGGCAGCGCGACGATCCGGCGCGGCTCATCCTCCCGGAGCCGTTCGACGACCTCGACCGCCCGCGGGCGCCAGTACCGCATCGCTACGTGCACGCGGCACCCCGGACCGAGCTCCGCCTCGAGGGCCTTCGCCTGGGCCTCGGTGATCTCGCGCAGGGGGCTCCTCCCCCCGATCTCCCGGTAGTTGGCCGCGGAGCGCGGAGCCCTCCGCGCCGCGATGCGGCGGGCCAGGAAGCCGCGGAGGAAACCCGGCACCCGGAGGATCTCGGGGTCGGAGAAGAGGTTCTCCAGGAAGGGCCGCACCGCCTCCAGGGAGTCGGGCCCCCCCATGTTGAGGAGAACGACCGCGTCCGGGCGTCCCTTCTCGGCCCCCCGCCCGTCCCTCCCGCCCGCCATCACGTCGCCTCGGGGATGCCCGGAAGGATGAGGTGGAAACGGCTCCCCTCCCCGGGGGCCGACTCCACCCAGATCCGCCCTTCGATGGCCTCGACGATCCTCCGCACGATGGCGAGCCCGACGCCGCTTCCCTCGCGCCGGAGGCTTCCCTGGCGGAAGAGGTCGAAGACGACCTCCTGCTCCTCGTCCGGTATGCCCATCCCGTTGTCCTCGACGACGAAGCATCGGCTCCCCGGAGCCGCGTTCCACTGCGGCAGGACCTCGACCTCCCGGAGCGTCAGTTGGGCGGGCACCCCCTCCCGGCGGTACTTGAGGGCGTTGGCGAACAGGTTCGTGAGGACCTGGTGGAGACGCACCGGCGCCATGCGCACCCTGGACAGCGGCCCGTACACCTGGATGGAGCCCTCGGCCTGGGCCACCTGGTTCCCCAGGTCCCGCCAGGCTGCGAGCGCGCAGCCTTCCACGTCCACGTCGCGCGCGAGGTCCTGGCCGCCGCGCCCCACACGGGCGAACTCCAGGAGGTCTCCCAGCAGCCCGTCCAGCCTCCCGGCGTGCTCCAGGACCCGATCCAGGAAGTCTCGGGGCCGCCCCTGCGCGGCACCGAGTTCCCGGTCGAGCAGGGAGGCGAAGCCCTTCAGGTTTCCGAGGGGGGTCCGCAGGTCGTGGGCGATGGCGTGGAGCAGGTTCTCCAGTTCCTTGGCCCTCTCGGCCAGGTCGGCTCGCTCCCGACGCTCCGCCGTGACGTCCCGGACCGTGACCACGAGGAGGCTCCCCTCTCCCCCGTCCCCCGCCGCGGCGCCCTCCACCTCGGCGAGGAAACGACTCCCGTCGGCCCTGCGCTGCCACGCCTCCACGCGGAAGAACCCACGCTCTTCGAGGCTGCGCTGCGCCGTCGGAAGGAGTCCCGCCGCTTCTTCCGGCAGGACGTCCGCGATGGTCCTGCCCTCCCACTCGGCGCTGGTGACGCCGTAGAGGCGCTCGGCCGCGGGGTTCATCCCCAACACGGTTCCCGACCGGTCCTCGACGAACACCGCGGTGGGCCAGGCCTGGAATACGCTCAGAAGTTCCTGGATTCCCGGTCCACCCACCCCGATCGCCCCCGCCTCCGCCATCACGTCCCCTCCCCGAACTCGCGATCCCCGGGGTTGCGCGGCCCGCCCGCCACCAGACACCGCCTCAACCCTCCGTTGCGGAATGCGTGCGCCTCCGTCGCCCCACCCTCCCACGGCGCCTGGGCGCCGGGAAGGACCACGGCCCAGCGCCAGCGCCGGAATCCTCCGCCCAGGGCTCTCCCCAGGGCCCGGAGGGCGGCCCCCGAACCCCCGAGTCGCTTCCCGTAGGGCGGGTTCGCCATCAGGAGACCGCGCGCGGCCGGAACCTCCAGTTCCTCCACCGGGCAACACGCCACCTGCACGTGGTCCGCGAGCCCCGCCCGCCGGATCGCGCGGGCCGCCTGCTCCACCGCGGCGGGGTCCCGGTCCGAAGCGAACACCGGCGCAGGAGGCGCCCGCAGCGCACTCCGCTCCGCTTCTTCCCGCAGGCGCATCCACCCCTCCGCGCAGAAGGAGGGGAAGCCCTCGAAAGCGAAGGAGCGCCCCGCACCGGGGGCCTGCCCCATCCCGAGCAGCGCCGCCTCCACGGCGAGCGTGCCCGACCCGCAGAAGGGGTCCAGGAACGCCTCCCGGCGTTCCCACCCCGCCCGCCGGACCAGGGCTGCCGCCAGGTTCTCCCTCAGGGGCGCCTCGGCCCGCTCGGGCCGGTACCCCCTGCGGTGCAGGTGATCGCCCGAGGTGTCGAGGCTGACGGAGACCCGGGGGCCCTGGAGGCGCACGTAGAGAGCCGCCGCGGTGGCGTCCGCCGGCTGCGCGGCCGAGACGCCGTAGAGCGAAGCGAGGACACCCGACACCTCCTCGGCGACCTTGCCCGTGTGGTACAGCCGGGTCCGGCTCTTGGACACCCGGGTCGCCACGGCACAGCCCCGGGGCAGCCACCGCTCCCAGTCCACGCCGCGCACCCCACGCCGCAGGCCGGAAAACGTCACCGCGTCGAACTCGGACACCCGCACGAGGACCCGGCTCGCCACCCGGCTCCACAGGTTGACCCGCCAGACGTCGGGCCAGGTGCCCGAGAAACCGACCCCCCCGATTTCCTTCCCGCCCGGGGGAAGACCGAGCTCCTCCAGCTCCCCCTCCACCAGGTCCTCGAAACCCGGCGGGCAGACCGCGAAGGCCTGGAGCAGGGGGGGCGGTCGGCACGTCATGGGCTGGGTGCCCGAAGCCCTCCCCTGTTTCGTCACGGTTCAGACGTCGCGGGTCACGCGCTACGGCCCTTCTTGGCGATGTGCGCCATCAGGCCCCCGTCGGCGATCAGTTCCTGCATGAAGGGCGGGATCGGGTGGGCGCGGTACTCGCGGCCGGTCGTGCGGTTGCGGATGGTGCCCGCGCCGGCGTCCACCTCGAGCTCGTCACCCTCGCGCACGTCGGACGCCGCCTCCGGGCTCTCGAAGATGGGCAGCCCCATGTTGAAGGCGTTGCGGTAGAAGATACGGGCGAAGCTCGGGGCGATGACGCAGGAGACGCCCGCGGCCTTGATGGCGATGGGCGCGTGCTCCCGGCTCGACCCGCAGCCGAAGTTCTTCCCCGCCACGATGATGTCGCCCGGCGACATCTTCGCGCACGAACCCCGCGTCGGCGTCCTCCATGCAGTGCTTCGCCAACTCCTCGGGGTCGCTCGTGTTCAGGTACCGCGCCGGGATGATCGCGTCGGTGTCCACGTCCTCGCCGAACTTCCACGCCTTGCCGCGAAACCTCATCGGACCACCTCCTCCGGGCTCGCGATCCGCCCGAGCACGGCGCTGGCCGCGGCCACCGCGGGACTCGCCAGGTACACCTCGCTCTCCGGGTGCCCCATCCGCCCGACGAAGTTGCGGTTCGTCGTGGCGACGGCCCGCTCGCCCTTCGCCAGGATCCCCATGTGGCCGCCCAGGCACGGCCCGCAGGTCGGCGTGGAGACCGCCGCCCGCGCGTCGAGGAAGATCTCGATCAGCCCCTCGCGCAGGGCCTGACGGTAGATCTCCTGCGTGGCCGGGATGATCAGGCAGCGCACGTACGGCGCCACCCTGCGCCCCTTGAGCACCCGGGCCGCCCTGCGCAGGTCCTCGATGCGCCCGTTCGTGCACGAGCCGATGACCACCTGGTCGATCGTGACGTCGCCCGCCTCGTCGACCGGAGCGGGTGTTGGACGGCAGGTGGGGGAAGGCCACCTGCGGCCGCAGGCTCGAGCAGTCGATCTCGAGCACGTCCGCGTAGCGGGCGTCCGCGTCGCTGCCCAGGAAGACGGGAGGCCGCTTCGCCCGGCCCTCCACGTAGTGCCGGGTCACGTCGTCGGGGGCGACGATGCCGTTCTTGCCGCCCGCCTCGATCGCCATGTTCGCCATGGTCAGCCGGTCGTCCATGCCCAGCCCCTCGATGACGGGCCCGGTGAACTCCATGGCCCGGTACAGGGCGCCGTCCACGCCGATCTTGCCGATCGTGTGGAGGATGAGGTCCTTGCCGTCCACCCAGCGGCCCGAGCCGGCCCCGGTAGACGAACTTCATCGGACTCGGGCACCTTGAACCAGACCTCGCCGGTCACCATGGCCGCCGCCAGGTCGGTGGAGCCGACCCCGGTGGAGAACGCGCCCAGCGCCCCGTAGGTGCAGGTGTGGCTGTCGGCGCCGATGACCACGTCGCCGGGCACCACGATCCCCTGCTCCGGCAGCAGGGCGTGCTCGATGCCCATCTCCCCGGTCTCGAAGTAGTGCTCCAGGTCCTGCTCACGGGCGAAGTCGCGGAGCACCTTGCACTGCTCCGCGCTCGCGATGTCCTTGTTGGGCGCGAAGTGGTCCGGCACCAGGACCACCCGGGACCGGTCGAAGACCCGCTCGGCGCCGGCCTTGCGGAACTCCCGGATCGCGATCGGCGCCGTGATGTCGTTGCCCAGGGCCACGTCCACCCGGGCGTTGATGATCTGGCCCGGCTCGACGCGGTCCGCTCCTGCGTGGGCCGCCAGGATCTTCTCGGTGATGGTCATGCCGCTCATGGGCGACGCTCCTCTCGCTCTCGAACCGAGTCCTCGCGGTGGGGCCCGACGACCCCACCCGCGCCTCCGCCGCCCGCTACAGGGTGGCGCTGAACACCTTCTTCGCCCGGTGCTCCATCTTGTTGAGCGCCCGCACGAAGGCCTTCGCCGACGCCACGACGATGTCGGTGTCGGCCGCCTGTCCGTTGGAAAGGATCCCGTTCTCCTCGATCCGGACGCTCACCTCCGCCTGGGCGTCGGTGCCCCCCGTGATCGCGTTTATGTTGAAGCTGATCAGCCGCGGGGTCTTCGCCGTGAGCTTCTTGATGACCTTGAAGGCCGCGTCCACCGGGCCGTCGCCGAACTCCGCCTCCTGGCGGACCCGCCCGTCGATCTCCATCTGGACCGTGGCCGTGGGCACCGTGACCGTGCCCGAGGTCACGTTCAGGTACACGAGGCGGAAGCGGTCCGGCAGCCGCAGCACGCGCTCGGCGATGATGGCGTCGACGTCCTCGTCGTAGATGACCTTCTTCTTGTCCGGCAGAGCTCCTTGAACGCGGCGAAGGCCAACTCCACCTGCTCGGCGTCCAGTTCGTAGCCGAGCACCTTCACCCGCTCGACGAAGGCGTGGCGACCGGAGTGCTTCCCCAGCACCAGCTCGTTCTTCGGGATGCCCACCGACTCCGGGGTCATGATCTCGTAGGTGGTCTTCTCCTTGAGCACCCCGTCCTGGTGGATCCCCGACTCGTGGGCGAAGGCGTTCGCGCCCACGATCGCCTTGTTCGGCTGGACCACGATCCCCGTGGTGAGGCTCACGAGGCGGCTCGTCGGGTACAGGTACTCGCGTCGCGACTGCGCGTGTCGTAGGGCAGGAAGTCGCGCCTCACGCTTGAGCGCCATCACCACCTCCTCCAGCGAGGTGTTGCCGGCCCGCTCGCCGATGCCGTTGATCGTGCACTCCACCTGCCGGGCCCCCGCCTGGACCGCCGCGAGGGAGTTCGCCACCGCCAGGCCGAGGTCGTTGTGGCAGTGCACCGAGATCACGGCCTTGTCGGATGTTCGGCACCCGCTCCATGATCTCCCGGATCAGCTCGCCCCACTCGGAGGGGATGGCGTAGCCCGACGGTGTCGGGGATGTTCACGGTCGTGGCGCCGGCGTCGATCACCGCCTCGAGGACCCGGCACAGGAAGTCCAGGTCGCTGCGCACCGCGTCCTCGGCGGAGAACTCCACGTTCGACGTGTACTTCACCGGCGTGTTTCACCGCTTCCACCGCCTGCTCGAGCACCTCCTCCGGGCTCTTGCGGAGCTTGTGCTCCATGTGGATCGGCGAGGTCGCGAGGAAGGTGTGGATGCGGGGGTTGGCGCCTCCCTTGAGGGCCTCCCAGGCGCGGTCGATGTCCACGAAGTTGGCCCTCGCGAGCCCCGTGACCTGCACCCCGCGCACCCGGTCGGCGATGAGCTTGACGGCCTCGAAGTCACCGGGCGACGAGATGGGGAAGCCCGCCTCGATCACGTCGACCCGCAGCCGCTCTAGTGCCTGCGCGACACGGAGCTTCTCCTCTGTGTTCATCGAGGCCCCGGGCGACTGCTCTCCGTCGCGCAGGGTCGTGTCGAAGACGATCACGGTTTCCATGGGTCACCTCGTGAAACGTGAGACGTGAAGCGTGAGACGCTGCGGGAGAAGGCCTTTCCCTCTCACGTTCAACCCTTCACGCCTCGCGCCCTCAGTTCTTGCTCTTGTCCACCAGGCGCCCCTCCTTCAGCCAGGGCATCATGGCGCGCAGCTTCTCGCCGACCTGCCTCGATGGGGTGCTCCCGCCCCTGCCGCGCGAGGGCGTTGAACGTGGGGCGGTCGGCGCCTGGTTCTCCAGGATCCACTCCCGGGCGAAGGCACCCGTCTGGATCTCTCCGAGGATCTTCTTCATCTCCGCCTTCACGGAGGCGTCGATCACCCGGGGGCCGCGGGTGAGGTCGCCGTACTCGGCCGTGTTGGAGACGGAGTAGCGCATGTTGGCGATGCCGCCCTCGTAGATCAGGTCCACGATCAGCTTCACCTCGTGCAGGCACTCGAAGTACGCCATCTCCGGCGCGTACCCCGCCTCCACCAGGGTCTCGAAGCCGGCCTTGATCAGCGCGGAGATCCCGCCGCAGAGCACGGCCTGCTCGCCGAACAGATCGGTCTCGGTCTCTTCCTGGAAGGTGGTCTCGATGACGCCGGCCCGTCCGCCCCCGATCGCCGTGGCGTAGGCGAGGCCCACGTCCCGCGCGTTCCCGGACGGGTCCGCGGCCACCGCCACCAGGCACGGCACGCCCTTGCCCCGCTGGTACTCCGCGCGCACCAGGTGTCCGGGGCCCTTCGGCGCCACCATGAAGACGTTGACCCCCTTCGCAGGCACCACCTGACCGAAGTGGATGTTGAACCCGTGCGCGAAGGCGAGATAGTCGCCCTCGTGCAGGCCGGGGGCGATCTCGCTCCGGTAGACGTCCCCCTGCAGTTCGTCGGGCAGCAGGATCATGACCACCTGGGCCTTCGCCGCCGCCTCCGCCGTGGGCAGCACCTTGAAGCCCGCCGCCTTGGCCTTGGCCGCCGACGCGCCGTCCGGCCGCAGCCCCACGACCACGTCGATCCCCGAGTCCCGAAGGTTGTTCGCGTGGGCGTGGCCCTGGCTCCCGTAGCCGATGACGGCCACGGTCTTGCCTTTGAGCAGGTTGAGGTCCGCGTCCTTCTCGTAGTAGATCTTCATCGAGGCTCCTTTCTGAGAGACAGGAACAAGAACGACTCCGGCGCGGGGTTCAGGCCCGGGTTCCCCGGGGCATGGCGACCTTCCCCGTGCGCACGACCTCCCGGACCCCCAGCGGCGCCAGCAGCTCCATGACGGCGCGGATCTTCCCCTCGTCGCCCGTGATCTCCACCGTATAGCTCTTGGGAGAGACGTCCACCACCTTGCCCCGGAAGATGTCCACCAGCCGCAGGATCTCGGCCTTGGTCTGCTCGTTGGCGTTCACCTTCACGAGGACCAGCTCCCGGTCCAGGTACTCCCCCTCCTGCATGTCCGTCACCTTGAGGACGTTGACCAGCTTGTGGAGCTGCTTGATGATCTGCTCGATGATCTGGTCGTCCCCTCGGGTCACGAGGGTGATCAGGCTCACCGTCGGGTCCTGGGTCTCCGCCACCGACAGGCTGTCGATGTTGAAGCCGCGCCCGCTGAACAGACCGGCGACCCGCGCCAGCACGCCGAACTCGTTCTCCACCGTCACGGAAATCGTGTGCTTCATGGCCGCCTCCTAGACGAGGAGCATCTTGCTGATGGGTGCGCCGGCCGGAACCATGGGGTACACGCCCTCCTCCGGATCGACCCGGAAGTCCATGATCACCGGCCCGGGATGGGCGAGCGCCTGGCGGATGACCGGCACGACCTCCTCCGGCTCGTTCGGCCCGCAGCCCCAGGGCGCCGTAGGCCTCGGCGAGCTTGACGAAATCGGGCGCGACCTCCATGCGGGTGTGCGAGTAGCGCCGGTCGTAGAACAGCTCCTGCCACTGCCGCACCATCCCCAGGAAGCCGTTGTTGAGGATGGCGATCTTCACCGGCAGGTTGTACTGCACCGCCGTGGCCAGCTCCTGGATGTTCATCTGGATCGACGCCGTCGCCGGCGATGTCGATCACGGTCCGGTCGGGGAACGCGACCTGGGCCCCCAGGGCCGCGGGGAAGCCGTAGCCCATGGTCCCCAGCCCGCCGGAGGTCAGCCAGCACCGGGGATGCTCCAGGGTGAAGAACTGGGCCGCCCACATCTGGTTCTGCCCCACCTCGGTGGCCATGATGCACTCGCCGCCGGTGACCTCGCGGAGCTTCTCGACCACGAACTGGGGCTTGATCACGGTCGGGGGTGTGCTCGTAGGCCAGCTTGTGCGCGTCCCGCCACGCCGCGATCTCGGCGTGCCACTCCGAGAGGACCCGGCCGCGGTCCGCCCACTCCTCGCCCTGGACGAGGCCGAGCATCTTCTTCAGGACGTGTCTTGGCGTCGCCGACGATGGGCACGTCCACCCGCACGTTCTTCGAGATGGACGTCGGGTCGATGTCGATGTGGACGATCTTGGCGTCGGGGGCGAACTCGTCGATCTTGCCGGTGACGCGGTCGTCGAACCGCGCCCCCACGGCCAGGATCAGGTCGCAGTGGGTCATGGCCATGTTGGCCCGGTAGGTGCCGTGCATGCCGAGCATGCCCAGGAACAGCGGGTCCGAGCCCGGGAAAGCACCCCAGGCCCATCAGGGTCGCGGTCACGGGAAGGTGCAGGTGTCGGGCCAGGTCCGTGAGTTCCTTCGACGCGTTGGAGAGAATCACGCCGCCGCCCGCGTACACGACGGGCCGGCGCGCCTCGTGCAGGGCCTTCAGGGCCTTCTTGATCTGCCCGATGTGGCCCTCGTAGGTCGGGTTGTAGCCCCGCATCTTCGCGACCTCGGGGTACAGGTACTCCGTGCGGGCCACGATGACGTCCTTCGGCAGGTCCACCAGCACCGGCCCCGGCCGCCCGGACCGGGCGAGGTAGAAGGCCTCCTTGATGATCCGAGCCAGGTCCCGCACGTCCTTGACCAGGAAGTTGTGCTTGGTGCACGGCCGGGTGATGCCGACGATGTCCGCCTCCTGGAAGGCGTCGTTGCCGATCAGGTCGGTGGGCACCTGCCCGGTGAAGACCACGATGGGGATCGGAGTCCATGTACGCCGTCGGCGAGCCCGGTGACCGTGTTGGTCGCCCCCGGGCCCGAGGTCACCAGGGCCACCCCGACCTCCCCGGAGGCCCGCGCGTAGCCGTCCGCGGCGTGCACCGCCCCCTGCTCGTGCCGAACCAGGATGTGCCGGATGTCGGCCGTGGTAGAGCACGTCGTAGACGTTCAGGACGACCCCTCCGGGGTACCCGAAGATCGTGTGCACCCCCTCCTTCTTCAAGCTCTCCACCAGGATCTCGGCGCCGGTCAGTTCCACTTGCTTCTCCTCGTCGAGAGTTCGTCCGGGTCCAGCGAGAAGCGACAACGGCCGGCCCCGGGGGCCGGCCGAGATAGCCAACCCTGTCGCGCGGATCAGGCCTCGAGGACGGCTCCGGTGTTGGCCGATGTGACGAGGCGCGCGTAGCGGGCGAGCCACCCGGTGCGGATCTTCGGCTCCGGAGCGGACCACTCTCCGCGGCGTCGCTCCAGTTCCTGCGGGTCGACCCGGACCTCGAGGCGCCGGCCCCGGATGTCGAGCTCTACCTCGTCGCCGTCCCTCACCAGGGCGATCGGCCCCCCGGCCGCCGCCTCCGGGCTCACGTGGCCGACGCACGGGCCCCGCGTGCCTCCGCTGAACCGTCCGTCCGTGACCAGGGCCACGCACTCGCCGAGACCCATGCCCATGATCGCCGCGGTCGGCGCCAGCATCTCCCTCATGCCCGGGCCGCCCTTCGGCCCCTCGTAACGGATCACCACCACGGTCCCGGCCGAGACCTCGCCGCCCATGATGGCCTCCATGGCCGCCTCCTCGGAGTCGAAACAACGCGCCCGCCCGCGGAACGACATCATCGCCTCGCTCACGCCGGACTGCTTCACCACCGCCCCGTCCGGGGCGAGGTTGCCCTTGAGGATGGCGATCCCGCCCTCGGGCCGGATCGGGTTGTCCCGCGGCCGGATGACCTCCTCGTCCAGCCACTCCACCGCCCCGGCCACCTCGCGCACGCTCCGCCCTCCCACGGCAGGCCCGTCGGCGAGGAGGTCGACGAGGCGCCGGAGCACGGCCTTCACGCCTCCGGCGGAATCGAGGTCCTCCATGAAGTGCTCACCGGCAGGGCGCAGGCTGCACAGCTGGGGCGTCTCCCGGCGCGAGGCTCGTCGAACCGGGCGAGATCCAGTTCGACGCCGGCCTCCCGGGCGATGGCGCAGAGGTGGAGCACCGTGTTCGAACTCCCCCCCAGGGCCAGGTCCAGGCGGATGGCGTTCTCGAACGCCCCGGGGGTCAGGATCTTCCGGGGCGTGAGGCCTTCGCGCACCAGCTCCACGATGCGCTCGCCGCTCGCGTACGCGATGTGCCTCTTCTTGGCCATGACCGCCAGGGTCGTGCCGCAATCCGGGAGGCTCATGCCCAGCGCCTCGGTGAGGCACGCCATGGTGTTGGCGGTGTACAGCCCCTGGCAGGAGCCGCACCCGGGGCACGCCTCCGACTCGCAGGCCGCCAGCTCGTCGGCGGAGATCTCGCCCTTGCTGGTGCCTGCGCCATCGCCTCGAAGGTGTCGCGCACGAAGCTCAGGCGGCGCCCCGCAGGCTGCCCGGAGATCATCGGCCCGGCGGTGACGACGATGCAGGGGATGTCCAGGCGCGCGGCCGCCATGAGCATGCCGGGGGTGATCTTGTCGCAGTTGGTGAGCAGCACCAGCGCCGTCCAGGGAGTGGGCCTCGGCCACGCTCTCCACCATGTCGGCGATCAGCTCGCGGCTCGGCAGGCTGTAGTGCATGCCCCGGTGTCCCATGGCGATGCCGTCGCAGATGCCCGGGATCGCCGAAGAGGAACGGGATAGCCCCCCGCCGCGTGCACGCCCTTCTCGATGAACCGCTCCAGATCCCGCATCCCCACGTGACCCGCGATGAGATCGGTGAAGCTGGAAGCGATGCCCATCATCGGCTTGCCCAGTTCCGCTCTCGGCATGCCCGTGGCCGAGAGCAGCGCCCTATGGGGGGCCCTCTCCACTCCCTCGACGATCCTCGAACTCTTCACGAAGACTCTCCCGGAACCCGCGCCACCAAGGCCTTGCGGTGGTCGAAGAGCATGCGCTCCATGCGGTCCTTGCCGACCAGCTTGAGCTTCTGGATCTTCTTTCGCTCCATCTCCTCGTCCGCCGTCAGGTGGGGCCTTCGGTTGAACTCCTCGAGGATTCTCTCGTAGCGCTCGTGCTGCTCGCGTGCCCGCCGGAACTCCTCGCTCTCCCGGAGCAGGCTCTCCGCGATCGAATCGTCCGTGTACCCCATGCACCCTCGCGTCGGCAGACCCGGCCTCGGCGCTGCGGCGCCGGGCAGAGCAAAAGGACGCACATGCTATTATACGGCCCGAGCCCCGGTCAACGAGGGGAGTGAACGGCACTGCGACCGCGTGCGGGAAGGCCCGCTCGCCGGAAGCACGGACGGGTCGATTCGTCACGCTCCGGCTTGACACCCGTTTTTGGCCTGTAATAGCGTTCCGTGGCCCCTCCCCCTCCGACCCCGAGATCGAAGCGCCTCCCCTCGCCCGGAGGAGACGCCGGGAAAGGCCCCTTGGCGGAGACCTTCGACTTCCTGGTCCTCGGCAGCGGCATCGCGGGCCTCTCCTTCGCCCTCCAGGTCGCGGACCGCGGCTCCGTGGCCGTCGTCACGAAGAAGGAGCGGAGCGAGTCGAGCACCAACTACGCGCAGGGCGGCATCGCCAGCGTCGTGGGGGCCGACGACTCCTTCGCCTCCCACGTCCGGGACACGCTGGAGGCCGGTGCCGGCCTGTGCCACCCCGGCGTGGTCGAGCGGGTCGTCCTCGACGGTCCCGGCGAGATCGACCGACTGGTGCGCTGGGGGGTTCGATTCAGCCGCTCCGGGGACAGCTTCGACCTCGGCAGGGAGGGGGGGCACAGCCACCGGCGCATCCTCCACGCCCGGGACATGACGGGCCAGGAGGTGGAGAGCCGGTTGCTCCAGCGCGCCAAGGAGCACGGCAACATCGCCTTCTTCGAGAACCACCACGCCGTGGACCTCCTGGTGCAGCGCTCCGCGGCCTCCGGCAGGCAGCGGTGCTTCGGCGCCTACGTGCTCGAAGCGGCCGGCCGCGTGCAGCCCTTCGCCGCCCGCGTCGTGTGTCTGGCGACGGGGGGGGCGGGCAAGGCGTACCTCTACACCTCGAACCCCGACATCGCATCGGGCGACGGGGTGGCCATGGCGTATCGCGCCGGGGCCATGGTGGCCAACATGGAGTTCATGCAGTTCCACCCGACCTGCCTGTACCATCCGTTCGCGAAGAACTTCCTGATCAGCGAGGCGGTGCGCGGAGAGGGAGGCGTGCTCCGTCTCTGCACCGGCGAGACGTTCATGGAGCGGTATCACCCCCTGGGGTGCCTCGCCCCACGCGACGTGGTGGCACAGGCGATCGACGCGGAGATGAAGCGCCGAGGCGACGACCACGTTCTCCTCGACATCACCGACCGCGACCGCCGAGTTCGTCCGGGAGCGCTTCCCGGGGATCCACGCCCGGTGCCTCGAGTACGGGATCGACATCACCCGGGAGCCCATCCCCGTCGTCCCCGCGGCGCACTACCTGTGCGGGGGCGTCGTCGTGGACGCACGCGGGCGCACGTGCCTCGAGGGCCTGTACGCCGTGGGAGAGGTCTCCTGCACGGGGCTGCACGGCGCGAACCGGCTCGCGAGCAACAGCCTGCTCGAGGCCCTCGTCTACGCCGCGGCGGCGGCGGCCGACGGCCGGGAACGGCTCGGCGGGGACGACGCGGCAGTACCGGCGCCCGAACCGTGGGACGACTCCGGGACCACCGACAGCGAGGACGAGGTGGTGGTCACCCAGAACTGGGACGAGATCCGCCGCTTCATGTGGAACTACGTGGGGATCGTGCGCACGGACAAGCGCCTCGCCCGCGCACGCCGCCGCATGGACATGCTCGTCGACGAGATCGACGAGTACTACCGCCACTTCCGCGTCACCGGGAACCTGCTGGAACTGCGCAATCTGGCCCTGGTGGCCGACCTCATGATCCGGTGCGCCACGGCCCGCAAGGAGAGCCGCGGCCTGCACTTCAACCTGGACCACCCCGAGCGGGATGACGCCTGCTGGAAGCGCGACACGGTGATCCGGAGGGCGCTCCCGTGAGCGCGCGCCCCTTCCCCGAGTCCATCCTGGTGGTGGACGACACCGAGTTCATGGTGCGCGTGCTCGAGGAGATCTTCGCCGCCGAGGGGTATGCGGTCCACGCGGCCCGAAGCGGCGCGGAGGCCCTGTCGCTCTACGAGGAGACCCTGCCGGACCTGGTGACCCTCGACGTCGTCATGCCCGGAGATGGACGGGCTCGAGGTGCTCGGCGTCTTCGCGAGCTCGATCCCTCGGCCAAGGTGATCATGGTTTCCGCGGTCGGGCTCGAGGCCAAGGTGATGGAGGCGGTCCGACTGGGCGCACGCAACTACGTCCTGAAACCGTTCGAGCGGGACAAGGTGCTGGAAGCGGCGCGCCGCGTGCTGGACGAGTACTGAGTTTTTCCCCTGCGGCGCCCGGCCCCGGCCGGAGAGGAGCCCGATGGACTCCTTGAGCGTGCGAATGGACGGCGATCGCGTCCTGCTCGAGATCCCCCGCGACTACCCGGGCCGGATCTCGGACGCGGTGCGTTCGGTGCGCCTCCAACTGCCCGGGGTGTGGGTCGACTGGACGGCGGTCCGAGAGGCGTACCGGTTCGGGCGGGGCTCCCCCTTTCCGGTGGGCAGCCGCCGCACCGACGCTGCGCAGGCCGAGAAGGCGAAGGTCCGTCTCTCCGCAGACCGCCTGACGGCCTACCTCCTCCTCTTCCCGCCCCGGGGGAGCGGTCGCCGCCTCTCGCCGGACGACCTGGAGGCCTTGACGCTGGCGTACGACCTCCACCCGGGCCTGTTGGACCGGGCAGCGCTGCGGCGCTGCGCGGGCGCCAGGAACTACGGGGACCCCGAGCCCGTCGCGCGAGGGCACCTCCCCATCCACGGACACGATGCGTGGCCGGAGTGGGGCTCCGCACTCCCGAGCGACGCGGAGGGGTTCCTGAAGGCGCTGGGCAGGCTCGAAGACTATCCGGCCGAGGTGCTCGCCGCAGTCTCCGAGGGACGGGCCGTCGGAGTGCTCCACCCTCCCGGCCGGGGAACGCCGGGCACCGACGTCACGGGCCGTGCCCTCCCCGCCCGCGACGGTGCCAACCGAGTGCGGCTCGGCTCCGGGCTCCACCTCGCGGAGGGCGGCACGCAGGTCGTGGCCGCCCGAGGCGGGCACCTGCGGCTCACGGGGCCGGAGACCGACCGCGCCGAAGTGGTCCCCCTCTTCCGAGCCCGGGACGCCGCGGAACTTCGTGCGCTGTGCGGCGACTTCGTCGCCGGCTCGGCCATCGTCGAAGGCGACCTGGAGACGGCGGCGCCCCTCCGGGTGGCGGGGGACCTCGAGGTGCGCGGGGCCCTCATCCGCTCGTCCGTGGACGTGCTGGGTTCCCTGTTCGTACGGGACGGCATCGTGCAGCGGGGGCCCGCCCCGGTTCGGGCGGCGGAGGTCCTCTGCACCGGGTTCCTGGACCATGCGTGGGTCCAGGCGGGCACGGTCGTCATCCGCCACTCCAGCCTCAAGAGCCAGGTCCTGGCGCTCGAGCGGGTTCTCGCCGCCCCGGCCGCCACGGTGCACGGCGGATCCACGGCGGCTGGGCAGGACGTGACGGCCGGAGCCCTGGGCTCCCAGGCCGGCATGGAGACCGAGGTCGCCTCCGGGAGCGGGGCGGCGGTGGAGTCCTTCCGCAGCCTCTTTCGCGAGTGGGGCACGGGGTTGCGCGACCGGGCCTCCGGAGAGCCGGGAGGCCCGGCGGCGACTTGGCTGGACCCGGGGCGATGGGAGGCGAGAGTCCGGGAAGTCGTGGACGCAGGTCCCGCGGGGTGGGGGATCACCGCCAGCCGCGTCCATCCGGGCGTCACCGTGCGGATCGGCACGGCCAGCCGGCGCCTCGACGCTCCCGTCGGCCCGGTGGAGTTCACCTACGATCGGGTCGGCGAGCGCGGGCGCATCTCCCTCCACCGACCTTGAGGGGCGCGGGAAGCCCCGTCATCCCCCGGCGAGTCGGCGCTCCAGGGAACGGAGTTCCTCGCGCAGCCCCTCGGGGAGCCGGCCCCCGAAGCGGTCGAGGTGGTCCCGGATGCTCTCCACCTCCTCCGACCAAGCTTCCGTGTCCACGCGCAGCAGTTCCCTCATGTCGTCGTCGGACACGTCGAGCCCGCTCCGGTCGATCCCGTCCAGGGAGGGCACGTACCCGATGGGGGTCCGCTCCGCCTTGCCGCTCCCCTCGGTGCGCTCGAAGATCCAGCTCAGCACCCGGCTGTTCTCGCCGTAGCCGGGCCAGAGCCACCGCCCCTCCGGGGTCTTCCGGAACCAGTTCACGTAGAAGATCTTCGGGAGCTTCTCCTCGTCGGTCCTTCCGGCCATGGAGAGCCAGTGGGCGAAGTAGTCGCCCATGTGATATCCGCAGAAGGGGAGCATCGCCATCGGGTCGCGGCGCAGTGCGCCCACCTTGCCGGCGGCCGCCGCCGTGGTCTCGCTGCTCGCGATCGCTCCCAGGAAGGTGCCGTGGCGCCAGTCGTAGGCTTGGTGGACCAGGGGCACCACGTTGGCGCGCCGCCCTCCGAACAGGATGCCCGATATCGGCACTCCGTGGGGGTCCTCCCACGCCGGGTCGATCGCCGGGCACTGGGCCGCCGGCGCGGTGAACCGCGCGTTCGGGTGTGCGGCCGGCCGGCCGCACCCGGGGGACCACTCCCCGCCGAGCCAGTCGGTGAGCCGCGGGGGCGGCTCCCGGGTCAGCCCCTCCCACCAGACGTCCCCGTCCGGGGTCGCGGCGACGTTGGTGAAGATGCAGTCGCGGGTAAGGGACAGGATGGCGTTCGGGTTGGATTCCATCGAGGTGCCGGGCGCCACGCCGAAGAAGCCGTACTCCGGGTTGATCGCGTAGAGGCGGCCGTCCTGGCCCAGCTTCATCCACGCGATGTCGTCGCCGACGCACTCCACCTTCCAGCCCGGAATCGTCGGGATCAGCATGGCCAGGTTGGTCTTCCCGCAGGCGCTCGGGAAGGCCCCCGCGAAGTACTTCTTCTTGCCCTCCGGCGAGGTCACCCCGACGATCATCATGTGCTCCGCCAGCCACCCCTCCTCCCGCGCCATGGCCGACGCGATGCGCAGGGCGAAGCACTTCTTGCCCAGCAGGGCGTTGCCTCCGTAGCCGCTCCCGTAGGACCAGATCGCGCGATCCTCCGGGAAGTGCACGATGTACTTCCGTTCGGGATCGCAAGGCCAGGACACGTCCGGCACCCCGTCCGAGAGCGGCATGCCCACCGAGTGCAGGCACGGCACGAAGGCGTCGTCGTGTCCGAGCACCTCCAGCGCAGCCCGGCCCATGCGGGTCATGATGCGCATGCTCGCCGCGACGTAGGGGGAGTCCGTGAGCTGCACCCCGATGTGGGCGATCCGAGAGCCGAGCGGTCCCATGCTGAAGGGCACGACGTAGAGGGTGCGACCCCGCATGGAGCCGCGGTACAACTCGGTCAGCGCCGCCTTCATCTCGTCCGGGTCCCTCCAGTTGTTGGTGGGACCTGCGTCTTCCGGGCTCCGGGAACAGATGAACGTGCGATCCTCGACCCGCGCCACGTCCCCGGGGTTCGAGCGGCACAGGTAGCTGTTGATCCGCTTGGCCGGGTCGAGACGGTGGAAGGTGCCGGAGCGGACCATGCCCTCGCACAGGCGGTCGTACTCCTCCTGGGAGCCGTCGCACCAGTGGATCGAGTCCGGGCGGCACAGCTCCGCCACCTCGCGCACCCAGGCCTCGAGCTTCGCGTGGTTGTTCATGAATTCCTTTCCACCAGCGCAAGAGGAGGGGAAAGCCTCTCTGCAACAGCCTCGGAAAGTCCCGATCGGCCGCCTTACTAGCAGGAACCCGAGTCGCGAGGCAAACGCTTTCCGAAGGGGAGAACACGCGGGAGTCGACTTGCATCTGTCCCCCGGCGACACCTTTCGGTAACCTAGGCAGGCGGTCCCTCATCCAACCGGCGTCACCGGAACCCCTGCGGAGGAATCGACGCATGATCGAAATCACCGACAAGGCCAGGGAGATGCTCTTGGAATCGGTCCGGGACCAGGGAGAGAACCCGGCGGTGCGCATCTACGTCGCCGGCTCCGGCTGAGGGGGCCCCTCCTGGGGCCTGGCTCTGGACGAGCCGTCGGAACAAGACGAAGTGAAGGCGGAGGAGGGCTTCCGGCTCATCATGAACCGAGGCCTGCTGGGCCAGGTGGGAGGGGTGCGGGTCGACTACCTCAGCGGACCCCTCCGTCGCGGGTTCAACGTGAAGACCACGTCCCAGGGAGGGACGGACTCCTGCGGGAGCTGCTCCTGCTGAAGGAGGGCGGGCGGGCGCGGCCCGCCCGCTCCCGCGCCGGCCTACCCGGCTCGAGTCTTGCCGGCAAGGAGCAGCCGCGCAGGGCCGCCGTACTCCACGCGCTCCCCGGGCTCCAGGCCCGCGGAGCGCAGCCAGCCCTCCACCTCGTCGAAGGTGAACGTCCTGCCCCGCTCCGTGACGGCGAGCATGTGCACCCCGAAGAGGGACGCCGACGCCGGGTGGGTGCCCCCCGCGTCGAGGAAGTGGTCGTGGATCGCCACGACGCCGCCGGGCGCCAGGGCCTTCGCCACGCGGGAGAGGAGCGCCTGGACCTCGCCTTCACCCAGCATGTGGATGATCTGGCTGGCCCAGACGAAGTCGTACCCTTCTCCGAGTTCGGAGGCGAGGAAGTCCCCCTCCCGGAACTCCACCCGGTCGCTGCCGGGCTTCCCCGCGACGAACTCCCGCGCGATCTCCGACGTGGCCGGCAGGTCGAAGTGGACCACCCGCAGGTCCGGCCATCGGGTCGCGAAGGCCAGGGCGTAGTTGCCAGGGCCCCCGCCCAGGTCCAGCAGCCGGGACCGCCCCGCCAGGGGGAGGCGGTCCGCGAGACGGGGCGCCACTTCCCGGGTCATGTCCTCCATCCCGAGTATGAAGTGCCGGGTCCCCTCGGGCGTCGAAGGCATCTGCGGGACCTTGCGCGTCACGTCGGGTTTCCCGTTCCGCCAGGTCTGCGCCAGCGCAGCCCAGTCCTCCCAGGTGTTGTGGATGTGCCGGAGGATCTCTCCGCGGTACTCGGGGGAGCCACGCGAGAGGAACCGGCCGGCCTCCTCGGCGTTCCGGTATCGGTCCTCCTCCTTCACCAGGAGGCCGAGGCCGACCAGCGCGTTGAGGACGAGGTTCGTGGCTCGGGAGTCCAGGCCGAAAGTCTGTGCCACCTCCGCGCCGGTGCGCGGCCCGTGGGCCAGGAGATCGAACACCCCCGCGTCCAGGGCGGTCAGGAGGAGCTTGGCGGGCTGGAAGCCGGTGGCCATGAGGCGCAGGTCTTCGAATTCCATGACTGCCTCCCGACGTTCGGGGTGGGATGCCGAGGTGAGTCTAGCGGCCCATGGGTGGGAGGCAAGCGGTGGTACGCCCACAGGGACGGCGGCCCGTGAGCGCGACCTACGGACTCGTCCCCATCGGCCGGGTTCGCTCGGCCGTGACGAGCGTCGAGGAGGCTCCCCGCCAGGGCCGGGACGCCGGCACCGTGGCGGAGGTGGAGATCTTCCCCCGGTACGCGGAAGCCCTGGTCGGCATCGAGCGCTGGGCCCGCCTCCGGGTGACCTGCTGGCTGCACCGGGCGAGCCGGGACGTGCTCGGTGTCCACCCGCGGGGTGACCCGTCCTCCCCCCTCACCGGCGTGTTCGCCACCCGCAGCCCTTCCCGCCCGAATCCGCTCGCCGTGTACACCGTGGATCTCCTCGAGCGGCGGGGCACCACCCTCGTGGTCGCAGGGGTGGACGCGGTCGACGGGACGCCGGTGGTGGACGTTCGCCCCCACGTACCGCGCCTGGACGACTGAGGCCATCACCCGCGGGCCCGTCGCGAGAGCCGCTCGCTCAGCGTCGCGACGCGAACCACTTGGCGGCAAGGAGAATCAGCGGGGCGGCGTGGAACAGCAGGTCGAAGACGTCCAGCGGGCGCCGGAGTTGCCCCTGCACGAGCATCTCCAGCTTCTCCAGCAGGTGGGGCCTGGGGTAGAAGGGGGCCAGCCCCAGGAGGACCGCGGCAGGAATCAGCGCCGCATAGGGGATCGAGTCGAGCACGGGTCACCTCCGGCACGGTTTCGGACGATTGGATGCCCCCCTCGGGAATGGGTTACGCGCGAACGGGATGGGACGGAGAGACCGGCGGCGGGCGGCCGGCGCTAGGAGGCGGGTCATGAGGGTTCTCGTCACCGGAGGGGCGGGCTACATCGGGAGCCACACCTGCGTGGAGCTCCTGGGAGCCGGCATGGACGTCACCGTGCTCGACAACCTGCGCAACAGCAAGGAGGAGGCCCTGCGGCGGGTTCGCGACCTGACGGGGCGGGACCTCGCCTTCCGGCGCGTCGACCTCCTGGACCGGAAGGGCCTTCGCGAGGTGCTGGAGGAAGCGGTCTTCGACTCCGTGATCCATTTCGCCGGGCTCAAGGCCGTCGGCGAGTCCGTCTCCGTGCCCCTGCGATACTACGCCAACAACGTGTCGGGCACGCTGAACCTGTGCGAGGCCCTGGCCGAGCGCGGACCGAAGACCCTGGTGTTCAGCTCCTCCGCGACGGTGTACGGAGACCCCGCGTCGGTCCCGATCCGCGAGGACTTCCCGCTCTCCGCCACCAACCCGTACGGCCGGTCCAAGTTGATGATCGAGGAGATCCTGCGGGACCTGGGCCGGGCCGACCCCGCCTGGCGGATCGCTCTGCTCCGCTACTTCAACCCGGTGGGAGCGCACGCGAGCGGGCGGATCGGCGAGGATCCGAACGGAATCCCGAACAACCTGCTCCCCTACATCAGCCAGGTGGCGGTGGGGCGCCTGCCGGAACTCCGGGTGTTCGGCGACGACTACCCCACGCCCGACGGGACGGGCGTGCGGGACTACATCCACGTGGTGGACCTGGCCCTCGGGCACCTCAAGGCCCTGGAACGGCTCCGGGCGGCGGAGCCCGGGGTCGGGGTCTGGAACCTGGGCACCGGGCGGGGACACAGCGTGCTGGAGGTGGTGAAGGCCTTCGAGGAAGCCAGCGGAAGGCAGGTTCCCTATCGGATCGTGGAGCGGCGCGCAGGGGACGTGGCTGCTTGCTATGCCGACCCTTCCAAGGCGCAGCAGGAACTCGGGTGGAGCGCGACCCGGGGACTCCCGGAGATGGCCGCCGACGCCTGGCGGTGGCAGTCGGCGAACCCCGAAGGCTACCCCTGAGCGGGGGGCGCCCTACCCCCCCTCCTTCCCCTCGATCCAGGCCGCGACCGCCGGCACCGTTTCCCTCTGCCACGCCGGGGACACACGGAGGCGGGCGAACTCCTCGAAGAGCCCGTCCACCGCCGCGACGCACTCCCGCACCAACCCCAGGCGCACCAGCGCCGTGGCGTGCCAGTCGTCCCCCTCCTCCGATGCGACGCGGGGCATCTGGACGCCCTGCAGGTCGAAGGTGTCTCCCCGAAGCACGAAACGGTACTCCCGATCCTCGCGGACGAGGACGAAGCGGGCCTCCTGGAGTTTCTTCCCGACCTTGAGGGCGGCGGCCGCCTCCCCGGAGCGCGACACGTCCCCGTCCTTCAGGATGTTCTGCTTGCTCTCCGTTTCGAGGCTCCCGAGCACCATCCGGTCCTCGATCCACAAGGTCGCCGGCCCCACCCCCTCGATCTCCAGCGCCCCCCCCGATTCTTCCGAGCGGAACCACAGCCACGTGAGGAACTCGTGACCCCAGAACGCCTTCTCCTCCAGGTTCTTGAGCACGTCCATCACGCACCCCCTTCCGGCCGAAAGGAGGCCGGCACCACCCGTTCGGCCACGGTTCCCGTCTCGTCCCCGAGCGCGCGGAGCGCCAGCACGTAGGGAAAGAGGGGCCGCAGCTTCACGCGGAAGGTCCTCTCGAAGAGGGCCCGGAACGCCTCGTTCACCCGCTCCCCGGTGCTCCAAAAGAGCACGTCGCCCCGATCCAGGTCCCAAGCCGCGTCGATTCCCTGGCACGCCGGGATCACCCGCTCCAGCAGGCGCCGCCGCACGATGGTCTGGACCTCGTCCCTCTCGGCACGGGTCAGGTCTTCCCGCCCCGCCCGCAGGCGCCATTCGGCCTCCATCTTCCGGCACTCCTGGCGCATGAACCGGGCCGGGATGCGCTTGGTGTCCACCCGGAAGGTCAGCGCCACCGTGTTGTGCACGAGCCACCGGTCCACGGGAAGGGCCGGGTCGAACCAATCGTCCACCGGAGCCCACCCGGCGACCTGCTCCCGCTGGTCGTCCGCCCCGAAGTCCTGGAACGCGTGGCGCTGGATCGACGCCTCGAACTCCTCCTGGAATCCCTTGGGAACCTCCCCCACCGCTTGGTAACGGCGAAACCTCACTCCGCCGCTCAGAATGCCCATGGACGACTCCTCTCGCTCCGGGTCCGGGGACCGGCCCTTATACGGCCCGAGGGACCGGGTGTCAATGCGGTGGCCCCCGGTCCGGTGGCCCCCGGTCGGCTCCGGGACTCCCACGGCGAGGTTCGGGAAGTCGCCCGCGCGGAACTGGTTCCCGCCTTCCTCGCGCGCGTGCTAGGCTCAGTCCCATGCCGACCCCGCGACCCCGCAGGGACTCCTCGCCCCGCCGGCGTCCCCCTCCCCTCCCGCGCCTCGCCGGCGAGCACGGTAAGACCCTCGGCCTCGGGGCGGCGGATCTCGAGCGCCTCCGTGCTGCAGTGCCGGGCCTTCATTCTTGGTATCGATCCCATTCCCGCGATCTCCCGTGGCGCCGGACCCGCGACCCCTACGCCATCTGGGTATCGGAGGTCATGCTCCAGCAGACCCGGGTCGCGGCCGTGATCCCTTACTACGAACGCTGGATGGCCGCCTTCCCGACCCTCCGTCGACTCGCGCAGGCTCCGGAGGAGCGGGTCCTCGCCCTTTGGGAGGGCCTCGGCTACTACTCCCGCGCCCGCAACCTCCGGGCGGCCGCGCGCGCCGTGGAGGAGCGCCACGGAGGAGTCGTCCCCCGCGACCCGGAGGCGTTCCGGGCCCTGCCCGGCGCCGGGGAGTACACCACGGCCGCGGTCTTGAGCATCGCTTTCGGGATCGACCTCGCCGTCGTGGACGGCAACGTGCGCCGGGTCCTGTCGCGCCTCGCCGCCCTCCCCACGGACCCCCGCAGCGGCCCCTCCTCCGCGGCGCTCCGGGCGCTGGCACAGGAGCTGCTGCCCCCGGGCACGGCGCCGGTCCACAACCAGGCTCTCATGGAGCTCGGGTCCGCGGTGTGCACGCCCGGCCCTCCGCGCTGCCCCGAGTGCCCCCTCGCCGCCCCCTGCCGCGCCAGGGCCTCCGGCACCCCGGAAGCCTACCCGGTGCGCGCGGCGCGCCCGGCCGTGCCCCACCGGGACGTGGCCGTCGGCATCGTGCGGCGAGACGGCGAGTTCTTCATCGACAAGCGCCCGTACGGAGGCCTGCTCGGCGGGCTCTGGGAGTTCCCGGGGGGAAAGGTGGAAGCCGGGGAGAGCGTGGAGGAAGCCCTCGCGCGCGAACTGCGTGAGGAGTTCGGCCTGGTCGTGGAGGTCCAGGACTCCCTCCCGCCGGTCGAGCACGCGTACTCCCACCTTCGGGTGACGCTGCACCCGCGCCTGTGCCGGTTCGTGGCCATGGAACCGAGGGCCGGAGAGGGGAACCCGTGGAAGTGGGTCCGGCCGGCGGAGCTCGCGGACCATCCCATGCCCCGGGCCAACCGAAAGATCATCGAGCACCTGGGGGCCACCGCCCCGGAGCCCGAAGCCCGCCGGAGCGCCACGCTGCGACGGCGTCGGAAAGGAGCGACCTCATGACGCACGACTACCCGACGATCGTCACCGGGATGCCACGGGCGGACGTCCCGCTGCCCGGGATTCACGGCTGGCTCCTCCAGGGAGCCGACCGCCAGGGGGTGTTCTTCGTCCTCGAGCCGGGCGCCTCGGTCCCCGAGCACTCCCACGGCCCCCAGTGGGGCTTCGTGCTGGAGGGAGAACTGGAGCTCACGGTGGACGGCCGAACCCGACGGCTGGGGCCCGGAGACGGCTACGAGATCGCCGCGGGGCAACCCCACTCCGCCGTTTCCCCCGGCGGCGCAAGGGTGTTCGACCTCTTCGCCGACCCGGCCCGCTACCGCACCAAGGACTGAGCCGCCCGGCGACTCCCGTGCCCTACGGGCCCCCGAGGATCCGCGACTCCCGGATCATCCGGGTGGATCCGCGGACGTAGCGCTCCTCCTCCAGACCCGCACGGAACCGGTCCGTATTCACGCCCCAGGCGGCCGCGAGCCCCCGCACGAGGTGGCTCGCGGCGTGGGCGAGCAGGAGCGGCGCCACCTCCACCGGAACCTGGGGCAGCCCCACGTGGTCCCGTCCGGCAGGCCCCTCCCCCGCCGCCGTGGAGAGCACCACGGCCGCCGCGCCCACCTCGTCCTCCACCACCGGGACGATCTCGCCGACCCGGCCCAGGGTGGGCCCGTCCTGGACGAGGAAGACGGCCCCGTCCCCCGGGCCGGTCACCAGGTACGCCGTGTGGCAGAACTCCTCCACCTCCGTCCAGAGCGCCGGGCAGGCTAGTTCCAGGAGCTTGTAGGAGGCGAAGCGCGCACTGGAAGCACCGAAGACCGGTCCCCGCGAAGGTGACCAGCCCCCCGGGCCTCGTGCGCGCCCCGAGCCGGCTGGCGGCCTCCCCGGACGCCTCGGCGGCCCGGGGGGCCACACGGCTCAACTCCTCCAGCGAGCGCTCCACCCGGACCGCGGGCGAACCTCGCCCCGAGGGACGGCTGCGCTCCGCCTGGAGGCACAGCAGCGCGAGGAAGAACTGCAGGGCGCCGAAGGTCTTGGTCTGGGGAACCGGACGCTCGTACCCGGTGTAGCGCGCGGCCTGGGCATCCGCGTAGTCGGTGCGGGCGAGTGCGGTCGGCGGCGAAGCCCCGAGCACGAAGGCCCGCCCCGCTTCCCGGGCGAGGTCGCCGGAGGGATCGTCGGTGACGCCCAGGACCGCGCTCCCCCTTCGGCGCGCCATCCGAACCGCTTCCACCACCCTCGGCGTCCGCCCCGACACGCTCATCGCCACGAGGAGGGTGCGCGGGTCGAGGAGGTATTCCCGGGCGCGCGTGAGCTCCATGGCCGCGAGTCCCCGCACCTCGAAGCCGGTGCGAAGCTCGAGCAGGCTCTCCCCGTATTCGGCCGCGGCGTGGCAGTCCCCGCAGCCGGTGAGCACGATCCGGCGCAGGCCCGGGGGGCTCACCTCGCGCAAGGCCTCGCCGACCTCCGGCCGTCGCTCCCAGAGCCGAGCCCAGACGTGGCGCTGCTCCTCGAGTTCGATCCCCATGGCGTCCAAGGCGTGCCTCCTCCCCTGGAGCGGGGCAGCGCGCCGCACCCGTTCCGCCGGGGCAAGTCAGAAGAGCTTGAGCTGCCCTCCCTCCCGGCCGGCTTCCGCCGGCTTCCGAGCCCCTCTGGCGCGTGGGCGCCGGGAAGGCTCCGGCCCGGCCGCGCCGGGGCCCGGGGACCCCCGGCTCTCGAGTTCCTCCTCGAGGACGCCCAGGAAGGCCTCCACTCCCGCGTCCTTCCGCCGAAGGTCCTCCACGCGGCGCGACGCCATGTGCACCGTGGTGTAGTCCACGCCGAAGGCGTCCCCGATCTCGCGCAGCGTGCAGGGAGTGAAGCGCCGGACCAGGTAGAGGGCCGCCTTCCGGGCCAGGACCCGCTGGAACTTCCCCGTGCGGATCTGCTCCGGGGGCAACCCGGTGCTCTCGGCCACCGCGTTCACCACGTCGTCGAGCGTCAGGCCCTCCCGAGGCGCCCGGAAGCCGGCGATCTCCCGCACGTCCTTCCCCGCGGCCGCGTCCAGCGCGCGTTGCCGCAGTCCCTCACCCCCGAGGACGACCTGGCGCCACACGCTGCTCCCGGGGGGAGGAGCGGGATCGGAGAGTTCGTCTTCGAGCAGCTTCGCGTACCGCTCGCGCCCCCCCGCGAGCCTCAACACACGATCCGTGCTCAGTCCGGGAATCGACGACCCGGCCGCGTAGGCCCGCGCGCTCGAGCCCGGGTAGGCCCACGGGTCCCGGGCCTTCCTCTCCCGAACGGGAGCCGCGTGGAGGGACACGGAGAGGCGCAGAAGCCACGGGTCGTCCACGAGGACCGCCCGGTACCGACTCTGGAGTAGCGCACCCCGGCGGCGCCTCCGGGCGTTGACCGTGGCCGTGTACCCGGAGTTGAGGCGATGGAGGACCCGGGAGAGGTTGGCGCGTGGCGTCTCGACGAGGAGCTCGTACCGGCTCGGCAGGAGGCAGAACCCGTGGAACACGGCGCCGAAGCCGGAAGCCAGATCCGGCAGCCTCCCCACGAAGTCCTGCTCCTCCTCGTCGTCCCGGAAGAGCTTCTGCCGGGGGACCGCGTGGGCGGCGACCCAGTACAGGGCGCCGGGGAATTCGATGCGAAGGGGACGTGCCATGGAGCCTCCACCGGCCTCGATCTTCGGCTGCCCGGCCGGGAGCCCGGCTCCGGCAGCTCGGCCCCGGCCTCGGGGGCACCCGGTCCGTCCTCAGTATAGAGCGTTCGCGGCTGCCGTGGGGAGGACCCGAGCGATCCGGCGCCCGGGAGTGCCCGGGGCCCATCCCGGTCGGCGCAGGCGGGCCTCGCCGGAACCGGCCCTACGACTCCGTCGGGCGCGGCAGGATCGCCTTGATGATGTCCACCGGCACCGGAAAGAGGATCGTGTTGGTGTTGCCGGTCGCGACCTCCACCATGGTCTGCAGATAGCGCAGCTGGATCGCCGTGGGCTCCGAGCCGATGGTCTTCGCCGCGGCCGTGAGCTTCTCGGCCGCCTGGAACTCGCCCTCCGCCGCGATGATCTTGGCGCGGCGCTCGCGCTCCGCCTCCGCCTGGCGGGCCATCGCCCGCTGCATCTCCGTCGGCAGGTCGATGTGCTTCAGTTCCACGGTCGACACCTTCACGCCCCAGGGATCGGTGTGGCGGTCGAGGATCTCCTGGAGCTCTCGGTTGATCTTCTCCCGGTCGGAGAGGAGTTCGTCCAGCTCCGCCTGGCCGCACACGCTTCGCAGCGTGGTCTGGGCGAGTTGGCTCGTGGCGTATAGGTAGTCCTCCACCTCCACGATCGCCCTCATCGGCTCCAAGGCCCGGAAGTAGACCACCGCGTTGACCTTGATCGACACGTTGTCCCGGGTGATCACGTCCTGGGGGGGAACGTCGTGGGCCACGGTGCGCAGGCTCACCTTCACCATCCGGTCGATGAAGGGAATCAGGATGATCAGGCCGGGCCCCTTCACACCGATGGCCCGCCCGAGCCGGAACACCACAGCCCGCTGGTACTCCCGGAGCACGCGGATGGCCGAGACGAAGAACACCGCGAGGATGAGCAGGAACAGGATGACCATCGGCACCGTCGGCATCTCAACCCCTCCTGTCTGAACGGACCCCCTCCACCCGGAGCTCGAGGCCCAGCAACGCCACGACCCGCACGTCCTCCCCCGCCTCCACTTCGGCCTCCGCCGTGGCGTTCCAGTACTCGCCGTGGACGAACACCTTGCCCCGGCGCCCCGGCCCGAGCGCATCGAGGGCGCGCCCGTGCTCCCCCACGAGGCCCTCGGACCCCGAGACCCTTCGGGAGCGCTGGGCCGAGAGCCCCTTGCCCACGGCGAAGGCGAAAAACGCAACGGTCGCGGCCACCACCGGCACGATGACGCCCCAACTCAGCCGGTGAAACGTCTCCGCGGTCTTGAAGAGCATCAGGCTGCCGAGGGTGAGGCTCAGGACGCCCCCGACGGTGAGCATCCCGTAGGACGTCACCTTCACCTCAAGGAGCAGGAGCACGAGACCCAGCAGGATCAGCAGGACGCCCCCGTAGCTGAAGGGCAGGGTCTGGAGCCCGACGAAGGCCAGGATCAGGAAGAGACCCCCGAGCACCCCCGGGAAGACGCTCCCCGGGTTCGCGAGTTCGAAGAAGAGCCCGTAGAACCCGAGGATTAGGAGCATGTAGGCGACGTTCGGGTCCGACAGGGCCCGAAGGGAGCGCTGGCGCCAGTTCATGGCCACCGCACTGACCTCGAGGCCCGCGGTCCGCAGCCTCACCGACCGGCCGCCGTGCGTCACTTCCCGTCCTTCCAGCGCCGTCAGCAACTCGGGTACGCCAGGAGCCAGGAGGTCGACCACCCCGGCACCCAGGGCCTCCTCGGCCGAGAGGCTCCGGCTCTCGAGGACGGCGGCCTCGAACCACGCCGGGTCCCGGCCCCGCTGCTGGGCCAGGGAGCGGATGTAGGCGGCTGCATCCTGCTCCGCCTTGCGCTCCACGGTCTTTCCCTCTCCCCCCCCAATCCCCACGGGGTGCGCCGCCCCCAGGTTCGTCCCGGGAGCCATGGCCGCGACGTGGGCCGCCACGGTCACGAAGAGGCCGGCGCTCGCCGCCCGGGCCCCCGAGGGTCCCACCCACGCCACCACCGGCACCGGCGAGCCCAGGATCGCCCGGACGATCTCGCGCATGGCCGTGTCCAGGCCCCCCGGAGTGTCGATGCGCAGGAGCACCAAGGGCGTGCGCTCCGGTCGGACCTCGCCGAGGGCGTCGGAGACGTACTCGGCCGTGGTGGGCCCGATCGGCCCCTCGATCTCGAGCAACGGGACAGCCGCCGCGGCAGGAGCCGCAAGGGCAAGGACGACAAGCGGCAGGAATCGCAAGGGCGGCATCGCCCGGAGGATAGCAGAGCGCCGCGGGGCGTCCAGGGCGATCTGCCGGCGGGGAACCGGGAGGGCGAACGACGGCTCAGTCGGACCGGAAGAGGTCGCCCTCCCAGGTCAGGAGGTTCATGAACACGCCGCCGGAAAGCGTCGGAACGTAGATCAACTCGAGCCCCCACGTCCCGCAACACGGCGAGGCGTACCCCAGGTTGAGCGTGGGGAGGAGGACCGGGATCAGGGTGACCTCGTCGTACCCGTACAGGAGCCCGGCGTAGCCTTTGAACCGCAGGAAGATGTCTCCCGACGCCGAGAGCGGGAACTCGTGGAGGTCGAACTTCTTCCCGCCGAACACGCTGGATTCGTCGTAGCTGTTGACGAAGGCGGCCGCGTACCAGTCCCGGTACCCGAACCCCAGGAATCGGGAGCGGTCGTTCGTGTCTTTCCCCGGGTTCACGTGGCGGGTCCACAACCACGCCATCGCCCCGAACTGGGGTGGTTCGTCCGCCGCTCCGGCGCACCCGATCGAGACCGCGAACGCCAGGAGGAGGAACAGCGCCACCCGAACCGGCCCTCCACGGGTGGGCCTCCCGTCGGTCGTCCCCCCCCCAACCCCCTCAGGCGCCGGCCGGGCCAAGCTCTCTTCCCTCGAGGCCCCGGGCGATCTCCCTACCCACGAGGACCCGGGCACCCGGCGCCGCACCCGGGTCCCAGGCGACCCGACCCGCACCGAAGAGCAGGATCACGGTGGAACCCATGTTGAAGCGCCCCAGTTCCTCGCCTCGACCGAGGCGGATCTGCCCGGGCTCGTACTTCCACAGGCGCACCGTCCGGCTCCGGGGCGGCGTGACGACCCCGTGCCAGGCCGTCTCGATGCTCCCGACGAAGAGGGCGCCCACCATCACCACGGCCATCGGCCCCCAGGTGGTCCGGAACAGGGCGGCGACCCGCTCGTTGCGAGCGTACAGCCGGTCCACCACCGCCGAGGTGGCCTCGTTCACGCTGAAGAGCCGGCCGGGAACGTGGACCATCTCCAGCAGTTCCCCGTCGCAGGGCATGTGGATCCGGTGGTAGTCGCGCGGAGACAGATACAGGGTCGCGAAGGAGCCTCCGCGGAACGGCGCGGCGCGAAGCGGGTCCCCGCCGAGCAGTTCGAGCAGGTCGAACACGCGGCCCTTGGCCTGGAACAGCGTGGCCCCGTCCGCCTCTCCCCGATGACTCACCACCGCGTCCACCGGGGACGCGACCGCCGCGGTGTGCCCGGGCCCGGGGCGAGCGCCGGGTCTCAGCTCGCGCGTGAAGAAGCCGTTGAAGTCCGGGTACGCCCCGGGAGACCGGAAGCGCGCCTCCTCCAGGTCGATCCGGTAGCGGGCCGAGAACCACCGGATGAGCGGGTCCTTCACCCACCGAGAGCGGCAACGGGTGATCCGCTCCATCCCCCGGGAGAGCAGGTGGTGGGGGAGGCAGTGCTGCAGGAGGCCGAAGAGGCGCTGATAGCGGGACGGCATGGTCTAGGTCTCGGCGGAAGGCGGTGCGGGAGTCCCGTCGCGGGGAGCGGGGCCCAAGAGTTCTATCGGAACCGGGTCCTCGGGTCAACCGTATGCCCTGCCCGTGTGCCCTGCCCTGTGTGCCCTGCTCCTACCCGCTGCCGGTGCCCCTGAGCCGGATGCCAGCCCGGACGCCGCGCCGACGACCGCCGCTCGGCCCGCGAACCGCCCGGTCGAGCCCCGGCCGCCCCCGTTGTACAATGGGCCTTCGGACCGGCCGCCCGCGAACTCGGAGGTGCCCCATGCGCTACACGCTAGCCCTGGACCAGGGAACCACCAGCAGCCGAGCCATCCTGTTCGACGATGCGGTCCACCCGGTGGCGTCGGCCCAGCGGGAGTTCCCCCAGTACTTCCCCCGGCCCGGGTGGGTCGAGCACGACCCCGAGGAGATCTGGGAGAGCCAACTGGCAACGGCGCGGGAGGCCCTGGACCGCGCCGGGGTTTCGGCGCGGGACGTCGCCGCGGTGGGGATCACGAACCAGCGGGAGACCACCGTGCTGTGGGAGCGCTCCAGCGGCCTCCCCGTGCACCGGGCCATCGTCTGGCAGGACCGGCGCACCGCCGACGCAACGACCCGGTGGAAGGCCGACGGGCTCGAGCCGGAAGTCCGGCGGAAGACCGGGCTCGTCCTCGACCCCTACTTCTCGGCGAGCAAGCTGTCCTGGCTGCTGGAACTCGATCCGGCGCTCCGGCGCCGGGCCGGGGCGGGCGAACTGTGCTTCGGCACCGTGGACTCGTGGCTCCTTTGGAAGCTCACCGGGGGCCGGACCCACGAGACCGACGCCACCAACGCGAGCCGGACCCTCCTCTTCGACCTGGACACCCTCGATTGGGACGAGGGTCTTCTCCGGGCGTTCGGGATCCCCCGCGAGATCCTTCCCCGGGTGCGTCCCTCGGCCGGGTTCTTCGCGGAAACCGACCCGGCCCTGCTCGGCGCGGCCGTCCCGGTCGCCGGGATCGCCGGCGACCAGCAGGCGGCGCTCTTCGGTCAGGCCTGCCTGACCCCGGGGATGGCCAAGAACACCTACGGGACGGGGGCCTTCGTGGTCATGAACACGGGCTCCGAGCGGTTCCTCGGCGACGGCGTGCTCACCACGCTGGCGTGGCACATCGAGGGGCGCGCCCCCGAGTACGCCCTGGAGGGATCCATCTTCGTGGCCGGCGCAGCGGTCCAGTGGCTGCGCGACGGCCTGGGCCTCATCGCCGACTCCGCCGACGTCGAAGCCCTCGCGGCCTCGGTCCCCGACGCGGGGGGCGTGTACTTCGTGCCCGCCTTCGTGGGCCTCGGGGCTCCCCACTGGGACCCCTTCGCCCGGGGCCTCATCGTCGGGCTCACGCGCGGCACGGGGCGGGGCCACCTGGCCCGGGCCGCGCTGGAAGCGATGGCCTTCCAGACCCGGGACGCCCTGGCCGCCATGGAGGCCGCGAGCGGCATCCCGGTTCGGGACCTGAGGGCCGACGGGGGGGCCGCCGCCAACGCCCTGCTGCTGCAGTTCCAGGCGGACACCCTGGCGGCGCCCGTACTGCGTCCCCGGATCACGGAGACCACCGCGCTGGGGGCCGCCTATCTGGCCTCCGTGGGGGCCGGGCTCCTGGAACCGGAGTCGATCCCGGGCCTGTGGGCACTGGACCGCCGCTTCGAACCCCGCGCCGACCCGGAGGCAAGGGACCGGGCCTACGCCGGCTGGCTCCGGGCCGTGGAGCGCGCCAGGAACTGGGAGACCTGACCGCGTCCGCCGTCACCGCCGGTCGGCCGCGCCACCCAGGGGTCCTCCCGGCCTTCGAAGAGAACCCGCCCCGCCCGCGCCAGCAGATCCAGGTGGCCCACCACCTCGCTCACCGCCAGGTGGGCGTAGCCCGCGTCCACGTCCGCGAAGAGCGAACGGGCGACCTCCCACGGGCGCTCCAGGCCGGACGCCACCAGCGTCAGCACTCTTCCGGCACGCGCCTCGTGGAAGGAGCGGCGCTGCCGGATGAGTTCCGCCGCCTCGGGAAAGGGTTCGCCGTGACCGGGAAGGCACGTGCGCGGCCGCAGGGATTCCACCTGTGCCAAGGTATCCAGGTACGTGCACAGGGCACGGTTTCGGAATCCTTCCGCGTCGGGCTCGAGGATGGCGTTGGAGGAGATGTGCGGCAGGAGGGTATCGCCGGTGAGCAGCACGCGACCGTCCGGATCCCAGAGGCACAGGGCTCCGCCGGCGTGGCCCGGCGTCGCGTGGATCTCCAGATGTTCCCCGTCGAAGGCGAGGCTCCCGCCCCCGGCAAGGGCGCACACCTCGTCCAGGGGTTCCGCGACCTCCGGGATCGTCCCCAAGGTCCGGGCCAGGGCACTCAGCACCTCGGCCGGGGCCCCGGCCCTGCGGCAGGCCTCCCCGAGGAACCCGACGATGTCCTCCCACGCGCCAGGCGCCCCCGTCAGGCGCGCGTGGTCCACCGGGTGCGCCAGGACCTTGCAGCCCGAGACGTCCCGCACCCGGCGGGCCAGTCCCACGTGGTCCGGATGGCAGTGGGTGAGGACCACCCGCTCGATCTCGGCCACCGAGCGGCCGGCTGCGGCGATGCCGGCGACGAGGGCGGCCCAGGAGGCCTCGGTTCGGGGCCCGCAGTCGACCAGGGTCAGCGGCTCGGGGCCCACCAGGTAGGCATTCACGTCCCCCACGGGAAAGGGGGTCGGCACAGGGATGCGGTGGATCAGCACGGAGGAATGGACGAGACGCCCCCCGACTCCGGCGGGAGCGGGGGGCGGGGGGACTTCGAAGCCGCAGGCGTCACTTGCGCGAGGCGAGCTTGTCCCGAAGGAGGTCTCCGAGGGTGCCCATCGAGCCGCTGTTCTCGGCCTGCGAGGCACGGTATTCCGCCGACTCCGCCTGTTCCCGCTGCTCCGTGACCCCCTTGCGGGAGAGCCGGATGCGACGCCCGCCCTCCTCCACGCCGAGCACCAGCACCTCCATGACGTCCTCGGGCCGGAACATCTTCGCGTGGTCGCTCCCTCGGGGCGTGCCCATCTCCACGTTGGGCACGAGCCCCGTATGGCCGGAGGGGAGCCGGACGAACACGCCGAAGTCCACCACCCTCTCCACGTTCCCCTCCAGCACCTGGCCGGCCCGTGGCAGGTCGCCCAGGGACTCCAGGTGCCGGTGCTCCAGGGAGAGGGAGATCTTCCGCGCGGCCGCGTCCACCCCGACGATCTCCACCTCCACGGTCTCCCCGGGCTTCAGCACTTCGTTGGGATGGCGCACCCGGCGCCCTGCGCCGAGGGCGGAGATGTGCACGAGCCCGTCTACGCCGGGTTCCAGGGTGACGAACGCACCGAAGTTGGCGAGCCTCGCCACCGTCCCGTTCACCCGCTCGCCCGGCCTGTACCGCTTCGCCACGGCCGACCAGGGATCCTCCGCCAGGACCTTGAGCGACAGGCTCACACGACCCCGATCCCAGTCCACCGCCAGCACCTGCGCGGTCACCTCCTGCCCCACGGTCACCATCTCCGCAGGGTTCTCCACCCGGGTCCAGCTCATCTCCGAGATCGGGATCAGGGCGTCGACCCCTCCCAGGTCCACGAAGGCCCCGAAGTTCTGGATGGAGCGAACCGTACCCGTCACCACCGCGCCGGGCTCGAGCCGCGCCTTGAGCTCCTCACGGGCCTTCTCACGCTCCTCCTCCAGGAGGGCCCGCCGCGACACGATGACGTTCCGGCCCTTCTCCTTGAACTCCACCACCCGGAAGGAGTAGGCCTGCCCCACGTGCTCCTGGGCGTCCTTGGGCCACCGCAGATCCATCTGGCTCAGGGGGCAGAAGGCGCGGGCTCCCGCGACCCGCACCTCGAAGCCGCCCTTGATCGATTGGGCCACCCGGCCCTCGACGGGGATGCCGCTCCGCCACGCCTCCTCCAGGGCCGCCAGGGAGGCGCCCCGGCCGCTCAGCTTGGTGCTCAGCACCACTTCCCCGCCGTCCATCGACACGACAAAGGCCTCCACCTCGTCCCCCTCGGCAGGCAGGGTACGGGGGGTATCCTCCCCCTGGGCCTCCTGGGGTGGAGCGAACTCGTCCGCCCGGACCATCCCCTCCTGCTTCCCGCCGAGGGTCACGAAGATCCAGTCTCCGCTGAGGCGCACGACCTTGGCGCGGACCTTGTCCCCTTTGCGCCAGCGGGCCCCGCCCTGTGCGTCGCTCTGCGCCAGCATCTGCGCGAAGTCCTGTGGCGTCTCGCTCCCGACAGGCTCCGGAGCGGCCGACGCCGACCCGGCGTCGTCGGCCGCCGTCTCGTGGGGAGTGGGAGGCGCCTCTTCAGGGGCGCCGACAGGGCTTTCCTTCGTGTCATCCATCCGTCCAGCCTCCGGTTTTCGAGCGTTCGGCAGAGGATACACAGCCGCCTCGCCCCGCCGCAAGGACAAGCGGCCCCACCCGGCGCCGCCTTCCCCCGCGTTGACACCCGGCAGGCACGCCGGTATGTTCGGCCGCCCGCGGAGGAACCCATGGCCGTCATGCTCTCGGTCCACCCCCAGTCGCCCCAGGGGCGGCACATCGCCCGCGCCGTCGAGATGCTCCGCGACGACGGCGTCGTGGTGTACCCCACCGACACCGTGTACGGCCTCGGGTGCGACATCACGAGCAAGCGGGGCGTGGAGCGCATCGTCCGGGTGAAGGGCCGCGACCCCAAGAAGCCCATGAGCTTCGTCTGCGCCGACCTCACCCACATCAGCCGCTACGCCCGGGTGTCCAACTTCGCCTACCGCGTCCTCAAGCGGTTCCTGCCCGGCGGCTACACCTTCGTGCTCGAGGCGAGCCGCGAGGTTCCCAAGCTCCTCCTCACGAAGCAGAAGACCGTGGGGATCCGCGTCCCGGACCACGCCGTCGCCCTGGCCCTGGTGCGCGAGCTGGGCAACCCGATCCTCTCCACCAGCGCGAACCGGACCGGGGGAGAGCCCCTCAACGACCCGAGGGAGATCCAGGACGTCCTCGGCAAGGAAGTGGACGCGATCCTGGAGTGCGGGGTACTTCCCCGGGTGCCCTCCACCGTGGTCTCCCTGGTGGACGACCGGGTCGAGGTCCTGCGGCAGGGCGCGGGAGACGCATCCTACTTCCTGGAGCTCCAGGAAGGCTGACTGCCGCCGCCGCGAGCCGCGGCGGACTCAGTAGTCGTCGTGGCAGTCGTGGCACAGGGGCGTCCAGTCCACCCCCGTTCGCTTCGAGATCACCAACCTCACCAGCTTGTAGTCCTCGGGCTTCCCCCGATCGTGCAGGTGGCAGGTGTTGCAGGTGATGCGGCCGTCGTGCACGGGCAGCGTCCGGGGGCGGTGCTCCCGGCCTACCCGGGACACCCTCAGATCGCTGGGGTGGGTGTGCTCGCCGAGGAAGAGCTTCTCGAGGTGCTCCTGGCCCACCCGGCAGCACTCCTCCTTGCGGTGACAGATCAGGCACACCCCGTCGACGCTCGCGGTGAGCAGGTGGTACTCGCCCTCCCTGCGGTCGGGGTCGTGGATGGCCTGGGTGTGACAGCTCCGACAGCGCTGCGGGTCCGACTCGTCGTGGGGATCGACGATGGCAGGGGCCGACATCGCCGTCAGGGCGAGGAGGACCGCGAGGATCGTGCGAGGCATGGGGACTCCGTCCGAGAGGGGGCGGCGCAACGCGAAGCACGAGTAGCACCCGGGGCCGCGATGTCAAATGGGGGGCGGACGTCCGGCTCCACCCAGCGCCCGCTCTCCGGGCCTTCCCGCCGGGGCGTCCCACGTTGCGCCGCGTGCCCGCTGCCAGTAGATTGAGCCCCCTCCCCCTGCCGCGAGGTAGCGCATGAAGCCGGGACTGCCCGAACTCGCCCCCCTCCGGGGGTTCTTCTACCCGTACCGGGGACTCAAGTTCCTGTTCCGCCGGCCGCGGCTCCTCGGCTACGTGGCGATCCCGTTCGCGATCAACACCCTCCTCTACACGGGCTTCGTCTGGTTCGCCGGGTCGCGGGTGGGGGAGTGGATCGACCGTTGGGTCCCCCGGGGGGACGCGTGGTACTGGACGCTTCTGTACTACGCGCTCTGGACGGTGGTGGCCGCGATCGTGCTCCTGCTCATCGTCTACACCTTCACCGTGGTGGGCAACCTGCTCCTGGCCCCCTTCAACGACCTCCTCTCCGAAAAGGTGGAGCGCGCCTACGCCGGCAAGGGCCTCGACGAACCGTTCCGTTTCTCGGCGGTCCTCGCCGACGCCAAGCGCTCGTTCAAGGCGGAAGCAGCCCGGATGCTGACCCTCGGGTCCGGCTTCGTCGCCCTCCTCGTCCTGAGCTGGTTCCTGCCGCCCGTCGGCCTCCTGCTCACGGTGTACACCCTCTTCCTCCTAGCCTGGGAGTACCTCGACTACTCGATGGAGCGCTGGCGGTTCCCCTTCTCGGCCAAGACCCGGGTGGCCGGCCGGAACGCCCTGGTCTTCCTCGGGTTCGGCGCCGGCTCGGCCTTGCTTCTCGCGATTCCCGTCCTGAACTTCCTGGCCATCCCCGTCTGCGTCACCGGGGCGACCCTCCTCTTCTGCGACCTTCGCGACCGCGGACGGATCCCCGACGGCGAAAACGGGGCCGCGGCGGGCACCCCTGCGCGCCCCGGACGGGGGGAGCCATGACCGACCCGGCCTGGACGGAGCGCTACGCGGGGAAGATCGTATCCCGGGAGACCGCGCTGGCCCGCATCCAGAGGGGGGCGAAGATCTTCGTCGGCTCCGCCTGCGGCGAGCCCCAGTACCTGGTGGAGGGCCTGGCGCAGCGCTCGGCCGCCATCGCCGACTCGGAGATCCTGCACATCCTGACCCTCGGCATCGCCCCCTACGCAGACGAGACGCTCGCCAAGACCTTCCGCCACAACGCCTTCTTCATCGGCGACAACACCCGCCGGGCCGTCGCCGAGGGGCGCGCCGACTACACGCCGGTGTACCTCTCGGAGCTCCCCCAGCTCTTCCGCAGCCGCAAGGTGCGCGTCGACGCAGCCCTGATCCAGGTGGCGCCGCCCGACCGCCACGGCTTCGTCAGCCTGGGGGTGAGCGTGGACGTCACCAAGTCCGCGGTGGAGTCCGCCCGCCTGGTGATCGCCGAGGTCAACCCCCGGATGCCCCGCACCCTCGGGGACTGCTTCGTCCCCGTGGACCGGATCGACTACCTGGTGGAGCACTCCTCCCCGGTCATCGAGTACCTCCCCGACCCACCCGACGAGGTGGCGCTGCGCATCGGGTCGAACATCGCCCGGCTGGTGGGCGACGGCTCCACGATCCAGATCGGGATCGGCGCCATTCCCAACGCGGCGGTCCACGCCCTGCGCGACAAGCGCGACCTGGGCGTCCACACCGAGATGTTCTCCGACTGGCTCCTGGAGCTCGTCCAGTCGGGCGCCGTCACCAACCGGCGAAAGACCCTGCACCGCGGCAAGGTCATCGCGTCGTTCTGCATGGGGTCGAAGAAGCTCTACGACTTCATCGACAACAACCCCATGGTCGAGTTCCACCCCAGCGAGTACACCAACGACCCCTTCGTGATCGGCCGCAACGACAACATGGTGGCCATCAACACGGCCCTGGAGATCGACCTCACCGGTCAGGTCTGCTCCGACTCCATCGGCCACCAGTTCTACAGCGGGATCGGCGGCCAGGTCGACTTCATCCGCGGCGCCGCGCGCAGCCGAGGGCGGAAAGCCCATCATCGCCCTGCCCTCCACCGCGCGCGGGGAGGCGGTCTCCCGCATCGTGCCCCAGCTCTCGCCCGGGGCCGGAGTCGTCACCACCCGGGCGTCGGCACGCTACGTGGTCACCGAATGGGGCTACGCCGACCTGCACGGCAAGACCATCCGGGAGCGGGCCATGGCGCTGATCAACCTGGCCCACCCCAAGTTCCGCAAGGAGCTGCTCGAGGCCGCCAAGCGGCTCCACTACGTGTACCCGGACCAGATCATCCCCACCTCCCTGGACCTGTACCCGGAGCGCTTCGAGACGCGCGCCCGGATCGGCACCGACGAGATCTTCTTCCGGCCCGTGCGCGCCACCGACGAGCCACTCCTCAAGGACCTCTTCTACAGCCTGTCCGACGAGTCGGTGTACCGGCGCTACTTCAACGTCATCAAGTACATGCCCCACGAGCGCCTGCAGGAGGAACTCGACCTCGACTACGAGACCCGCATGGCCATCGCCGCCATCGTCGAGCGCGGGGGCGTGGAGGAGATGGTCGGCCTGGCCCAGTACGTGCTGGACGCCTCCACGAACTACGCGGAGGCCGCCTTCATGGTCCGAGACGAGTGGCAGGGTAAGGGGCTGGGTGGCTTCCTCGTCGGCTACCTCGTGAAGGTGGCCCAGGACAAGGGGATCAAAGGCATCACCGCCACGGTCATGCCCGAAAACCGCGCGATGCTCCACCTCTTCTACAAGCTCGGGTTCACGGTGGAGAGCCGGCTCGAGGAAGGCGCCTACGTCCTCGAGTTCCAGATCTAGCGCGCGCGAACGGGTCCCCGAACCCCTTCGACGACCCGTGCCGGCACGCCCCGCCCCCCTCGCGCTACCCCGCGCCGGCTGCGTGCCCGCGGATTCCGCCGACGCGAAACTCGCGCCCGGGGATCGTCCCCGTCTCCGCCACCTCCGCCGCCGTGGCAGTTCCTCGGAACGGAGCCTCCTACGACACGGCTCCCAGAGCCGGCAACGCGCACGCGGCGCCGGAAGGCCCGGAAATGGGTGGGGCACCACTTCGATCCGATGCCCCGGCAATGGCGTTCCGCGTTCCGAGCCGTGCACTTGACCGTGGAGAACCATGCCGTAACCTGCACCCGTCGTGTGCTCGCCGCTGCGCGCGGGTCACCGGGGGTGACGGCGGCGAGGGCTTCGTATCCGTGGATGTCGTGAAAGGAGCTCTGCCATGTCGCGTGAAGCGAAGGGGTCTTCCAGGGTCTTGCTCGTCATCCTGGCAGCTCTGGCCATGCTCGTGGGAACCGCCCACGCGCAGGCCGGGAAGCCCAACATCCTCGTCGTGTGGGGCGACGACGTGGGCCAGTCCAACATCAGCGCCTACACCCACGGCCTCGTGGGGTACAAGACCCCGAACATCGACCGCATCTCCAGCGAGGGCATGACCTTCACCGACTACTACGGCGAGCAGTCGTGCACGGCCGGACGGGCCTCGTTCATCACCGGACAGAGCGTGTTTCGCACCGGGCTCTCCAAGGTCGGCCTCCCCGGCGCCGACCTGGGCCTGCGCGAGGAGGACCCAACGATCGCGGCCCTGCTCAAGGCACAGGGGTACGCCACCGGCCAGTTCGGGAAGAACCACCTGGGGGACAAGGACGAGTTCCTGCCGACGAACCACGGGTTCGACGAGTTCTTCGGCAACCTCTACCACCTGAACGCCGAGGAGGAGCCGGAAAACGAGGACTATCCCAAGAACCCCGACTTCCGGAAGAAGTTCGGGCCCCGCGGCGTGATCCACTCCTGGGCCCTGCCGGACGGCACACAGAAGATCGAGGACACCGGCCCGCTCACCAAGAAGCGCATGGAGACCGTGGACGACGAGACCTCCGACCGGGCGATCGCCTTCATCCGGGAGCAGCAGAAGGCCGGCAAGCCCTGGTTCGTGTGGTGGAGCGGCACGCGCATGCACTTCCGCACCCACGTGAAGAAGGAGTTGCGGGGCATCTCCGGCCAGGACGAGTACGCCGACGGCATGGTCGAGCACGACATGCACATCGGGAAGTTCCTGAAACTGCTCGACGAGTTGGGCATCGCCGACAACACCATCGTGTTCTACTCCACCGACAACGGCCCCCACTACAACACCTGGCCGGACGCGGCGGCCACCCCGTTCCGAGGCGAGAAGAACACCAACTGGGAGGGGGGCTGGCGCGTGCCCTCCATGGTGCGTTGGCCCGGCAAGATCGAGGCGGGCGCGTGGTCGAACGAAATCATGCACCACATGGACTGGCTGCCGACCTTCCTGGCGGCGGCCGGGGCGCCCGACGCCAAGGAGCAGTTGAAGAAGGGCGCCGTCAAGGCCGCCGGCAGGGAGTACAAGGTCCACCTGGACGGCTACAATTTCCTCCCATACCTCACCGGCAAGGAGGATAAAGGGCCGCGCAACGAGATCTTCTACTTCTCGGACGACGGCGACCTGACCGCTCTGCGCTACCAGGACTGGAAGCTGATCTTCATGGAGCAGAAGGCCATGGGCACCTTCCGCGTCTGGATGGAGCCGTTCGTTCCACTGCGCGTGCCGCTCATCGAGAACCTGCGCCGCGACCCTTACGAGCGCGCGACGATCACCTCCAACACCTACTACGACTGGCTGCTCGATCGGGCGTACCTCCTGGTGCCCGCCCAGACCTACGTCGGACAGTTTCTGGCCACCTTCAAGGAGTTCCCTCCACGCCAGAAGGCGGCAAGCTTCTCCCTCGACCAGGTGATGGAGAAGATCAGAACGCCCAGCGGAGCCCAGTAGCGGACGTCGACCATCGGTGCCCGCGGACGGCGGAAGCGGATCGCTTCCGCCGTCCGCGTTGGTGTCGGCCGACACCGCCGACCGGAGGTTCCCCATGAAGGCGGTTCTCAGTTGTTTCCTGGCGCTGGTCTCGGGATGCCTTTCGACCGCGGTGGTCGCGCAGGCGGATCCCCTGCCCTCCTGGAACGACGGCCCCGCCAAGGGCGCGATCATCCGATTCGTGGAAGCGGTCACCACGCAGGGGGCGCCGACGTTCGTGCCCGCCGCGGAGCGCATCGCCACGTTCGACAACGACGGGTGTCTGTGGGCGGAGCAGCCCATGTATTTCCAGCTCTTCTTCGCCCTCGACCGCGTGAAGGCCCTCGCGCCGCTGCACCCCGAGTGGAAGGACCGGGAGCCGTTCGCGTCGCTGCTGCGGGGCGACGTGAAGGGTGCCCTCGCAGGCGGCGAGCACGCGATCCTCGAGATCGTGATGGCCACCCATGCGGGAACGACCACCGAGGAGTTCGAAACCATCGCGAAGGAGTGGCTCGCCACCGCCAGACACCCCGAGACTGGGCGGCTCTACACCGACATGGTTTACCAGCCCATGTTGGAGGTTCTCGCCTACCTCAGGGCAAACGGGTTCAAGACGTTCATCGTCTCCGGCGGCGGCATCGAATTCCTTCGGTTCTTCAGCGAGAAGGTGTACAGCGTCCCTCCGGAACAGGTCATCGGCAGCAGCATCAAGACCAGGTTCGAGATGCGCGACGGGCGGCCGGTGCTGCTGCGCCTGCCGGAAATCAACTTCATCGACGACAAGGCCGGCAAACCCGTCGGCATCAACCAGCACATCGGCCGGCGCCCGATCGCGGCGTTCGGCAATTCCGACGGCGACCTCCAGATGCTGCAGTGGACGACCGCCGGCAGCGGGGAACGGTTGGGGTGCCTGATCCGCCACACCGACGCCGAGCGCGAATGGGCGTACGACCGAGCTTCGTCCGTCGGTCGTCTGGACAAGGCACTGGACGAGGCACAGGCACGGGGCTGGACCGTGGTCGACATGAAGCGGGATTGGAAGACCGTCTTCCGTGCGCAGGGAGAGTGAGACGGGGCCCCGCTGTCCGAGTGCGGCCGCGGCCGTCGGAAGCGGGGCCGCCCTGGCGAACCACACCACCGGGAACCGGACCGGTTGCCAGAAAGCCGGATTGCTGGTAGTGCTGCGGCGGCTTCCGCATCTTGCCGAACCGCCCGTCCCAGGAACCACGCCCCCATGACGCGAGAAGGCCGTCGCGGCTTCCTGCTCCACCTGCATCCTCCCTCCCTCCCCGCCGAGGCCTTGCGCTTCCGCCGGACCCTGGGACTCGGGGGCATGGCGCTCGTGCTGTTCGGCCTCCTCGCCGGGACCGGCATGCTCCTGATGCTGGTGTACGAGCCCGCCCCCGACCGGGCGTACGCGTCTCTGGTGGCCCTCCGCGAGCAGGTCCCCTTCGGGCGCTGGGTGCGGAACATCCACCACTGGAGCGCCAACGCGATGGTTGTGGTCGCGGTGCTCCACCTCCTCCGGGTGCTCTTCACCGGGGGCCTCGGGGAGGCAGCGGCGCTCCAACTGGTGGATCGGGCTGGGCGTGCTGGGATGCGTGGTGGCGTCGGTCTTCACAGGCTACCTGTTGCCCTGGGACCAGCTCTCCTACTGGGCGGTCACGATCTGCACCGGGATGTTGGGATACGTGCCCGGAGTGGGCTCCTGGCTGCAGGCCGTCGCCCGCGGGGGCACGGAGATCGGCGCCCCCACCCTGCTCAACTTCTTCACCCTGCACACGAGCGTCCTCCCGGGCACGGCGGTCGTGCTCCTGGGCTTCCATTTCTGGAGGGTGCGCAAGGCTCGGGGCGTCGTCCTTCCCGCCGGTCTCGGCTCGGAGGAGCCGACCCGGTCGCAGAGGGCACCGTCGAGTCCGGACCTGGTGGTGCGGGAGGGTGCGACGGCGCTGCTCGTGACCGCCGCGGTGCTCCTCTTCTCGGCCTTCGTGGACGCCCGCCTGGGCGCGGTCGCCAACCCGGGGATGAGCCCCAACCCGGCCAAGGCTCCCTGGTATTTCCTGGGACTACAGGAACTGCTGCTCCACTTGCATCCCTTGGTCGCCATCGTGGTCCTCCCGGTCCTGGCCTTCGTCGGGGTGGCCCTGCTCCCCTACGTTCCGCAGGAGCCCGGCGAGACCGGGGTGTGGTTCGCGTCCGCGCGGGGCCGACGGCTGGCCGTGGTCGCCGTGGTAGTCGCCCTGTTCGTCACGCCCCTGGCGGTGCTCGTCGACGATGGTCTCTATCGTGGGAGCGCGGCCCTGGGAGCCGGCGCGGGAATCCTCGGCGGGGGGGTCCTGCCACTACTCGGGCTGGGCGTGCTCCTCTTCGCCGTCCACGGTGCTCTGCGCCGCCGCCTGGGCGCCACCCGATGGGAGACCGCCCAGACCCTGTGCATCGCGCTCTTCGTCGCCTTCATCGTCTGCACGGCCGTCGGCATCTGGTTTCGAGGAGAAGGCATGGCGCTGGTGTGGCCGTGGAGCGTGACCCCGTGAGCGCGAAGCGCGACAACAGGTCGAAGTCGCGGGATGGCGATGGGCGGGGCTCCGAACGCCCACCGCGCCGCTCCTTCCTGCGCGCGCTTTGGATGGGCCTGGGGGCCGTCGCCCTCGCTGAAGTGGCCTGGGTGGCGTCGTCGTTCCTGAGACCTCGAAAGGCGCCAGGCGGCGAAGCAACCGACCCCATCGTCATTGCGGGCCCCGCAGAGCGGTTCGAAGTGGGGACGGTCACGGCCTTCCCCCGGGGGAGGTTCTACCTGGCCCGCCTCGACGACGGCGGGTTCCTCGCCATGGGCCGCGAGTGCACCCACCTGGGCTGCACCGTAGCGTGGGAGGAGAAGGAGAAGCGATTCCTCTGCCCGTGCCACGCCTCGGCGTTCGACCTCCGAGGCGACGTGCTCAGCGCCCCGGCACCCCGGGCGCTGGACCTCTACGCCGTGTCCATCGAGAACCGGGAGGTCAGGGTGGACACGGGCAAGCGTTCGCGTCGCAGCGCCTTCGACCCCTCCCAGGCCGTGCACGAATGACCCCGCGCCCATGCCGCCGGATCCACCCACCCCGATGAAGGACTCCCTCGCCCCCTGGAGGCTCGCCGGGCTGATCGCCACGGCCGCGATCGTGCTGTCCTTCCCGGCCGCCCGTTGGCGCGAGTCGCAACTGCGGCAGGCGGCGGCGTCGGTCGAGGAGACCCCGGCGGCCTACGTGGGGCGGGAGAAGTGCATCGAGTGCCACAAGGGGGCGTACGAGAAGTGGGCCGGCTCGGATCACGACCTGGCGATGGACGTGGCCACCGACGAGACCGTGCTCGGGAACTTCGACGGTGCGGTCCTCCGCATGGACGGCTACGAGACGCGCTATTTTCGCCGCGACGGGAAGTTCCTGGTCCACACCGAAGGTCCCGACGGGGCGATGGCCGACTTCGAGGTGACCCACGTCTTCGGGGTGCGCCCGCTCCAGCAGTACCTGATCCCCTTTCCCGGCGGCCGCTACCAGGTGCTCGGCAGCGCCTGGGACACGGTGAAGAAGCGAGTGGTACGACATGTACCCCGGAGAGGACATCCCCCCCGGCGACTGGCTCCACTGGACGCGCCAGGCCCAGAACTGGAACTCCATGTGCGCCGACTGCCACTCCACGAACCTGCGCAAGGGCTACGACATGGCGAGCGGACACCTACGACACCACCTGGTCCGAGATCGACGTGAGCTGCGAGACCTGCCACGGGCCCGGGTCGCGGCACGTGGCCTGGGCCGAGATACCCGGCCATGGGCCGCCCGGCGACCGAGGACTTCGGCCTGGTGGTGCGAACGCGGGACCTGAGCGGCGCAAGCAGGAGGTGGAACTGTGCGCGCCCTGCCACTCGCGCCGCTATCTCCTGGGGCCGCTCGACCCCTACGCGACCGCGGACCTCCTGGACCGCGAGGTGCCGGCCCTGCTGCGCGAGGGCCTGTACCACCCGGACGGTCAGATCCTGGACGAGGTGTACGTCTACGGCTCGTTCGTGCAGAGCAAGATGTACCGGATGGGCGTCAAGTGCAGCGACTGCCACGACGTGCACAGCCTCAAGCGCCACAAGGACGGCAACGAGCTCTGCCTGCAGTGCCACCGCGGCCGACGCCTACAACACCGCGGACCACCACTTCCACAAGGAGGTTCCACGAGGGAAACCCAGCGCCGGCTGGCTCTGCGTCAAGTGCCACATGCCCGAGCAGCCCTACATGGTGGTGGACTGGCGGGCCGACCACAGCCTCCGCAACCCGCGGCCCGATCTCTCCGCGGAACTCGGGGTTCCCAACGCCTGCAACGACCAGCCGGGCTGCCACGGGGACAAGACGGTGCAGTGGTCGGTGCAGGCGATGCGGAAGTGGTACGGCCAGCGCAAGCGGCCCCACTACGGCACGGTGCTGGCGGCCGGGAGGGAAGGGGGCCCGAGCGCTCGACGGGTTGATCCGCATCGCCCAGGACCGACTCTACCCGGCCGTCGTCCGGGCCACGGCGTCGACTCCCTGCAGGCGCTACCGCCGGGCGAGGTCGACCGAAGCCCTGAATCGGGCCCTCGGGAGACGAGGACGCCCTGGTGCGCCTCACCGCGATCCGCACCCTGAACGCCACGCAGCACCCCGGTCGGGGCGAGATGGTCGCGCCGCTGCTGTACGACCCGGTGAAGGCGGTGCGCATCGAGGCGGCGATGAACCTGTCGGACAGCAACCGGGACCGGCTCAAGCCCGCCGAGCGGGAGGTCTACGAGACGAACCTCCGCGCGTACCGGGAGGTGATGGCGTACTCCGGCGACTTCGCCTTCGGTCGCTTCAACCTCGGCAACCTCGCCGTGAAGCTCGGGGAGAACTCCGACGCCGGAGGGCACTACCGGGCGGCCATCGACGATCGACGATCTGCTTCTACCCGGCCAAGGTGAACCTGGCCATCCTGCTGAACCGGAAGGGGCGCAACCAGCGAGGCCGAGCGCCTGCTCCGAGAGGTCGTCGCAGCCTATCCCGGCGCTACGACGTGGCCTACAACCTGGCGTTGCTGCTCGGCGAGAGGAAACGTACGCGGACGCCGCCATCTACTTCGCCCGGGCGGCCGACGGCATGCCGGACCGGCCGCGGATCCGCTACAACCTGGGACTGGTCCTGCAGCACCTCGGGCGCCTGGACGAGGCCGAGCGGCAACTGCTGCTGGCGCTGACGGGCCGACCCGACCGAGCCTGGACACGCTCTACGCGTTGGCCGACCACTATCTGCAGGCGTCGCAAGTTGACGCAGGCCCACGCGATCGCAGACCGTATGATCGAGGCCCACCCGGCGGCACCCGTCGGACTGGACCTCAAGAAGCACCTGGAACAGTTCCCGGAGTAGTCGACAGCACGTTGTTCAGGCACCAGGGCGGCGCGAGCGACTACCCGAACCTTGACGCTCCGCGGTCTTCCACTAGTCTGACCGGTCGCTCCATCCGGCTTCCGAATCGCACTCCCACCGACACAGTGAGGGCGCCATGGGTGTAAGCAGGCGGGACTTCCTGAAAGTGGCCGGCGCCGGGGTGGCCGCGGCCGCGTCGGGCACGGACGCCCGCGCGGACAAGACTCAGTCGCTTCGCACGCAGTTTGCGAACGTCAAGACCACCATCTGCCCCTACTGCTCGGTGGGGTGCGGGCTCGTGGTGGAGTCGCGCGGCGGCGAGGTCATCAACATCGAGGGCGACAACGCGCACCCGATCAACCGCGGCACGCTGTGCCCCAAGGGGGCGTCGATCTCCCAACTCCACGACAACCCCAAGCGGGTCACGAAGCCCCACTACCGAGCCAAGGGCGCGAAGGAGTGGAAGGAGGTGACCTGGGAGTGGGCGGTCGACCGGATCGCCGAGCGCGTGGTGGAAACCCGCACCCGCACCTTCGAGACGACCAACGCTGCGGGCCAGACGGTGAACCGCACCCAGGGGATCGCCCACGTGGGCTCCGCGGCGCTCGACAACGAGGAGACCTACCTGCTCCAGAAGTTCATGCGGGGGCTCGGGCTCGTGTACGTGGAGCACCAGGCGCGCCTCTGACACAGCTCCACGGTCGCCAGTTTGGCGGAGAGCTTCGGGCGTGGCGCGATGACCAACCACTGGATCGACATCAAGAACGCCGACGTGATCCTGGTCATGGGCGCCAACCCGGCGGAGAACCACCCCGTGAGCTTCCACTGGATCATGGAGGCGCGGGAGAAGCGCGGGGCCAAGCTGATCGTGGTCGACCCCCGCTTCACCCGCACCGCCGCCCGCGCCGACTTCTACACGAGCCTTCGTTCGGGCAGCGACATCGCCTTCCTGGGCGGGATGATCAAGTACATCCTCGACAACGACCTCTGCCACACCGACTACGTCGTCCACTACACGAACGCCAGCTTCCTCGTGAACGACGACTTCCGCATGCCGGGCGAACTCGAGGGGGTGTTTTCCGGCTACGACGAGGAGAACCGCACCTACGACAAGTCCGCCTGGGCCTTCCAGACCGACGAGAAGGGGGTGGTCAGGAAGGACCCGACGCTGAAGCACCCGCGCTCGGTCTTCCAACTGCTGCGGAAGCACTACGACCGCTACGACATGGAGACGGTCTCCCGGGTCACGGGCACCCCCGTGGCGGACCTGGAGACGGTATACGAGCTGTTCGGGGCCACGGGAGCGGCCGACAAGGCGGGCACCGAGCTCTACGCCATGGGCTGGACCCAGCACACCACCGGCACACAGAACATCCGGGCCATGGCGATCATCCAACTGCTGCTGGGCAACGTGGGTTGCGCGGGCGGCGGGATCAACGCGCTGCGCGGCGAGTCCAACGTGCAGGGCTCCACCGACCACGCGCTCCTGTTCCACGTCCTGCCCGGCTACCTGCCCATGCCCTCGGCCGACCTTCCCACCCGTGCCGACTACGACCGGCGTCACACCCCCAAAACGGTGGAGCCCGGGGCGCCCAACTGGTGGGGCAACCGCCCCAAGTACCTGGCGAGCTACCTCAAGGCCGCGTACGGGGCCGCCGCCACTCCCGACAACGACCTGGCGTACGGCTATCTGCCCAAGATCGATCCGGGGGAGAACTACTCCTGGCTCAAGATGGTCGACCGGATGGACGACGCCGGCTTCGCGGGGTTCTTCGCCTGGGGCCAGAACCCGGCCTGCTGCACCTCCAACGCGGGAAAGATGCGAAAGGCCCTCGCCAAGCTCGACTGGCTGGTCACCGTCAACCTGTTCGACAACGAGACTTCGAGCTTCTGGCGGGGCCCCGGGGTCAACCCGGAGGAGGTGGACACCGAGGTCTTCTTCCTGCCCTGCGCGGTCAGCTACGAGAAGGAGGGGTCGATCACCAACTCGGGCCGCTGGGCGCAGTGGCGCTACGAGTGCGTGGCGCCCCGGGGCGACGCCCTGCCGGATGCGGAGATCATCAACAGGCTCTTCTACGCCATCGGCACCAAGATGGAGCAGAAGGGCTCTCCACTCCGGCGAGGCCTTCACCGAGCTTTCCTGGGACTACGGCTTCGTCGACGCCGAGGGCCGGCTCCGGCACGTGGACCCGCACAGGGTGGCCCAGGAGATCAACGGGAGGTCCTGGACCGACGCAGCCACCAAGGGACCGCTGCTGGACTCCTTCACACAACTCCAGGACGACGGCTCGACCTCCTCGGGCAACTGGCTCTACTGCGGGAGCTACACCGAGAAGGGCAACATGATGGCGCGGCGCGGCAGGGCCGACCCGACCGGCCTGGGCCTGTTCCCCGAGTGGGCCTGGTGCTGGCCGGTCAACCGCCGGATCCTCTACAACCGGGCCTCGGTGGACCCCCAGGGCGACCCGTGGGACCGGACCCGAGCCCCCATCTATTGGAACGGAACCACGTGGATCGGGGACGTCCCCGACGGCGGATGGAGCGCCGTTGAAGGCCCCGGGGGGAATGCTGCCCTTCCTGATGAAGCCCCACGGCGTCGCCTCCGTCTTCGGGCCGGGCCTCGCCGACGGCCCCTTCCCGGAGCACTACGAACCCCTCGAGTGCGTGGTGCCCGAGAACCTGCTCAACCCCCACCGGGTCAACCCGGCCATGAAGGTCTGGTACGAAGGCGAGCTCTCCAAGCCGGAGGACGTCTTCGCCACCTGCGACGACAGGTTCCCCCTGGTGGCCACCACCTACCGGGTGACCGAGCACTGGCAGACCGGCGTGATGACGCGCGCCACGCCCTGGCTCCTCGAACTGCAGCCGCAGATGTTCGTGGAACTCAGCCGGGAGTTGGCCCGGGAGCGGGGTATCGCCAACGGCGAGGTCGTGACCGTGAAGTCGGCCCGCGGAGCAGCTCAAGGCGGTCGCCGATCGTCACCCCGCGCTTCCGGCCGTTTCGCGTTGCGGAGCGGACCGTCCACCAGGTGGGCCTGCCCTGGTGCTATGGCTGGACCACGTCCGGGGCCGGGGACAGCGCCAACCTGCTCACACCCACGGTGGGAGACGCCAACACGATGATCCCGGAGACCAAGGCCTTCATGGTCGACATCGTGAGGGGAGGTTGACCGATGAGTCGTCGCCAGACCGCGCTGATGATCGACCCCGACAAGTGCATCGCCTGCCGCGCCTGCCAGGTGGCGTGCAAGCAGTGGAACGAGCTCGACGCGCAGGAGACGGTCAACCGCGGGAGCTTCGAGAACCCCGCCGACGTCTCCTCCGACCTCTACAATCGCATCCGGTTCGTCGAGGACGAGTCGGGCGGGCGCTTGGTCTGGCATTTCCTCAGCCAGCGGTGCCTGCACTGCTCCGACGCCGGCTGCGTGAAGGTGTGCCCGTCGGGGGCGCTCTTCCACAACGCGGAGGGTTTCGTCGAGTTCGAGCGTGCGAAGTGCATCTCCTGCAAGTACTGCATCTCCGCGTGTCCCTTCGAGATCCCCCGCTACGACGCGGAGGGCAGGATCGCGAAGTGCCACATGTGCACCTCGCGCATCGCGAACGGGCTGCAGCCCGCCTGCTCGAAGGTCTGCCCTACCGGTTCCATCCGCTACCACCTGCGCTCCCGCGTCATCGCCGACGCCAAGGCCGAAGGCAAGACCGTCTACGGCGAGGAGGAATTGGGAGGTCTCGGGGCGATGTACGCGCTGCTCGACCCGCCCTCCAGCTACGGGCTGCCGGACGAGCCGCAGATCCCGCCGAGCGTGCTCTTCTGGAAGGACTTCGTGCGGCCGCTGGGCTGGGTGGCCTTCTGGGGTGCGCTCGGCGCGGCGCTGGTCCACTACGTGACGGTCGGGCCGAAGAACATCACCCGTGACGACGAGGAAGGGGGAACGTAGGATGGCCAGGAACTACGTGCAGCGCTACCGACCGTTCGAGCGCCTCTGCCACTGGGTGGTGGCCATCACCTTCTCGATACTGGTCTTCTCCGGCCTGGGTCTCTTCGACAGGAGCTTCGTCAACTTCTTGGGGCTGATGGGCGGAGGCGCGCAGGCGATCCTGGTCCACAAGATCGCCGGGATCGTCTTCGCGTTCAGTTCCGTTTCGCTCTCGCTCCTGCACGCCAAGGATTCCTTTCACTTCGACCGGGACGACCTGGCGTGGCTCAAGGTGGCGGGCGGCTACCTGCAGCGAAGCGGCAAGTCGCCCCCCATGGGCAAGTACAACACGGGCCAGAAGCTCTTCGACCTCTGCTCGCTCTTCTCGACGCTGGGACTCGCTGGAACCGGCTGGGTGATCTGGAACCCCCTCTCCTTCCCCCGTTGGCTGGTCCACATCTCCCTGGCCGGCCCATTCCCTTCTCTTCGTCGTCATGGCCTCGGCGATCGTGGTCCACGTCTACCTGGGCACCGTGGGCAACCCCGGCACGCTGCCGGGTATGCTCTGGGGCGAGGTCACCGTGGCCTGGGCCAGGAAGCACGCGCCGAAGTGGTTGGCAAAGGTGCGGGCTGAGTAGGGGAACGACCTGCGGCGCAGCGGGACACCGACCTCGCGGCACCGTGCCCCTCTCACCGGTCGCGGGGATCGCCCACCTCGTGGGGAACGGGCGCGTCCGTCAGCGCCTCGAAGGCGGCCCGCTCGTCCGCTTCTCCGATGACCGCCACCTCGTCGCCTCCCAGCAGGCGAAACCCCGGGCCGGGAGCCCGGTGCAGGACCCCGTCTCGAAGAAGGCCCACCACCGAGGCTCCCGTGCGCGTGCGGACGGCGCTCTCCCCCAAGGTGTGCCCGGCCAGGGCGCTCCCGGGCCGGATGGGCGTCCAGGTCAGCTCCAGCAGGTGCATCGCATCCCGGAACAGCTCCAATCGGTCGAAACCGGCGTCCTCCTCCTGGAGGGGCGCATACGACTCCCGGCGCACGGCGTCGGTGTACCGGTGGATCCGCTCGAGGGGCACGCCCAACCGCAGGAGCGCCTGCCGGGTCATCTGGAGCCCGGCTTCGAGCTCCGGTTGCACCACCGTCTCGACGCCCTCCCCGCGAAGCGCGGCCATCTGTTCCAAACCTTCGGCTCGGGCCACCACGGCGAGTCCCGGCTGAAGTTGCCGGCCCAGCCGCGCGATGTTGCGGGCGGTGATGGCTGCTGGAGCCGTGACGAGGAGCAGTCTCGCCTCCGCGGTCCCCGCCGCTTCGAGCACCACGCCGTGGGATGCGTCCCCGTAGACCACCGGGTACCCGCGCTCCTGGGCGTGGGCGAGGCGGTAGGTGTCGAGTTCCACCAGGACGAAGGGAATGTCCAGCGTGCGAAGGATCTCGGCGGCGTGGGAGCCGACCCGCCCGAACCCTGCGATCACCACGTGGTCCCGAAGTCCACCCACCGGCAGGTTCATGGTCTGGACCGGCTCCGACGCCCGCCTGCGCCGGAAGCGCTCGTAGATCGGCGCGGTGAGGCCGGAGGCGAAGGGCGTGAGCACCATGGTCAGCACGGTCGCGGAGAGCACCAGGCCGTACTGCGCCGAATCCAGGGCCCCGGCTTCGAACCCGACCTCGGCGATCACGAAGCTGAACTCGCCGATCTGGAAGAGCCCCAGGCCTGCGGCCAGCGGGACGACGTTGCGGTACCCGAACGCCCTCACCACCCCGCCGAAGATGAGCCCCTTGCCGACCACCACGGCGGCGACGAGCATCAGGACCTCCCGCCACTGGGAAAGGAGCAGGGCGGGGTCCAGGAGCATCCCCACGGACGTGAAGAACAGAAGTCCGAAGAGGTCCCGCACCGGGATGATGTCGGCGAGGGCCTGGTGGCCGTACTCCGACTCCCCCAGCACCATCCCCGCGACGAAACCGCCGAAGGCGAAGGACAGGCCCAGGAGGTGCGTCCCGTAGCCGACGCCGAGCCCGATGGCGGTGACGATGAGCAGGAAGAGCTCCCGGGAGTGCCAGCCCGCGGCCCACGACAACACCGCCGGCAAGAGGCGGGTACCGAGAAGGATCATGACTCCCAGGAACGCGACCCCCTTGATCGCGGCGACGCCGACGGGGAGGAGCCCCGCCCCGGGATCGGAGAGCTTGGGCAGCAGGATCATCAGCGGCACCACGGCGAGATCCTGGACGATCAGCATCCCGATCATGACGCGGCTCGACAGCGTACCGAGGCGTCCCTGGTTCATGAGGGTCTTGAGAAGAACCATCGTGCTCGACAGGGAGAGCAGGGCTCCGAGCCAGATGGAAGCCGCGGCCCCCCACCCGAGAAGTCCCCCGATCCCGAAGCCGAGGGCCATCGTGAGGATCATCTGGAGGGGGGCGCCGAGCAGCGCCACGGTGCGGACCGGCTTCAGCCGCGAGAACGAGAACTCCAAACCGAGTCCGAACAGGAGCAGGTCGACGCCGATCTCGGCGAGGAGTTCCACGCCGTGGAGGTCGGCGACCAGCGCCCCGCCCGTGAGCGGGCCGAGCACGATGCCCGCGAAGATGTACGCGACGACCAGGGGCTGCTTCAGGCGGTGTGCAACCATGCCCGCCAGCGCCGCGGCCACCACGATCACGATGATGTCGGCTGCAATTCCCATCTCTAGATACCCGGGATCGTCCTCTCTCGAGGCGTTTCTCGCGGCCCCGAGCCGCCACGGCGACGGGGGCTGGTCAATCTAGGGGAACCCCCGGGCCTTGTAAACCGGCGAGGGCCCTCCGAGTTCCTTCGGCGATCGCGGCCCGCCCCCGGACGGCCGGAGAGAGCCTCGGGCAGTACGGATCGCTCGAACCCGCCCGTTACGATCGCGAAACCGCCGGCACGGGTCGGGAAACGCTCGCCCCTCAACTGCCTCCCGCCTTCGATCGGGCACGGGACGCCTTCCCGAAGCGGCCGGCACGATCGGTGCAGCCGTGGCTCCTCCCGGGAGGCCGGGAGGGAGCCTCCCCATAGCCCGCGAGCCGACGCGGTCCCGGTCGGCCCGAGCGCCGGGCGCACCGACCGCGGTCCACGGAACGCCCGGGCAGAGGAGCGAGGGGGAATCTCCATGCACACGTGCGAGGAAGATCTACCGGCCCTGAACGCCCGCCTTCGCGAGGAGGTTGCCGAACGGGAGCGGGCACAGACCTCCTTGAGCCGGATCCTGCGAGCCTGGACCGCCACCCTGGACGCCATCGAGGACCCCATCTCGGTGCACGATTGGGACTTCCGGATCCTTCGTGCGAACCGGGCGCTGGGGCGCGTGTTCGGCTGCGAGCCCGGGGAGTTGATCGGGCAGCGGTGCTACCGGCTCTTCCACGGCTCCGAGGTGCCGGGCCCCGACTGTCCGCACCTCGCCACCCGGGAGACCGGCGCCACCGTGACCCGGGAGGTCAGGGAGCCGAGGGTCGGGCTTTCCCTGCTCGTGACCTGCTCCCCCTACTGCGACGAAATGGGACGGACGATCGGCACCGTGCACGTGGTCCGGGACATTTCAGAGCAGACGCGGCGGGAGCAGGAGCGAGAAACCCTCATCACCCGACTCCGGGCGGCCCTGGCGCAGGCTCGGGTCCTCGGAGGACTGCTGCCGATCTGCGCCTCCTGCAAGAAGATCCGAGACGATCGAGGCTACTGGAACCAGATCGAGACCTACATCCGGGAGCGCTCGGACGCGGATTTCACCCACGGGATCTGTCCGGAGTGCGCGGAAGAACTCTACCCCCGCCGGGGCGGTCGGAAGGGAGGCTAGGACGGGGCGAACGCCCTGCGGACGAAGGAGAGACGGAGGGAGGACGTCGGCGGATCAAGCGATCCGGTCACCCGGAGCCTTCCCAGGTGAGGGCAGGCCGCTGGAGCGCACACCGCCAGCGGTGTGCTTCAGTTGACGACCTTCCAGGATCCGTCGGGCTGGCGGCACGCCGTTCCGTAGGCCTTTTCCTTCTGGCCGCCGATCATCACCTCGGTCTGATACTCGCGACAGTACTGCCCGGCCTGCTCCTGGTAGGTGCGGGTCGGGGTGACGGTGACCTGTCCCCCGGTGTCGGGGTTCACCCAGGTCGACGGCTGGCCCGTGCGCTGGGTCTCCAGCACCTGCTGCGCCTTCATCTCGTCGGTTCGGTCGATGGAGCGGCCGATCTCCCGCCCGATGATGGCGCCGATGAGCGTGCCGGCGATGATGGCGGCCGTCCTGCCCTTGCCTCCGCCGATCTCCGCCCCCACCACGCCGCCGGCGATGCCCCCCAACACCGCGCCCGTGTCCTCCTTGGTCGGGGGCGTAGCGCAACCCACGAGCGACGCGACGACCAGCACCGCCACCGACCGAGCCGTCACCTTCTCCATGATCCTCATCTCCTCGGGAGGCGTTCCCGCTCCGGTCGCGGCAGCCTCCGCACTGCGGGGGACGTCAGCGCTCCAACTCCAGGCCGCCGCGGCTCCAGCCGAAGACCCCGTCGCCGTAGTTGGCCACCCAGGGGAAACCCTGCTGGTCGAGGTACCGGGCCACCGCTTCACTCCGCGCACCCGACGCGCAGACGGCCACGATCTTCTTGTCCCGCGGGATCTCCTGCAGACGCCGCGGGATCTGGTCCATCGGGATGTGCACGGACCCTGGAATACGGCCCCGCGCCCATTCCCCGGAGGTTCGGACGTCGAGGAGGAAGACCCCCTCCCTGTCCTCGGACAACAGCGTCCGCAACTGCACCGTGGACAGGGGAGGCTGCGTCGCCGCTGCGACCGAACTCCAGGGTCCCGACGCCAGCGACAGAACGACACTCCACGCCAGCACACACGCAGCCCGCACGATTCGACTCACGACACCACCTCTCCCAGGAAGGCTTCCGGCACGCGGGTTGGATGCAGGGAGCACCGCCGGGGTTTCAGGTGCGGGGCACGACGCACAGGAACCGCAGGCCCTCGTCCGTCGCCGCCCGGAACTGGTGGAGGACGCCGGGACGCACGTACACCACGTCGCCCGCCTCCAGCGCGGCCTCCCCACCCTCCTCCACGTGGGTTCCCCGGCCCGCGAGCACGAGGACCTCGTGCTCGAACTCGTGGGCGTGGTGCGGGCTGTGCCCGCCCGGTTCCACGTCGAATACCCGCATGACGAAGTTGGGAGCCCCCTGGGCGGGGCCGATGACCACGCGCATGCGTACGCCCTCGGCGCCGGCCTGCTCCACCGCCTCGGCGGGCAGTTCGTCCACGTGACCGATCTTCATGCTTGCCGCCTCCGTCGGTTCAGGGTTTGCCGGGCGGATCCAGGGCGTCGGCCCGGGCACGCTCCTGCGCCGCCTCATCCGGACGGCCCTGGGCCTCGAGCGCTTCCGCCAACCCGAGCAGCGCGTCGGCGGACCCGGGAGCGGCGTCCACCGCCTTCCGGAACGCCGACTCGGCCGCCGGAGCCTGGTTCTGCCCGAGAAGGAGCCTGCCCATCCTCACGTAGCGGCCGGCGGCGGCGGAATCGCCTGGTGTGTCCGCCCCACCGGCGGCCGCCGGTTCGGGCACACCGGTCTCCCGCTGGGAGGGATCCCTCCCCTCGATCTCCTCCGCGGCGCGGGCCGCCGCCTCCGCGTCGCCATTCTTTCCCTGGGCCCCCAGGGAGGCAGCCAGGCCGCGCAGCGCAGCCGCATAATCGGGGTCTTGAGCTGCCGCCTGGCGAAACACCCCCTCCGCCCGGCCGGGCATCCCCCGCTGCATCAGCACCTCGCCCATCTGAACGTACCGCGCCGCCTTGCCCTTGGGAACGTAACCGGTGGGCGCGGCCACCTGCGGTTTCGGCGCGAGCACGCCGAGGACCTCGAGCACGCGGTCTCGAAACTCGTCGCGGGTGGTATAGGCGTAACCCTCGAGGAGTTCGACGATCTTCCCTTGTCGGTCGGCGAGCACGGTGGAGGGGACGGCGATCACGCCGTACTCGTTGAAGACGGCGAGGCCCTGGTCGAAGACCACGGGGAAGGAGACGCCGAGGTCCCGGGCGAACGCCTCCAACCGTGGACGGTCCGCCGGGTCCGACTCCTGGTGCTCCACGTTCACGGCGACCACCTGAAGGCCCCGCTCCCGATGCTCGGCGTACAACTGCTGGAAGCCCGACAGGGCATCCGCGCTCCGGGAGCTCCAGGCCGCCCAGAAGACGACGACCGTCGCGCCCGCCCCTCGGCCCCCATCGAGGTGGAAGCGGCTGCCATCCACCGCTTCCAGCGTGAAGTCCTTGAGGCTCTCCCCCACCTCCGTGCGTTTGAACGCCTCGGCCGGAACAACGCCGCTCGCGAGGAGCACGGCCAAGGCTCCCGCGACCCGTCGAATCATCTTTTCCTCCAGCATTATCCGGCGTCGAGGTTTAGAATCACCAAAAGGGTACCGCAGCGAACCTGTCGGCCACAAGATCGGGAGCCGGGCGCGCGAACCGTGAGCCGACGCGAGTTGCGCCGGGCTGCCACGGTCTGGGATACTTCCCCGAGAGGCAGCGAAGTCCCTCTTCCCCCTAAGGATTTTCGATGAAGCCAGTTCATCAGCGATCCGATCCGCTGATCATCGCGGGCCGGACCTTCCGTTCCCGTCTCCTCGTGGGAACGGGGAAGTTCTCGGGCCCCGCCGCCATGCGCGGCGCGGTGGACGCTTCCGGGGCCGAGATCGTCACCGTCGCCCTCCGCCGCGTCGACCTCACCCGTCCGGAGGAGGACATCCTGACCCATCTCGATCCGGAGAAGGTCCTCATCCTCCCCAACACGTCGGGGGCAAGGGACGCCGAGGAGGCGGTGAGGGTCGCCCGGCTGGCCCGCGCGGCGGGGCTCCCGGCCTGGGTGAAGCTGGAGGTCACCCCCGAACCGCGCTACCTGCTGCCGGACCCGGTGGAGACCCTCAAGGCGGCGGAGATCCTCGTCCGCGACGGGTTCACCGTCCTCCCCTACATCGGGCCGGATCCGGTGCTGGCGGCAAGGCTCCAGGAAGCGGGAACCGCCACGGTGATGCCCCTCGGCTCACCCATCGGTTCGAACCGGGGGCTCCGCACTCGGGACGCGCTCGCGATCATCGTGGAGCAGGCCAGGGTTCCGGTGGTGGTCGATGCCGGACTCGGCGCTCCGTCCCACGCCGCGGAGGCCATGGAACTCGGGGCCGACGCCGTGCTCGTCAACACCGCGATCGCGATCGCAGGCGATCCCGCGGCCATGGCAAGAGCGTTCCGGAAGGCCGTCGAGGCCGGCCGGGAGGGCTTCTTGGCGGGGCGTCCGGCCCCGTCTCCCGAAGCCCACGCCTCGAGCCCGCTCACCGGCTTCCTCTGGGAATCGTGAGCTTCGCCTCCTCGTTCGCCGCCGAGCCCCTCGAGCGCCACCTCGATCGCGCGGAGAACGCCTCCCCGGAGGAGGTGGAGCGCGCGCTTCGGGCGGCCCGCCCGGACTTCGACGCCTTTCTGGCGCTGCTCTCGCCCCGTGCCGCGTGCCACCTGGAGACGCTCGCCCGCCGGGCGCAGTCCGTGACCCGGGAGCGCTTCGGGCGCGTGGTGCAACTCTACGCCCCCCTCTACGTGTCCAACGAGTGCACGAACGCCTGCCTGTACTGCGGTTTCAGCCGAGCCAACCCCATCCGCAGGGTCACCCTGACGGGAGAGCAGGTGGCCGAAGAAGCGCGGGTGCTGTGGGCTCAGGGCTTTCGCAACCTGCTCCTCGTCTCCGGGGAGGCGCCGTCGGTGGTGCCGGTGGAGGCGTGGGAGCGTCTGGCGAGGGAACTGCACGGGCTGTTCCCGAGCCTCTCCGTGGAAATCTACCCGCTGGACGAGCCGGATTACCGCCGTCTGGTCGAGGCCGGCGTGGACGGCCTCACGGTCTACCAGGAGACCTACGACCGCACGCTCTACGGGCGCGTCCATCCGGCAGGGCGGAAGGCCGACTACGACTGGCGCCTCGGGGCCGCGGAGCGCGGCGCGGAGGCGGGAATGCGGCGGGTGGGGATCGGGGCCCTGCTCGGACTCGGCCCGTGGCGCAGGGAGGCCGTGGCCCTGGGGCTTCACGCCCTGTGGATGCAGCGGGAGCACTGGCGCACACAGGTGTGCGTCTCCTTTCCCCGCCTGCGGCGGGCGGCGGGCGGGTTCCAGCCGCCGCAGCCGGTTTCCGATGCGGAACTGCTCCAGTTGGCGTGCGCCCTGCGGTTACTCCTCCCGGATGCGGGCCTCTTCCTCTCCACCCGGGAGTCCGCGGCATTCCGGGACGGGATCGCCCCCATCTGCATCACGCACATGAGCGCGGGCTCCCGCACCGAACCCGGGGGCTACACGAGGCCGGACGAGGCCGCCGGACAATTCTCGGTGGAGGATCGGCGGCCGGCCCCCGAGGTGGCGGCTCGCCTCCTCCAGGCCGGCCTGGAACCCGTGTGGAAGGACTGGGACGTAGCCTTCACGCCCCCGCGGCCGCACGGGACCCCGAAGAAGGCGGGAGGGGATCCATGCGCGTAGCGGTGAACGGCACGCAGCGCGATGTGCCCGACGGCGCAACCCTGGCCGAACTCCTGCGCCTGCTCGGCCTGGACGGCTCCCGAGTCGTGGTGGAATGCAACGGCGTCCTGGTGGAGCGCCGGCAGCAGGAGGAACGGCTCCTCGCGCCGGAGGACCGTCTCGAGATCGTGCGCTTCGTGGGGGGGGGATGAAGCATCGGGCAGCGGGAGCGGACCGGCCCGAGGAACGGGCGCGGGCGGTCCGCGCCATGTTCTCGGCCATCGCGCCGACCTACGACCGGCTCAACCGCCTCCTGAGCTTCGGCGTCGACGGCTCCTGGCGGCGAAGACTCGTCCGCCGGCTCCCGGAGGGTCCCATCCGCGTCCTGGATCTCGCCTGCGGGACCGGGGACGTCTCGATCGCCGCCGCGCGCGCCCGTGGCCAGGCCCGCATCGCAGGCGCGGACTTCAGCCTGCCCATGCTCCGGGGGGCTGCGCCCAAGCTGGCCCGGACCGGCCTGGCGGACCGGGTCCTGCTGCAGAACGCCTCCGCGGAGGATCTTCCCTACCGGGGCGGGTCGTTCCACGCCGTGACCATCGCCTTCGGCATCCGCAACGTCATCCGGCGCGAGCGAGCCCTGGGCGAGATGTACCGGGTGCTCCGGCCGGGCGGCGTCGCGCTGATCCTCGACTTCTCCCTGCCGCCCAACCCCCTGGTACGGAAGGCTTACGGCGTCTATTTCCACCGGGTGCTGCCCTTCGTGGGCGGCTTGGTTTCGGGCAGCTTCGACGCGTACCGCTATCTGCCCCGCAGCGTGGAGGGGTTCCCTTCGCGGCCGGACTTCGCGGCGCTCATGGAGGCGGCAGGATTCTCCGGGGTCGCGTACGAGGACCTGACGATGGGCGTGGCCACGCTCTACCGCGGCTCCCGCCCCTGAGGGGGATCAACGCTCCAGCCCGCACTCCCGGATCTTGTACAGAAGCGTCTTGTAGCTCACGTCGAGAATGCGGGCGGCCTTGCGGCGGTTCCAGTTCGTCTGCTCGAGCACCGCGGCGATCATGCGGCGCTCCGCTTCGACGGAGGCCTGCTTCGCGATCTCCTTGAGGGAGATCGGACCGGCGTCGAGGTCGATCCCCTCCAGGGGATCTCCGGCGTCGCCGGAGACCACGGGCGCCGGGGCCGCCGGGGACACGTTCCGGCTGCGGAACTCGCTGAAGATGAAGCGCTCGTCGTCCAGGATGACGAGCCGCTTCACCAGGTTCTCCAACTCCCTCACGTTGCCGGGCCAGTCGTAGGAGAGGAAGTACGCCATCAACTGGTCCGAGACCTCGACCCGCGCGCGCCCGTACTTCTCCGAGTACTTGTGCAGGAAGTACCGGGTCACGAGCGGGATGTCCTCGCGCCGTTCGCGCAGCGCCGGGACGCGGATGTTGACGACGTTGAGACGGTAGTACAGGTCTTCGCGGAACTGCCTCGCCTCCACCGCCTTCCGCAGGTCCCGGTTGGTGGCGCACACCACGCGCACGTCGACCCGGACGATCTCGTTGCCCCCCAGTCGGGCGAACTCCCGGTCTTGGAGCACCTGCAGGATCTTGGCCTGCAGGGGCAGGCTCATCTCCCCGATCTCGTCCAGGAAGATGGTCCCCCCGCTGGCGTGCTCGAACTTCCCCTCCTTGCGCTTCAGCGCCCCGGTGAACGCCCCCTTCTCGTAGCCGAACAACTCGCTCTCCAGCAGATCCGGAGGCAGGGCCGCGCAGTTCACCTTCACCCAGCGCTTCTCGCGGCGGGACGAGTTGCGGTGGAGTCGGCGGGCGACGAGTTCCTTGCCGACGCCGCTCTCGCCGTCCACGAGCACCGTGACGTCGGTGTCCGCGATGTTGTCGAGGAGCGACTTCATCTCCTGGATCGGGCGGCTCACCCCGACGATGGGGTCCACCTCCTCTTGCGCCCGGAGCCGGGCCCGGAGGGTCTGGATCTCGTCGACCAACTTGCGCCGCTCCAGGGCCTTCTCGATGGCCATCTGGAGTTCGTCCGCATCGAAGGACTTGTCGATGTAGTCGTAGGCACCGGCCTTCATGGCCCGAACCACGGTGGCGGTCTGCCCGGCGCCCGAGAGCATGATGACCGGGATCTCGGGGCTTCGCTCCCGCAGTTGGGTGAGGGTCTCGATGCCGTCCATGCCCGGCATCATGATGTCGAGGATCACCGCGTCGGGATGGAGTCCGTTCTCGAGCCGAGCCAACGCCTCCACCCCTCCGGGCGAGGCCTCGACCCGGTAGCCCTCCAGCGACAGGAGGCTGTCCAGGTACTCCCGGATCCCCGGGTCGTCGTCCACCACCAGGATGGTCGGCGTCTCCGCCATGAAATCGCTCTTCCCTCTCAGCAGATCCGGGGCAGCAGTTCCCCGGCGGGGGGGTCCACCCGCCGTCTGCCTCCCAAGGCTGTCCGGGCCACCACGCGCGGACCTCCCCCGATCACCGTTCCGATCCGTCGGGCACCCCGCCCCAGCGGGTGGCCGCGAAGCGCCCCGAGGGCGCGGTCCGCGTCGCTTCGGGGCACGATCACCACGGCGCAACCCTCGTTGGCCACGTGCAGCGGGTCGAGGCCCAACAAGTCACAGGCGCTGCGCACCGCGGATTCCAGCGGGACCGACTCCTCCTCGATCTCGATCTCCACGCCCGACTGCTCCGCGATCTCGTTCAGCGCACCCGCCAGCCCTCCCCGCGTGGGATCCCGCAAAACGTGCACCCCGGGCACCTCGGCCAGGAGCGCCGCCACGAGTTGGCCCAGGGGCGCCACGTCGCTGACGACCTCGGTCGCGAACCCTATGCCCTCCCGCCGCGACAGCACGGCCACCCCGTGTCGGCCCAGGTCCCCGGTGAGGAGGACCGCATCCCCCGGCCGCGCCCCGGCACCCGACACCTCCACCCCGGCCGGCACCGTCCCGAAACCCGCCGTGTTGATGAAGGGACCGCTGCCCCGGTCAACGACTTTCGTGTCTCCAGCCACCACCTGGATGCCGGCCTCCCGCGCCCTCTTGGCCATTGCGTCCGCGATCCGGGCCACGTCGTCCACCGCGAACCCCTCGGGCAGGATGAAGCCCGCCGTCAGGTACAGCGGCACCGCTCCGACCATCGCGAGATCGTTCACCGTGCCGCATATCGCCAGGTCCCCCAAGTTTCCCCCCGGAAACTCCCACGGATCCACCACGAAGGAGTCGGTGGTCACCGCCACCCTGCCGCCGGGGAAAGTGACCACCGCCGCGTCGTCCAGACGAGCCAGCGCCGGGTTCCCCAGCCGGGAGAGAAACAGTTCCCGGATGAGGTTCCGGGTCTCCTCCCCGCCGCCGCCGTGCGCCCGCAGGATCACCTCTCCCACGTCACGCCCGCCGGAACCGATAGTGCGCCCCGCACGCACCCTCGGAGCTTACCATACAGGCACCCACCGGCGACTCCGGCGTGCAAAGGGAGCCGAAGAGCCCGCACTGCTCGGGTTCGACGATTCCCCTGAGCACCCCGGCGCAAAGGCAGCCCGGCGGTTCCCGGCCCGGGAAACTCCGTCCGCCGAGGAAGCGGCGGCGCGCGTCGTGGGCGGCGAACGACTCCGCGATGTCGTAACCGCTCCCCGGGAGCAGCCCCAGCCCCCGCCACCACGCATCGCCCAGGACGAAGACCTCCCGCAACGCCCGCATCGCCTTGACGTTGCCCCCCTCGCTGACGGCCCGTGGATAGGCGTTCTCCACCCGGGCCAGCCCCTCCTCGACCTGGGAGAGGAGCCGCAGCAGGCCTTCCAGGACGTCGTTCGGCTCGAAGCCGGCCACGACGCAGGGGACCCCGTACTCTTCGGCCACCGCACGGTACGCTTGAGCGCCAAGGACCATGCTGGCGTGCCCCGGACACAGGAAGGCCCCCACCCGCACCTCGGGATCGTCGAGGAGGGCCCGCATCGCAGGGAGGAGCGCCTTGTGGGCCGAGAGCACCGAGAAGTTCGTCACCCCCTCGGCCCGCGCCGTCCGGAGGACCCAGGCCGCGGTAGGCGAGGTCGTTTCGAACCCCAACCCGAGGAGAACCACCTGGCGACCCGGTTCGCGGCGGGCCAGATCGAGGGCGTCCTGGGCCGAGTACACGACGCGCACGTCCGCTCCCGCGGTCCGGGCTTCCGCCAGCGTCGAAGCCGACCCGGGGACGCGCACGGCGTCCCCGTACGTCGCGAGGGCGACTCCGTGTTCCACGGCCAGCGCGACGGCTTCGTCGAGAACCCCTGTCGGGGTGACGCACACCGGGCACCCCGGGCCGGAGAGCAGCCGCACCCCATCCGGGAGCATCTCCCTGAGCCCCATCCGCGCGATCGCCACGGTATGCGTCCCGCACACCTCCATGACGGAGACGGGCGGGCCCTTGTAGCTCCGGAGCCGGGAGAGAAGCCGAGCGGAAACCCGGGCGTCCCGGGCCGCCTCAAAAGGGGTCGTCATCCAGAGTGCTGCGGAAAAGCTCGATGGTCTGGCGGGCCTCTTCCGGATCCACGCGGTGAAGCGCGAACCCCGCGTGCACGATCACGAAATCCCCGACCTCGCCGCGGTCCAGGAGGGAGATGCACACCGTTCGGCGGGTGCCGCCGAAGTCCACGACGGCCGTACCGTTCGGCTCAAGGGAGAGGATCTCACCCGGAATCGCCACGCACATTCGGTCATCCTGGGAGAAACGGGATCGGGGACGCCTCGCGCCGGGAGGGAAGCGGTCCGGCGCCGGCCACCCGTCGAGCGGGGCTCGTCAGGAATCCACGCGGAACTTCAACTCCTTGCCTACCTTGAAGAAAGGGAGTTTCTTCTCCGGCACCTGGATCTTCTCGCCGGTCTTCGGGTTCCGGCCGACGTACGCGTCGTAGCGCTTGTTCACGAAACTGCCGAACCCACGGATCTCGATCCGTTCGTCGCGCAGGATCGCGTCGACGAAGGAGTCGAAGAAGGTGTTGACCGCCTCCTTCGCCGCCTTCATGGACAGCCCGCCGCTGTCGGCCAACCGGTTGATCAACTGTGACTTGTTCATCGAGGCCTCCCACCCTGGTGGTCCCGCAAAGCCCGATGGTGCCCCCGGCAGGACTCGAACCTGCGGCACCAGGATTAGGAATCCTGTGCTCTATCCACCTGAGCTACGGGGGCCCGGCTTCCGCCGGGTGGATGCTAGGGGCCGAAATGGCGAAAGTCAAGGATTGTTTTAGGGAATTCGTTCGTCCATGCTTACGCGAAACCTTCGATTCTTGTCCGCAGGCGCCCCGGGCCGGAAGGACAGCGGCCAGGCGGAGGACCCCTTGGTCGATCTGCACATCCACACGACCTGCTCGGACGGCTCCCTTTCTCCGGTCGAAGTGGTCGAGCGGGCAGCCGGGTTGAAACTCCGTGCGATTGCGGTCACGGACCACGACACGGCGGACGGCAACGCGGACGCAGTCGCGGCCGGGGGCCGCTGCGGGGTGGAGGTGGTCCCGGGGGTGGAGATCTCGACCCAATGGGGGGGCTCCACCTTCCACCTTCTCGGCTACGGCGTGCGACGATGCCCCGAGAAGGTACGCGGCACCTTCGCCTTCCTGGAGGAGAGCCGCCGCCGGAGAAACCCCCGGATGGTGGAAAAGCTCCGCGGACTCGGGATCGACATCACCCTGGACGAGGTGGTCCGGGAGGCCGACGGCTCCCTGATCGGGCGCCCCCACTTCGCCCGGGTCCTCATGAGGAAGGGCGTGGTCTCGACCTTCCAGGAGGCATTCGACCGATACCTGAAGCGCGAAGCGGCCGCCTACGTCCACAAGGAGAGGCTCTCCCCGGCTGGGGCGGCCGAACTCATCGGAAACGCAGGCGGGATCGCGGTCCTGGCTCACCCGGGCCTGCTCGACGCCGAGCGCCCGGGCTTCCTGCCCGAACTCCTTACCCACCTGATGGGATTGGGGCTCGCGGGGCTCGAAGCGCACTACAGCGGCCACTCGCCGGAGGAGACCGCGCGGTACGCGTCTCTGGCTCGCCGCATGGGCCTCGTGGTCACCGGAGGAAGCGACTTCCATCGACCGGGAGAGGGCGGCCCCGAGATGGGAACCGGATTCGGCGGCCTGCGCGTGCCCGACTCCTGCTACGAGGAATTGGCGCGTCGCATCGCGGCCGTCGGCTGAGCGGCGGCGGTCGTCAGGAGTAGCGCAGTCGCGCGGCCGCGCCTCCGACGGACCGAATGCCGTCGTGATCCATCACCGTCACCACCTTGCCGTCGGCCGCCAACACGACTCGGACCAGTTCCTCCCCGAGTTCCACGGCTTCCACGGCGCCGGAGCAGTCCGGGCACGCCTGCGGCGTGCGGCTACCCATGGCCCCGCAACCCGAACACTTCCACCCCTGCTCCCGAAAGCTCTTGTCGACGTAGAGGGTGCGAACCCTCCCCCCTCGGACCGCCTGGGCAACCGCTTCGGGACCGACCGCTGCCCTCCCCGTCCCCAGGACCTTGCCCAGGAGCTCGTCCGCATCGCCACGGTCCTCCTCCACCCGTGCCCGGTCCAGGGCCCTCAGGGCTTCGGAGTGGAGCGTCTCGGTGGGCAGGTTCGGATCCACGTTGAGCCGAGCGCAAACGCACTCCTGGGCTCGCTTCGGCAGGCACGCTTCGAACGCGGCCAGCAGTTGGGAGGGTCCGGAGAGGGCCACGCGGCCGATGCGCCGCTCGTCGATCCACCGGATGAGGTGCTCGCAGAGCCTCCGAAGGTTCCGGGTGAGGTGCTCCTCCACGTGGCGCTGGTAGCGCGCCTGGCTCCAACCGCCCTGGTCGTGGCGACCGGGGAATTCCTCGTCCAGGAAAGAGAACTCCCGGCTCAGGCCTCCGAGTTCGAACTCCACGAGCCGCCCCCCGCTGCCGCCCACGAGCGCGAATACCGAGCACTCTCCGGAGTGGGCCTGTTCCGCCGCAGGCCGGAGCACCGGGCGATCGGAACATGCGAGCAGGTCCTCGAAGGGGATCTGGCTCCGCACCACCTCGTGCACCCCGAGCCCGGCGCAGGAGAACACCGCGACGCCGTCGCACGCCTCGTCCCACTCCCGGTTCACCAGCCCCCGCACGTAGTGCTCAACCTTCTCCGCGTCCTCCCCCAGGGCTCGCTTCGCGTCGGCCGAGAGACCCTCCGCGCGGGCGAGGCTCTCCTTGAGACGCGTCTTGACGAAGATCCGGACTCTCTCTCTCTCCTTTTCGCTGTCCCAACGGGTGTTCAGGTAGAGGCTCAGGAAGGGGGTGGCGGCGGCGGGGAGTCTGGCCAGGCGGTGCAGTCGTTCGGATAGATTCATCGCGTCCTCCTCGACGGACGGTGTCGCAGGCTCGGGGATGAACCTGAAGGCTACGGCCGTCCCCCCCAGTGTCAAGCACGCCGTCCGCCGCACCTTGCGGTGCACCCTCTCCGCGGGGAGAATCCCGGCAACGGAGGGATGCGCCCGCCGGGAAGGATGGGGAGGCAGGCAACCCGACGCCGCCCCCTACCCCACGGAGAGGAGGCCGACCCGTGGACGTCTATGCCCATCGCGGGGCTTGCGTGACGTGGCCGGAGAACACCCTCGAGGCCTTCGCTGCAGCGATCGCCGCCGGCGCCGACGCCATCGAGACCGACTTGCGGCTCGCGCGAGACGGGACCATCGTGCTCGTGCACGACGACGACCTCCTGCGGGTGGCCGGAGACCCGAGGCGCGTGGCAGATCTATCGGCGGAGGAGATCGCTGCGGTGCGGGTGGGGCTTCGTTGCGCCGTGCCGCGTTTGGAGGAACTCCTGGAACTCGCCTCCGGTCGGGTCCGCCTGAATCTCGAGATCAAGGCGCGCGGAGTCGGGACCGCGTTGGCGCGCTGCCTGGGAACGCGGTGCGAGGGGGTGCTGGTGACATCCTCGGACTCCTTGGAATTGCAGGCTTTTCATGCTCGACGGCCCGGGGTCCCGATCGGGGCGGTCCTGGACACCCTGGGTCCCCGGGAGCGGGCGGCGGCGCGGAGCGAGGGGTGGGCGGCGGTGAGCCTCTCCGTGGGGGGGTTCGACGACGCGGCCCTTTCGTTCTGCCGGGCCCGGGGCCTCGATCTCCTGCTGTGGGTGGTCAACGCCCCGGAGCGGGTGATAGACTTCGCCCGACTGGGCATCGACGGAGTGTTCTCCGACTGCCCCAGCACCGCCGTCGCGGCTCTTCGGCGGCTGTCTTCACGCCGAGGCGAGATTGTCCCTTGAACCGACACTGAGCACCTTCGACGTCGCCGTGATCGGGGGCGGGATCACGGGTGCCGGGGTGGCACGCGACGCGGCCCTTCGGGGTCTGTCCTGCCTTCTCCTCGAGAAGGGCGACTTCGCCGCCGGGACCTCTTCGCGGACCACGCGACTCGTCCACGGCGGACTCCGCTACCTCGAGACCGGCGATCTGCACCTCGTGGCCGAGTCCCTTCGGGAGCGCGAACTGCTGCTCCGCATGGCGCCCCACCTCGTCCACCCGATCCCCATCCTCCTGCCCACCTACGAGGGGGACCGGCGTTCGCTTTGGAAGATCCGCCTGGGGCTTCTCCTCTACGACATCCTCAGCATGGGGAAGGGAACCCCGCACTACGGGATCCTCGATCGCCGCACCGCCCTGCGCAAGGCGCCGTCTCTGAATGAGGAGGGCCTCCTCGGTGCCGGCCTGTTCTACGACTACCAGATCCCGTTCCCCGAACGGCTGGTGCTCGAGAACATCTTCTCGGCGAGGGAACACGGAGCCTTCTGCCTCAACTACCACGAGGTTCAGAGCATCTCCGAGCACGCGGACGGATTCCTCCTCAAGGTCCACGACAACCTGAACGGGTCTCCCCACGTCTTCACCGCCCGCACCGTCGTGAACGCCGCGGGGCCGTGGGCCGACCACGTGTGCGCCCTCTACCGCAGGGACCTGCGACGCAAGGTGCGACCGACCAAGGGCGCGCACATCGTGGTGGACGCCGATCTGGGCCACGCGGTGTTCACCGCCTCTCCGAAGGACGAGCGCCTCTTCTTCACGGTCCCGCTGGGAGGCCTCACGCTCGTCGGCACCACGGACACCTTCTGGGAGGGCACGTCCGAGGACGTCGCGCCGGACGAGGCCGACTGCGACTACCTGCTGGATGGGCTGCGCAAGCTCATGCCCGGGCGGACCTTCGAGAGGTCGGACATCCTGTGGGGCTACGCGGGACTCCGGCCCCTCGCCCTGACCGAGCGCAAGGGCGCCCCCTCGACCCTCACGCGTCGCCACGTGGTGCACCGGGAGGGACCCGGCGGGCGCTTCCTGACGGTCGTGGGGGGGAAGTACACGACTTTCCGGAAGATGGCGGAAGACGTCGTGGATGCGGCTTGCCGCGGGTTGGGCGTGCAGCGGGCGTGCACCACGGACCGGGTGCCCCTTTTCGGAGGAGGCCTGAAGGACCGGGTGATCTTCCGCGAGAACCTGTGCGAGTGCACACAGCGCCTGCCCGACCTCTCCCGGGAGACGGTGGAGCATCTGGTGACGATGTACGGAAAGCGTTGCTGCGACGTGATCGACATCGGGATCCAGAAGGCCTACTGGCGCGAGTCGATCCGGGAGGGCTATGCGGACGTCAGGGCGCAGGTGGCCTACGCCGTGCGCCAGGAGGACGCCCACCACTTGGACGACGTGATCCTGCGCAGGCTCCGGATGTCCCTGAGTCTCGACCTCGGCCGCTCGGCCGCGGAGCCCGTGGCGAGGATCATGGGCCAGGAACTCGGCTGGAGCGAACAGACCGTGCGGGAGGAGGTCGACGCCTTCCACGACAGGCTCACGTCGGGGATGGCCCTTGGAGGTCCGGTGTCGGGACGTGAGGTCCTTCGGGCCGGCCGTTGAGCATGGAGGGGTTGCGCCGCGCCTTCGCCGACCTCGCGGCCCGATCGGAGAGGCCCGTGGCCGTCACGGGCGCCGGCGTCTCGGCCGAGAGCGGGGTCCCGACCTTCCGCGGCGCGGGCGGTCTGTGGCGCAACCACCGACCCGAGCAACTGGCGACCCCCGAGGCCTTTCGGGAAGACCCCGCTCTCGTGTGGACGTGGTACGATTGGAGGCGGTCCATCGTGGCGCGGGCCGCCCCGAATCCGGCCCATCACTGGCTCGCACAGTATGAGACCGGCAAACCCGCCTTCCTCCTGATCACCCAGAACGTCGACGGGCTGCACGCCGCAGCGGGAAGCAGCAGACTGGTCGAGATCCACGGGAACCTCTGGCGTACTCGCTGCACGGCATGCCGCGGGGAGCGGGTCGATCGCCGCGTGCCCGTGCCCATTCCCCCGCACTGCGATCGGTGCGGAGGGCTGGAGAGACCCGCGGTGGTGTGGTTCGGGGAAGCGCTCGACCCGGGAGACCTCATCCGGTCGGCCCAGGCGCTCCGAGAGGCGGATCTGGTCATGGTGCTCGGCACTTCCGCCGTGGTATACCCGGTTGCCGGGTTCCCGGACCTGGCACGGAACGCGACCATCGTAGAGGTGAACCCGGAACCGACACCCCTCACGGCGCGCGCCGACCTCTCGGTGCGCGCGCCGGCGGGTTCGTTTCTCGCCTCCCTTGCGGAGGTGAATCCCTTCCCGGCCGTTCGCGTCGCCTCACAGGAGGAATCGCCATGAAGAAGGTTTGGGTGGACGACGAGTGCATCGCCTGCGGAACCTGCGTGGACCTGTGCCCCGAGGTCTTCGAGATGGAGGGGGATCTCGCCGTCGTGCTCGCGGCTGCGGACCTCTCCCTGGACGACAAGATCGTCGAAGCGGCCGAGGCCTGCCCGGTGGAGGCGATTCACTACGAGGAGTGAGGGCCGCCTCGAGATGCGGACCGCGACTGCGGAAGACGCACCCCGTCGTCCCCCGCGATCCATCGGGCGACGGTTCGAGTCTCGCGACGAGCCGCCCCGGTCCCGCGGGACCCCACGGATTCCCTCGAACCAGCGGCGGCTTGTCGCCCGGACCCGGGAAGCGGCCTGCCCGGGCTCGCGCCGTGGGACGCAGCGACGCATTCACCCACCCGTGGCGCCGTTCGCGCATGCGGCCTCGACCCGCGCTGCCCCGCTCCTCCGCGGCTAGATTCCCTCCCCGTCCCGGCGCCGATCTCTCCGCACACCGCTTTCCGGTCTCGCCTTGAATTGAAGAGATTCCCGGTTATAATGGGGACATCACGAGGAAGGAGGAGAAACCATGTGCCAGAGTTACCGTAAAGCTTGTACCTGCGGGCAGAAGACCTCGGAGATCTTCTTCGGGAAGATGGTGTTGGACGAGGCTGCGGTGCGCCAGGTGTACTGCCCTCAGTGCAGCGCCACTGTGGACGTGGATTCCCGGAGCATGGTGGAGGACAACGGGTGGATCCTGGAACTGGATCCGGAGGTCCTGGAGGCGTTCGCTCCCCGAATGGACATGAACCCCGGTTCCGTCACGGCCGACAAGGTCTTCGATGGAGAGTACGTGACGTGGGTGGGGTTCAGCCCGGAGGACAACGCCCAGAGGGCGAAGGAGAGGGAGGAGATCGCAAAGCGCACGGGCAGCGATCCGCGGGCTCACTTCGAGGCACTCAAGACCTGGGCGGTGGAACGGGAGAAGCGGTTCTACGAAGAGGGGTGGAGGAAGGCCCTCCAGAAGCGCGAGGCGCACAGCCACTGAGTTCCGGGGCAGCGCGCGTTTGTCCCGACTTGACAGGGGAACCTTGCCCGATAGGTTGGCTGCCGTTGAGCGACTCCCCCGTACGGCCTCCGGGAAGAGGGGGCTGAAAGGAAGAGAGATGAAGAGACTGCTCGTCGCATCCCTGGCCCTGTCCCTCGCCGCCGCGTTCTCGGCCCTCCCGTCGAGGGCTCAGGAGGATCCCGGCAAGGCCCTGTTCGAGACGAAGTGCGGCACCTGCCACAGCCTGGACCGCCCCAAGGCCAAGAAGAAGGATCGCGCGGGGTGGGAGAAGACGGTGATGCGGATGAAGAACGCCAACGGGTGCGCCATCACGGACGACGAGGCCAAGACCATCATCGACCATCTGGCGAAGAGCTACGCGCCTTAGGCGAGAAGAGGGTCCCGTTCGCTGACGAGGCGGCCCGAGGGCCGCCTCGTCCCGTCTCGCCACCCGCACTCTCAGAGTCGTGTAGGATTCTCCAGGAGGCCCGCGACCTCTCCCAGGAACCGGGCAGCCAGGACTCCGTCCACGACCCGGTGGTCGCACGACAGCGTCAGGGTCAGGACCTCGGCGGGCACGACTTTCCCGGCCTCCACGACCGGTGCGGGCCTCACAGACCCCACGGCCAACGTCATGGCCGACGGGGGGTTGATGATGGCGCTGAAGCTCTCCACGCCGAAGCCGCCCAGGCTGGAGAGCGTGAACGTGGCGTTCGCCCGTTCCTCGGGCTTCAACTGGCCCCGCCTCGCCCGTTCCACGAGCCTCCGGGCCCCGTCCGCGATCCAGACCAAGTCCCGGCCCTGCGCGCCCCGCAGCACTCCCACGACCAGGCCGGCGTCCGTCTGGATGGCGAGTCCGAGGTTCGTCACCTTCCACCGAATCCACCGGCCCCGGTCATAGCTGCGGTTCGCCTCCGGGAACTCCTCCAGCGCCAGGGCGCACGCTCGAAGGACCAGGTGTGTCACGGTCACTCCCTCCCCCGCCTCCTCCTTCCGCTTGCGGAGGGCATCGGCCCGGACGGTCCTGGCAACGTAGAAGTGGGGGATCACGTGCTTGCTCGCCACCACGCGGCGGATGGCCGCCTTCTGGTAGAAGCTGACCTCCTCGACCTCGGCCTCGCCCTCGGGAAAGGTCACCGGCGGCAGTTCCTCGTCGGCCCGCTCCACCCGGCCCGGCGAGCCGCGGAGAAGAGATCCGGCGGGCGCCGCTTCCACATCGGCCGTCGTGACTCGCCCCTCCGGACCGGTCCCCCGGAGGCCGGTCAGATCCACCCCCTTCTCCCTGGCGAGCCTGCGTGCGCGTGGACTGGCCTTCAACCCGGCCGTTGCGCCGCTGCGCCCCGTCTCGGGCTGCGCTGGCGGCCGCGCGGGGGGCGTCGGACGGGGAGAGTGCTGCCCGCCGCGCTCGGCGAGGGGGTGCGCCCCGGGCAGGGGCACCTCGTCCCGAACTGCGGCCCGCCGCTGCCCCTCAGCAAGGTCCGCCACGGCACGACGATCCCGGGACTCCGGAGCGGAGCTTGCCGTCTCACCCGGGACCTCCTCCTCCCGCCCCCCGGTCGAAACCCGGGCCTCGGGTTCCTCGGGCGCGGCGTCCGTCCCCTCGGACTCGGAAACCGCCGGCTGCGCAGCCTCCGCCGCCTCGGCGACCCGCGCGATCACCTCCCCGACAGCCACCACCTCGCCGTCCCGGCGAACGAGCTCTGCCACCACCCCGGCGCGGAAGCTCTCCAGTTCCATCACCGCCTTGTCGGTCTCGATCTCGGCGAGCACGTCGCCCTCGCCCACTCGGCCCCCACCGCCACCTTCCAGGCGACGATGCGGCCCTCCTCCATCGCAGTCCGTCAGCTTGGGCATGGTGACTTCGAGACGGTTCTCCCTCGGCCGGGAAACTCCGGAGAGGTCTATCGTGCGTCGCACGGCGGCGACGATCCCGGGCACGTCGGGGATGCAGGCCTGCTCGAGGTTTCGGGCGTAGGGAGCCGGCGACATCCTCGCCGGAGACCCGGGCGATGGGCGCCTCCAGTTCGCAGAACACCCGATCGCAGAGCCCGGCCACCAGGTCGGCGCCGATCCCGCAGCGCGGCCAGCACTCCTCGACAACCACGGCCCGCTGCGTCTTGGCCACCGACGCCGCCACGGTCTCCCAGTCCCAGGGGCGCAGGGTCAGCAGGTCGATGACCTCCGCCGAGATGTCCGTCCCGTCTCCAACTTCTCGGCGGCGCGGGCGCCAGCGCGGCCATGCGCCCGTAGCCGATCAGGGTCACGTCCGCCCCTTCCCGGGTCACCTCCGCCTTCCCCAACGGCCAGGGGCCCCTCGTCCGCCGCGACCTCTCCCTTCTCGTTGTAGAGGCCCTCGTGCTCCAGGAAGATCACCGGGTCGTCGTCGCGGATGCTGGCCTGCAGGAGGCCCTTGGCGTTGGCCGGGGTGGACGGCGTAGACGACCTTGAGGCCGGGGAAGTGGCTGAAGATGGCCTCCAGGCTGTGGGAGTGCTGCGCGCCCAGCTGGTGCCCGCCGCCGCCGGGGGCGCGCAGGGTCACCGGCATCGGGCACTGGCCGCCGAACATGAAGTACATCTTGGCCAGGTGGTTGACGATCTGGTCGAACGCCACCAGGGCGAAGTTGACGGTCATCAGCTCGGCCACCGGGCGCAGCCCGGCAAGGGCCATGCCCACGGCGGTGCCGACGATGCGCCGCCTCGGAGATGGGCGTGTCGATCACCCGCTCGGGACCGAACTCCTTGAGCAGGCCCTGGGTCACCTTGAAGGATCCCCCGTACTCGGCCACGTCCTCGCCGAAGAGCAGGACGTCCGGGTCCCTCGTCCATCTCCTCCGCAAGGGCCTCGGTTGAGCGCCTCGCGGTAGGTGATCACCGGCCATCGTCAGCACCCTCCCGCCCAGACGTAGCGTCGCGCCTCCTCGAGGGTCAGCTCTCGCCCGGCCTCGGCCCGGCTCACCGCCTTCTCGACCGCCTCCCGCACCGTCCGCGTCGATCCGGTCGAACTCCTCCTCCGGCACCTCGAAGTCGTGCCGGATCTGTGCCCTGCACCTTCTCGAGCACGTCGCGCTCCTTCCAGAACTCCACCTCCTCCTTGGAGCGGTACTTGGCCGGGTCGCTCATGGAGTGGCCCCGGTAGCGGTAGCACGGCGCCTCGATGAACGACGGCCCCTCGCCCCGCCGGGCCCTTGCGACGGCCCGTTCGGTGACCGGCCACCATCTTGAAGAAGTCCATGCCGTCCACCCGGTCGGTCTCCATGCCGTAACCGGACGCCTTGCGCGCCAGATCGCGCTCCGCGCTGGAGCGCTGCACGCTGGTGCCGATGGCGTACTGGTTGTTCTCGCACACGAACACGATCGGCAGCTTCCACAGGCCGGCCATGTTGAGCGCCTCGTGGTAGGCGCCCTGGTTGGTCGCACCGTCGCCGAAAAAGCACACCACCACCTGGTCGTCTGCGCGGTAGCGGATCGCCCAAGCCCGAGACCGACGGCGATGGGGCACTCGCCCGCGACGATGGCGTAGCCGCCGAGGAAGTTGCCGCTCCTGGTCGAACAGGTGCATGGAGCCACCCAGGCCCTTGCAGCAGCCGTCGGCGTGGCCGTACAGCTCGGCCATGACCGCCCCGGGGTCGGTGCCCGCGCAGCAGGAGGTAGACGTGGTCCCGGTAGCTGCCCGAGCACGTAGTCGTCTTCCCGCAGGGGCCACAGGGCTCCCGACCGCCACGGCCTCCTCGCCGGTGTAGAGGTGACAGAAGCCCCCCATCCGCCCCTTCTGGTACAGCTCGGCCACCTTCAGTTCGAAGGCCCGGGCCAGACGCATCTGACGATACGCCTCCAGCGACTTCCTGCCGGTTCATCGAACCTCCCGCTTCTGTCTCCGCAACCCTCCGGAGCCCCACCCCTGTCCGCGGCGGACCGCGCGTCCGCTGCACGGTCCGCCGTGCCGCTCCGGATAGGGCCAGCGGCGCCCAGCCCGGCGGGCGCGTACACACGCCCCGCGCGGCCCCAGAGGAACCAGCTCTACGCCCGAATCATGATCAATAGCATCTTGAAGCGCTGCTCGGCGCGCAGGGCGTGGGGCACGTGCGCGGGCATGACCACCAGATCCCCGGCCTGTGCCCGGACCTCCTGACCCCCGATGGTGAGCAGGGCCTCTCCCTCCAGGATTTCCACCGAGGCGTCGAAGGGTGCCGTGTGCTCGCTCAACCCCTGGCCGACGTCGAAGGAGAAGAGGGTCAGGGTGCCCACCTTCCGGTCGAGCAGCGTCTTGCTCACGACCCCCCCCTCCGCGTAGGCGACGTGGTCGGCCAATCGAATCGCGATCCCCTTGGGGGCTTCTCCGGCCATGGGCATCCTCCCGGGGCGTGGCTCGGCGTCGTGGACCCGCCCCAGGGTAGCGCCGTCTCTCCGGGGGGCAACCCGAAACCGGGGGACGGGGACCCCGAACATCGAGCGGGCCGCCCAAGGGCGGCCCGCTCGAAGAGGAGAGGAGGAAGAGAGGAGGTGGCTCTTGTTCGCCACAAGCCACGTATCGTCAGCGAGCCGCCGCGGCTTGAGTCCGAATTGCTCCAGCCGCTGGCACCGGTCAGCGCCGCCAGTACCAAGGAGCCCCGTACCACCAGGGATAGGGCGGATACCAGGGGTGCCACGGGTCGTAGTAGTACTCCCAGTAGAGCCGGTCGTAGGGCGGTCTCGTCCAGAGGTGGATCTCCACCCCGTCGATCAGCACGTAGCGGTACTGGGTCTCCCCGACGGGTTCGGTGCGCGTCCCCCCCACGACCCCGGCCACCGTCACCTCCCGCTGCGGCGCGAAGAGCACCGGGTCGAGGTATCGCAGGAAACGCGCGATGAACCTGCCCTCGCTCAGGGCATCGAGCTTGGGGCGCTCGGAAACGTCCAGGGGCCTCTGCAGGATCAGGAGGTGGGTCTCCTCTCCCTTGTTGCGGACCTCGATGATTTCGCCCCCGAGGATCACGGTGCGTCCGCCAAAGCTTTCCGGGGCGTCGCGCAACTCCGAGAATCCCCCGAGACGCACCGCCTGCTCCCGCACCTCTCTGGAAATCACGCCGCAGGCCGCAAAGACCAGCGTCACCACCAGGAGAACCCCCGCCCTGCGACCGCGCATGGTCCTGCCTCTCCTCCTCCCCCTGCGCCCCCGTCACCCTCGGCACAGATATAGACTAGCACCCCGACGCGACCCTCGCCACGGCACCCGCACCCGCGAGGCTCCGCGACCTTTCCCTTGGAAGGCCGGGCCGGATCGGCTAGTCTGGCGCTTCACACGACGCGGCAGGTCCATGATCCGCGAACTCCTCGAAGAGCAGGAAGATCAGACGCTCCACCCCCGGGCGACGCGTTCCCGTCAGACCCGCGGTCGCGATCGCCCCGAACCCGAGTGCGACATCCGCCCGGCGTTCCAGCACGACCGGGACCGGGTGCTCCACTGCAAGTCGTTCCGCCGGCTCAAGCACAAGACCCAGGTCTTCCTGGCACCCGGCCGGGGACCACTACCGCACGCGCCTGACCCACACCCTGGAGGTGAGCCAGATCGCCCGGACGATCGCCCGGGCACTGCGCCTCAACGAGAGCCTGACCGAGGCGATCGCGCTGGCCCACGACCTGGGGCACACGCCGTTCGGCCACGCCGGCGAGGCGGTGCTCGACCGCCTCCGCCCCAGGGGCTTCCACCACGCGCTCCAGAGCCTGCGGGTCGTGGATCTGCTGGAGCGCGACGGCCAGGGGCTCAATCTCACCGAGGAGGTCCGCGACGGGATCGTCTTCCACACCAAGGGCAAGGGGGAGATCCTGCGAGCAGAGGCCTCGCTGGAGGCCCAGGTCGTGCGCGTCGCCGACCTCGTCGCCTACCTCAACCACGACGTGGACGACGCCCTGCGCGCCGGGGTGATCCGTCGCGAGGAGATCCCGCCGCACGATCTTCGCCGCCCTGGGCGGCACCCACGGCCAGCGGATCGACGCCATGGTCCGCGACGTGATCCGCGAGATCGCTGTCCCGGGACCTCGAAGCGGTCGCGATGGGAGCGGCAGACGCACCAGGCCGCCCTCGAACTGCGGGAGCTTCCTCTACGAGCGGGTCTACGACAACCCCACCGTGCACGACGATTTCGTGAAAGCGAGCAAGATGCTCGAGGAACTGTACGACCACTTCCTGGACCAGCCGGAGTGGTTCCAGGAAACCCTGGCGCAGAAGATCCCGGGAGCGGCCGTGGAGGACCTGGCCGCGGACTTCATCGCCGGCATGACCGACCGCTACGCCCTGGCTCTCTACGAATCGAGTTGTTCATGCCCCAGCCGTGGAAGATTCTTTAGATTCGCTTGAGTTGCCGCCCCTGCGGCCGAAAAGAGCACCCGAACCCGAGCCCTGTTTGCCCTCGACGAGGAGGTAGATATGCCGAGGAGCGTGCTCGTAGTCGACGATAGCTCCACCGTGCAGGACGCCGTGAGGTTCGCCTTGGCCGGCGAGGACTGGACCGTGCACTGTGCTACGGACTCGGAGGCGGCCCGGGAAGCGGTCCGCTCCACGCCCCCCGACGCCGTCCTGTGCGACGTCTCCCTGGGGGAGGAAGACGGGTACGAAGTGTGCCGCAGCCTTCGATCCCTCCCGGAACGAAGCGCGATTCCCGTGATCATGATGGGCGGGCGGGTGAGCGAGGGCCTGGCCACGGCGGTCGGCGCCGCCGGCGTGCTGGCAAAGCCTTTTGGTTCCGCAGAGTTGCTCGACGCGCTGGAGGCGAGTCTCGAAGCCGGCACGCTCGGGCTCGAACTCGAGGAGGTCGCCCTTCCTCCGGAAGAGGCCGCCGCCGAACCTGCGGCCGGCGACGCCGTGGAGGTCATCGACCTTTCGGATCAGGACGAGTTCGAGGAGTTCGAACTCCTGGAGGATCTGGAACCCGTGGACGCGGGAACCTCCGTCGAATCCCCAGCGGAGACCGCAGGCGACTCGTTCGCCGCGTCGCGATCGGCGGGCTTCGAGTTGGAAGCGACTTCATACGCCGGGGCCGAGGCCGGCGGCGGGGAGCCCAGTGCATACGGGGACGTCGAACTCCCGTCCGTGGACCTGGGATCCGAGGAGACGGAGCAGGAACCCTCCCCCCTCGCCGGGGAGGAGGAACCGGCGACCGAAGAGTCCGCAGGGCTCGAGGCCGGCGGGCTCTGGGGTGAAGGCGCAGCGGCCCAGCGAGCGGAACCGGAGGGGGATCTCCTCGGGGACATAGACCTGGGGGGCTTCGCGGCCCAGGAGCCTCCCCCGTCGGCGACCGTGTCGGTGGGAGAGTCCCGGGCGGGTGCGGAGGAGGAATCCCTCCCGACGGGAGACGAAGGGACCGGGGAAACCGAGGAAGCGGAGTCCCCCGATTACGGCGGGGCGCTCGACGCAGAACCGCCGGCGGCAACCGGCGAACCGGAGGAGGCAGAGAGAGCGCCCCCGGCCGCAACCGGCGAGGAGACGGAGGACGAGTTCTACGCGTGGGCCTCGGGGGAGCCGGCGGCGGGCGCGACGGAGGAAGAGAGGTCCTCCGGCGAACGCCCCGAACTCCGGACCGAGGCCGTCACCGAACCCTCCGTGGCGGAGACGGAACCCCTCGCCGAGACCTCCGAGATCGAGCCTTCCGAGGCTGCCGAAGAAGAGCACGCCGAGCCTCTTGCGGCCGCGGAGGCGGCGGAGACGGACCCGACCTGGGCCCACCCGGAGCCCACGCCGCCGACCGGGGTTCCCTGGGACCTGGCGCGCGTGGAGCCCGAACCCCGGGCCGACGCGATGGCGACCCGGGTCGAGGACGCGGTGCGCGAGGCCCTGCAGGAGAATCTCTCGCCCGAGAAGCTCGCCCCCGTGGTCGAGGCGGCCGTGGAACGGGCGGTGTGGCAGGTGGTCCCGGAACTGGCCGAACGCCTCATCCGGGAGACGATCGAGAAACTCCGCCAGGAGCCTCCCCCCGAGTGACCCGGTTTCCGTGAGAGCCCGGGGAGGGGCCGGATGCGGTCCCTCCCCAGGCCTTCTCGCCAGCACTCCCTCCGCCCTGCCCCTCCCGCCAACTCCCGCGCCCCTTGCCAGGCCCGCCTGCGCCTCCGTACACTTGGCGTTCATTTGCTTCCGGGACCCCTTTCCCGGCCCTTCCCGAGGGACGAGATGAACGACGCACCGCAACTGGGCACCTACGACCCGCGCGCCATCGAGGAGAAGTGGTACCGGCGCTGGCTGCGGGACGGGCTGCTTCCACGCCGAGCCCGGCCGCCCCGAGCCCCGCCGTTCTCCATCGTGATCCCGCCGCCCAACGTCACCGGCATCCTGCACATGGGCCACGCCCTCAACAACACCCTCCAGGACATCCTCGTCCGCTGGCAGCGCATGCAGGGCTACGACGCGCTCTGGCTGCCGGGCACCGACCACGCCGGCATCGCCACCCAGAACGTGGTGGAGCGGCAGCTGGCCGAGGAGGGCACGCACCCGCGACGACCTGGGCCGCGAGGCGTTCGTCGAGCGGGTCTGGGAGTGGCGGGAGCAGTACGGCGGCACGCATCATCCACCAGCTCAAGCGCCTGGGCGCCTCCTGCGACTGGGAGCCGCGAGCGCTTCACCATGGACGAGGGCCTGTCCCGCGCCGTGCGCGAGGTCTTCGTCCGCCTCTACGACAAGGGCCTGATCTACCGCGGCAACTACATCATCAACTGGTGCCCGCGCTGCCAGACGGCCCTGTCCGACGAGGAGGTGCGAGCACGAGGAGCACGCAGGGCAACCTGTGGCACCTCCGCTACCCGCTCGAGGACGGCAGCGGGCGACGCTCGTGGTGGCCACCACCCGGCCGGAGACCATGCTGGGCGACACCGCCGTGGCCGTGCACCCCGAGGACGAGCGCTACCGGCACCTGCGTCGGCAAGACCGTCGTCCTGCCGCTGCTCGGCCGCGAGCATCCCCGTCATCGCCGACGACTTCGTCGACCCGGAGTTCGGCACCGGCGCGGTCAAGGTCACCCCCGCCCACGACCCCAACGACTTCGAGATGGGCCAGCGCCACGGCCTGCCCGCCGGTCAACGTCATCGGACGAGGACGGCACCATGACCGAGGACGCCGGCGCCCTACGCCGGCCTGGACCGCTTCGAGTGCCGCAAGCAGCTCGTCGCGGACCTCGAGGCCGACGGCGGCCTGCTCGAGAAGATCGAGGACCACGCGCACGCCGTCGGGCACTGCTACCGCTGCCACACGGTGGTCGAGCCGCTGCCTCTCCGACCAGTGGTTCGTGCAAGATGAAGCCCCTGGCCGACGCCGGCCATCGAGGCGGTGCGGGACGGGCGGCATCCGCTTCGTGCCCGGCCGCTGGGACAAGGTCTACTTCGACTGGATGGAGAACATCCGCGACTGGTGCATCTCCCGCCAGATCTGGTGGGGGCACCGCATCCCGGCGTTCACCTGCGCGGCCTGCGGCGAGCTGACCGTGGCCCGCGGACGACCCGGCCGCCTGCCCCGCGTGCGGCGGCGCCGACCTCGCGCCAGGACGACGGACGTGCTGGACACCTGGTTCTCCTCCGGGCTGTGGCCCTTCTCCACCCTGGGCTGGCCGGACGAGACGCCGGACCTGCGCCGCTTCTACCCCACCAGCGTCCTGGTCACCGGCTTCGACATCATCTTCTTCTGGGTGGCCCGCATGATCATGATGGGCCTGGAGTTCATGGGCGACGTCCCCTTCCGCGACGTCTACATCCACGGCCTGGTCCGCGACGACGACGGCCGCAAGATGAGCAAGTCGCCTGGGCAACGCCATCGACCCCCTGGAGCTCATCGAGCGAGTACGGCGCCGACGCGCTGCGCTTCACCCTGGTGGCCTTCGCCGCCCCGGGCCGGGACATCCGCCTCTCCGAAGACGCGCTTCGAGGGCTACCAGCAACTTCGTCAACAAGATCTGGAACGCCTCCCGGTTCGCGCTGATGAACCTCGGAGGACGTTCGACCCGGCGGCCGCCGAGATCCCGTTCGCCGAGCTGCCGGCCCAGGACCGCTGGATCCGCTCCCGCCTGCGCGACACGCGACCGGCGAGGTCCGCGCCGCACCTCGACGGCTACGAGTTCGACAAGGCGGCGGGCGCGCTCTACCAGTTCCTCTGGCACGAGTTCTGCGACTGGTACCTGGAGATGGCCAAGCGCCCCCTCTACGCGGCGGAGGACACCGCCGAGGCCGCCTGGCTGCGCAGCAGACCCTGGTCCGGACGTTCGACGGCGTGTTCCGGCTGCTGCACCCGTTCATGCCCTTCGTCACCGAGGAGCTCTGGCACAAACTGCCGTGGCCCTCCTACCTGGGCGAGCGTCCGGCCTCGCTGGTGATCGCGCCCTTCCCCAAGGCGGAGGAGATGCCGGCGGACGCGGAGGCGCGCGGCCGAATCGAGCTCGTGCAGGCCACGGTGTCCGCCGATCCGAAACGTGCGCGGCGAGATGAACGTGCCGCCCTCCCGGCGGATCCGCGCCCTCGTGCTCGGGGACGCCGCCGTCACCGAGGGCCTGCGGGCCGAGGCCGACACCGTGGCCGCCCTCGCCGGCTTGTCCAGCCTGGAGTTTCTCGCCCCCGGAGCCCCGCGCCCGGAGAAGGCGGCGGTGGCCGTGGCGGCCGGCATGGAGATCTTCCTGCCCCTGGCCGGCCTCATCGACCTCGCCGAGGAGGAGCGCCGCCTGCGCAAGGAGATCGAGAAGACCCGCGCGGAATGGGACCGCCTGGAGAGGAAACTCGCGAACCCGCAGTTCGTGGAGAAGGCGCCCGAAGTGGTGGTGGCCAAGGAGCGGGGCCGGGCCGAGGAGATGCGCGAGTCCCTGGCCAAGCTCCAGGCTAGCCTCGACCGGGTTCTGGCGGCCGCCTGAGCCCCATGGACTTCCCCTTCGCCGCCGCCGACCGCCTGATCCGGACCGCCCTCGAGGAGGACGTGGGCGGCGGCGACATCACGACCGAGGCGACCGTGGCCGGCGGAACCCTCGCGACGGCCCGCCTCGTGGCCCGGGAGCCCCTGCGCCTCGCCGGCCTGCCCGGCTTCCGCCGCGTCTTCGAGGTGCTCGGGGAATCGCCCCTGCGCTGGACGGTGCACGTCGCGGAGGGGGAGGACGTGACCGCCGACACCCGGATCCTCGACGTCGAGGGGGACGCCCGGACGCTGCTGACCGGGGAACGCACGGCCCTGAACCTGCTCCAGCGCCTGTCGGGGATCGCAACGCTCACCGCGCGCTGGGCAGGCAGGCTCCAGGGCACCGGGGCCCGCCTCGTGGACACGCGCAAGACCACCCCGGGCTTGCGGGCCCTAGAGAAGTACGCGGTTCGCGTCGGGGGGGCGGCCAACCACCGCTCCGGCCTCTACGACGGCATCCTGATCAAGGAGAACCACCTGAGGGCGGGGGGCGGCATCGCGGCCTGCGTGGCCGCCGCACGCCGCCGGGCGCCCCACACGCTGCGTGTCGAGGTGGAGGTCACGAACCTCCACGAACTCGAGCAGGCCCTCGAGGCCGGGGCCGACGCGGTACTCCTCGACAACATGGGCCTCGAGGGGATGCGGGAGGCGGTGCGACGCGCCCGGGGCCGGGCGATCCTGGAAGCGTCGGGGGGGGTCACCGAGGAGCGGTTGCGGGCGATCGCCGAGACCGGGGTGAACCTGATCTCCGCCGGTGCCTTGACCCACTCGGCCCGGGCGGTGGACCTGTCACTGCTGTTCGGGGGCGGGACCGACGCCTGAACAGCCGAGGTCAGGCGGCCCTGCGGCACATGGCGTCCTCGTAGGCCACGAGGTCCTCCTCGGAGAAGAGCACGAAGCGCACTTCCTCCAGCGGGCTCCCCGCTTCCAGGTGGGACGCCACGACATCGAGGGCGACCCGGGCGGCGCTCTCGATCGGGTACCCGTAGGCGCCCGTGGAGATGGACGGGAAGGCGAGGGAACGCAGCCCCCGCTCCTCGGCGAGGCGAAGGCTCTCGGCGTAGGCGTGTTTCAGCACCTCCGCCTCGCCTCGTCTGCCTCCCCTCCAGACGGGCCCTACGGTGTGGATGACGAAACGGGCCGGGAGGCGGCCGCCGGTGGTGATCACGGCCTTGCCCCCCTCGAGGTAGCCGATCTTCGCCACGATCGCCTTGCACTCGTCGAGGATCGCGGGACCGCCCGCCCGATGGATCGCGCCGTCCACGCCGCCTCCGCCCATCAGCGTGGCGTTGGCCGCGTTCACCACGGCGTCCACCCCCTGCTCCGTGATGTCTCCTTGCACCAGGACGAGTCGCGTGGTCCCGAGGATCGTCTCCATGGCCCCCTCCCCCAGTTCCGTCGGGGCCCAGCCTACCCCCCGCGCACCGGAGGTCAACCCGTGACGGGCGACCCGGACGCTCCGCTGATCCCGGAGCTCGACGACGAGATCTTCACCGACATCCCCTGGAACTTCGGGGTGCAGGTCTTCCTCGAGGGGATGCTGCGGGCCCGAAGGGACCTGCTGGTGGACCCGCTCCTCGCGGAGCCGTGGTCCTGCGACCCGGACCGGTGCCGCCCCCTGCTCGGCGAGAACCTCTGCTGCAAGGTGGAGGTCCGCTGCCCCGACCTGGTGGGGGAGCGGTGCGGGGTCCACCGGGCGAAGCCCTTCTCCTGCGCCCTCTTCCCGATCGACCTGGTCCGGGTGAACGGCGCGCGCGTGGTCACGACGGTGCTCAACCCGACGTTCTTCGACACCGGCTGGTCCCGCTACGACGCCGACATGCTCCGGTGTTTCGAGGGGGCCCAGCGGTCGGCCCGGTCCATGTTCGAGGTCCAGCGGCCGGTACTGCTCCGGGTCTTCACCCGGTCCGAGGTCCTGCGGATGGAGGAGACCCTGGCCCGCCGCCGGTCACGGAGCGGGTAAGCCCCGCCGGGCGCCCTCACCTCCCCCTTCCGCGGCCGCCCTTGGCGGGAGCCGCCCGCCGCGAGGCGGGCCGACGGGGCCCCGGTCCCTTCGCGCGGCCCCCGGAGCGGGCGGCGTCCCCTTCGGTCAGGCGCAGGTGCCCGGTGACCTCCTCCCGGTCGTGGTAGAGGTGCTTGAACCGCAGTTCCCCCTCGACCCCCGCGCGGCCGAGCTCCCGCCCGACGATCCCCGCGCAGCGCAGGACCTCGTCGAGCCGCCGGCCCGAGGGCAGCTTCAGGTTGAACACAGCCTCCCGGAAGAGTCGCCGGGCACCCCACACTCCCACCAGCTTCGCCACCCGCGCCGGCGCCGTCACCATGTCGCACGCGAGCCAGTGCACCGGGCGGGGCGGCCGCCAGGTGAACCCGTCGGCCCGCACGTGCTCCACGAGCCCTCCCTCGAGGACGGCGGGAGCCAGCGGGCCGTTGTCCACGGCCGCCACCAGCAGGCCCCGGGAGGCCAGCGCCCAGGACCACCCCCCCGGAGCCGCGCCCAGGTCCACCGCGCGCATCCCGGCACGGAGCCGGCGGTGCCGCTCCCCCTCGGGCACGAAGACCAGGAGCGCCTCCTCCAGCTTCATCACCGAACGGCTGGGCGCCCCGGCTGGGAACCGAAGCCGAGGGATCCCCATGGGCCACGGGGAGGAGCGCAGGGGGGTCGAGACGCCGAGCCACCCCTCCCCTTCGCCGCCCAGAAGAACGTGGAGCCGCTGTGCACCCGGCACGGCCCGCAGCAACCCCCGAGCCCTCAATCCCGCCTCCAGGGGGCCCTCCAGGCGAGCACAGGCCGGTTGGAGGCGCCGTCCCCGCTCGCCGTCCGCGGCCTCCACGAAGGCGCCGTGGAACCCGCGGACGCCGAGTCGCTCCGCCCACTCTCCCGCCGCGCTCACCAGCGCCGGCGCCGCACCGGGACCCGGCGGGAACCGGAGGGATTCCAGCGCGCCGAAGGCCTGCCGGGCGAAGACCAGATCCGCGACCGAGCACCGGGCCGCGAGGCCGGCGGCGACCTCCCGGGTTCTCGACCGCGAGGAGCACGCAGCCCTCCCCCGCCTCCCAGCGGCCGCGCGCCTCCACCCCCACGCCGGAGGCGAAGCGCTCCGCCTCCGACGCGCACTCGGCCTCGAACCCGGGGCGGCACAGGAGCAGTAGTCCGGTCAACGTCGGTCCTCCCGGGCGGGACTCTACCGGTTCGCGCCCCCGGGCTCCAGACCCGGAAGCCCCCGCCCCCAAGAACGAGGGCCCCGCCGAAGCGGGGCCCTCTCTCCTCCCTCGGGGACGGTCCCGAGAGTCGTCAGCTCTGGGCAGCGGCCACGCCCGGGCGGGCCTCGGCCGACGCCCCCTGGTCCTCGGCCTCCTCGAGCACCTGTTCGGTCTGGTAGGCCTTGCCCTCGCGCAGCGCCAGCGCGAGCCCGGCGCCGATCAGGAGCAACACCCCGGCGAGCACGAAGGACATGTCGTAGCTGCCCGTGCTTCGCGGTCAGCATCTGGGAGACGCGCCCCATCACGAACCCGCTCACGCCCCAGGCGCTGAAGAGCACGCCGTAGTTCGTGCCGAAGTTCTTGAGGCCCCAGAAGTCCTTGGCGAACGACGGGAACAAGCGACAGGTTGGTGCCGTAGTTGAAGCCGATGAAGGTGGCGAGCAGGACCAGCAGCAGCGGGCTGGCCCGAGCGCCACCGCCGGGATGGCGGCGAACATCAGGGCGGCCTGGGCGGCCAGCATGACCAGCAGCGTGCGGCCGCGGCCGATCTTGTCCGACATCATGCCGGCGACCACCCGGCCCGCCGCGTTGCCCACGGCCATGAGGGCCACCGCAACGAAGGCGAGTTCCCCGAGGCTCTTCTTCGCCATGCCGGCCACGCTGCCGATCACCATCAGGCCGGCGCCGGAGCCGATGAAGAACAGCGCCCAGAGCATGTAGAAGTTGACGCTGCGGACCATCTCCGAGGGTTTGAAGTCCCCCGCCAGCTTCACCGACGGCGCCGGCCTTAGCGGCCTTGGCCTTCTGGTCGGCCGCCTCGCCGAAGAGGAAGCCCTCGGGCGGGTTCACGAGGAACGTGGAGAGCGCGCTCACCACCACCGCGAACGCCAGCCCGAAGCCGAGCATCGCCTTCTGCAGGCCCCACGCCCCCACCAGGTACGTCGCCAGGGGAGCGATGTACACCGAGGCGAGCCCGAAGCCCGACACCACGACGCCGGCGATCAGCCCGGTCTTGGCCGGGGGGAACCACTTCAGGGCCGGCGGGGTCGCCGCCGAGTACCCGAAGCCGATCCCGAGGCCGGCGAGGACGCCGAAGCCCGCGACCCAACTCCAGTAGCTCGTGCTCTGGGAGATCCACACGAACCCGGCGCCCACCAGGAGGCCTCCCAGGAGCGCGGTGAGGCGCGGGCCGAAGCGGTCCTGCACCTTGCCGGCCACGATCATCGCGAAGGCGAACACCAGGCAGCACACGGCGTAGGGATCGTTGATGGACGCCATGTCCCACTGGAACGACCCCGGGCCGCCCGCCTCGATGGAGTTCTTGATGGCCCCCTTGAAGATGCTCCACGTGTAGAGGATGCCCAGGGCCAGGTTGATCCCGGTCCCGGCGAGCGCCACCCTCCAGCCTCGGCTCTTCAGCGACTGCCCCATCTTGCCTCCTCCTGTGTTCTCAAGGGTTTCATCTCGAAGGGGTGGGAGTTGCGAACCCCGCTGCACTCTCCGTGGCGGCGGGCACCGGGCGGCCGGCGCGGGCGTCAGGCCCCGGGCCTCGGCCACCTGCTGGAAGCGCGCGCAGTCCTCGAAGCGGGACGTGCAGTACCGGACGATGGTCTCCACGTCCGACGTGGAGATGTACTCGGTGCCGACCTCGCACGCGCCGTCTCCCGAACCGTAGAACCCGCACAACCGTCCCGCCGCCATGCCTCGTCCCCGTATGTCCCCTACCGCCGATTCCCGGTTTCGGCCCCGGGAAGAGCAAGACCGGTGCCAAGGCGGCGCAAACGACGTCGGGAAACGTGAATGCCTAGTAAAATCGGATGTTTGAACGTTGAAAGGGCGACGGGCGACCGGAGGATCGTCTCGCAGCCGTGCAAGAGCGGGTCGGCCGCCGGGCGCCCACCGCGAGAGACGCTCCCCCCCGGCGGCTCCCGGACGCAACCGAGAGAATCCAGTGATTTCAGCTGGTTGGGAATGGAACTGGCGCGGCGACACGGCGGTTCGCAGAACTGCGAACGGAAGTGCTCGGGTCTCGCAGGGATGCGAGAGGGATCGGGGGCGCGTCCCCGGCCGGACGCCGCCTCAGTCCGCGGCGGCGCCCGGGAGGGCTTCGGGGTCGGGGCGCTCGTCCTTGCGCAGGCCGTGTTTCTTGATCTTGCGGTAGATCGTCGCCACGTTGATGTTGGCCAGACGGGCGGCCTCCTCCACGCTCCCCCCGGCCTCGGCCAGGAGCCGCTGGAGGTAGTCCGCCTCGAAGCGATCCATGGCCGCGGCGTAGTCCAGCCCTTCGGGGGCGGGGGGGACCTCCCCCGGCGCGCCGGCTTCGATGAACTGCGACAGCAGGGGCAGGTCGATGACGTCTCCGGTGGCGACGGCCAGCGACGCCTCCACCACGTTCTTCAACTGGCGCACGTTGCCCGGCCACGGAAATCGGCAGGCCGCCTGCATGGCTTCGGCGGAGAAGCCTCGCACCCGGGTCCCGAAGCGCTCGTTGAGCTCTCTCACGAACCGGGCGGCCAGGAGCGGGATGTCCCCCGGCCGCTCCCGCAGCGGGGGCAGGCGGAGGTTGACCACGTTGAGGCGGTAGTACAGGTCCTCCCGGAACGCCCCGGCCTCCACGGCCGCCCGCAGGTCCGAGTTGGTGGCGGACACGATGCGCACGTTCACCCGGGTGGGGCGGGTGTCCCCCACGCGGTAGAACTCCTGTTCCTGGAGGAAGCGCAGGAGCGTCTTCTGGACCTCCAGGGGGAGGTTGCCGACCTCGTCCAGGAAGAGGGTCCCCCCGTCGGCCTCCTCCAGCAGCCCCTTGCGGTCCCGGTCCGCCCCGGTAAAGGCGCCCCGTCGCGTGCCGAAGAGCTCCCCCTCCAGCAGCGACTGGGGCAGCGCCCCGCAGTTGATCGCCACGAACTTGCCTTCGCGGCGCGGGGAGTTGGCGTGCACGGCCTGGGCGACCAGCTCCTTGCCGGTCCCGGACTCCCCGGTGACGAGGACCGGGGTGTCCCGGGCCGCCACCCGCCGGGCGGTCTCCAGCACGGCGAGAAGCTTCGGCGCCTCACCCACGAGGTTCCCGAACCGGCCCTGACCGGCCAGTTCCTCCCGGAGCCCCCGGTTCTCGGCGAGCAACTCGCTCTGCCGGATCGCGTTGCGCACCCGGTAGAGGAGTTCCTCGGGTTCGAAGGGCTTGGTCACCATGTCGTAGGCCCCCTTGCGCAGGGCCTGGATCGACATCTCCACCGTGGCGTGGGCCGTGATGACGATGACGGGGAGGCCGGGCTCCGCCTCCTTGAGGCGCTGGAGCACCTCGAGCCCGTCCATGCCCGGCATCTTCACGTCCGTGACCACCACGTCGTAGCGACCCGGCTCGAAGTTCTCCACGGCGTCGAAGGAGCGCGTGTGGGTGGTCACGGCGTAGCCGCGGTCGGAGAGCACGGCCTCCACCATCCGGCAGAGGGCCTCCTCGTCGTCGATCACCAACACGCGCTTGGCGGCTTGGCTCATGGCGGCACGGCCTAGAACGTCTCGGGGGCGATGGGGAGGCTCAGGGTGACGGTCGTGCCACGGCCGACCTCGCTCTCCACCCGGATCGTCCCGTGGTGCTGCTCCACGATCTGGCGCGTGATGGAGAGCCCGAGGCCGGTGCCCCGCGCCTTGGTCGTGAAGAACGGCTCGAAGACCTTCTCGAGGTGCTCCGGAGGGATGCCGGAGCCGCTGTCCTGGAACGCCACCTCGACGAACCCGGGCGCCCCCATCCCCGTCCGCACCGTGAGGCTTCCCCCCTCGGGCATGGCCGCGCCGGCGTTCAGAATGAGGTTGATGGCCACCTGGCGCATCTGGTCCGGGTCCACGAAGAGCCGCGGGAGCGCCGGATCGAACTGCTTGGCGACGCCCACCCCCTGCATGTCGGTGTGGTTGGCGGCGAAGTCCACGATCTGGTCGAGCAGCGCGTTGAGGTCGGTCTCCTGGGGCGCCGGGCGGGGCGCCCGGGCGTAGTTGAGGAGGTCCTGCACGATCTTCTTGCAGCGGTTGCTCTCCCGGCGGATCTCCTGGATGTACTTGAGGTTGGGATCCTCGGCGTCCAGCTTCTTCTCCAGGTACGCCGCGTAGCCGAGGATGACCCCGAGGGGGTTGTTGATCTCGTGGGCGACGCCCGACGCGAGCAGGCCCAGGGAGGCCATCCGGCCCTGCTGGGCCAGGGAGGCCTCCATCTCGCGGTTCTCCCGCAGCACCTGGGTGAGGCGGTTGAACGTGGCCGCGAGCTCCCCCAGTTCGTCGTCGGACCGGATGTCGATGCGCTCGTCCAGCTTGCCCCGCTTGACCCTGCGGATCCCCTCGATCATCTTCCGGATCGGGGCGGTGTAGACCGTGGCGGCCCAGGAGACCATGCCCACCGCGACCGCGCCCACCAGCAGCGTCAGCAGGCCCAGGGTCCAGAGGATGCGCCCCCGGATCTTGTTGGCCTCTCCGTAGAACTCGTCCTCGTAGGACCCGGCCGCGACGATCCAACCCCACGGCTCGAAGTGCTCGTAGCGCACGATCTTGGTGCGCGCGGAGGGCTCGCCCTCGTTCCGCCACGGGTAGCGGATCCAGCCCGCTCGCTTCTCGCACATCTCCCGAATGAAGGCGCGCCCGTCCTCGTCCTGGGCGTCGTAGATGTTCTCGCCCTCCCGGGTCGGGTGGACCGTGAGCACGCCCTGGGTGGTCATGGCGTAGATGTACCCGGTCCGGCCCACCCGCTTCGCCTTGATCCTGGCCTTCAACTCCTCGAAGGAGCGGCGTTCGAAGGCGGCGTCCTCGTAGGTCTCGTCGAGGTAGCTCCCCACGGCCACGATCCAGTCCCAGGCCGGGAAGTACCGGTACGCCACCACCTTGTTCCTGGGGTACGGGTCGCCCAGAACCTCGTTCCGCCACGGGTACACGGTGTAGAGCACTTCGCCCGGCCCGGCCTCCGCGGCGCGCCGGCACATCTCCCGGATGAAGTACCGCCCGTCCTCGTCCCGGGCGTCGTAGATGTTCTCACCCTCCCGGGCCGGGTGGATCACCAGGTCCCCCCGGAGCGTCATGGCGTAGAAGTAGCCGCTCTCCCCCACGTTGACGGTGCGCAGGGCCCGCCGGGCCTCCCGCTGGGCCCCGGCGAGGTCCGCCCGGCCCGCCCCGATCCTCTCGTGCTCCGCCTCGATCAGGCTGTAGGCGAAGTTCACGAGGGTGGCGAGGTCGCGCTCCACCGTCGCCTTCTTGTCCTGCTTGTACACCTGGAACTGCTGGTGGTGGGCGTTGAGGAGGTCCAGCGTGAACTCGGCCATGTGCCCGAGGTCGTCCTCGCTGGTCTGGGTGATGCCGAGGTAGGCCTGACGCGTCGCCACGGCGCCCACGACGCCCCCGACCACCAGGATCGGCACGACCACGAGGGGAAGCACCATCACCAGCAGCTTCCAGCGGAGCTTGAGGTTCTGCAGGAAGCGCATGGGGTGGCCTCCGACGCTCCAGGGGCCCGCTCTCGGCGGAAGGTCTCGCTGCAGGGGGGATTCCGCGGTCGGATCGCGGCAAAGGCTACCGGCGCGCCGACGGGCGAGTCAAGAAAGCGTCACCGGAGGCGAACCGGCGCGGGGGGGGCGTCCCCCGGGCCAGCGGGGGTCGCCGCGCGCCCGAGACCTACCGGCCCTCTTCCCACCGGGCCGCGGCCGCGTCGGCCTCCCGGGCCCCGTCCAGATCGTCGAGGGCCCGCCGGGCCTCGGCCACCAGGCGATAGCCCCGGGCCTTGAGGTCGCGACGGCCGGAGCCCGCCAGGCTCACCGCCTTCAGGGCCGTCGCCTCGGCCTGCCGCGGCTGCCCCTGGCGCAGGCGGACCTCGGCCAGCCGCGCCCAGAGCTCGGAGTCGCCGGGCTCGATGCGGATCGCCCGCTCCAGAGCGCCGGCGGCCGCGTCGTACCGCCCGGCCCGGGTCTCGTCCGACGCCGTGCGCACGAGCGCCACCACCGCGCCGCCGGGCACCGTGTCCGGCCCGGCCCGCTCCGCCCCGGGGGCCTCCGAGACCCCGGTGGTCTCCTCCGCACCCCCGCCCGGAGCCGACCCGCTCCCCGCGGTCTCCACCGCCGTGGCGGAGCGCCGCCCCGTCGCGGGAAGGGCGCAGCCCCCCGCGAGCACCAACGCCAGCACCGACGCCACGACCGCACTCGCCCTCATCGCCACCTCCGCCGCCGAACCGCCCGGGCCCGCAGCCCCGCACGCCTCCTCCGGAACCCCGTGCCGTCAGAGCGCTTCAGAAGAGCCCGCGCACCCAGTCCACGGCCTTCTGGAACCCCTCCGTCGAGGGATGCCTCGGGGCGGTCCCCTCCAGGAACGGGAGCTCCACGCAGTCCCCGCACCAGCCGCTCGCACGCTCCCCACTCCGGGGATCGACCCTCGCCGTCTCGACCCCCTCCGGGAGGGCGAGGGAGAGGGGCGCGGCGCGGATCCCGGCCATGATCTCGGCCCAGAGGGGCAGCGCCCCCGTGGCGCCGGTCAGGCCCGTGGGCGAGTTGTCGTCGGTCCCGATCCAGACCACCCCCAGCCGGTCCTGGGTGAACCCCGCGAACCAGCTGTCGCGAAGGTCGTCCGTGGTGCCGGTCTTCCCCGCCGCCGCGAAACCCTCCGGGAGGTACTCCAGGGCCGGGCGCCCGGTCCCCTCGCGCACGGCGACCTCCAGCGCCGCGTCGACCAGGTGCACCACCGCGGGGTCGAGCACGCGCTCCACCGAGAGGGGGTAGCGCTGCACCGGCCGGCCCTCGGCGTCGAGCACGTCCCGGACCGTGCGCAGGGGCGTCCGGAATCCCCCGCCGGCGAGGGTCTGGTACATCTGCGTCACCTCGAGGGGCGTCATCTCCACCGCCCCCAGCAGGACCGACGGGTACGCGGGGTACCGCCGCTCCACCCCCAGGGCCACCAGGGTGTCGAGCACGGACTCCAGCCCCACGTCGAGGCCGACCCGCACCGTGGCCGCGTTGTACGAGTTGGCCAGCGCCTGGTAGAGGAGCACCGGGCCGCGGAACGTGCGGTCGAAGTTCCGGGGCTCCCACGGGCCGGAGGGCATCTCCACGCGCACCGGGGAATCGTCCACGACGGTCGCCAGCGTGTACCGCTCCGGCCGGGCCAGGGCAGCCAGGTAGACCGCGGGCTTCACCAGCGAGCCGACGGGGCGGACCGCCTCGATCGCCCGGTTGAAGCCCCCGGCCTCGAAGCGCCGCCCCCCCACGGCGGCCAGCACCTCCCCCGTGCGCGGGTCGGCCACGAGGGCCGCGGTCTGGAGCGAGTCCTCCGGCAGCCCCCGGGTCGCCTCCAGCTTCGCGAGGCGGTCCGCCGCGACGGCCTGGACCCGGAGCTGCACCCCCGGGTCCAGGGTCGTGAACACCCGGAGCCCCTCGCTCCGCAGGTCCTCCTCCCGGTAGTCCCGGGAGAGCTGCCGTCGGACCAGGTCGAGGAAGGCCGGGTACTTCGTCACGCCGCTCGGAGGGTCGGCCGTGACCCCCAGGGGCCGGGCCTTCGCCTGCCTCGCCTCGGTCGACCCGGCGGCCCCCCGGGAGGCCATCACGTCGAGCACGAGGTCGCGCCGCTCCCGCGCCTGCCGCGGGTGCCGGCGCGGGTCGTACTGCGAAGGCCCCCTCACCAGCGCCAGCAGCAGTCCGACCTGGGCGAGGTCGAGCTCCTCCAGGGGCAACTCGAAGTAGAAGGCGGCGGCCAGGCCGAAGCCGTGGATCGACCGCTTCCCGTCCTGTCCCAGGTACACCTCGTTGCAGTAGGCCTCCAGGATCTCGTCCTTGCCGTAGTGCCACTCCAGGAGAAGCGCCATGACCGCTTCGTTGACCTTGCGGGCGAGGGTGCGCTCCGAGGTGAGGTAGAAGTTCTTGACCAGCTGCTGGGTCAGCGTGCTGCCCCCCTGCACCACTCCGCCCGCCCGGAGGTTGGCGACCAGGGCGCGCAGCACGGCCCGGGGGTCCACCCCCCGGTGCGTCCGGAACGCCCGGTCCTCCACCGCCATGAGCCCTGCGAGCAGGACCGGGGGCACCTGATCCAGCCGCACCAGGGTGCGGTCCTCCTGGTGCGCGGGGTAGATGCTCGCGAACGCGAGGGGGTCGAGGCGCGCGAGCGCGACCGTCTCACCGGTGTCCGCCCGCCGGACGTCGGCGACCCCGCTCCGCGAGAACGCGATCGTCAGGTCTCGGGATGGCTCGGCGCCGTCCGGGAACTCGAAGGCACGGGTTCGCACCCGGAAGACGTCCCCGTCCCGGGCGAAGGTGCCCGGCGGCCCCGCCCCCTCCTGGGGCCGGTAGCGGAGCGCGGCGAGCTCCCGCTCCAGTTCGTCCGCGCTCAGCGCACCGCCGGCGTAGAGCTCCAGGGGCCGCGCGTACACCCGGGCCGGCAGGGCCCAGCGCTGCCCCTCGAAGCGCCGCCGCACCTCCCAGTCCAGGTAGCCCACGTACGCGGCGATGGCGGCACCCGCCAGGCAAACCGCCGCCAGCAGGAGACGCCGCCGTGCAGGCCGCCTCTGGCGACGTCCGCGAGCCTTGCGCTTGCGAGGGGGCATCCGGGGTCCTCGGTGGGGGCTTCGGGCCGGGCGGCGCCTCTCCGGCGTCCGATACCCGTGTTCGGGCGGGGTATGGGGGCGGTGCCCGCGGCGACCCGGAACGGGAGGCGAGCCGCCGCAGAGTGTCACAACGCCCCGCCCCCCTGTCAAGCACCCGGGGCCGCCTGGTCGGCACCGTCGGACCGGAGGGAGGCACGGACGGCCGGGGCGGCTCTCCTGTGATATCCTCCGCGCATGAGCGACGCACAGGATGCAGGCGCCCCGCGCCCGCCCGACGACTTGAGCCTGCTGGTCGACACGCTGCCGCTGCCCGTGCAGCAGGCCGTCGAGGCACTGCCGGGGGAGCATCTCCTCGAGGTCGTGCTCGACCTGGGACGCCCGCCGGAGGCTCGGCTGGTCGACGGCCCCCGCCGCCTGCTCCAGCGGGCCTGCTCGCGCGAGGAGCTCGACCACGTCCTGTCCCGCCTCGGCGACTTCACCGCCGACAACCGGGCCGGCATCGAGCGCACCCTGCACCGCATCTCGGCCCTGCGGAACCGGCGCGGCGAGGTGATCGGGCTGACCCTGCGGGTGGGGCGCGCCGTCTTCGGCACCATCGACCTCATCCGCGACCTCGTGGAGTCGGGCGTCAGCCTCCTCCTCATGGGGCCCCCGGGCATCGGCAAGACCACGATGCTGCGCGAGGCCGCGCGGGTCCTGGCCGACGACCTGGGCAAGCGGGTCATGGTCGTGGACACCTCCAACGAGATCGCGGGGGACGGCGACGTGCCGCACCCCGGCATCGGGGGCGCACGCCGCATCCAGGTGCCGCATCCCGACCGCCAGCACGCCGTCATGATCGAGGCGGTGGAGAACCACATGCCCGAGGTCGTGGTGGTGGACGAGATCGGGACCGCGGCCGAGGCGGTCGCGGCCCGCACCATCGCGGAACGCGGCGTGCAGCTCATCGGCACGGCCCACGGCGGCACCCTGGAGAACCTTGTCGTCAACCCCACGCTCAGCGACCTCGTGGGCGGGGTGCAGACCGTGACCCTGGGGGACGACGAGGCGCGCTTCCGGGGCACCCAGAAGACGGTGAGCGAGCGGAAGTCGCCCCCGACCTTCGACGCCGTCGTGGAGATCCTCGGTTACGCCGAGGTCATCGTCCACGCCGACACGGCGGCGGCCGTGGACGCGATCCTGCGCAGCGGCGACCCGGGCGGCGAGCGCCGGGTGCGCGGCGAGGACGGCCGCGTCGAGGTGGAGGAGGACCGCCCCCCGTCTGCGCCCCGGGAGGGTCCTGCGTCCCGCGGCGGGCCGGCGAGGATCTACCCCTACGCCGTGAGCCGCGACAGCCTGGAGCGCGTCATCCGCGACCTCGGCCTCGACGCCCGGGCCGTCGGCAGGCCCGAGCAGGCCACCGTGATCCTGGCCCTTCGCTCCCGGGGGGGAGACGGGCGCCTCGACCGGGTCGCCCGGGAGACCGGCGCCGCGATCCACTGGGTGAAGCGGAACAGCACCTCCCAGATCCGAAGGGCCCTCCTCGGGGTCTTCCCGCGGCTGGGCGGCATCGAGGACGCCGAGGTCGCGGAGGCGGTGCGCGAGGCCGAGGAGGCCGCCGAACGGGTCGCCCGGGAGGGCATGGCCGTGGCCCTCCAGCCGAGGCGCGCCGCCCTGCGCAAGCTGCAGCACCTGGTCGTGACGCGCCGAGGCCTGCTGGCCGAGAGCGAGGGCACCGAGCCGGCCCGGCACCTGGTCATCTGCCCGGATTGAGGCGCCGTGCTCCTGTCGACCAGCCCGCTACGTCTGCTCCATCGCCCCCTCCCGCTCCACGGCTGTGACCTGCGCCACGGGGACGACAACGCGTGATCCCGCACTACTGGCTTCTGCCCAAGAAGATCGCGGCCGGGCCCTACCCCGGCGACCTGGACCTGCGGGACGCGGCCCGGAAGCTCCGGGAACTCCTCTCCCAGGGCGTGCGCGCCTTCGTCGACCTCACCCAGGCCGGAGAGTTCTCGACCCTCGGGCTGCTTGCCCCGTACGGCGAGACGCTGGCCGGGGCCGCGAGCGACATGGGGGTCGTCGCCGGCTACACCCGCTTCCCCATCCCGGACATGGGCGTCCCGACCGTGGGGGAGATGGCGGGCATCCTCGACCACCTCGACGCGCTGCGGCAGGGCGGCGCCCCGGTCTACGTCCACTGCCTCGGAGGCTTCGGGAGGACGGGCACCGTGCTCGGGTGCTACCTCATGCGCCACGCCGACGCGCTCCTCGGCACCGCGGACCCGTGCCACGCCGGCGCACTGGCCCTGGAGCGGATCGTCCTGCAGCGCGAGGCCTACGCCATGCCCTACGCGTGGAACTCGCCCCAGACGGACACCCAGTTCCAGTTCGTGCGCTCCTGGCGGGTGGGGTACTGAACGACGGGGAAGGTCGAGCAGTAATCCGGTCGGTGTCGGAAAGTAGACACCACCGCCGACTCATCCCGCTGAAAGTGGTCCACGGAGAGCCCGCTGCACTTCCACGGCGGGCTCTCCCTTTTACCTGGGTCGAGGTGCCGCAGATGTTCGTGGCTCTCGGCGGCGAGAGGAGCATCCTGGTTCCACTTCGTATCCACTTCGGCTTGACACATTTGGTTTGCGGGGTTACTACCGGCACCCGACATTCAAAACTTCATCCTTGGCAGGAAGGAGCACCCATGGACAACACGACACTCGTGGCCATGACCGCCGACATCGTCGCCTCCCACGCATCCATGAACGAAATGAGCATCGACTCCCTGATCGGCGAGATCCAGAACGTCTACGCCAAGCTCGCGGGCCTGGCCGGCGTGGAGGGCGTCGAAACGGTTGCCATCGAGGAGGCAGCGGGGGAAGCGGCCCCTGCCAAGCCGGCCGTCCCGATGGAGGCCGCCTTCGGGGCCGAGAAGGTGTTCTGCATGGTCTGCGGCCAGGGCATGAAGACCTTGAAGAGGCACATCGCCACGGCCCACGACCTGAAGCCCGGCCAGTACCGCAAGGCCTTCGGGATCCCGGCGGGGACGCCGCTCGTGGCGAAGAACTACTCCGAGGCGCGAAAGCAGATGGCGCTGGATAAGAACCTGGCGGCCGGCCTGGCGAAGGCCCGGGCTGCGCGGGGGAAGAAGAAGGGCAAGAAGTAGACGGCCGGCTCTAGTCAGGACAGCTTCACCGCAGGGCCCCGAGCGATCGGGGCCCTGGTCGTCTTTGGATTGATGCAATCTCGAAGGCCCCCCTGCTTGCCGAGACTGTCCCATGCGTCAGACTTCCGAAGTCGCCCACCTCTCTTGGCCGTGGAGCACGAAGGCGCTCCCGCTTTCGAGGGGGTGCTTCGTGCGGGCCAGGCGATGTGTCTCGCCGACCCGTGGACGGATTCGTCTTCTCACTCGCGGCCTTTCGGAGGGCATGCGGACTGGTGTCGACTATCGTGGCTGAGATTTTGAAACACGTGCTGTTCCAGGCCGATGTGGTTTGGGGCACGGATGGCTGACGGGGCCACCACCTCGGCCGACAGGGGCGGCGCCCTGAAGGTGCTGGCGGGGGGCTTCCTCATCAGTTTCTCCGCGGTCTTCGTCAAGGTGTCGGCCACGGGGCCCATCGCCTCGGGCTTCTACCGAGTGCTCTTCGGGGGGACCTGCCTGGCGGCCTTGGCCCTCGTCCAGGGGAAGAGGCGGCGCTTCGACGGACGCCGGCTCCTGTGGGCGGCAGTTGCGGGCGCATTCTTCGCCTTCGACCTCGGCTTCTGGCATCACTCGATCCATTACGTGGGACCCGGGTTGGCGACGATCCTGGCGAACTTCCAGGTCTTCTTCATGGCGGCAGCAGGGGTGTGGGCCTTGGGCGAGCGGCCCGACTGGCGCTTCTACCCCTCCGTGCCTCTGGCGGTGGCCGGGTTGGCGCTGCTGGTGGGGATGGATTTCGCCGAACTCGGCCCCCGCTACCGTTGGGGCGTCGTTTTCGGCGTGCTCACCGCGCTGGCCTACACCGGCTATCTGTTGTCCCTGCGACAGGCGCAGCGCCGCCCCGGTGCGGGGTCGCCGGTGGGACTCCTGGCGGTGGTCTCCTTCATAACGGCAGCCTTTCTGGCGGTGGAAATGGCCAGGACCGGTGAGAGCTTCGTCATCCCTGACGCGGGGAGTTGGGGGGCTCTGCTGGCCTACGGCGCGCTCTGCCAGGCGACCGGTTGGATGCTGATCACGCGTGGGCTCGCCGCCACCGACGCGTCGAAGGCGGGGTTGCTGCTGCTCGTCCAGCCCACCATGACGTTCATCTGGGACATGCTCCTCTTCGCCCGGCCGACGACGGTGGTGGAACTGGCGGGGGCGGCGGTGGCATTGCTTGCCATCTATCTCGGGAACCTGCGGCGGTCCTGAGATTTCGCCCTCTGACCCTTCGAGGGCTTCTCAATGGCTCTTGTAGAGCCTTCGCACTTCCTTCTTGATCGACTTCCACCTGTCTCGCTCCACCCTGGCCGATGAGGTCGCTTCGACTGCCTGGTGGAAGGCTATCTCCCTGCCAAGGCGATGGAATGACTCCAGTCGATCGGTGTCCAGATCCCCAGCCTCAACCGCGCGAAGGACTGCGCATCCCGGTTCTGTGGTGTGGGAGCAGTCGGTGAACCGGCACCGTTGAGCCAGTTCCTCGATAGAACCGAAGGCCGCCGACAGCGCCTCCTCGTCGGCGATGAGTGCGACCTCCCTGAGGCCTGGGGTGTCGATCATCACTCCACCCCCGGGAATGACTATCAACTCGCGATGGGTCGTCGTGTGACGGCCTTTGCCCGTGGTCTCCGAGATCCCTCCGGTCCTCTGGCGCTCACCTCCCATCAGGCCGTTGAGAATCGTCGACTTTCCGGCACCCGAAGAACCAAGGAGGCAGGCGGTCCTTCCCGGAGGCACCAGGGCACGCACCAGGTCAATGCCTGCCCCGTCGAATGCCGAGAGCGTTTCGACCGTCGCTCCCGGGGCCAGCGCCCGGATCTCCTCGGCCCTCAAGTCCGAATCGAGACAGAGGTCCGCCTTGTTCAGCAGGATGACCGGCTCGACGCCTCCTCCCCAGGCCAGGGTGACGTAGCGTTCGATGCGCCTGGGGTTGTAGTCGCGGTCGAGGCCGCAGACGATGATGGCGGCATCGACGTTGGCGGCCATCACCTGCTGCCTTGCGGCGCTTGGATGCTCCTTCTTGCGTTCTCCCGCTTGGGCGCGGCCCAGGATGGTGCGACGTGGAAGGACCGTGCGTATCAGGTTGGTCTCACCTTCGGCACGCTCCAGGGCAACCCAGTCGCCCACTACAGGCATTGGGGATACATCGTCCAGCCTTGCCGTGCCGGGCAGCACCGCCCAGCATTCGGCCTCTGCGGTGAAAACGCGGTAACGTTCACGCGAGGCGAAGCTCACCCGTGCAGGTTCTGTTTCACTTAGTTCCAATGAGGCCAGGGCCCTAACCCAGAAGGCATCCCAGCCAAGGCTCTCCAATTTCATGGCTGTGTGTCCCCGTTCCTTGATCCATGTCGAAAGCAGCAAGAGGGACATTCTTCACTGAACAACTAGCCATCCAGAAGCCGTTCTACGAGATCCCGCTCCGCGAATTGCTCCCCCCGCCGTGCCGCCATGCTCACCCCGGCGGCACTCATGTCCAGAAGCGCGGCCACGTCCGACGTCCGGTGGCATAGCCTCCGAACCGCGATGTAGCAGACCAGCCCACGAGCCTCCACGATGGCAGCAGCACGGCTCTTGCGGCGCACGTCACTCTCCGCCAGGCCGCAGTGTCGCGCGACACGCTCCAGCAGTTCGCGCAGAGTCACCGGCGGCCGCAGACGGTCCCGGAGTGAATCCTCCTGACGGAGCCGGCCCACGAACTCGCTGCCGCCGAGCACCCGCTCGTCGTAGTCGATACGTTCGCAGGTCGGGCCGAGAGTCTTCCGGCTACGACGCAGCCCTCCCCCCACAAGGTCCTCGCGCCGCCCCTGGCTCACTCCGGCCGCCACGAACTGACGGTACGCGTTCCTGGCTCGCGCTACTTCGTGTCCGAACCGGCCCAGCACCTCATCTACCGCCTGACCGGCCAGATCCGCCTTTCCCAGCAGCACGGCATGTCCGGACCAGGGATATCGCTCCAACGCCTCGAGGTCCGGAACCAGTCCTGCTCGCAACGGGTTCAGATGCACGTAGCGGACCAGTTCCAGGAGGTACTCTTCCTCTTCACAGACGATCGACTTGTAGCGGTTTTGGAAGAGGTGGCCGTAACGCCCGTGACGGCGATTGAAACTCACCGCGTGACCGGTCTGCAATCGCCGCATCAACCCGGCAAGCCGCTCGCGGTTCGGGCGCAGCACCAGGTGGAAGTGGTTCGACAGCAAGGACCATGCAAAACAGTCCGTGTCCGTCTCGACGAGCAAAGTCGACAGGCGTGCCAGGAACGCCTTGCGGTCGATCGCATCCGTGAAGATGTCGCACTGGTCCACACCGCGTGCGATCACGTGGTGCAGAAGGCCAGGGAGGTCCAGTCGCGGCTGCCTGGGCATGCGGCTCCTCTACCAGGCAACCCGCTAGACATGATGACTGACGCTTGAACGAAAGAGGCCTGCCCCTTGCTCACGTGGGTTATGGTGAAAGCGTCAACCACCACCACAGAGCCACAACCAAGGAGGCAGGCCATGGCGAGTGTACCATCTTTGTTGGACTCGATGTCCACAAGGATTCGATCGACGTGGCGATCGCGGAAGACGGCCGGGACGGAGAGGTGCGCCACTACGGGACGATCGGCGGCGACCTGGCTTCGCTCGACAAGGTGATCCGCCGGTTGCGGTCGCGGCACGCCACGCTGCGGGTGGTGTATGAAGCGGGGCCGTGCGGCTACGAGATCTATCGCCACCTGAGGCGCAGGGGATCGACTGCGTCGTCGTGGCACCTTCGCTGATGCCCAAGCGCAGCGGAGACCGGGTCAAGACTGATCGCCGAGACGCCCTGTCCTTGGCCCGACTGCACCGGGCCGGGGAACTCACGCCCGGTGTATGTCCGCCGCGCGGAAGACGAGGCCATGCGCGACCTGGTGCGGGGGCGCGAGGATGCGAAGAAGGCGGAGAAGAAGGCCAAACAACACTTGGGGTCGTTTCTGCTGCGCCACGGGGGCGTTATGAGGGAGGAAGCCCTGGAGCGCGCGCCCATCGCCGCTGGCTGGGGGACCAGAGCTTCGCGCACCCGGCCCAGCAGATCGTGTTCCAGGAGTATGTCGACGCGGTGGAGCAGTGCCAGGAGCGGGTCGAGCGGCTGACGGAGCAGATCCGGATTCTGGTGCCGCAGTGGCGACTGGCGCCGGCGGTCGAAGCGTTCCAGGCGATGCGCGGCGTGTCGTTGATCGTGGCCGTGACCATGGCCGCGGAGGTGGGGGACCTGAGTCGGTTCGACCACCCGCGGCAGTTGATGGCGTACCTGGGGCTGGTGCCGTCCGAGCACTCCAGCGGCGGGCCGGTGCCGGCGCGGCTCCATCACCAAGACCGGCAACGGCCATGCGCGCCGGGTGCTGGTGGAGGGGGCGTGGAGCCTACGGCTTCCCGGCCCGGGTGAGCCGCGCTTGGGCGACCGGCAGGAAGGCTTGCCCGAGGCGGTCCGTGACATCGCCTGGAAAGCCCAGGTGCGCTTGTGCCAGCGCTTTCGACAGCTGGAGGCCAGTGGGCAAACGCACGCAGGTCGTCGTCACGGCCATCGCCCGAGAGATGGCGGCGTTTCTGTGGGCGATTGCTCGGGAGGTGCCGATCCCGGCGCACTGATCCGGACCCTCCGAGCGGCTAGGAGAACCAGGCTCGGGCGTTGGTCCCGAGCGGTGACAACGAGATCCAGGGCACGCGCAGGAGCGCGACCACGGAAAGGAGAACCCTCGAGGACAATACGAGATAAGGCCAGCGGCCGAACGCTCGCTGCTAGACAGAGGCAGCTCCGCGACGAATCGAAGTCAGGCGGTACCCAACCCGCGAATATCAGTCTGATCTACCGTCGCACAATCGGTCCCGCTCCTGCTCGTGCCCTGGAGTCAACGCAACGAAACCCAAAACCGTGGGGAAGGGGCTGCTATTCCCTCTTGACAGTGTCAGTCATATCAGTTGTCCAGTGAAGGACCCCCTTTCTGTCTCCCTTGGTGGAAAGTCGTCTGATCGGTTGAGAATCAAGGACCTTCCTGTTCCTTCCCCACAATCACGTCGATGAGTCTGTCGTCTTCGTCGAACGCCCAGTCGGCGTACACAGCTGTATGCACCGTGAAGAGCGTCTTGAGGCTGCGACCATATCTCCCGAGTAAGACAGAAATGCTGCGAACTCCGACGACTACGGGCCATCCCTTCGCTTGCGGAATCTGCACTCCGTTCTTCGTGTCATAGTACGGTTCAGCGTGTGAATGCTCGTGTACCAAGCGACCTTTGACGAATGCCAGCACCTCTTCCGGAGAAGACCCCAAAGGAGTGTGGAGCAGTAAATTCTTCCCGAATCATCTCTTCAGGCTGCTTGATCGACAATTCCACTCTGTCTGGATTCCCCATCCCGAACGTCCCCGAAGCGGTAACGACCAACCCGACAAAAGCTCCGAGTAGCTTCAATGTCGGACGCGACATCAGAAATTTCCCCCTGGGACCGGTTGATTCCATCCAGGAAAGCGAGTTCCACTGAGCCCAGGAGGCGTAGCCCCCACGGCTCGCAGCAAGCCGCTAGCATACGAGTTGGAGTTGTACCCGTTTTGAATGGGCGGACAGAGAATACATAGTCCAAGTTGTCTCCATACCGGCCATCCGCCGCCAACAGCGCGAGAATGAATCAGTGTCGGTCATGCCCGCTGGCGGCGGGACAACACCCTGGCGAACGTTCGGCAGAATATGTCGATCTTCCCGTCGATTGACCGCACTTGCTAGCAGTCCACTGTTGGGCGCTGCGCTGAGAACAAGGTACGCATCACAGCAATACGACGCCATGCTGCCGGCGAGAAGGAGGAGGACGAAGAAGAACAAGCGCCACGGCTCGATCGATTTTTACGTATTGCTGGAGTAGAAGGCGCTCAAGGCGGCGCGTCAGGTCGAGCTGCCCGAAGGGGTGCTGCAGCAGGCCGTCCTGCTCGCCCGTCAGGGCTACACCCGGATCGACCTCCCGACCTACACCGCCGACTGGGATTCCGAGGCCTACGTCACGGTCGCCGGCCAGAACTCCAACAACTCGGTCCGGGTCGAGCAACGGCTTTCTGGAGCGGGTGCTCGAGGACCGCGAGTGGCAGCTGACCAGGCGCACCGACGGCGTGGTCGCCAAGACCCTGCCGGCGCGGGCGCTCTGGGACAAGATCAGCTACGCCGCCTGGGCCAGCGCCGATCCCGGCATCCAGTACGACAGCACGATCAACGAGTGGCACACCTGCCCGGCCTCGGGTCGGATCAACGCTTCCAACCCGTGCTCGGAGTACATGTTCCTCGACGACACGGCGTGCAATCTGGCCTCGCTCAATCTGGTCGCGTTCCTCGACCAGGACGGCCGCTTCGACATCGCCGGCCTCGGCCACGCGGTCCGGCTCTGGACCATGGTGCTCGAGATCTCGGTGATGATGGCCCAGTATCCGTCCGAGCGGATCGCCGAGCTGTCCTGGCGCTACCGCACCCTCGGCCTGGGCTATGCCAATCTCGGCGGCCTGCTGATGGCGCTCGGGGTCGCCTACGACAGCCATCAGGCGCGGGTGATCACGGGCGCGATCACGGCGCTGATGACCGGCACCAGCTATGCGGTCTCGGCCCAGATGGCCAAGGAGCTGGGCCCGTTCGCCGGCCATGAGGCCAACCGCGAGGCGATGCTGCGGGTGATCCGCAATCACCGCCGGGCGGCTCACGGCGAGAAGCGTGACTACGAGGGCCTGTCGGTCCGACCGGTGGCGCTGGATCCGCACCTGGCAACCCTGGCCGAGGGCACGGCGAGCCCGGCCGAGGCGGCCGCGGCGGCGCTGATCACCGATCTGGTCGCGGCCGCCGGGCGGCCTGGGACCAGGCGCTGGCGTTGGGCGAGGCCCATGGCTACCGCAACGCCCAGACCACGGTGATCGCGCCGACCGGGACCATCGGCCTGGTCATGGACTGCGACACCACCGGGATCGAGCCCGACTTCGCCCTGGTCAAGTTCAAGAAGCTGGCCGGCGGTGGCTACTTCAAGATCATCAACCGGATGGTGCCGCGGGCGTTGAAGCGGCTCGACTATCAGCCCGAGCAGATCGACGACATCATCCGCCACGCGGTCGGTCGCGGCACCCTGGTCGATGCGCCCGAGATCAACCACGAGACCCTGGCCGCCAAGGGCTTCACGCCCGAGGCCCTGGAGCTGCTGGAGCGGTCTCTGCCGACCGCCTTCGACATCAAATACGCCTTCAACCCGCACACCCTGGGCGCCACGTTCTGCCGCGAGGTGCTGGGTGTGGCCGACGAGCAGCTGGCCGACCTCGGCTTCGACCTGCTGAGCGCGCTCGGCTTCACGCGCGAGCAGTACGAGGCGGCCAACCTGTTCTGCTGCGGGGCGATGACGGTCGAAGGGGCGCCGCATCTCGCAGGAGCGCCATCTGGCGGTGTTCGACTGCGCCAATCCCTGTGGCCGGCTCGGCCGGCGCTATCTGTCGGCGGCCAGCCACATCCGGATCATGGCGGCGGCGCAGCCGTTCATCAGCGGCGCGATCTCCAAGACCATCAACATGCCTGCCAGCGCCACGATCGAGGACTGCAGCGGCGCCTATCTCGAGGCCTGGCAGCTGGGCCTCAAGGCGCTCGCCGTCTATCGCGACGGCGCCAAGCTGTCGCAACCGCTGTCGTCGGGCGCCTTGGCCGACGACCTCGACGACGACGACGACGACGAGCTGGGCCAGGCGAGCGCCCACGACCGGGTCGCCCAGGTCGAGCGGGTGGTCGAGTATGTCGCCCAGCGCCACCGCCTGCCCAACCGGCGCAAGGGCTACACCCAGAAGGCGGTGGTCGGTGGCCACAAGGTCTATCTGCGCACCGGCGAGTATGCCGACGGCCAGATCGGCGAGATCTTCATCGACATGCACAAGGAAGGTGCGGCCTTCCGCTCGCTGATGAACAGCTTCGCGATCGCGGTCTCGATCGGCCTGCAATACGGCGTGCCGCTGGCCGAGTTCGTCGAGAGCTTCGCCTACACCCGATTCGAGCCCTCGGGTCCGGTCCAGGGCAACGACACGATCAAGATGGCGAGCTCGGTGATCGACTACATCTTCCGCGAGCTGGCGATCTCCTATCTGGATCGGAACGACCTTGCCAACGTCGACCCGACCCAGCTGCACCACGACAGCATCGGCGATGCGGCCAGGGAACGCCATCTGATCCCCGAGCAGGTCGCCAAGCTGACCAGCAGCGGCTACGTGCGCCGCAACCTTCGTCTGCTCCAGGGTGGCGGCGACGACCTCGTGCCGCCACCCGGACCGACCCAGCTACATCCGACTGGCCCTTCCAGTCGGCGCGCGAGCGAGGCCATCGGCAGCGCCATCGTGCTCACCGAATCGACTGGACCGGCGGTCCGCGAGGACCGGTTGGCCCAGGCGAGACTGGCACGGCTCAAAGGGTACGTAGGTGACCCTTGTCCGAGCTGTGCCAACTTCACTCTGGTGCGTAGTGGCACCTGCCTGAAGTGCGACACCTGCGGATCAACCACTGGTTGCTCCTGAGGTGACCTCACCAAGGGCGGATGCCTGACCAGGGTATCTTCCTCCTCCCAAGCCTGCGGCCCGGGCGAGCCATCGCCCGGGCCTCTTTTCCGGCCGAGGTAGCCCATTGAACGACTAGGCCATTGAGCTATGAGCGGAAATGATGTATGAATTTCGAATGGGACGATGAAAAATCTGAGCGTTGCCTGACGGACCGTGGATTCTCGTTCGCCGACGTGATTCCAGCGTTCGCCGATCCCCGCCGACAGATCGAGATCGACGATCGTCGGGACTGACCCGCTACAGGCTCTAGGGTCGAGTTGCAGAGCGATTGTTCGTCGTCGTCTACACGATGCGAGCTGGGGCCTACCGCATCGTTTCGGCCCCCGAAGGCAAACGCGAGAGAGACCAGGCATCATGGGCAAAGCGCGCTTGAAAGCTGACCGACAGGTGGTCGAGGTCCGATCGAACGGCTCCGAGACGGTGGTTCCACCGCGCACCGACTGGTCGCGTTTCGATGCGACCACTGAGCAGGAAACTGCCGTCCACGCGGCCGAGGACGAAGCCGCAGCGATCGCCAATTCGGCCGCCTACGCACGTCGGGTGCGGCACCGGCTCGGTCTGTCGCAGGTGGAGTTCGCCAAACGCATCGGCGTGCCGGTCGATACCGTGCGCAACTGGGAGCAAGGCAAGCGGGCGCCCCGTGGCCCAGCGCGCGCGCTCCTTCGCCTCATCGACCGCATGCCCGAGGCTGCGCTGTCGGCACTGGCGCCAATCGCGGGCGCACGCCGCTGAGCACTGGCGCCGACCGGTCGACCGACCGGCTGGTTCGGTCGAGCGGTCGAAGGCCTGGCGGCGCTCGTCTGTATCCATATTGGATAAAGCATCATGATCCTTCATCATCAGTTGATTGCTGCGCTGCAATATCGCACTTCGAGGGGATCCATGGGGCAACCGGTCACTTTCGCCGCCCGCCTCGGCCACCTATCTATGGAGAGACCGTCGGGACCCGTCCGGCGGCTGCCATGACGCACCATGTCCCGAGGATCGATGCTCGAACCGGCCCCCGACTACCTGCCCGCCGCCGCGACGCCGCCCACGTCGACCGTCGCCAGCCATGATCCGGCGGTCGAGATCTTCCACCCTGACGGCCAAGCACCCGTGCTGCTGGTCTGCGACCACGCCGGCCGTCGGATTCCGCCACCATTGGGTGACCTGGGCCTGCCCGAGGCGGAGCTGGTCCGCCACATCGGCTGGGATATCGGCGCTGCCGACGTCACCCGCCACCTGGCCCGCGTGCTCGACGCGCCCGCGGTGCTCGACCATGTCTCGCGCCTGGTGATCGATCCCAACCGCGAGCCCGGCTCGCCCAGCTCGATCCCGGAGATCAGCGACGGCACCCTGGTCCCCGGCAACTGCAACCTCGACCAGGCCGAGTGCAAGCGCCGGCTGCGCGACCATTTCCTGCCCTACCATCGCACGGTCGCCCGCCAGATCGCCCGGCTGCGGCGCCGTGTCGGCATACCGGCGATCATCTCGATGCACAGCTTCACGCCGCGCATCGGCCACAACTGGCGGCCGTGGCAGGTGGCGGTGCTCTGGGACCAGGACCGGCGCCTGGCCAAGCCCGTGCTCGATGCCCTGAGCCGACAGGACGATCTCACGGTCGGCGACAACGTGCCCTATTCGGGCGCCTACCCGATCGGCTATTCGGTGCCGTTCCACGCCGCCAGGAACCGCTTTCCCCACGTCTCGTTCGAGGTCCGCCAGGATTTGATCGAGACCCTGGAGGAGGCCCAGCATTGGGCCGAGCGCCTGGCCGATGCCCTGCGGGGGCCGCTCGCCGATCCCGGGCTGTATCGCCGCCTGGCCGGCTGAACGGCTGCGCCGGCACGCGCTGCCGCCGGCCGTGGCCCTTGCCCGGCCAGCCCCGGCCATCGTGGCACGGGTGGTTGGGCGGAGCGCGCGCGGGGTGATGCCCGACCGGGCAAGCGGGCTGGTGCCGGCGCTCACGAAGTGGCATGAAACGGGAAAAGGGGGGACCCATGCCGCTTTCGCCGCCGTCGCTCACCCTCGGCCTGGAGGAGGAGTATCTCCTGGTCGACCCGGTCAGCCGCGATCTGGTGTCCGAGCCACCGGATCAGCTTCATGGAGCGCTGCCAGGAACGCCTGGGCAGCCGGGTCACCCACGAGTTCCTGCAGTCCCAGGTCGAGGTCGGCACGCCGATCTGCCGGACCGTGGCCGAGGCCCGCGCCCAGCTGGGCTCGCTGCGCGCCATCGTCGCCCGCACCGCGGCCGAGTTCGGCATGGCCATGGTCGCCTCCTCGACCCATCCGTTCGCCAACTGGCGCAGCCAGCATCATGTCCGCAAGGAGCGCTACGACACCCTCGATCCGGGACATGCAGTCGCTGGCCGAGCGCATGGTCATCTGCGGCATGCACGTCCACGCCGGGATCGAGGACGAGGAGCTCCGGATCGACCTGATGAACCAGGTCACCTATTTCCTCCCCCATCTGCTGGCGCTGTCGACCTCGTCGCCGTTCTGGGAGGGCCGGCCGACCGGGCTCAAGGCCTACCGGCCGACCGTGTTCGGCGACCTGCCGCGGAGCGGCCTGCCGGAGTATTTCGCCAGCGCCGAGGAGTGGCACCACATGCTCCACCAGCTGGAGCAGACCGGCCTGTGCGACGATGCCACCAAGATCTGGTGGGACATCCGCCCGAGCGGCCGCTTCACCACCCTGGAGATGCGCATCTGCGACGTCTGCACCCGGCTGGAGGACGCGCTCACCATCGCCGCCCTCTACCAGTCGATCCTGGCCACGCTGTACCGGTTGCGCGCCAACAACCAGACCTGGCGGCGCTACCGCCGGACCCTGATCGAGGAGAACAAGTGGCTGGCCCAGCGCCACGGCATCGGCGGCTCGCTGGCCGACTATGGGGCGCTGGCCTGCAAGCCGTTCGCCGAGCTGGTCGAGGAGCTGATCGTCTTCGTCGCCGAGGAGGCCGAGCGCCTCGGCTGCCTCGACGAGGTCCACCACGCCCGCACCATCCTGGCCCGCGGCACCAGCGCCGACCAGCAGCTCGAGGTCTATGCCAGGGCGCGGGCCGAGGGCGCCGACGAGCAGGAGGCGCCGCGCGCGGTGGTCGACTGGCTGATCGACGGAGACCCTGGTCGGCCTGCCCGAGATCCCGGCCAGCTGACCGCTGCCGACAGCTTGGCCAAGCTCGCACCAAGAGAACGAGAGACCGACCTGTGACCGAGACCGACACGATCGACCAGCCGACCCGCACCGAACTGGAGGCGGCCGCGTTCCGCACCCTGGTCGAGCACCTGCGCGCCCATCCCGAGGTCCAGAACATCGACCTGATGAACCTCGGCGGCTTCTGCCGCAACTGCCTGTCGCGCTGGTACCGCGAGGCGGCCGAGGCCCGCGGCCTGGAGCTCAGCGACCCGGCGGCACGCGAGATCATCTACGGCATGCCCTACGCCGAGTGGAAAGCCCGCCACCAGACCGAGGCCACCCCCGACCAGCAGGCCGCCCTGGCCAAAAGCCACCCCGGCCACAGCTGAACCGCCTGACCGAAGTCCTGCCAGGGTCGGGTGGCCGTGGCGCTCAGCGGTACATCTGCTCCGGCAGCCAGAGCACCAGCTGCGGGAACAGGAAGACCAGGGCGATGGCGACGATCTGGAGGGCGACGAACGGCACGATGCCCCGGTAGATGTCGAGCATGGTGATCTCCGGCGGCACCACGCCCTTGAGATAGAACAGCGAGAAGCCGACCGGCGGGGTCAGGAACGAGGTCTGGAGCGCGACCGCGAACAGGACCACGAACCAGATCGGATCGAAGCCGAGGCCGAGAATCACCGGCGCCATCAGCGGCAGGAAGATCAGGGTGATCTCCAGCCAGTCGAGGAAGAAGCCGAACAGGAAGGCGATGAAGATCACGAACACCACCACGCCGTTGGGTCCCAACGGCAGGCTGGTGAGCACGTCCTCGATGAACACGTCGCCGCCGAGCTGGCGGAGCACGATGGCAAAGGCGGTGGCGCCGACGAAGATGCCGAAGATGAAGGCGGTGGTGTAGGTGGTCTCGTAGGAGATCTCCTTGAGCACCGCGAAGCTCAGCTGGCGGTTGAGGGCGGCCAGCACGGTGGCGCCGAAGGCGCCGACCCCGGCGGCCTCGGTCGGGGTCGCGAGGCCGAGGAAGATCGAGCCGAGCACGACGATGATCAGGCCGACCGGCGGCACCACCGCCCACAGCGTCTCGAGGATCATCCGCGGGGCCAACGGCGGCAGGTCCTGGGGAGCTGGGGCGGCGCCGGGGCTGAAGCGGGCGAGCACCAGCACGTAGCCGAGATAGAGGCCGCCGAGCAGCAGGCCGGGGAAGACCGCGCCCATGAACAGCTCGCCGACCGAGAGCGACAGCTGGTCGCCCATGATCACCAGCATGATCGAGGGTGGGATCAGGATGCCGAGCGTGCCCGAGGCCGCAGTCACGCCGCTCGCCAGCTGGCGCGAATAGCCGTGCTCGAGCATGATCGGCACCGCCAGCACCGCCAGCAGGACCACCGAGGCGCCGACGATGCCAGTCGAGGCGGCGAACAGGATGCCGATCAGGACCACGGCCAGGGCCAGGCCACCACGGTAGCGGCCGAACACCTGGACGAAGCTGGTCATGAGCGATTCGGCCACGCCCGAGCGCTCCAGCATCAGCCCCATGAAGATGAACATGGGCAGCGCCGCCAGCACCCAGTTCTCCATCAGGCTCCAGATCCGGTCGACGATGACCGAATAGTCGCTCCACTCGTCGAGAAAATAGGTGTCGAGGCCGAGATAGTGGTAGCCGAGGACGCCGAAGGCGGCGTAGCTCAGCGACACGCCGGCCAGGACCCAGGCGACCGGGAAGCCGGTCAGCAGCAGGCCCACGAAGCTCACCAGCAGGGCGATGACGATGTATTCGTAACCGGCCACTGGTGGCTCCGGGCGCCTAGGGTTGCGGCCGGGGCGGCAGCGGCCGGGGCCGGCCGAAGAGCAAGGCCGAGACCCGCGACAGGCGCGAGACCGCGGCAGTCGCCAGCAGCGCCAGCGCGATGATGATCACCGACTTGAGCGCCCAGCGCCACGGCAGGCCGCCCGGTGCCACCGAGACCTCGGCCATCTCGAACGAACGGGTGACGAAGGGGATGGCGTCGTAGGCGATCAGCAGCGCGAACGGGATCAGGAACAGCAGCAGGCCGAGCAGCTCGATCCAGGCCCGGGTGCGCGGCCTGAAGCGGTCGGCGAGGACGTCGACCCGGACGTGGCGGTCGGCGACCACGGCGAAGGACAGCCCGATCATGAAGCCGACGGCGTAGATGTGCCACTGCAGCTCCTCGAACACGATCAGGCCGAGATTGAACACATAGCGCAGCAGCACGTTGACCATGATCACCGCGATCAGCACCGGCCACAGCCACGAGACCGCCTCGCCGATGCCGCCGACCAGCGGCGTCGAGCACCCGCGACAGCGCGGTCTCCGGCAGCGGCAGCGCGACCGCGCCATGCTCGGCCGCGCTGACGGCCTCGACCACCCGTTGGTGCTCGAACTTGGGCTCGGGCATGGGTCGCGGCCGTCGGCGCCGACTTGCCTGCCTACTCGGCCGGGTCGACCGGCCAGTCGCGCGGCAGGTAGCCGAGCTGCTTCCAGGGCTGATGCTCGCCGCTGGAACGCCAGCTGCGGCGTCGTAGACCCGCTTGAACCACTCGTCCTTGGCCGCACTCCTCGGCCATCACCTCGGCGGTCGCCTTGTGCAGGGCCTGGAGCACGTCGTCGGGCAAGGTCACCGCGGTGACCCCGTGCTCCTCCTCGAACTTGGTCAGCACCGGCCCCTGGAGCGCCTCGGCCTTGGCGATCGCGTGGGTGACGCCGGCCTCGCAGGCGACCTCGATGATCGCCTGCTGGGGCTCGGTCAGCTCCTCCCAGCTCTCGGCGTTGACGTAGAGATACTGGCTGGTCGAGGGCTGATGCCAGCCCGGCAGGTGGTAGAACTTGGCCACCTGGTAGAAGCCGAGCTGCTCGTCGACGGTCGGCAGCGAGAACTCGGTGGCGTCGAGCACGCCGCGCTCCAGCGCCTGGTAGAGCTCACCGCCGGGCAGCACGGTCACCGACGCGCCGACCTTCTCCATGACCTTGCCGCCGAGACCGGCGGCGCGGAACTTGAGCCCCTGGATCTGGTCGAGGCTCTCGATCTGGAAGGTGAACCAGCCGGCCGCCTCGGGGCTGATCGTGCCGCAGAAGATCGGGTGGATGTTCTGCGGCTCGTACAGCTCCTGGAGCAGCTCGTTGCCGCCGCCGAAATACATCCAGGCGGCGAAGTCGGCCGGCTCCAGACCGAACGGCCGGGCGCCGAACAGCGCCGAGGCCGCGACCTTGCCCTGCTCGTAGCCCATCCAGCTGTAGCCGGCGTCGATCTTGCCCTCGGCGACGGCGTCGAAGATGCCGAGCGCCGGCACCACCTTGCCCGGCTCGGCGACCACGAACTGGATGTTGCCGTCGCTCATCCGCTCGACCTGCTCGGCCACCCAGGGGAGCGTGTCGCCGAGCGCGGTCAGGGTCGAGGCGAACGCGATCGGCACCTGCCAGCGGACCCGATCCTGGGCGTTGGCGGCGTCGCTGGCGACCAGCCCAACGATCAGGCCGGCGGTCACGGCCGTGGTGGCCAGGCGGCCAAATCTCGGCAACTTCATCTCTCGCCCTCCGTGGCGGCTTTTCATGTGGCTTCTGTTTGGCATCGCCGGTCCGGCAACGCAAGCTGTCGCCGCGGCCGGCACGGGTCGGGGCCGGCCGACGAAGTCAGCCCAATCGGTGCCGCCAGGGCGGCCGAGCCCTGGAACGAGACGGCAGGATCCGCCGGGATCGGCAGGTCCTGCCCCACCCGCCTCAGAGGTCGAGCTTGGTGTACTTCGAGCCGGCCAGGCTGGCGCCGGCCATCAGGCCGGACTCGCCGAACACGAAGCCGACCACCGGATCGGCGATGTTGGTGGTGTCGATGCTGCCACTGGCGCCGGTCTGGAGCACCGTGATCGTGCCATCGGCGCCGGCCTCCCAGCCGGAGCTGTCGCGAAAGCCTGCCAGCGCCTCGTCGGTGAGGAACATCAGCACCTGCGAATAGGACTGGCCGCCGATCTGGAGACCGATCGAGGCGGCCGAGGTGTTGTAGTAGGCGACGCTCTTGCCACCGACCCGGAGCACGCCGTCGCCGGTCTCGGCGCCGATCCCGAGCCCACCCTTGATGATGTCGGGGAAGATGGCGACCCCCTTGGCCTCGGCCGGCGAGGGTCTTGGCGGCCGGATTCTCGGCCAGCAGCTTGCTCCAGGCGGCGTCGGCATCGGCATTGATCATCGACCGCTTGGCCGCCATGTCATCGGGCGTGCTGGCGGCACAGGCGGCCAGCGCGAGGAGTGCGGTGCCCAGCACCAATCTCCGAGTATAAAGCATCAACACGTTCCCTCCTGTGAACTCTTTGCCATCTCAGGTTGCCGGATGACGGGTCGTCATAGCGCTTTCGACCGGCCCGCGGCAAGGCGCACTCCGCCGCAGCGGTCCGAACCGCACGGTCGCGCCAGCGCCATCCGGGGCGATCCGAGCCGCGGCGCCAGCGCGGCCGCCCGCGGTCTTCAACCCGCACCCGCCATCTTCAACCTGTCGGTGTGTACCAGATCGGCGAGGTGTAGGCGCGTTCCTGGGTCGAGACCGGGGCCCCTTCGGGAATCGGGATGCCGAAGCGGAAGGCATCGAAGGTCGACCAGCGCGGGGTCGGGATTTCGAGCACCCGGGCGTAGTAGAACGCCTTTTGGGCCGGGTCGAAGTCCGGATCGGTCCACACGGTCGCCAGCTCCGGCAGCGCCGATGCTGTTGGTGAAGCTGGCCGTGGCCGCGTCGACCGTGTCGCCGACCGCCGGCAGCTTGCCGTCCGGGCCCGGCTGGCGGCCATCCGACCAGGCGACGTCGAAGACCTGCTCCGCCGTGTTGCCCTCAGCGTCGAGCCAGCCCTTGATGATCTGGATGCGATCGAGATTGGCGCCGATCGGATCACGCAGCGCATAGACCATGAAGGTCGGCGCGGCGGCACCCGCGGGTGCTGCGCGGCAGGTCGCCGCCCATGGGCACGCCCTTGGCATAGCCGGCGAACACCGGGGTCCGGCTCGTGCAGATCCTGCTCGGTCGATACTCCCAGCCACCGAAGAAGCGGACCATCATCCGGGTGCCGGTGGTGGCGTAGACCTCCTTGCGCTCCATGGCGTCGAAGATCGCTTCGCGCGTGTTCTCGGTCGCCCAGACCGCGGCCAGTCCGGAAGACACCTGCTGCCAGCCCATGATCTCGCCGTTCTCGGTCTTCATGAACGGATGGGCCATGCGCTCCGGGCTGGGCTCGGCGCCGGAATGCTTGCCGAAGAAGTTGTCCTCCTCGGAGGTCGAGAGCGAGGTGTGGCTGTCGGTCGAGCCGATCATGCCGAACTTGTAGGGGTTGGTGCCGAGCTCGCGCCTCGATCGCGAGGCCGCGCTTCAGGGCCTCGCGGGCATACTCGCCGGCGAGCATGTCGTCGGTCTTGGCTTCCGAGACGTCGAGATTGCCGATGTCCCAGGTCTCGTAGTCGGCGAACTCGTCGTCGGGCGACAGGAACGGGTGGGTCTCGCCGTCGCCCTTGATCTGGGTCGCTTCGTAGAGCGGCTCCCAGCGGGCGCGGCTGGTGACATAGGCCTCGTCGAGGACGGTGCCGTCCTACTGCGCCTCCAGCGGGAACATGATGCCGTTGGAGAGATTGCCGTTGTGGGCGATGGCCAGCACATCGCCGCCGGTCTTGTCCTCGTAGTCCTCCAGCCACTTCCAGAGGTCACGCGGATTGGTGCTGCCCAACGGGCGGGTAGGTGGTGAACGGCACCATCTGCCGCGCCTTGTCGCCGTCGTCGCGGTAGATCACGACCCGGTGCATGTTGTTGCCCTGGACCAGCGAGGTCCACTCGTAGCCGATGAAGGCGGTGAACTTGCCGGGGTCGTCGTAGGCCTCGGCGGCGTCGATGGTCGCCTTCCAGGCCGACTTGTAGGGCAGCGAGTCGGGCGAATAGATCAGCGCCTCGGGGAACTCGCCCTGCGAGAACAGGCCGATCAGCTCGAGCGCGACCTCGACCCCTTCGCCGGCCTTGATCCGGTCGTACCAGTCCTTACCGGTCGGGTCGGTCAGGATGTGCGGCTTGCCGGCGAACGAGGTCCGGGAAAAAGCCCATGTTGTCGGAGTGGTCGGCGATCACGAGCGAAGTCGAGCGGCCGGCGAGGCGCACCGGCTGGCCGGTGGACGAGACGCACCTCCTCGCCGCGGGCGAAGCGGTAGGCCTCGTCGAGCCCGAGCCGGTTGCCGAAGGCGCCGGCATCCATCGAGAACGAGGTGTGCAGATGGGTGTCGCCCCAGAGCGGCCGGTCGGGAAAGCTGCGCCTGGCGTAGGGCGAGTAGACCTTGCCGGT
>CAVPOV010000028.1:0-39687 GCA_963707045.1 uncultured delta proteobacterium
GGACACCCCGCGCCAGGAAGTCCCAGTGGGCGCCGAGGTAGCGCTCGGGCGTGCCGAGGTCGCTCCAGAACGAATCCTGCGGCGGAAAGTACCCCGCGAGGACCGCACCCTCGGCGACCGCCGGGCGGTGCACGTCGGCGTTGATGCAGTGAGGCCCGGGGGAGCCGCTCGAGGACCCGCGGGTCCAGCACGTGGACCCCGGTGAACTCGCAGGGTGAGGCCGTCCCGGCGCCCGGCGCCCGGGCGTCGAGGAAGCGCACGATCCGGCCGGCCGCATCCGCCTCGATCGGGGCCGGACTCCCGGGCGGCAACCGGCGCAGCGACAGGGTGGCCCACCGCCCCGCGCCGACGTGCTCCCGGAGCGCGGCGGCGAGGTCCAACTCCTGGTACGTGTCGGCGTTCAGGAGCAGGAAGGGCCCGTCCGACAGGAACTGCCTCCACGCCGCAAGGGCTCCCCCGTGCCGAGGATCCGTGGCTCCAGGCTCCACCGCACCCGGAGCCCCGGCGGGGTCCAGGCCGCGAGCGACTCCTGCAGCAACTCGGGCAGGTGGTGCAGGTTGACCACAGCCTCCCTCACCCCGGCCCCCGCGAGCGCTCGAAGCACATGGGCAGCCAGCGGGACGTCGAACAGCGGCCAGGCCGGCTTGGGAAGCTCCCCGGTCAGGGGCCGCAGCCGCGTGCCGAGTCCGGCCGCGAGGACGAAGGCCTTCATCGTCCGCTACAGCAGCCCCAGGCGCCGGGCGGTCTCGTCGGGGACCGACCACGCCCCCAGGACGCCGGCGAGCTCGTGCCGTGTCTTCACTTTCTTGTACTTCGCCCCCTTCGCCCCCTTGACCCAGTACTCGCAGTCTTCCCAATCCACGTGCACCCGGAGCTCGCCCTCCACCAGGCTCAGGTAGAGGGGATAGCTCAGCCCTTCGGCCAGGCTCTCGGGCCCCAGGCCTTCGATCCAGGAACCGTCGCCGGAGCGCAGGTCCGGCCTCTCTCCCCGCGAGAAGGCCGTGGCGATGGCGTCGCAACGCTCGTTGAGCGCGTGTCCGGAGTGCCCGCGCACGTGCTCCCACGCCACCGGGGTTTCGGCCCTCCGGCACAACGCGTCGAGCTGCTCCCACAGGTCCCGGTTCAAGACCTCGCCCCCGTCCGCCTTCCTCCAGCCTCGCCGTTTCCAAGCGTGGATCCAGCGCGAGATCCCGTCGTGGAGGTAGCGGGAGTCGGTGACCACCCGAACCGCCTCGCCCCCGCGGGCGAGGCGCAGCCCCTCGATGGCGGCGAGCATCTCCATGCGGTTGTTGGTGGTGCGGCGCTCCCAGCCCCCGATCTCCTCGAACCGTCCGCCCCGGTCCAAGACGGCCGCCCACCCGCCCGGTCCCGGGTTTCCCTGACAGGCGCCGTCGGTGTAGATGACGAGGTCGGAGCCGCTCTGCCTTGCCATTGCCTTCCCCGCTGAGTCCCCTGGTTGACACCCCCGCTGCCGCCCTTCTACCCTGTGCGCGCTTCGTTTTCGAGCCCCTTTTCGCAGCAGGAGGCACCCCATGGTCTTCGGATGGCTCACCGGGTCGAAGAATTCGGCGGGCAAGGCGCTCGAAAGAGGCCGGAAGCTCTCGGCGCAGGGCCGTTGGGCGGAAGCCCTGACCTACTACGACGAGGCCATCGAGGACGTTTCCCTTGCCCACGAGGCCCGGGCCGACGCCCGGGTGTGTCGCGAGAAGCTCGTGGAGTCGAACCTCGCCGAAGCCCGGGCCTTCGCCACCGCGGAGGAGCCGGATCGAGCGTTGGAGCATGCCCGGCTGGCGCTGGAACTGGCGGGCGGGGAGCAGGATCTGCGCGAACAGGCCGAAGCTGTGCTGGCGGAGCTGAGGAAGGCGGTGCCCGAACCGGTTGAAGCGTCGGCACGGCCCCGGGAGCGGCTCTTCGCCCCTTCCTGCTCCGGTTCATGCTCCGAACCGTGCGGCGAGCCCGGGGAGGGGCAGGAATCGGGGGCCGAGGTCGACGACCTCTTCGCGTTCTACCTCGACGCGGCGACTTCGCAGGAGCGTGAGGCGTTCGAGGGGCTGGGCGGATCCTTCCGAGAAGGCTTCGTCCTGCTCCAGCAGGGGGATCTCGACGGGGCCCGGCCCCTCCTGGAAGCCGCCGTCGAGGATCACCCGGGGGCCCCCGGCCCTCACTACGCACTGGGGCTGCTCGAGGCTCTGGCCCGGACCGGGGACGCGACGGAACACTTCGGTCGCGCCCTCGAGGCCGACCCGGACTTCGCACCGGCCGCCCACCACCGGGCCGACGCGCTCCGGGAGGGGGGAGACCCCGGCGAAGGGGCACGCCTGCTGGAGCAGTGGCTCGACGGTCACCCCGAGGACGGAGAGGCGCCGGTTCTCCTGGCGGCGTGCCGCCTCGACGCGGGGGACGCCGCAGGGGCGCTGCAGGCCGCGGAACAGGCAGACCGAACGGCGCCCGTCGAAGACCCGAGGCCCCGGCTCCTGAAGGCCAGGGCCCTGGCCATCCTCGGGCACCGGGACCAGGCCATCGGGGCCCTCCAGGCCGTCGCGGCACGGCGGCCCGACCTCCTGGAAGCGCTGGTGCCCCTGGGCCGACTGCTCATCGAGAAGGGCGGCCCCGCGGCGGAGCGGGCCGCCGAGATCTTCAAGAGCTGCTACCGACTCGATCCCCAGAGGGGTTGGTGGCACCTCCTCCGGGTCGCCGAGGCCTACGGGGCGCGGGGTTGGACGAAGGAGGCCGCGGACCTGCTCCACAAGGTCGAGGGCGAACTGCCCGAGGGAGACGAGGCCCGCGCCGAGTGGGCGGCGGTCCGAGACAAGCTCGAGGCGTAGGGCGCACCTCGCTTCCCCGCGGGTCGGCCCTGCACGCGGGGAAGGCTTTCCCGGGGGACCGCCCGCAGGGCGTCTCTCGTGCTGGGATCCAGCGCCTCGCGTACTGCCCATGGCGCGAGGCGGGCAATTCCTCCGGATCTGCCATTTCGGGGCGCTCGGCACCAGCGCGGGCACTCGGAAGGCTCCCGTCGATCAGCGGCACTGCCGCGACTGCGGCGTGTGCCGCAGTTCCCGCGCGCAGGACGCCATCTCCCTGCAAGAGCACACAGCGGTCACGGCGGTCGCCGATCTCTGGTAGGAGCGGTCGGCCCGGGAGTCCCCCCTCACGAAAGGACCCCTGTCGGCGCCCCGCGGGTGACCCGCTTCTTCCTGCTCCCCCCGCGGCAGTTCGGGGCCATCCGAAGTTCGAACACGGCCACCCGTGTCAAGAATGGGCCGCGGTCGGCCGATATCTCTTGCGCCGGGGGACATCTCCTAGAGAAGGCAGCTCGCCATGGTCCGTGAACCGGCCCCCCGCGACTCGGGTTGGATCGGAGATCTCCGACGTGACCCGCGCTGGAAGGAAGGTCTTCTCGCGACACTGCGTTTCCGCGGCGACGAGTGGCCTGCCATTACGGGCGACCTATCCCTGGGGGGCGCCAAGATTGCCCTGCATTCGGCCGTGCCCTTCGTCGGGGAGCCGGTTGCCCTGTCGATCGCCTTCGAGAAGCAGATCCTCGAGGTGCGAGGCGTCGTCCAGAACGTCCAGGAGAAGCCCTGGGGCAGCATCGCCGGTATCCAGTTCGAGGAAAATGCGCACACGCACCTCGCCCGTCGGTGCCTGGCAAGGACCCGCGCACCCGGCGCCCGGGAGGCTGAACCACTCGCCTCCAATGCGCCGGGCGAGGGCGCCGCAGCCAAGGTGAGCCGGGACGAGGCCCCGGTGACCGGGAGCGTGGACGTCCGCACGGACCGGTACTTCCGTTTCACGGTGGAGGGACCGATCGACGGAGCGGGCCTCTTCGAGTCCTGCCTCCGCGTGTGCGCGCTGTTCGGGACCAAGGGGCCGCGCAACCTCCTCGTGGACGTCCGTCGGGTGGATTGGTGCGCCGCCACGACGGACCTGCACCACTTTGCCTCGACGATGGAGCACCCGGCCGGCATCCGCTTCGCCCTTCTCTGCCGTCCCGACGACCCCGACGCCCGCTTCCTGGAAACCGTCGCGGCCAACCACGGAGTCCCCCTCCGGCGCTTCCACGACGAGGCGCAAGCCATGGCGGCGGTCGAGGCGTAGACCGAAGCGCTCCGCCACGGTCCGCACGCTGGGGCAGCCGGCGAGAGCCGAGGCGCGGAGAGCCAAGCGCCCTCGACTGCGCATTCCTGCGGTCGATCTCACAGGCTGCGGATCACCCGGGAGGCATCCTCCACCGACGGCGGCAGTTCGGAGGGCACGAGGACGGAGGCGCCCAGCAGTGGGCCGACGCGCTCCCTCCACTCCGCGTGGGATGCGGCAGCCATCCTCCGACCGTCGAATCGCGCCAGGGAGTTTCCTCGCATGACCCGGCGCAACTCCTCCACGTACTCCCCCCGCCGAACCGAATAGCGCTCGAGACCCCCGGCAAGCACCGAACCGTCCAGCGGTCGGCCGTTCTGGCGCATCCCGTGGCGAAGGCTCCGGAAATCCGCGTAGGCCCAGAAGGTGTTCAGGTTTCGGAAATACGCGCGCACGGCGTCGGCCAGGCCGTCGAACCGGGCCACCGAGTAGTTCGCTCCTTCGGGGCGGAGCAGCGGGGCGATCCCCGCGGTGGCCGAGAAGACCCACTGCCCGAAGACGCTGCTCCCGGCGCCGGCGAAGCGGGACGATCCCCACGCCGACTCCACGGCAGCCTGAGCCAGGGCCAGGCTCGGGGGGATCACGTCGACGCGCCGGAGCAGTTCGTGGATCAACGCCTCGGCCCCTTCCCGGTCGAGGTCCTCCGGGCCCACCTCCACGCGGTACCGTTCGGCCAGATGGCGCAGGAAGCGTCGATCCTCCTCCTCGACCAGACCTTCGGACCCATGCCTCCGCGCCAGCACGGCTTCGAGTCGGTCGCGGTCGTGGCGCGCTTCCCGGTTGGCGGCGAGCACGTGTGGGAGCAGGCCACGAAGGAAGACCCGCTTGCGCCGCCGGGTCTCCAGGTCGTCCATGTCCTTCGGGAACTTCCGGGGGGCGAGGTTGGGGGCCGCGGCCTCTCCGCCGGGCCGGGACCACGCGAGGTCGAGGATCTCCACGAGGCGCCTTGCCGAGGCGGCCTCGAAGGTGAAGAGCGTTCGGGCGGGGCGGAAGGAGGCGGCCGACTTCGCGCCGGGTTGGTGCCGAATCCCACTCCAGCGGCTCAGGACGCCGACGCTGGCGACGCCGAGGCAGAGGAGCACGGGAAGAACGAGGGGGACTCTGTGCACCAAGACGCTCGGCCCTCCTCGCAAGAAACGAAGCCGCCTCTCGGCCCGAGGATCCCCTCCCCCCTCCGGGGAAGACACGCGCGGGGCCACCGGCATGGAACGACAGATGGGGTCGGGGGGTCAAGAGAAGCCCCGGGGCGCCTCTCGGCGCCCCGGGGAGGGTGCAAGGGTGTCGCGGGTCGGGTCTTCCGGAGGGGGGCGAGAACTCAGTCGCGCAGCCGGTGATCGCTGTGGTCCCACTCCCGCAGGTGCCGGGCCACGTCGAGCATCGAAAGATCGTCGTGGCAGTCCCGGCACCCCCGGCCGGTGCCCGACGCGTAGGAGGTGCGGGTGTGGACCCGGAAATAGGAAGGGCTGTGTACGTCCCGTTCGACGTCCCCGGGCATGTCGAAGCGCCGGTGGCAGTCGAGGCACTGTAGTTCCAAACTTCCGGGGTGCTTGGTGTGGGAGGCGTAGTCGTCCTCTCCGAACCGGTGGCAAGAGGTGCAGTAGTCGTTCATGGTCGGGGGCGCCTCGGGTTTGCGCCCCATGTCGATGCCGCAGGTGTCGCAGGTGGGCGGCGGCCCTTCCCCGAGGCGGGAGTTCCACTCGCGGAACTGGCGCAGGAAGGATTCCCGCGCCGACTCGCCGTCCGCCATCTTCACCGGTGCGTACACCGCCTCGAGGTCCCCCCCCGGCACGTAGCCCACCGCGAACATCAGCCGGCCGCTGCGGTCCTTGCCCCGCACGTGGCACGACGCGCACAGGAGGTCCTGCTGATCCCGGCTCCACCGCGACGGGTTGGCGATGGAGGCGGTGCCCCGCGACTCGGCGTGGTCCCGTCCGGGGCCGTGGCACGCCTCGCACCCCACCGCATGCTCCACGTAGCTGCCGTCCTCTGCGTCGTAGCGGGTCGTGTGGCAACCGATGCAGTAGGTCCCGTACGGCTTCTTCTTCCAGGACCACGCGTCGATCGTCTCCCAACGGTGGCTCGCCACGGACCACACACGGGGCAGCACGTAGAGTTCACCCCCGATCCTCTTCACGTACCGCTGGTACCAGTGGCCGCCGATGGCGAACTCGACCTCCTCAGGGGAGAAGCCGAGTCCCTCCTGGCGGAAGTCGCCCAGAAGCCCTTCGGCCGTGTGCCGGCTGTCGGTGATCACGGTGGCGTGGTAGGTCTCCTTCCACGCCTCGTAGTGGCCCCGATGGCACTCGCCGCAACGCTCCGAACCGGTGTAGCTCTCTACCGCCGGGAGGCCTCCCCCGGCCGCAACGCTCGCTGCGAGCACCGCCCACGGCGCAACGAACCATCGTCTTCGCATCGCTCCCTCCGCGCTTCCCATCCGGGTCCCCTTCCCTGGGAAAGGGCGGCCAAAGCCGCCACGCCCGTCGCGGGGCCGAGGCAGAGCAACAGGCGTGCCAACTACCCGGCACGCCGGTTTCACCCGCTCCGCAAGGCCCCGGGAGGGGATCCTCCTCGAAGGTCACCGCGAGAAGGCCCGCGGATACGAAAACGGAACCAAGCGCGTCCTGGAGCCCTTCTTCGCCGATCGGAGGCCCCAACCGCGCGCGTGCGCGGCACGTTCCGCTCGGAGCCCAAGGCGGCGGAGGGGCCCGGAGAATCCGGCCGGGGAGCACGGGTCGGGGGAGAAAAGTGTCGCGAAACAGAGACGCCGCCGGGCGGAGGCGGCCGCCGAGGTTGGTCGGCTGGGGTCCGCGCTGTCGCCCTACGGCGACAGCGCGGTCTCAGCGCGCCGCGGCCTTGAAGAGGGCGGGGTCGATCTCGTGGCGGGCGAGCAGCTTGTAGAAGTCGGTGCGGTTCCGGCCGGCGAGACGCGCCGCGCGGCTCACGTTCCCCTCCGCAATCTTGAGCACCCGCAGCAGGTAGTCGAGTTCGAAACGCCGGCGGGCTTCCACCAGAGACGGAATCCCCTCGGAGGTGCAGCGGATGGCCTCGTTCACGAGATCCACGGGAATCAGGCGCGAGGTGGTCAGCGTGTACACCTGCTCCACGACGTTCGCGAGCTGGCGCACGTTGCCCGGCCAGGGCGCCGCGACCAAGGCCTCCATGGCCTCGGGGGAGAACCCCGTGACCTTCTTGCGCCCTCTTTCGACGAACTGGGCCAGGAAGTGCTCCGCGAGAAGGGGGACGTCTTCGCGCCTCTCCCCCAGCCGAGGGATGTCGAGACGGATCACGTTGATCCGGTAGTACAGGTCCTCACGAAAGGTCCCGGCGGCGATCTCGGCCTCCAGGTCGCGGTGGGTGGCGGAGACCACCCGCACGTCCACCCGAGCCGAACCGGAGGCGCCCACGGGGCGGACCTCGCGCTCCTGCAGCACCCGGAGCAGCTTGACTTGGAGGGAACTGGGCATGTCCCCGATCTCGTCCAGGAACACGGTGCCGCCGTCCGCAGACTGGAACAGGCCGGCGTGGTCGCGCACGGCGCCCGTGAAGGCGCCGCGGACGTGCCCGAAGAGTTCCGACTCCAGCAGAGGCTCGGGGATGGCCCCGCAGTTGAGCGCCACGAAGGGTCGATCCCTCCGGGGGCTGGCACGGTGGATGGCCCGGGCGAGAAGCTCCTTCCCGGTCCCGCTCTCCCCGCACAGGAGCACGCTCGCCTCGCCGTCCGCCGCGAGGCGGGCCTTGCGGAGCAGTTCCTCGAGCCTCGGGCTCCGGGTCACGATGTCCCGCCGCCAGGCGTCGTCTTCCGCCCCCGCCCTCTCCCGAGAGCCTGCCCCCGAGAGTTCCAGGGCCCGTTGCACCTCCCCCAGCAGCGCCTTCCCGTCGAAGGGCTTGGTGAGGAAGCTGTACACGCCCCGCCGGGTGGCTTCCACCGCCTCGGGGATCGACCCGTGGGCGGTCAGGATGATCACGGGCAGCGCCCGGTTCTCCTGGCGGATGGCGTCGTAGAGCGCCATCCCGTCCATCCCCCCCATGCGAAGGTCCGTGATGACGAGATCAGGACGGGCCTGGGGCAGCCGGACCAACGCGGCCTCTCCGCTCTCCGCCGCGTGCACCTCGTACCCGGCCGCCCGTAGCCTGAGGGCCAGCAGGCGCAGCAGGTCCTCGTCGTCGTCGACGACGAGGATACGGGTTCTATCCTTCACTGGGACACCTCCCGGCCGGGCGTCTCCCGACGCTCCAGAATCCGCTCGATAGCCTTGAGCTGCTCGATCTGCCCTTCGAGCCCCTGGGCGCGCTGCTTCTCCGCGTCCAACTGGGCCTGTAGGTCCGCGACTCGGGCCTGCAACATGCGTACCTTCGCCTCCAGCGCCGTCTTCTCGTCGCCGGGGGAGGGGGCCGAAGCGGCGGCCGGGTTCTCCGACGGGTTCCAAGGCCCCGAAGGCCAGGAGGCGCACGCCGCGAGGAGCCCCAGCCCGAGCACGGCCGTCCAGCACGGGAAACCTCTCACGAAGACTCCTTCTCACCGGCGGCGGGGAGAGTCACCCGGAACAGCGCTCCCCCTCCCAGTGCCTCTTCGACCTCGACGCTCCCGCCCAACTGCTCCAGGTAGTCGGCCACGATGGCGAGCCCCAGACCGCTCCCCTTCACCGCGCCGCCGCCCGGCGCCCCCCCCTGGTAGAAGGGCTCGAAGATCCTCCCGCGCTGCTCCGCAGGAATCCCAGGACCGGTGTCCCAAACCTCGACGACGGTCACGGCCTCTCCCGGGACGATCCGGACGCCGATGGCTCCGCCCGGTGGGGTGAACCTCACCGCATTGGACACGAGGTTGTCCAGCACGACCCGAACCCGCTCGTGGTCGGCCGCCACCCACGCCGCGGGCAGGGTCGCGTGGACCTGCACGAACCGGGTCAGGAGCGCGGGGCGGTGGTCGGCCAGGACCGCCTGGGCGACCCCGGCCACGTCGATCCGCCCGGGCGCCCCCACGGCCCGGGCCCTGCCGACGCTGAATCGGAGCAGATTCTCGATCCTCCGCTGGAGCTTGACGGCGTTCTCCCTGAGGATGGTGGAGATCTCCCGCTGCTCCGGCGTGAGTCTGCCCACCACCCCTTCCTGCAGCAGTTCCGCGCCCTCCCGGATGGCCGCCAGCGGGGTCTTGAGGTCGTGGGAGACGTGGGCGAGGAAACGGGTCTTCTCCTGCTCCAGTTCCACGAGCCGAAGCCTCAGCCAGTCGAGGCGCTCCCCCAGGAACTCCAGGTCCCGAGGACCCCGAACCCGGATCTCCGCGCCGAAGTCCCCGGCGCCGAGCCCCTGGATGGCATGGTCGATCTGACGCACGGGGCGAGCCAGGAGCGCCGCGAAGAGCGCGGAAGCCAGAACGGTGAGGGGCACCACGGCCGAGGCCTGGGCCCAGAGCTCCCAGCGAACCTCCGCGGCCGACGCCTGCAAAGCCTCCGCCTCCTGCAGGCTGCGGCGGTACGTTTCCTCCAAGACCTCCCTCGCGAGCTCGTTGAGGCGCACGAAACGGTCCAGGGCCTCGGCGTCCGCACCCTGCTCCTGCGGCCCCGCGGTCAGGTACGCGTGGATCGCTCCCTCCAGCCGGATCATCTCGTCGAGGCGGCCTGTCTGGGGCGGGTCGTCGAGGATCGACCGAAGCCGCCCCACGGTCGCCCGAAAACCCAGCCGGCGCTCCTCGTACTCGGCGAGGAGCTGCGGCTCCCCCAGCACGTGGAGCTGCCGCGCCCTGCGCTCGACGGAGACGAGCTGGTCGTGAAGCAGCCGGCTGTCGCTGGCGGCCCGTGCGGTCCTCTCGAGCGCAGCCCCCGCTTCCCGGGCGAACCGACCCGCGAAGAGCCCCGCGTTGGCAAGGGCGAAGACCAGGGGCAACGTCACGCAGAAGAAGCCGATCCAGACGAGCCGGGGAAAGGAACCCGGCCGGTAGGCGAAGATGCGCATGGCAGGACCCGGGTCTCGTGTTCGAAGAACGAGTATACGGCAGCCCGTTCCCTTTCCCAACCGGCTTCTCCTCCACCGGCTTCTCCTCCTCGCACTCGGCCGCTGCTCTCCTCCGGTCCCGGCGGGTTCATGGATCCCGTTGCGGCATCGTGCACCTGCAGGACCCGGCCGCTGAGACCTCCTCCTCTTCCGCGCCTTGACAGCACGACTGGCGCAGCGATAGAAGGAGTCGCTGCACACACTTTCAGCGATGAAGGAAACCCTGCAGACCTCCGGGGGATGCATGGGAACCACACCCCGCCGAGCACGCCGGAGCAAGGCGCCTACCCCGCGAAACCCGGTGACGGTCTTCAACGCCTGGTGCAAGCGGTGCGGGATCTGCGTAGCCTTCTGCCCCAAGAACGTCCTGGAGTTCGGGCCCGACGGGCACCCTTTCGCGGCGCGGCCCGAGGACTGCGTCCTCTGCCACCAGTGCGAGTTGCGCTGCCCGGACTTCGCCATCTCGGTGAGCGAGGAGGAGAGCCCATGAGCCGGCAGGACAGCCGGGAACTCCTCCTCCAGGGCAACGAGGCCGTGGTCGAGGGGGCGCTCGCCGCCGGGTGCCGGTTCTACGCCGGCTACCCGATCACCCCTTCCACGGAGATCGCCGAAGCGCTCTCACGGCGCCTGCCCGAACTCGGGGGCACCTTCATCCAGATGGAGGACGAGATCGCCAGCATCGGCGCGTGCCTGGGGGCCAGCCTGGCCGGGGCCAAGGCGATGACGGCGACCTCCGGGCCCGGGATTCAGCCTCATGCAGGAACTGATCGGCTACGGCTGCATCGCGGAGATCCCCGCTGGTCGTCGTCAACGTGATGCGGGGCGGCCCCTCCACCGGCCTGCCCGACGAGCCCCTCCCAGGGCGACGTGATGCAGGCCCGCTGGGGCACCCACGGCGACCACCCCATCGTCGTGCTCACCGCCTCCGTCGGTCCGAGAAGCCTTCGACATGACCGTGCAAGGCGTTCAACCTCGCCGAGAAGTACCGCAACCCGGTGATCCTCCTCCTCGACGAGGTGGTCGGGCCACATGCGCGAGAAGATCCGCCTGCCAGCCTTCGACGCCGTCGAGAGGGTCGACCGCATCCGACCCAGCATGCCCCCCGAGTGGTACGCACCCTACGAGGAGACCAACACCGGTGTGCCCCCCATGGCGGCTTTCGGCGACGGCTACCGCTACCACGTGACGGGGCTGGTGCACGACCGGATGGGCTTCCCCACGGAGAAGCGCACCGAAGTGCTCGAGGGCACGGATCGCCTCTTCAAGAAGATCGAACGCGGCTTCCGGGAGATCTGCATGCACCGAAGCCGTGGCCCTGGACGACGCGGACGCGGCGGTGGTCGCCTACGGCGCCGTGGCCCGGAGCGCCCGGGAGGCGGTCGAGACCCTGCGCGCCCAGGGCAGACGGGTCGGGCTGCTGCGCCTCCAGACCCTCTGGCCGTTCCCGCGAGCCGCCTTCGAGCGGATCCTGGGGCGGGTACGCTACCTCGTGGTGTGCGAGATGAACCGTGGGCAGGTGTACCGCGAGGTCCTCCGGGTCGCCCGGGGCCGCTCCGAGGTACTCAAGCTCTCCCGGGTGGACGGGGAACTCATCACCCCCAGGAGATCCAGAAGGCCCTCCGGGAGGCGCGCTGATGCTGGTCTCGAACCGGGAGATCATCCACGAGTACCTGCGCTACGCGAAGAAGTTCCCCCACATCTGGTGCCCGGGGTGCGGCAACGGCATCGTGTTGGGAGCGCTGTTGCGCGCCATCCACTCCCTGGGGTGGAAGAAGGACGACGTGGTGCTGGCGAGCGGGATCGGCTGCTCGAGCCGGGCGCCCGTGTACGTCGACTTCAACACGCTGCACACCGCCCACGGTCGCGCCCTCACCTTCGCCACCGGGGTCAAGCTCGCCAAGCCCCGGCTCCACGTGGTGGTGATGATGGGCGACGGGGACGCGGTGGGCATCGGCGGCAACCACTTCATCCACGCGTGCCGGCGCAACATCGACCTCACGGCCGTGATCGTCAACAACTTCATCTACGGGATGACGGGGGGCCAGCAGAGCCCCACCACGCCCCAGGACGCCCGGGCCACCACGGCCAGCGAGGGGAGCATCGAGCAGCCCTTCGACGTGGCCCGCCTCGCGGCCGCCGCCGGCGCCACCTTCGTGGCGCGCTCCACCACGTACCACGTGCGGGAGTTGGAGACGCTCCTGCACCGCGGGCTCCAGCACGAGGGCTTCTCGGTGGTGGAGGCGATCGCCGGCTGTCCGACCTGCTACGGAAGAAGGAACCGCCTGGGGAGTGCCGTGGACATCATGCGCCTCCAGAAGGAGAGCGCGATCCCCGCGGAAAAGGCGGAGCAGTGCTCCCCCGAGGAACTGGGCGGCCGGATCGTGACGGGCGTGCTCGTGGAGCGGAGCGCCCCGGAGTACACCGCGGAGTACGCCCGTCTGCGGGAGAAGGCCGGAGGGGCTGCATGACGGGGAACACCGGTCGCGAGGCACGGTCATGAGGGCCGACATCCGGCTGGCGGGCTCCGGGGGCCAGGGGATGATCACGGCCGGCGTCATCCTGGCCGAGGCCGCCGGGCTCCACGAGGCCCGGTTCGTCGCCCAGACCCAGTCCTACGGCCCGGAGGCGCGGGGAGGCGCGAGCAAGGCCGAGGTCGTGATCTCGGACGAACCCATCCACTACCCCAAGGCACAGCGCCTCGACGTGCTCCTCGCCATGACCCAGGAGGCCTGCGACCGCTACTTCCACGACCTCAAGTACGAAGGGACCCTCATCGTGGACGCCGAAGGAGTGCCCAACCCGCCCACGTCGGCCGCCCTCGTCGTCCCGATCACTCGGCTGGTGCGCGAGTCTCTCGGAAGAGAGCTGTTCGCCAACATCGCCGCCCTCGGCGTGCTCGCCGGCGCCGTCGGCACGGTCTCCCTCCCCGCCCTGGAGGCCGCCGTGCTGGCGAGGGTCCCCCGCGGAACCGAGGACGCGAACCGCAAGGCCCTGGCGCTCGGCTTCGAAGCGGGAGAGGCCGCACGGGTCCAACGGGCCGAGGATTTCGCCGCAGACGCATGAGCCCGGGCTCGGGAGCCCGGAGGAGCGGGATTTCGTGGAGCCGCCCCACCCCAGGGGGAAACGCCGGCCCGCCGGGTCGCTGCAGTCGTCGCCGCGCAGGCGGGTCCTCTCCTACCTCCGGTCCCACGGGGACGAGATCACCTACCTCTCGGCGCGAAAGCTCGGGGCGCTCTGCGGCGTGAGCGAATCCACGGTGATCCGCGCCGTGCAGTCCCTCGGGTACGAGGGCTACCCCGCCTACCAGTCCTTCGTGCGCGGCGAACGCCTCCACCGCCGGACTACCGTTGAGCGCTTCGCCCAAGCCCACGGGCCCGACCCTGTGGAGCGCGCCTTCGCCCGGGACGTGGAGAACCTGCGCCTCACCTGGGAGGGACTCGATCGGGAGGCGGTCGCCAGGGCTTCCCGCCTGCTCGCCCACGCCCCCGGAGTCTGGGTGCTCGGGCTCCGGAGCGCCCATGCCCCGGCCGTGCTCCTGCACCACGGTCTCTCCTTCCTGGGCATCCGGGCGCACCTGCTGACCCCGGGCCACGGGGACCTCGTGGACGACGCTGCGGGCCTGTCCGCCGCCGACGTCGCGGTGGTGATCGCCCTGCCCCGCTACACGCGCCAGACGGTGGAGGCCGCCGCGCTCGTCCACGGCCGCGGCGCCACCGTGATCGCGGTGACCGACGGAGCCGACTCGCCGCTGGCGCCCCTGGCGGACCTGGTCCTGCCCGTGGCCTACGATCTGGAGGGCTTCATCGAGAGCTTCACGCCCGCCACCTGCCTCGCCCAGGCGCTGCTCCTCTCCGTGGCCGAGGAGCGCGGGCCGGAGGCGCTGCGGGCCCTGGAGCGCAGGGAGGCCCTGTGGTCGGAGTGCAACGTGTACTGGGACGGCTGACCGGCCGCGCCGGAGGAACCGAAACGATGCAGCCCTTGATCGTCACCGCCGCCATCACCGGGAGCCGGACGCCCCGGGAGAAGTGCCCCCACATCCCGATCCTGCCCGAGGAGATCGCGGACTCCGCCGCAGAGGCGGTGCGCGCCGGGGCCGGCGTCGTGCACATCCACGTGCGGGACCCCGCGACCGCCCTGGGGACCCAGGACGCGGAGCTGTACCGGCGGGTCCTCGACCGCCTCGCGGCCTCGGGCACCGACCCAGTGGTCTGCCTCACGACGAGCGGCATCCCCGGGCGGAACCTCGCCCACGAGGCCCGCTTCGTGCCGCTCGAGTTCCGGCCCGAGCTCGCGAGCTTCGACGCCGGGAGCATGAACCTGGGGGACAACGTGTTCCTGAACCCGCCGGACTTCCTGGAGGAACTGGCGCGGCGCATGACCGCGGCGGGGACCAAGCCGGAGCTCGAGGTGTTCGACTCCGGCATGGTCGGCAACTGCCTGCGACTGCTCGACCGGGGCCTCCTCGCGCCGCCGCTGCACTTCCAGTTCGTGCTCGGGGCGGCCGGAGGCGCCCCCGCGACGCCGAAGGCCCTGGTGCAGCTCGTCGAGATGATCCCGGCCGGCTCCACGTGGAGCTCCATCGGCATCGGGCCGGGGCACCTGCCGGTCGTCCTCACGACCCTGGCCCTCGGCGGGCACGTGCGGGTGGGCCTGGAGGACAACATCTACTACCGGCGCGGCGAACTGGCTCGCTCCAACGCCCAACTGGTGGAGCGCGTCGTGCGCCTGGCCGCGGAGGTCGGACGCCCCGTGGCCACGCCGACACAGGCGCGGGAAGTCCTCGGCCTGAAGCTTAGAGGATGACGGATAACGCGTCACCCGTCACTCGCAACCCGTCACCGGAGTCAAACCATGTCCCACGTCTTCTACCGCTCCCCGACGAAGACCTACCCCACGGCGACGCGGGCGGAAGGCGTCTGGATCTGGGACAGCGAGGGGAAGCGCTACCTCGACGGTTCTGGAGGGGCGTGCGTGGTCACCATCGGCCACGGCGTCGCCGAGGTCCGGGAGGCGGCCCGGGCCCAGATGGAGGCGGTGAGCTTCGCCCACGGCAGCCAGTTCACCACCGGGGCGTGCGAGGAACTGGCCCGCCGGGTCGCGGCCTTGTCGCCGGACCCGGAGCTCGACCGGGTGTACTTCGTCTCGGGGGGCTCCGAGGCCGTGGAGACCGCCGTGAAGATGGCCCGCCAGTACTGGCGGGAGGCGGGCCGCGCGGACCGGTACAAGGTGATCTCCCGCTGGACCTCCTACCACGGGAACACCGCAGGGGCCCTCGCCCTCGGCGGCCACACGGGCCGCCGCAGCCCGTACCTGCCACTGATCCAGCACACCCCCCACGTGGAGCCGTGCTACTGCTACCGCTGCCCCTTCGGGACGACGCCCGGCGCCTGCGACCTTCCCTGCGCCGATGCCCTCGACCGGGCGATCCGGTACGAGGGCCCCGAGAGCGTGGCCGCCTTCATCGCCGAACCGGTGGTGGGCGCCACCGCCGGGGCCCTGGTGCCGCCGGACCGGTACTGGCCCCGCATCCGTGAGATCTGCGACCGCCACGACATCCTGCTCATCGCGGACGAGGTGATGACCGGCGCGGGACGCACCGGGCGCGCCCTGGCGCTGGAGCACTGGGGGGTCCACGCGGATCTCGTCGCGCTCGCGAAGGGGCTTTCCAGCGGCTACGCACCCATCGGCGCGGTCCTGTGCCGCCGGTCGATCCACGAGGCGATCCGCAACGGCTCGGGCTCCTTCGTGCACGGGCACACCTACGGCCAGCACCCGGTCTCCATGGCCGTCGGCGCCGCCGTCCTCCGCCACGTGGAGGAGAACCGGCTCGTGGAACGCTCGGCCGCGATGGGGGCGGTGCTCCTCGACCGGCTCCGCGGCCTCGCCGACCTCCCGGCGGTGGGCGACGTCCGCGGACTTGGGCTCTTCGCGGGGGTGGAACTCGTCGCGGACCGCGCGACCAGGGCGTGCTTCGAACCCGCGGAAAAGGTCGCCTACAAGGTGGGCACCGCGGCGTTTCGGCGGGGCCTCATCACCTACCCCGGCGACGGCGGGGCGGACGGCATCCGCGGGGACCACATCCTGGTCTGCCCGCCCTTCGTCGTCACCGAGGAGGAACTCGACTTCCTCGCCTCGACGCTTCGCGCGGCGATCCGCGAGGTTTGCGGCGGGTGATCGCGTGCAGCGGTTGACAAACGCTCGACGGGCCCGTATCAACGCCGGGTTGCAGCTTGTTTCCGGGGATCCACCGGACAACGGGGTGAATCACCCCTCAACCAAAGGAGGAACCGAGATGAGAAGAACGGCAGTCCTGGCCCTGGCGATCGGATTCGCGGCGTTCGGCCTCACGGACGCGGGCGCGGCCACCCGGTACGTGACGATCGGAACCGGGGGCGTCACCGGCGTCTACTACCCGACCGGCGGCGCCATCAGCAAGATGGTGAACGCCAAGCGCAAGGAGTACAACCTGCGGGTCACGGTGGAGTCCACCGCCGGCTCGGTGTTCAACGTCAACGCCATCGTCGCCGGGGATCTGGAGTTCGGCGTCGTCCAGTCCGACCGCCAGTACCAGGCCATGAAGGGCATGGCCGAGTGGGAGGGAAAGCCCCAGCCCAAGCTGCGGAGCGTCTTCTCCATCCACCCGGAGTCCGTGACCATCCTCGCCGCCGTGGACAGCGGCATCAAGACGGCCCAGGACCTCAAGGGCAAGGTTGTCAACATCGGCAACCCGGGCTCGGGGCAGCGGGGCAACGCCATCGACCTGCTGGAAGCCCTGGGGATGAACTACGAGACCGACCTCAAGGCCGAGGGGCTCAAGGCCGCCGAGTCGGCCGGCATGCTCCAGGACGGGCGCCTCGACGCCTTCTTCTACACCGTGGGCCACCCGAACGGGTCCATCAAGGAGGCCGTCGCCGGCACCCGCAAGGTGCGCTTCGTGAGCGTGGACGACGCCACGGTGAAGAAGCTCACCGACAAGTTCCCCTACTACGCGCCGGCGGCCATCCCCGTGGAGTTCTACCAGGGGGTGGAGAACACCTCCGACGCACCGAGCTTCGGCGTGAAGGCGACCTTCTGCACCTCGGAGGACGTGCCCGAGGACGTGGTCTACGCCATCACCAAGGAGGTGTTCGAGAACCTGGGCGAGTTCAAGACCCTCCACGAGGCCTTCAAGTTCCTCACCAAGGAGAGCATGCTCCAGGGCCTCTCCGCCCCCCTGCACCCCGGGGCCGTCAAGTACTACAAGGAAGCGGGACTGATGAAGTAGCCGAGCACTGGTGCGGGGACGGGGTGGCTTCGCCCCCCTCCCCGCCTCGGTCGGCGTGACGTACGCAACCCGGAGGGCACCTCGGAGCGAGCGCCATGGCGGACCACGGGACCGAGCGGGACGAAGGGCTGGAACTGGCCCGCCGCATGAAGGAGGAAGAGGAACTGGGGCTCCGCCGGGTGCAGGGCCCCCTTCGCTGGACCGTGCCGGCCATCGCACTCGCCTGGTCCCTCTTCCAGCTCTCCCTGGCGAGTTGGCTCCTGATCGACTCCACCTACACGCGGGCGATCCACCTGGCCTTCGCCTTCGCCATCGTCTTCCTCTCCTACCCGACGCTCCGGCGCACCGTGAAGATCCCGGGGCTCCGGTGGCTCGGCGAGAAGCGCACGATCCCCCTCTCGGACTGGCTGTTCGCGGCCGTGGCCGTGGCCTCGGCCCTCTACATCGCCTGGGATTACGAGGGCGTGGCCATGCGCATCGGCCTGCCCAACACCCCGGATCTCGTCTTCGGCATCCTGCTGGTGATCTTCCTCCTCGAGGCCTCCCGCCGGGTCATCGGCCCGGCCCTGCCGGTGATCGCCGCCGTCTTCACCCTGTACGCATTCCTCGGGCCGCACATGCCCGACGTGATCGCGTTCAAGGGGGTGAGCCTGAGCCGTTACGTGAGCCAGATCAGCCTGAGCACCGAGGGCATCTACGGCATCCCCCTGGACGTCTCCGCGACCATCGTCTTCCTCTTCGTGCTCTTCGGTTCCATGCTCGAGAAGGCCGGCGGCGGCAAGTTCTTCATCGACCTCGCCATCAGCCTGCTCGGCCGGTACAAGGGCGGACCGGCCAAGGCCGCGGTGCTGTCGAGCGGCCTCACCGGCCTGGTGTCGGGGTCGAGCATCGCCAACGTGGTGACCACGGGGACCTTCACCATCCCCTTGATGAAGAAGGTCGGCTACCCGCCCACCAAGGCGGCGGCCATCGAGGTGGCTGCGAGCACGAACGGCCAGCTCATGCCCCCGATCATGGGGGCGGCGGCCTTCATCATCGCCGAGTACGTCAACATCCCCTATCTGGAGGTGTGCAAGGCGGCGGCGATCCCCGCCTTCGCCTCCTACGCGACGCTGTTCTACCTGACCCACATCGAGGCGTCGAAGCTGGGGCTGAAGGGACTGGCGAAGAGCGAGCTGCCGCAGTTCTTCCGCACCCTCTTCGCCGGCCTCCACTACCTCATCCCGCTGTTCGTCCTGCTGTACGAGCTGATCGTCCCCCGCCACTCCCCGGACATGGCCGCGTTCCGCGCGGTGATGGTGCTGATCGCCGTGATGCTCCTCCAGCACCCCGTCCGGGCGAAGCTCGAGGGCCGGCCTCTGGGCCCCGCCCTCCGCCGCAGCCTCGACGAGATCTTCGCGGGGCTCATCGCCGGGGCCCGCAACATGGTGAGCGTGGCCGTGGCCACCGCGGCGGCCGGGATCATCGTCGGAGTGGTGACCATGGGCCTCGGGGGGCTCATCACGGAGATCATCGACATCCTGAGCCAGGGCAACATCTTCCTCATGCTGGTCATCACGGCCTTCGCGAGCCTGGTGCTGGGGATGGGGCTCCCGACGACGGCCACCTACATCGTGATGGCCTCCCTCACCGCGCCGGCCATCGTCCACATCGCCGAGTGGCAGGGCTTCGACGTGCCCCTCATCGCCGCGCACCTCTTCGTCTTCTACTTCGGCATCCTGGCCGACGACACCCCGCCGGTGGGGCTGGCGGCGTACGCCGCCGCGGCGATCGCCAAGTCGCCCCCGATCGCCACCGGGGTCCAGGGCTTCCTCTACGACATCCGCACGGCGATCCTGCCCTTCATGTTCATCTTCAACCACGACCTCCTGCTGGTGGGGATCGACAGCTTCCCCTTCGCCGTCCTCATCTTCGTCATGACCTGCGTGGGGGCCTTCGCCTTCGCCGCGGCCACCCAGGGGTGGTTCATCACCTGGAACAAGTGGTGGGAGATCCCCCTGCTCCTCGGCGTGACCCTGTGCATGTTCCGGCCGGGCTTCGTCATCGGGTACATCCCCGGGATCGACCTCAAGTACGCCGGGTACGCCATCGGCGCGGCGCTGCTCGCGCTCGTCTACCTGATCCAGAAGATCCGGCTCGCGGGCGCCCGGGGCACGGCCGCCGCCGGGGCCTGAGGAGGCGTCACCGTGATTCCCGAGTACAAGACCATCCTGTACGCCACCGACCTCTCCCCCAACTCGGCGCAGGCCTTCCGCCACGCGCTGAGCCTGGCGCGCCGCTACGGAGGAGGGCTGCACATCCTCCACGTGCTCCCGGAGGCCGAGGCAGCGGTGGTCCAGACCGTCGCGGCGGCCATGGGGCAAGACCGCCTCGCGGACCTGGAGGTAGCCCATCACGAGGAGGTCCTCGGCGAGATCCGGCAGCGGGTGGAGAAGTTCGCGCGGGAAGAGTGCTCGGCAGACCCGTCGTGTCTCGAGGCCGTCGCCGGGATCAACGTGGTCCACGGCGACCCCGTCGAGAGGATCCTCGCGGAGGCCGACCGCCTGGATGCCGACCTGATCGTGATGGGGAGCCACAGCAGAGGACGGCTGCGGCACGTGATCCTGGGCGCCGTGTCGGAGAAGATCCTCCGCCGGTCCCGCCGCCCGGTGTTCGTGTCCCGCCTCGTCGCGGACTGACGGCCGCGTTCCCGGCACGCTACGCGCGGGCCCGCCGCTGACGCGCCGCCTCGAAGAGGATCACCGCGGCCGTGGCGGCCACGTTGAGGGACTCCAGCCTCCCCTCCATGGGGACGCGCAACACCGTCCCGGCTTCCGCGAGCAGTTCCTCCGACAACCCGGCGCCTTCCTGCCCGAGCACGAGCGCGAAGCGGCCACCGAGATCCACCCGGTCGTAGGGGACCCCTCCGGAGCCGGCCGCCGCAAGGATCGGGACGCCAGCCTCCCGAAGGAAGACCGCAGGGTCCTCCACCTCGAGGACCGGCACGCGCAGCAGCGACCCGGCCGAGGCCCGCAGCGCCTTGGGGCTGCCGGGGTCGACGGTCCCCGGCACCAGTAGCAGGCCCGAGGCGCCGGCTCCCTCGACGGTCCGCGCCAGTGTCCCGAGGTTGCCAGGGTCCTGGATCCGGTCCAGCACCACGAGGGGGCCCCGCCCCCCCAGCAGGTCCCGAACGCCCCAGCGGGGCGCTTCGAACACTACGACGACCCCCTGGGGCGTCTCGGTATCAGCCACCTCCCGCAGGAGTCCCCGCTTCACCTCCACCACGTCGTCGCCCCGCCGCTCGAGCCGGCTCCGCAAATCGCCCGGACGGCCGCCGCCCTTCCCCCACCCTTCCTCGAGGACCCACAGCCGTACCGTCAACCCCTCGGCCCACACTTCCTCGGCGACGCGCAACCCCTCGGCCAGCCACAGGCCCTCCGCCCGCCGGGCCCGTCGATCTCCGGCGAGGCGTCGCGCCCACGCCAGTCGGGGATTCTTCGAGGAGGTCAGCACCACGGCGAACTCCATCCCGCTCCTTGTCCGGACTTCGACCGGATCGGGATCGCTCTCACCGGTTCAGGAGCCACAGGACGAGGGAGAGGACGGCCGACAGGAGCAGGCAGGTGCCGAGGGGAAGGTAGACCGTGAACCCGGGCCTCTCGATCAGGAAATCGCCGGGCAGCCTGCCCAGGAACGGCACCTTCCCGTGGAGGACCAGCAGTCCCCCGAGGGCGGTCAACGCGAGGCCCGCGAAGATGAGCAACCTGCCCAAACCACTCACTTGGGATTCTTTCCCCGGGGTGCGTAGCGCTCCACCTCGCTGTAGAGACACCCGCAGTAGGACTGACGGTAGAGCCCCATCTCCCGCGACGCGGCCACGCCCTCGTCCCAGCCCGGCCGCCAGTCCGAGTAGGCGAAGGGGACGCCCGTCTCCGCGGCCACCGTCTCTCCCACCGAGCGGATCAGATCGTGCTTCTGGTAGCGGCTGTACAGCAGCGTGGTCGTGAACGCGTCGAAGCGCCCGCGCCGCGCCAGGGAGGCGACGTGACGCAGCCGCTGGTAGTAGCACAACCGGCAGCGCTCCCCCTCCCGGAACGATACGCTGCGGAACCACTCCACGGGCTCGTACTCCCCGTGGGGGAGCAGGCGGACTCCCGTCCGCTCCGCGAGATCCTCCAGCGCCTGCCGGCGTCGGTCCCACTCCCGGTACGGGTGGATGTTGGAGTTGGCGAAGACGGCGAACACCTCTGTCCCGCCATCTTCTCGGAGGCGCCGCAGGGGGACGACGGCACAGGGGCCGCAGCAGGCGTGGAGGAGGATCTTCATGACTATCCGAGCATGATCGCCGCGACCCGAAGGCGTGGTCAAGACATCGCGGCCTCACCCTCGCCCCTGCCCTACCGCACGGCGAGAACCGGGCACGGGGCGGAGACGAGGACCTTGTGGGCGACGCTCCCCAGCACGAGCCCCTCGAAGTCTGACAGACCTCGGGTGCCCACGACGATGAGGTCGCACTGCTCCACCTGCGCCGCCTCGACGATCCGCCGGGCGGGGTCCCCTTCCAGCACCCTCTCCTCGAACGCGAGGCCGCTTTCCGAGAGCAACTCCCGAAAGGGCTGCAGCACCTCGTCGGCCTCGGACAGGGCCAAGTCGAGCATCCGCTGATAGTAGGGCTCGCCCAGCAGTTCGGGCACGTGCCGGCGGCAGTGGCACAGGACCACTTCCGCCCCGCAGTAGCGGGCCAGGGCCGCCCCCCTCCGGGCCGCAGCGAGGGATGCCTCGCTCCCGTCGAGCGCGATCAGAACCTTCCCGAAACCGCCCTGCGTCATCCCCGCCTCCCTCCGCTCCCCCGCCTCTCGAGCCGCTCGGGCGATGATAGCCGGGCCGGTTCGGATCTCAAGCCCTCGTCCCCGCGGCGCCCGTGCTGCCCCGCAACATTCCCCAAGGGCTCGCGATGTAGAACGATTCCGATGGCAAAGCAGTATGTTGCGCGTTCCCGTGCTTGAGAGCACTACCCCCTTGACGCTGCAACGCAACATATCTATGCTACGCCGCACACAACAACCACCCACGAGGGAGGACGCACCATGACGCAGCAGACGTTCGTCGAGAAGGCCACCGAGCAGATGACCCAGCAGGTGGACCAGGCGATGGGCTTCGTGAAGCTCTGCCAGGGCCAGAGCGAGAAGTTCGCGAACCTGTGGATGAACCAGAGCATCGAGGCCTCCAAGGAGACCCAGAAGTTCGTGAAGGACTGGCTGGCCACGGGAACCCAGATGTCCACGGACCTTTCCCGCGCCTTCGTGACCAGCATGAAGGACGCCGCGAAGATGTTCAGCCCCGAGGCGCCGAAGGCCGGCAAGGCCTGATCCCTCTCCGACCGGCTTCGAAGAGAGCCGACGCGTGCGTCGGCTCTCTTCGTTTCTTGCCTCCGCAACGTGTCGAAATTCCTGGGTTTCCCCTCATGCCGCGGCGCAGCTTGGCCGATAAGCAGACGCAGTGCAGTACTCGGCCTGAGCAAGGAGGCCCGGCCATGTCCTCGAAACTCGTCGTTCTGCTGTCCTTCGCCCTGTTCGTCTGGCTCGCTGCGCGGCTCACCGCCACCCCGCCGGGCGGCTCGAACTCGACATCGCACGAGTCCGACGTCCCCAAGGTTTGAGCCTCACCCCGAACGACGGGAACCCCCCAGCCTCGACCGGCAGGAAAGAACTGCACCCCGGCTTCCGCTGAGAAGGCGCCGCTGCGCCTTCGCGCCGGTGTGCCCCGTTTCCGCGTTCTTCCGGAGGGCCATCGCTCCCCGACCCCTGACATTCCCGCCTACTTCACGAGGGGGAGCACGGCCCGGAACTCGTCGGTTCCGGCCCTCTCCAGGATCTCGTAGAAGAGCATCTCCGTAGAGGTGACCACCGCACCGGCCAGTGTCAGGCGGTCCAGGGCGATCTGGCGGTTCTCCGGGGTTCGCGACGAGACCGCGTCCGCGACCACGTGGACCCCGTATCGGGGAAGCGCCTGGAGAGCCGTGCGCGCCACGCAGATGTGGGCCTCGATCCCGCACAGGATCAGGGTCTTTCTCCCGAGCGCTTCCAGACCCTCGCGGAACGCGCCGCAACCCAGGCAGCCGAAGTCGGCCTTCGCCACCGGAGTCATGCCACCCAACTCGGCCCGGATCGGTTCGGCCGTGGCGCCGAGCTTCTCCTGCTCCGCCCACAACACGGGAAGCCCCGTGATCCGGGCGAAGCGGATCAACTTCACCACGTTCGTCACCACCCGCTCCGCCTGGTGGATGTGGGGCAGGAGCCGGTCCTGCACGTCGATCACGAGCAGTGCCGCGTCTTCCCGGCGGATGGAAAGCTCGACACGCTCCCTCATGTGTCCTCCCTCCCTCTCTCGGCCCCGCCTTCCGACTGGCCTTGCTGTGCGGTACCCTGGATCCTCCCGCACAAACATTGGCGAAGGAAACCACGAAGTAAACAAACTCCCCATGGATGTGGGAGTTTTGCAACTGGCGGCTAAGCCGCCGTCGCCTGCGGACGGTTTACGACGCCCGTTGCCGCGTCGGCAGACCCGGCAAGCCGACTGAGATTGACCGCGGCGTTGCGGTCGCTGTGCAGTCGGCTCCCACAGCCCCAGCAGGAGAACGTGTGCTTCCTGCGCACACCCCGAGTCCCGCACACCGAGCAGGTCTGCGATGTATACGCAGGGTTGGCATAGACCACGTGGAGCCCTACCGCCCGAGCCTTATACTCCACGAAGTCCTGCAGTTGCCGCCACGCCCATCTATGCAGCCGGGAACGCAGGCGCTTCCCAGCACAGATACGCTGCCGGAGGTGAGTGAGATCCTCCATCACGATGGTCCCGGCACCCGAGGCACGAGCCTCGGCGACGATGGCTTTGCTAAGGACGTGGTTGACGTGGCGCACATGACGCTGCTCACGCCCGGAGGCCTGCCGCAACCGGCGCTTGGCCGAGCGACTGCCGTGGGACTGGAGACGGTGGCGGCGCGCGAGGTGGCAATCTTGCGGTGGCGGAGCGCGCCACCATCGAATATTTTCCCGGTGCTCGTTGCGGCGAGCACGCTTTCACCGACGTCGACCCCGAGCACGGTGCCCGCGGCCGACGTCGGCGGCGACTCGGGCACGTCGAGCACCAAGTGAAAGTACCACCGGCTCCGGAGGTAGACGAGTTCGGCCTCTTTCGGGACCCCAGCCTCGAGGTGGCGGCGTTGGAACGCCCCAAGGCGAAACGGCATTCGGAGTCTGCCGGACAGCGTGGAAAGGGAAACTGCTTCCCCGTGTATCTTGTATGTGCGCTTGTCGAAGTGGACGCTGCCCCGCTGCCGGAAGACGACCCTCGCCACCGGTGAGTCGCGGCGAGGCTTCTTCGCCCGGTAGGCCTGGACCACGGCACCCACGGCGTTGCGCACCATCTGGGAACCGAGAGGACTCACAGCCCGCACGGGATAGTAGGCGCGGTGATGCAGTGCCACCCGGTTGAAGCAACGGTGCGTCGCGGCAAAGGCCACCACCCGGTTGCAGGCGTCAGCAAACGCCAACTGCAGGTCCTCGAGCGCGGCAGCCTGTTCCGGCGTCGGGTCCAAGCGCAGGCAAACGGTGCGTTTCCCGCTCCCGGGGTAGCCTAATTTCTGCCTCACGAACAAATTATAACATACTTTTGTACGCAAAAACCACCATGGCGCCTCGTCGGCCAGTCAAAGACAGGGGTTCGGACACGGGAGTGTTTCGATGAGCGAGCCTCGCCACACCAACCGGCTGATCCACGAAAAGAGCCCCTATCTCCTCCAGCACGCCCACAACCCCGTGGAGTGGTACCCGTGGGGCGAGGAGGCCTTCGCCCGGGCGCGCGAGGAGAACAAGCTCGTGTTCCTCTCCATCGGCTACTCCACCTGCCACTGGTGCCACGTGATGGAGCGCGAGAGCTTCGAGGACCTCGACGTGGCAGCCGCGATCAACACGCTCACGGTACCGGTCAAGGTCGATCGCGAGGAGCGGCCCGACGTGGACCAGGTCTACATGGCCGTATGCCAGGCACTGAACGGGAGCGGCGGCTGGCCGCTGACCGTTCTCCTGACCCCGGACCGCACCCCGTTCTTCGCGGGCACGTATTTCCCCAAGAGGTCGCGGGGCGGCCGGATCGGTGTGATCGAGCTCGTGCGGCGGGCCGCCGCCCTCTGGGAGGAGGAGCCGGAGAAGGTCCGGGCCTCCGGCGCAGGCATCCTCGACCGGCTGCGGAGCATCGCCCGGGAGTCGGAGCGCGGCACCCTGGCGCCCGCCGTCTTCGAGAAGGCCGCGGGGCTGTTTCGGGAGCAGTTCGACCCGGAGCGCGGGGGGTTCGGCCCGCCGCCGAAATTCCCCACGCCCCACAACCTGGTGTTCCTGCTCCGGCGGCACCGCCGCACCGGGGACCCGGCGCTCCTGCGCATGGTCACGACGACCCTCGACGCCATGCGCCGGGGAGGCATCTTCGACCACGTGGGCTTCGGGTTCCACCGCTACGCCACCGACGCGCGCTGGCTCCTCCCCCACTTCGAGAAGATGCTCTACGACCAGGCCGGGCTCGCCCTCGCCTACGTGGAGGCGCACCACGCGACCCGCGACGAAAACTACGCCCGCACCGCCCGGGAGGTCTTCGCCTACGTGCTCCGGGACCTGACCTCTCCGGAAGGGGCCTTCTACTGCGGGGAGGATGCGGACTCCGAGGGGGTGGAGGGGAAGTTCTACGTGTGGAGCCGCCGCGAGCTGCTCGAGCTTCTCGGCCCGGCCGACGGGGAGTTGTTCTGCCGCACCTACGGGGTCCTCGAGGAGGGCAACTTTCGCGAGGAGGCCACCGGCGAGGAGACGGGGCTCAACATCCCCCACCTCCCTCGCCCCATCGAGGCCTGCGCCGTGGCGGAGGGCCTCGAGCCGCCGGTCCTCGTCGAGCGGCTGGAGCGCGCCCGGCGAACGATCTTCGAGCGCCGGGAGGGTCGGGTCCGGCCCCACCGGGACGACAAGGTGCTCACCGGGTGGAACGGCCTCATGGTCTCGGCCCTCGCACAGGGCGCACGGATCCTCGCAGACGAGACCTACGCCGACGCCGCTCGGCGGGCCGCCGGCTTCCTCCTCACCACCATGCGCCGGGAGGGCCGCCTGGTTCGGCGGTACCGCGACCGCGAGGCCGGCATCGCCGCCGTGGCCGAGGACTACGCATTTCTTGCCCGGGGCTGCCTCGACCTCTACGGGGCCACGTGGGACCTCCGCTGGCTCCGAGAGGCCCTGTCCCTGTCCGACGAACTCGTCCGGGACTTCCGCGACCCCGCGTCGGGGACGCTGTTCGACACGGCCCACGACGCCGAGGACCTCGTGCTCCGCCCCCGGGAGGCCTACGACGGCGCCACTCCCTCGGCCAACTCGGTGGCCCTGGAGCTTTTCGCCCGCCTGGGCCTGCTCACCGGCGACCCGGCCTGGACCGAGAAGGCCCACGACATCGCCGCCGGATTCGCCGGGCGGGTGGCGGGCTACCCGGCGGCCTTCACCCAGTTCCTCTCGGGTGCGGCGCTGCTCCTGGAGCCCACGCGGGAGGTGGTGATCGTAGGGGACCCCGATGCGGAGGACACCCGGGCGCTGCTGGAAGCGACCCGCAGCGCGTACGCGCCGGAGACCTCGCTCCTACTGGCAGCCCCATCCGGCGACGGGACCGAACTCGCGTCCCTCGCACCCTTCGCCCGGGAGATGCGCCCCGTGAACGGCCGGCCGACCGCCTACGTGTGCGAGCGCTCCTCGTGCTCGGAGCCCATGACCGACGCGCGGCAACTGCACGCAGCGTTGGAGAATCCGCCGTGAGGGGCCCCCGGGAGTCGTGACGGGGGCGTTTCCCCTCGCGGCGCACGGAATCCACGGGAGGGAAGGCCGTGCCGTACCGTTACGTGGAGCACACCGCCGACGCGGCCTTCGAGGCCACCGGCGGGAGCCTCGAACAGGTCTTCACGGCCGCGGCCGAGGCCACCCTCGGCGTCATCGTCGAAAAGCCCGAGACGATCGCCCCCCGCCTCGGGCACGACCTGGAGCTGGAAGCCGAGTCCGAGGAGGTCCTCCTCCACCGGTTCCTCGAGGAACTGGTCTTCCTCGAGGACGCGCGCGGGCTCCTCCTTCGCGTCGCGCAGATCGAGGTGACCCGTCGCGACGGCGCGTGGCGCCTGCGGGCCCGGCTCTCCGGCGAACGCGCCGACCCCGCCCGCCACGCCCTCCTCGCCGACGTGAAGGCCGTCACCTGGCACGGCTTCCGGCTGGCGCGCGACGGCGACCGGTGGCGTGCCTGGGTCCTGCTCGACGTCTGACCCCTGGAAGCCGCCGCCGCGGACCGCACTTGGGCATCCCGGGCCCGGATGCTATCCTGCCGCCGTGTTTCCCTCCCGACCGCCAAGCCGTGAGGAGTCCCCGTCATGCCCCGAGATTACGACACCGCCCTTCGCCCCTACGTCCAGAAGCGTCTCGAGGAGATCCGCGAGGCCGACATCCTGGTCGGCGTGCCCTGCTACAACAACGAGGACACGATCATCCACGTGGTCCAGATGGTGTCCCACGGGATCAACAAGCACTACCGGGCTCGGCACGCGCCGTCATCATGGTCGCCGACGGGGGCTCCACCGACGACACCCGGGACCGCGTGCTCGACTTCCAGCTCAAGCCCTGGCAGGAGAAGCTCATCACCATCTACCGCGGCATCGGAGGCAAGGGGTCGGCGCTGCGGGCCATCTTCGAGGCCGCCCACCGTCTCAAGGTCGGGGCGTGCGCCTGCGTCGACTCGGACCTCCGCAGCATCAACCCCGACTGGGTGAAGTACCTTCTCGACCCGGTGCTCGAGAAGGACTACGAGTTCGTCGCCCCGGTCTACTCCCGCTACAAGTACGACGGCACCATCACGAACAACATCGTCTACAACCTGATCCGGGCCCTCTACGGCAAGCGCATCCGGCAGCCCATCGGCGGCGACTTCGCCTTCTCCAGCGGGCTGGCCAAGCACTACCTGGAGCAGGACGTGTGGGATACCGACATCGCCCGCTTCGGGATCGACATCTGGATGACCACGAACGCCATCACCGAGGGCGCCAAGGTCTGCCAGGCCAACCTCGGGGTCAAGATCCACGACGCCAAGGACCCGGCGGAGGCGCTCGGGCCCATGTTCCGCCAGGTGTGCGGCACCCTCTTCTCCCTCATGGAGACGACACGAGGACTCCTGGCTGCCCATCCGCGGCAGCGAGCCGGTGCCGGTGTTCGGGATGGAGGAGACCCTGGAGCCCGAGCCGATCAAGGTGAACCAGGCGCGCATGGTCAAGGAGTTCCAGGAGGGGATGCGGCTGTTCGGCTCCGTGTGGAAGGAGATCTTCTCCGACGAGGTGTTCCAGGCCCTCGACAGGCCTACCGGGCCGAACCGGAGCGACTTCCTACTCCCGATCGACCTGTGGGTGAAGCTCCTGTACGAACTGGCGGCCAAGTACCACCACCTGACGAACCACCGCATGAAGCTCCTGGGGCTCATGACCCCCCTGTACCTCGGCCGCGTCGCGTCCTTCATCAACCAGAGCCGCGACATGGACTCGACCCAGGCGGAGGGCCTGGTGGAGGAGCAGGCCGAGCGCTTCGAGGCCCAGAAGGACTACCTGATCCGCCTCTGGTCCAACGGCGACAGCCCCGCGGCCCTGGAGGAGGAACTCGCCCGCGAGAAGTGAGCGGCCGGCCAACCCTGCCGGCAAACGGAGGGGCCTGCCGGCGCCGCTTCAGCGGCCCTCGTTGTCGAGGGTCACGGCTTCCCTCAGGCGCCGGTAGATGTCGGGGATGGCGGAGGCCACGCGGTTCCAGTTGGGGATCAGCGGCGAGCCCAGGGGATTCTCCAGGAACTCGTTCCCGGCCTTGCCGATGGCCCGGCTGAAGGACTCCGCCAGGGTGTCCTCGGTGTGGCGGTCGTACGCGAGGCCGTTGATGGCGGACAGGTCGCTGAACTGCCGGATCGCATCCTGGGCACAGCGCAGGTAGGTCGCCCGCAGGCTGCTGGAAGAAGGACTGGGGCAGCAGCACGCCCTCCCCGGCCAGGGCCTGGAACACCGTCGCCGCGATGTCCTGGGCCATGCGCATCAGCCCGGCCGGCTCGGGCGCCGCGATGCCGGTGTCCTGGTGCTTGTGCTCGTAGTCGATGGCCAGGTCGACCTGGCAGACGCGCCGCGTCGCGTAGTTGCGGAAGACCTCCGCCAGGGTGCCCACCTCGAGCCCCCAGTTGGACGGGATGCGGTTGATCGCGCGCCACGTCCGCGTTCATGCAGAACTCCCCCGCCAGCGGGTACCGGTAGCTGTCGAGGTAGACCAGGAACGGCGTGTGCCCGAGCATCTTCTGCAGGGCGCGCACCAGCGGCGTCACGAAGATGCGCGTCACCCGGCCGTGCAGCCCGCTGGTCACGCGGGCGTAGTAGCCCTTGCAGAACTCGTAGTCCAGGTTCGGGTTCACGATCGGATACACGAGCCGGGCCAGCAGGATGCGGTTCGTAGGTGAGGATGTCGCAGTCGTGCAGCGCGATGGCGCGGATCGTGTCGTCGCCCAGCACGTACCCGTAGGCCATCCACGCCGCCAGCCCCTTCCCGGGCTCGGCCAGGAAGAGGTTGTGCTCGCGCATGAGCGCCTTGAGCTCCGCGATGCGCGGCCCGTCGTTCCAGACCACCCGGACCGTCTGCGGGAGCGCGGCGAAGTACTGGCGGGCGTGGAAGAACTCCTCGGGCCCGGCGGCGCCGAGGGTCACGACGACCTCCCGCAGGTAGCGCACCTCCTTGCAGCCGCTCGACGATGCCCCCGAGTGCAGGCCCCTGCAGTTCGGAGTACAGGCACGGGAGCACCAGCGCCAGGGGCCTCTCCCGCACGTACTCCGCGAGTTCGCCCTCCAGGCGCGAGAGGTCCCGGACCCCGAGTTCCTGCAGCGTCGTGATCACCCCGTTCTGGAAGAAATCAGCCATGTCCAGCCTCCCGCCTCCGGTCCACCCCCGCCGGCAACCTCTCGAGCCAAGCCTCCACCGCCCTCCTCCAACCCACGGGACCCTTCCCCGCCACGATCCGTACGCCCCGCGGGCGGGGCGCCAGGTGGGTGCCGTCCGGCCGCTCGACGAGGACCCCCTCCTCCGCCTCCACGAGCATGGGAAGGTCGTTCTCGCTGTCCCCGAGAGCCAGGGACGCCGGCCTCCTACCCCACAGCCGCGCGTACGCGGCGAGAAGCCAGCGAACCGCCTTGCCCTTGTCGTTGGGCCCCACCACGTGCCAGAAGCGGCCGCCCCGAACCAGTTGCATGCCCCGCGTGGCGAGCCACGAGCGAGCCCCCTCCACCCGAGCCGGCGCGGGCTGAGGCTCCCACAGGAAGGGCTCGTCGAAGTCCCGCTCCAGGGCCCGGCGCGCCCGCTCCACCGGCAGCGAGGCCCACTCGGCCACCTCCTCCGCCGTGGCGTCCCCGAAGCCCCGGATGCCGTGGCCGAAGCGAGAACGCAGCCCACGCAAGGCGCTTCGAAGCTCGGGGTACGGGAGCCCGAATACCCGCGCGGGGAGTTCCCCCAACCGCTCCGGGAACACCTCCCCCAACGCCCCGCCTCCGGTGAGCAGCACCGCTCCGCCGTTCTCCGGGATGAACGGCCCCACGATCCCCAGGCGGGCCTGGAGGTCCAGCATCTCGATCCGCGTCTTGGACGAGCAGAGGACGAGCGGGATCCCCGCGGCCTTCAGCGCGTCGAGCGCCGGTAATGCCTCGTCGAAGCGGTAGGTGTCGTGGTCGAGGAGCGTACCGTCGAGGTCGGTGAAGACCACCCCCGGCGGGACGAATTCTCGATCTGCGGTGTCGGACATGACGGACTCGCGCTCAGCCCCCGGAGCGGAGATCTATAGCAGACCGGCCGAGGCTCGCAACATAGAGCAGGGGCAAGAGTGAAGAGGGGGCGCCATCCCATTCCAGTGAAGTGACGATTGAGATCGGGGCGAAGTGTTGGAGCTCGGCCCAACGAGGGAAAGGGTCTAGCGTGTCCAGCCCCGGGCGAACGCCGGGACTCGGTGGCCTGGGGATTGCCACCCAAGGAGAGGAAATGAGATCTCGGAAGGGAACGAATGGCTGCGGGAACGACGCCCCCGCCCGGGGCCTCGCCCCGCACCGCAGAATGGGCTCGATTCAGTCCGGAAGAGCCCGCGCTAGTTCGGGGAGGAAGACCTGGGCGAACGCGACGAGCTTCTCTTCCGCCGCTTCCACGGGGACGTTTGGCCCGAGAGGGGCGATCAGGCGCACCAGGGCGCCGTCGTTTCGCTTCCGGAAGATGGAGTCCACCACCAACCACACCTTGGCGGCATACTCGTTCGTGATGTCGCGCCCCCGGCTTTGGTACCAGTAGAACACCAACTGCCGGGACTGCCCCTTGGCGATCACGTAGCGGTTGGCGCGGGTCTTGCCCCCGTTGAAGCCGGGAGTGTCAAGAGTGACGACGTCGCTCTGCACCGGGCGCCACCCGGAACCAGGCAGACAATGCTTCGGGGAGTGGATCTGGTCGCCTTCGGCCTGCTTCTCGTAGAACCCTACGTAGACAGACACAGGAAGGCCGTTCGGGTCCAAGTAGTCCCTCAGAAGGTAGTCCTCCACCCCGACGATCTCGACCACCCTCTGGTCCATCGCCTCCGCCCTCCCCTCCCACCCATCGAGGGCCAGAGGGATCTCCAAGAGCGGCTTCTTTAGGCCAACCGCCCGGACTCCCGCCAGGAATTGCGTATAGACGAGCGTCGCTAGGACGAGGCCGGTCAGGATCCAAGCTCGGCGAGTCATGGGGCTTCCCCCCTCCCCCCTCGGCCACCCCTGGGTCGGAAGAGCCTCAGCGCGCCGCCCAACGCGATGAGCAGTCCAAAGGCCACGACGAACACCAGCCACCCCGAGAACGTGTGGAAGAATCCCTCCGCCGCCTTCGGACTCACATAGTGGGTGAGGAGGCCCGTTCCCATCACGCGAAAGGCGTTGGCCAAGATGGCGATGGGAATCGTCGAGACGACGAGGACGACCCTCTTCCACCGGGAGGGCTCCGTGAAGTAGGCGAAGACCACGCCCAGCGCCACCAGGCTCACGAGGCTGCGAATCCCGCTGCAGGCATCCGCCACCTCGAGCGTCTGGTTCGCCAGATGGATGATGTTGCCCTCCCGGAAGACGGGCACCCCCAGGTGGAACAGGGTCTCCGTCGCCACACGCGCCGCCAGCAACTTCAAGGGAAAGGCCACGGAGTCGTACACGAGGTACGGAAGCGGAACCATGAAGAGGAGGAAGGCGAGGGGCCCTCCCGCGAGCCGAAGCGTGGGCCGGCCCCAGACCCACAGAACCGCACCGGTGGTCACGACCATCAGGCTGGAGCGCTGCAGGAAGAACTCGGCACCCGCCCGCCCCAGCACGTAGAGCGCCAGGCCCGCGAGGCAGACCGCGAGCCCGAGCGCGTTCCCTTCCCCTTGGCTACCAGCCCGACGAAGGGAATCCCGTCGGGTCCAGAGGACGTAGGCACTTACCAGGGGGATGAGGAAGCCGTGGGAGTAGTTCTCGTCGAGGTACCAGTCCCGGACCATCGCGGGAACGACGGTCGCCGCGAGCAGGCCAGAGCGACAGCCAAAGGGCTGCTACCGCGGCTCGCTCCTGGACCACCAATGGCCTTTTCGTTTCCGCTTGGTTCAGGCCCGACCCTCCTTCGCCTCCGGCCCCGACCGCTCACCCAGGGAATTGTTCCTCTCTCAACTTCTACGTCGAGGCCTTTTTCGGCCTCAAGTACCGACTGAACTTTATCACACCGAATGCCCACCGCTGTACCCGGTCATCGCCGGGACCAGCGTCCACCCGCATGGATGCGGCAGCCACGACGAACGAAGGGGGCGAGACCTCGCCTCGCCCCCTCCGATCGGCTCGTTGGATCCAGGACCCCGCCCCAAGAGCGCCTGCAAGAAGCGCCCACCTCCTCCCCCGGCAGATTCCTCCCTATCGGGAAATCACCGCCAGTTCCGTCGAGCAACCGCTCTCGGCGCCCGGACACATTCCTCGCCGTGACCGCCACGCAACACACTCCCGGAGCACACCCGAGCAGGTCCAGATCGGTCTCGACGGAATTCCGCACGTTCGAGACTCCGCTATGGCCGGCAGTATCCTACGACCGCCCCTCCTCCGGGAGGTTCCGGTCCGAGACAAGACGAACGGCTCCCAAACTCCCGCTTTGACTCCGAACTGCGGCAATGTCGACCCAGAGCAGTAGCGACCCACAGGGGTGATGGAGGTAGCCCATGGAGTCTCCGCCGAGCGTGCGATCAAGACCCCCCCGGTCTGACGCCTCTCACCCTCGGCAGAGGGCCCCATCGGATACGCGCCGATGCCCCCGTTGAGGGGGAGGATGCCGGAAATCGAACTCTCCCCCAGTCAACCGGCGAGCAGACGGACTAGCCGCTCCCCCCCGGGGTCACCGAGACGATGCGCAGTCCCTTTGGGACGGTCGGCGGCGTCGCAACCGGAGAGAAGGTCGCGGCGATGCTGTGATCCGTCGTCACATTCGTGAAGGTGTGACTCGTCACAGGGCCGATGCTCTGACCGTCGACCATCACGTCGCTCAGTTGATACCCGGGATTGGAGGCGATGGTGAACGTGCGGGATCCACCGCTGTTGATCGACACCGAGCCGCTCGGACTGATCGTCCCCCGCTGCCCGCCGATGCCGTCAGCGTGTAGGTGTTGACCGCGAACGTCGCCGCGATGGTGTGGTTGGCGGTCAGTTGGTGAATGCGTACGAAGTCACCGCGCCCACGCTCTGCCCGTCCACCGTGACGTCCGCCACGTGGTAGCCCGTGCTCGGGGCAATCGTGAACGTGCGGGTTCCACCGCTGTTGATCGACACCGAACCACTCGGACTGATCGTCCCCCCGCTGCCCGCCGATGCCGTCAGCGTGTAGGTGTTGACCGCGAACGTCGCCGCGATGGTGTGGTTGGCGGTCACGTTGGTGAATGCGTACGAAGTCACCGCGCCCACGCTCTGCCCGTCCACCGTGACGTCCGCCACGTGGTAGCCCGTGCTCGGGGCAATCGTGAACGTGCGGGATCCCCCGCTGTTGACCGACACCGCGCCGCTCGGACTGATCGTCCCCCCGCTGCCCGCCGATGCCGTCAGCGTGTAGGTGTTGACCGCGAACGTCACCGCGCCGCGATCGTGGTTCGCCGTCACGTTGGTGAGTCGGTACGTCGTCACCGCGCCCACGCTCTGCCCGTCCACGGTGACGTCCGCCACGTGGTAGCCCGTGCTCGGGGCAATCGTGAACGTGCGGGATCCACCGCTGTTGACCGACACCGAACCGCTCGGACTGATCGTCCCCCCGCTGCCCGCCGATGCCGTCAGCGTGTAGGTGTTGACCGCGAACGTCGCCGCGATGGTGTGGTTGGCGGTCACGTTGGTGAACGCGTACGAAGTCACCGCGCCCACGCTCTGCCCGTCCACTGTCACATCGCCCACGTGGTAGCTCGTCGCGGGGTTGATGGAGAAGGTCTGGCTGGGCCTCGCTCGACACCGTCACGGACCCGCTGGGAGAGATCGCCCCGTTCGCGCCGGCGGAGGCCGCGATCGTGAAGTTCTGGACCGTCGGATCTGCCCGCACCTCCGCCGAGAGAGTCACTGCGAAGGCCTTGCCCATTGTACGCCTTCACAGCCAGATAATAGGTAGCCGCGTCGTCCGGCAGATTCACGGCATACTGGATCACATTTCCGACATCCACCTCCGCCGCGTACCCGCTGAACCCTGCTCCCGAGCGCGACTGCGTGCCGTAGTAAAGCAGGTAGCCGGTGACGTTCTCCGACACCGGATTCGCATCCCAGGCCACCGTCACCGTCCGGGCCGCCGCCGCCCCGGCCCCCCCGAGCATTAGGGCCACAAGCAGCCCAACGATCTTGTATGTCTTCGTCATCATTGATCTTCTCCAGTCCAGTCCTCTGTCCGATCCCCATTGCCTCGCGGACTTCGGGTCGGGCACATGCGCAAGTCCCGTGCCCAACACAGCCTCGGGAAAAGGGCGCTGGAACAACCGCGGCCGTCGCTTCGTCGACAGGCCTCGTCGAGACGGAAGCTCTGGGTCGAAAACGTCACCCGCCAGGCACGGACGAGTTCGCGACCGCCCTGTCAAAAAGTTCCAATAGATTTCCCACACGGTAGGAAGCGCTGATCCCAATGAGCCGTTAAATCCTCTAACTAGAAGAATTTATTGACTAGCCTAGAGATTTTGCGTGGCCTATCTCTGCTTAGCGGCTACTCATTCTGAGCTGCATGAGGGGCAAGCCGACCGAGGCGGCCCCGGTACCGTTCCCCGCCCCCAGACCGCTACCGCGGCAAACCGGAGGAATTGGCTGCTCACACGAGAACCGGCGAGGAGCAGACCGGGTTTCATCGGCGAAGGTGAACCAATGATGGGAGGATTCGACGTGCTGACCCTGTTCACCCGGAAGGACCCGATCTCACGAGCCCTCCGAATGGTGCTCATCATCCTTGGCACCGCTGTTGGCGCCCGTCGCCGGGTTGGCGCCCCCCGGCGCACGCGGCCCCTGCGAGCCGCCCATCCTGAGTCCCGTGGCATGCGAGAACAGCAAGCCGGGCAGCCCGTGGTCCAATGGGACATTCAGGGAGCCGGGGATCCGAGCATCCAGGGTTTTGCCACCGACATGACGTGAACGTCGGCGAAACGATCCGGTTCAAGATCGATACCGACGCCCCCTCCTATCGCCTCGATATCTATCGGATGGGGTACTATGACGGGACGGGAGCGCGCAAAGTCGCGACGACGCTTCCCTCCGCGCCTCTGCCTCAGAACCAGCCTGCCTGCCTCTCCGACGTAGCCGTAGGTCTCGTCGACTGCGGAAACTGGGCCGTATCGGCCAGTCGATGCCCGTCGACGCCGTCTCCGGGATCTATTTCGCCAAATTGATTCGTGCGGACACTGGCGGCGCAAGCCACGTGATCTTCGTGGTCCGCGACGACCTTGGAGGCTCCGACCTTCTCTTCCAGACCTCAGACCTGGCAGGCATACAACAATTGGGGCGGCAAGAGCCTATACGATTACCAGTCCACCGGCGGCCAGCGGGCGAGGAAGGTCGACTACAACCGCCCGTTCAACACCCGCGCGAACAGCGTGGAAGACTGGCATACAACGCCGAGTACCCGATGGTGCGCTGGCTGGAGGCGAGCGGCTACGACGTGGCTCTACTCCACCGGCGTGGACAGCGACCGTAGGGGCAGCGAACTCCTGGAACACAAGGTATTCCTATCGGTGGGTCATGACGAATACTCGTACAACACGGGCAAACGTCGAGGCCGCCGGAGCGCAGGGGTCCACCTCGCCTTCTTCAGCGGCAACGAGTGTTTGGAAGACCCGCTAGGAGCGACAGCATCGACCCCTCCGGGACGCCCTACCGGACCCTGGTCACCTACAAGGAGACCCACGCGCACTCCGGTCTGCCGGCGCCCGTCTCCGGCACGTGCACGAGTGCCACGCCACCCCGATCGACCCCGTCTGGACCGGGACCTGGCGCGACCCATGGCTGAGCCCACCCGCCGACGGGGGACAGCCGGAGAACGCCCTGACCGGTACCATCTTCATGGTGAACGGGGTCGATTCGGATCGAGGTCCCGCCCACCCAGAGCCGTCTGCGGTTTTGGCGAAACACGGCAGTCGCCTCACTCCCGGCAGGGCAGACGGCGCTTCTGCCCACAGGCACCCTGGGATACGAGTGGGACGAGGATCTCGACAACGGATTCCGGCCCGCCGGCCTGGGTTCCGCTCTCATCGACGACCTGGACTGGACGTATCCGGCCAGTACCTGCTGGACCAGGGTTCTACCTTCGGACCCGGCGTCGCGACCCACGCCCTGACCCTCTATCGCCACGCGGGCGGAGCGCTCGTGTTCGGCGCCGGTACGGTTCAGTGGTCCTGGGGACTCGACGGGGTCCACGACCGTGGACCGTCGACGACCGACGTCTCGATGCGACAGGCCACCGTGAACCTCTTCGCCGACATGGGCGTCCAACCGGCCACGCTCCAGTCCGACCTCGTCCCGGCGTCTGCCTTCTTCGGACGTGACGAATCCCCCGTTCGTTATCACGTTTCCGCGGCCGGGACGACCCTGGCGGCGGGCTCTCCCCGTCATCGTCTCGGGTACGGCCAGCGACGCCGGCGGCTGGGTCGGAACCGTGGAGGTCTCCGTGGACGGCGGCTTCACGTGGCGACGGGCCGGGGTTGGAACTGGACCTATTCGTGGACGCCCACGACATCGGGAACGGCAACGCTGCTGGCAGGGGCAGCGGACGACAGCGGGAATCTGGAAGTTCCTTCGGCGGGCATCACGGTGGCGGTGGGGACTGAACCCCCTGCGCCGGGCGCGAGCATCTGGCCCGACACGGCGACTCCCGCCATCCTGTCGGATTCCGACGCGAGCGCCGTGGAACTGGGGGTGAAGTTCCGCTCTGATGTGGATGGCTCCATTGCCGGGATCCGTTTTTACAAGGGCTCTGCGAACACGGGAACCCACGTGGGCCATTTGTGGACGAGAAGCGGCGGCCTGCTGGCCAGTGCAACCTTCACAAATGAGACGGCTTCGGGGTGGCAGGAAGTGTTGTTCTCCTCACCGGTGCCGATCGCGGCCGGCACGACCTACGTGGCCTCCTACCATTCGGCCTCCGGGCGTATTATGCATTTGATCAAGGGTATTTTACGACGGGACTCGACAGCGGGCCGCTGCGGGCCTTGGCGAACGGGGAGGACGGCCCAACGGCGTTTACAAATACGGCGGCTCCAGCGGCTTCTCCGACCCAGACCTATAACGCCAGCAATTACTGGGTCGATGTGGTCTTCAGCCCGGCGGTGTGGGACACCGATGAGACCCCGGCCGGTCCGTGACCTTGGCCACGCCGGCCGCCGGGGCCACGAACGTGGCGACAAGTGCGGCGGTGTCGGTACCTTCAGCGAGGCGATGGATGCGGCCACGATTGACGGCGGCACCTTTGAGCTGCGGGATGCCGGCAATGTGTTGGTGCCGGCCACGGTCAGCTATAACAGCGCGACCTATACGGCCGTGTTGGCTCCGAGCAGTTCGCTGGATGCTGCAGACGACTTACACGGCGAGCTGTCGGCGGTGTAACGGATGTGGCCGGCAACCCGCTTTCCGCCAACTACAGCTGGACGTTTACCACGGCCGCTGCGGCCGGAGCGACTTACAGCATCTGGGCTGCATCGGCGACGCCCACTTACCGGGCGTTAACCGACGGACAGGTGATAGAGATCGGGGTGAAGTTCCGCTCTGATGTGGATGGATACATTCCGGGATCCGTTTCTACAAGGGCCCTGCGAACACCGGCACCCACGTGGGCCATTTGTGGACGAGAAGCGGCGGCCTGCTGGCCAGTGCCACCTTCGCCAATGAGACGGCTTCGGGGTGGCAGGAGGTGTTGTTCTCGTCACCGGTGCCGATCGCGGCCGGCACGACCTACGTGGCCTCCTACCACACCAACGTGGGCCGTTACTCGGCCGACTTCACCTACTTCGCGAGCGGTGTAAATAACGGCCCCCGCTCACCGCGCCCCGGCACTGCGAGGGCGGCGACGGCGTCTACCGCTACGGCGCCTCCACCGCCTTCCCCGACCAGACCTGGAACGCCACCAACTACTGGGTCGATGTCGTTTTCGCGGGGGCACTGCGCCGCCCGCCGACACCACGGCCCCGTGGTGACGGGCTTCGCCATCCCGGCCACGGCCACCACGCTCACCGTGCCCATCACGACCCTGACCGCCACCGACGCCGTCGGCGTCACCGGCTACCTATCGTCACCGAGTCGGCCACGGCACGCTGCCGGTGGGCCCCGGCTGGAGCCCCGCGGCCCCTGCGAGCTACACCTTCGCCAGCCCCGGCGCAAGACCCTCCACGCCTGGGCCAGGATCCGCCGGCAACGTCTCCACCAGCCGAAGCGCCGCCACCACCATCACACTGCCCGACACCACGGCCCCCGTGGTGACGGGCTTCGCCATCCCGGCCACGGCCACCACGCTCACGGTGCCCATCACCACCCTGACCGCCACCGACGCCATCGGTGTCACCGGCTACCTCGTCACCGAGTCGGCCACGGCACCCCTGCCCGGTGGCCCCGGCTGGAGCCCCGCGGCCCCTGCGAGCTACACCTTCGCCACCCCCGGCGCCAAGACCCTCCACGCCTGGGCCAGGGACGCCGCCGGCAACGTCTCCACCGCCGAAGCGCCGCCACCACCATCACACTG
>CAVPOV010000029.1:0-56002 GCA_963707045.1 uncultured delta proteobacterium
GCCTTCACCCAGACGGTCTTGCTCACGAACCGCGAGGGCAGCGAGTAGTAGCTTCGCTCGAAGACGATGTGGTGGTCGGGATGGACCTTGGCCTCGGCCCAGGTGGGCACATCGAAGGGGTGGTCCGGGAGCGGCCGCAGGGAGAGTCGCTCGTCGCGCTCGAAACGCACCATCGGCGGCTCCTGCGTGGTGCCGTGGACCTCGCGGCCGACGCTGTCGCGGCACCAAAGGAGCGCCTTCTCGTTGAGGTCGGTCAGATCCCGGTACGTGCGCCCTGCGACGAGTTGCTGGCGGATGACCGGCACGGCTCTTTCGACCTTCCCTTTGTCCTGGGGCGCGGCCACGCGGGCCGGGTCGATGGCGAAGCCGTAATGACGCTCCAACGCCCCGTAGGCTCGGTTGAGCGTGGGATCGTAGAGGTCGGGCCGGATCACGCCGGCTTTCAGGTTGTCCAGGAGCACCGTCTCCGGCACGCCGCCGAAGAACTCGAAGGCGCGCACGTGGCAGTCGATCCAGGTGGCCACGTCCTGGCGCTCGATGAACCGCACGAAGCGATGCCGGCTGTAGGAGAGCGTCAGCAGGAAGGCCCAGAGCCGCCGGCGCGAGCCGTCGGTGAACGCGATCTCCGCCTGGCCGAAGTCCACCTGGGCCTGACGCCCCGGCGGGGTCTCCAGGCGGATCGTGAGCCGGGGCTGCACGGGGCGGACGTGGTCGCGAATGAACCGCTTCACGCTCGAGTAGTTGACGCCGACCTCGCGCTCACAGAGCAGGCGCCAGACCTGCTTCATCGTCATGTGGCGCTCCCCGAGCCAGGTGCGGATCTGCTCCTCGTGCGCCCTGAGGAGCTTCTGTGTGACGGCGGCCTCAGCCTCGTCGCTCTGGGCAACGAGCTTCTGGCGAACGTGCGCCATGGCGGCCTGCCGCTCGGCCTCGTCGCCGCCGCGGGTCAACCCACTCTGCTGGGCGAGCCGCAGGTACTTTCGCACGGTGTTTCGGGCTTGGCCCACGCTGCGCACGATCTGCATGAGCGTGTGGCCTCGCTGGTAGCGGAAGAAGACCTCGTCGAGTTCGATCATGGGGATGGGCCTCCGGGCCATGGCTCCTCCTGTCGGCAAAGCCGACAAGATGAACCCACGGCGGCTGGTGGCCCACCGAGAAACCGGGGGTGGTCAATTCCGCTGACCCCGGCTCTCCCAACCTGGTCAATTCGGCTAACCCCGGGTGGTCAATTCCCTTGGCCCAGTTCAGGCCTGGGATGGTCAATTACCATGGCCCTCGACAGAGTGCCCGAGCATCCTGTGGACGTAAACGAGGGGGACGCCCTCCCGGAGCAGGATCGACGCGACCGAATGGCGCAAGTCGTGGAATCGCACCCGCCGCAGCCCTGTGCGCTCGAGCACCCGGTGGAAGACCCGGTCCGATAGCGTCGTCTCCGAGTAGCGCCGGCCGTCGGCCTGGACGAAGACCCGCTCGGGCATCGGCCAGCCCGCCGAGAAGTCCTCCCGCTTCATCGCCGCCCGGTGCTCCAGCAGCGCCCGCCCGAGTTCCCCGGTCCGCTCGACTCGCCCAACATTGCGGCCTCTTCTGGGTCCGAGGCGCTCGCGCGTCTGGCTCCTCTGCACCGGGGGCCTAAACCACGGATGGATTCGGGCCGGCACCGCAGGGTGGACGGAGACTCAGTTGCAGGGGAAGCGGGTCGGGGCGCCGCCTTTTCGCTCAGACCCGGGAGAGAGTGGTCGCATGCCGTTTGTCGGGCCGGCTTCCACCCCGGTGTTCGGCGAGTCGGATCCGGCGGAGACTGATCGCAGGAGCCCCCGACGTTGGGACCGAGTGTGTACGGGAAGTAGCCGGTCGTTCATTGACTTTCCGGGAGGATCGTGGCCTTAGGTTCACAGACGGAAATTCCCCCCGTCCGCCGCGGTTTCCGTGTGTCTTCGGGGGCCGTCGCCGCCTCGCCGCTGGTCGGTGATTCCATTGCCGAGGGGGAACGCCATGAAGAACCGCGTCGGTCTGGTCCTTGCCCTGTCTCTGGTCGTGGCCTGGGCGAACCGCGCCCGCGCCGACTACTCGTACTCCTACACCGTCATCGACCACCCGGCGGCCGTCCAGACGTGGGTGAGCGGCATCAACGACCGCAACCAGATGGTCGGCACGTTCCAGGACGGGGCGGGGCGCCACGGGTTCCACTTCGACGGACTGCAGACGTTCACGACATTGGATCACCCCGGCGGCACGTCGACGTGGGCCGAGGACGTGAACGGGGCGGGGCTGGTCGTCGGCACCTACGAGGACCGGTTCCGGCAGAAGCACGGCTTCATCTTCGACGGGACCGCGTATCAGCAGTTGGACTTCCCGGCGGGAAGCCATACCTACACGTGGGCGGCCGGCGCCAACGACGCCGGGCAGGTTGTGGGCTACTACCAGTCCGGGCCGGACGGCACCTACACCTACTTCTACGGGTATCTCTACGAGGGCGGGAGCTACACGACGATTCGGTACCCGGGCTCCCTGTACACCTGGGCGCTCGGGATCAACGACTCCGGGCACATCGTGGGGTACTACCAGGAAACGGTCGCGCAGGGCGGAGCGCGGCGCGGCTTCCTGTACCGCGACGGCGCCTACACGCCGCTCGACTTCCCCGGTGCCCACACGACGCAAGCCCACGCCATCAACGACGACGGGCACGTCGTCGGCGTCTACAAGACGGGGTTGAGCTTCCAGGGCTTCCTGTACGACGGCACGACGTACGCCGCCATGGATCACCCCGACGGGAGTTACTCCGACACCTGGCCTGCGGACATCAGCGGACCGGGGCGCGCCGTGGGGTACTTGTACGGCCCGGACGCCCTGGTGCACGGCTTCATCAACTGCCCTTCCCCGACCAACCCCGGTCACGCCGACACGGACGGCGACGGGCTGTCGAACGTGTGCGACAACTGCCCCGCCGTGTTCAATCCGCTCCAGGTCGACGGCGACGTGGACGGAGCCGGGGACGGCTGCGACAACTGCCCGGGGCTTGCGAACCCCGAGCAGGCCGACGAGGACGCCGACGGCGTTGGGGCGCTGTGCGACAACTGCCCCGATACGCCGAATCCCGGCCAGGACGACAACGACGCCGACGGTTCAGGCGACGCGTGCGACAACTGCCCCTCCGACGAAAACGCCGCGCAGGACGACGGCGACCTCGACGGCATCGGCGACGTCTGCGACAACTGCCCCTCCGTCGCGAACGAGGCCCAGTCCGACGGTGACGCAGACGGCGCGGGGGACGACTGCGACAACTGCCTGGGTCTCGCCAACCCGGGTCAGGAGGATTTCGACCGGGACGGGCAGGGGGACGATTGCGACTGCGAGGACGGTTACTGGGGGCCCGGCGAGGACGGCGCCGACTGCGGAGGGACCTGCGCCGAACCTTGCACGGCCCGGTGCGTGCCGATCATCCAGTACGGCGACACGGACGGCAAGATCGACGTCGTGATGATCCCCAGCCAGGAGTACGCCGCGGTGGGTGGTCCGGCGCTGGGGGTGACCGCGTTGCAGGAAATCGGCGGGTTGCTCACCCCCGTGCCGCTCCCGGCGCAGTGGCGCGCCGACGTCGTGCGCCTCATCCAGGACAGTTACTACGCGGACCCGTTGATCAACGCCTTCGGCAACATCCACAAGATCAACTTCTGGTACGTGCGCAGGTACGCGGACTTCACCACAGGCATCTACGCCGACTGCGGCGACCGCTGCGAACGCAGCGCGCCGAGGGGGTGGGAAGAGGACTGCCCCGCGGGTTCCATCGCCGCCGTCATCCACATCGAGTGCTGCCGCGATTCCAGCCGCGCCAACGTCTTCTCGGCCGAGAACACCTCGATCGGGACCTTCCTGCACGAGTCCGGGCACGGCGTGTTCGACCTGGTCGACGAGTACGACGACGAGCCGAACGGCTGCCGGACGAACTACTTCACGTTGGCTCCCTATCCGAACATCTTCCTCACGGAGTTCGCCTGCCGGAACGACGCCACCTGGCCGACCGACTGCTTCCAGTTCACCGACTGCTTCCCGGGCTGGTGGAAGGCGCAGCCGGACACCACCATCATGAACGGGTGCTCCGGCATGGCCGCTCCCGGCTACCCGAACGTGGTGTGCCCCTGGGGCATGGACGCCGAGCCCCAGGTGCAGTACGTGCTCGACCTGTACGAAGACCCTCCGGCGAGCCCCACCCGCAAGGCCGTCGTGGCCGAGTTGCGCTACGACGGGGCGAGCGTCAGCCCCCTCTCCGTGAACATCGTGTACGGGGACGCCCCCGAGCGCGTGCTCGAGTTCGACGCCCTGCGCGTCGTCTCCCGGAATCAATTGGACCAGAGCGTAGGCGAGTTCACCCTCCGGGATCCGCGCTACGTGCACTACGACTACCCAACCGGCGCTGAACTCCTCGAGGAGGCCGATTTCCACCTCGTGCTCCCGTTTCTCGACAACCTGAAGACCGTGGAGATTCGCGCCGCGGAGTCGGGCGAGCTCCTGGGTGTGGTCGACATCGCCCAGGATGTCCTGCTGTTCTGTCTCGGGTACCCGGACGACCCGGACTGCATGTCCTACGACCCCGATGCCGACGCTGTGCCGGGCGCCGTGGACAACTGTCCGACCGTCGCCAACCCCGATCAGGCGGATCGGGACGGCGACGGCATCGGAGACGTCTGCGACAGCCAACCCGACGTCCCCAACCCCCGCGACGACGATGCCGATGGGGTGCCGGACGAAGAGGACAACTGCCCCACGCTTCCCAATCCCCTGCAGATCGACACGGACGGCGACGGGGCCGGCGATGCCTGCGACGACGACGTGGACGGGGATGGCGTGGCGGACGAGGCCGATCTGTGTCCGATGCAGTCGGGGCTCGCACCCTCCGGATGCCCCTGCCACAGCTGCGACTACAGCCCGGCCGACTGGTCGATCGGCCTGTCGGAACTGCTCCGGGCGATCCAGTTCTACAACGTGGGCGAGTACTCCTGTGACCCGGAGGGGGAGGACGGCTACGCCCCGGGCGCCGGGGACCGCACGTGCACGCCCCATGCCTCCGACTACAACCCCCAGGACTGGTCCCTCAACCTTTCCGAGCTTCTCCGAGCGATCCAGTTCTACAACTCGGGGGGCTACCATCCGAGCACTACCGGGGAGGACGGGTTCGCGCCGGGACCATAGAGCGCGCCGGGAGTTCCGAGTGCCGAGAGGCGGCGTCCGCGGGCGTCGCCTCTCTTGCGCTTTCGGCACCGATGAGAGGTGTGTCGAAGCCGCTCTGCGCACTCTGGGCGGTGTTCGCATCCCGCTGTGGACCGAAGGACTGACTCGTGGATTTCTTCGGGGCCGCCTTCGTCCACCCGTAGAGTGTTCCAAGAGCAGAAGAATGGTCCCGCCTGAAGTTTGCCGTGGAAGATTCGACCTGGTCAGCCCTCATATCCATTCCAAGATGATACGCGACTCAAAAAGTCGTATATAGTTTCTTTGGCAGATCGGCTAGCCACTCGATCCATGCTACGTATACTGACAAATCGGAGTGATTGCTGTCTCGTTCTTCCTGTCCAAGAACTGAGACAACGCTTACAGCACAACGCCAAGATTGCCGTCGCTCCCTTCGATGCACCCCTTCGGCAGTCCACGTGCGACGAGATGCTGGGCTTGGGAGGCAGGGCAGCCCCGGCGAGCAGTCACACGAATTGCTATTGCGCGGGTTGCCGAGGCGACTTGCGGTTGGGACGTGGTCTTGCGAGACCCGGGATGGGTCTGGCGCCACGGTTGAGTGGCTAGAGAGGGTCTGCGACCGTCTCCGTACCGGTTCCACCAACCATCTCCTCCTCATCGGGTTGCGCCGGAGCACCTGCCGCCGTGGGGGGAGAAACCGTTTGGTGGAATCAACGAAAGGAGGGCTCAATCATGAGGATGACACGCCGAGCCAGCCGCCTGGTAGCCAGCGTCGGACTCGTCTTACTCGTATGGACGGGAGGCGCGCTGGCCTACCACAGTACGGATTACGATACTCCGGACTGGACAATAAGCCTTTCCGAGTTGCTTCGCGCCATTCAGTTCTACAACGTCGGAGACTATTGCTGCAGCGTCGAGGGCGAAGACGGCTTTGCTGCCGGAGTCGGAGATCAGACCTGCTTGCCCCACAGCGCCGACTACGACCTCCAGGACTGGAAGATCGATCTCTCGGAGTTGCTCCGGATCATCCAGTTCTACAACACCGGCTCGTACCACGTGGATCCCGACGGCGAGGACGGATTCGCGCCGGGAGTGGACCCGACTCCGTCCAACCTGACGGTGACCTCCCTCGAGGTCCTTAACGACGCCCCGCAGGTCGGACACCCCTTGAAGTTGCGGGTGGGGGTCGAGTCCCTGGAAGAAGTGGAGGGGGTCCCGATCTACTTCTTCATGGCCGCGAAGCTCCTGGGCGAGCCCGAGGATTACGAACCCGAGCAGTTCTTGGTGGGCTCGCACACCATTGCCCGAGTCGTTCCGGGACGGCAGGATTTCATCGTGGATCTGCCCATCGCAACCCGGGTCTACGAGGGAGAGGAGTTGCCGGCCTTGAGCGATGGAGCGACCGTGGTGGAGCCGGTGGCGGAGGAGTTCCCCCGATCCGGGCTGGAACGTACGAGCTGTTTGCGCAGATCGACCCGGCCGACCTCGTCCAAGAGGTCGACGAGGATGACAACATGCTCGTCCACCAAGGTCTCGTGGATCTCGCTGACGACCAGCGCGCCGTCCCGAATGTCGTGCTGGAAAAGCTGACCTTGGATGTGCCGACCTTCGCGCTCTCCGAGCCCGAGTGGCAACCGCCGTGCGCGGGCAAGACCGTGACGAACGAGAAGGGCGAGCCGGTCGTCGATCTGGTGAACTCGCATGTCGGGGCGACGGCGGTGGTCTCCGCCAGCGGCAGTTACCTCGTGGACGGGATCGAAATGCCGATCCCGATGCTGGAGGTGAGGGCGACGATTGACGTGCCCGGCCTTGGCCAGCGGCCCATCGAGATCTACGATTCTCAGTCAGACGCTTTCTTCTCCGCGCTGTTCGTGCCTTCCCTGCCATTCGGGAGCAAGGTCAGCGTACACCTCGACCTTAAACTGCCTCCTTGGGTCGTCGACGAGTTGGTCACGCTCTATCGCACCAAGATCTCGCAGGCCACCTATCTGTGCGAGCAGCAATGTCTCGATCCCCTCATGTGGGGATTTTTTCAGGCGTCTAGCCAGAACGAGTGCTGGATCAACTGTGTCGCGTCGGCGATGGGGCTCCAGGGGATCAACCTGGGCGGCCTGCTCACGGTCACGGTCACGCCACTGGCGCCCGATGGAGCAGGCATGTACGTGCCCATCGCCGAGTACGAGCCCCCGGGCCTCGCCTTGGGCAACGACTTCCAGGTGCAGGTCAACTTCCTGCCGCCGGCTCCGACGGCGACGGACGGGCGCAGTTGGCACGAGGAAGGGACGCTGGAGAAGGGCTTCTCTTCCGGAGGCTTCGGGGCAGGGGTCGAGTTCTGGGGCGCCCTGACGTTCGACAAGAACGGAGCTCTTGCGCAGGGGTCCGCCGACATCCCCGTCACCATTTTCGGCAGTTCCTTCGACATCCTCGATTTCGACGCCACGGCCTACGGAAGCCCCGAGCACTGGACGGAGGCGTACTACCGGCACGACCTGGAGTTCGCCGGCTTCACCATCCACTCACACAGCATCTCCGCCGCGGGCCTCGAGGGGCAGACGCCGGAGTGGATCAAGCCCTACCTGACCTACGACGTCCCGGTCTTCCAGGTCGGGCAGCGAAAGGGCATCAACAAACTGATCTTCATCGGCATCGTGCCCGTGTTCGCGAGCGCGGGAGTGGATGGGTACGTGGGGTTCCTTTCCCAGGCGCAGATCAACGTCAACGAGGAGCACTTCGAGGACTGGCCGCAACTGACCCTGAGCACCGGCCCGGCGGCCGGGTTCGGCGCCTACGCGGGGGCCACGGTCGAGGCGATCATCTTCTCGGTGGGGGTGCAGGGGAAGGTCAACCTCCTGAGCGACACCTTCTTCTACACGGCCGGGGCAGCCCTCGAGTACACCCCGGCGGTCGCAGACCCCCCGAGTCCGGCGCTCCTGACGGCAGGCCTGTGGGAGGACGTGACCAACCGGCTCGAGGGGCCGAACGGCCGGCTGACCCTGTTCGCCGACTACCCGACGGGCATCCGATGGTGCAAGAAATGGGGGTTTTTCTACTACCCGTGCGGCATCAAGCGCAAACGCGCCAGCCAAGACCTCATCCGCTTCGATTTCGGCTTCGAGAAGGAGGACGTTCTGGTCTGCGAGGCGATCGACAGCCTGACGATTCCGCTCGAGTAGCTCAGCTGTGAGAACCGCACCGGAAAGGACCGTTTCATGAAGCGGCCCGGCATCCTCGCGGCGCTCCTCTGCGTGGCGGTGCCGACCGTCCTGGGAACACTGTGGCTTCGTGGGAGGGACGCGGGCACTCCCGTGGGGGCGGCGTCGGAACCGCGAGAGGTGTCTGGCTCGGCGGGCGGGCCGTCGGCGGCAGGGGAGCAGGGGGCGTTTCGGGCCGTTCCCGGCGCTTCCGAGTTCCCCGGCGTGCGCCTGTCCTGGATGCCGGGGGCTCGCCAGACCTATCGGGTCGTGGTCGATGCCGCGATCGACATGGCTCTTGCGGGAGAGGGCGAGTGGGCGCGGCTGACCCAGCGCCTGGAAGGGGTCCTTCACATGAGGGTCTTCGAGAGCGGTTTGGATAGGGCTCTCGTGGGGTTTCAATTCTTGCCCGTGGCGCTGGATCTTTCGGGCCAGTCGAATCCGGATGTCGACGCGCTCTTGTCCCTGCCGTTTCTGACCGCGTTCGACGCGAATGGCCGACCCGAGTCGTTCCGGTTCCCTGCGGGCATGCCCACCCTGGCTCGGGGGATCCTGGAGGAGGCCGTGAGGACCTTCCAGGTGGTGGTTTCGGAGGATGCGGCAGGTTCATGGACGACGTCGGAGGACCACGCAACGGGAAGGTACCTGGCACACTACTCGCTCGGCCGCGACGGCGTCTTGTGGAAGAAGAAGACCGACTACGTGTCCGTCCGGTCCGAGGCGATGGCCGCGAGCCCCGGGTCTGCTTCTGCGCGGTTGCACAGCTCTTCGATCGCCATCCGCATCTCTCCGTCTGCGTCCTGGTTGGGCAGCGTCCAGATCCGCGAGGAGCTTTCCCTTCTGGCCGAAACGCGAGCGTTCGCTCGGTCTTCGACGCAGGCGACGCTGGAAAGGGTCCCCCTCGCCGAGCCCGCGGGGCTGGCGCTTCACGCGGCCAGTGCCCCGCAGGACCTCCTGAAGCGCCATGCCACGGCGCCGTCGCCTGCGGGCCAGGGAATCCAGCGCATGGACGACGCCACCGTGCGCAGGGAGTTGGACGGCACGGTGGGGCGGTTCGGCAAGGACGGAAAGTGGGACGTCACGCTCATCGACCGCCTCGTGGACCTCCTTCGGGGCCATCCGCAGGGCATTGGGCACCTTCTCGAAATTCTCGCGGATCCGGGCACGTCCGATCTGCAAGCCACCGCGCTTCTCCACGTGCTGGAACTCGTGGGCACTCCGGAAGCGCAGGAAGCCCTGGTCGGGGTCGTCGAGGACCCCTCCCACCGCGGGCCCAATCGCACCCGGGCCATCATCAACCTGGGGGCGGTCGCCGAACCGACGGGCGAGACCATCCGAGCCCTTTGGGACGTGGCGGACGACCGCGGAGGCGAGGACGCCATGGAGCGTGCCGACACGGCTGTCCTGGCGCTCGGGCGGATCGGCAACACGGTCCGCACGGGGGAGGCGGAGGGGTACGACGAACTGCGTGACGGCCTGCGCTCGATTCTCGGCGGTCCCCGAGACGTTCGGGAGGAGCGCATCGCGGTTTTGGCGATCGGGAACACCTACGACGACGAACTCGGGCGGGAAACGGTCGCCCATCTGCAATCCCCTTCGGAACTCGTCCGGGGGGCGGCCGCCAAGAGCCTGGCGAAGACAAAGCCCGTGGAGGCCTTCGAAGTGCTGAAGAGACAGCTCGCCGTGGAGGAGGACCCGACCGTGCGGGCGTCCATCGTGGCGAGCCTCAACCAGATCGGGGAGGCCGACCCGTCTTCCCTGACGCTCGTCCACGGGCTCGTCAGCGGGGAGCCAGGGGCCGCGGCCCGCTACGAGATGGTGCGCTATCTGGGGAGCAACCTCTCGCAGTTCCCGCAAGCGCGCGCGACGCTCCAGGCCATCTCCCTGGTGGACTCTTCCGACAAGGTGCGTGTGGCCGCCGGAAACGCTCTCTTGAACGCCGTGCCCTAGCCCGGCCGCCGGGGCTCCGTCTTCGGAGTGAGCGGAGCCCTCTGGATGTTCGGCCGCCCGGCGGCTAGAGTATTGGCCGGGGGGAACGGAAGGGGCGATCCCGTGTGGCTGAGGAGGAAGAGTCCCATGGTTGCGAGGCGTTGGTTGGGCGGTTTGTTGCTGTGCGGAGCGGCGGCGGTCCTCTGCGTCGGGGCGGCGGAGGCCGGAAGCCTGACGGCGAGCCACGGCGCGCCGGAGTACGTCGGGGGGAAGCCGCTCGCGGTCTCGGTGCAGATCGCCTACGACGCGGCGCCGACCGCCATGGGCTTCCGCGTGTTCATCCCGTCGGGGTGGAAGTACCTCTCCGCGGAAGGGACGGACCTCCCCGACATACGGCCGCGGGCGGGAGCGGCGGGGACCCTCGAGTTCGCCTGGCTGCGGGCGCCGGTCAGCCCCGCTTCGTTCAGCTACACCGTGGAGGTCCCCGAGGGCGAGGACGGGCAGAGGCAGGTCCGCGCCGAGGTGGAGTACCGTCTGGAGGCCGGCCCCATCGTGGAGCGGGTCGTTCCCGATCCGTTGAGGGTCGGGCCGGCGGTGGAGGCGGCGCCGAGCCTCGCGGTGGTCCCCGCGGGCACGGACCTGGGAGCCGTGGAGACCGGGGGCGGGGTGGCCCAGGCGGTCCTCCGGTTGTCGAATCGCGGCGCGGTGGATCTTCGCGTGTCGAGAGTGGCCCTGGCCGGGGATCCGGGGTTCGAGGTCGACGCGACGGGCGGGCCTTCCCCGTGCGGCCGCCCGGAGTTCGTCGTGGTCCCCGGGGGCGGCTGCGGAGTGGCGGTGGCGTTTCGACCGAGCCGGGTCGGCCCCGCGACCGCGACGATCACGATCGTTTCGAACGACCCCCAGGCGCCGTCGCTGCCGGTGACCCTGACCGCCGTCGGGTTGCAGCCCCCGGAGGAGGAGGAGTCGGAGGGCGAAGTCGCGGAAGCCGAGCCCGGGGAGGAGCAGCGCCCACAGGAGGTGCCCGTTCCGGAGGGGGAGACGCGGGACGCTCGGGACGAGAAGGGACGCACCGCGCCGGCGTCTCCGGATCGGAAGGGCTCGGCCGGGGGAACCGCAGGCACTCCGCAGGGAGCGCCCGGCGCCTCCCGGAGTGCGGCCGCAACTCCTGAAGGGGACCGCAGCGCGGGCACCGGGGGCGGCGGGTGCTTCCTCGAGGTGTTGGCGCGCTGAGGAGACGATCGACCATCATACGAGGGTGCCGCTTCGCGGGACTCTCGCTTTAGGAAGTGAGTCGTTCTTCGGGCGCAGACACTATTGGGACCGATCTGGTATTGAATGAGGGACCGTCGAAGCGTTTTCAGGCGCGGGCAGATGGGTCGTACGAAGTAGAAGGACTGCATCCAAAAGACCTCTTTGCCCGAGTTGTTGACAACTATGCGCGGCCTCTGTTCCAATGCTCCTCCTGCCAGGGGGACCATGGGATCAGAAGCTTCCGGCCGCAGATGGAGGACCGCGGGCGCCCGGCTGAGGCGTTCGCGGTCCTCTTGTTTTCGGCGTCGTTTATCCACCCCCGGCATCCGTGACGCGAACGACGATGCGGATGGGGAGCGCATGTTGCCCGGCGGGGGGGGCGGTACTCCCGGGCGGCTGGCAGTCGGGGTCCGTGCAAGGCAGGGAAAAGTCGTTCCGAGAAGCGGAAAGCGATTGCCGCGGGCGACGGTGACCGGGACCACTTGCCGACAAATTGCAGGGAGGAAGCCCGGCGGGAGCGGGACGGGGCCCGGACTCCGGGCCGGTCCCGTTCTTGCTACATCAAGGAGCTTCCCTCCGGCCCGTGGGCAAGGCCTCGGAGGAGTCGCGCGGAGGTTCCCCCGGCTCGACGGGTCGGCGCTGTCGCCGGGGGCAAGACATAGGACTTCCCCCGCCAAACAAGGCAAGAACGAACCCCATCGGGACCCGAACCGTGTGGAGGTTGCCATGCTGACGAACTCTCGGCGATTCCGGAATTGGACCACCCAGACGGTGGCCGTCGTGTTGTTCCTGGCGCTGTGTGCGCCGGCGTGGGCCTTCCACAACTCCGACTACAGCCTCCCGGACTGGAAGTCGAGCTCTCGGAACTCCTGCGGGGAATCCAGATCTACAACGTCGGCGGCTACGCCTGCGATGCGGGTACGGAGGACGGGTACGTCGCGGGTGCGGAGACCGGACCTGCACCCCACACGACGCGGACTACAGTCCGTTAGACTGGAAGATCGAGCTCTCGGAACTCCTGCGGCTGATCCAGTTCTACAACCTGGGCGGATACTACGAGGACCCGAGCGGCGAGGACGGCTACGGCGCCGGCACACCCCCTCTGTGGGAGATCTCGGCCTCGCGGTTCCTCCAGTACCGGGAGTACGAAACCGCTGCGTCGAACCGGTTCCAGGGGTGGGTTCCGGTGACGAAGAACGGGGCGCCGGCGTCGCAGGCCGATCTGGTGGGGATGCGGCTGCTGGACGGGACGGGAACGGAGGTGCCGGCCAGCAGCGCTGCGGTGTTCTGGGCATCGAACTACCTCGTCTATGGCTGTGCCACCGGTTCGTGCGCGAAGAGCGGGCCTTTCGCGGAGAACGGCTACTCCCCGCGCTACGACGCGCTGCCGGCCGGGTCGTACACCGTGGAGGTGGACACGGCCGACGGCAAGACGGTGTCGTCGGACGCGATCCAGTACGACGGGCAGGTCGTGCTTCCGGTGGTGGACAGCGCCACGATGGACGCCCAGTGGCAGGGCACGGAGCTTGTGCTGCTCTGGACGAACCCGGAGAGCGACCCGGACTGGGGGATGGTGAGCCAAGTGCGGGTGGTGCTCTACGACGGGGCGGGCAAGGACGTGCTCTACGTGCGGCCGGCGCTGACGGTGTCGGAGGTGCGGCTGCCGGCGGCGCTCCTGGGCGAGGCGGCGGCGCTGGGGGACGGGACGCTGGCGGAGTGGGAGGTGCAGACGCGGGCCTCCGACGGCCGGGGAATGAACCACGCCCGGGGCTACTCGTTGCGAGAGGCGGTGCCGGTCGCGCCGCAGGCGATCTACCAGTTCCGTTCCTCCACCTACCTGCAGTACCGGACCCACGAGGACCCGGCGTCGAACCGGTTCCAGGGCTGGGCGTCCCTGACGAAGGACGGGGTCGCGGTCGAAGAGGCCGACGTCGTGGACGTCCGCCTCCTGGACGGGACCGGGACTACGGTGACGCCGACCTCGACGGGCTACTGGCCGGGGAACTTCATCTCCTACAACTGCAGCGCCGTGCCGTGCGTCCAGTCGGGTCCCGTGGCCGACCGCGGTTTCTTGGGGACCTTCGACAGCCTCGGGGCGGGGGACTACACGATCGAGGTGGACACCGCCGACGGCCAGACGGTCGGCCACGCGCTGACCTACCCGGGGCAGTTGGCGGTCCCGGTGGTGAGCAGTTCCACGATGGACGCCCAGTGGGCCGGCACGGACCTTTCCCTGACCTGGACGAACCCGACCGGCGCGGCGAACTGGGGCGCGGTGAGCCGCGTCTACGTCGTGCTCTTCAACACCTCGGGGGATCCCGTGGTCTACGCGCGCGTTCCGCCCAACGCCACCTCGCTCACGATCCCGAGCGCCGTGCTGGGCGCCGCGCTCGCCCTGGGTGGCGGTCCCCTCGCGGGCTGGGAGGTGCAGACCCGCGCCTACGCCGGCGACATGAACTACGCGAGGGGCTACTCGAACCCCCGCCCGCTTGCGGCCCCGCCCCAGTCGGTGTGGGCCGTCGCGCCCTCCCGCTACCTCCAGTACCGCGAGTACGAGAACGCGGCATCGAACCGGTACCAGGGGTTCATTCCGATCACGCGAGACGGCGCGTTGATCGCGGAGACGGACGTCATCGACCTACGTCTTTTCGATCCGACGGGCGCCCCCGTCCCAGATCCCGCCAGCTCGGGGTTCTATCAGGGGGCGTACATGGTGTACGCGTGCCGGACGGCCCCCTGCATCCTGAGCGGGCCGCAACGGGAGAGCGCATTCTGGGGGACCTTCGACTTCCTCGCGCGGGGCACGTACACGGTGGAAGTCGACACGGTGGACGGGCAGACGGTGACGGGTCAGATCGACTATCCGGGGCAACTGGTTCTCCCGGTCGTCGGGAGCGGGACCATGGGCGGCCAGTGGCTCGGGCCGGACCTCCTGCTGCAGTGGAGCAATCCCACCACGGACCCGGCCTGGCCCGATGTCCAGCAGCTCCGGGTGGCGTTGTTCGACGGATCGGGCCGAGACGTCCTCTATGTGAGTCTTTCCGCGTCGGCGACGGAGGTGACGATTCCGGCGGACGTGCTGGCCACGGCCCGGGCCCTCGGCGACGGTGTGGTGGCGCGGTGGGAGGTGCAGACTCGCGCCTACGACACCGTCAACATGAACCATGCGCGGGGGTACTCGGCCCGCGTGGACCTGCCGGCTCCGGTGCTTCCGGTCTACCAGGTCCGGCCCGGCGCGTACCTGCAGTACCGGACCTACGAGAACCCGACCCTGAACCGCTTCCAGGGCTGGGTGGCCTTCACCAAGGACGGGGCCCCCATCGCGGAAACCGACATGGTGGACGTCGCCCTCTACGATCTCTTCGGGAACTGGATCGTGGAGAGCTCGAGCGCCTTCTACGCCGGCGACTTCCTCTTCTACAACTGCAGCGTCGTTCCCCCCACGCTGTCTTCGCCCATCGCGGACTACGGCTTTTCGGGTGTCTTCGACAACCTGGAGGCGGGGGACTACTGGGTGGAGGGGGAGACCGCGGACGGGCAGTTCGTCGGCCGGTTGATCTCGTACCCGGGGCGCTTGGAGGCCCCGGTGGTGCTCGGCTCCACGATGACGGCCCAGTGGAGCGGCGGGGACCTGGTGCTGGGCTGGGACAACCCGACCGGGGAGCCCAACTGGTCGAGCGTCAGCCGCATCTACGCCGTGCTGGCCGACGGCGCGGGCAAGGAAATCCTGTACGTGTACGTGCCCCCGTCGGATAACATGGTCACGGTGCCCGCCAACGTGCTCCAGAGCGCGCTTCCGCTCGGCGACGGAACCCTGGCGACGTGGCGGGTGCAGACGCGGGTCAACGACGCCGCGAACGTGAACTACGCACGGGGCTACTCCCGGGTGGTGACCCTGCCGGCGAGCCCGTGAGGGCACGGGTCTTCGTGTCGGGGCTTGCGGATCTTTCGAGGCGGGGCATCCTGTCGGAACGGCCGGCACGGGGTGGACGAAAGGACGAGCCGGGCCGCCCCGCATTCTTCGAGTCGTCAACTCTCGAACCCGTTGCGCGTCAGCGGCTGCGCTCGGGTTCCCTTGGGCAAAGGAGGCAGAAGGATGAGAAGGGGAGCTCGCACTCTGTTCTGGTTGGTTCTCGCGATGTTCGCGCTGGGCGCGAACGCGGCCCAGGCGGTATTCACCGTGGATCACAGCGCCGCGCCGCCGGCCTACACCGCGGGGCAGAACGTCACGGTGACGACCATCATGATCTACGACGAGGCGCTCACGGCCCTGGGCTTCCGGTCCACGCTCCCGGCCGGTTGGACGTTCGTTTCCAGTACGGACACGGCTGCGGGGAGGCCGACGCCAGGACAGTCCGGAACGATCAATTGGTTCTGGATCACACCGCCTGCGAGCCCGCAGACCGTCACCTACACGGTGGCGGTGCCCGCGGAGGATACGGGCGACAAGCAGATTGTTGCCGAGGCGGAGTACCGCGTCGGGGCGGGGGCGATCATCGTGCCGGCCTTGCCCGACCCGCTCGTCATCACGCAACTGGCTCCCAACATCGCCGTGTCGCCTTCCGTCGGCACTTTTCCTCAGGTCCCGGTGTTCGCTGTCTTCGAACTGGGGTTCTCGATTTCCAATACTGGCCCAGCGGCTCTTGACGTGACGGACATTTTCGTGACCGATCCCGTGAACTTCGCGGTGGATACTAGCGCTGGTGCCAACCCGTGCGGGGATCCGCCGTGGACCCTGAGTCCGGCCTCGTCGTGCACGATTCTCGGTGTGTTCCAACCGCAGACGGCAGGCACGTTCACTGCCGAACTCCAGATTTCGTCGAACGACCCGGATGAGAGCCTCGCTGTAGTGCCCCTTGCCGGCGAGGGAATCCTCACGCCCGCCACCCCGGAAGTGACGCCTCCCAGCCCGATCGGGTTCGGTGACGTCCTTGTCGGCGACACGTCGGCGCCTCGAGAAGTGACGATCACCAACGCAGGGTTCCCTTCGGCGGTAGACCTCGTCATCACCGACATCTCCCTGAGCGACCCGACCAACTTCGCGCTCGACCTGACGGGGGGCGCGAGCCCCTGCGGGAGCACCACCCCCGCTCCCCTGGGCCCGGGTGAGTCGTGCACCGTGACGGTGGTGTTCGGGCCTCTGGCCGAAGGGAACATTACCGCGACGCTGACATTTTCTACGGACGCCGGCATTGACGCAGCGGGCCTTGAAGGCACCGGCATCCCCGTCACGCCCCCGGAGATCGACGTGACGCCGCTCAGCCGAGACTTCGGGACCGTGTTCATCGGGAGCACCGGTGCGACCCAGGTGGTCACGATCGCCAACCTCGGGAACACGGACCTCCTGGTCTCCGATATCGTCTCCTCGAACCCGCAGGACTTCCTGCTCGACCTGTCGGCCGGTGCGACGCCGTGCGGCGTGACGAACCCCACGTTGGGCCGGAACCAGAACTGCACCGTGGGCGTGACCTTCGCACCGCTCAGCGAAGCGACCTTCGCGGAGACCCTGACCATCACCTCGAACGACTCGGACGAAGGCACTGTGGGCGTGACCTTGGCCGGTGTCGGCGCGGCCGTGCCGGTGCCGGACATCGCGGTGGCGCCCACCAGCCTCGCCTTCGGCACGGTGGAGGTCGGGGACGTCTCGGCCGCCCAGATCGTGACCATCGACAACACCGGGGACGCGGACCTGGTGGTCTCGGGCATCACGGTGCCCGACGCCAACTACGCCGTGGCCCCCGGGGGGGCGGAGCCCTGCGCGAGCCTTACTCCCACGCTGATTAGTTTCTCGAGGTGCACGGTGGAGGTGACCTTCGAGCCCGACGCGCTCGGAGCGTTGAACCGGAACCTCACGATCGCCTCCAACGACCCCGACACGCCGAGCGTCACCGTCGCGCTCACCGGCACGGGCGTGCCGGTGCCGGTGCCGGACATCGACGTCGCGCCGACGAGCCTGCCGTTCGGCACCGTCACGGTGGGCACCACAGCGCCGGCGCAGACCGTGGGCATCGCCAACGCCGGGGACGCCGACCTCGTGGTCTCCGCCATGACGCTGTCGAACACCAAGGACTACGCGGTGGCGCCGGGGGGGCCGGGGCCCTGCGCGAGCCTCACGCCCACGCTGCCGCCCATGGCGGTCTGCACGGTGTCGGTGACGTTCACGCCCACCGAGGTCGCCACCCTCAACGCCACGCTGGCCATCGCGTCGAACGACCCGGACGAGGCGAGCGTGAGCGTGGCGCTCGTGGGGACGGGTTCGGCGGTGCCGGTGCCCAACATCACCGTGGCCCCGACGAGCCACGACTTCGGGGCCGTGGACGAGGGCACCACCTCCGCGCCGGTGACGATCACCATCGGCAACGCGGGTACCGCCGACCTCGCGGTGTCGGACTTCACGCTCTCCGACGCCACGAACTTCGCCGTCGACACGGCCGGCGGCGCCAACCCCTGCGGCGCGCCGCCGCTGGTGCTCGCGCCGGCGGAAAGCTGCACGGTGGTCGCCACCGTGACGCCGACCGTGCCGTCGACCACCCAGATCTCGGCCGATCTGGACATCGGGTCGGACGATCCCGACACGCCGGTCGCGACCGTGCGCCTCTCGGCGGGCGAATCGCCCCGCAGCGGCGGCGGCAACAACGACGGCAAACTGCGCTGCTTCATCGACACGCTCCTGCACTAAGAGCGTCGCTCAGGAACTGGGAAAGGCAGGAAGGGGGCCCCGCGCGGGCCCCCTTCCTGCGTCCGGCGGTCGGGTCTTGGGTTCTTTCTCCCTCTCCCCGCGGACGCGCCCGACCTCCGGAGCGTCGCAGTGGGGCCTCTGCTTTCCTCCTCCTCGCTGTTCCCTGACATTTCTCCCCATTGGTAACCCGAACAGTCGTGTATGAAATCCTATCCGATCGGAGATTGATTCACGCCCACGCCTCGGTACCCTTCAAGGGGAATTCATCCCATTGGACGGAGGAAACATGCCGCTGAGCGCATCGGATGGTCAGGTGCCGCGACGAGTCGGCGAGGGAGGATGATCATGCGCGTCCGACGGAAAGAACGCACGGCGGCTCTGCTCGCGGGCGCCGCCTTGCTTCTCGTCCTGACCGCGAGTCCCCGGCCGGCGGCCGCCTACCACAGCGGCGACTACAACCCCGCGGACTGGTCGATCAGCCTCTCGGAACTCTTGCGGGCGATCCAGTTCTACAACGTGGGCGAGTACTGCTGCGACCCGCAGGGGGAAGACGGCTACGCCCCGGGCGCGGGCGATCGCACCTGCGCCGCCCACGACGCGGACTACGACCCCGCCGACTGGGCGGTGGACCTGTCGGAACTGCTGCGTCTGATCCAGTTCTACAACCTGCACGCCTACCACGAAGACCCGATGGGGGAAGACGGGTTCGCCCCGGGGCCTTCCGAGATTCCACCGGACCCGGTCGACGTCGCCCCTCCCGTGGACGCGACCGTGGCGACCACGCTCCGGGCGGCCACCGAGTTCCTCTACACCGGAGCCGACCCCATCCAGACCGGGGTCTCGCCCGGTACCATCGAAGCCCGGCAGGCGGCCGTGCTTCGCGGCCGGGTCCTCACCCGTGGGGGCACGCCGCTGCCGGGTGCGCGGGTGACCATCCTGGGGCACCCGGAGTTCGGGCAGACGGTGTCCCGGGAGGACGGCAGGTTCGACCTCGCCGTGAACGGGGGAGGTTGGCTCGTCGTGAACTACGTTCGGGAGGGGTTCCTCGGAGCCCAGCGGCGGGTCGACGTGCCGTGGAACGACTTCGCTCTCGTCCCGGACGTGGTGATGGTGCCGGTGGACGATGCCGTGACCGACGTCGACCTGACGGCGCCGGGGATGAAGGTGGCCCGCGGCAGCGAGGTGACCGACGAGGACGGGATGCGGCGGGCGACCCTGCTCGTCGCCGAGGGGACCGCGGCGGAGATGGTGCTCCCCGACGGGACCCGCCGCCCGTTGCCGTCGATGTCCGTTCGCGCCACGGAGTTCACGGTGGGGGAGGACGGGCCCCTGGCCATGCCCGCCGAACTGCCGCCGACCACCGCCTACACGTACTGCGTGGAGTTCACCGCCGACGAGGCGTCCGCCGCCGGCGCCGTCGAGGTGCGGTTCGACCGGCCCCTCGCCTTCTACCTGGAGGACTTCGTCGGCTTCCCCGTGGGCAGCGCGGTGCCGACGGGGTATTACGACCGGGTGGCCGGGAGTTGGATGGCGTCCGACAACGGGCGGGTGGTCAAGTTGCTTTCGACGGAGGGCGCGGTGGCCGCCCTGGACATCGACGGCGACGGAGTCGCCGACGATGCCGTGTCTCTCGCGGAGTTGGGGATCACGCAAACGGAGCGGGAGGAACTGGCGGGTCTCTACGCTGCCGGGCAGAGCCTGTGGCGCGTTCCGATTCCCCACTTCACCCCCTGGGACTGCAACTGGCCCTACGGACCGCCCGAGGACGCGGAACCCCCGAACCAACCGCCCCCGGAACCCCAGAAGCCGGCGAGGGACGAGGACGACGACTGCGACGAGAGCGGGAATTCCATCATCGGCTGCCAGGGGCAGGTGCTGGGAGAGATCGTGCCCCTGGTCGGAACCCCCCTGTCCCTCGTGTACCGCAGCGATCGGGTCCCGGGTCGTTCCGATCGCACCTCCCTTAGGATTCCGCTCGTCGGCCCCCAACTCCCCAACGGCGGGCTGCGTCGGGTCGATCTGCAGGTCGACGTGGCGGGTCGCCGGTTCACGCAGAGTTTCTCGCCCGAGCCCGACCTGGAGTACCTGTTCTTCTGGGACGGCAAGGATGCCTACGGCCGACGCCTTCAGAGCGCCCAGCGCACGCGCGTTCGAATCGAGTACGTCTACCCGGCGGTCTACTACCCGGTGTGGGCGGCCGCCGAGCGTGCGTTCGAGCGCGTCCGCGGCCGGGCAGCCGCCGGGACGAGCGTGGGGTTCGTGCCGAGACGGGCCGCCATGGAGGTCGGGGTCTACCAGGTGTGGGAGACCATGCTTCGGCCGTTCACGGTTCCGCTGGCCGAGTTCGCCGGATGGGGGCTCGACGTCCACCACCGGTACGACCCGACGGACCAGGTGCTCTACACGGGCGACGGGGCGCAGAAGGGCGCGGCCGGCATCGCCGCCACCCGGGTCGTCCGGCGGGCCGCGGGCACCGGGGAGAGGGGCTTCGGCGGAGACGGAGGGCCCGCGCTGCTGGCGCGCTTCAACACCCCGTACGGAGTGGCCCTCGGACAGGACGGCAGCCTGTACGTCGCCGACTACGAGAACCACCGGGTTCGGCGGGTGGGTCCGGACGGCGTCGTCACCACCGTGGCCGGCACCGGGGTCATGGGTTTCGAAGGTGATGGGGGCCCCGCCACGCAGGCCCGCCTCAACTATCCGGCCAGCGTCTCGGTGGCTCCCGACGGCAGCCTCTACGTGGCCGATTCGGAGAACCGGCGGATCCGCAGGATCGACACGTCCGGCACCATCACGACGGTCGCCGGCCAGACCGACTACGACAACTTCGAGGACGGCATCCCGGCTACCGAGACCCTGCTGACGTGGATCCGCGGTGTGGCGGCCTCTCCCGGCGGGGGGTTCTACATCGCGGACTCCGACGCCTACCGCGTCCGCTACGTGGGGCCGGACGGGATCATCTGGACCGTGGCCGGAAACGGGACGCGGGGCTTCAGCGGGGACGGCGGTCCGGCCACCGAGGCGCAACTCGGGACCGTGGAGCGCGTCGCGCTGGGGCCGGACGGCAGCATCTACATCGCCGACAGCGGAAACCACCGAATTCGACGAGTCCGCCCCGACGGCATCATCGAGACCTTCGCCGGAGGGGGAAACCCGTCGGAGGACATCGGGGACGGAGGGCCCGCGACGGAGGCGGAACTCTACTCGCCCGTCGGGGTCACGGTCGCCCCGGACGGGACCGTGTACATCGCTGAACCGGTCCGCTATCGGGTGCGTCGCGTGGATCCCGACGGCTACATCACCACGGTCGCCGGAGTCGGGACCCCGGGGGACGGCGGAAGACAACGCCCCTGCGACTCGTGCGCTGTTGAATCGCCCCGTGGAAGCCGTCGTGCTTCCGGACGGCGACCTGTACGTCTGTGAGTTGGGCAATCACCGGATCGTGAGGGTGACCCCCACGCTGCCCCGCGTCTCGACCGACTCCGTCTTCATCCCGTCCGAGGACGGCGGGGAGATCTACCAGTTCGCCCCCTCGGGACGGCACCTGCGGACTCTCGACGGGTGGACGGGCCTCGCCTCGCACACGTTCGCGTACGACCCGGACGGCAATCTGGCGGCTGTCACCGACGGGGAGGGGGGCGAGACCTCGATCGAACGGGATCCGGAGGGATGGCCGGTGGCGGTGGTGGGCCCCTTCGGCCACCGGACGGACCTGGAACTCAACGCCGACGGCTACCTGGTTCGGGTCGCCGGGCCGGGCCAGCGAGAGCAGCGCTTCGAGTACACGCCGGACGGACTGCTCACCGCTCGCACCGACGCGAAAGGGAGCCGCTTCACGTACGAATACGACGAACTGGGCCGCCTCGCCCGGTATGCCGACCCCGTCGGCGGCGGAGCGACCCTGGTGCGGGAGCAGGCCTCGTCGTCGGAGTCCCTGTTCCATCAGGTGACCCGGACCACGGCAGGCGGGCGCGCCACCGTGTACCAGGTGGAGACGCGGCGCACCGGAGAGACCCGGTTCACCACCGTGTTTCCCGGCGGCCTTCGCAACGAGGTGTCCATGGGGCCGGACGGGAGCACCTTCGCATCGTACGCCGACGGAACCACCACGGAGCGGAGGCTGAACCCGGACCCACGGTGGGGCATGATGGCGCCGTTGGTCCAGTGGGACGAGGTCGTCACGCCCGGAGGGCTCCGACACGGCGTCGAGTCGCAGCGGACCGTGACCCTGCAGGATCCCGAGGACCCCCTGACTCTGGCCGCCCTTTCGGAGACCTACTCCCTGAACGGGCAGCCCTTCACGCGCACCTTCGACGCCGGGGCGAACACCGCTGACCGAGGGCACCCCCGAGGGCAGGCAGTCGGTCCTGCAGTTGGACGACGGGGGCCGCGTCGCGGAGATCCGGCTGGCCGGCATCGAGCCCGTGCGCCTGGGCTACGACGGGCACGGACGGCCGGTGGAGATCGGGCAGGGGAGCGGAGCGGACGAACGGATCGCCCGGGCCGGTTACGGCCTCGACGGTCTCCTCGACACCGTGACCGACCCCCTGGGCCGCACGGTGGGCTTCGCCTATGACGGCGACGGTCGCCTCGCGACGATGACCCGGGCCGACGGCGAGCAGGTCGACCTCGGCTACGACGCCAACGGGAATCTGACCTCCGTGACGCCGCCGGGCCGCCCTGCCCACGTGTTCACCCACACCCCGGTGGATCGAAGAGCGTCCCTCGAGCCGCCCGCGGCGCCCGGAGCGACGGGGCCGACGCTGTACGAGTACAACGTAGATCGGCAACTGCAGAGGGTGGTACGTGCCGACGGCCAGGTCATCGAGGCCGTCTTCGACCCGGGTGGGCGCCTGAGCAGCGTGGCCGGTACGCTTGGGGGAGGGGGCGATCCGGCGGACGTCCTCCTGTCGTATCTCTACGACCCCGTCACCGGCCGCCTCGCGTCGGCGGAGAAGAGCGACGGCGTGGCTCTCGCGTTCTCTTGGGACGGGTTTCTGCTGTCGCTGGAGTCCTGGTCCGGGACGGTCTCCGGCAGCGTGGCCACCAGCTACGACCGGAACTTCCGCGTTTCCGAACGGGTCGTGAACGGAGGGAGCAGGGTCCTCTTCGAGCATGACGGGGACGGGCTGCTGGTGCGAGCCGGCGACCTGATCGTGAGCCGGGACCCCGCCGCCGGACGCGTCGTCCAGAGCGTCTTGGGCCAGGTCTCCACCCGTTGGACCTACAACGGGTTCGGGGAAGTCGAAACCGTGTCCGCAACCTTCGCCGGCTCTCCCCTCTTCGAGGCCTCCTACCTCACCGACCGGCTCGGGAGGGTCGTCCGGAAGACGGAGGCCGTGGGCGCGGAAGCCCCGACGGCAACCACCTACGCCTATGACGACGTGGGAAGACTGGTGGGGATCGAGGCGACAGGAAGCCCGGCAGTCGCGTATTCCTATGACGCCAACGGAAACCGGGTGGGGGTCACGGTTGGCCAAGAGACGACCGCGGCCGCCTACGACGCCCAGGATCGTCTGCTCCAGTACGGCGATGCCGCGTTCACCCACAACGCCTCCGGGGAACGGACCAGCCGCACGGTGGCCGGAGAGACCACCGGGTACGGCCACGACGCCTTCGGCAATCTGATCCGCGTCGATCTGGCGGACGGCAGGAGGGTCGAGTACGTGACGGACGCGAAGGAACGCCGGGTCGGAAAGAAGATCGACGGCACGATCGTCCAGGGGTTTCTCTACCAAGACCAGCTCAACCCCGTCGCGGAACTGGACGCCGCGGGCCAGGTCGCGGCTCTCTTCGTGTACGGAAGTTGGGGGCACGTGCCCGACTACGTGCTCAAGGGCGGAGTCGCCTATCGGATCATCGGCGACCATCTGGGGAGCCCGAGGCTGGTCGTGAACACCGTGGACGGGAGCGTGGCGCAGCGCCTGGACTACGAGGCGTTCGGTGGGGTCGTCGCGGACTCGAACCCGGGCTTCCAGCCCTTCGGCTTCGCGGGAGGGCTCTACGACCGAGACGCGGAACTCGTGCACTTCGGCGCGCGCGACTACGACCCGGCCACCGGGCGGTGGACGTCGAAGGACCCGATCGACTTCTCCGGGGGTGCTGCGAACCTGTACCAGTACGCGAGGAACGACCCGGTGAACCTCCTGGACCCGACCGGCTTGTGGGATGTTCCCTGGACCGAGCAGGAGTGCCGGGACATGTACGAGAACATGAAGGAACAGGCCAACAAGAAGCACTGCAACGACGGGTACTGGAGAAAGGACGCCCTGGACCGGGCCCGCGGTCGCTACGAGAGCTGTCTCTGGGCCATCGACAACTGGGAGAAACTCGACCGCCCGTCGGACCCCGAGGACCCGGCGTGGGACGCGGCCCGGGAGTGGGCGAGGGACGTCGGCCGGAGCCGCACCCTCAAGCGCTTGCTCGAAGACGCCGGGCACACGAAGTCGGACCAGTCGCTGCCGGACTACATGGAGGACTGGATCGAAAACCTGCTCGACAAGCAGAACAATCGGCTGAACCAAAAGAACGCGGCGAGCATCATGTAGCTCCCGCCCCCCGGACCTTCTGAAAGCCGAGCAGATCGGGGAAGAGCCGAGTCATCGTCGGGTGCCGCGCCGTGCGGCGGTTTCGGCTTGGAGGACCGGTCCAGGCACCTCTCCCTCGTTTCACCGCTGCTCCCGCCGCATTGATGAGGGGTCTTTCTCACGGATTCCGCGGGGCGGCACCTTTCGGCGGCCGTGCCGCGGCGACCTTTGTCCCCGGGTGGGTGGAAGAATCCACGGTGTCGGCAGGGCAGTCCCAATCTGATCGGCAAGTCGCCAGCGTTGAACTGTGTGCGTCGGTCGTGCCGACCCTGTTCATTGGTAACCCGAACAGTCGTGTATGAAATCCTATCCGATCGGAGATTGATTCATTCTCGATGGCAGGTATTCTCCACGAAGAAGTCGCAGCCGTTGAGCAGAAATGGGTGGACGGTGCGCGCTTGGCGGGCGGTCGCAGCCGGAGGAGGCTCAGGGAGCCTTCGCGGTTTGGCGGACGAGAGGGCAACGAAGGGACAGGGCGAGGAGGTGGACGATGCGCGACGTGCACACACGGTTGGCCAGGAACCTGCTCGGGGGAGCCGTCGCCGTGCTCCTGGTCGTCGGTGCGCCGGGGGTGGCGCTCCCCTTCCACAGTGCCGACTACAACGTGCCGGACTGGTCGGTGAACCTCTCGGAGCTGCTGAGGGCGATCCAGTTCTACAACGTGGGCGAGTACTCGTGCGACCCGCAGGGGGAGGACGGCTATGTGGCGGGCGCGGGCGACAAGGCCTGCGCGCCCCACGACAGCGACTACAACGTTCAGGACTGGGCGATCAACCTCTCGGAACTGCTGCGACTGATCCAGTTCTACAACACGGGCGTCTACCACGAGGACCCGAGCGGCGAGGACGGCTACGCCCCCGGCCCGGCCCCCTCGATCCAAGTCGCGGTCACCGGCCAAGTGACGGGTAGCGGGCCTCTCCCCGGCGTCACCGTGAGCGCCGGAGCGGCGTCCACAGAGACTGGCGCCGAAGGGTTCTTCCTCCTGGAGAATGTCGCGGCCGGTGCCGACGGGCGCGTCGTCGTCACGTTCGAGAAGGCGGGCTACGCGCGGACGCAGAAGGCGGCGCAAGTCGCGGGTCGCCAGGTGGTCGATGTGCCGGCCACGCTCCTGCCGCACACCGTTTCCGAGAGTGTCGATCCCGGTGTGGCGCAGGACCTTCAGGGGTTCAACGGCGCTTCGGAGATGATCGTGAGGTTCGTGCTGCCTGCTGACGCTCTGGTGGGCGCGGCGCCGGGCAACGTGACCGTGAGCCTGACGTATGGAGACCCCTCGACCGAGTTCGGCATCGACGCGTTTCCGGGGGAGTTTCTCGCGGCACCGGCCCAGGGGGAGTTGGCGTCCATCCCGATCGAGAGCGTGGTCTTCGCGGATATTGTGATCGTGGACTCGCAGGGTACCGAAATCACCGAGTTTTCGACCCCGGCCGAGATCTTGCTGCGCCTCCCGGACGACTTCCAGAGCGGTGGGACGCGCGCGGACACATTCGTTCCCGGTGATCCGGAGAAGGGATGGATCCCCTGGTGGACCTACGACGAGGTCAACTCCTCTTGGTATCGCGACGATGCGAATCCGGAGGAACTCGGAATCCAAGACGCGCAGGTGCTTGATATTGGTGGGGCGTTGTACAGTCGCGCCCGTCTCACTCACCTCACTCCTTTCAACGTCGACGTGCCTATCCCGACGTCGTGTTTGGAGGTGCAGGTAGTGGACCCGGACGGAAACACGCTGCCCGGTATAACGGTGAGGGCGCGCGGCACGACATACTCGATGGTCGACTCAAAGACCACCGACGACAACGGGCTGGTTCAATTGCTCGTAAAGCGGAGCGATCCCCTCCCCCCCCCGGAGCGCGCCGTGGTCACCGCGTACTACGGAAGCCTGCGCTATCCCTACGACGTCGTCGACGAGGCCGAGGGGAGAGTCGACACCGACCAAATCTTTACCCCCCCCCAGTTACCTGTTTGCCAACCACTCAAACAGCCCATCGAGATGACGATAGTGGGAACGATTCGCGGAACGGTGCTGCACGGGGACGAGCCGGTCGACACGGCCGTGTATCTGCTCGGCAGCACCACGGCGAACCGAACCGATCCGGCCACGGGCGAGTACAGGATCGAGGGCGTGCCTCTCGATAGAGAGGTGTTCCTCAAGGTCGAGGGAGCCGCTGTTGCGTCGGCTCGGGTCATGGATCCGCGGATCGAGGAGGTGGTGAACTTCTCGGTCAACGAAGGGCCGGCCGTCAGTTCCATGGTGCGGACTCCGGAGGGGTCTCCCGTGGCCCCGGGGACCACTGTCCTCTTCTCCATCACGGCGGACGACCCTGATGGTGACGAGTTCACGGTTTCCTGGGCCGCGACAGACGGCAGTCCCCTTACACAGGTGGAGGGTCCCGTCTCGGGCGCGGTGGAGAGTGTGTTCGAATGGGTGGCACCCGCGAGCCCCCAGACCGTCAGCATCTCGGTTGCCGTAGAGGACAGCCTCGGTGCGATCACCCGCAGGAGCATGGATGTCGTAGTCGGAGGCGGCACGGGAGGTCGCCTCACGGTCACCGTGAGGGACGATCCGGTCAGCAATCAGGTGGTCCCCGGCTCACGGGTCGTGCTCTATGAAAGTGATAATGTCACCGTGGCCGATCACAAACTGACTGACCCCGCAACGGGGGTAGCAGACTTTGGCGTCCTCGACCGCGATCGGGTTACCGTCGCGATTGCAAACGAGACATCGACGGACCCCTTTACTGTGTTTCGCGTGTTCCACATGTTCGTGGACGTGCCTTCCGGAGAGTGGGTGTACTACCTCTATGGGGCACGAGACCGTCTGTTCTCGTGCCCTGCGCCGGACGCCATCCTGCGAATCGTCTCCGTGGAGACTCCCTTCGCGGCCCAACGCGCATGGCTCGAGCCGATGGGTTGGGCGGACTTCTCGTCCCCCATAGGGTTCTTGGAGGTGCCTGTGTGCCGGGACGCGGTGCAAGAGGATGGTACGTTCATGCCTCTGGTGCTTGGCTTCGAGGGGGTGTTTGGGAACACGAGCGTCCACTGGTTCCGGAATGAGGAAGACGCCATCGAAGTCCCCCCGTTGGCTCCAGGGGGACTCCGGTGGAAATCGAGCGGGTTGAGCTGCCTTCACGGGGAGGCCCGGGGACTCTGTTCTGGGAGACGGATCCACCGACTCTTGCCACCGGGGTTGCCTTGGGTGCCTTGCGGAAGGGCGTCCCCTATCGCTTGAGCGCGATCGCCGGGGGGACGACTCTCGGCCAAATGCCGGCACCGCGGACCTTTCCCGTGGATACGTACTGGGTGTCCCTGAGCACGGACGCGGCCACCGACGGTGTGGAGCGGACGACCGACGCGAGACACGGGCCGCTCCCACCGTCGGTCGTCATACCCGTGCGCGACTGGGACCTCTCCGGCCCCGTGTTCGAAACAGGTGACACAGTGCGTTGGGCTGTTACGGGTGCCACGGCTTCACCCCGGGATGCGGTCTTCCTGGAAGGGAGCCTGACACGCTTTGAGATGTCCAACGTGTTTACGGACTGGAGGGTGATCCTTGGGGGAGGCAGTGAATCGTGGCAGGTACCCTCGCTTCCTCTGGAACTCCCCTGGTCACTGCTCCCCGCGGATTTTTCTGAAAGCGGCAGTGTTTCATTGAAGGTGGTTGATCTCGACAACGTGGGGAGTTTGGACGAGGCGTGGGTGATCCTCCAGCAGGGCGGGAGTCTCGAGAAGGACGCCTCGCTCGTGCACAGTTTGGAGCGGGCCGGTGTCCCACTCCCGACTCCGGCGAGTGCGGCGCCCCGATCTGTGCTATCCGCGGATGCCCCCGCGCAGCAGGACGACGGTGGTGGAACCGTGCTGAAGGCACTTCAAGGGTTGGAAGGTCTCAAGCGGAGGTGAGTGGGCGGTCCGGCAAGAGCCATCTTGCCGGGACATCGCAGCCATACCCCTATTCCTGGCGTGAGTTGGAGGGCCTGCGGTTTGGCGACAGGACAACCCGATGGAGACCGGGAACGTGTCCGGTTCCGGGGACGAAAGGGCCGCTGACGGGGTGCTCGAAAACGGAGTTTCGCAGGTCTGGGTTCTCGCGATGCCGGAGGAAGGCGCGACCGACACCGCCGCGTCCACGCAGGCACTGCCCGCGGCGGATGAGGGCTCCACGGACTTCCACCTGCTCAGAGAGTCCGAGCGGCTGGTGCGCCGCTGACGCCGAAGGAAGGGAGAATCGGCGAGGCCGCCGTCGGGCGGCCTCGCCGTGAAACGGGCGTTCCGGACACGTTTCCGGGGACAGCCGCTGTCGGGAATGTCCGTGGCTCCGTGTGAACGGCTGGACGTCGCAAGGGAAACCACAGCGAAGCAGCCCGTCGCCTCCCACATCACCCGCTCGCCGCGGTCGCTCTTCTTCCGAGAAGACATGCTCGCTCTGGAGTCGGGCCCGCACCGTCGAGGGAGCGGGGGCCTTCCTCCGGGCGAGGATCGGAGTCCAAGATCGGCCGTGCTCGGCAATGTCCCTCGGGGTGCAGCGAAGTAGCAGCCGGCGGTCCTTTGTGGCTGGGTCGGTCGGCCGCCACGAAATCTCCGTTTCCGGCCGAGAAACCCCGTCCGGGGCTGGACGAAGAGGGATGCGCTGTGAGAAAGTCTGCCCGGATCTCGGCCCGGGGATCAGGACTCGTGGGCGAATTCCGCGAGAAGCGGCAGGACATCCATTCGAGGGGAGTGAGCGCATGCGAAGAATGACGGCGACCATCATCGGACTCGTTCTCGTCGGCCTCCTGGCGGGGGGCGCACACGCCGAGAGCACCCTGGAGCAGGTCAAGAAGAAGGGTGTGCTCGTCGCGGGGGTGAAGTACCGGGTGCCGCCCTTCGGATTCCTCGACCAGTCGACGGGGCAGTTGATCGGCTACGACGTCGACGTGGTGCGAGCTATCGCCGACAAGCTCGGCGTTCGCCTCGAACTGCGTCCGGTGGACCAGAAGACGAGGCTGCCCTCCCTGTTGTCCGGAAACGTCGACATCGTGGCGGCGAACCTGACGGCCAACCCGGACATCGGAAAGGTGATCGACTTCAGCGACGTCTACCTGACCACCGGCGTGGGCTTCATCGCGAAGACGGGCACGGTGAAGGGCCTCCAGGACCTTCTGGGCAAGAAGATCGGCGTCGGCGAGGGCTCGGTCGCCGAGCAGGTGGTGAAGACGGACGTGGCGAACTCCACGGTCGTGACCTTCAACGACTACGAGAAGGCGCTTGCGGCGCTGGAGTCGGGGGCGGTGGACGCCGGGGCGGGGGACGCCTCGATCCTTCCGGTGCTGCTGCCGCTGCTCCCGAGCGGCCGTTTCGAGGTCCTTCCGTTCCAGATCGCGGAGATCCCGTACGTGCTCGGCGTGCGCCAGGGGGACAAGGCGTTCCTGAACTTCGTCAACGAGACGGTCCAGGGAATGAAGCAGGCCGGAGAAATCGAGAAACTCCACGCGAAGTGGTTCCAGCCCGAGGCTCCGGCAAGCGGAGAGAAGCACGTCGCGTCCGCAGCGGGCGTCATCTCGCGCAAGGCCTCCGTGCCGCCCCGGTTCGTCGCCGTCATCCTGCGGGGGGACTTCGTCCAGGACGCGGAGGTCTCGGTGTTCTCCACCAACGGCGAGTTCGTCTGCACGGGAACCGTGGCATCGGTCTTCGACGACCAGATCTACGTGGACGTCGATCGGGCGAAGTACGACTCCGTGAAGCCCGGGTTCGCGGTCGGCATGGACGTGAACCAGTCCGCCGCCAAGGACGCCATCCTGAAGCACCAGGACGTCCTGAAGTCGGTGCAGGCGGAGTCCAAGGAGGAAGCGGAAGCCCTCGCGAAGCAGCGCGAGGCCGAGGGGATCGCGGACGAGCAGCGGCGGGCGGCAGCGGACGCGGCGAACTACCAGAACGACCTGAGGATCAAGGCGGAACGAATCCGCGACCGCGACAACAACAACTACTACTACGGCGGCGGCTACTACCGGGGCAGTGGGAGACGGTACTACCGCTGAGGGGCGCCGCAGGAGCCTGGGGCGCGGGAGAGGGGCTTCGCCCCGGACTCAGGCTTCGGACGCGACCCTCCGGAGCAGCGTGACCGACTCCAGGTGGGCCGTCTGGGGGAACATGTCCGCCGCGCGGAGCCACTCGACCCGGTATCCTTCGGCCTGGAAGAGCTTGAGGTCCCGCACCAGGGTGGGGGGCGAGCAGGAGACGTAGAGCACGTGCCCGGGGCCGAGGGCGGCCAGTGGGGCGACGGCCTCGGCGGCGCCTTCCCGGGGGGGATCGAGGAGCGCGAACTCCGGCCGGAGGCCGCGGGCGTGGAGGCGCTCCAGGCCGGCGGCGACCGGGAGCGGCAGCACCTCCACGTCGTCCAACCCGTGCGCGGAGGCGTTGGCCGCGGCGTCGCGGGCCGCGGGCGGGTAGCCCTCGATTGCCACCACGGACGACGCCCGCAGCGCGAGGGGCAGGGTGAAGTTGCCGGCCCCGGCGTAGAGATCGAGGGCGGCCTTCCCCTCGTACAGGGGCGAGAGGGCCGCCAGTTCCCCCACCAGCGCCTGGTTCACGGCCCAGTTCGCCTGGACGAACCCGCCGGGCGACACCCCGAAGTCCAACTCCTCCCCGAAGGCCCGCACTCGGAAGGGCATCCGGCGGACCTCGCCTCGGAGCGCGGTCAGGGTCTCCTTGCGGCCCGCCTGGAGCAGGGTCCCCTCCGCGCCCGCCTGCCGGGCGAACTCCCCCAGGCGCTCCAGTTCCTCCGGGTCCAGCGGCCGCAGGAGGTGGAACACCGACCAGAGTTGCCCGATCCCGTCCGCCTGCACGTCCACCTGGGGAAGCGAGCCGGCGGCCGGAGGGAAGGATCGCAGGAAGCCGCGGAGGGGCGGCAGGAAGCCCTGGATCGCGGGGTGGGCGACGGGGCAGGTCTCCACGGGGACGAGGCGGTGGGAGCCCTGGGCGAAGTAGCCCGCTTCCACCCGGCCCCCGAAGGCCCGCACCTTGAGGCCGATCCGGTTGCGGTAGCCCCACTCCGAGGGGGAGGGAAGGGGCGCGCGGAAGCGGTCGGCCCCGATCCCGAGGCGGGAGCGCACGAACCCCCGGAAGCTCTTCTCCTTGGCCTCCAACTGGACGTCGTAGGGCAGGTGCTGCCACTGGCAGCCCCCGCACGCGCCGAAGTGGGGGCAGGGCGGGGTCCGCCGGAGGGGGGAGGGCTCCAGGACGCGGAGGAGCCGCGTCTCCACGTACTTCCGCTTCTCGCGGACGACCTGGACCTCGACCACGTCTCCCGGTGCCGCGAGGGGCACGAAGGCCACCTTGCCGCCGATGTGGCCCATGGCCATCCCCCGGTCCGCCGTGGCGAAGACGCGGACCGTCACGGGGGGCGCCGCGGCCCGGGCGGGGTCTCTGGGCGTGGTGGGGGTCAACGGCCCTCCGCGGGTTCGGGAAGCGCCGAGGGTATCGCGTCCGGTCCGAGGTCGTCCACACGGGCCGGCCTGCGCCATTGCCACTGCACGACCGCACCTGATACCCTGCGCGCTTCCTCAACCCGAACAGGAGCGTTTCGATGAAGCTGGATTCCTGGAACAAGGTCCTCGCGGCAGCCGCCATCGCGGTTTTCGGTCTCACGGCGCCCGCGTGCTCGAGCGAGAAGGCGGCCCCGCCGTCCGCCGCTGCGGAGGGCGAGAAGGCCGCGCCGGCTCCGGCTGCCGACGCCACCGCCGGGAAGCCGGCCGAGGCGGCGACGCCGGGCCCCAACGCGCCGGTGGCGGTCGTCAACGGCGTGGCCGTGACCCGCGGGGAGTTCGACCGGGCCATGGGAGCCTACATGCGGAACTTCGCCCAGATGACCGGCGGGATGCACGGCCAGGTGCAGCAGCCCAACGACCAGATGAAGTCGGACGTCCTCGACCAGTTGGTCGATCGGGAACTCCTGTACCAGGAAAGCCGCAAGCACCCGGTGGAGGGAGCGGACGCCAAGGTGGAGGAGGAGCTGAAGGCCATCGTGGCCCGTTTCCCCGACCAGGCGACCTTCGAGAAGGCGCTGGAGGGCGACGGCCTCACCCAGGCGGCGCTGCGCGACCTCATCGGCCGCCAGGTCTCGGTGCGGGAGTACGTGGAGACGAAGATCATGCCCGACGTCAAGGTGGCGGACGCGGACGTGGAGGCGTTCTACAAGGAGAACGAGGCGAAGTTCGCGACGCCGGAGCAGGTCCAGTGCAGCCACATCCTGATCCGCAGCGGTGCCGACGCGAAGCCCGAGGAGAAGGAGGCGGCGAAGAAGAAGGCGCAGGATCTCCAGGTTCGCTGCGTCAAGGGGGAGGACTTCGGGGCGCTCGCCAAGGAGTTCTCCGAGGACCCGGGGAGCGCGTCGCGGGGCGGGGATCTGGGCTTCTTCACCCGCGAGCAGATGGTGGCCCCCTTCTCCGAGGCCGCTTTCAAGCTCAAGGAGGGCGAGGTGAGCGGTGTGGTGGAGACCCAGTTCGGCTACCACGTCATCAAGCTCTCCGACCGGAAGGATGCGTCGACGCGGTCCCTCGACGAGGTTCGTGACCAACTGCGCGAGTACTTGAAGTCGCAGGCCGTGAACCAGGCGGTTCAGGCCAAGGTGAACGAACTGAAGGCGGTGGCGAAGATCGACGTGGTGGCGCCCCACCTGTGAGCCGGCGGCGCCCGCGCCGCACGATACGGGAACGAAACGAGGGCGGCCGGAAGGCCGCCCTCGTGCGTCGATGGTCCTGCGAGGCGGATCCTACTTCAGGGAATCCTTCAAGGACTTCCCGGCGGTGAAGCGGGGGCTCTTGCTGGCGGGGATCTTGATCTCCTTCCCGGTCTGGGGGTTTCGCCCCTTGCGGGCCTTGCGGTGGGAGACCGAGAAGGTGCCGAAACCGGTGATCGCCACCTTCTGTCCCTTGGAGAGCGCCTTCTCCACGGTGCCGACCATGGCATCCAGGAGAGCTTCCGCCTCCTTGACCTTCACACCGGCCTTTGTCGCCACTTCCTGGATCAGTTCCGCCTTGTTCATCGACTTCCTCCTCAGGTAGGGGTTGTATGGGGAAAGCCCCCGGCTGGCACGATTCCGCGCAATGTACCCGGACTGAGGCCGTTTGACAAGGGATTGCGCGGAAAAACGCCGGTTCTGCGCCTCGTGCGGTAGGACGGCCCCCGCGGTCAGTCGCCGGCGAAGAGGGACTCCGGGATCCCCTGCTCGAGCAGTTCGGCGCGCAGCGCCGCGCGCACGTCGGCGGTGCCGGGCAGTTGCTGGAGGTGTTGCGCGAGCGCCCGGAGCCGGGCCGCGTGGGCGGTCTGCACGAGGCGGCGCACGCGCGGCAGGCTTCCCGGGCTCACCGAGAACTCCTCCACCCCGAGGGCCAGCAGGGCCGCCGCGCCGAGTGGGCGGCTGGCCATCTCTCCGCAGACCGCCACCGGGCGCTCGGCGGCGCGGGCCGCCCGCACGACGCCCGCGACGACTTCGAGCACGGTGGGGTGAAGGGGGTCGTAGAGGTGGGCGACCCGACGATTCGCCCGGTCCACGGCCAGGATGTACTGCACCAGGTCGTTGGTGCCGATGGAGAAGAAATCCGCGAGCGGCGCGAGGCGGGCTACGCTGAGCGCAGCCGAGGGCACCTCGATCATGGCCCCGATGGGTACGGCGGGGACCCGGATCGCCCCGGGCGGCCAGGACCTGGCGTTCCTCCTCCACCATCTCCCGGGCGCGCCGGAGCTCCTCCACCGTCGAGATCATGGGGAAGACGATGCGGACGGGCCCCAGCAGGCTCGCGCGCAGCAGCGCCCGGAGCTGGATGCGGAAGGGCTCGGCCATCTCCAGGCTGACGCGGATCGAGCGCCACCCGAGGTGAGGGTTCTGCTCCTTGGGAATGGGGAGGTAGGGAAGGGTCTTGTCGCCGCCGACGTCCAGGGTGCGGAGGGTCGCGACGCGGCCCTCGAGCGCTGCCACGATCTTGCCGTAGATCTCGACCTGCTCGTCCTCGTCGGGGAACGAGTGACTGCGATCAGGAAGGGGAACTCGGTCCGGTAGAGGCCGACGCCTTCGCCCCCCGCCTCCAGGATCTTGGGGATGTCGGAGAGCAGAGCGGCGTTTCCGAGCACGCGCACGACCACGCCGTCCCGGGTGACGGAGGGCTCCCCCGCGTGGGAGCGGATTTCCTCGTCGACCCTCCCGGAGTCGAGCGCCGAGACGGCCGTACTCCTCGGCCACCGCATCCGGCGGCGAGAGGTAGATGACGCCGGCGTTCCCGTCGAGGATCACCTGCTGGCCGCGCTCGGCTCGGGGAAGGTCTTCGGGCAGCCCCACGACGGCGGGGATGCCCGCGGAGCGGCACAGGATGGCCGTGTGGGAGTTCCGCCCGCCGGCCACCAGGGCGACCCCGGCCAGGTTCGGCTGCATGAGGCGCACGAACTGGGAGGGGGTGAGGTCGTCGGCGATGACGACCGTGGGCTCTTGCAGCTCCAGGCGGCCCGCGTTCCGCCGCGTTCCGCACACAGGTGGTTCAGGAGCCGGTGGGCCACGTCGCGCACGTCGGCGGCGCGCTCCCTGAGGTACGGGTCCTCGAGGCGCAGGAAGGCGTCGACGTACCCGCGCGCCACCTCGGTGACCGCGCCCGCGCCGCCGCCTCTCCGGCCTCGATGCGGGCGCGGATCTTGTCCTGGAGCCCGCGGTCCTCGAGCATGAGGAGGTGGGCGTGGAAGATGGCCCCGTCCTCCTCCCCCAGGGCTTCGGTCACGTGGTCCCGCACGCTCTCCACGTCGGCGATGCTCTGCTCCAGGGCCTCCTCGAAGCGCTTCCACTCGGTCGCCGCGTCACCGGCGGGGGAGTCGGGGACGCCCTCGCAGTGGGTGTCTTCGGTGAGGGGGAGGGCCGTCCCCCGGGCGACCCCGGGAGAGACCCCGATGCCCCTCAGGAACGCCACCGGCCGCGGGGGACGGGTGCTCGTCTGGGCCTGCCGGTCCAGGAGGCGTGCGTTGGCGATGACCGAGGAGAGCTGGCTCGCGGCCGTCACCAGCAGGCGGACCTCGTCCGCAGAGAACCGGCGGGGCTCCGCGGTCTGGACCGTGAGAACCCCGATCGGGCTCTTCCGGTGGATGAGGGGGATGCCGAGGTAGGAGTGAAACCGCTCCTCTCCGATGCCGGGGAAGAACTTGTAGCGCGGATGGCTCGCCGCCCGCTCGACGTTGACGGGTTCGCCGCTCTGGAAGGCCAGCCCCGTCAGGCCTTCGTCCGGGGGCATGCGGACGGTGTCGACCGCCTCGGCCGACAGGCCGTGGGTGGAGCGCAGCACGAGCTGATCGTCCGTGAAGAGATAGATCGAACAGACCTGCACCCCGAGGCGGTCTGCGAGCAGCGAGGTGATGTGGTCCAGGGTCTCGTGCAGGTCGTGGGACGACACGACGATGCGCGAGATGTCCTCCAGCAGGATCAGCTTGTGGCTCTCGGTCGGCAACGAAAACCCCCTTTCATCAGCCGTGGGGCCCGACGCGTCCCCGCAACGGATCGAGCAACCTGCGCAGCCCCTCGATGGCCTCCGGCATCCGGCACCCGTACCAGGTGATCCACTCCCCGGGCGCGGTCAGGGCTACGGCTCCGGGGAGCAGCGCCTCCACTTCCTCCCGGTGCCGCTCGCCGAAGGGGTACGGCTCGGAGGGCAGGAGCACGGCCTGCGGGCGCGCCGCAGCCAGCCTTGCCGGGTCCACCGTCGGGTAGCGGCCCGGCGCGAGCGCGAAGACGTTTTCCGCGCCCGCCGCCTCGAGCAGTGCCCCCGGCAGCGTCTCCCCGGTGACCGTCATCCACGGGTCCCGCCAGATCAGGCAGGCAACCCTCACCCGGCGGGGGTCGGGGGGCGGCACGGAGCGCAACTGCGCCGCGTGCGCCCTTGCGAGCCCTCCCACGTCGAGGAGGACGTCGAGATCCTCGAGGAAGGCGGCCACGTCCTCGATCCGGCGGGGAAACGCGGCGTAGACGCGGATCCCTGCGGCGACGAGCTCTTCCACCTGCTCCCGGTCGTTCTCGTCGACGTCCGCGAGCACCAGGTCCGGGAGCAGCCTCGCGACGGCCTCGGGCCGCACGGTCTTCGGGCCCCCCACGGCGGGGGCGCCCACGGCCCGGGGCGGCGAGGTGCAGTAGTCGGTCCGCCCGACGACCCGGTCCCCCGCCCCCAGGTCGAAGAGACACTGGGTGACGCTCGGGACCAGGGACACGATGCGCCGGGGAACCGGCCGGCACGCGACGGTCCGGCCCACGGCGTCGACCACGGCGTCGACCGTCCGGCGGGTCACCGCAGCGCCCCGGGCCACCGTGGCCCCGGCTCCGCCAGGCGTCTCGCCGTATGGGGGGCGAGCTCCGGAGCCGCGGCGAGCCGGTCGGCGAGACGCCGGAGGTCCTCCTCGCGGTCCACGTCGAACACGGGGTCGAAGACGGCCGTCCGGCAGCCGGCCTCTTCGAGGGCGCGAAGCGTGGCCGGGAGCACGCCCTCCGTGGACCAGGGGATGCCCGCGAAGGCCTGCGGGCGGGGCCGGCCCAGCGCAACGGCCGCGTAGCCGCCGTCCTCGGACGGCAGGATCGCCGCGTCGGCTCCCTGCTCCACGGCGCCGAAGAGGGACGCCAGGTGCTCCGTCGTCAGGAGCGGACAGTCGCTCCCGACCGCCGCCACGGGTCCGCCGCCACGCCCGAAGGCATCCTCGAAGGCCACCGTCAACCGCTGCCCCAGGTCTCCGGGGCCCTGGCGGCGGACTTCGTCCTCGGTGCCGACGGCCTCTCGGAAGGCCGGGATGTCGCCCTCCACCCACCAGTGCACCCGCCACGGGCCCCCGCGGACGAGTTCCGCCAGGTCCGTGAGGAACGCCCGGTAAAGGCCGCAGGCCGCGTCGTCCCCGATCCTCGCCGCCAGCCGGGTCTTCACGCGGCCCGGCCGGGGCTCCCTGGCGAAGAGGAGGAGGGTGCGCATCGGTGGGCCTTTCCCTCGGCGGTGGGCAGGGCGCGATGCTATGCTAACGGCTCGCTTCGCCCCAGGACAAGGACTCGCCTGCCATGTCGCAAGCCGGCCAGGGATCGCCCGGCCACAGTGGCACCGAAGGGCGCCGCATCACCCGGGCCCTGGGGGTGCTGTCGTCGGCGACCCTCCTTTCGCGGGTTCTCGGGCTGCTGCGCGACGTGCTCACCGCCGCCTACTTCGGCGCGGGCGGCGCCATGGACGCCTTCTTCGTCGCGTTCCGGCTTCCCAACATGCTCCGGCGGCTCTTCGCCGAGGGGAGCCTCACGGTCGCCTTCGTCCCGGTGTTCGTCGACGTCCTGGAGAAGGAGGGAGAAGGGCGGGCCCACGAGGTGGGGCGCCGGGCCTTCACCCTGCTGGCGGCGGTCCTGGCCGTCGTTACGGTGCTGGGGATCGCCGCGGCGCCCCTCCTGGTGCGGCTGACGGCCTGGGGATTCCTGCAGGATCCCCCGAAGTTCGCCCTCACCGTGACGCTGACCCGCATCGTCTTCCCCTTCATCGGGTTCATCGGGCTCACCGCCCTCGCCGGCGGCATGCTCAACGCCCGCGGGGTCTTCGCCTACCCGGCCCTGGCTCCCGTCGCCCTCAACCTGGCGATGATCGGGTGTGTGCTCGTCCTCTCCCCCTGGACCTCGCCGCCGATCCGGAGCCTTGGGTACGGGGTGCTGCTCGGGGGACTGCTCCAGTTGGCCCTCCAGTGGCCGGCCCTGCGCAGGACGGGCTTCCGGTACCGTCCGGAGGCGGCGTGGGGCGATCCGGCCATCGGGAAGATCCTGCGGCTGATGGGGCCGACCGTCTTCGGAGTGGCCGTCTACCAGATCAACCTCCTGGTCTCCACGTTTCTGGCCTCCTGGCTGCCCGACGGCAGCGTCTCGTACCTCTACTACGCCGACCGGCTCTTCGAACTGCCCCTCGGGGTGTTCGCGGTGTCGCTGGGGACGGCGAGCCTGCCGAGCCTGAGCCGTCTCGCCGCCCGCGACGACATCGACGCGTTCCGAAGCACCCTGGCCGAGACCTTGCGGATGACCGCCTTCGTGATCCTCCCGGCAACCGCCGGACTGGTGATCCTGGCCGAGCCGATCCTGTCGGTGCTGCTCCAGCGGGGAGCCTTCGACGCGGCCATGGTGCGGGCCACCGCCCAGGCGCTGGTCGCCTACGCCCTGGCGCTCCTGCCCGTCGCCGTGCGTGCGCGTGGTGGCGCCGGCGTTCTACGCGCTGAAGGACACCGCGACGCCCGTGAAGGCCGCCTTCTGGGCCCTGTGGGTGAACCTGGGCGCGAGCCTCCTGCTCATGGTCCCGCTGCAGCACGCAGGGCTGGCCCTGGCCACCGCCGTCTCGAGCGGCTTCAACCTGGCCTACCTGCTCCGGCAATTGAACCGGCGAGTCGGAGCCGTCGGGTTCCGCCAGGCGCGCTCGGCCTTCGGGCGCATGGTCGGCGCCACCGCCGTGATGTCGGCAGCGGTGGGGGCGGGGGCGTGGTGGGTCCCGTGGGAGCGGGGAGGCGTGGGGGCCGCCGCGGCGCTCGCGCTCCTCGTCGTCGGGGGCGGGGTGCTATACCTCCTCGCCGGAAGGTTCCTGGGGCTGTCCGACGCCTCCCGTGTCGGTGCCCTGGTGGGGCGCCGGTTCACCCGGGGCTGAACGCCCCTTCGCCTCCTGCCACAGCGTCTCCATCTCGTCGAGGGAAGCCTCGGAGGGGTGTCGGCCCCGGCGGGCGAGTTCTCCCTCCACGTGGGAGAAGCGGTGCAGGAACTTCTCCGAGGTGCGGTGGAGCGCGCCCTCCGCGTCGACCCCGAGGTGGCGCCCCAGGTTCACCAGGGCGAACAGGAGGTCGCCGAGTTCCTCGGCCACCCGCTCGCGGTCTTCCCCTCGGATCGCGTGCCGCAACTCGCCGATCTCCTCCTCCACCTTGTCCAGGACGCCGGCGGGGTCGGCCCAGTCGAACCCCACGCCGGCCGCCTTCTCGGAGATGCGCCGGGCCCGGTGGAGCGCCGGCAGCCGCCGGGGCACGCCCTCCAGGGCCCCCCGTCCCCGCTTCTCCTCCGCCTTGATCCGGGCCCAGGACACCTTGACCGCTCGGGCGTCGGCGCAGGCCTCCCCGCCGAAGACGTGGGGGTGGCGGCGGACGAGCTTGTCGCAGATGGCGCGAAGCGACTCGGCGACGGTGAACCGTTCTTCCTCCCGGGCGATCTGGGAAAGGAGCGCCACCTCGAGGAGGATGTCGCCGAGCTCCTCGCACTCGGCGGGGGCGTCCCCGGCCTCCACGGCCTCGAGTACTTCGTGCGCCTCCTCCACGAGGTAGGGCGCGATGGTGCGGGAGGTCTGCTCCCGGTCCCACGGGCAGCCGTCCGGTGCCCGCAAACGCTCCACGATGTCGAGGAGGCGGGTGAAGAGTCGCGAAGTCTCGGGGTCCTGGGGCAGCATCCGAACCTCGGGGGTGGAGGGGCGAGCGCCATCTTACCGGACGTCGGCCCCGCGGCCAACGCCCGGCCCTCCCGGCGGCCGCCTCCCGCCTCCGCAGTCCAGCGCGCCTCGGGTCGTGCGGGTTCGGGTCGTGCGGGTTCTCGTGCGGGCGCGAAGCGCTGTGATACAGTATCCGCCGCTTTGAACGGGAGGTGACGATGTCCGGTGAACCCCAGCAACCCACGCAGCCCTCGCGGCGGGGGGCGATGCGCCGCCGAGCCCGCGAAGGGCGGGGCGGAGGGCCTGGCCCTGGGTGCTGGGGGCCCTTGTCGTCGCGGCGGGCGCCGGGTATCTGGCTCTGGGGCGCGGCAGCTTCGACCGGGGCACGGTCGAACGACTCCTTCCGCAAGCGCTCCGGGGAGAGTTGGGGCGGGAGTTCACCCTGTACTTCGCAGACCCCCGCTGGAGCCGACTGGTGCCGGAGCGGCGGCGGGTGGGGGGCGCCACGGACGCGGTATCGGCCATGCGCGCCCTCGTGCAGGCCCTGGCCGAGGGGCCGAGGGGCGAAGGGGCACCCGTGCTTCCCAAGGGCGCCACGCTGAAGGCCGCGTATCTGGGGGAGGACGGCGTGGCGATTCTCGACTTCGACCCGGAGTTGACGAACTTCGAGCCCGGGGGCGCGTCGGGAGAGGCGCTCACGGTGTTCGCCCTGGTGCACACCCTCGCCGAGAACGTGCCGGGGGTGCGCGCCGTGCAGATCCTCGTCGGGGGAGAGGAGCGGGACACCCTGGCGGGTCACGTGAAGATCTCCGAACCGCTTGGAGCCGATCCCCAGTGGACGTCGGGCGCGAACTGAGAGGGCAGCGACCATGTCGGAGCTCCGGAGACTCAACCGGATTCGAAACTTCGGGATCTTCGCCCACATCGACGCGGGGAAGACGACCATCAGCGAGCGCGTCCTGTACTACACGGGGCGAACGCACAAGATCGGGGAGGTTCACGACGGCCAGGCCGTGATGGACTGGATGAAGCAGGAGCAGGAGCGCGGCATCACGATCACCGCGGCCACGACCCGTGTGGAGTGGAAGGGGCACGAGCTCAACCTGATCGACACTCCGGGTCACGTGGATTTCACCATCGAGGTGGAGCGGAGCCTGCGGGTGCTCGACGGCGCGGTGGTGGTGCTCGACGCGGTCTCCGGCGTGGAGCCCCAGACCGAGACGGTCTGGCGCCAGGCGGAGCACTACCGGGTGCCGCGGCTGTGCTTCGTGAACAAGATGGACCGGGTCGGGGCCGACTTCGGCGCCAGCGTGAGGAGCCTGGAAGGCAAGCTCCGGGCGCGCCCGGCCCCCTTGGCGGTGCCCGTGGGAAGCGAGTCGGAGTTCCGGGCCTGCGTCGATCTCGTCTCCGGGGAGACGGTGACGTGGGAGGAGTCGGACCAGGGCGCCCACCCCGTGCGGCGGGCGCCCGAGGGGGACGAACTGCCCCTCCTGGAGAAGGGGCGAGAGGCGCTGCTCGGCACGCTCGGGGACTTCGACGACGGGGTCGCCGAGGCGTACCTGGAGGGCCGGTGGCCCGGCGCCGACGCCCTGCGCCCGGTGATCCGCCGGCTGACCCTGGAGAACCGGATCGTGCCGGTGCTGAGCGGAGCCGCGCTCCGGAACAAGGGCGTGCAGATGCTGCTGGACGCCGTGGTGGACTACCTGCCGAGCCCCCTCGAGGTGCCGCCGGTGCACGGTGTCCACCCGGAGACCGGGGCCGACGAGTGGAGGGAGGCGGACCTCGCCGCGCCGTTCGCGGCCCTGGCCTTCAAGATCCAGCAGGAGCCGGGGCGCAAGCTCACCTACGTTCGAGTCTACTCCGGGGCGTACCGGGGGGGGCGGCTCTACAACGCGACGCGGCGCCGGGTGGAGAAGCCCGCGGCGGTCCTCCGGGTGCACGCGGACAAGAAGGACCGGGCGGAGGAGGTCCTCGTGGGCGACATCGTCGCCCTGACCGGGCTCAAGTGGACGGTGACGGGCGACACGCTGTGCGATCAGGACCACCCCCTGCTCCTCGAGACGATCGCCTTCGCCACCCCGGTGATCAGCGTGGCCGTCGAGCCGCAGCGCAGCCAGGACGAGGAGAAGCTGGTCGAGGTCCTCGACCGCCTGGGGGAGGAGGACCCCTCGTTCCGCCACGAGGTGAACGAGGAGACCGGGCAGACCCTGATCTCGGGCATGGGCGAACTGCACCTGGAGGTGCTCGTCCGCCGGATGGAGGAGGACTTCAATGTCCCCGTCCACGTGGGCAAGCCCCAGGTGGTGTACAAGGAGAGCGTGGCGGGTGCGGCCGAGGGGCACTCCGAGTTCGACCGGACCCTGGGCGACAGGAGGCACAGGGCGGCGGTCACCGTGCGGGTCGAGGCGGGAAGCCGGGGAGAGGGCAACCGCGTGGAGTTCGCCGCCGGTGCCCCCGCCGTCTCCCAGCCCCTGGCCGACGCGGTCCTCGGGGGGGTCCGGGAGGCGCTGCTGAGCGGGGTGCTCGAAGGGCACGCGGTGGAGGACGTGCGTGCCTGCGTGACGCGCCTGGAGGCCGAGGAGGCCACGGCCAGCGAGATGGCGGTGAAGGTGGCCGCGAACCAGGCGTTCCGGGAGGCGTGCCAGGGCGCCGGCCCGGTGCTGCTCGAGCCCCTCATGCGCGTGGACGTGGTGACGCCGGAGGAGAACGTGGGGGAAGTGCTCGGCGACCTGAACGCACGCCGGGGCGAGGTGCAGGGCATGACGGCGGGCCGGGGTACCACCGAGATCGAGGCCCTGGTGCCGCTGCGCAGGATGTTCGGCTACTCCACGGACCTGCGTTCCCTGACCCAGGGAAGGGCGACGTTCACCATGGTCTTCTCCCGCTACGACCGGGCCCAGGGATGAAGGCCCGCGCGGGAAGCCGGGGCCGGGTCCCGTGAGCGCCTCCGTTTCGCCCCGCGCCCTGCTCACCGACGAGGAGCGCCGCGCGCTCCTGGGGCCGGACGTTCCCGCCGGGGGCGAGCCGGTCCGCGTGCTCCTGCTCCTGCCCCGCCTCGAGGAGGAGCGGTTCGTCGCGGCCTTCCTGCGTCGCCGGGGAGCCGACGTGGTCGCGGCCCCCGACGCCTACGCGGCCCTGGACCTCTTCCGGGTCCGTCCTTTCCAGGCCTTCCTCTGCGCGGCCGATGCCGTGCCGTCCGCCCCGTCGTGGTACGCGTCCCGTCTGCGCGGGGCGAGCCCCGACGTGCGGATCGCCTGGATCTGCGAGGCCGGCGCCGAAGGAGAGGCCCTGCCCGGGCGGATCGTGCGGCGTCCCCTCACGGAGCCGGCCCTGGAGGGAGCGTGGGAAGACCTCGGACGACGGCCCGGCATCGACGCCCGGCAGGGGGGCTCCTCCGCTGCGGCCCTGTCGGTCGAGGGAGGGGCCGGCGCGTTCGTTCCGGCGACGGCCGGAAGCGGCCCCGACCTGCTGTCGGCCGTGGAGGCGCTCCTGGCGTCCCGGGCGGAGGGTGGGGACCTTCGGGACGCGCTGAGCGCGTGGGCCCGTCGTGACCCGGCGCTGCGAGCTCTGATCGAGGTTCAGGAGAGCGCCGAGGACTGGCGCCTGAGGGTTCGCGGACGCGCCGGCATCGACGGCCCCGGGTTGGCGCGACTGCTCCTGGACCGTTGGCCGGAAGTGAGCGGGGCGGCGGAACCGGCCGCGGTCGGGTCCTTCTGGGTCTTTCCCCTCCCCGGGCTTCCGGGGGCGCGAGCCGCGCTCTTCCACGGAGGCGTCGCGGACGCGCCCGCGGGGCTGGAGCGCCTCAGGACCCTCATGGGCCTCGTGGACCGCGTGGCATCGGCGTCCTCGCCCGCAGAGACGGCGGGGCGCGAGCGTTTCCGGTCGTTCCTGGAGTCCCGCATAGGTGCGGCTCGGCGCCGGGACGGCCGGCTCGGGCTGCTCGTATTGCGCCCGGGTCCGGGAGGGAGCCCGGAGGAACTCTGCCGCGTCCTCCGTGCGGTGCTGCGGGGCGGCGACTGGGTCGAGAGGATCGGCGACCGCGTGTACGCGGTGCTGGAGGAAACCGACAAGGGCGCGTTCGACGCCCTCGGCGGCCGCCTCCGGGACCTCCCCGGCGTGGAGTGGGCCAAGGTGGTGGCCCTGGGCTGGAACCCGGCGGAGGGCGACGCCGACGATCTGCTCGGGCGCGCCGAACGCATCCTGCGGGAGGGCGGGGCGGGGGAGCCCTTCGCCGGACTCGCCGGCCGGCGTTAGGAACGGCCGGACGGGGGTCTGCGGAAGCGGCGCCACTCCACCCCGAGTCGTCGCATCCGGGCGCGCAGGGTGTGCGGGTTGATGCCGAGCAGCCGGGCGGCGCCGCGGGGGCCCTCGATGCGGCCCCGGGTCGTCTCCAGCGCCCTCTCGATGTGTCGCGCCATGGCCTGCGCCAGCGTTTCCATCCCGGGGGGAGATGCCTCCGGCTCCGGGCCTTCCCCCGCCCGGGGGGGGGAAGGCGCTGCGGCGTGGCCCCGGGCGTCGGTCACGCCCAGTGCTCCGGAGACCTCCAGGCGCTTCCCCCCGCCGAGGATCGCCGCCCGCTCGATCACGGCGGCGAGTTCCCGCACGTTTCCCGGCCATGGGTAGGCGAGCAGCAGGTCCATGTCCACGGCCGAGGGCGTGAGGGGCCCGGACCCGAGCCGCTTGCCCAGCCCTCCACGCGAAGTGGGCCGCCAGGGCCGGGATGTCCTGGGGCCGGTCGCGCAGGGGAGGGAGGCGGATCGGGAACACGCCGATCCGGTACCACAGGTCGCGGCGGAAGGCGCCTCGGGCCGTCAGGTCGGCCAGGTCCTCGTTGGTGGCGGCCACGACCCGGACGTCGACCGTGAGGGTGCGCTGCCCCCCGACGCGCTCGATCATCCCGTCCTGCAGCACCCGAAGGAGCCGAACCTGGGCCGCGGGGGGGAGTTCCCCGATCTCGTCGAGGAAGAGCGTGCCTCCGTCGGCGCGTTCGAACCAGCCCTTTCGGGTCGCCACGGCGCCGGTGAAGCTCCCCCGCTCGTGACCGAAGAGTTCCGAGTCGACGAGTTCCGAGGGGATCGCTCCGCAGTTGACCCGGACCATGGGGCCGCCGGAGCGGCGGGAGCGCGTGTGGATCGCCCGGGCGATGACCTCCTTGCCGCTCCCGGTCTCCCCGAGGATCAGGACCGGCACGTCGGTGGGAGCCACCTGCTCGACCCTCGCCATGACCTCCCGGAGCCCGCTCTCCCCGCCCACGATCCCGTCGGAAATGTCCTCGCGCTCCAGGCGGGACAGGAGGGCCCGTTTCTCCGCCTCCACCGCCTCCCGAAGCCGCTCGAGTTCGTGGAGGCGGCGGTGGTTGGCCACGTTTGCCGCCAGGGGTTCGAGAAGTTGGCGCAGCAGGGCGCGTTCCTCGGCCGTGAACGGTCGCGCGCTCCGGGCCACCACGACGGCGCCGAGGGGCGTGCCCTGGAAGGCGAGGGCCCCGGCCAGCGCGTAGCCCGCCGCGCCGGCTGGGGCCAGCACGGCGAGGGGGCCGTTTCCCCCGGGCGGGCACTCTTCGACTTCGGTTCCCCCGCGGCACCAGTTCTCCAAGGCGATGAACCCGGAGGAGGTCAACTCCGGGCGGCCCTCTGCCTCCGGCCCGTGGCCGCCCGGGCCGGCGACGGCGAGGGTCTCCACCCGCCGGGATGCGGGGACCAGGCCGCGGACCGACAGCGACGCGTGGGGAAGGTGCGGCTGCAGGAGTTCGGAGATGCGCCCCACCGACTCCCCGACCTCCAGGTGTCTCCCCACCTCCCGCCAGACCTCCAGTGCGAGATCCATTATGCCCTCGAGCTTGTCCATGAAATATGCTTGCAGTGCGGCAATGTGATCATATGTGCTGGAAGGTATCAAGTAAATATGATCGAAATGGAGGCGCTCCAAATCGGTCGGGCTCGTGACGAGCGAAATCGAGCGGCCAACCTCCTGCTGCTGGGGCAGGCCCGAGTCTTGCTGCTGGAGGTGCGGCGCCGCAGGGAGATGCGGCGCGGAAGGAGACCGGAATGCTCCGTACAAGAGGCGCGAGCGCGCCACTGCCGAGAGAGGGCGCAACCGCATGACCCCGGAGGGTCTGTTCACCCTGGCCGTGATCGGCCTGATGCTCGTGGCGCTGGTCCTGGAGCTTTTCGAGCCGGACGTGATCGTCTTCGGTGCGCTCGGCGTGCTGTACGTGTCGGGCGTGCTGACCGCGCAGGACGCGCTCATGGGGTTCGCGAACAAGGGCCTGATGACGGTGGTGGTCCTCTTCGTGGTCGCCTACGCCATGCAGTCCTCCGGGATCCTCGCGGCGGCGGCCGGCCGGGTGATGGGCGACGGGTCGCGGCCGCGCCACTCGCTGCTGCGGCTCATGGGGCCGGTCGTGTGCTTCTCCGCGTTCCTCAACAACACGCCGATCGTCGCCATGTTCGCGCCCACCGTGCGCGACTGGGCCATCCGCAAGCGGCTCCCGCCGTCGAAGTTCCTCCTGCCGCTGTCCTACGCCTCGATCTTCGGGGGCGTCTGCACCCTCATCGGCACGTCGACGAATCTCGTCGTCAGCGGGCTCCTCCAGGAGCACGGCGGAGGCTCGATCGGGCTCTTCGAACTGGGGCTGATCGGCGTGCCGTGCGCGATCGCGGGGGTCGGGTACCTGCTCCTCGTGGGCTACCGCCTGCTGCCCGCGAACCCGGATCTGGCCGAGGGGCTCCAGGCGGGGGGGAAGCAGTACCTGACCGAGGTGCGGGTGGAGCCCCGAAGCCCCCTTGTCGGAGGCACGGTGGAGCAGGCAGGCCTCCGGAACCTGGAGAACCTGTTCCTCGTGGAGATCGTCCGGGAGGGGGAGTCGATCGTGCCGGTGGGGCCCACCGACGTCGTCCATGCGGGCGACCACCTCGTGTTCTCCGGAAATGCGGACGCGATCCTGGACGTCCAGCGCACCCGCGGGCTCGTGCCGTGCGAGGAGCACCAGCGCTACCGGGAGCTCCTGAAGAGCGGCAAGGGCCGGATCCTCGAGGCCGTGGTCTCCCACTCGTCGCCCATGCTCAGCCGCACGATCAAGGAGGGGAGCTTCCGGGCTCGCTACGACGCGGTGGTGCTGGCGATCCACCGGCACGGGGAACGGATCGACTCCAACATCGGGCAGACCGTGCTCCGGCCGGGCGACACGCTGCTCCTGCTCGCGGGCGACGACTTCCTCAAGCAATGGAACTTTTCCCGCGATTTCTATATGATTTCCAAGCTATCGGACGCCCCGACGTTGAACCGCAGGAAGACCTTCATCTCGGTCGGAGCGCTCGCGGGGATGGTGCTCCTCGCCGCGACCGGCGTGCTCGACGTGCTCACGGCGGGGATCGCCGCCACGATGGTGCTGCTCCTCACCCGGTGCGTGACGGCCATCGAGGCGCGCCGCTCGATCGAGATCAACGTCGTGGTGGTGATCGCTGCCGCGTTCGGGATCAGCCGGGCCCTCGACAAGACCGGCGTCGCGGGGTACCTGGCCGGCCAGTTGATCGAGGCGGTGGAGGGGACCGGGCCGCTGGGCCTGCTCGCGGCGATCTACCTGGCCACGAGCGTCTTGACCGAGTTGATCACCAACAACGCTGCCGCGGCCCTGGTCTTTCCCATCGGGACTGCGGCGGCCCTGCAGGCGGGCCTGGACCCCAAGCCCTTTGCCATCGCCATCGCCATCGCGGCGTCGGCGAGCTTTGCCACCCCCATCGGCTACCAGACCAACATGATGGTGTACGGCCCCGGCGGATACCGCTTCCGCGACTTCCTGAAGGTGGGAATCCCCCTCAACGCCCTCTTCATGGCGGTCTCCCTGGTCCTGATCCCGCTCTGCTGGAAGTTCTGACCAATCCGTCCCGAGAACCCGATCGACCACCCGAGCCGAAGGCGACCATGTCCGTCGAAGAACGAAGCGAGTTCGCGCACCTGAAGAAACTCGAGAACATCTCGATCCACATCCTCCGGGAGGCCTACGCGAGCTTCAAGAGCCTGGTGATGCTGTGGTCCATCGGGAAGGACAGCACCGTGCTCCTGTGGTTGGCGCGCAAGGCCTTCTTCGGCCACGTGCCCTTCCCGCTGGTGCACGTGGACACCCACTACAAGATCCCCGAGATGATCGAGTACCGCGACCGGCTGACGCGGGAGTGGCACCTGACGATGATCTACGGGGAGAACCGCCAGGCGCTGGAGGCGAAGCAGACCTTCCCGGACGGCAACGTCGACCGCATCACCTGCTGCCGGAACCTCAAGACCGAGGCCTTGAAGCACACCCTGGACGGCTCCTGGCCGCGGTACCGGTACAACCACGAGGCGGGGCGGTACGAGAAGGACCACAACACCGAACCCTACGCCGGCGTCATCGTGGGGGTGCGGGCCGACGAGGAGGGGTCGCGGTCCAAGGAGCGCTACTTCTCGCCGCGGGACCGCGCCTCCAACTGGGACATCGGCGACCAGCCTCCCGAGTTCTGGAGCTACTACAAGACCGACTTCGCGCCCGGAACCCACGTGCGGGTCCACCCGCTGCTCGACTGGACCGAGCTCAATATCTGGGAGTACATCAAGCTCGAGCGCATCCCCACCGTGTCGCTCTACTACGACCAGGGCGAGGGGAAGCGGTACCGCTCCCTGGGGTGCTGGCCGTGCACGTCGGCCATCGAGTCGAAGTCCCGCGACGTGGACGACGTGATCCGCGAGCTTCGCAGCGGCGCGCTCTCGAACATCGCCGAGCGTTCCGGTCGGGCCCAGGACAAGGACGACGGCGGCGGCCTCGAGACCCTGCGCCGCGACGGGTACATGTGAGCGACTCCGTCGAGACGGCCCGACCCCGGACCCCATACCGAAGGACGACCCGGATGGCTTCCAGCGAACAGATGAACATCGTGATCGTCGGCCACGTGGACCACGGCAAGTCCACGGTCATCGGCCGGCTCCTTGCGGACACCGACAGCCTGCCCGAGGGCAAGCTCCAGCAGATCCGAGACCTGTGCGAGCGCACCTCGAAGCCCTTCGAGTACGCGTTCCTGCTCGACGCCCTCAAGGACGAGCAGTCCCAGGGCATCACCATCGACGCGGCCCGGGTGTTCTTCAAGACCGGGCGGCGCCACTACATCATCATCGACGCACCCGGCCACATCGAGTTCCTGAAGAACATGATCACCGGGGCGTCCCGCGCCGAGGCGGCGTTGCTGGTGATCGACGCGGACGAGGGCGTGCGGGAGAACTCACGGCGCCACGGCTACATGCTCTCCATGCTGGGGATCCGCCAGGTGGCGGTGCTGGTCAACAAGATGGACCTCGTGGACTACCGCCAGGAAGCGTTCGATCGGATCCGGGAGGAGTACACGGGGTTCCTGCGCAGCCTCGGGCTGGTGCCCAGGGCCTACCTGCCGGTGAGCGGCTTCCACGGGGACAACATCGCCTCGCAAAGCGGCCGGATGCCCTGGTACGAGGGGCCCACGGTGCTCGGCATGCTCGACGGGTTCGAAGCGCCCAAGTCGGACGCGGAGCTCCCCTTCCGCATGCCGGTGCAGGACGTCTACAAGTTCACGCGCTTGGGGGATAACCGCCGGATCATCGCCGGCACCGTGGCCTCGGGGAGCCTCCGGGTCGGGGACCGGGTGGTGTTCTATCCGGCCGGCAAGAGCAGTCGCGTGCAGAGCATCGAGGCCTTCCCGGCCCCGGCGTCGCCCGAGGAGGCGCCGGCCGCGGTGAGTGCCGGCGACCCGGTGGGCTTCACGCTCGACGAGCAGCTCTACGTGGTGCGGGGCGACCTGGCCGTCAAGGCCGAGGAGGCCCGGCCCCAGGTCTCCACGCGGCTTCGCGCGAGCCTGTTCTGGCTCGGCCGCCAGCCGATGACCCCCGACCGGGAGTACGTGCTCCGGGTGGGGACGTCCAAGGTTCCCGCGCGGCTCGAGTCCATCGAGAGGCTGATCGACGCCTCGACGCTCGCCGCGAGCGACCGCCCCACGGCCATCGGGCGCCACGACGTCGCCGAGTGCGTGCTCGCCTGCGAGCAGAACCTGACCTTCGACCTGAGCACCCTGGTGGCCGAGACCGGCCGATTCGTCGTGATCGACGACTACGAGATCAGCGGGGGGGGCATCATCACGGAGAGCCTGCGGGACGACCAGGCCTGGGTGCGCGAGCAGGTGGTGCTGCGAAACCTGAAGTGGGAGAAGAGCGCGATCGCCCGGGAGCAGCGCGCCGAGCGCTACAGCCAGCGCTCCGCCCTGGTGCTCGTGACCGGTGCCGCGGACTCGGCCAAGAAGGAGATCGCCAAGGCCCTGGAGACCCGGCTCTTCGCCCAGGGGCGTTTCGCCTACTACCTCGGCATCGGCAGCGTGCTCTACGGGGTGGACGCGGACCTCAAGTCCCGCGAGGAGGACAGCCGGCTCGAGCACCGCCGGGAGCACCTGCGGCGTTTCGGAGAGGTGGCGCACCTCTTCCTCGACGCGGGGATGATCCTCGTGGCGACCGCCATCGAACTGACCCACGCCGACTACGACCTGATGCGCACGATCCTCCCCAAGCACGACGTGTACGTGGTTTGGGCCGGCGACACGGTGACCACGGACATCCCGTTCCACCTGCGCATCCCGTCGGACGAGCCGGTGGGGGAGGCGGTCTCACGGGCGAAGGCGGCGCTCCAGGACCTGGGGGTCTTCTTCCGGGGCTGAGTGGAGAGGTGCGAGAGGAGGCGATCCGTTGAAGGGACTCGATGTGTCGTTGGAGGCGGTCCTGGACCTGGCCGAGGAGGCGGGCCGGGAGATCCTGGCGATCTACGGCGGCCCCGTGGCCACGGAGATGAAGGAGGACCGCACGCCGCTCACCGCCGCGGATCGGGCCTCCCACGGCGTGATCGAGGCGGGCCTGCGCCGGATCTCGCCGGACCGGCCGGTGCTCTCGGAGGAGGGTCGGTCGATCCCCTACGCCGAACGCGCCGGCTGGCGGAGCTTCTGGCTCGTCGATCCCCTGGACGGCACCAAGGAGTTCCTCAAGCGAAACGGGGAGTTCACGGTCAACATCGCCCTCGTGGAGCGGGGGAGCCCCGTCTTCGGGGTCGTGTTCGCGCCGGCCCTGGGGGCCCTGTACTGGGGGTCCAGGGCAGGGGGGGCGTGGTGCCGGCGCGGGCAGGCACCGGCCGAGAGGGTCCGCGTGCGGCGGCCCGACCCGGAGCGGGGCCTGACGGTGGTGCAGAGCCGCTCCCACCCCTCCCCCGAACTCGACGCGTACCTGCGCGGAGTGCGGGTGGCCGACGCGATTTCCGTGGGGAGCTCGCTCAAGTTCTGCGCCGTGGCCGAGGGGAGGGCGGACCTCTACGCGCGGTTCGGCCCGACCATGGAGTGGGACACCGGCGCGGGCCAAGCCGTCCTGGAGGCGGCGGGCGGGACGGTCGTGGACGTGGACGGCGCCCCGCTTCGCTACAACAAGGAGGACCTCCATAACCCCTTCTTCATCGCCCGTGCCTGAGGATACCGCGCCGAAGGCGACCAACGTCGTCTGGCACCGCCCCGCGGTCGCTCGGGAGGACCGGGAGCGCCTCGCCGGCCACCGGGGCGCGATCCTGTGGTTCACCGGCCTGTCGGGATCCGGCAAGAGCACGGTGGCCCACGAGGTGGAGGCGCGCCTGTGCGCCCGGGGGGTGCGGACCTACGTCCTCGACGGGGACAACCTGCGCCACGGGCTCAACCGAAACCTCGGTTTCTCTCCCGAGGACCGGGAGGAGAACATCCGGCGAGCGGGCGAGGTGGCCCGGCTCTTTCTCGACGCCGGCATCGTCGTCCTGGTGTCGCTCATCAGCCCGTTTCGTGCCGACCGGGACCGGGTGCGGGAGGCCGTGGAGCCGGGTCGTTTCACCGAGATCCACGTCGCCTGCGGGCTGGAGGAGTGCGAGCGCCGCGATCCCAAGGGTCTCTACCGGCGGGCGCGGGCGGGCGAGATCCCCGAGTTCACGGGTCTTTCCTCGCCCTACGAAGAGCCCCTGCGCCCCGAGATCGTGCTCCGCACCGACCGGGAGAGCCTGAGCGAGAGCGCGGAGCGGGTCATCTCTTGGCTCGAGGCGGCGGGTCACATCGGTCCATCTCGGTAGGGGGTCGGGTCACCACCGATCCCGAGGCACAGGCCCGAACTCCTGCGCCGAAGGCCGCTGTGTAGTCGACTGCCTACACGGAAAAGAATTACACACTGTGTTTCCGCGCCTTCTCCTCCCCGGTGTCGCGGGGCCGGCGGCTGTTGTCTTTCAGCAACAACATTCGATACTTGAGAAGTTGTCGCTCTCTTGGCACGGGCCTTGCTCTAACACGCCGAAGCTCGGAGTGCCCTGCAAGGACCGTGATTCGAGGGAGCCATGGACACTTCCATCCTCGTCGTGGAACCGGACGGCTACACCGCCGACCACCTGCGGCGCGTCGTGCGCGACAACGGCTTCGTGGTGCACCACGAGCGAAGCGGTCAGGCGGCCCTGGAGAAGCTGAAGACCCTGCGGCCGACCCTCGCGTTCATCGACCTCCATCTGCCGGACATGGACGGGCGGCAACTCCTCACGGAGGTGAAGACGAGCGGCCTCGAGACCAACGTGCTCATGGTGTCCGGGCGCAAGAACCTCGCCGCCGTCGTCGAGTGCATGAAGCTCGGCGCCGTCGACTTCCTCGAGAAGCCCTTCCACCCCGACGACTTCCAGATCACGCTGCAGAGGGTCCAGGAGCGGGTGGGCCTGGAGCGCGAGGTGCGCCGGCTCCGCGACAAGGTGGAGAAGGGGTCGCCCTATCACCTGCTGTTCGGCCACAGCCGCCGCATGCGGGACATCCAGTCCATCATCGACCAGATCGCCGACACCGACATCACCGTGCTCGTGCGCGGCGAGAGCGGCACCGGCAAGGACCTCCTGGCCCGCACCGTGTACGAGAACTCCTCGCGCGCCGGGAAGCCCTTCGTCAAGGTCAACTGCGCGGCGCTCCCCCGCGACCTCCTCGAGAGCGAGCTCTTCGGCTACGAACAGGGCGCGTTCACCGGCGCCAACTACACGAAGCAGGGGAAGTTCGAGTTCGCGAACGGCGGCACCGTGTTCCTCGACGAGATCACCGAGATGCACGTGGACCTGCAGGCGAAGCTGCTCCACGTGCTCCAGGACGCCGAGGTGTGCCGCGTGGGAGGCAAGGAACCCGTCCGCATCGACGTGCGGGTCATCGCCGCGACCAACCGCAACATCGAGGAGGAGATCCGCGACAAGCGGTTCCGGAGCGATCTCTTCTACCGGCTCAACGTCGTCAACATCCAGATTCCTCCGCTGCGGGAGCGGCCGACGAGGTCACCCATCTCGTCGACTACTTCCTCGAGCGCTACAGCGAGCAGTACAACCGACCCGGGGCTCGGTGCCCGACGATCTCCTGGCGGAGATGGCCGCATACCACTGGCCGGGAAACGTGCGCGAGCTCGAGAACTACATGAAGCGGATCGTGGTGGTGGGCGACGTCGACGGCGTGCGCCGGGAGATCCGGAACTCCCGCCGGAGCGAGGCCGCCCGTGCGGATGCCCAGGCGGAGCGCCCCGACCCGTCGGAGTACGAGGGGAAGACCCTGCGGGAGGTGTCGCGCAAGGCCTCCCAGGAGGCCGAGCGGGTCGTGCTGGACAAGGTCCTGCAGAAGACCCGCTGGAACCGCAAGCGGGCCGCCGACCACCTGGACATCAGCTACAAGGCGCTGCTCTACAAGATCCGCGAGTGCGGGCTGGAGTAGGGGGCTGCACCCTGTCATCCGGAGAGGGGAATGGGCCGATGAGAACGATTCCGGGAGTGGTGCTGTGTGCGTGTTTCGTCATCCAGGGCGTGTCTGCGTTCTCGGCGGTTGCGCAAGTGGGCGCCCCGCGCCCTGAGTACCGGATCGGAGTCGAGGATGTCTTCGAGGTGAACGTCTGGAAGGATCCGGAGGTTTCGCGGCAGGTCTGGGTCCGGCCCGACGGGCGGATCACGATCCCGATGGTGGGCGAGGTCGTGGCGGAAGGGCGAACGACCTCGGAGCTGCAGGAGGTGTTGACGGAGCAATTCAAGGAGTACCTGACGGATCCGCTCGTCACGGTCAGCGTGATCGGAGATCAACAGCTACACGTGTACCTGCTGGGGCGGGTCCAGGATGCCGGGAGCCCTGAAGCTGCAAGAGCCCGAAGACCTTTCTGCAGGTGCTCGCCATGGCGGGAGGCTTCGAGGAGTTCGCCGACACGGGCGATGTCGTGCTGGTGCGTTGGGAAGGCGGCAAGGAGACGCGCATTCCAGTCGACGCGAACAAGATCATCGCCAAGGGAAGGGAGAAGGACTTCTACCTGCGCCCGGCGACGTGATGATCGTCCCATGACCGACGGAGACGGCGGAGGACGGTGAGGACCACGAGAACTGTGAGGAGAGAGACGGACATGAGAGGGATATGGCTCGCTGCGCCCCTGGTGAGTCTCCTGGTGGCGGGAGGGGGGATGGCCGCCGCGCAGGAGACCGGTGCACCGAGTCCCTTCGAGGAAGACCTGGTGCGGTACCGATCCTTCTTCGACTTCGGGGGGTTCGAGCCGCAACTCGAGAGCCTCCTGCCGGAGGGGAGCGCGTCTCGCTGGAACGTCAGCGCGGGCGTGACGTCGGAGTATAGCGACAACGGAGATCAGGACGGGGCGGATCGGTACGGATTTCTCACGGAGGGGACTCTGGGGCTCGGGTGGCTCCGGCGCTCGCCGCGCTGGTCCGGGGTGGCCGACTATTCCCTCGGGATTCCCATCCACGAGGAGGGTGCCTACGACGGGGAGGGGAGCACCCGCCACGCGCTGGCCGGAAGCCTCGAATGGCAGGCATCTCCGCGACTGCGGTGGAACGGCGCCGGGCATGCGACGCAGAACCTGGAGAAAGGACTGTCGTCCACGCTTTCCGGGGTCCGTTCCAACTACCGGAACCGCACCGACGAGTACGCGGCGCGTGCGGCCTGCGAGTGGCAGGCGTCGCGAACGGTCGAGAACGATACGTACTACGAGTTCTCGTACCGAGACTTCGCCTCCGCCGACGCCGACGGGGAGGACACCCTCTCACACCGTGCGGGCACCGACTTCGGATGGCAAGTCGCGCCGCGGGACGGACTGCACTTCGGCTATGCCTACTCGCTGGAAGATCAACGGAGCGGAGACGGCGCCGACAGGCAGAACCACGGCGGGACGCTCGGCTGGGAGCGCGCCTTCCTGTCGTTTCCCGGGAACCGGCGTTCTGATCTCGGGCTCCGCTACACAGCGGACCGGGGGCTGTTCGACGGGGGCGACGGAGGCGAGAGCGACTACTGGTCCCATGGGGCGAGCGCGACGTACTCCTGGGCGCCGTCGCCGCGTTTGCAGGCGGCCGTGAACGGAGGCTACCAGTGGATCCTCCCGGATGATGGATCCGACGGGGGCGGGTGGACCTACGGAGGACGCTTGGCGTATCGGTTTACCGAGCGCACCGACGGGGTGGTGTCGTACGGAGAGTCCTGGGAATACACGGCCACGAGCAGCACCAGCGACTTCGAGGATCTCACGCGGGTTCGCCGAGCAGAGGCTCGGTCGAAAGCCGGCTCGACGGCGGGTGCGGGGTCGGGTGGCGGCGAGTTACGCGGATGGCGACGTGGACCGGGACATCTCCGACCCCGACGCGGCGGACTACACCGAGGTTAGGTCGGGCGCTACGCTGAGCGGATCGGTGGGGAATCCGGTTTCTGGGGCCTGGGGTATGGGTTCACACGATGGGACTCCGACGGCGCC
>CAVPOV010000030.1:0-188516 GCA_963707045.1 uncultured delta proteobacterium
CGGGAAACCCTCACGGTGCCAGATACCGGCGGCGAAGCTTGCGGACAGCGTTCTGCCGGCCCTCCCGTCACCCGTCACCCGTGACCCGTCACTTTCCGCACCTCAGCCGTCAGCGCCGGCAGCACCTGCAGCGCGTCGCCCACGATGCCGTAGTCGGCGTACTGGAAGATCGGGGCCTTGGGGTCGGTGTTGATCGCCACCACCACCTTGGCCGTGTCCATGCCCATGGTGTGGTGCACCGCGCCCGAGACCCCCGCGACGACGTAGAGGGCCGGGGAGACGGTCTTGCCGGACTTGCCGACCTGGATGGCGTGGTCGGCCCAGCCCGCGTCCACGATCGCCCGGCTCACGCCCACCGCGCCCCCGAGGGCGTCGGCCAGGTCTTCCAGGAGCCCGAGGTTCTCCGGCGCCCTCAGCCCCCGGCCGCCCGCCACCACCCGCTGGGCCTCCGCCAGGGGCACCCGGACCGACATCCGCGGCGTCCGCTCCAGCACCTCCACCCGGCTCGGGTCGGGCGAGACCGGGTGCGCCTCGAACGACGTCGCCACCACGGGCGCCGCGTCGGCGTCGAAGCTGTGGGGGCGGAAGGCCGCCAGGCACGGCCGTTCGCCGCACCGGACCGTACGTAGGCCTTGCCGCCGAAGACCGGCCGGGTGAGGAGGAACGCGGCCGCCCGCCTCCAGGCCCAGAGCGTTGGTGACGGCAGCCGCGCCCAGGCGGGCAGCCAGGCGCGGCAGGAGCTCCCGGGTGCGGGCGCTCTCGCCGAACAGCACCAGGCGGGGGCTGCCGGCCGCGAGCCGTCTCCCAGGGCCTCCACCCAGGGATCGGCGGCGTACGGCGAGAGATTCGGGCCTGGACCGCCACGACCCGGTGGGCGCTGCCCCGGAGTTGCTCCGTTGCGGCCGCCTCGTCCCCCACCGCCACCGCCACCACCTGCCCGCCGTCGCCGGTCAGGCGGCGCGCCTGGGATAGGAGCTCCAGCGTGGAGGCCCGGTACTCGCCTTCCCGACCTTCGCAGATCACCCAGATGGACATGGGACCCTCGTGACGGGTGACTCGTGACGCGTTACGCGTGAGCCGCGACGGCTCACAGGATCTTCGCCTCCTCCCGCAGGAGCCGCACGAGCTGCGCCGCGGCCACGGCCGGCTCGCCCTCGACCATCGTCACGGGCGCGCGCTTCGCGGGGCCCCGGTACGCCTGGACCGCCAGGACCGGCGCGGCCTCGACGCCGAGCTCGGCCAGGGTCAGCTTGGGGATCTGGGCCTTCATGGCCTTCATGAGGCCCATCACCTGGGGCACCCGGGGCTCGCAGAGCCCCTTCTCGACCGTGAGCAGCGCGGGCAGGGCCGTGCGGAGCGTCTCGGTGCCCCGGTCGATCTCCCGCGTCACCCGGGCGGCCCCGTCCTGGACCTCCAGGGCCGTGACGCCGGTGACGCACGGGATGCCCAGCAGCTCGGCCACCATGGGCCCCACCAGCCCGGCCTCGTCGTCGGTGGCCTGCTTCCGGCGAGCACCAGGTCGAAGCCCTCCCGCTTGCACACCGCGGCCAGGGCCCGGGCCACGGTCAGGGGATCGGCCCCCTGCCAGGGCGGGATCGTCGACCAGCAGGGCGCCGTCGGCGCCCATCGCCAGGGCGCGGCGCACCGCCTCCGTCCCGGTGCCGGCGCCGGCCGAGACCGCCACCACGGAGCCCCCGGCCGCCTGCCTGGCCCGAAGCGCCGCCTCCACCGCGATCTCGTCGAAGAAGTTGAGGCAGCGCTTCTTCTCGACCTCCACGGACGCCCCGCCCTCGGCCACCTTCACCAGGGCCTCCAGGTCGGGGACTTCCTTGACGAGGACCACGATCTTCATGGCAACCCCTTTGGTCGTAAAGCGCGAGACGTGCACGTGTCAACGCGGACCCTCGTCCACGCCTCAACGCTCACGTCTCGACGCTTCACGTTTCACCGCTCTCTGACGATTTCCCGCCCCACGAAGTCCTTGATGATCTCGTGGGTACCGCCTCCGTACAGCAGGAAGCGGGCGTCCCGGAAGTAGCGCTGGGGCCCGTACTCGGAGGCGAAGCCGTTGGCGCCGTAGATCCGGGTCACCTCGTCCACCACCTTGAGGCACGTCTCGGTGGCGAACATCTTGGCCATGGCCGCCTCCTTGCGCGGGTTCATCCCCTGGCCGATCATCCACGCCACCCAGTAGACCATGAGGCGCGCGGCCTCCATGTCGGTGGCCATCTCGGCCAGCTTGGCGCGGATCAACTGGTACTCGCCGATGGCCTTGCCGAAGGCCTGACGCTTGCGGGCGTACTCCAGCGCGTCGGCGAAGGCCGTGCGGGCGATGCCCAGGGCCATGGCGCCGGTCATGCACCGCACTTCGTTGAGGATCTCGCCGAGGTAGACGACCCCCTTGCCCTCTTCCTCGCCCAGGAGGTTCTCGTCCGGCACGAACACGTCCTCCAGCACGAGTTCCCCGCACGCGGGCCCCCGGGCGCCCATCTTGTGGAGGAGTTGGCCCGGCCGGAACCCGGGCGTCCCCTTCTCCACCAGGAAGAAGTTCAGGCCCTTCATCCCCTTGGCCGGGTCCGTGGTGGCCAGGACCGTCGCGAAGTCGGCGGTGGGCCCGTTGGTGATCCAGTTCTTGGTGCCGGTGAGAACCCAGCCGCCGTCGACCTTGCGCGCCGCCGTGCGCGTGGCCGCGAGATCCGAGCCCGACTGGTCCTCGGTGAAGCACATGGTGGCGATCTTCTCGCCCCGAATGGCGGGCAGGAGGCACCGCTCCCGGATCGCCGGGCTCCCGAAGCGGTACAGGAAGTGGGTGCCCATGAGCATGTTCATGATCACGGCCTGGGCGAACCCCACCGAGCCCCGGGAGATCTCCTCGTAGAAGAGCATGCAGGTCACGGGGTCGGCGGCCATGCCCCCGAGTTCTTCCGGGTATCGAAGCCCCAGGTAGCCGAGGCCCGTGAACTCCCGCCACAGGTCCTGCGGAACCTCGTCGGACTCGTCGATCCGCTCCACGTGGGGCATGATCATCCGGTCGACGGTGTCGGCGACCGCGCTTCGGAAGAACTCCTGCTCCTCGGTCAGGCGAAAATCCATCGCTCGCTCCGCTCCCGGTGAGACATCAAACGTGAAGCGTCAGACGTGAGGCGAAACCCGCTTCTCACATCTCACGTCTCACGTCTCACGTTCACGCGTTAGATGACGCCCTCCGCCTTCAGCGCGCCCAGCTCCTGGGCGGACAACCCCAGGCCGCGGCCGTACACCCCCTCGTTGTGCTCCCCGAAGCGCGGCGGGAAACTACAGCTTCCGCCCCCGCTCCTGCAGGTACGGGGTCATGAAGGGAGGCGGCGCCAGGGTCACCCGGAAGCCGGTCTTCGGGTCGACGGTCTCCAGCAGCCGAGGCTTCACCGCCGGGTCTTCGCAAACCTCCGGCACGCTCTGGACCTTGGAGATCGGAATCAGCGCCTTCCGGAATGTCTCCAGGATCGCCTCCGTCGAGAACGACCTCGTTGCCGCGGCCAACTTCCGGTTGAGCGCCTCGACGTCCGCGATCCGCCCCGCGTTCGTGTCGTAGGAGGGGTCTCCGAGCCCTTCGAAGCCCGGCAGCGCGAGGAGCCGCTTCCACTGCACGTCGTTTCCGACGGCCACGTACACGTACCCGTCCCTCGTGGGATAGACGCTCACCGGCGCGAAGAACTCGTGGGTCGCGCCCCGCCGCGTCATGACCTTCCCGAAGCTCTTGGCCATGGCGATGGGCTGGGTGAGCCAGGACACCGTGGAGTCGATCATCGCCAGGTCGATGCGGCTCCCCTCGCCCGTCACGGCCCTCTGGTACAGGGCACGCATCAAGAGCCCGTAGGCGTGCTCGCTCGTCCCCATGTCGGGCAGCGGGATCCCCACCACCTGGGGGGTGCCTCCGGCTTCCCCCGTGAGGTCCATCAAGCCCCCCCGCGCCTGGAGTACCGGGTCGTAGGCGGCCTCGTTCGAGTCCGGGCCGAAGCCGGTGAGCCCGAGCCAGATCAGGTCCGGCTTCACCTCCCGCAGGGTCTCGTACGCGATGCCGAGGGGCCCGTAGTTCTTCGGCAGCTGGTTGGTGGCGAACACGTCCGCGTTCAACTCCACGACCAGCTTCTTGAGGAGGTCCTGACCCTTCGGGTTCTTCAGGTTGAGGGTCACCGCCTCCTTGCCGGCGTTGATCGAGAGGAAGTAGCTCCCCATGGCCTCCTCGCCCGGCGCGAAGGGCTCCCCCACCTTCCGGTTCGGGTCGCCGAACTCCGGGTGCTCCAACCGGATCACCCGGACCCCGTCCTGGGCGAGCCGGTAGGTGAGATAGGGCAGGACGGTGGCCTGCTCGAGGCTCAGGACGGTGAGTTTTCGGAGGACGTCCATCGGCTCCCCTCCACCCGTTTGGCTAGTCAGCTACTGTGTTCTATTTCTAGTAGAAAAACGTTTGTCCAGAACACGCCCGAAGTCTAGCGGCGCCCCTCTTCCCTGTCAACCGGCGATTCGGCAGCGCGAGCCCTCGTCCGCCGACTCCACAAATTCTTCCGATTCGTGGCGTTGACAAGCCATTTGCCCTCTGCTACCGTTTCAGACGGCGAAAAGAACGGGCCGGGTACCGTGTTCTATTTGCCGATATACTGTTTTGATTTGATCGCCGTCGGCTCCGGAACCGCGGCTTGGATGGTGCGAACCGCAAGGGCGGGAGTCCAACCCCGCCCACGTCGGCCGCACCAGGGAGTATGAGGATGCTCCGCCTTCCCCCCACCGAGGTGCTCCGCCCGGTGGCGCTGGATCAGGCCTTGGAGAGCCTCGCGGGACCCAGCCCTCCCAGGATCCTGGCGGGAGGAACGGATCTCCTCGTCGCGTTCAAGAACGGGCACGGCCGCGGCGCCTCCCTGCTCTCCCTCTCCCGCCTCCCCCTCCGCGGCATCGAGGAGCGCGACGGCGGCTGGTCCCTCGGCGCCGGCACCCCGCTGGCCGATCTGGTGCGCTGGACGCCGGACGGCCCGGCGGCCGAGGTGCTCCCGGGCCGCCGCCCTGGTGGCTGCCCCTCCGATCCGGAGCCGCGCCACCCTGGGCGGCAACCTCTGCCTGGACACCCGCTGCTTCTTCTTCAACCAGACGGCTTTCTGGCGCAGCGGGCGCCCCCCGTGCCGCAAGGCCGGCGGCGAGGTCTGCCACGCGGTGCCCGGAAGCCCCCGGTGCCATGCGTGCCACCAGGCCGACCTGCCCCCGCTCCTCGCCGCCTTGGGCGCCGAGGTGGAGACGGCGACGCGGGAGTCCCCGCGGAGCTTCCCGCTCGAGCAGATGTACTCCGGGGACGGGCGCGCACCCCTCCGACTGGCGGCCTCGCGACCTCCTGACCCGGGTCTTCGTGCCCCGGCCGCCGCCCGGCTCGGGCGCCGCCTACGAGAAGCTCCGGCCCCGCAAGGGCCTGGACTTCCCCGCGGCCGCCGCGGCCGTGTACCTCGAGAGGGACGGGGACGGGCGGTGCCGTGCAGCCCGCGTGGTGCTCGGGGCGGTGGGATCCGGGCCCGGTGCGGGTCGCCCGAGGCCGAGCAGGCCCTGGTCGGCTCCGCTCTGGAGACCGAGACGCTGGAGCGGACCGCTGCTGCTCGCCTGGAAGGCGCCGCCCGCCCCGTGAAGAACGTGGACCTGACGCCCGCCTACCGCAGGAAGGTCGTCGGCACGCTCGTGGTCCGGGCGGCCCGGCGGGCCTGGGCGACGGCGAGAACAGAGCGGAGGCGAGGAGTGAACCGCCCCGGAGAAGTCGTCGTGGCGCTCCGCGTCAACGGGATCGCCCACGAGGTGCTGATCGCCGCCCGGGCGCACCCTGCTGGAGGTGCTGCGGGAGGACCTGGGCCTGACCGGCGCCAAGGAGGGGTGCGGCGTGGGCGGCTGCGGCACCTGCACGGTGCTGCTCGACGGCAGCCCGGTGCGCTCCTGCCTGACCCTGGCCGTGCGAGGCGGCAGGGCGCGAGGTGCTCACGATCGAAGGGTTGGCGGACACCTGGCCGGGCAACCGCGCCGAGGCGGAGCTCCACCCGATCCAGGAGGCCTTCGTGGAGCACCACGGCATCCAGTGCGGCTTCTGCACGCCCGGGCATGATCCTGCACGGCCAAGGCGCTGCTGGACGAGAACCCGGAACCGAGCGACGCCGAGATCCGCGACGCCCTGTCCGGGCCAGGTGTGCCGCTGCACCGGCTACGCCAAGATCGTCGACTCGGTGCTCGCGACGCCGCCGCGCGGCTGGCCGGGCAGAGGCAGACCGATGAAGCCCGCCAAGTACATCGGGCGAGTCGTCTCCCCGCCGGGACACGCGGCTCAAGGCCACCGGCGAGGCCACCTACACCGCCGACCTGGTGCTGCCGTCGATGCTCCACGCGGCGGTGCTGCGCAGCCCCCACGCCCACGCCCGCATCGTCCGCCTGGACACGGCGAAGGCCGAGGCGTGCCCCGGCGTGAAGGCGGTGGTGACCGCCGCCGACAGCTCCGGGGTCAAGTGGGGGGTGTTCCGCTACACCCGCGACCAGGAGTTCCTGGCCCGGGACAAGGTGCGCTACATCGGCGAGGAGATCGCCGGGGTGGCCGCCGAGACCGAGGAGATCGCCCGCCAGGCCGTCGACCTGATCGAGGTGGAGTACGAGGTGCTGCCGGCGGTATTCGACCCGGCCTCGGCCACCGCCGAGGGCGCCCCCCGGTCCACGACCACGCGCCGGCGCAACATCAACATCCACGTGCCGATCGCACGTGGGCGACGTGGAGGCGGCGCTCGCGGAGTGCGACTACGTGCACCGGGAGCGTCACCCGCGCGGACGAAGAGAGCTACTTCATGACCGAGCCCTACGCGGTGCTGGTCCACTGCGACCGCCAGGGCACGGTGGAGGTGTGGATGCCCAACGCGAGCCCCCACACCAAGGCGAAGGGGCTGGCCAACGCCCTCGAACTGCCCGTGTCCAAGGTCCACGTGCGCCACGTGGCCGTCGGCGGGGCCTTCGGCGGGCGGAGCGACATGTTCCCGGGCGAGTACATCGCCGCCCTGCTCTCCCGCAAGACCCGGCGCCCGGTGAAGCTCGCCTACACCCGGGAGGAGAACTCCATCGCCATCCGCCAGGGGCACTCCATGGTGGTGGAGAGCACCTTCGGGTTCTTCAAGGACGGCACGCTGCACGCCGCCGACGTCACGGCCTACATGGACGGGGGCGCCTACTCCTCCACCGGCCCCATCGCCACGAGCGTGCCCTTCCTGTGCTTCGAGCAGACCTACCGGGTGGCCCACACCCGGCTACAACGGCTACCGGGTGTACACCAACAAGCCGATCCGGGGGATGATCCGCACCCACGGCCGGGCCTGGGCGTGCAACGTGGACATGCAGCTCGACCTCGCCGCCGCGGCCCTCGGCCTCGACCCCATCGAGATCCGCAGGAAGAACGCGCTCCACGGCGGCGAGTACACGCCCACCGGGAGCTACATCCCGGTGATGGCGAGCCGGGAGACCATCGACGCGGTGGCCGAGGCCAGCCGCTTCCGCGAGAAGTGGGGCCGACTGCCGCCCTGGCGCGGCATCGGCGTCGGCAGCGTGAGCGTGATGAGCGGCTTCCCCATGGGCATCCGGGGCGGCTCGGCGGCCATGGTGAAGTTCGACGAGGACGGTGGGGCGACCCTGATCTCGGGGGTGGTGGACAACGGCCAGGGCAACGAGAACGTGGTCCTCCAGATCGCGGCCGAGGCCCTGGGCATTCCGGTCGACCAGATCCGGCTCACCGCCTCGGACACCGAGGTCACGCCCATCGACCAGGGGGCATACTCCCAGGCCACGACCCTGGTGAGCGGCAACGCCGCGCGCCTGGCCTGCGAGGACGCCCGCCGGCAGATCCTGGAGATCGCCGCCGAGGCCATGGAGGCCCGCGCCGACGACCTGGACGTCGAGGAGGGCCGCGTCTTCGTGCGCGGCTCCCCCTCCCGGGCGATGCCGGTGGCCAAGGCGATCCGCACCGGGCTCCTGAAGGGCAAGTCGGTCCTGGGCCAGGGTAGTTTCGGCCCCGAGGTGGACCAGACCCGGGAGTGGATCAGCAACCCCAAGGGGCAGCTCGCGGCCGCCTTCAGCTACGGGAGCGCCGTGGTGGAGGTGGAGGTCGACCCGGAGACCGGCCTGGTGGACGTCCGGGACGTCTGGGTCGCCCACGACTGCGGCCGGGCCATCAACCCCCGGGAGGTGGAGGGGCAGATGGAGGCGGGGGTGGCCATGGGCGGCCACGGGGGTATCCTGCTCGAGGCGTGCCGGTGGCACGAGGGAGCCAACCTGAACACCGGCTTCCTGGACTACAAGGTGCCCCTGGCGCCCGACATGCCCCCCATCCACAGCACCATCGTCGAGTCGGAGGACCCGGTGGGGCCCTTCGGGGCCAAGGAGGGCGGTCTCTCCATCTCCATGTGCACGGCCCAGGCCTACACCAACGCCATCGCCGACGCGATCGGGACCTACATCCGGGAGTTCCCCTACACCCCCGACCGGATCCTGGCGGCGATCCAACGCGTGAAACGTGAGGCGTGAGACGCGCGACCAAGGCATACGCTTCACGCTTCACGTCTCACGGGAGGTCCGATGAAAGCCAAGGCCATCGACCACATCTGCTTCGTCGTGCACGACCTGGACGCGGCCGTCGCGCTGTACCGGGACACCCTCGGGGTGGAGCCCGACGGGTTCTACACGGCCCCCTCCGAGAGCATCCGGGTGGCGCGGTACTACCTGGAGAACGTGGCGCTGGAGCTCATGGAACCGACAAAGCCCGACAGCGAGGTCGGCCGCTTCCTGGAGAAGCGGGGCGAGGGGTTCTTCCTCATCTCCTATCGCGTGGACGACGTCGCGGCCGGCCTCGGAGAGCTGCGCGCGAAGGGGTGCCGCACCATCGACCGCGAGCCCCGGGAGCTCATGGGGAACCGCTACGCCTTCCTCGCGCCGCCCAAGCAGATGCACGGCGTCCTCACCGAGATCATGGACGGCGAGTTCGACCGGGGCTACGACGAGTGAAGGAGCAACAGGCTCGTCATTGGTTCTCGGTGATCGGTTGTTGGTCTGGAGACCAAGAACCGACGACCAACGACCAACAACCTCGTTCTCCGTGAGCCCATGTTCTCTTCCGTCGACGCCATCACCGAGGCCCTGGGACGCCACCACTACGTGGCCGAGCCGTCCCTGGCCACGATCCTCTACCTGAGCCAGGCGCTGCAGAAGCCCCTGTTCCTCGAGGGGGCGCCCGGGGTGGGCAAGACAGAGCTGGCCGTGGTCGTGGCCCGGGCCCTCGACACGGAGTTCATCCGGCTCCAGTGCTACGAGGGGCTGGACGCCTCCATGGCGCTCTACGAGTGGAACTACCCGCGCCAGATCCTCGAGATCAAGCTCCAGGAGCAGTGCGGCGACCGGGAGAGAGCTGACCCGGACCATCTTCGGCGAGGAGTTCCTGATCAAGCGCCCGCTGCTGCCGGCCATCCAGCACGCCGGCCCCCGCCCCGCCGTGCTGCTGATCGACGAGCTCGACCGGGCCGACGAGGAGTTCGAGGCCTTCCTGCTCGAAGCTGCTCGCCGACTACCAGATCACCATCCCCGAGCTCGGTACCGTGCGGGCGGTGGTGAAGCCCATCGTGATCGTCACGTCCAACCGCACCCGGGACGTGCACGACGCCCTCAAGCGCCGCTGTCTGTACCACTGGATCGACTACCCGGACTTCGAGAAGGAGTACGCCATCGTGCGCAGCCGCCTGCCCGGGCGGAGGACGAACTGGCGGCCCAGGTGTGCCGCTTCATGGAGCGCATCCGCACCGAGGAGTTCCTGAAGAAGCCGGGCATCGCCGAGACGCTCGACTGGGCCGCGGCCCTGCTCGCTCTGCAACCGGCACTCCCTCGACGCGCAGGTCGTCGAGGAGACCCTGGGCTGCATCTTCAAGAACCAGCAGGACATCCAGGTGTTCCGGGGCGAGATCTGGGGCGACGAGGCCCGGCGCGAGGCGTACCTGCGCGAGGTGAAGGAGCAGGTGTGCTGACGCAGTGCAGACGACGGGAGGACGAGGGATGACCGGCGGCGATCCCCTGGCCCGGACCCTGGAACTGCTGGAGGCCGGGGAGGCGTTCTGCCTGGCGACCGTGCTCGCCTCGCCGGACCCGTCCACTCCGCCGGGGCGGAAGGTGCTCGTCCTCCGGGACGGCACGGTGGAGGGCTCCCTCGGCACTTCCGACCGGGACAACCGGCTCCGGGACCTCGCCCTCGAGGCGCTGGCCCGACGGCGGAAGGGAGTCGCGGAGCTCGAGGGCGGGCACCGGGTGTTCCTCGACGTGCTCGCCGGGGAGGCGCGGCTCCTGGTCTGCGGAGCCGGCCACATCGCCGTGCCCCTGGCAGAGTTCGCGCGCCGCGTCGGGTTCGCGGTGACGGTTCTCGACGACCGCCCCGACTTCGCCCACCCGGACCGCTTTCCGGGCTGCTCGGTCCTCGCGGACGGGTTCGTGGCCGCCCTCGAGCGCATGCCCCTGGGCCCCTCGACCTACGTGGTGGTGATCACCCGCGGCCACGAGCACGACGCCGAGTGCCTGGCCCAGGTGCTGCCCAAGCCCACGGCCTACGTGGGCATGATCGGGAGCCGGCGGCGGGTGCGCATGGTCCTGGAGATGCTCGGGCGGGAGGGGCTCCCGGCCTCCCGCCTGGAACAGGTGTTCGCCCCCATCGGCGTCCCGCTGGGGGCCGAGTCCCCGGAGGAGATCGCCCTGTCCATCGCGGCCGAGCTCGCGTGCGTCCGCCGGCGGGGGCCCGCGCAGGCGCGGCGGCTGCGCGGGGCCGCAGGGGAGGCGTCGTGACGGATCGCGAGCTCTTCGCGCGACTCGCGCAACTGCGGGAGCGCAAGGCGGCCGCGTGCCTCGCCACGATCGTGGAGGCCCACGGCTCGACCCCCCGCGAGGTGGGCGCCAAGATGCTCGTCTGCGCCGACGGGACGACCTACGGGTCCGTGGGCGGAGGCTGCGGCGAGCGCCAGGTCAAGGCCGCTGCGCTGCGCTGCCTGCTCGCCGCCCACCGCCCCGAACTGGTCGAGGTGGACCTGACCGACGACCTCGGCACCCGCGGGGGCGACGTGTGCGGCGGAAGGATGTGGATCTTCGTCGAGCCGTGTTGAGTCCGCGGCGTCCGTCGACGCCGCCGTTGGGGAAGGCATGTCGTCTTGTATTCGGGAGCTTCGGGAGGAGTGAGATGACGACCCGCGACCACTGAGCGCCGATGCCCGACGTCCGCACCGACCCCGGCTCCGACGCGCCTGTCGGGATGGCGGGGCACATCGTGGCCTTCTCCCGGTTCCTCAAGGACGCCGGGCTCCCCACCCACCCCCGGGCGGTGGTGGACGCCTGTCGGTCGGTCTCGGCCCTCGACATCGGCGACCGGCGCCAGGTGTACTGGGCCCTCCGCGCCAACCTCGTCTCCGACCGCGACCGCTTCGCCGCTTTCGACCGCCTGTACCGCCTCTTCTGGGAGGAGGGGGTCCGCGCCCTTCCCGACTCCCCTCCCCGGCTCTCGGAAACCCGCCCCGTCCACGCCCCGGCTCCTCCGGACGGCGAGGGCGCGGGTCGGCCTGCGGGACCCTCCGCGGGCGGGGCCAGCCCCGAGGAGATCCTCGCCCGCAAGGACCTCCGCTCCCTGACCCCCGAGGAAGAGCCGCGCCTGCGGGAGATCCTCCAGGCCCTCCTCGCCAAGCTCGCCACCCGGCCCGGCCGGCGGACCCGTCCCACCTTCCGGGGCCGGGGGCTGGAGTTCCGCAGGACCTTTCGCCACAATGCCCGCTTCGGAGGCGAGATCCTGCGCCTGGTCCGCCGCGAGCGAAAGGTGCGTCGCCGACGGGTGGCCTTCCTCGGCGACGTCTCCGGCTCCATGGAGGCGTACAGCCGATTCTTCCTGCTCATGGCCCACGCCCTGGGCCGCCAGGAACCGGGGATCCAGGTCTACGCGTTCTCGACTCGGCTGTTCCGCCTCGCCGACTTCGTGCGGGAGAAGGACGCCAGCCGCGCCGTGGAGCGACTCATGGAGGAGAGCCTCGGCTGGGCAGGCGGGACCCGCATCGGCGAGTGCCTGGCGGAGTTCCGCCGGGACCTCGCCCGGCGGCCCCACCTCGGCGACACCGTCGTCGTGATCCTGAGCGACGGCTGGGACCGGGGGGACCCGGCACTGCTGCGCCGGGAACTGGCGCGCCTCAAGGGCGCCACGGAGCGCATCTACTGGCTCAACCCCCTGAAGGGCGACCCGGGGTATCGACCGCTGTGCCGCGGGATGGCCTCCGCTCTTCCCTACCTCGACGGCTTCTACCCGGCGCACAGCGTGGAGACCCTGGCCCGGTTCTCCCGGCAACTGATGAAGCTGAGGTGACGCGGCGCAAACCCACGACAGAGGAGGTGCCACCGACATCCCTGCGACGACCCTTGCTCTGCACCCCACGAAAGGAGCCAGTCCATGGAGACGACCAAGTACCTGCTCAACGAGAAGGACATCCCGCGCCAGTGGTACAACATCGCCGCCGACATGCCCAACCCCATGAAGCCGCCCCTGCACCCGGGCACCGGGCAGCCGGTGGGGCCCGACGACCTGGCCCCCTCTTCCCCATGGCCCTGATCGAGCAGGAGGTGAGCAGCGCAGCGCTGGATCGACATCCCCGGCGAGATCCTCGACGTGCTCAGCCTGTGGCGGCCCACGCCGCTGTTCCGCGCCCGCCGCCTGGAGAAGGCCCTCGGCACCCCGGCCAAGATCTACTACAAGTACGAGGGCGTCAGCCCGGCCGGCAGCCACAAGCCCAACACCAGCGTGGCCCAGGCCTACTACAACAAGACAGGAGGGCGTGAAGCGCATCGCCACCGAGACCGGCGCCGGCCAGTGGGGCAGCGCCCTGTCGCCTGGCCTGCAACTTCTTCGGCCTCGAGGCCAAGGTCTACATGGTCAAGGTCACCTACGAGCAGAAGCCCTACCGGCGGATGCTGATGGAGACCTGGGGCGGCAAGGTGATCCCCAGCCCCTCCACGCGAGACCGAGGCCGGCCGGAAGATCCTGGCCGAGATCCCGGACACCACCGGCTCCCTGGGCATCGCCATCTCCGAGGCGGTGGAGGACGCCGCCAGCCGCGACGACACCAAGTACTCCCTGGGCTCGGTTCTCAACCACGTGCTGCTGCACCAGACCGTCATCGGCCAGGAGGCCCAGAAGCAGATGGAGATGGCCGGCGACTACCCGGACGTGGTCATCGGCTGCTGCGGCGGCGGCTCCAACTTCGCCGGCCTGGCCTTCCCCTTCCTGCGCGACAAGATCGCCGGGAAGGACATCGACATCGTCGGCTGCGAGCCCACCGCCTGCCCCACCCTGACCAAGGGCCACTTCCCCTACGACTTCGGCGACACCGCCGGCATGACCCCGCTGCTGCCGATGCACACCCTGGGCCACACCTTCGTGCCGCCGGGCATCCACGCCGGCGGCCTGCGCTACCACGGCATGGCGCCCCTGGTGAGCCAACTCCTCGCAGGACAACCTGATCGGCGCCGAGGCCTTCCACCAGGTGGAGTGCTTCGACGCCGGGCGTGCTGTTCGCCCGCACCGAGGGCATCATCCCGGCGCCGGAGACGAACCACGCCATCCGAGGGCGCGGTCAACGAGGCGCTCAAGGCCAAGGAGGAGGGCGAGGAGAAGACCATCCTGTTCCTGCTCTCGGGCCACGGCCACTTCGACATGTCCGCCTACGACGCCTACTTCTCCAAGAAACTCGAGGAGTACGAGCTGCCCAAGGCGGAACTGGACAAGGCCTGGCAGGCCATCAAGGACCTGCCCTCGGCCGCCTGAGCGCGTTCCCGGGGCGGGGACGACCCCGCCCCGGGACCCCCCCTCGCGCCGGGCCGTCCGGCCCCTACGCCTCCCGGAACCAGCCGCGGCTGAGGCGCTGGGCCCTCTCGGCGAGGGCCTCCAGCTTGGCCAGGGCCGCCCCGGAATCCAACCCCTGCCGGGCCATCCCGATCCCCTCCGGAAGGTCCCGGGCGGCGCCCGCCGCGTAGAGGGCTCCCCCGGCGTTGAGCACCACGATGTCGCGGCGGGCCCCCGGCTCGCCGGCCAGCACCGCCCGGACGAGGGAGGCGTTTTCCCGCGCGTCGCCTCCGGCGATGTCGGCCGGAGCGGCACGGGCGATCCCGAAGTCCTCGGGGGCGATGGCGTACTCCCGGATGCCTCCGTCGCGCACCTCGGCCACCTGGGTCGCCCCGCACACCGTGATCTCGTCGAGCCCCTCCTCCCCGCGCACCACGAGGGCCCGCTCCGCCCCGAGGCCGAGGAGCGCCTCGGCCAGCACCCGGGGCCGCTCCCGGGCGCCCACCCCGAGGAAGTGGCAGCGCGCGCCGGCCGGGTTGGCCAGCGGGCCGAGGAGGTTGAAGATGGTCCGAAGCCCCAATTCCCGGCGGGGCCCGACCACGTGCTTGATCGTGGAGTGGAAGATGGGCTCGTAGAAGAACCCGATGCCCACGGTCTCGATGCAGTCCTCCACCGCCGAGGGGCTGAGGTCCGGCTCCACGCCCAAGGCGGCGAGCACGTCGGCGCTGCCGCACAGCGAGGCCACGGCGCGCATCCCGTGGCGGGCCACCTTCACCCCGCAGGCGGCCACCGCGAAGGCCGTGGCCGTGGACACGTTGAAGGTGCGGGTGCCGGCTCCCCCCGAGGCCACGAACTCGGCGATGGTCTCCTGGTCCACGTTGATCTCGTCCCGGTCGATCGCCACCAGGGGAGTGCCGCAACGGATCGGCGGCTCGAGGGACCGCAGCACCCGCGCCGCCCCCACCAACTCGGGCCCGGTCACCCCCTTCATCCGCAGGGCCATGAGGAAGGCTCCGATCTGGGCCGCCGTGGTCTCGCCCCGGGTCACTTCGGTCATCACCGCGACCATCTCGCCCTCGCCGAGGTCCTGGCCTGCGGCCAACTTCTGCAACGCCTCCCGAATCATGCGCTCCTCCTCCCCTCGCTGTGCCCCCCGGCGCGACGCCTTCGAAATCCGAGCTTACGCGCTGCCGCGGGCCGGCGCCAACGCTCCGGTTCGCCGTGAGCCGCCCGCCGCGCTTCGGGTGCCCTGCCGTGCTTACACCCCGCGCCCGGGCGCAGGGGGCCGTTCGCCCAAGGAACCGCCGAACCGCAGCGCCGCGGCGGCGAGCCTCTCCACCTCCGGCGGTCGCCGGCCCTGCTCGAAGCCCTCCCAGGTCGGGTACCCGCCCCGCCAGACGTAGTCGAGGAGCGCGAGGAACCCCGCCCTCGAGAAGCGGTACTCCCCGATCGAGACCGGCCCTCCGCCCGCCGCGGCCTCCAGCGGGATCCGCACCGGCGTGGCGAGGCGACGCAGCACCTCCTCCACCGCCGGGCGGTTCGACGCCCCGTGGAGCTTCTGCCGGAACGCTCCCGGGCCATCCGGGAAGGGCCACAGCCGGTAGACCTCTCCCAGGAAGCCCTCACGGGTCGTCCCCCGGATCGCCCCCATCAGGTCCCCGATGTCGCCGCCGCGCTCGAAGGCGAAGCCGGGAAGGGAGCTGCGAGACCCCCGGTCGGGTTCCGCAGCCGCCAGCGCGCACACCGCCTCGCAGAAGTCGGTGCAGAAGAAGAACAGGCGATCGAGCAGGAGCCCGTCGGTCTCGACGTTGTAGAAACCGAAGGCCACGGTTCCGTGGCTGAGGCTCGGGAAGGCCAGGGGCATGAGCGTTCCTCCGGATGCGGCGAAACCTCCGCCCGAACTCGCCGGCGGCGCTCGGGCTCCGTTGACACCCCCACCGGACCGCTCCTAGACTCGGGACGCCGCGCGGGCCCACCCGCCCGGCACCGTGCCCGTCGCGAGGAGGTGGAGGCGGTGGAAGGATACCCCGTTTCGGCCCGGGTAGAGGTCCGGTGGCGCGACGTCGACGCCATGGGGCACGTGAACAACGCCGTGTACTTCACCTACTTCGAGATCGCCCGGACGCGCTACTTCGAGGAGGTCTTCCAGGCACGCACCCTGCAGGACATCGACTTCATCGTCGCATCCATTGGCTGCGACTTCCTGAGCCCCACCCGCCACGGCGAGACCCTCGAGGTAGGCATCCGCATCCCCACGGTGGGGCGCACGAGCTTCGATTTCGAGTACGAGGCCCGCGCGGTGGCGGACGGGCGCCCGGTGGCGCGAGCCCACAGCGCCCAGGTCCTCTACGACTACGCGACGGGCCGCAAGAAGGAGATCACCGACGCCTGGCTGGAGCGCGTCGCCGCGGTCCAGGGCCGGAGGCCCGACCGGCGCGCGGCCGGCGCGGCGACCGACTCCTGAGTCCCGAAACGCACGACGGCACTAGCCTCGGGCAGGAGACCCGGGAGGGGAAGCGCCGTCCGCGAAGAACACCTCCAGGGGCTCCGACGCGTCCCGGAGGGATCCCACCACGACCCGCTCGTACGGGCTCCCGCCCCCGAGCAACAACCCAGCCACCTCGGCGCCCGCAGCGGCCCCGCCGGGCACGTCGGCCTGGTTGAGGAAGGCCGCCGCGCGGGCGCGAACCGGACGGCCGCGCAGCAGACCCTCCTCCGAGCCCAGGAGCCGCGCCAGGGCACCCGGCGTGAGCCTCGCACCGGGCGGCAAGCCGGTGACGGCCGAGATCCGCTCCGGCCGGTGGGCGTGCCCCCCGTCCACCGGCGCGCCCACGCAGGACAGCCCCACGACGGCCACGAAGAGCGTGGAGGACGAGGGAACCACCGGTTCCCAGGCTTCCGGGGCCTTGACCGGCTTGCGCGCGGAACCGTCGGCCTCCACCACCAGCGCACCGGCGAGTCCCTCCCGGCCGATCCGGTCGCACCAATCGGCCGGAATCCCCTCCACCTTGCCCCCCGGGAGAAGCCTGCGGGCCACCACCGCCGAGGGGCCGGGCCCCAACCGCCGCTCCAGTTCCTCCCAGGTCTCGGCGCACAGGAGGGCCGGCTCACCGGGAGCCGGCGGCGCGATCCGGGTGGTCGTCGCCGCGACCGCGCCCACGCCGGAGGCGCGCAGTTCGGCGACCAGACGGTACATGAGGGTCGTCTTGCCCCCGGCTCCCACCAGGCTGACCAGATCCCCCGCTCCGACCCCGAGGGCCTCCGCGGCAGTCTTCCGCCGGAACCGCTTCACGCCCGGACCTCCAGCCACAGTCCCCCCTCCTCGACCACCCGCGCCCGGCAGCCCAGGCCGGCCGCCTCCGCGAGGGCTTTCAGCCCGCCCGCGGAGAGCCGTCTCTTCCCGATCGCCTCGTTGAGCCGGCGGGAGGCGCCCGCGATCGGCGCGATCGCCGAGGCCGGGGTGAGCGGGCCGTAGCCCCCTCCCACCCAGGCAAAGCCGCCGGGCCGGAGCACCCGCCGGATCTCCCGCAGCAGATCGGGCCCGAGGAAGAAGAACGCCCCCCGCACGGTGACCAGGTCGAAGGCCCGGTCCCGGACCGGGACCCCCCCGAACCCGGCGCGCACCACCCCGAGGCGGTGCGCGACCCCGCGCTGCCGGGCGCACTCCCGAGCCCAGCGGGGGACCTCGGGACACTCGTCGAGGAGCCAGGCGCGAAGCCCGTCGCAACGCACCAGCAACTCCACCGCGAGCCCTCCCGCGAAGGGCCCCAGGTCCAGGGCGGCACCCCGCCGGAGGCCGGAGGCGGCGAGCACGTGCTCCGCCATGTGCGGGTAGATCGGCCGCCACAGTTCGTTGATCTCCCGGATGACGTCCTCGTCCCGAGCGAGCGGCCGCGCGGCGCCCGGACGGACGGCTTCGCGGCATGATTCCGGGCCCCTTCCGGGAGGCGGCGCCCTCGCCGCCCCCAGGGAGAGGTAGTCCTCTGGGGTGTCCACGTCCGCCACGACCCCCGGGTCCCCGGCCTCCACCTCCAGAACGTCGCTACGGTTGGCCGCGAGAACGGCCCGCGCCCCCTCGTCCCCCTCCAGCGCGCCGAGTTCCTCGCGGTAGCGGCGCAGGTCGAAGACCACCGGGTGGCCCCGGCGTCCCTGCCACGTGGGTACGGCGATGCCGGCCCCCGTCTCCCGCCGCCGCTCCAGCAGGCGGCGGAGGGTCTCGGGCTCCACCCGGGGCATGTCGCCGAGGACGACCGCCGCCTCTCGAGTCTCGGGCGGGAGACTCGACACCCCCGTCGCCAGGGACGTCCCCATGCCCTCCCGGGCACGGGGGTTGACCACCAACCGGACCGGCAGCCCGGAGAGGGCCTTCCCCACCGCCTCGCCTCCGGCGCCCTCTCCGACCACCACCACCACAGGCGAAAGGCCGGCGTCTAGCAGCGTGCGGACGGCGTGCCGAACCAGGGGGAGCCCCCTCACGGGGAGGAGCAGCTTCTCCGGCCCCCCCATGCGCCTCCCCAGGCCCGCGGCCAGGACCACTCCCGCCGCCCGGTGCGCCCCCTCGGAACCGGCGATGACCATGAACCCCTCCCGATGCACCCCGTCCAGGGCCGCGCGGCACCGGCCGTCCGGCGCAGGCCCGACCCAGTCCTTTTGTGGCAAAGTCCCGGCCGGGTCAAGGGCCGAACGGACTGCCGCCTCGAGATCGTCGGCCCCGGGGCACCGATTGATAACCGATCGGGTATACTTGATAGCCCTCCGGGTATTTCCGAGGGACCCCCTCTAGGAAGCCCTCTCCCCCTCACCTATAGTCAGCTGGTCGCGTCGCCGAACTCGTCGGAGGAGGGAACGATGAGCCCGGAAGCAGCCGAAGTCCTTACGCACGAAACCCGCACCGGAACCCCGGCCCAGAGGAGGGAACCCGCCCAGGCAGCCAGCTCCATGGGGCTGTACCTGCGCGACATCCGAAAGACCCGACTGCTCACACCGAGGGAAGAGATCGAGCTCGCGCTCCGCATCGAGAAGGGCGACGAGGCCGCCCGCAGCCGCATGATCGAGTCGAACCTGCGGCTTGTGGTCAAGATCGCGAAGCGCTACGTCAACCGCGGCCTGCCGTTCCTCGACCTGATCGAGGAGGGGAACGTCGGCCTGATCAAGGCGGTGGAGCGGTTCAAGGCTTCGAAGGGGTGCCGCTTCTCCACCTACGCGACGTGGTGGATCCGCCAGTCGATCGAGCGCGCCCTCACCAACCAGGTGCGCACCATCCGGCTACCCGTGCACGTCTCCGACGACATCGACCGGATCTCCCGGGTGACCGAGCACCTGAGCCGCTCCCTGCGCCGTCCGCCCACCGAGGAGGAACTCGCCCAGGAGACCGGCTTCAACCCCGCCTACATCCGCCGGCTCCACTCGATCCGGCGCAAGATCCTCTCCATCGACCAGGCCCTGGACGTGGACGGCGACTTCACGCTCCAGGACAAGCTCGAGGACCCCTCCGTGGAAGACCCGGCGGATTCGATCCAGTTGGAGAAGATTCGACGCTTCCTGCGCAGCAAGCTGAAGGTGCTCAACGAGAGGGAGAAGAAGATCCTGGACCTCCGGTTCGGCCTCCAGAACGACGAACCGATGACGCTGGAGAAGATCGGCAAGGTCTTCGGCGTCACCCGGGAGCGCATCCGCCAGATCCAGGTGGAGGCGCTCACGAAGCTACAGGCCGCCTTCGAGGAGGAGGGCATCCGCTTCCAGGAACTCGCCTGACCGCGGCGCGGTTCGTAACCCTTCCGAGAGGGGCCCGCCGGGGCCCCTCTCGGCGTCCCGGGGCAAGGCTGCGGCGAGCCGGGGCGCGGCTTTACGGTTGACGCCCCGCGGAGGACTTGGGTATAAGTCGCCCCTCGGATTTCCCGGGCACGCGGCAAGCGCGGGGACCCGGAGCCCTTCTTCCGGTGTAGCTCAATCGGCAGAGCATGCGGCTGTTAACCGCAGGGTTGTTGGTTCGAGTCCAACCACCGGAGCCAGCCCAAAACGAGCCCGAGCACTGATCGCAGGTGCTTGGGCTCGTTCGTTTTCTTGGGCACGCATCTCCACAGCCTCGAATGGGCATCTGCGAATCGCAGCGAGACTCACGCGCAAGTGACCCTCCCCCAGCCGGAATCTGGCGCGCTCAGCACCTATAGTCCATGGCTCCGCATGCTCGCCCGTGAGATACGGGATGAATGTGGCTCGGACTTGTATCGCGCCTCGATACAGCATAACCTTTCCCCCATGATTAGGAGCTTCGCGGGCAAGACCGCCCAGCACGTGTACGACGGCACGAACAGCCGCCACGCCCGCAAGCTTCCTCGAGAGCTTCACGGCAAGGCCCAGCGACTCTTGGACCAGGTCAACGCGGCGCCTTCGCTGGAGGTGTTGACCGTGCCGCCGAGCAACCGCCTCGAGAAACTCTCGGGAGACCTGCAGGGGGCGTGGAGCCTCCGGAGCAACGATCGGTGGCGGGTCATCTTCCGCTGGCTCGACGGCGACGCCCACGACGTGGACATCGTCGACTATCACTGAGAAGGAACACCCATGCTTCCCAAGAACCGACCGCCCACTCACCCCGGCGAGATGCTGCTCAAGGAGTTCCTCGAACCGCTCAGCGTCTCTCAGTCCGAATTCGCCCGGCACCTGGGCTGGACCTTCGCCCGCCTGAACGAGATCGTGAACGGCCGTCGCAGGGTCACCGCCGACTCGGCCCTGGCACTGGGTGAGGCCCTCGGCACGGGCCCGGAGTTCTGGTTGAACCTCCAGAGGGATTGGGACCTCTGGCACAGCCTGCAACACCGATCGCCGGTCCCGCTGCTGAAGGAACTCGCCGCAGCGCATCACCCCAGCGCGTAAGTCCGGAGGTCTGGGCTGCGAACGAGGTATCCACGGGCGGAACGGTTCACCGCGCGAGCCCGGACGAAGCCGGACCGATAGCTCACAGAGTCTTGTCGGGCGTCCCGCTCGGGGAGGCAGCTACGACGAGCGGGGGCCAGGCGACTGGCCTCCGCTTTCCGTTCCGCCCCCTTCGCTCACGTCCCGGGCCGATACCCCTTGCCCACGCTCCACGCCTCGGCCACGCGCCTCCCGAGCTCCCAGTACCCCTTGTCGGGGAAGGTGAAGAGGAGGGGCGCAATCCTCCGCCAGTCCGGGGCGCCGTCGCGCAGCGCGTCCGCGTCCGCGTACACCCCGACGACCTCCCCGAAGTACACCGTGTCCACCGCGAACTCCACGGTGCGGACCACCCGGCACTCGGCGGCGAGCCGGCACGCCCGGACCATCGGTGCGTGGGCCAGGCTGCCGGAGAAGGTCTCGAAGACCCCGGCCTTCCCCGTCCGCTTGCCCGAGTTCATGCCGCACCAGTCCGTGGCCTCCACGAGGTCGGGCCCGGGGAGGGAAAGGCCGAACTCCCCGTGGGCCGCGATCCCTCGCGAGGTGTGGTGGGTGGGGCTCAGCCCGCACGCGACGACGACCGGCTCGTAGTTGGCGATGCCCACGAAGGCCGCGGTCATGAAGTTGGGTTTCCCCTCCACCTCGGCGCCGATCAGCGCGGTGGGCATGGGAAGGACGAACGGGCCGGGACCGAGTCGCACCTTGCTCACGGTCTCCTCCTCCTCTGCACGGCAGGTCCTCGGCCGAACCGTCCCGGTCGCGCCCGATCCCGAGGGAAGGCTCCCTCCCGGCTACGACCAGGAGATGGCCGGCGCCTTGCGTTCGGGCAGGCGGTGGTACGGGAACTTCGGGTAGCCGATCATCATCGGGTAGTGGGCCCGGTGGCCCGCGGGAAGGCCCACCGCCTCGCGGGCGCCCGCGGCGTTGACCAGCGCCGCCTGCAGCAGCCCGGCCCAGCACGTGCCCAGGCCCCGGGCCAGGGCAGCCAGTTCCAGGTAGCTCAGGGCGATGGTGCAGTCCACCAGGCCGTTCGAGGCCTCCGGCGGGGCCGACGCCACCACCAGGTTCGGGGCGTTGCGCAGGATGCCGTCGTGGCCTCCCTCCCACGCGGCCACGAAGGAGCGGAAGTAGCCCGCGGGCACGGAGTCGGGCCTTTCGGCGATCACCCCCCGCATCCATTCGACGGTCAGCGCGGAGAGTTTCGCCAGCTTCTCCCGACCGGTCACCACGGTCCAGTGGACCGTCTGGGAGTTGCTGGCCGTGGGCGCGTAGCGGGCGACCTCGATCAACTGCCGCAGCGTGGCGCGCTCCACCTCCCGCTCCCGATACACCCGGATGGAGCGCCGGGAGCGCAGGAACCGTACCGCCTGCTCCCAGGAGAACCCCTGCCGGGGGTCGATCCCCGGACACGCCTCCACCGGGACCCCGGCGACGCTCACCGCGCCGTGGGGGCACACGACCACGCAGTGCCCGCAGCGCAGGCAGAGCGCCTCGCGCTCCGGAGCCACGTTCGGGAACCCTCCGTCCGCCGCAAGCTCGATGATCCGCCGCGGGCATTCCTCCGCGCAGACGCCGTCCCGCCGGCACCGGCTCTCGTCCACCGTCATGAGCCCCATCTCGTCCCTCCTCGCGGATCCGCGCCGCGTTTCGAGTCGCGCCCCGCACCTCACAGGGACCGGCCCGCCGCCTCCAGGAGCCGGGACACCAGCCGGTAGGTGATCCCCCACAGGGGCGGCCGGCCGGGTTCCAGCAGTTGGATCGCCGGGTAGTTCAACTCCTCCCCCTGGAACCGGAAGGTCTTCTGCCGGCGGAGCCGGGGGTCGGAGAGGTCGGCGAGCGGGAACCAGAAGGCGTCGGCCACCTCCTCCTCGTCCAGGGTCAGGACCGGACGGCTCGGCAGCCCGAACACGAAGCACGAGACCACGAGCGGGACGTGCGCTCCCCGCAGGTCGTCGAGGCGCCCCAGGTAGTCCGCCCCGCCCAGGTCCAGGCCGACCTCCTCGCGGGTCTCCCGCTCGGCGGCCTCCCTCGGCCCCCGGTCCCCCGCCTCGACCCGCCCCCCCGGGAAGCCCAGGTGGCCCGACCACGGGTCCCGTTCCCGCTCGGTCCTCCGGATGAAGAGCACGTCCGGTCCCCCGGCCGCCTCGCACAGCACCGCCGCCACCGCGGCGCGCGCGAGGCCTCCGGGCCCGATCTGCACCGCCGGGCGCCGCCGGAGACCGTCTCGGACGTCGTCCAGGGACGGCACGGCCCCCACGCCTCCTCCTCCCCGCTTCCCCGGCACCCCGAAAGCGGACGCGGCAGCCCTCGGCACGTGTGCTCTCACGCCTCCAGGTCGAGCAGCGTCACCACCGCGTGGGCGATGTCCCGGCCCCGGCCGTCCACCGCCCGGGCCTCCACGGTGCAGAGCCGGCGGCCGTTGCGAAGCATCCTCGCCGTCACACCGATGCGCTCCCCCGCCGCGGCGGGCCGGAAGAAGTGGAGCTCGATCCCCTCGGTCGTGAGCTTCCGGCCGGAAGGCAGCAGATCCGCCGGGAAGAACACCACCGTGTCCACCACGGCCGCCACCGCTCCGCCGTGGAGCCCCCCCATGTAGTTCCCGTGGCGCTCGTCCACCACGAAGGCCATCTCGGCTTCGCCGGGCGCCACGCGCACGAGTTCCACCCCCAGGTGGCGCATCATTCCGATGCCGGCGAAGATCTCCCGGGCCCGGCTTTCCGCAGACGATTCCATGGGCGTCCTCTCTTCCGTGTTCAACGGGCGACTTCCCCCCTCGCGGACACGCCGCGCCGGACGTCGGCCTCCAACCGTTCCAGGAGGGCTCGCGCGCGGGAACGGTCCAGCACGTGAAGCTCGCAGTCGGCCCGCACCTTGACTTCGCGGATCAGGCCCTCCCCCTTCTCGGCCACCGTGGCCACCACCAAGGCGGGCCCGTCGAGCCAGTGGTGTACCAGCCCCCGATAGCTCGGGCTGAAGCACTCCATCTTCCCGATCTCGTCGATCAGGAGGACGCAGCGGCCCCGCGTGTCGAGGTGCTTCAGGAACGCGTCGAAGGCCCGCACGTCCACCCCGTAGCGGCCCACCCGGCGTGGCAGGGGCAGGTCCACGTGGGCGAGCACCGCCTCGCTGCCGTCGAGCCCGACGAGCCGGAAGCCGGTCCGCCGGCCCTCCCGCCGGATCTCCTCGGTGTAGAAGCCGCCCGGGCGGAGGTCCCTCAGGCGCGCGGCCAACTCCCGCACGACCGTCGTCTTCCCCTCACCCGGCGGGCCCGTGACCAGGAAGTTCGCGCCCCGCCCGTCACCCGTCACCCGTCACCCGTCACCCGTCACCCCTTCACCACCTCTTCCGTCTCGAACCGCCTCGGCCGCGACGCGCCGCCCCTCTCCAGCGCCTCGATCCAGCCCCGCACCCGCTCGGGCCCGTAGGCCCTCTCCCAGGCCGCCACCAACTCGGCCACCGGCACGTCGTCGTGGGTGCCGTGGAAGGCCACGTACTCCATGAACTTCCGGTTCTCCAGGTTGTAGGGCTGGAAGATGGAGTCGGTGCGGCCGTCGAACTCCAGGGGCGCCACGTGGTGGCGCTCGCAAAGCTCGGTGTTGAAGGCGGGCGTGGCCTTCACCCAGCGGCCCTCCAGGTGCAACTCCACCACCCCGTGGTACACGAAGAGGTCGCTGCCCAGGAAGTCCAGGAGTTGGCGGGTGGCCAGGTGGTTGCGCACCGTGGCGAAGGTGAACCGGGAGGGGATCCCCACGCCCCGGGCCAGGGCCCCCAGGAGCGAGGCCTTCTGCACGCAGTACCCCCGGCCCGCGGCCAGCACCCGGCTCGCCCGGTAGTGCTCGGGCTTGTGGAAGGGCGAGTACGGGTCGTACCAGATCCCGTCGCGCACCGCGTAGTAGAGCCGCACCGCCCGCTCCACCGGGGTGGCGCACCCGGCGGTCTTCTCCGCGGCGTGCGCGGCGACGGCCGGGTGCTGGAAGTCCAGGATCGCGGTGGGGGCGAGGTACTTTGGGTCCACGGGGTCGGCCACGGCGTTCTCCAAAGGGACGGGGGAGGGAGACTCCTCGAGCGGTCTGCGCTATTCTACCCGACGGGGCCGGGGATGCGTCGTCCGCAGTCGGCGACTCCGTGACCCTCGCCCGGCGGAGAGATCCTCCGGACGGCCGACGCACCGCCCGACGCGGGGAGCCGCGTCGACCCATTCGCCCACCAAACCGGAACGCCGACCGCCGTCGGCCCCGAGAAAGAGCGACCATGACCGACCGACCGGCACCGGACAAGACCACCCTCTCCCCACAGGACTGGGCGCGGGCCTTCGTGGAATTCGCCGAGCGCGGGCAGAAGCTCCTGGCCGAGAACCTGGCGCAGCAGGCCCGGGAAGGGGGGCTCCAGATCCCCGACCCCCGGGTCGTGGCCGGCGCCTTCCTCGACCTGGCCGCCCACGTCCAGGCCGACCCCCGCCCGGTGCTCGAGGCCCAGTTCCAGCTCTGGCAGGACTACGCCGCCCTCTGGCAGGGTGCGGTCCGGCGCGCCGCGGGCCCCGAGCCCAGCGACGCGCCCGACACCGGGACCGATGACCGCCGGTTCAAGGACCAGGCGTGGGAGGAGGGCGTCTTCGACTTCTGCAAGCAGGCCTACCTGCTCACCGCCCGCCGGCTGCAGGAGGCCGTCCGCAAGGTCGAGGGGCTCGACCCCAAGACCGCCGAGAAGGTGGACTTCTACACCCGCCAGTACGTGGACGCGATGGCCCCCAGCAACTTCGCCGCCACCAATCCCGAGGTGTGGCAGGACCTGAAGGAGACCGGGGGCAAGCACCTGCTCCACGGCCTGGAGAACCTCTTCCGGGACCTGGAGCGCGGCAAGGGGCGGCTCGCGGTCTCCATGACCGACCTGGACGCCTTCGAGGTGGGGCGGAACCTCGCCATCACGCCGGGCAAGGTGGTTTACCAGAACGACCTCATGCAGCTCATCCAGTACGCCCCCACAACCGACCGGGTCCACCGCCGCCCCCTGCTGATCGTCCCGCCCTGGATCAACAAGTTCTACATCCTCGACCTGCAGCCGAAGAACTCCTTCATCCGCTGGGCCGTGGAGCGAGGCCACACGGTTTTCGTGATCTCCTGGGTGAACCCGGACGAGCGCCTGTCCCACAAGAAGTTCGAGGACTATCTGGCGGAGGGGCCGCTGGCCGCCCTCGACGTCATCGAGCGGGTCACCGGCGAGCGGGAGGCGAACGCCATCGGGTACTGCATCGGCGGAACCCTGCTCGCCTGCACCCTCGCCTACCTGACCGCCCGCGGCGACGACCGCATCCGCAGCGCGACCTTCTTCACCACCATGGTGGACTTCTCCGAGATCGGGGAACTCTCGGTCTTCATCGACGACGAGCAGTTGCACCTGCTCGACGAGCAGATGGCGAAGCGCGGGTACCTGGACGGCCGGCACATGTCCACCGTGTTCAACCTGCTCCGGGCCAACGACCTCATCTGGTCCTTCGTCGTGAACAACTACCTGCTGGGCCGCGACCCCAGGCCGTTCGACCTGCTCTACTGGAACTCCGACTCGACCCGGATGCCGGCCATGATGCACAGCTTCTACCTGCGCAACATGTACCTGGAGAACCAACTGGCCGTGCCCGGGGGCATCGAACTGCTCGGCGTCCCCATCGACCTGCGGTCGGTGAAGACGCCCGCCTACATCCTCTCCACCCGCGAGGACCACATCGCGCCGTGGAAGTCCACCTACGCGGCCACCCAGCTCTACTCCGGCCCGGTCCGGTTCGTCCTCGGCGCCTCGGGCCACATCGCGGGGGTCATGAACCCCCCGGCGGCGAACAAGTACGCCCACTGGACCCACACCCGAAACCCCGAGTCGCCAGACGCCTGGCTCTCCGCCGCGAAGGAGCACCCGGGCTCCTGGTGGCCGGACTGGGACCGATGGATCGCCCGCCGGGGCGGCGGCAAGGTGGCCGCGCGGACCCCGGGTGGCGGCAAGCTCCCGCCACTGGAGGACGCGCCAGGCTCCTACGTGAAGGTGCGCGTCACCTGAGGGGACGGGCGGTTCGCTACCCGCCCTGCCGGGGAGAGACCTTCTCCACCGCCCACGCATCCCGGTGGCGGGCGGTGGGGAGGTGGGCGTCCCAGCACTCCACCGAGCAGAACGCGAGCCCCGTGCGCTTGCGGTTGCACGTCGAGACGCTGCAGACGAAGTGCTTCTTCCCGAAGCCGATGTCCGACTTGCAGGTGCTGCACCGCCGCCAGACCGATGGATCCGTGCTCATGGTCGACCCTCCCGGGCGCACCCGCCCGCCGCTCCCCGTGACCGTCTTCCCCCCGCCGCCCCTCAGGACCCCGGGGGCGGAGACCACACCCCAGCGCGCCGGGCATCCTCCACGCAGAGCCGCACCCGCTCCAGCACCCTCAGCGCCTCGCGGCTGCGGTTCGACGGGCGCCAGCTCGCGATGAACCCCGCGCGGGAGGGCGGGACCCCGAACACCCTCTGGAACAGGATCGCCGCCCGCTCCCGGTCCCGGACCTCCGGGTCCGCGAGCAGCCCGTCCAGGAGTTCCAGGATCGGCACCCCCGCCGCCGCGTCCCTCTTGAGCCGGTCTCGCACTTCCTCGCCGAACCCCACCCCTTCGCCGCCCGCGCGCTCCATCGCGTCCCGGTAGGCCCGCCGGCGCTCCTCCTCGCACCCGGCCCCGAGCCAACCCGGCCGCTCCGCCGCCGGGGCCCACGCCGGGGGCGCTGGCACCCACTTCCGGGCGAACGCGTCGAAGCCGAATTCGTTCTCGCTCACCGTCTCTCCACCGTTTCGGACGCCCCCCGCCCTCCTCCGGACGATCTGGGCCACCCGTTCCCGTGACGGGGGAACCATCTTCGCGGATCGCCGCCCCACGACGAGCCGGGCACCCACGGGCCGCACGCCGTCACCCCCACGGTCCCCAGGTCAACCATCCCTCTTCAGGCCGAGGCGCTCCCACAGGAAACCGAAGTCAAAACGCGCGTTCCCGTCCCGCTTGGCGCGCCGCGCCTCGTGCTGCTCGTAAGACTTCAGCAGGTCCACCACCGCCCCGCGGCCTTTGGCGGTCTTCGTCGACTCCCGGGGCGTCCGGTTCCCCAAGACCGGAAGCGGTTCGTCGGTCCAGTTCTCATAGTGCTTGCGCAGGAAGTGGTGGAGCGCCTGGCCCTCGATCTCCGGGGGCGGTCTCTTCACGGGTCCGGCGGCCGCCGCTTCGCGTGCCTTGGGCGACAGGGGATCCACGACCTCCCGCGTGCGGTACGCCAAGCTGTGTCCGGCGGTCGCCTGCAGCCACGCCCTGGCCTCGTTGGCAAGGCTCATCGTGCGGCAGAATACCTCCAGCCGGTCCGGTTCCCGCACGTTCAGCGCGGCCCGGGAACGCCGCATGTCGCCGTCGAGCTCAACAAACCGAGTCCAACCGTTCTGCCGGCTCCCTTCGACGTCGACCTGCCGCGCCAACACCGTCTCCAGCATCCCCCAGTCCGTCACCTGGTAGTGGTCGGTCACCAGCATCAGGGGCTCCCGCGTCGAAGCGTCCACGAACTGCGGCAGGGGACGCTCCTCGACGAGGTTCGCCAGCCAGTGGGAAGAGACCGCCGCACCGACGAGGTCTCGGGCAAAGGCCGAACCCCAGTCCTTTCCCTTCATGTCTCGCAGGATCTCATCGCGGCATCGCTTCGCTTCCCTGCGGCCCAAAGGGTAGACCGTCCCGGTCAACACCCAGTCGTCGTCCTGACGCGCCAGACGCGCGCCGAGCACGTCCCACTGCACCAGTGCGCGGGACGCGGAACGCTCGCGAACCCAGGTCGGGGGCTCCTCGGGGCGCAGAGAGTCCTGCAGGCGAAGCCCTTCCCCGGGCTTCACCTCGGTGACCTCGTAGAGGCCGATGGCGCGTTCGCCGAGGGCTTCGAGCCACTGGCGCCCGTGGGTGGGCAGCACCGGCCCCCCGGGAGCGAAGAGGAGGTCGCGCGCACGCTTACCCTCGCCCTCCACGGTCAGCACAGCGTCCGCGAGAAGCCACTCGCCGACGTTGATGTCGAGCATTCTGCGTGCTTCCGGGGGAAGATCGTCTAGCAGGTCGATTTCTTCGTCCGCGAGCTCGCCGAAATAATCGCCGTGGATCGCGGTCTCCACGGCGTCGGGGTGGTTCTCCGACAGCCACTGCAGAGCCGTTCCCACGGCGTATCCTTCGTCCCGGCGGCGTCCTTCGCACTCCGTCACCCGCGGAAGACAGCACTTCTTGTACTTCTTGCCGCTGCCGCAGGGGCAGGGATCGTTTCGCCCGGAGTCTTTCATCTGCGACCTCTCTGTGGCCGGAAAGCCCTGCGCTCCTGGCAACTATTCCGCGCCCGCGACTCCCAGATCCTCCGCAATCGCCCGGAACTGCTCCAGCGCGGCCTCCAGGTCCTCGACGATCTCGGCGGCGATGACACCCGGGGCCGGGAGGTTGTCGGAGTCCTCCAGGCTCTCGTCCCGGAGCCAGAAGATGTCGAGGCTGGCCTTGTCGCGGGCTGATGAGGTCGTCGTAGGCGTAGGCGCGCCAGCGGCCGTCGGGGGTCTCTTCGGACCAGGTGGGCTTGCGGTCGTGGCGGTTCGCCGGCTGGTAGCAGGCGACGAACTCGTCGAGGTCCGCGCGCTTCAGCGGGTTGGTCTTCAGGGTGAAGTGCATGTTGGTGCGCAGGTCGTAGATCCAGAGCTGCTTCGTCCACGGCGTCTCGCTGGCGGGCTTCTTGTCGAAGAACAGCACGTTCGCCTTCACGCCCTGGGCGTAGAAGATGCCGGTGGGCAGGCGCAGCAGCGTGTGGACGTCGCACTCGTGGAGGAGCTTCCGGCGCACGGTCTCCCCGGCCCCGCCCTCGAAGAGCACGTTGTCGGGCACGACCACGGCGGCGCGGCCGTTGATGCTTGAGCAGGGTCTTCACGTGCTGGACGAAGTTGAGCTGCTTGTTCGAGGTCGTGGCCCAGAAGTCGTCGCGCTCGACGGTGTCGGTCTCCTCGCGTGACCTCGCCTTCCTCGCCGACGATCGTGATGCGAGCTCTTCTTGCCGAAGGGCGGATTGGTCAGCACCAGGTCGAAGCGGTCGCCCGGGTCGCGCGGCCAGGGAGTCGGTCACCGCCAGGGGCAGCGTGTCGCTCGCCGTTGTCCGGCGCCGATGCCGTGGAGCATCAGGTTCATGGCACAGAGCCGCGCCGTGCTCTGCACCAGCTCCCAGCCCTTGAAGGTGCCCTCGCTTGAGGCGCCTTCTTCTCGGCCTTGGTCAGGTTCGGGTTGTGGTGCGACCACGTAGTCGTGGGCCGCGAGCAGGAACCCGCCGGTCCCGCAGGCCGGATCGCACACGGTCTCGCCGGGCCGGGGCGCCACGCAGTCCACGATGGCCTGGATCAGCGGCCGGGGCGTGAAGTACTGGCCCGCGCCCGACTTGGTGTCCTGGGCGTTCTTCTCGAGCAGCCCCTCGTAGGCGTCGCCCTTCACGTCGGCGCTCATCGCGGACCAGTTCTCCCGGTCGATCAGGTCCACGATCAGCCGGCGGAGCTTGGCCGGGTCCTGGAATCTTGTTCTGCTCTTGCGGAAGATGAGGCCGAGCAGCCCCTTCTCGCTCCCCGAGCTTCTCCAGCACGTGGCGGTAGTGGTCGAAGAGCTCGTCCCCGTCCTTGGCGAGGAGGCTCGGCCAGTCGTAGCCGGCCGGCACCGGGCTCGGCTGGTTCCACGGCGGCGAGGCGCGCTCGTCGGCCATCTTGAGGAACAGGAGGTACGTGAGCTGCTCGACGTAGTCGCCGTAGCTCATCCCGTCGTCCCGGAGGACGTTGCAGTAGTTCCAGAGCTTCTGGACGATGGCGGCGGAAGTCATCTCACTCGTCGGGTCCTCGATCGTTGTACCGTGGTGTTTCCACCACAAAACTAGTCCATTCCAAGCTTCTGTGGCGGAAAGGAAATCGCCTCGGCCGAGACCCGGAGCGCCTTGCGCACCGCAGGGCTTAGCTTGACCGCCCGCATCACGGCACGCAGCCGGTCCTCTTCCAGCTTGTCCGCGAGTGCCGCGCACTGCTCCAGATCCTTGCTCTTCTTCAGATCCTCCGGCCGGCGCTGGGCGGCGATCAGTTTGTGCACGAAGAACGCCTCCGGCAGTGGCGCTCTGACCTTATAGGTCCGGAGGTCGGCCCAAAACGCGTGGTCGAGGAGAAGATTCAGAAATGGCAGCGGCTGGGCGGTGATGTTCCAGCTCCGCAGCAACACCGCGCCCCGATCTTGTCCACCCCGGCGGTGGACGAGAAACTCGACGGTGAATCCCTCCCGGGTGAACCGCTGCACGCCCGACTGCGAGGTGGACGGCAGGTACCCGAGAGCGAGAAGCGTCGCCTCCAAGTCGGTCTTCCCCGACCGACCGGCCGAGGCGAGCTGAACCGCGAAGTCGATGTCCATGGTTCGCAGCGGGTACACGATGCCCAACCGTCTTCCGTACAGCGGCATCACCCAACTGCCGACCAGCACCGAGTCCTCGAAGAAGCCCACGCCGTGCAAGGTCCGCAGCAGGTCACCCACCGGTTCCGGAAACACCCCTGCTTCGGTGGTCGGTGCTCCCATCCTCACCCCTTGCCCACGCCGAGCAACTTCTCCAGATAGGCGATGCGCTTGCGCAGGGCCCGGAGTTCCTTTTCGTAGCGCCGCCGCAGATCGAGCTTCCCGGCGAGTCCGTCCACGTCCCCGGCAGCCACGTGGCGGCTGATCACCTTTGACCCTTCGCGGTACTTCAGGGAATGGTAGGAGTACTCCCGGTCCTTGTAGCGCTTCTTGCGCACGCTGAGCGAACCGCGCGGCAGCGCCGCCGCGGAGCCCTCGAGTTCCGCGGCCATCTCCCGGCACCGCGCCAGCTCAGCGCTCAACATGTCCCGGACGGCCGGATCCTTTTCCACCACATTCATGCCTTCATGCTATGTCTTGTGGTGGAAAATAGCAACAGAGTCAGCTCGGCTCCGTCCACTGGCTGCCCGGTGTTCACGGATTGCTCCTGTTCGCAGAACATGAACACGCCACAATCGTGAACACGGAGCCGCTCAAAGGGGCCGCACATACCTCGCCCCCCGCCGCTCCCCCCGCTGCACCACGGCCCTCGACTCCTTCAGCTCTCGAATCGCCGCGTTCCACTGCCCCACGGTCAGGCCCAAGGCGTCGACCGCGTCGGCCAGTGCGGCCTCAACCGCGAGCAGCCGATGAAAAGTGTAGACGCGACCCCGGTTGCCCTCGGAACCCGTTCTGGCTCTTCCCGAAGATGAGGCCTAGGAGTCACTTCTCGCTCCCGAGCTTCTCCAGCACGTGGCGATAATGGTCGAAGAGCGCGTCCCCGTCCTTCGCGAGCAGGCTTCGCCAGTCGTAGCCGGCCGGGACCGGGCTCGGCTGGTTCCATGGCGGCGACGAGCGCTCGTCGGCCATCTTGAGGAACAGGAGGTAGGTGAGCTGCTCGACGTAGTCGCCGTAGCTCATCCCCTCGTCCCGGAGGACGTTGCAGTAGTTCCAGAGCTTCTGGACGATGGCGGCGGAGGTCATCCGGCGCCATCGTCCCGGCCGGGACACCCCTTGGGATTCCTGCCTGTCCAAGAGGTGCGGTCCCCGGCGTCCGCGACGCCGGATGGCGCCGATTCTCGAGGGTTCCCGGCGTATGGCCGCCCGGCAGTGGCCTCCGTCAGGTCCGGGACCGGTTCGCCCGAGACGCGCGCATACAACACATCCGGGGCCAGGTCCGCCCCGTTTGGCCACACCACGGTGCCAAGATCGGCATCCACGCGCGCCTGCCCAAAGACGTCAGGGTCCCTAATGGGCTCGAAGACACCCGTGAACGGGACCAGCTTGGCGATGTCCACCTCGCCGGCCAGTCCGTCCTCAAAAACAAGGCGCAAGCGGTACGCGGCGCCGGCTCTCACCTCCACGACATCCTTCAACATGGCTCACTCCAATTCCTCTCCCCCGCTGCGGAGTTCCCCGGATGGTAGGGCCTTGCGGCGGCAGAGTGCAAGAAAGGACGGAAAAGCGCGGAGTTCGGCGAGGTTGGCGTGCCGGTTTCGTTGCCCGGCCGGGCTCGATGGGGCACAATGCGGCCTCCCCGTTCCCGGAACCCCGAAGAACGACCAGGAGCCCGCCATGGCCAACCCGCTCGTCCGCCTCAAGACGTCCCTCGGCGACATCACGGTGGAACTCGACGAGAAGAGCGCGCCGAAGACCGTGGACAACTTCCTCCAGTACGCCCTCGAGAGTTTCTACGACGGCACGGTCTTCCACCGGGTGATCCCCGGGTTCATGATCCAGGGGGGCGGCCTCACGCCGGACCTGAAGGAGAAGCCCACCCGGGCGGCCATCAAGAACGAGGCGACCAACGGCCTGCGGAACCTGCGCGGGAGCATCGCGATGGCCCGCACCGACGAGGTGGACAGCGCCACGGCCCAGTTCTTCGTCAACCTGGCGAACAACGACTTCCTCGACCACCAGCGCCGCACCAAGGAGGGCTTCGGGTACGCGGTGTTCGGGTGGGTGACGGAGGGGATGGACGTGGTGGACCGGATCGCGGAGGTGCCCACGGGGACGAGGGGGGGCCACGAGGACGTGCCCCGGGAGCCGGTGGTACTGGAGGCGGTGGAGTGCCTGTAGAGGGCGGCCCCCCTAGATGGGGTCGCCGAGGCCCTGGGCCATGACCTCCTTGACGAACTCCAGGAGGGTCTTCCCGTCCCGGTACGGCACCTTGAGGGCGGAGGGGAAGATGTCGGTGCCGACCATGCCTTCGTCCTTGTGGAGCAGGGCCCAGCCGTCGCGGTTGTAGGTGAGCGCGTAGGCGCCGTCGAAGTAGTATCGGCGGGTGACGTTCTCTTCCATCTCGTCCTCGGCGATCGGTGGGGGTTCCGGGGGCCCGAGGGTAGCACTCCGGGGGGCCGCCGCGCACGCCGGGAGTCGCCGGCGCCGGATCAGCCCGGGGGCGCGGGCCGCGCCAGCACGTAGGGCTGCACGATCAGGACCTGGAAGGCGGTCTCGGGGCGGGCCTCCCAGGAGCGCACCTGCTCGGGCGTGGGCCTGCGCAGCCGCTCCTCCCCGATCCACGCGGTCACGCGCTCCCGGTCGTCCCCGGCCACGCTCTCGCCGACAGCCACGAGGTCGAGGTCGCCGGCCACGAGGATGAGGGCGCCCCGCCGGGCGTGGGGCCGGAGCCACGGCCAGTCCACCTCGGCCAGGTCCTGCTCGAGGCGCGCGCGCACGTCGGACATCCCTTCCTCCCGGAGCGGGGGGTTGACTTCCCCGCAGGATCGTTCAACCTCGACCCTGGAGGCAAGCGCCGGGAGGCGAGCGACCCGCACCGGAGACCGTCATGGAACGCCTGACCCAGTGGCTCCACGAAGTGGCCGGGCTCTCGCCCGAGTTCCAACACGACGCCATCGCCACGCTGGCGGCGGTGCTCGTGCTCTGGGCCCTGAGGGCGCTCTCGCTGCGGCTCGCCCGCCGCTCCGCGGACGGGCTCCACGTCTACCGCTGGCGCAAGGTCTCGGGCTACCTGGCCTTCACCGTGGGCTTCCTGGTGATCGGCCGGATCTGGTTCACCGGGTTCCAGTCGCTCACCACGTTCCTGGGGCTCCTGTCCGCGGGCCTTGCCATCGCCATGCGCGACCCGCTGGTGAACCTCGCCGGGTGGCTCTTCATCCTGTGGCGCCGGCCCTTCGAGGTGGGGGACCGCATCCAGATCGGCGACCACGCCGGCGACGTGATCGACGCCCGCATCTTCCAGTTCACGCTCCTGGAGATCGGCAACTGGGTGGACGCGGACCAGAGCACGGGCCGGATCATCCACATCCCGAACGGGAAGGTCTTCACCGAGGCCCAGGCCAACTACGACAAGGGCTTCCGCTACATCTGGAACGAGGTCCCGGTGCTGGTGACCTTCGAGAGCAACTGGCGCAAGGCCAAGGGCCTGCTGCGGGGCATCGCCGACCGCAACGCCGAGCACCTGAGCAGGGAGGCCCAGGCGAAGATCCGGGAGGCGTCGAAGAAGTTCCTGATCTTCTACTCCCACCTGACCCCGACGGTGTATACCTCGGTGCGGGACAGCGGCGTCCTCCTGACGGTGCGCTACCTGTGCGAGCCCCGCCAGCGCCGGGGCACGGAGCAGGCCGTCTGGGAGGAGATCCTGGAGTCCTTCGCCGAGGCCGGCGACATCGACTTCGCCTACCCCACCCAGCGCTTCTTCCGGCACGATCGGGAGGGAAAGCCGGCCCTGGCCGGTGATATCGGGGATAAGCCCGGCCCGGACCCGGGAGGCTGACCCCGCGGGTCCGGGAGCGGCACGCAGTACCGGCAGCACACCTCGGGGGGATCGGGAGTACCGGAGATGGCGGAGAGTCGGGTTCGGGCAGTGGGGGACGCGGTGCGCTCCGTGTGCACCAAGTGCAAGAAGGAGACGCGCCACGTGGTCGTCTCGGTGGTGGGCGGCCGGCCCGCCAAGGTGCAGTGCAGCCAGTGCGACGGCTTCCACAACTACCGGGACCCCGCGACCCCGCCCGCGGCCCCGAAGAAGGGCCGGACCGGGGCGAAGAAGGCTCCCCTGCGCACCCTGGAGGAGGAGTGGCTGGCCCAGATGAAGGGGCGCGACCCCAAGGCCGCCGTGCCCTACGGCACCGTCCCCCGCCCGGGGGCCGGCGACCTGGTGGAGCACCCGAGCTTCGGCTTCGGCGTGGTACGCAAGGTCATCCCGCCCAACCGGGTGGACATCCACTTCCGGGACGGCATCCGGATGCTGCGCTGGGAAGGGTGACCCGGGGCACACTCCCGAACCGCCGGCCCCCGGAAACCCGTTGACCCCCGAGCCCTCCCCCCCGCCCGCGGCCGCGGCCCGGCTGGTTCCCCTGCTCTGCGCGGCCGAACTGGCGAGCATGGTGGGGGCCTTCGCCTTCCCCGCCCTGCTCCCGGACTTCCGCGAGGCGTGGGCGCTCAGCCACACGGAGGCGGGGTGGATCAGCGGCGTGTACTTCGGGGGGTACACCCTGGCGGTGCCGGTGCTGGCCAGCCTCACCGACCGGGTGGATGCCCGGAGGGTGTACCTGCTCGGGGCCGCGACGGCCGCGCTGGCCCACCTGGGGTTCGCGCTCTTCGCCTCGGGCTTCTGGAGCGCCCTGCTCCTGCGGGCCCTGGCCGGGCTCGGTCTCTCGGGAACCTTCATCCCGGGCCTCAAGGCCCTGGTGGACCGCCTCGAGCCCCGGGCCCACGCCCGGGCCGTGGCCTACTACACGGCCACCTTCGGGCTCGGCACGAGCCTGTCGTTCTACGCCGCGGGGGAGTTGGGGCGGGTCGCGGGGTGGCGGTGGGCCTTCGCGGCGTCGGCCGCGGGCGCGGCCCTGGCCCTGGGGATCGGCGCCGCCGCGATCCGGCCGCGGCCGTCCACGCCGGGCCCCCGGGCCCGGCTCCTGGACTTCCGCCCCGTGCTGGCCAACCGGGACGCCCTGGCCTACATCCTCGCCTACGCGGCCCACACCTGGGAACTCTTCTCCCTGCGCTCCTGGGCCGTGGCCTTCCTCGCCTTCAGCGCGAGCCTGAGCCCGGCGGGCGCGGCGCGCTGGTCCCCCGCCGCCGTGGCGGCCGTGGCGGGCCTGGCGGCCACCGGTGCCAACGTGCTCGGGGGGGAACTGGCCGTGCGCTTCGGGCGGCGCCGAGTGCTCACGGCGATCATGACCGCGTCGGCGCTCTTCGGGGCGGGGCTGGGGTTCGCCGCGGCGTCCCCCTACGCCGTGGTGGCGGTCCTGTGCGTGCTCTACAACCTGCTGGTCCAGGGCGACTCGTCGGCACTCCACGCCGGCACGGTGGAGAACGCGGATCCGGCCCGCCGGGGCACGACCATGGCGCTCCAGTCGCTGGCCGGCTTCGGCACCGCTTCCCTCGGGCCCCTGGCCGTGGGGATGGCCCTGGACGCCACGGGCGGCGGCACCAGCGCTCTCTCCTGGGGGGCGGCCTTCCTCACCATGGCCGGCGCCGTGGCCCTGGGCCCCCTCTTCCTGCGCCTGGCCCGGCCCGGGCGCTGAGCCGGGGCGGTTTCGAGCTCAGCCCTCGGCGTCCGTTCCGAGGAGCTCCCGGGCGCGGTCCTTGAGCTCCTGGAGGCGCACCAGCGCCTCCACCGGGGTCAGGGAGTCCACGAGTTGGCCCGCGACCTCCCGCAGCAGCGCGTCGCGCCGCCGGTCGCCAGCGCTCCGGAACAGGTCGAGCTGGCGCTGGGGCAGTTCGGGTCGCACCCGGGCCGAGAGGGCCAGCCGGGACGCCCGGTCTCGTCGAGCTCCCCGGCCTCGAGGTTGCCCAGGATCTCCCGGGCCCGCTCGATCACCCTGCTCGGGCAGCCCGGCCAGCCGCGCCACCTGGATGCCGTAGGAGCGGCTCGCGCCCCCCTCCACCAGGCGCCGCAGGAAGATCACCTGCCCCGTCCCACTCCTTCACCGCCACGTTGAAGTTGGCCACCCCGCGCAGGGTTCGGGCCAGGTCGGTGAGCTCGTGGTAGTGGGTGGCGAACAGGGTGCGGGCCCCCACGCTCGTGGAGGTACTCGGCCACGGCCCAGGCGATGGAGAGGCCGTCGAAGGTGGAGGTGCCCCGGCCGATCTCGTCGAGGATCGACCAGGCTGCGCGGCGGTGGCGTTGTGCAGGATGTTGGCCGTCTCGTTCATCTCCACCATGAAGGTGGACCGGCCCCGGGCCAGGTCGTCGGAGGCGCCGACCCGGGTGAAGATGCGGTCGACCACGCCGATCGCGCGCGCTCTCGCGCCGGCACGAAGCGAGCCCATCTGGGCCAGGAGCACGATCAGCGCCACCTGCCGCAGGATGGTGGACTTGCCGGCCATGTTGGGCCCGGTGATGATGAGCAGCTGCGCCTCGCTCGGCGCCAGGCGCACGTCGTTGGGCACGAAGCGCTCGCCCGACAGACTGGCCTCGACCACCGGGTGGCGGCCCCCCGACGATCTCCACCTCGCGGCCCCGTCGTCGACCACCGGGCGCACGTAGCCCCTCTCCACCGCCACCTCGGCCAGGCGCGCACAGCACGTCGAGCATCGCCAGGGCCGCGGCCGCGGCGGTCCGAGCGCGTCCAGGTGCTCGGCCGACCTGCTCGCCGCACCGCCACGAAGAGCTCGTACTCCAGGGCCCGCGCCGCGGTCCTCGGCGCCGAGCACCTTGGCCTCCATCTCCTTCAGCTCCGGGGTGACGAAGCGCTCGGCGTTGGCCAGGGTCTGCTTGCGCTCGTAGTCGCTCGGGCACCGCGGCCAGGTTCGCCCGGGTCACCTCGAGGTAGTAGCCGAAGACCTTGTTGAAGCCGACCTTGAGGGAGCCGATGCCGGTGCGCTCGCGCTCCGCGCGCCTGGAGCTCGGCGATCCACCCGCGGCCGTCGCGCTGGATCGGCGCGCAGTTCGTCGAGCTCGGGGTCGAAGCCGTCGCGGATGAGCCCCCCCTCGGTGAGCACCGCCGGGGGCTCGTCGGCGAGCGCCGCGCTGCAGGAGCTCGGCCACCTCAGGCAGGGGCTCCAGCGGCCGGCGCCAGCTCGCCCAGCAGCGCGGCCTCCGCGTCGGCCATCCAGAGCCGCGGCCAGGTGCGGGCAGCGCCGCAGCGACTGGCCCAGGGCCACGCAGGTCGCGGGCGTTGGCGGTGCCCATCGCCACCTTGCCCGCCAGCCGCTCCAGGTCGTGCACGGCCGCGCAGCACGCTCGCGCAGCTGTCCGGCGGGTCTCGCCGCGCCGCACCAGCTCCCCCACGGCGTCGAGCCGGGCCTCGATGCGCCGCCGGGTCCCGCAGGGGGTAGGCCAGCCACGCGCCGCAGGCAGCCGCCCCCCCATGGCGGTGCGGGTCCGGTCCATGAGGTGCGAGCAGCGGTGCCCTCCCTGCGCCCACCGGAGAGGGTGCTGGAACAGCTCCAGGTTGCGCTTGGTGGTCTCGTCCAGGGTCAGGGGCTCGTCGCCGGGGTGGCGGTGCCAGGCGCCGCAGGTGTGGCGAGACCTCCGGCGTAGTTTGCCTCCACGTAGGCGAGACACGGCCCCGGCCGCGCGCACGCCCTCGGCGCAGGTCGTCGACGCCGAACGCCGCCGAGGTCGGCCACCCCGAGGTGTGCGCGCAGCGCCTCGCCGGCCCGTTGCGGGCCTCGGAACGCCTCGGCGTCCGGACCGGCGTGGCGCCGAGGCCCCGGCGGCAGCACGCCCCCGGGGCACCGCGGCCGCGCTCGTCGGGCACCAGCACCTCCCGGGGCTCGATGCGCGCCAGCTTCCTCGGCCAGCCGCTGCCCAGTCGCCGCACCTCTCCCAGCGCGGAACTCCCCGGTGGTGACGTCGGCGTAGGCGAACCCCAGGAGCGCCGCGCCCCGGGGCCAGGGCGAGCAGGTACTGGGGCGCGCTGGGCCTCGAGCATCTCCGTGTCGGTGACCAGTCCCGGGGGTGACCACCTGCACCACCTCGCGGCGCACCAGCCCCTTGGCCTGCCCGGCGTCCTCCACCTGGTCGCAGATCGCCACCTTGTGGCCCGCCGTCCACCAGGCGCGCCGATGTAGCCCCGGGCCGCGTGCCACGGCACCCCGCACATGGGCACCGCGTTCGTCCCCCTTGTCGCGGCTGGTCAGGGTGATCTCCAGCACCCGGGAGGCGATCTCGGCGTCCTCGAAGAACATCTCGTAGAAGTCGCCGAGGCGGAAGAGCAGGATGCAGTCCGGGTGGGCCTGCTTGACCTCCAGGTACTGGCGCATCATGGGGGTGAGGCGGGCCGGGCCTGCCGGAGTGTGTTCGGCGGACATGGGCGGGTGTCCTCCGGGGACGGGGCCGGGAGGCTAGAGGGTGGGCTCCTCCTCCAGAGGGGGCGTCGACGGGGCGGGAGGGCTCTGCCGGGGCGGCGGGGAGATGCGCTGGGCCGGCTCCGGCCCACTGCGGAGCGCCGCGACGGGCGGCTCGGCCCCCGAGGCCGGCCAGGGCCCGCCCTCGGACTCCGGGGGGCGCAGTTCCGCCGCCTGGGCCTTGAGCTCGGCGAGTTCCTTCTCCAACTCCCGGATGCGCTTCGTGCGGCTGCGCAGTTCGGAGCGCCGCGCCACGTGCTCGTACATCCCCCGGGCGCCGGCGGCGAGCATGCCGAGCAGGAACAGCACCGCCAGGAGGAAGACCACCGGGAGTTCCGGGGTACTCAGAGGCGCCCAGAAATAGGGGTTGAACTGGAACCGGATCCCCGTGCTGAGCGCCCCGAGGTTCTGGTAGGCGAAGATCACCAGCGCGATGAGGACGACCGTGATGAAGACCTTTTTCACGAAGGCGAGCATGGGTCAGCTCCCGCGCTGGGGTTGGGCCGTGGCCGGGGTCCCGCAGAAGCCGGGGACCAGGGACTCGTAGATCTCGTCCAGGTGCTGGGAGATCACGTGGGCCTCCCCGAGCACCGGCATGAAGTTCGTGTCGCCGCCCCACCGGGGCACCACGTGCAGGTGCAGGTGGTCCTTCACCCCGGCGCCCGCGGCCGGGCCCAGGTTGAGGCCCAGGTTGTACCCTTCGGGACGGAAGGCGGCGTCGAGCGCCCGCTTCGCCTGGACCGCCACCGACCAAAGCTCCCCCGCCTCCTCGGCGGAGAGGTCTTCCAGGGCCCCCAGGTGCCGGTTCGGGACCACCATGAGGTGGCCGGCGGTGTAGGGGTAGCGGTTCAGGATCGCGAAGACCCGCCGCCCCCGGTGGAGCACGAGCCGCCCCCGGTCGTCCCCGGCGGCCAGCGCCTCGCAGAAGACGCACGCGCCGTCCTTCGGGGCCCGGATGTACTCGATGCGCCAGGGCGCCCAGAGGTTCGCGCGGTTCACCCCTCCGCCTCCCGGAACCGGACCCGGAGCGGGCCCTTCCCCACCTCCACCAGGGCCACGGTGCACCGCGGGGCCCCGCGCCGGTCGAAGGCAGACCCCGGGTTGACGAGCAGCGTCCCCCCGACCACGCGCTCCGTCGCCCGGTGGCTGTGCCCGAAGGCGATCAGGTCGGGCCTCTCCGGGAAAGCTCCCCGCACGCGCTCCTCCAGCCCCTCCGGGCCTCCCCAGCCGTGGACCAGCCCCACCCGCACGCCCGCGAACCCCAGGAGGCGCGTCCGCGGCAGCCGGCCTGCGGCTCCCCCGGCGTCCATGTTGCCCGCCACGCCGAAGAACGGGCGGGGGTCCACGATCTCCAGGTGCTCCAGCACCTCGTCGCCGGTGTAGTCCCCCGCGTGGAGCAGCACCTCGGCCTCGACCAGGGGGCCGGCCAGGAGGGCCTCCAGACGCCCGCCCGGGGTGCGAAGGTGCGTGTCCGAGAGCACTCCCAGGATCACGCGGCGGCCCTCCCGCCCGGCGGCTCGCAGGCCCTCAGAAGGCGCGCCGCGAGTCGAGCAGCAGCGTCACCGGGCCGTCGTTGACGAGTTCCACTTCCATCTCCGCCCGGAACCGCCCGGTGGCCACCGGCAGCCCCAGGTCGGCGAGGCGCCGCGCCACGGAGCCGTACAGGGCCTCCGCCGTGACCGGTTCCGCGGAGGTGGTGAAGGAGGGCCGCCTCCCCTTCCGGCAGTCGCCCAGCAGCGTGAACTGGCTCACCACCAGCACGCCGCCTCCGACCTCCCGCACCGAGAGGTTCATCTTCCCCCCGGCGTCCTCGAACACGCGCAGCCCCGCAGTCTTCTCGGCCACGTAGGCGGCGTCGGTCTCGCCGTCGCCGCCCTCGACGCCCACGAGCACCAGGAGCCCCCTACCCACCGAGCCCACCGTCTCGCCCCCCACCCGGACCTCGGCCCGGCTCACCCTCTGGACCACGGCTCGCACGGGACCCTCTCCTGCGCCGGGGGAACGGGCGCCGCCATGGTAGCGGAGGCCCCCCGGGTCTTCAACCCTTCGCGCCGCGCCCGGTCGCGCCTTCCGGGCGCGGGTCCCCCGCGCCGGGGGCCACCCGCACCGTGCGCTCCCCCGCGACGAGCACCCGTCCCCGCCCGGCGCCCTTGGGCTTCCGCAACCGGCCCGCCTCCACGACCATCACGTCCACGGCGGCCTGCCCGGAGGCCCGGGAGTGGAGGGCCGCGAGGCCCGCGGCCTCGGCCACGGTCCGCTCCGGGGGACGGGCCTCCCGGCCCGGGCCCCGCAGGAGCACGTGGGCCCCGGCCGCGTCGCGCACGTGGAACCAGAGGTCCCAGGGCCGGGCCTCCCGGAGGAGGAGGTCGTTCTCGGCGCCGTTGCGCCCCACCCAGATGGACCACCCGTCGGAGGAGCGGTAGCGCCGGAAGGGCAGGCGGGGGCCTCGCGGCACGTGCGGGGGACCTCGGCCCGGTCGCGCCCACGGTGCCGGCCTCCAGGGCGCATCGGGCAGCTTCCAGCCGCTGCTGGAGGGCCCGCCGGGCGGTCTCCGCCTTCTTGGCCCGGCGGTAGAGCCCCTCCAGGTTCTCCCCGGGGCTGCGGCCCGGGTCGAGCTCGATCCGCACCGTGCGCTCCGGGTCCTCGAGGTCGGGGACCTCGGTCCATCGCGCGCCCTTCTCTACCTCGTGGAGGCGGGCCGCCAGGGCATCCGCCCGCCGCCGGGCCTCCGCCGGGTCGGGCAGGCTCGCGATCTCCCGCTCGATGCGGGACACCCGCCGCTCCAGGCGCTCCCGTGCCCGCGCCTCCTCCGTGGCCCCACGCCGGGAAGCCTCCTCCTCCCGCGCGCCGGAGAGCCGCTCGTCGAGCCACTCCCCGGCGGCGCCGAGCCCTTCGGGGTGCTCGGCGTCGGGCGGCCCCAGCCCGGACAACTCCACGGCGGAGAGCGCGGTTCCGTAGCGCCGCACCGGCCCAGGCGCCCCGTAGGCCTCGAGCGTCTCCCGGAACGCCGGCCAGGCGCCCCGGGTTCGGGCCCGGTGGGCGATCTCCGCTGCGAGCGAGGGGCCCAGACCGGCTACCCGGCGGTGCAGGGGCTCTCCCGCGGCGACCCAGGCCTCCAACGCCTCGCGGGCGACGGACCGGGGGTCGGCGAGGCCCGGCGGCCGGGGCGGCGGGCGGTAGGGCTCCCCGGCCCGGAGGGGACGCAGGGGGCTGCGCTCCTCGCTCTCCCAACGCAGGGCGGCCCGCAGGGTTCCCGCCGGATCCAGCGCCAGAAGGTTCCCGCGGCGGCCGACCGCCTCGAGGACGAGCGTGACGGGAGCCTCGCTCCTGCCGAGGCGCAGCTCGACGGCCCTCTCGAAGGAAAGCGCGCGGGCGGTGAGCAGGCGTCCGCCCTCCGCGTGGGCGCGCACGTAGGCGGCCAGCGCTCCGGGCCGCGGCGGGCAGGGCGGCCGCCGCTCCACGAGCCCCAGGCCGGGCGCGCGGGGGAGCGGGCTGAGGAGGAGGTGCGCGGTGCGGCCCGGCAGCCGGAGCCTCAGCGCGAGGCGTCCGTCCCGATCCTCCCACGCCCCCTGGACCCAGGCGCCGGCCCAGGCCTGCCCGAGTTCGAGGGCCAAGCGGGCCAGGAGGAAGGCGTCCATGGGCTCCGTTCGCGAATCAGGTCCGTACGGGCACGGGTTACGGGTCACCCGTCACGGGTCACCCGTCACGGGTCACCCGTGTCATCACCACCCGGGCAGGGCGTACCGCAGGGGCGAGGCGGCGGCCTCCTGGAGGGGTGCGAGGGCATCGGCGTCCTCTCCGAGGACCCAGCGCAGGATTCCCTTGGGCTCCTTGCGCCGGTAGTCGAGCTTGGGCTCGCCCTCGATGTCGCCGAGCTCGCCCGCGACCCGCACGGCGTCCCAGAAGCCCCCGAGCTCGTCCACCAGCCCCAGGTTCAGGGCCTGGCGGCCCGAGTAGACGCGGCCGTCGGCGAGGTCGCGGACCTCCTCCTCGTCCATGCCCCGGCCCTCGGCCACGGCGGTCACGAACTGGTCGAAGAGGTCGTCGATGAGCCCCTGGAACGATCGCCCGCTCCTGCTCTGTCATCTCCCGGAAGGGGGAGCCGGAGTCCTTGAACGGCCCGCTCTTCACCACCTCGGAGCGCAGGCCCAGCTTGTCGAAGAGGACGTGGAAATCCTTGAACTGGGCGATCACGCCGATGGAGCCGGTGGCGGTGCCGGGGTTGGCCACGATGCGCGTCGCGGGGGCCGACACGTAGTATCCGCCCGACGCGGCCAAGGCCCCCATGGAGACGACCACCGGCTTCTTGCCCGCCGTGCGCCGCACCTCGTCGTGGATCTCCTGGGACGGCGCGATCACGCCGCCGGGGCTGTCGACCCGGAACACGACCGCCTTCATCTCGTCTTCCCCGGCCAGCTCCCGCAGCGCCTCCACCGTGGGCCTGGCGTCGAGGATGAAGCCGCGCAGCTCCACGACGCCCATGCGCTCACCCAGGGGCAGGGCCGACTGACCCCTTCCACGGAGGGAGACCGCCGACGCAGGGCGTTCACGACTCCCGGCCACGAGGGTCGAGGAGGAATCCGCACCCGATCAGGAACCTCTTCATGCCGACCTCCCCAGACGAAGACGGGCCGGGTCCTCGCGAACCCGGCCCGGTGCCAGCGCGTACCCGCGCCCGGCCGCTACTCGGGGGTCGGCACCCGTTCTTCACCTTCTGGCCTTCCGGGCCGCCAGGATCTTCTCGCCCAGGGTGCAGGCGGAGCTCTCCGCCATCTCCCGTTCATGCGCCGCCAGGGCCTTCTTCTCGGCCCGCACCTCGGCGTCCTCGATGGCCTTCATCGACAGCGAGATCTTGCGTTCTTCCTGGTCGATGTTGAGCACCTCGGCCTGGATCTCCTGGCCGAGCCTCGACCACCTTGGAGATGTCGTCGACCTTCTCGCTGGACACCTCGCTCACGTGCACCAGGCCCTCGATGCCCGGCTCCAGCTCCACGAAGATGCCGAAGTCGGTGAGGTTGGTGACCTTGCCGCTCGACGATGGACCCGACCCGGTAGCGGCGCCTGGATGCCCGCCCAGGGGTCGGGCTGCGAGCTGCTTGATGCCCAGGCTGAAGCGCTCGTTCTCCTTGTCGATGTTGAGCACCACCGCCTCCACCTCGTCACCCACGTTGTACAGCGTGCCGGGGTGGGTGACCCGCTGGGTCCAGGAGAGGTCGCTGACGTGGATCAGGCCGTCGATGCCCTCCTCGACCCCGAGGAACACGCCGAAGTCGGTGATGTTGCGGATCTGTGCCCTGCACCACGGCACCCGACGGGGTAGCGCTCTTCGAGCACGTCCCAGGGGTTGGGCTGGCACTGCTTGATGCCCAGGGAGATCCGCTTGCGGTTGGTGTCGAGGTTGAGGACCATCACCTCGGTCTCGTCGCCGATGGCCACCTTCTCGCTGGGGTGGTTGATCGCGCTTGGTCCAGCTCATCTCGGAGATGTGGACCAGACCCTCGATGCCCCGCTCCAGCTCCACGAAGGCGCCGTAGTCGGTGATGGAGACCACCTTGCCCATGATGCTTGGCGCCGATCGCGTACTTCTCCTCGGCGGTCGCTCCACGGGTCGGGCTGGAGCTGCTTGTAGGCCCAGGCTGACGCGCTCGCGCTCCGGGTCGAAGGAGAGGACCTTGACCGTGACCTCGTCGCCGATGTCGAACATCTCGGAGGGGTGGTTGACGCGGCCCCAGCTCATGTCGGTGACGTGCAGCAGGCCGTCGATGCCGCCCAGGTCGATGAACGCACCGTAGTCGGTGATGTTCTTGACCACGCCCGCGAGCATCGCGCCCTCCTCCAGCTTCTTGAGGGTGTCCTTGCGGTGGCTCTCGCGCTCCTTCTCCAGCAGCACCCGGCGGGACAGCACGATGTTGCCGCGCCGGCGGTTGAACTTGATGATCTTGAACTCGTAGCGTCTCGCCGATCAGCTTCTCCAGCTGGCGCACCGGCCGCAGGGCCACCTGGGAGCCCGGCAGGAAGGCGCGCACGCCGATGTCCACGGACAGGCCGCCCTTGATGCGGGCCACGATCTTGCCCTCGACCTGCTCGTCCTTCTCGGCGGCCTCGCTGATCACGTCCCAGACGCGGATCTTGTCGGCCTTGTCCTTGGACAGGACGACCATGCCGTCGTCGTTCTCCAAGGCGCTCGACCAGCACCTCCACCTCGTCGCCGACCTTGACCCGGCCTTCCCGTCGGGGCCGCGGAACTCGTAGAGTGGCACGATGCCTTCGGACTTGTACCCGATGTCCACCACGGCGAAGTCGTTGGTGACCTTGATCACGCGTCCCCGGGCGACGGACCCCTCCTCGGCTCCTCCCCGCGTCTCCTCGAGCAGGGCGGCGAAGTCGAGTTCTTCTTCCTCGTGGTGATGTACGTTGTTGGTTTCGCTGGTCATGTCCTCTTGCAACCTCCTAAGGTCTATATTCAAAAAGGGCCGCAGCGCGCCCCCTTTTGTCGAGCGAGTCGCGGAGGGTACCACAGACGCTCCGCGAGGCTCAACACCACAATTGCGGAAAACTGCACCTTCTTCGGGCGGTGCCGGCCCCGCTCAGCCGCCCCCGGGGGAGGCCAGGCGCTCTCGCACCAGGGCGGCCACCCGCTCCACCACCTGCGCCACCGTGAGCCCCGTCGTGTCCACGGCCACCGCATCGGCGGCGGCCCGGAGCGGCGCGTGCTCCCGGGAGATGTCCTGCGCGTCCCGCGCGCGGATGTCGGCCAGCACCTCCTCGGCACGCACGGCCTGGCCCCGGGCAGCCAACTCCTCGGTCCGCCTGCGCGCGCGCTCCGCGTCGGAGGCCGTGAGGTAGACCTTCAGCAGCGCATCGGGGAACACGACGGTCCCGATGTCGCGCCCCTCCAGCACCGAGGGCCGGGCCTCCCCCAGTTCACGCTGGTAACGCGCCATCGCTTCTCGAACCGGCTTGCGGGCCGATACGCGGGAGGCGAGGTCGCTCACCCGGTGCTCCCGGATCTCCGCGGATACGTCGTCCCCGTCCAGCAGCACCCGGGAACTCCCGTCCGCGACGGGCCGGAACTCGATCGAGGTCTCCCGGCACAGGCGCTCCAGGGCCCCGTCGTCCCCGAAGTCCACCCCCCCTCGGTCGGCCTTGAGGCCCACCGCCCGGTACATGGCCCCTGTGTCCACGTGTTGCCACCCGAGGCGGGCCGCCAGACGCCGGGCCACCGTGCTCTTGCCGGCCCCGGACGGACCGTCGATCGCCACCACCCGCACGCTCACGGCTCCGCACTCCTCTCCTCCGGCGCCGGCTCGCCTTCCAGGAGGGTCTCCACGCGCTCCCAGAGCCTCTCGCGTCCCTGCCGGGCCTTCACGGAGGTGGGCACCAGCTCCGGGACCTCCGCGCGGACCGCCTTCCCGATCTCCTGGAGGCGTGCCTTCAGGCGCCCCCGCGGGACCTTGTCGCACTTGGTCACGACCGGCACCAGCGGTCGCCCCGCCGCGCGGACCCAGAAGGCGAAGTCCACGTCCTGCTCCGAGGGTTCGCGCCTCACGTCCAGGAGGAGGAGAACGGCCCGCAGGGAGGAGGACTCCCGCACGAAGCGCCGGACGTTCTCGCTCCAGCGGGCCACGGCCGGGATCGGCGCGCGCGCGTAGCCGTAGCCGGGGAGATCGACCAGCACGAACGCCTCCCCGACCAGGAAGAAGTTGAGCGCCTGGGTGCGGCCCGGCGTCCCGGAGGTCCTCGCCAGGGCACGGCGGCCCAGGAGGAAGTTGATGAGGGAGGACTTGCCCACGTTGGACCGGCCCGCCACGGCCACCTGGGGCCAGGGCATCGGCGGGGCGTCCTCCCACCGGGGCGCGCTCGCGAGGAACCGGGCTTGCCCCGAGCGGTAGCGGCGCGTCGACACGGGGGCTCCTTTCCGAGGGGTGGGTAGCGTAGGCACAAGCACCTGTAATTTCAACTTCATTCTTGACAGGCTGCGAGGCGGGCGAAAGAATAGCGCGTCGCCCGCCGGCCGCCCTCGGCCCGCAAGAGGTTGGAAATGTCCGAGACGGCACCGAGGTTGGCCCACCTGCTTCCCCATTGGGCCGAGCACAACGCCTCCCACCTGGAAACCTATCGGACCTGGGCGGAGAGGGCCCGCGAAGCCGGCCTCGAGGGTTGCGCTCGGGCCCTGGCGGACGCGGTGGCAGCGGCCGAGGCGGTGGGGGATGCGTTGGGAAAGGCCGTGGAGGCCCTTCCCTCGAAATCGTGACCTAGACGACTCATCCGTAGACCTTCGCCGTCCGATACGTGCGGCGATGGGTCGCTTGGCGGAAGGACGCGCCTTTGGAGCTTCGGGGCAACCTCAGGGATTTCAGTCTCCCCGACATCATCCAGCTCGTGGGCTTCGGCAGGAAGACCGGAGCGCTGCGGATCAGCTTCGTCGGCGGCGCGGCTGCCCTCTATTTCGAGGAGGGCAACGTGATCCACGCCGAGTACCCGGGCACCCAGGGGGAGCACGCGGTGTACGCCATGTTCCGGGTTCCCCAGGGGGAGTTCCGGTTCCAGGCGGATGTGATCCCCTCGGCACGGACCATCGCCATGGACCCGACGAACCTGGTGATGGAGGCGGCCCGACTGCTCGACGAGTCGCGCCGGGCCGAGGCGGAAGGCGCGACCCCGGAAGGGGGCGAGGTCCCCAGCGGGGAGTGGCTGGGGGTGGAAGACGTCCATCGAGACCCGACCGACGTCAAGCAGGAGATCCGGGACCTTCTCAACCAGCGCTTCGGGAAGAACGCGAAGCGGCTGCTGCAAGCGGTGGATCAATGCGGAGACTCGGTGGACGACCTCCTGCAACTGGCCGAACGGGTGGAGAAGTACGTCCACGTCTTCATCGACACGCGCGCCTCGAACGCCATCGGCAAGGAAATCCGAAGCCTCATCGACGGCTCCTCCTGACCGCGATCTTCCTCGCGCTCGCCCTGCCCGCCCTGGCGGAACCCCTCTCGCTGACGGTGTCCCTCACCACGGACACCCTCTACACCATCGCCTCCGACTCCCTGGACCGCAAGTACGACGCGGTCCGCCGGACGGTGCTCGCCGACAACCCCGAGCTCGTCTCCTTCGACATCCGCCGCAGCGGCGACGATGTCACGGTGGTCTTCGGCCTGCGCCGGGGCGGGGACCGCTACGACTTCCGCCTGTTCGGCAACAAGCACGACTACTACCGCATGTCCATGGGGGTGAGGCTCGAGGAGACCTTCGCCCTGCTGGCCAGGATCGACCCGAACGTGGAGGCGGCGGGCGTCACCCGCGACGGAGAGGTCCTGCGCCTGACCCTGCGCCCCGCCGGCGGGGCCGGTCCCCGCGCGGAGGCGGGCTCCCCGGAGCCGCGGGGCCGGCAGGAGCCCGCCGAACGTCCTCGGAAGGAGGCCGCCGCCGACCGGAGCGACCGCGCTCCCCCCGGCACCGACGGGGAGGTCTCCGTGCCGGGGACGGCGCCGACGCCCCCGATCGGCTCGGTGCAGGTGACCGAGCCCCGGGCAGGGCTCGCCGGAGCATCCGCGCCGCGCCCCGCCGCGGGGGAAGACCCGGAGGCCGCGTACCGGGAAGCGCGGGGGGCGGACACCCTGCAGGCCTGGACGCGGTTCCTGTCGCAGCATCCGGACTCGCCACGGGCCGCCGAGGCCGAGGAGCGGGCGGCGGCACTGCGGGAGGAGGCAGCGTATCGCACGGCCCTGGAGCGAGACGACGCATCGGGTTACCAGGCCTTCCTGGACCACTTCCCGGGGTCCGGACGCGCCCCGGAGATCGGGGCCCGCCTGAGGCTCGCCCAGGAAGCGCGCACCCGTGCGGTGGTGGAGCGCCGCGCCCGGGAGCAGGAGCAGGGGCGGCGGGCCGAGGCTTACGCCCAGGCCAAGAAGCTCGACACACCGGAGGCCTACCGGATGTTTCTCACGATCTATCCGGACGCCCCGGAAGCCGCGGACGCCCGCAAGCGCATGAAGAAGTCCGAGGCCCGCGCGTCGGTCCCGCCGCGCGGAGCGGGAGACCGCCCCCCGCCCGGGCGCCCGGCGAGCCCGGTCCTCGACGTGGTACCGGTCCCCAAGGGGCCGACCGTGGACGGCAATGCCGGGGACGCCGCGTGGAAGGGCGCCCCGGTCCTCGCGGTGCCACTCTCCGGCGGGGGGAGGTCGGTCGAAGCGCGACTGCGGGCCGTCCACGACGGGGCGCGCGTGTACCTGCTCGCCGAGTGGCCGGACGGCACCGGGGACACCCTGTACCGCCCCTGGACCTGGGACGAGCGGAAGAGGACCTACGTGCAGACGGACCGGTTGGACGACGGATTCGCCGTTGCCCTGTACCGGAGTTCCCCGGACCAGTCCTGCAAGCTCAACGGGGAGGAGCAGGAGGCCGATACCTGGCTGTGGAGGGCCTTCTGGTCCAGCGTGGCGGGCCACGCGGATGACGGCGCCCTGCGGGTGAGCCGGAAGCGCCTTCCCCATGCCAACCCCTACCCGATCGCCTCGGGCGCGGGGCAGGTCTGGGTTCGCGAAGAGCCCGACGAGGGCTCGCCCCCCTGGGCCCTTTTCATCCCGGTGGAGTTCCAGGGGGCGGAGGTGGCGAGCTACCGCAAGCAGGCTGCCCGGGGCAGCCGAGCCGACGTGCTCGCCGCAGGGCGCTGGACGTCCGGGGGCGCCGGGGGGGAACCTGGGTGGTGGAGTTGTCGAGGGCCCTGGACACCGGACACGACGACGATGTCCCCCTGCGCACGGGGACCCGACAGCCCGCGGCGTTCGCCGCGTTCGACCGGAGCGAGAAGGGACGCCACGTTTCGAGCGAGTTGATCCAACTCGACATACGCGGGAGGTGACCGTGGGAAAGCCAGCTGGAATCCAGATCAAGCGGTGGTTCGGGATGCTGGTCGGCCTGCTGCTCGTGGTCGACCTGGCGGCGCTGGGGGGCAGCTTCGTGATCTCCCAGTCGATCCGGCGCGTGGTCGCGCAGGCGGAGCCGCTGGCGTCGGCGACCGCCGCCATCCGCGCCGAGACCCTCGGGGCCCAGCGGGACCTGTTCCGCTACCTGGCCGAGTTCGTGGACGACACGACGCCCGCCCTGCAGCACCTCGACAGCGTCGGTCCCCACGTGGAGGTCGCGCGGGCCGGCGTGGGGGCCGGGTTGCTCGCCAACGACCTCGACGAGATCGAGAAGAGCGTGGAGCGCTACCGGAAGGTCCTGGAGTTGATGCCGCGCACGGTCGAGGGCTCCCGGGACTGGTCCCGGCTCCAGGAGTACAGTTCGACGGCCATCGAACTGGGCAACGCGGTCGAGGAGATCTCCACGCGCCTGGCCCAGGCGGCCCAGGAGGAGATCCGCGTCCGAAGCCGCAACGCCAACCGGGCGGCGGCCGCCGCCATGTGGACCTCGGTCGGGGTCTTCGCGCTGAGCATCTTCGCGATCCTCGCGCTGCGCCACTGGTGGAAGCAGTTCCAGGAACTGCTCCTGGGGATGTGAGGTTGTCGCCCGGGAACTTCGAGACCGTCGTCATCGAAGCCCGCGCCGGACGCTACGAGCTGCGCCAGGGGGAGCGGACCCTGCTCGCGGTCCCCAGGCCCGTGTTCGAGGGGTACGAAGCGGACTCCGTCTTCCCGCCGGCTTGGCGTTCCCTGCGGGAAGCACACCCGGTGCGCCGCCTCTTCTGGAACCCGGCCGACGCCGAGTTCCTGATGGCCGGCCTCGACACCCACCCCGCCCGCGCGGTGGAAGGTGCGGGATCCTCCCCCTACCGGGCGTATCTCCAGGGGATCTGGCTCCCGCGCCCTCCGGTGCTCCTGCTCAGCCCGTTCTGGAAGCCGGAAGACCCGTTCGACCCGTTCGACGAGGCGGCCCGCCGTAGGAGCTTCGACACCCAGATGGCCTTCGTGGGGATCCTCTCCGGCCTGCGACCCCCTTCTCGCTGGACCGGTGTGCTCAACGCGACGGATCTGTACCGCGAGGCCATCGGCGTCTCCCCCGAGGCGACGTCCGGGAGCCCCCCGGAAGTCCGGGAGGGAGCGCTCACCCCACCCCGCCCGCTCGACGACGAACAGGCTGGGCAGGCTTTGGAGGCCATCGCGCTACGCCACGTGGGGGAGATCTTTCCGGTCCTTCGCGCGGGGTGCCTGGCGGGATTCCATGCGCTCACCCTGGGCGCCGTCCAAGCGGCCCAGGCCCTGCTCGCCCGCTTCGGCCTCGACTCCCAGCAGGGCCCCTACCGCCCCCACTGAGGGCTCAGCGGCCCGTGAGGTAGCCGGAGACGAGCACCGAGAAGGGAGCCCCCTGGCCCGGGCCAACGGCCTCCACCTCCACCGTGAAGGGTCCGGCCAGGGGCACCGCGGTGCCGAGGCGCACCGAGGTCGAGCGGCGGGAATCGAGGACCGCGAGGGCAACGGGCGCCCCCCCCGCCCCGTTGACGACACCCGCGACGGCACTTTCCTCCGCCAGGACCCGCACCCTGAAGACGGCGTCGGGCCGAGCATCGAGGGAGACATCCGAGAGGTGGAAGACCCTGCCCTCGGGGGGCTGGAAGGGCTGCCGGACTCGGGTCTCCTTCGAAGAGAAGGTTCCCCGCGCGGCGAAGGCGGTGTAGGTCCTGGAATCGGGAGACGCGGTGACGGCCGGCGGCGGCGGGTTTTCCAACCAGACCCGCAGGGGAGGCTGGTCGAGGATCCGGACCGGGGATCCGATCTCCACCGACTCGGGCGCAGGCGGGAGGTTGGTGACCTCCACGGCCAGGGGCTCCGACCCGTCGATGGCGACCCGTCCCGTGACCTCCAGGGGACCCCCGAGCCCTTCGACGACCCGGACGTCCTGCACCGCGGGCAGGTTCCCGACCTCCACCCGGCCCTCCACCGGCTGGGTGAGGTACACGGGGGCAGGCTCCGGCTGACCGGGCTCCCCGATCCGATACTGCTGAGCCGCAACGGGTTGGACGAGGGCCAGGACCGTCAGGACGAGGACGCTCGCGCGGGCCATGCTCCACCTCCTCCACTCGGGTCGACGGGCCGGCTCCCCGGTGCGGCAGGACGTCGGCGCGGAACCCTTGACCGTCCCGATCGGCCGCTGGTAGCTTGGCGCAGCCGTTGTCGCCGCTCGGCGGCGCCGCTCTCGCAGGGAGATACCATGGCGCACTGGCAGAACTATCCCACTCGGTATGTGGGCGACGCAAACCCAAACCGTCCCAAGCACCTCCACGACCTGGCGAACGAGCAGGAGAGCTGCGTGATCCACTCCCTCGAGTGGGCGTCCAACGCCGTGCCGTTCTCGAGCCGGGAGGAAGCCTATCGCGCGGGCTACAAGCCCTGCATCTTCTGCCTCCCTTACGAGCGCGGCGCCAGTTGAGCCACCCTCGCTCCCCGGTGTCGGCGCCCGGACGAGGTGGATCATCGAACGAACGATCCTGAAAGGCCACTTTCTGGTGGCCATGCCCCAGCTCAGCGACCCGAACTTCGCGCAGACCGTGGTGCTTCTGTGCGAACACAGCGGCGACGGCGCGCTGGGGCTGGTCGTGAACCGCCCGACCCCGTTCCTCCTGGGGCAGGTCTACGCGGGACAGGACATCGAGGGGGAAGGCGGGGCCGACGCCCCCGTGCACTACGGGGGGCCTGTGCAGCCCGAGATGGGCTTCGTCCTGTACGAAGGCTCCGACTACGAGGGGTCCACTCCGGTCTTGGAAAGCCTGCGGCTGGGGACCAGCCTGCAGATCCTCCGGGACATCGCGGCGGAGCGGGGCCCGGAGTTGTTCTTCTTCTCCCTGGGCTACTCCGGCTGGGGGCCGGAGCAACTGGAACAGGAACTGGCGCGGAACGACTGGCTCGTGGTGCCGGCCGACAGCGACCTCATCTTCCGGGTCCCGCCGGACAAGCGCTGGGAGGAGGCCATCCGCCGCCTCGGCTTCGACCCCTCCATGCTCTCGGGGACCTCCGGTACCGCCTGACCCCCGACCCCTTCAGTCCACCGAGTGCACCGCGAGTTCCTGGCCCGGGCGGATCACGCTGCGGGCGTTCAGGTCGTTCCACGCCATGAGGTCCCGGAGGGGCACCCCGTAGCGCCGGGCGATCCCGATCAGGGTGTCCCCGCTGCGCACGGAGTGGAAGGTGGTCCTGGGTTCGGGGTTCGCCCGCTCCCACTCCTCCAGGACGGCCGCGAAGGACTCCTCGGAGCCGTCCGGCAGCGCGACGCGGTGGGTGCCGCGGGGAAGGTCGCTGCCCACGATCCACGGGTTGAGTTCCAGGAAGCGCCGGTAGGACACCCCAGCGGCGGCGGCCAGGGCGCTCACGGGGAGCAGCCGCCGCTCCACCGAGACCTCGAGTTCCGCCGAATCCACGGGCCGGTAGACCCGGGACCCCTCCAGACTGATCCCGTAGGCTTCCGGGTGCTCGACCACCAGTTTGGCCGCCATGGCCCGAAACACGTAGCGCTCGGTCTCCCGGGGCAGGCGCAGGCCGTAGAAGTCGCGCTGGTCCTGGGACTCCATGGCCTGGGCGACGCGGCTGCGCCCCGCGTTGTACGCGGCCAGCGCCGCGGCCCAGGACCCGAAGGCCTCCCGGAGATCCGAGAGGTGATCCAGCGCCGCCTCCGTCGCCCTCTCCCAGTCGCGCCGGGAGTCACGCCAGGAAGAGCGGTCTAGGCCGCACGAGGAGCCCGTGCTCGCCATGAACTGCCACGGTCCCGTCGCCCCCGCGGAACTCACCGCGTCGACCCGGAGATTGCTCTCGATGAGGGTGACGTACTTGAGGTCCTCCGGCAGGCCCCGCGCCCGGATCGTGTCCTCGATGAGGGGGAAGTAGCGGGGGATCCTCTTGAACCAGAGGGTCGTGCTCACGGGGTTGCCGAGGGTGACGACCAGTTCCAGGTCGAGCCTCTCCAGGACGTCTTCGCGATCGAGGGGGACGGCCTCCCCGCAGAACGTCAGGTTCTCGGGGATGGGCAGGGAGAGCAGGTGGCTTATCCACGCGCCGTCCCCCGCCGCGGGCGCGGGCTCGGGCACCAACAGAAGCAACCCCACCAGCAGACCGATCCACCGCATCGTCGCACCTCCGGAAGTCACCCCTTTCCCATCGGCTTCCCCCCGCCCCTCCTTAACCCGCGACCTCTCTGGCCACGGGAAAAAAAAGGCGGGACCCGTGAGGCCCCGCCCGGCGTTCTCTCGACCGACCGCTCAGTAGCTTCGGCGGCGGCTGAAGCAGTCCCGGCAGTACACCGGCCGGTCCTGGCTCGGACGGAACGGCACCTGGGTCTGCTGCCCGCATTCGTCGCAGGTAACGTCGAAGAGTTCCCGCTGCGGGCGCGAATCGTACCCGCCCCCGCCGCCGCCCCCGCCGCCGCCCCGGTCGTTCCGGGATGTCTTTCGACGCTGCCGACAAGGCTTGCAGCGCGTGGGCTCGTTGGTGAACCCCTTGGCGGCGTAGAACTCCTGCTCCCCCGCCGTGAACGTGAATTCCTCGCCACAGTCCACACAGTTAATGCTCTTGTCCTGATACATGGTGCCCGTCCGATCCCTTCTCCTCAAACCGCCTCGATGGACCAATTGGGTCCGGCGGGCCCCACGCCCGACGGCCATCCCCCCTTAAGGGCGGAGACGAACGCGAGTTTACCACAACGCACAACGCAGAAAAGCACTTTCTTTCCTCCCCCCTCGGGGCTCTTCGGCCACAAGCCCGCCGGCGTCACCCCGCAACCGCGTTTCAGGATCGCTCGGCCAGGAACAGCTTGTGCACTCCCAGTGGTCGGATGCGCCGGATGCCGACCAACCGGAAACCGCAGGTCCGAATCACGTCCTCCACGTCGAGGTCCGTGGAGAAGCCGATCCGCTCCATGAGCGGTGAGACCGCTGACTTGGCGGCTCCGTAGAGGCCCCTCTCCCGGGTGTTACTCACCACGATCGCGCGCCCGCCACGCCGGCAGACCCGGTGCATCTCCGCGCAGAGTCGCGCCGGGTCCCCCACGGTCGTGATCACGAAAGGCGCCACGACCACGTCGAACGCCTCGTCCGGGAAGGCGGTGCAGGTCGCGTCCGCACAGCGCAGTTCGATGCGCGTTCCGTTCCCCTCGACCAGGGCCCTCCAGCGCGCCCGCCGGAGCATCTCCCGGGAGATGTCGATGCCCGTCACGTGGCACCCGGAGGGGTAGTGGCGCAGGCCGAGCCCCGTCCCCACCCCCATCTCCAACACACGCTCGCCCCGGCGCACTTCCCGGGCGGCCTCCCGCCTTCCCGGCTCGAGCGCGAGCCCGAACACCCAGTCGTAGACCGGCGCCAGGACCCCGTAGAAACGCTTCGAGTACTCCTGATCCACGCCCGCCCTCCCGAGGAAATCGGAGCGGGCAGTCTACACTGCCGCCGCCGCTCGTCAACAGGGACGTGTCCGCCCGCGACCGGCTCCTCTCGTCCGCGCTTCGGCCGCCTTGAGCCGACAGGAGGCCACCGGCATAATCGGTGCGCCATGGACCCGTGCCCGCCCCTGCGCATCCTGGGAGCCCGCCAGAACAACCTGGCGGGCTTCGACCTGGAGATTCCCCACGACCGCCTGGTGGTGCTGACCGGGGTCTCGGGCTCCGGAAAGTCCAGCCTCGCCTTCGACACCGTCTTCGCCGAGGGGCAGTGGCGGTTCCTGGAGTCCCTGCCGAGCTACGCCAGGCTGCTGCTGGAGAAGATGGCGCGGCCCCGCGTGGACGGACTCGAGAACGTGCGGCCGGCGATCGCCCTCGCCCAGCACAACGCGGTCCGGGCGGCCCGGAGCACCGTGGGAACCTCCACGGAGCTCTACGATCTGTTCCGCCTCCTCTTCTCCGCCGCCGGGGAGGTTCACTGCCCCTCCTGCGGGAGGGAGGCGCGGGCGTGGACGCCGGACGCCGCCGCCCGGGCCGCCGTGGCCCGGTGGGCCGGGGGCCGAGTCCAGGTGGAGGTGCCGCTCCCGAGCCTCGCCTGGCTCCCCTCCCGGGGATGGGCGGCGGACCTGTCGGCGAGGGGTTTCGCCCGGGCATGGGTGCGCGGCGAGACCCGCCGGTTGGACGAGCCGGGGCTGCCGGACGCTCTCCCGGAGGGCGCCCTGGTGGTCGACCGGGTGACGGGGCGCGACGGCAGGACCGAGAGGCTCGCGCGGGCCCTGGACGAAGCCTTTCGGCTCGGCAGCGGAATCGCCCAGGTCCGCGGCGACGACGGAGAGGTCCTGCCCTTCGGCACCTCGCGGCGGTGCCACGCGTGCAATCGGGACCTGCCCGACCCCCGGCCGGTCCTCTTCAGCTTCAACCACGCGCTGGGGGCCTGCCCGGAGTGCACGGGCTTCGGGGCCGTCCTGCGGTGGGACGAGGCCAAGGTAGTCCCCGATCCGGCCCGGGCGCTCGGGGAAGGCGCCATCGAACCCTGGCAGACGCCGGCGAACCGCTGGTGGCAGGAGGAACTGGAGCGCCTCGCGGAGGACGAGGGGATTCCCATGGACGTACCGTGGGAGGACCTCCCCCCCGGGGCGCGCGACAAGGTGTGGCACGGGACGGAGCGACTCGAGGGAATCGACGCTTTCTTCGAGTACCTGGAGAGCAAGCGCTACAAGATGCACGTCCGGGTCTTCCTGGCCCGCTACCGGACGCCGGCGACCTGCGGCACCTGCGGGGGGGCCCGACTCCGACCCGAGGCGCTCGGCGTGACCCTCGCCGGAAAGAACATCTCCCAGGCGAACGCCATGAGCCTGGGGGAGTTGGCCCGCTGGTGCGAGGGGCTCGGATCGGTCGCGGGAGGAAGAGCCCGCGACGTCCTCTGGAGGATCGAGGACAAGCTGGCCACCCTGCTCCGGCTCGGCCTGCACTACCTGACCATGGAGCGGGCCACCCGGACCCTGTCCGGGGGAGAAGCCCAGCGCGCGGCGCTCGCCCTGCAACTCCAGAACCGGTTGGCCGGGACGCTGTACGTGCTCGACGAACCCACCGTGGGTCTCCATCCGAGAGACGTCCACGTCCTGGGCGAGGTTCTCGCGGAACTGACCACCCGCGGGAACACCGCTCTGGTGGTGGAGCACGACCTGTCCCTGGTGCGGCGGGCGGACCACGTGATCGAACTGGGGCCGGGAGGCGGGCACCGGGGCGGCAGGGTGCTCTACGAGGGAGCGCCCGAGGGGATGACCGGGGCGGGCACGCCCACGGGCCGCCACCTTGCCCGTCGTGGCGCTGCCCCACGCGGGCGCCCCGCCCGCTCCGCCCAGGGCCACCTCTTCCTCGGGGGCTGCCGGCTCCACAACCTCCGGGCGGTCGACGTGTCCATCCCCCTCGGCGTTCTTACCTGCGTGACCGGCGTCTCCGGCTCCGGCAAGTCGAGCCTGGTCTCGGGCACCCTGGTCCCGGCCCTGGCCGGAGAGGCGGACGCCCAACTGGATCGCATGGAACTCCGGGGCGGACGCGTCTCCCGCGTCCAGGAGGTGGACCAGTCCCCGATGGGGCGGACGCCGCGGTCCATCCCCCTCACCTACCTCGGGGCCTACCAGGCCGTGCGAAGCCTTTTCGCCGCGCTCCCCGCGAGCCGCAAGGCCGGGCTATCCCCCAGGTCCTTCTCCTTCAACGTGCCGGGGGGGCGCTGCGAGACCTGCAAGGGTACGGGCTTCGAGAAGCTCGAGATGCTCTTCTTCGAGGACCTCTACGTCCCCTGCGACGCTTGCGCGGGCCGCCGCTTCGGACCCGAGGTCCTGTCGGTCCGGTACCGCGGGCTCTCCATCCGCGAGGTGCTCGACCTTACGGTCGAAGAGGCGCTGACCGTGTTCGAGGGCTCGGAGGACGTCTGCAAGGCGCTCCGCGCGCTGGAGGATCTGGGGTTGGGCTACCTCGTCCTCGGACAGCCCGGCACCACGCTCTCCGGCGGAGAGGCCCAGCGACTGCGCATCGCCGCCGAACTCCTCGGCCGAGGCCCCCGCGACGGCCTGTACGTGCTCGACGAACCCACCACGGGACTGCACCCCGAGGACGTGGACCGGCTTCTCGCCGTGCTGCAACGGCTCACGGAGGCGGGGAACACAGTGGTCGTGGTGGAACACAACCTGGATCTGATCTCCCACGCCGACTGGATCGTCGACCTGGGGCCGGAAGGCGGAGACGGCGGAGGGCGGATCGTGGACGTCGGGACACCGGAGGAGGTCGCCCGGCGGTCCCTCGGCCCCACCGGCCGCTTCCTGAAGCCCTGGCTCGGGGATCGCCTTGCGTGAACGACGGGCCGGGGCACCCCTCGGGGAGCTCCACGGCCCCGGCGGGCGGGGGGGAGCGGTGAGACCCTTCGTGCACGTGATCCTGTTGACCCCGGAGATTCCGCCGAACACCGGGAACATAGCCCGGCTCTGCGCCGCGACCCGGAGCCCGCTGCACCTGGTCCACCCCCTGGGGTTCCGCCTGGACGACCGGAGTCTCCGCCGGGCCGGTCTGGACTACTGGGACCACGTGGACGTGCGCCAGCACGGCTCGCTGCCCGAGGCGCTCGCCTCGACGGGCACCGGCCCCGCGCTCTATTACTCCGCCCGGGCGCCGACCCCCTACGACCGGGCCCCCTACCTCCCCGGCTCCCGCCTCGTGTTCGGCCCCGAGAGCACGGGCATCCCCCCCCGCATCCTCCGGGAGAACGCCGCCACCTGCTACGGGATCCCCCTGTGGGGCAGCGTGCGGAGCCTCAACCTGTCCACGGCGGTGGGAATCGTCGTCTACGAGGCGTACCGCCGGCTCGGGGCCTGGGACCCGGGCGGCCCCCGGGCCGGGGAGGCCTAACGGGCCGGGTTCGGCGGCCGCGCGATCCCCAGGGCCCCGTCCACGATCCGATCCACCTGGGTCACGGCCTCCTCCAGGAGTGCGGCGAAGACGTCGGTATAGTCGTAGACCCAGCGCGAGTAGTCCTCCCAGTAGACGATGTTCGCCACCTCGGCCGCGAACTCCTTCCGGGCCAGGACGCTCCCGCCGCGCCGGACCTCCACGAGGCCGGACAGGGTCGCACTGCGGTGGATCTCGTTGGGGATGTAGAAATCGCTCTCGTCGCCGGCGATCCTCCCCAGGGCGCCCGGGAACCGCGAGCCCGCGAACGCGACCTGGACCCCGCGGGCCCCCTCCCCCATCCCCACCTCCCGGTATCCGGTGTCCAGGGAGCGAAGCGTCACCACGATGTCGATCGCTTCTCCCCCCGTGCCGGACTTGTCCCTGCCGTAGACTTCGAAGCGGGCTGCCGCCTTCTCGTTGAAGCGGTACTTGCGGTAGGTCTCCACCGGGCCGGAGAAGACGGTGTACGGATTCGGAATCTCGCTCCCCACCTTCACGCGCACCGGTGCACCGGCGCGCTCCACCCCCCCGCGCGCCTCCACCGGCGGGCGTGCCGGAAGAGCCGCGCATCCTCCCGCCAGGGCGGTCGCGAAAAAAGCTAGAATCCAAGGTCTCATGTGTTCACCTCCGGGTGCGGTCCTGGCGCGTCCAGGCCCCGGAACCAGTGTAGGACGGCCGCCCACCCCCGCAAGTCCGCGACGGTAAGGTCCGGACCGCCGTCGGCCGATACGTAGGACGGCAAGGGGGCGGACGCCGCGGCTTCCACGGCGCGCCCCCTGCACGGACTTCTCCTCGAGGTCCCGGCCCCCCACCCTCCGGCGGCACGAGCCCGACACGAGCGCCCCATGAACGCGGAACCAGGTGTACCCTTCGACGACGTCCTGACCCAGTTGCTCGAGGAATGCCGACTGGCGCCCGCCGAGCCGCCGGACGGGAAACGGACGTCGCCCCCCCGGGAGGGGCGCGACGTCCGCCGCGTCCTGGAGTTGTTCTACGAGGGGTCCTACGCCCGGTGCACGGACGAGATCGAGGCCCTCCCCCCACCCGCCTGCGACGACCTGCGGGTGAGCGCCCTGCGCTCGGCCTGCCGCGCCATGCTCTCCGGCCGGGTCCAGCCGGCGATCGCCGTCTGCCTGGAACTGCTGGGTTCGGCCGAGCGGCAGCCCGACCTGTACGGGATCCTCGGGACGCTCCTGTTCCGCGTGAAGCAGCGGGGAGAGGCCCACGCGGCCTTCCGCCGCGGCCTCGGCCTGGCTCCCGAGCACCCGGGCCTCCGGGCCGGCTTGGCCCGCCTCGGCGTGCGTCGGGCCCCGGCGCTGCCATTCCTGCCGCGCGCACACGCCGCCAACCGCGTGCTCGGCCACGTGCGCGCCTGGCTGCGCCTCCCCTGAGCGCCTATCGCGACGGAACGCGGTTGACCATCTGGACGACCGCGTTCCCGTCGGGGAAGTACTCCACGAGGTTCACGCACCCGTAGTCCTGGGCCACCGCCTGGAACCGGGCCAGCGGCAACCCCATCGCCTCGAAGAGCAGGACCCGGTTCACCCCCCCGTGCGCCACCAGACAGACGGAACCGCCCGTGTGACGGGCCAGGACCTCGTCCAGGGCGGGCAGGACCCTCGCCCGGAGCGCCGCCAGGCTCTCGCCGCCGGGAACCGCGCGACCCTCCAGGTCCTCCCACCACGCCTCCACGAGGTCCCGCTCGGCCTCCCAGATCTCGGAGAACCGCCGGCCGTCCCAGCGGCCCATGTCCATCTCGCGAAACGCCGGGCGCTCGACGGGTTCGAGGCCGTGGCGCCGGGCGATGGCCCGGGCGCCGGAGCGCGCCCTTCCCAGGTCCGAGCAGTACACGGCCCCCAGCGGCTCGCGGGCCAGGAACTCGGCCGCCTCCTCCATCTGCCTCTCCCCCGACGGACACAGCGGGATGTCCAGGTGCCCGTAGAGCGTCCCCTCCACGCCTACGGCCCCGTGGCGAACCAGGAACAGCCGCGTGCCCCCCGACGCCTCGCCGCGCACCTCACGGCCCCCAGAGCAGATGGAGCAGGAGCAGGAACACCACCTCCCCGGTCTCCTCCGAGAAGCCCAGGACGTCGCCCGTGACCCCCCCGAGCCTCCGGTGGAAGAAACCCCGCAGGGCCAGGATGCCGAGGAGCACGACCCCCCAGACCACCAGGCCCCGCCAGCCGAGAAGCAGGCACGGGACCCCCGATCCGAGCAGCGCGAGCCGGACCGTGGAGCCGTCGAGGTGGTCGGTGTACGCGGTGCCGAGCCCGGGCACGGCCCGCGCGTAGGTGCTCCGGTACGCGAGCAGGACCACCCCTCCCCTCGCCACCGCCGGCGTGAGCAGGATCCCCCACGGCTTCGCCCCGGCCGGAAGCAGGCCCAGGGACGTCGCCTTGAGGAGAAGGAGCAGGGTCAGCCCGGCCGCCCCCAGCGCGCCCGTCCGGCTGTCCTTCATGATCTCCAGGGCCCGCTCCCGGGTCCAGCCCCCGGCCAGCCCGTCGACGGTGTCGGCGACGCCGTCCAGGTGGAACCCTCCGGTCGCGGCGGCCAGGAGCGCCATGAGCACCGCTCCCTCCACCACCGGGCAGGCGCCGCCCCAGGACCCAGTGGAAGAGCAGGAGGCCGGCGCCCAGCGCCAGGCCCACCAGGGGAAACGCGCGCCATGGAGCGGGCCAGTTCCCGGGGGCCGAAGTCGCGCGCCCGGAACAGGGGCAGGACGGTGAGGAACTGGAACGCGACGGCGAAGCGGGCGCCCGATCAGGCCTCCCGGTTCGAGACGCCGGCCTCCGAGAAGGTGGCCATCTCGGTCAGGATCTTTGCCGCGGCCTCGATCAGGGAGAAGGCCAGCGCCGCCCCGGTGCCCTCCCCGAGCCGCAGGTCCAGCCACCAGGGGGGGTTCTGGCCGAGCAGCTCGACCATGCGCCCGTGGGCCCGCTCCTGGGAGACGTGGGAGAGGAACAGGTACTCCGAGACGGCCGGTGCCAGGCGGGTGGCGACCAGGGCCGCGGCGGTGGCGATGAAGCCGTCCACCACCACCGGCAGGCGGTGGCGGGCCGCGCCCCAGGCACAGCCCCGCCATGCCGGCGATCTCCAGGCCGCCCACCTTGGCGAGGACGTCCAGGGGATCGGCCGGGTCGGGACGGTTCACCTCGAGGCCCCGGCGCACCGCCTCCGCCTTGCGCGCCAGACCCTCGTCGTCCACGCCGGTGCCACGGCCCACGGCCTCCGATGGGTCAGACCGGTGAAGGCGGCCAGGATCGCCGCCGCCGGGGTGGTGTTGCCGATGCCCATCTCGCCGACCCCCACGACGTCCACGCCGTCCGCGGCGGCCCGGTCCGCCAGCCCGACTCCGACTTCGAGCGCCGCAGGGCTTCTCCCGGCTCATCGCGGGGCCGAGCGCCAGGTTCGCGGTCCCTCGGGCGACCTTGGCGTGGACCAGCCCGGGACATCGCCGAAGTCGTGGTCCACGCCGACGTCCACCACCACCACCTCGGCGCCCACGTGGCGGGTGAGCACGTTGATCGCCGCGCCTCCCCGGAGGAAGTTGAGCACCATCTGGGCGGTGACCTCGCGCGGGAACGCGCTCACCCCCTCGTCGGTCACCCCGTGATCTGCGGCCAGGGTGTACACCCGTTTCCGGCGGATCGTCGGCTTCTCGCTCCGCTGGATCCCGGCGAGACGCCGGGCCACCTCCTCGAGGCGGCCGAGGCTCCCCGGGGGTTTCGTCAGGTCGTCGAGCCGGCGCTGCGCCGCCTCGAGGCACTCGGGTCCAAGGGGAGATCGAACGGACCAGGGACCCCAGTCCGGACTCTTCCATCGGGCTCTCCGTCTGGGCAACGCCGCGGTCGGGGTCGGGCTCGGGAACGGGAGAAGGGGGTGGAGGATAACACCCGGCCCCGCGGGGTTCCACCCCGGCGGCCCGGTCAGCGCAGGCGAAGCGGGAGACCCGAGACCACCAGGTACGCCTCGTCCGCCCGGGCGGCCACTTCCTGGTTGAGGCGGCCCGCGACGTCGCGGAACCGCCGGGCCAGGGCGTTGTCGGGCACGATCCCCGAGCCGACCTCGTTGGTCACGACGCACAGCCGCCCGGGGCACCGCTCGATCGCCTCCAGGAATCGGGTCGAGGCCCGCTCCAGCGCCTCGGCGTCCCCCCCGTGACGGGCCAGGAGGTTGCTCGCCCACAGCGTCAGGCAGTCCAGAAGGCCCCCGCCGTACTCGGCGAGGCGATCCAGGGCCCGCTCCGGCTCCAGCGGCTCCTCGCAGGTGTCCCACCGGGGCCCCCGCTCGGCCTTGTGCGCCTCCACCCGTCGGGTCATCTCCTCGTCCAGGGCCTCCGCGGTGGCGATGTAGAGCAGTCTCCCCTGCCAGGTCTCGGTCCGCGCCTGGGCGAAGCGACTCTTCCCGCTCCGGGCCCCGCCGGTCACGAACACGAGGGAGCGCCCTTCCCGGCTCACGGCGCCGCCGTCGGGGCCGGCCGGGGGCCCCGGGGGAGCCCGGCACCCTTCGCGCCGGAAGGGCGGGCCGCGGTGGAACCCCCCGGGTCAGAACACGTTGCCGACGGTGAAATACCATTCATAGCGATCCTCGTCCCTGCGGGGGCTCGGGTTGAAACCAACGTCCAGCGCCAGGGGGCCCACCGGGGTCAGGTACCGGAAGCTCGGCCCGAGGGCGTGGCGCAGGTCGGTCACGTCCACCGACTCGAAGGACCGGTTCCAGACGTTGCCCGCGTCCCAGAACAGGGCGGCGGCGAACTTGTTCCGGATCGGGAACCGGAGTTCGCTGCGCAGGTTGACCATCGTGTCGCCGCCCACCGGGTCTCCGTTGTCTCCCTTGGGACCCAGTTCGTCCCGGCGGAAGCTGCGCACGCTGCTGCGCCCGCCGAGGAAGAAGCGCTTGTTGATGGGGAGATCGGCGGTCTGCCCGAACAGCGCCGCCACTCCCCCCCGCGCCAGGAGCGCCAGGGTGAAGGGCCCGGCCGTGAAGAACCCGCTCGCCGACCCCAGGTAGCGCCCGTACTCCACCTCCGACCCGAGGAAGTCGTAGGCCCACTCCGCCTGGGCCGTGTGGTAGAAGCCGCGCTTGGGGTTGAAGGGGTCGTCCCGGGAGTCCCATGCCAGGACCGGGCCGACGGCGGAAAGGAGATAGTTGCCGCCCGCGTCCTCGCGCGTGAGCACGGCGTCGTCGTCCACGTCGCTCAGGCTGTTGGACGAGAGCGAGTACTCGAGCGCCGCGTGGAAGTGCTCGGTCACCTGGCGCTCCAGCGACAGCCGCACCGCGAAGCTCGACAGGTCGTAAGAGTCCCGCGTCTCGTAGCTCTTGACGAGGCTCGCGTTGAAGGCGACGGGAATCCCCAGGAACCACGGTTCCCGGAAGTGCACCGAGTAGGACTGGTCGAACCGGTCGAAGTCGGCCCGGGTGCCGAGGCTGCGCCCCGTGCCGAACAGGTTCGAGTGGGAGACGCCCGCGAAGCCCTTGACGTGCTCTTCGGTCCCGTACCCGAGCCCGAAGGAGAAGGCCCCGGCATCCTGCTCGACCACGCTCACGAGCACGTCCCTCTCCTCCACGCCGGGTTCGGCGTCCAGGGCCTGGATCTCCACCCGTTGGAAGAAGCCGAGCCTGTACAGCTTCCTCCGCCCCTCCGCCACGGCGTCCGGATTCCACGGGACGCCCTCGGGCAGGTCCAGTTCCCGCAGGATGACGTGGGTCCGGGTCCTGGCGTTCCCCGAAACCACCACGCGCCCGTAGCGCAGGACCGGCCCTTCCTCGATCCGGAAGTAGACGTCCACCCGTGACAGGCCGCTCAGTTTCTCGGGGGTGTACGAGACCCTCGCCTGCCCGTGCCCGGCGCCGGTCAACTCCGAGAGCAGGCGGAGCCTCGCCTGCTCCAGGACCCGCGGATCGGCCCAGCCGCCCACCACGATGCCGGAGAGGTCCATCGCCCTCTGGGCCGGCAGGTGCTCGGAGCTCTCGAAGCGAACCTCCCCGAAGCGATACCGGGCGCCCTCCGAGACCTCGATGACCATCGCGGCATTCCCGGCCGAGTCGACCTGGAGGTCCTTCACCCCGAGAGTCGCGTCCAGGAAGCCCCGGGACAGGTAGTAGTCCCTCAAGACCTGCAGATCCCGCTGCAGCGCCTCCCCGGTGAAGGGCGGGCGGGCGAAGAACCCGCCCTTCATCAGCGACACGTAGGGCCGGAGCCGATCCTCGGGCATCCGCTCGTTCCCGTGGAACTCGATCCGCTCGAGCCGCACGAGAGGACCGCGGGCCACGTGGAAGGTGACCCTCCGGTTCCCCCAGCCCTCGCCCAGCTCGGTCGTCACGCTCGCGTCCCGGTATCCCCGGGACACCAACTCCTCCCGCAGGAGCCCCGCCGCCCGCTCGGCCCAGTCCTCGTCGATGGGCTCCCCGAACTGCGCGGCCAGCGTCTCCCGCAGCGCTCTCGCGCTCCACTCGTCGACCCCCTCGATCCGCACGTCCACCCGTTCCCCCACGGCGAGCGGCAACTCCAGGACCGCCTCCTCCGCCTCCACCCGGTACCTGGGCCTGGGAACCCGGGCCTCCGGATACCCCTCCCGGTGGAGCACCTCGAGGAGGGTCTTCACACCCTCCCGGAGCCTCGGCACCGAGGCGGGAGACCCGGGGCGGAGACCGAGGAGGGCCTCGAAGCGTTCGCGGTCCATCACCGGCTCGGCGTCCCCGTGGATCCGGGAGATCGGCAGCGGCGGGCCCTCGTCCACCTCGAAGCTCACCCGAGCCCAGTGGCCATCGGGCAGCAACGCCACCCGGGCGGTCACGCCCGCAGCCGGGTAGCCCTCCTCCCGATAGAGGGCCGCGATCTCCTTCTCGTCGTTGCGCAGCTTGATCTCGCGGATCGGCTCGTCCTCCCGGGTCTTGACGCGGGAACGCAGCGCCGACTTCTTGACGGCCTTCGCACCCGGGAAGTCGACCGAACGCACCAGGGGCTCGGCCGTAACCCCGACCCGCAGGGCGAGCCCCCCTCCTTCGGCCGCCCCCTCCACGACGACGTCGCGGATCTCCTGCTTCTGGGCGAGCCTCCGGAGCCCGCTCTGCACCCGCCGGGGATCGAAGAGATCGCCCGGCTCCAAGCCCAGCAGGCTCCGGACCTCGGGGTCGGGGACGCGGCTGCCGTTCTCCACGCGGACCTCCGCGATCCGCATCCCGATGGCCGCGGGCAGGTCCGGTTGGGCCGGGGCCGGAACCGGGGCGAGGAGCAGCAACCCGATCAGGAGGGCGAGAATCATCGGAACGGAAAGCGGAAGCGGATCTCGCCGCCCACCGACCCCCGCTCGCTGCTCCGGGTCGTGGCGGGGCGGTCGGTCCAGGTTCCGAGAAGCGAAACGCGGGGCGCGAGGTTGTACTGCACCTCCACGTCCTGCTCCGCGGTCCCTCCCACGGCGGCCGAGTACCGGGCGAAGAGGGAACGGGTGATGGCCTTTCCCACCGTGATCCGCGTCATCGTGGTCTGGGCCGCGGACGAGTAGGAAGGGTCGACGGAGAGTTGGTCGATCCCGAGGAACTCCCCCACTCCTTCCTCGAGGTCGTCCTGGAGACCGCCCGTCGCGTAGCTCGCCGCCTGGACGGCCGCGAGCGCGTCGGCGTCGGGCAACTCGCTCGTGGTGGCACCGACGGAGAGGAGGGCCACGATGTCGTTCTCCGCCAGGGGCGGCAGGCTGCTCAGCAGCACCTGGTAGTCGTCGAGGGGACCGGTGACGTCCACGGAGATGTCGTACTGCTGGACCGCGGTGCTCGCGTGCACGTCGAGGAGCGGAACGGGCCGCGTCTCGCCGAGGAACTCCACGGCGCTCCTCCTCATCTCGTACTCCACGCCCCGCGCCCGCACCGTACCCTCCAGGACCTCCACCCTGCCCCAGAGCACCGGCTTGGGGAGATGGCCCCGGGCCCGGAGGTCGACCCCCAGGCGGACGTCGGCGAAGTTGTTCTCGACGCGCAAGTCTCCGACACCCCGCACCGCGAGGTCCACGAAAACGCTCGTGCCCTCCACGGGCATTCCCGCAACGGCCCGGGCGCGGGGTTTCAGCAACTCCAGGGTGAGGGTCTTCAGGTTGAGCCTCCGCGCGTACAGGAACTCCTCGAGACGCACCTCTCCGCGCAGTTCGGGCTCGTCCGCCGTGCCCGTCAGGAGGAGGTCCGCGTCCAGGGCGTAGCTCACCTTCGGGGGCCACTCGTACCGGACGTCACGCAGTTCCGCGGAGAGCCGCAGCTTCGACGGGCGGAAGCCCTCGAGGCCGACGCCGCCCTCCACGTGGACACGCCCGGCCCCCACCTGGGCGTCGATCCAGCGGATCCGGATCCCCTGGTCCGGATCCAGGACGACGGCAACGTCCAGGTCCTCGACGGACTGGCCGAACCCCTCGAACAAGACCGTCGCTCCGCTCGTCACCTCCCAGGAGCCGGACACCCGGGGACGGTCCCAGGGCCCCCGCACACTGAGCGCCAGGCTGTGGTGCCCCGACGCCCGCCGGACGTGGCGGCTCCACTGGCGAGCCGCCGCCAGGTCGCCCGTCGCAGTGGCCTGGAGGTCCCAGCCCCCGTCCACCCCGCCCCCGCCGCGCACCTCGATCTCCAACTGCTCGCCGCCGAGCGAGAAGCTCTCCACGGCCAGGCGGTCCGCACCGTAGGACAGCCGGATCTCCTCGCGGTTCTCGAGGGCGACCGGGGGAAGACGCAGCCGGAGGGCGGAGAACCTCGCGGTGGCCGACATCCTCCCGCCCCGGGGGAAGAGGATCTCGACGGCCCCGGTCGCCTCCCCGGATGCCTCGGCCGGCACCCTCGGGTCGTCCAGCAGGCTCTCCAGGGCAATCCCCTCGGCGTCGAGCACCGCGCGCACGCCCTGCTCCGGCGTCCATCCAAGGTCCAGCCGGAGCCCGCGGGGGTCCTCCGCGCGGGCTGCGAGCGCGCCGCCCTCCCACGAGGCGTCCCAGGTCCATTCGCTCGGCGCCACGAACCGCCAGGCCAACCCTGTGAGCTTCCCGCTGGCCCGCGCCTCGCGGACGCCGTCGAAGGTGCCGGCCGCTTCGCCTGCGCCGGTCAGGGCTCCCCGCAGGTCCGCCAGGACGTGCCCCTCGGGAACGAGGCCGCCGGGCTCGAAGTCCGTGGCCCGGAACGAGGCCGCCCACTCCCCGGCGACGACGTCCCGAAAACCCGCCTCGACCGACAGGCCCCCTGTGACCAGTTCGAAGCGCGGGTTTCCATCGACGGTCTGGGCGTGCAGGGACCAGGGAGGCAGGACCGCCCCGCCGGGGAGCACCAGCGGGGAGGTCTTCCCCTCGAGTTCGACGCCGGAGAAGGCGGCGAGGCGGCCCATGCCCTCCTCCGCCGCCCACCGATCCCGGGAGAGGAGCACCCGCCCGCGCGCGTCCACCCGCCCGTCGGGGAGGGGCATCGGGGGCTTGAGGCGGCTCAGGCGAGCGCCCTCGGCCACCACCTGCAGTGCCACGGGCTCCCCGGCCCCCGACGGGGCGTCGACGTCGACGCGCAGCTCGCCACCCCAGGCCTCGGCGAACAGCGCGACCCCATCGCCCCCCAGGCGGCCTCCCGTCTGCAAGGCTCCCAGCTCCGCCCAGCGCCACCGCACCCCGTCGACGACCCCGGACCAGGCCACCGCCAAGGACCCCGGCAGGTCCCCCCCGCGGCCCGAGAACTGGGCCCTCGCCGTGACGGCGGAGACCTCCAGGCCCTCCGGGGACGCGGCGGGGGGCAGGACCCCCCAGGGCAGGGCCTGCAGGTCCAGGTCCACCCGGAAGGGCCACCCTCCTTCGAGCCCCACTTCCCCCCGAAGGACGAGCGCCTTCCCGAACGCCCGGGCCTCCGCCTCCAGCGAAGCCGGCGTCGCCCGCAGCGACGCCTCCACCCCCCCGATGCTCCACCCGAAGGCGACGACCTCGGTCAGACGCACCGTGGCCGCTCCCGACGGGCCGCCGTAGCGGCCCGACACCTGGAACTCGGCGGACGCCGTTCCCTCGACCGGGTCGTCGCGCCGCGCGAGGCGCATCGCCTGCTCGAGTTCGATCCCGCGGACCGCTCCCGCGATCTGCAGGCCGCCGCTCCCGCCCGTACCCGAGACCTCCGCTTCCCCTCCCAGGGCCCTCACGCTCCCCCTCGCCAGGGTCCACCCGTCCCGGGATGCCGTGCCCTCGACCTCCAGCGCCTCGAGATCCACGCCGCCGACGCCGAGCCTCCCGGAGGAGAGGCGCCCTTCGAACACGGGTGCCGCCAGCGCGCCCCGGAGTCGCCCGGAGACCGCCGCCTCGCCGGTGAGGCCGGGAGCCCGCCCGCCCCCTCTCCTTTCCAGCAGCGGCCCGAGCGCCGCGAGGTCCTCGTGACCCCAGCGGGCCTGCAGGTCCCAGCGGCCGTCGCGGCGCAGCCCCACCGTCCCCTGCGCGGCCCAGGAGCCGAGCGGGCCGGACCCCGCCAGCCCTTCGACCGCCAGGTCCCGGAGGTCGTAGTGGACGCGGCCCTCCACCCGGCCGGCCTCCTCGCCGAGGACGACGGCCCGCCGCAGATCCAGGTCGTAGTCGAAGACGAGGCCCGCGTACGGGCCGCCGAAGCGACCCCGGGCCGTGCCCTCCGCGTCGAAGCCCTCCGGCACGTAGCGGCGCACGAGCTCGAGGTCGCGCACCGCGACGTCGGTCTCGAACCACAGCCCGGTGCGGTACTCGATGCGGCCCTTCGAGATGGCCACCCCGACCGAGTCCGCCTCCAGCCGCGTCGCCCCGAAGGAGATCTCGTCCTTCCCCACCGTCAGCCGGGAGGTCACCCGGGCCCGGGGCAGGTCGAAGACCGACTCGTCCCCGGCGTGCGTCGTCACGTCCAACCCGCTCGCCTCGACGTCGATGCGGCAGCGCAGCGCGAGCTCCGGGAGGAGCGGGCCTTCGGCCTCCACCGCTCCGCTGGCCCGGACGCCCACCGGGAACCAGCGGGGACTGAGCAGCCCCATGAAGGCACGCAGGTCGTACCCTGCCGCCTCGCCCCGCGCCTCCACGGAGAGGCCGTCCTCCCACGAGAGCCGGCCCTCGAAGCCCCTCACCCCCCCCGCCGAGGAGCCGACCTCGAGCGCGGAGAATGCCACTCCCATTCTGTCGGCGATCCAGTCGGCCCGAGCCCTCCCGTCGGTCAGGGAGCCCACGCGCCCGCCGGTCAGGGCCAGGGTCCCCTTCAAGTCCGGCAGCGCGGTGGTGCCCCCGACCTGCGCCCGCAGCTCGAGATCCCCCCCGAGTGGTGCGAACCGGGTCAGCCGCAGGGCCTCCGTCCAGGCCGGAGGGATTCCGGCGAGGGAGGCGCCCGCCTCCACGTCCAGGTCCAGGAGGCGCCACGGCCCGGCCCTCCCCTTCGCGCGCAGGCGCAGGTGGTCGGTGACGAGTTCCAGGCGGTCCACGTCCACGGCCGCGTACCGGCGCCGGCCCTCGAACTCGACGGTCTTGAGCCGCTCCGTCGCGCCGAGCCAGGTCACGGACGCGCCGGCAACCCGCCCGGACCCCCTCCCCCGACCCCAGTCCACCTCCACGGACGGCACGTCGATCCGAAGGTGCGCCCCGGGCAGGTCCACCGAGGCCGAGCCCTCCGAGACGGACAGCACCTCGAAGGCGACCCGGGGGACCCCTCCCCCTGCCGCACCCTTCTCCTCCTCCCCGTCCGGCTCCCCCTGCGCGATCACGCCTTCGAAGCGGGGCGCCTCGGTCTCCAGTTCCAGGTGGACGGTCCCCGACAGGGTCTTCAGGAACCGGAGGCGCACGCGCAGGCGCCGGGCCGAGAAGGCCCACCCGCCGTCCGTCGGCCCCAAACGCAGGTCCCGGACCGCCAGGCTCGGCCCCCACGGGTCGAAATCGAGCCGTGCCGCGGCCGCCTCGATGCCGGCCGCCGCCGCCCACCGTGGGAGCCGGCGCAGGAGGAAATCGTCTGCCAGGGGAGACTTGAGGGCCCAGTAGAACGCCGCGGGAACCGCGGCCACCAACAGGGCGAGCACCAGGCGCTTCACCGGGCCGGATGCCTCCTTCGGGACGAGGGAGACAGGAAATTCCAAGGAAAATCGAAGGGTTCAAGATAGTCGGCGCGCATTCCCGCTGTCAAGGAATGCGGTTTGACACCCCCGTGCCGCCGTACATACACTGTGGCCCCGGCCGGGCCCCGGCCTCGAGGGCGGCAAATGCGAATCGCGGTCATCACGCGCACCGAACTTCCCCTCCTGCTGTTCGAGCCGCAGGCGGGGGAGGACGAGGGTCTGGTCATCACGGATGAGCCCCGCCTGGCGCGCTGGGCCCGCCGGAGGGGCTTCCGCAGCGCCACGGGCGACCTGACCGACCCGCGGACGTACCGGAGGGTGAAGCTCGCCGGCGCGGACCGCGTGCTCGTCCACCTGCACCGGTCGTCGGATCTGGGCCGCTGCCTGCACGCCGTGCTCAAGACGGACCCCGAGACCCCGGTGACCGTCCTCCTCGAGCCGGGCACGGACCCCCCGGAGCGCTGGAAGGACGAGGTCCTCTTCGTCCCCACCCACCGGCTCGGGTCCGTCTGCCTGCGCTCCGAGATGGAGAAGGCCGCGACGCGCCGGGCGCTGGTGGCCATCCGCACCCTGTTCCGCAACGCCGAGAAGATCCTCCTGCTGGTCCAGGACGACCCGGATCCCGACGGGCTCGCGTCGGCCCTGGCCCTGCGGACCCTGCTCGGGCGCAACCGCCTCTCGGCGGTGATCGGCGCGTTCGGCGAGGTGAAGCGGCCCGAGAACGTGGCCATGGTGGGCCAGCTCGACATCCAGGTCCTCCGCGTCTATCCGGAGGAGTTGGCGGGGTACGACCGTGTGGCCCTCCTCGACGTCCAGCCGTTCCACTCCCCGGACATCCCCACCCAGGTCGACCTGGTCATCGACCACCACCCGAGGCGCACCAACTACACCGCCCGCATCAAGGACGTGCGGCCGCGCTACGGGGCCACGTCCACCATCATGACCGAGTACCTCCTGGCCTCCGACACGCCCATCTCCTCCCGGCTGGCCACGGCCCTGCTCTACGGGATCAAGACGGACACGCAGCTCCTGGGGCGCGACACGACCCCCATGGACGTGGCCGCCTTCGCCAGCCTCTACCCCCTGGCGAACCAGTCGCTGCTGCGCCGGATCGACCGACCCCAGTTCCCGCGGCGGGACCTGCCTGCGCTGAGCCTGGCGCTGGAGAGCGCGCACATCCTCGACGACATCCTCTTCGCGTACATGGGGCCCCTCACCCGGGAGGACGTCATCCCCTACATCGCGGACTTCTGCCTCGAGGTGGAGGGGGTGGAGTGGTCCGTCGTCTCGGGGATCTTCGAGGGGAAGCTGATCATCTCCGTGCGCAACTTCGGCGCCGCCCGGAGCGCGGGCGAGGTGACCAAGGCGGCGTTCGAGCCCTACGGCAGCGCCGGGGGCCACAAGGCGATGGCCAAGGCGGTCATCCCCCTCACGCAGATCCCCACCGACTGCCTCGACCACGAAAACTGGGTGCGCGACCGCTTCCTGAACTCCCTCTACGAGCGGCCCGCGGCGACCTGCGCCGCCAAGTAGGCCCTCCGCCCCCCCCCACACTCGGCTCCCGGCGACGGCGCGGGCTCCCCCTACTCCACGACCACCTCGGCGTCCTCCACGATGAAAGCGTACTTGTAGCCGTAGCCGAAGTCCTTGTCCGTCGCCGCCCTGCCCCGCACCAGCACCAGGTCGCCCACCTGCGCGGCGGCGTCCGTGGTGACGGTGAGGTCGTTGCGGCCGGCCTCCCCCGTGCCGTCCTGCACGTGGAGCCAGTTCTTCCCCATGATCCCGGAGCTGAACTTGACCACCTTGCCCCGCACCACGACCTCCTTGCCGGCGTAGTCGGCGGCGGCGGACAAGACCTCACCCACGGTCCGCCCCCCTTCCGCCTTCGGGATCCCGCTGAAGTCCAACGATGCCGCGCCGGCCGAAGCGGCCACGGCCCCGCCCGGGTGTCCGGACTGCGGGCCGGGCTGCATCCCGGCCACCGCCGAGGCCGCAGCCGGCGCGACGCCCTCGGCCAGGATGGCGCCCGCGAAGTACACCACGTCGAAGGTCCTTTCGAGGGTCTTGCTGTGGTAGTCCTGCATGGGCATGTCGGCCGGAACCGTCACCCGGTCCCCCACCGCCACCGAGAACTTCGGGGCGGCGCCCCAGATCTTCTCGGCGCCGGTGTCCACCTGCACGTACGTGTAGGTCCCCGCGTCCATGGTCTCCGTCACGCTGCCGGTGAAGACCCGGGCGGCGGGCGCCGCCGCAACGGCCGCCTGCGTGCTCGTCGCGGCCGCAGGCGCCGGGGCCTCGGAAACGGGGTCGCCCTTCCGGGCGCAGCCGAAAGCGGCCGCTCCGGCCCAGGCCATCGCCAGGGCGAGGATCGCAGTCTTCCTCATCGTTGGGTTCCTTTCCGATCGCTGGATCATCGCAAAGAGGCTCGACGAAACGGCGGCACCCTCGCTCGACGCGGGGGCCGACGACGGAGGCATGGTAGCAGCCGCGGGTTAGAGGAGGGTTAACGCAAGCTTAGGAGGCGCTGAGAAGGGGGACACCGGTGTGTCGTTTTCTCGTCCGTTTCTTCGGAATGCCCCGATCAAGGCCGATTTTGCCCCTTCGACCGCGCCCGCCCCTCAACGAGGAAGGCGACCCCGTCGCCGAGGCCGCCTTGGGTGTGTCGAGAAAGGTGTTGCAGAAACGTCCTGGGGACGGGATCCCCGGCACGGCGGAGGACCTCACGAGCCAGCAGCGCCGATTTGTCAAGTTGACGACGTCCCCTCCAGCCTCCCTAAAAGCGACCCTGTCTCCGTGGTCGCCGTGCGGGTGTCGAGAAGCGTCTCTCGGAAACTAGTCCTTTGCGCGCGGATTTCCGGATCGACGACTCCAATATGATCCTCGGGCCTTCGATGCGCCCACCTCCCGGGCTTGGACTTGACCTATCCGGCACTTTGCCGTACGTTTGTGCTGGGAGGTGCTCATCATGACTCGCTCAACAGCGGCAGAGAAGGTGGCTTCGACAGGTCGAGTCGAACGCTTGGAAGCTCGCGTGTCCCGTGACCAAAAGGCCTTGTTCCTGCGTGCGGCCGAGTTGCAGGGGCGCACACTGACAGACTTCGTAATCTCCAGCCTTCAGGAAGCAGCGGTGCGAACCATCGAGGAGATGCAGATCATCCGGCTAAGCGCCGCGGACAGCCGTGCTTTCGCCGATGCCCTGCTCCATCCGCGCACGCCCGATAAAAAGTTGCGTGCGGCGGCCCGCCGCTACATGGAGACGATGGGAGGCTGAGTGCCGAAGGCTGCTCGATCTGCCTACCGAGTCGAGCCGCTCGGCGATCAGCACGACCGGGGGGTCTTTTCATGTGGCGTCGAAGCGCTCGATAGGTACTTTCGTGTGCAAGCCGGCCAGGACAGCCGAAAGCGGGTGGCAACCTGCTTCGTCCTGGTCGACCAAGATGGCTCTGTGGCCGGATATTACACGCTCTCGGCAACGAGCATCACACTCGTCGATCTGCCGGCCGAAATCGCGAGGAAACTGCCCCGGTATCCGGCTATCCCGGCGACGTTAATGGGGCGCCTCGCTGTCGATCGTCGCCAGCATAGCCGAGGTTTCGGCGAGTTGCTGTTGTTTGACGCATTCAGCCGAGCTCTTCGCAGCGAGATCGCCACCTTCGCGTTCGTCGTAGATGCTAAGGATGAAACCGCACAGGCTTTCTACGAACTCTACGGATTCAGGCGACTGCCTAGCGCCGGGCGGCGACTGTTCCTGCCGCTGGCAGAGATCGCCGCCTCGTTCGCCTAACCGTCCGCTAGATCGGACTGATTCCGCAGAGGCTCATTTCGACCTCCTCGACTTTCCCCACCCCTGAAACACGAAGGTGACCCAGTCGTGGATGTCGCTACCGTCGTACCGGAAAACACGTTCCGGTGGCCGGGCTTTCTGGCCGACCTATTCGGACGCGTTGCAGAAGTCGGGTGTGGGCATTTGCAGTTTCGAGATGACCGGAACGGCAACGGGAGCGTCGGGCTCGTCGTTCGGCAGGGCGGGCGGAGCCGCACGGGAACCTGGCTCCCGGGATCTGGCTCAGGGTTCGACGGGAGCGGCGGGGCTCGCGCCTTCCAGGTGCTCCAGGACGCGGTCCAACTCCTCGGACAGTTCGCCGACGAGGGGCAGGGCGGAGGAGAGGTCTCCGTGGCGGCCGCACGTCTCCAGGCACTCCGCCAGGCGGGCCGCCTCCCGGGCCTTGAAGATCAGCAGCGACCCCCTCAGGCGGTGGGCAGCCGCCCCCACGGCGGAAGCGTCCTGGCCCAGGACGCCCTCCCGGATCTTCGCGAGTTGTTCCGGGGCGTCCGCACGGAACCGGTCGAGGATCGCGTCCACCGTCTTCCGGTTCCCGGCCAGCGACGCGACGAGCGCGCCCAATTCCGCCGGCGGGGGCCGCCGGCGGCCCGTCCACGCGGCGACCTTGTCGCGGAACTGGTCCGGCGAGACCGGCTTGGTGAGGTAGTCGTCCATGCCGGCGTCCAGGCACCGCTGCCGGTCGCCCTCCAGGGCGTAGGCGGTCAGGCCGACGATCGGCTTCCGGAAACCCTTCTCCCGCAGGCGGCGGGTCGCCTCCAGCCCGTCCATCTCCGGCAGCTGGACGTCCATGAGGACCAGGTCGAAAGACCCCGCCTCGACCGCCGCCAGCGCCTCCCGCCCGTCGACCGCGCAGGCGACCTCCGCGCCCTGGCGCCGGAGGAGCTCCTCGACCACGGTCCGGTTCACCGCGTTGTCCTCCACCACGAGGACCCGGATGGGTTCGCGGGCCTCCGGTGCGGCTCGTCCGGCCTCCCCGGCCTCGGCTCCGGGCGGCGCGGGGGCGTCCCGGCTCGCCGCGGCCCCGGCGGCCCGCTCCGTCACGGGCACGGCCCCGTCCGCCGCCTGCAGTTCCATTTCCAGGAAGAAGGTGCTCCCTCTCCCCACTTCGCTCTCCAGCCACAGGCGGCCGCCCATCTGCTCCGCGAGCCGCTTCGAGATGGACAGGCCGAGCCCGGTCCCCCCGCGGGGCCGGCCGGCCGAGGAGGAGGCCTGGTGGAAGACCTCGAAGATCTTGTCCCGGTCGGCGGCCGCGATCCCCACCCCCGTGTCCCGCACCGAGAAGCGAAGCCGCACAGAGCCGTCCGAGCCGCCGGACGGCATCGGTTCCGCGCGGATGGAGACCTCCCCCCTGTCGGTGAACTTCACGGCGTTGCCGGTCAGGTTCAGGAGGATCTGCCGCAGCCTTCCCGGGTCTCCGAGGAGGACCGGTGGTGTTCCCGGGTCCACCCAGGCGGCCAGCCCCAGCCCCTTGGCCTCGGCCTCGACCTGCAGCACCTGCGCCACCTGCTCCACGAGGCGGAAGACGTCGAATTCGACCCGGGCGAGCTCCAGTCGGCCCGCTTCGACCTTCGACAGGTCCAGCACGTCGTTGATGATCGTGAGCAGCGCGCCCGCCGAGCTCCGGATCATCCCGACGTAGTGGCGTTCCCGCCCCGCGATCCCCGAACCGAGGACCAGGTCCGCCATCCCGAGGATCCCGTTCATCGGCGTGCGGATCTCGTGGCTCATGTTGGCGAGGAACTCGCTCTTGGCCCGGGAGGCGGCCTCCGCCTCCTCCTTGGCGGCGGCCAGCTCGTCCTTCTGCCTCCGGTAGCTCCGGGCGGCTTCGCGGCTCGAGAGGAAGGCCAGCAGCAGCCCGAACCCGGCGATGGCCGCCCCGGTGAGCACCCCGACCAGCGCGGCGTTCCGCCGCAGGGGCTCGTAGGCCTCCTCCCGGTCCACCTTGGCCACCAGGAACCAGGGAGAGCCGGGAACCGCTCGAACCGCCGCGAGCACCGGGACGCCCCGGTAGTCGGTTCCCTCCACGGGGCCTTCCTCGCCCCCCACGGCCCGGGCGGCGGGAAGCCGGGCGTCGGCGGCCGGGCGGGTCAGGTTCAAGGCGGTTCCGGAGGCGTGGCGGAGCTCGTTCAGGAACAGGACCTCTCCGCCCCGCCGCTCCACGAGCAAAGTCTCCGACGTGCGGCTCGCCGTCGGCCAGCGCTGGATGAACGGGTAGAGGAACTTGTGGGGGTCGACCTGGAGCACGAAGGCCCCGACGGGCCCTCCCGTCCCCCCCGCGGGATCGCGCACCGGCGCGACGAGGTTCAAGGCGATCGCACGCCCCGGCCCGGCGCGGGTGAAGCTGGTCAGGGTGGCCCCCCCCCCGCGAAGCACGGCGAGGGCCTGCTCTCGCATCGCCGGATCGACCCCGGCGCCCGGCGGCGACGTGAGGAGCACCGTCCCCTCGGCGTCCAGGAAGAACGCCGCCCCGTAGTCGTAGCTCTCGCGCAGGCGGCTCACCCAGGAGGCGAGCTCGGAGCGGGCGGCTCCGCTCCCGCGGTCGGGGAGCCGGCCGGCCAGGACCCGGACGACGAAGGGGTTCGACGCGACGATCTCGGCGTCCCGGAGGCGCTCCCGGCGCCACGAGGCGAGCTCGCGCACCTTGAGGTCGGCCACCGCGGCGAGTTCCGCGAAGGAGGTCCGCAGCAGGTGCGCCTCGTGGTCTACGTGGTAGGAGACGCCGACGATGCCGATGCCGGCGGCCACCAAGGCGAACACCCACCGGAACGTGGTCGGGTTGCCGCCGGGTTCCCTGGTCACGACACCGCTCGCCTCCCGGGCGGGTGCAGCATGCACCGCCGTCTCGCCCCGCGCGGCCGCATGGGGATCAGGTCCGCGCCGCCTTCTTCCGGGCCACGGTCCTCTCCTCCTCGGGCACGGGAGGAGGAGCCGGCCTGCCGACGATCTTCGCCACGGCCCCGAACAGGGGCGGGCAAGCGGCGAAGCAGCCGCCGCACTTGATGCACTTCTCCTGGTCGATGACGTGGATCCGGTTCTTCGCCCCTTCGATCGCGTCCACCGGGCATCGCTTCGCGCAGATCCGGCACGCCTGGCACTTCTCCGGGTCGATCCAGTACGAGGGGACCTCCTCCAGCAGCTTCCGCACCTCGTCGGCGCCGAAGAGTGTTTCGTACTCCTCCGCGGTCTCGAGCCTCGACCGCAGCTTCTCCCTCGTCTCCACCTTGATGTACGGGACCAGCTTCACGAGGGCGTCGAGCCGCTCCTTCAGCTCGGCCTCGCTTGCTCCCTCGGCCGCGCCCAGGCGCCCCAACCCGCGGACGGTCTCGCTGAACGAGTTCACCGTCTCCGCGAACCGGTTCCCCTCCCCGCCGGAGAGCAGTTCCATCCGGAGCCTCTCCGGACGGATACCCGCGTGTTCCAGCAGCTTCCTGCTCAGGTGCGTCATGCTCAGCGCGTAGAAGTTCCCGTGGGTGACGTAGTTGCACTCGTTCAGGCGGCAGCCGGCGATGAAGACGCCGTCCGCCCCCTTCGAGAAGGCCCGGAGGACGAAGGCGAGGTCGAGCCTTCCGGTGCACATGACCCGGATGAGGCGCACTTCCGTGCTGTACTGTAGTCTGGAAACTCCAGCCAGGTCCGCGGACCCGTACCCTCACCAGTGACAGACGAAACCTACGATCTTCACCTTGGCCTTCGCGTCCATCCCGCCCCTCCTTCCCCGGCGGACCCGGCGCCGGAGCCGCGCGCGTCACACCCCCGTCGTCCACCCCGGGAGCCGCTGCCGACCCGGGGTGCGGGAAATCATACCGGAAAACCTCGACTCCGCAGCTCGTGATCCGGCCCAGGGCGCGCCCGAGGTCAGACGTCCGGCAGCTGGGCCTTGGGGTAGGAGCCGAGGACCTTCACGAAGAGGCACCGGGCCCGGAGCGCATCGAGGGCGGCCGCCAGGGAGTCGTCGCTCACGTGGCCGTCGCAGTCCACGAAGAAGACGTACTCCCACGCCTTCTGCTTCATGGGGCGCGACTCGATCTTGGTGAGGTTGACGCCGCTCTCGTGGAAGACCTGGAGCATCCGGTACAGGGCGCCGGGTTCGTCGCGGACGGCGAAGAGGACCGAGGTCTTGTCGCCGCCGCTCCGGTCGGGGATCGTGCGGCCGATGACGAGGAAGCGGGTGTAGTTGTTGGGGTTGTCCTCCACCCGGGCCTCCACGGCCTGGAGGCCGTACAGGGCCCCGGCGAGCTCGCCGGCCACCGCGGCCGCCTGGGGGTCCTCGGCCGCGATCTTGGCCGCCTGGGCCGTGGAGGACGCGTCGAACACGGCCACGTCGGGGAAGTGCTCCTCCAGCCAGCGGCGGCACTGGGCGAGGGCCTGGGGGTGGGAGTAGATGCGGGAGATGTCTTCGCGCCGGCCGCTGCGGTTCAGCAGGTTGTGCGTCACCCGCAGCATCACCTCGGCCACGATCTTGAGCTCGGAGTTCATGAACATGTCGAGGGTGTAGCTCACCACCCCCTCGGTGGTGTTCTCGATGGGGATCACTCCGTAGGGCGCCTTGCCCTTCTCCACCACGTCGAAGACCTCGGCGATGGTGCGCACCGGCCGGTACTGGGCGGAGAGGCCGAACTGCTTCAGGCACGCCTGGTGGGTGAAGGTGGCCGGCGGGCCGAGGTAGGCGACGCTGAGGGGGTGCTCGAGGGAGAGGGAAGCCGAGATGATCTCCTTCCACACCGAGCGGATGGCGGTGGTGGGGAAGGGCCCTGCGCTGCGCTCCTGGAGGCGGCGCACCAGGTCCTCCTCCCGGCCCGGCGCGTAGAACTCGGCCCCCTGCTCCTTCTTGACCTCACCGACCTCGAGGGCGAGGCCCGCGCGCTCGTTGAGCAGGTCGAGGATCCGGTCGTCGACGCCGTCGATCCCGGCCCTCAGCTCCTTCAGGCGCTTCCTCTCCCCTGCGCTCCCGCGTCGCTTCACGATCTCCCTCTCCTTCCGTCCCCGCTCTCCCCGGCCCCCGTCCCCCCCGCGCCCGGGCTTCGCCCCTGCTCCGGGCGGCCGCACGGAGCTCGGCCAGGTCGCGCCAGGTAAGCTTCCGCCACTTCCCCTCCGCCACGCCCCGGAGGGTGACCGGCCCGAAGGCGATCCGGGCCAGTTCCACCACGTGGCCCCCGACGACCTGGACCATCCGGCGCACCTGGCGCTTGCGGCCCTCCCGCAGGGCGATCCGGAACCGGACGCCCCCGGCGGTGCGGGTCACTCCCCAGACGCGCGCGGGGGCCGTGACGCCCTCCTCCAGTTCGACCCCTTCCGCCAGCAGCCGCACCTCCCGCGCGCCGAGCTCCCCCGTGGCGGTGACCTCGTACACCTTCTCCACGCCGCGGCTGGGGTGGAGCAGGAGTTGGGCCAGGTCGCCGTCGTTGGTGAAGAGCAGCACCCCGCGGGTTTCGCGGTCGAGCCGGCCCACGGGGAAGACGCGGCACCCGACGTCGCCCACCAGCTCCATCACCGTGCGCTCGGCGTGGGGGTCGCGCACCGTGGTCACGTACCCCGCCGGCTTGTGGAGCACCACGGTGACCCGCGGGCCCTCGCGGCCGACCCGGCGCCCGTCCACCTCGATCCGGTCCCGGCCGGGGTCCACCTTGGTCCCCGGCTCCCGCACCACCTCCCCGTTGACCCGCACGCGCCCGGCGGCGATCCAGGCCTCCCCCTCCCGCCGGGAGCACAGGCCCCGGGCCGCCAGCACCTTCTGCAGCCGCTCAGCCGCCACTTGGCTCCCCTTCCTGCGTCTCGGCCTCGGCGCCCCCGGCGGCCGCCGGCTCCCCTCCCTCGGCGACGCCCTCTCCCTGCTGGGCCAGGATCTCGTCGATGTCGCGCAGGCTCGGCAGCTCCGTCAGGGACGCCAGGCCGAACACCTCCAGGAACCGCCGGGTCGTCCCGTAGAGCAGTGGCCGGCCCGGGACGTCCTTCTTCCCGAGGATCCGGACCAGGCCCCGCTCCAGGAGCGACTTCATCACGCCCCCGCAGTCCACGCCCCGGACCTCCTCGATCTCCGCCCGGGTCACGGGCTGCCGGTACGCCGCGATCGCCAGGGTCTCCATGGCCGCCCGGGAGAAGCGCACCGGCTTGGGCGTCTCCAGCCGGGCGATCCAGGGCGCCGCCTCCCGGCGGGTGCGGAACTGGTACCCCCCGGCCACCTCCCGAAGCTCCACGCCCCGGCCGGAGCACCGCTCCCGCAGGGTGTCGAGCGCCTGCTGCAGTTGCTCCCGCTCGACGCCGTCCGGCGCGAACACCTCTTCGAGCCTCGCCGCCCCCACGGGCTCCGAAGACGCGAACAGCACCGCCTCCAACGCTCGGATCAGGGTCTCGGCATCCACCGCTCACTCCTCCCCGGGCACGGCGTAGACCCGGATCTCGCCGAAGGGCACGGCCTGCACCACCCGCAGCGCCCGGAGGCGCACCAACTCCAGCAGGGCCAGGAAGGTCGCCACGACCCGGCTCCGGCTCGGCCGCGGCGGGAAGAGGTCGCGGAACAGGAGACCCGCCCCGGCCGGAACGGCCTGGAAGTGGTCCAGGATCTCCTGGATGGCCTCGTGGATGGAGATCCGCTGGCGCGCCACCTCGTGGACGAACTCCTCGGGCGCCTGGTCGACGAGGTCCTTGAAGGCGAGCAGCAACTGGAAGAGGTCCACCTCCAGGGGCGCGTCGGGGTGCTCCACCTCGTCTAGGTCCGGGGCGCGGCCCGGGCGGTCGAACACGTCCCGGCCCAACTGCGGGCGCGCCTCCAGCTCGCTCGCCGCCTCCCGGATCCTCTCGTACTCCAGCAGGCGCCGCACGAGCTCGGCCCGGGGGTCCTCGCCCTCCTCCTCGGGCTCCGGGGGCGCGGGCAGCAGCATGCGCGACTTGATTTCCGCCAGGGTCGCCGCCATCACGAGGAACTCCCCCGCCTCGTCCAGGTCGAACTCCCCCAGCACGTCGAGCACCGCGAGGTACTCCTCGAGGATGCGGGCGATGGGGATGTCGTAGATGTCGTAGCGGTTCTTCCGGATGAGGTGCAGGAGCAGGTCCAGCGGCCCCTCGAACCCCTCGAGCCGGACCCGGTAGCCCTCGCCCCCCTCCCGGAGGATGCCGCCGCTCCCCTCCGCCATCACCCCCCCAGCAGCGCCCGGGCGGCCACCCGGAGCACCGGGTAGAGGGACCACTCCAGGGCGCCCGAGAACACCACCAGGAGCAGGAGCACGAACCCGAACCGCTCCATGCGGTACACCGCCGCGGCCGCCCCGGCGGGAAGGAGCCCCGCGAGGATCCGGCTCCCGTCCAGGGGAGGCACCGGGACGAGGTTGAACAGCCCGAGGCCGAGGTTCACCAGCACGCCGGCGCGCGCCATGAGCCACAGCGGGAACCACACCGTGGCCCCGACGCGGGTGTCCGGGGCCTGGAGAACCCCGAGCAGGTGGTACGCGGCGGCGAAGCCCGCCGCGAGGACCAGGTTCGCCCCGGGCCCTGCCAGGGCCACCCACAGCATTCCCCTGCGGGGGTTGCGGAAGTTCGCCGGGTTCACGGGCACCGGCTTGGCCCACCCGATCATCCGGGTGAGGAGGAAGACCAGGGTGCCGACCACGTCCAGGTGCGCCAGCGGGTTCAGCGTCAGCCGCCCGGCGTCCCGGGCCGTGGGGTCGCCGAGGCGGTCGGCCACGTACCCGTGGGCCGCCTCGTGGGCCGTCACCGCCGCCAGGATCGGCAGGGCGACGATCGCCGTCTCGCGGGCCAGGGTGGCGAAGTCGGTCATGAGGGGGGGTCTCCGGCGCGTCGGGGAGGCGCCGACGGTACCAGAGCGGGCGAGAGAGGGTCAAGGAAATCGGGCACTTCCGTGCGCCGGGATGCGGTCACAGCCCCAGGTCTTTCGCCACCAGGACGACCTTCGTCCGCCCCGGCGGAAAGGATTTCTCGGTGATGGTCCAGGTGTTGCAGATGCGGTCGGGGCTCCGGCAGTCCGAGCAGCGGGAGGTCTCGGCGCAGGGGGTCCGAAACCGCGTGTGCCGCATGGCGTTCGCGGGCGCCGCGAAACCCTTGATGCGCCCCATGGCCGCCTCCACGTCGGGCACGATCTTGTTCCGCCCCGCCACGACCACCACCCACCTGGGGCCGAAGGTCAGGGCCGCCACGCGGTTGCCGACCATGTCCAGGTTCACCAGGGCGCCGGTCTCGGTCACCGCGTTGGCCCCGGTGAGGAACAGGTCCGCGAGGAGGGCCTGCCGCCGGCGCTCGATCACCTCGGCCCGGGGGACGGTGTCGTCGAAGGTCTCGATCACCCGGACCCCGGGGTCCCGCCGCAGCACGTCGAGCACGCCGGTGGCGTGCACGGTGAGGGAGTCTCCCCACGAGACGGTCCTCGCCTCGATCCCGGGGAGGATCCGCCCCAGGATGACTTCCCGGGCCTCGTCCGCGTCCCCGGCGACGAAGACCTCGAAGCGGTTGGCCTCCAGCGCCGCCCGGCACGCCTCGAGCCTGCGCTTCCCGCACCGGTCCGGCATCGTTTCCACGGGGCCTCCCTCGGTCGAAGCGCCGCCGCCCCGCACCTACCGGGACCGCGCGGCGTCGAGGACCAGCTTCCGCAGCACCTCCCCGCCCTCCAGCACCTCCATCGCGATCCGCACGGCCAGCACCGGGAGCTTCAGGGGCAGGTGCCCCAGGAGCCGCATGGCGTCCTTCTCCGTGGTCACCAGGGCCTCCGCCTTCATGAGGCCGGCCCAACGCTCCACCTGCCGCAGGTCCTCGGGCCGGTACCGGTGGTGATCGGGGAAGGGGACGGACTGGAGCAGCCGGGCCCCGAGCTCCTCCACCTCCCGGAAGAAGGCGTCGGGCGTCCCGATCCCCGCGAAGGCGAGCACCCGGAGTCCCCGGACGCTCTCCAGCGGGCGGGTCTCGCCGCTCTCCAGGTCCACCACGGCCAGGGGGGCGTGGGCCGTGGGCAGCACCGGCACGGAGCGGCCGCAACGGCGCACGCTCTCCCGCACGGCGTCGAGCTTCCGGGCGTCCGCCCGGCGGGTTCGGGTCACGAGGACCGCGTCCGCGTCCGCCACGGCGCCGGGCGGCTCCCGCAGCAGGCCCCGGGGGAAGCAGTGCCCGTTCGCGAAGGGGTGGCGGGCGTCCACGGTGACGAGGTCGAGGTCGCGGCACAGCCGCAGGTGCTGGAACCCGTCGTCGAGCACCAGCACCTGGCTCGCGAACCGCGACACGGCCATCTCCGCGGTCACCGCCCGGTGGCGGCCGGCCAGCACGGGCACCCCCGGCAGCCGGCGCGCCAGGAGCACGGGCTCGTCGCCGGCCACCTCGGGGCCCAGGAGCACCGCCTCGCCGTCCGAGACCACCGCCGCCCTCTCCCCCAGGGAGCCCCGGTACCCCCGCGCGAGCACCGCGGGCCGGAGCCCCTCGGCCTGCAGGATGCGGCACACGGTCTCCACGCAGGGGGTCTTCCCCGTGCCCCCCGCCGTCACGTTGCCGACCGAGATCACGGGCACGGAGGCGCGGTACGACCCGAGCACGCCGCGGCGGTACGCCCAGCGCCGCAGGGTCATGAGGCGCCCGTAGACCCAGGCGGCGGCCGTGAGGGGGAGGAAGAGCAGGGCCCACCCCGCGGTGCGGGCCCGGTGGGTGAGCATCTCCTTGATCCAGAGGCGGATCTGCATCAGCCCTTGCCCTCCAAGGCCCCGACCGACTCGAGCACGGCGAGCACCCGCGCCGACGCCCCCCGGTTGCGGGCGAAGAGGGCTTCGGCCCCGGTGCGGGCGGCCGCCCGCGCCCCGTCGTCGGCCAGGTAGCTCGCCAGGGCCGACGCGAGGCCCGCACCGTCCGCCACGCGGGCGCCGGCCCCTTCCGCCAGGACGGCCTCCGCCACCTCCCGCGCGTTCTCCGTGTGGGGGCCGAAGACCACCGGAACCCCCCAGGCGAGGGGTTCGAGCAGGTTGTGGCCGCCCACGGGCACGAGGCTCCCCCCCACGAACGCCGCGTGGGCGCCCCCGTACAGGCGGCCGAGCAGGCCGTAGCGGTCGACCACCACGGCCGCGCCCTCCTCGAAGGCCCGGAGGAGCGCCCCCTCCAGCGGCTCGCCGAGCCCGCTCCAGGGGCGGGCGGCCACGCCCGCCCGCGCGAGAACCCCCGCCACCTCCTCGAGCCGCTCCAGCTTCCGCGGCGCGAGCACGAGGCCCACCTTCATCCCCCCGAGTCGCTCGCCCCGCACCGCCCCGAGGAGCGCCTCCTCCTCGCCGGCGTGGGTCGAGCCGGCCACCAGGACCCGCCAGCCGCCCGCCCCCGTCCGCCGCAGGGCCCCCACCACCGGGTCGGCGGCGTCGGGAGCGGGGATGTCGAACTTGAGGTTGCCCCCCACCGTGACCCGGCCCGCCGGGGCGCCCAGCGCCCGGAACCTCCGGGCGTCCTCCTCGGACTGGGCCTGGATGACCGCGAACCCTTCCAGCAGCGGGGCGAAGGCCCGCCCCAGGGCGCGGTACCGGGCGAACGCCCGGTCCGAGAGCCGCGCGCTGGCCAGGAGGGTCGGGATCCCCCGGCTGTGGGCCGCGGAGAGCAGCGCCGGCCACAGCTCCGTCTCCAGGACCACCAGCCCCCGCGGGGCGAGCTTCCCGACGCACCGGCCCGCCAGGGGCCCCAGGTCGAGGGGCAGGAACCGGGCCGCGTCGCGCCCGGCCAGGTCGCGGGCGACCTCGCGCCCGGCCGGGCTCGTCGCCGTGAGGAAGGCACGAGCCCCCCGGGACCGGAGACCCTCGACCAGCGGGGCGGCCGAGCGCAGCTCCCCCTGGCTCGCGCCGTGGACCCACACGCACCCCGGAGGCACGCGGCCCCAGAACCCGAGGCGCTCGGGCCACCCCGCCCGGTAGCGCGGGTCGGCGAGGGCACGGGCCGCCAGCACGGGCCAACCCAGCGCCAGCGCCGCCCAGCCCGCGGCCTGGTACGCGGCGTAGAGGGGCGTCACGGCGAGGCGACCCCGAGGCGGCTCTCGGCCTGCGCGGTCGCCCGGGTCAGCGCCACGCGGATCTCCTCGGCCGCCTCCTCCACGGCGCTCCCCCGGTCGAAGCGCAGGGGAGGCCCGTGCCACAGGAGCACCCGCGCCCACGGGAGCGGAAGCTGGAAGCGGTCCCAGGAGGAGAAGACGATCTTGCGGGAGATGGCGACCCCGACCGGGACCACCGGCACCCCGGCCTGCCGGGCGGCCTGGGCCACCCCGGGGTGCACCGTGTAGCGCGGCCCCCGGGGGCCGTCGGGGGTGAACGCCACGTCGCGGCCTCCCCGCAGGTGCCGCAGCACCGCCCGCAGGGCCTGGGCGCCCCCGCGGCTGGAAGATCCCCGCAGCGGCACGTACCCGAAGGGGACGAGCACGCGGCTGAGGAACTCGCCGTCCCGGCTCCGGCTGATCACGGCGCCCATGCCCCGGCCCCGGAAGGGGATGGCCGGCCCGAGGAGGCGGTTGTGCCAGAACGCGAGGACCACCGCACCCCCCTGCCGGGCCCGGTCCAGCCCGTCGAGCCCCTCGCACCGGTGCCGGACCGTGAGCCCCAGGAGCCGCAGGTAGGCCCGGCCGGCTCCGGCGGCCATCCGCAGCCCGCCCTCACGCACCTTCCACCCCCGCCCCGAACTGCACCCGGCACAGGTGCCGATAGTCCTCGTTCCCCTCCATCAGCTCGTCGTGGGATCCCCGGGCCGCGACCTCGCCGTGCCGCAGGAAGAGGATGAGGTCGGCGCTGCGCACCGTGGAGAGGCGGTGGGCGATGACGAAGGTGGTGCGGGAGTTCATCAGGCGCTCCAGGGCCGCGTGCACCTCCCGCTCCGAGACGGAGTCGAGGGAACTCGTCGCCTCGTCCAGGATCAGGATCGGCGCGTCCTTCAGGAGGGCCCTCGCGATGGCGATGCGCTGCTTCTGGCCGCCGCTCAGGAGGTCGCCCCTCTCCCCCACCCGGGTGTCGTAGCCGCCGGGGAGTTCGCGGATGAAGCCGTCCGCGTGGGCCGCCCGCGCCGCCTCCTCCACCTCCCGCTCCGCCGCCCCCGGCCGTCCGACCCGGATGTTGTTCCGGACGGTGTCGTTGAAGAGGAAGGTGTCCTGGGTCACCACGGCCACGACTCCCCGCAGGTCCGCGGTGGGGTACTCGCGGATGTCCGTGCCGTTGATCCGGATCGAACCCGCCGTGGGGTCGTAGAAGCGCGGCAGGAGCTTGAGCACCGTGGACTTCCCGGCCCCGCTCGGGCCCACCAGCGCCACCACCTGTCCCCGCACGGCGCGGAAGCTGACGCCGCGCAGGACCTCGGCGGCCGAGCCGTCGTAGGCGAAGTGCACGTCGTCGAAGCGGACCTCCTCCACCGGACGGGGGAGAGGCAGCGCGCCACCCCGCTCGGAGGGGGCCGCGGGCTCGTCCATCACCTGGAACACCCGCTCCGCCGCGGCGAGGGCCTGCTGGAGGGAGCTGTTGAGGCTCCCGGCCCGCTTCAGGGGGTCGTAGAGCATGAACAGCGCGGTGAGGAAGCTGAAGAAGCTCCCCGGCGTCGTCTTCCCCGCGAGCACCTGGCTGCCCCCGTACCAGATGATCGCGGCGGCCCCCAGTGCCCCGAGGAACTCCATGAAGGGCGCGCTGGCGTCGCTGACCCGGGAGGTCTTGAGGTTGACCCTCCGCAGGCTCTCCGCCTCGGCGCGGAAGCGCTCGGCCTGGCGCCCCTCGAGGCCGAAGGCCTTGATCACCGCGATGCCGCTGAACCCCTCCTGGAGGGCGTTCGCCATCTCGCCGATGCGCTCCTGGCCGCGCCGGGCGTACCGGCGCAGGAGCACCGCGACCCGCCGGGCGGGGTAGGCCGCCAGGGGGAAGACCGCGAGGGCCACCAGGGCGAGACGCCAGTCCCGGTACAGGAGCACGAACGCCAGCCCGGCGAGGGTGAAGGCCTGGCGCGCGAGCTGGATCACGTCGGGGATCGCCCGGTGCATCGCGCCGACGTCGTGGGTGACCCGGGAGACGAGAGCCGCGGTGGGGTTCCGGTCGAAGAAGCCGAGCTCCCGGCCCTGGAGGCACGCCAGCAGGTCGGCGCGGAGCCTCAGCACCACGGCCTCCCCGACCCAGCGCATCGTGTACGCCTGGAGGTAGCGGCACACGCCCTTGACCAGGTACAGGCCGAGCACGGCCAGGGGGAGCAGCTTGAGCTTCCCCGCGTCCTGGCGGATGAAGACGTCGTCGAGCACCGGCTTGACGAGCCACGCCGCCGCCCCGGCGCTCGCGCCCACCACGGCCATGCACGCGGCGGAAAACGCCAGGTGACGCGCGTAGGGCCGGAAGTAGGCGGCCAGGCGCCGCAGGCTCTTCACGCGGCAGCCCCTCCCCCGAAGCGGTCGAGGAGGAACGCGGCGGCCCTCTCCGACGCGCCCCGCTCCCCCAGGGTATCCCGCACTTCCGCCAGCCCCCGCAGCGCGGCGTCGCGCCGGGGCCCGTCGTCGAGGAGCGCCTCGACCGCCTCGACGACGGGCCCCGGTCCGGTCTGCACCAACTCGGGCACCACCCGCCGGCCGGCGACGAGGTTGGGGAGCGAGACGAACGGCACGCGCACCAGCAGGCGCCCCGCCGCGTAGGTGAGGGGGTGGACCCGATAGACGGCGACGAGCGGCGTCCCCACGACGGCGCACTCCAGGGTCGCCGTCCCCGACGCCACGACGCAGACCCGCGACCGCTCCATGACCTCCTGGCTCCTCCCCTCCAGGATCTCGAATCGCAGCGCAGGCGACGACGGAGCGGGCGCGAAGGCCTCCGGGGGGACCCCCGGAGCGCGGGGCACGAGGAAGCGCAGGGGACGGGCGCGGGCCAGGGTCGATGCGACCTCCCGCAGCAGCGGCCAGATCCGGGCCACCTCGCCGGGACGGCTCCCGGGGAGGAGCCCCACGGTGGCGGGTTCGGGGGGAAACGCGCGGGGAGCGAGGTGGTCGAGGACCGGGGACCCGACGTAGCGGGCGGACACCCCCCGCTCTCGGAGAAACGCTTCCTCGAAGGGCAGGATCACCAGCGCCTCGTCCACCGACTCCCGGAGGCTGCGCACCCGCCACGGCCCCCAGGCCCACACCTTGGGAGGGATGTAGTACGCCACCGGCACGCCCCTGCGGCGCGCCGCCCGGGCCAGCCGGAGGTTGAGCCCCCCGAAGTCCACGGGCACGAACAGGTCGGGGGGATCACCCAGCCTCTGCAGGACCCGGGCTCGCGCCCGCAGGACGGCCGGAAGCCTCCCTGCCGCCTCCCACAGCCCCACGACCGACAGCTCCTCGGCCGGGAAGATGACCTCCGCCCCGGCTTCGCGCAGGGCGTCCCCCCCCACGGCCCAGACCCGGAGGCCGGGCCGGCTCCGCCGCAGGGCCCGGACCAGCGCCGCGGCGTGCGCGTCGCCGGAGGCCTCCCCGGCCACGATCCCCAGGCTTGCCAGGCGCGGGGACGCGGGCCGTTCCCCCGCCCCCGCGGCCGTGTCGTCGTCGTGCGCCAACCCCCGATCCCTCCTTCGCGGGGGCGCCGCCCGGCCGCCCCCACCCCCCCGGACGGATTCAGAAGGCGAGAACCGCGATCCCGTGCCTCTCCGCCTCCTCGAGCGCCCGCTCCTGCTGGAAGAAGAAGGTCTTCCGGGCCTCGAAGGCGAGCACGCGCACGCCCGCGTCCGAGCAGGTGCGCACGGTGTCCAGCCCCACGGCCGGCACGTCGAAGCGGGGATCCTGCTGGGGCTTGGCCACCTTCACCGCCACGGCACCCGGGCCTCCCAGGGTACCCCCCCTGCGGATCGCCGCGTCGGTCCCCTCGATCGCCTCCACGGCGAGCACGGCGCAGGACTTCACCACCACGGTCTGCCCCACGTCGAGGCGCCCCATCTCCCGGGCCAGCGCGGCGCCGAAGTCGATGTCGGCCCGCTCGTCGGCCGTGGGCTGCCGCCGGGTGAACACCTGGGGGGGCGGGAGGTAGGGCTCCATGGCGAAGGTCTGGGGGAGGAGCTCGACGCCCTCCGAGGCCAGCACCTCGGCGACCTTGGCGAGAATCGTGTCGTCCCGGCGGTCCCGGAGGCCCCACAGGAGCGTCAGCGCCTTCAGGTCCGGACGGAAGTCGCGGAAGATCCGGGTCTTCTGCACCTTGCCCGCGAGGATCGCGTGGCGGACCGACTCCTTCCGGAGCACCTTGAGCAGCCGCCCCACGCGGCCCAGAGGCTGCCAGTGGGTCCGGTCCACCTCGGCCTCGAGGGCGGCCTCCGCCTCCTCCTCGAGCGCGATCGCCACGGTCTCCACCCCCTGGAGGCGGAGCTGCCGGGCCAGGAGGAGCGGGAACTCCCCGGCCCCGGCGATGATCCCGACCCGGTCCATTCAGCGCGTCACGCCACGCTCGGAGGCGGCGATGAACTCCACGAAGCACCGCACCTCGGGTCTGCCGTACCCCGGGCTCCCCCGAACCCTCTCGAGCGCCTGCGCCAGCACGTCGCCCGACTGGAAGACGTCGCGGTAGGCCCTGCGGAGGTCCGCGATCGTCTCCTCGTCGAAACCCCGCCGCCGCAGGCCCGTGACGTTCAGGCCGTAGAGCTTGGCCCGGTTCCCGGAGGCCGACACGAACGGGGGCACGTCCATGACCACCGCCGAGCACCCCCCCACGAAGGCGTGCGCCCCCACCCGGACGAACTGGTGCACCGCGGTGAGCCCTCCCACCGTGGCCCAGTCCTCCACGTCCACGTGCCCCGCCAGGGTGGCGGCGTTGGCCAGGATCACGTGGGAGCCGAGCCGGCAGTCGTGGGCGACGTGGGAGTAGGCCATGAGGAGGCACTCCGCCCCCACCCGGGTGATCCCGCCGCCCCCCTCGGTGCCGAGGTTGACGGTCGCGAACTCCCGGACCACCGTCCCCGGCCCGATCTCCAGCAGGGTGGGCTCTCCCTGGTACTTCAGGTCCTGGGGCACGGTGCCGACGGCCGCGAAGGGGAAGATGCGGCACCCGTCCCCCACGGTCGTCCGCCCTTCGACGAGCGCGTTCGCCCCCACCGTGACGCCCCGCCCGAGGCGCACGTGCGGCCCCACGACCGCGAAGGGACCGATCTCGACGTCCGCCCCGATCTCCGCGCCCGCGTGCACCACCGCGCGGGGGTCGATCGCCCCGGCCGCCTCGCCGACGAGTTCAGCCGGCCGCACCGGCCGCCTCCACCAGGGCCGCGGAGAGCTCGGCCTCGGCGACCACCTCGCCGTCCACCTTCGCCTCCGCGGAGAAGGACCAGAACGCGCCCCGCTGCTTGATAACCCGAGCGTGGAGGTGGAGCTGGTCCCCGGGCGTGACGGGCCGCCGGAACTTCGCGCGGTCGATGCCGCGGAACAGGAGCAGCTTGCCTTCGATGCTCTCCCCCGTGGTCCGCAGCGCCAGGATGGCCCCGGCCTGGGCCAGGGCCTCCACGATGAGCACCCCCGGCATCACGGGCTCCCCCGGGAAGTGCCCCGGGAAGAAGGGCTCGTTGATCGTCACGTTCTTCACCGCGTGGATGCTCTCCCCGGGCTCCACCTCCACCACCCGGTCCACCAGCAGGAAGGGGTAGCGGTGTGGCAGCGTGGCCAGGATCGCGCGGACGTCCTTCATGGCGTCTCCTCTCCGCCGCGGGCCCGTTCGATCTCCCGCAGCCGCCGTTCGAGCTCCCGAACCGTTCGCCGCAAGGCCGGCAGTCTCCGCAGCGCGGTCTGCACCCGGAGCCACTCCCCGTGTTCGAAGGCGGGGCTCCCCGACACGGTGCAACCCGCCGGGAGGTCCGACGCCACGCCGGACTGGGCCCCGACGGTCGCGCCGTCGCCGACGGTCACGTGGCCCACGACCCCCACCTGGCCCGCCAGCACCACGCCGCGCCCGAGCCGGGTGGACCCGCTCACGCCCACCTGGGCCACGAGCACGCAGTCCTCGCCGACCACCACGTTGTGCCCCACCTGGACCAGGTTGTCGATCTTGGTGCCCCGGCCGACCCGGGTCTCCCCCAGGGCCGCCCGGTCGATCGCCGAGCAGGCCCCGACCTCCACGTCGTCCTCCAGCACGGCGATGCCCACCTGCGGGATCTTGACGGCCCGCGCCCCGTCCCGGGCGTAGCCGAAGCCGTCGGAGCCCACCACGGCCCCGGGCTGCAGGATCACCCGTTCGCCGAGGACGCAGCCCTCCCGGACGACCGCGTTGGGGTGGAGCACGCAGTCTTCGCCCACCCGCGCCCCGGGGCCCACGTAGGCTCCGGGGTAGAGCACGCACCCCGCGCCCACCTCGGCGCCCTCCTCCACGCACGCCCCGGCCATCACCGTGGCGCCGTCCGCCACGCGGGCCTCGGGATGCACCCGGGCTCCCTCCTCGACGCCCCGTCGGGGATGGTCCTTCCCGTGCAGGATCTCCACCGCGCGGGCGAAGGCCAGGTAGGGATTCGGGGTGACGAGGCACACGAGGCCCTCCACCGCGTCCTCGGGCGCGAGGATGACCGCCGAAGCCCGCGTCGAGCGCAGCTGGGCCCGGTAACGGGGGTTCACCAGGAAGGCGACCTGCCCCGGCCCCGCCTTCTCGAGGCTCGCGACGGAGTGGACCTCCACCCCGGGCTCTCCCTGCAGCGTGGCACCGAGCCGCTCGGCCAGGCGGCCCGCGGTGAGGGCCACGCGCTCACTCCCCTCCCGCCAACTGGTCGTAGCGGCGCACCACCTCGTCGGTGAGGTCGGCCTCCTTCGGCGCGAAGAGGACCCCGCCCTCGCCCTTCTCCACCACCATGGCGTAGCCGCCGGTCTCGCCGACCTCGCGGATCACGCCCTGGAGATCCTTGAGGATCTTCCGGGTCAGTTCCTGGTCCCGCCGCTGGAGCGCCTGCTGGCTCTGCTGCACCTTCTGCTTGAAGGCGTCCACCCTCTCCCGGTAGAGCTTCTCCTTCTCGACCTTCGCGGTCTCCGAGAGGACCATGCCCTGCTTCTCCAACTCGTCGCGCATGGTCTTGAGCGACTGCTCCTCCTGCTCGAGCTCGGCCTTCACCTTCTCGGCGTCGGTGGTGAACTCCGCCTTGTACTTCTTGCCCAGCTTCGAGTCGTTGAGGCAGCGCTGGAGGTCCACCACGCCCACCTTGAGGTCGGCTGCCTGGGCGCCGACCGCCCACAACAGCGCCAGGATCGTCGCCCACTTCGCCCTGCTCATCCCGCTCGCTCCCTTCTTCCCACCGACCGGGGCGGCCATCGCCCCGGGCCCGTGGGCCCACGAGACCGGCCCCGTGTCGGCCGGATCAGAAGAAACCCCCGATGCTGAACTCCCACTGGGACGGCTCCTCGTCCTCCTTGGGACCCAGCACGTACCCCCACTCGAGCCTCAGGGGCCCCATGGGGCTGAACCACCGGATCCCCGCGCCCACGCTCTTTCGCAGCGACGTCTCGAAGTAGTCGTCGTCCTTTTCCCAGGCGTTTCCCGCGTCGAAGAAGAACAGCCCCCGGACCTTGGCCTCCTCGATCAGAGGGAAGAGGTACTCCACGTTGATCAGGATCTCCTTGTTGCCGCCGATCACGTCGCCGGTCTCGGGGTCCTTCGGCCCGATGCTGCGGGAGTCGAAGCCCCGCAGGGTACTGATGCCCCCGAGGGTGTAGAGCTCGTAGATCGGGATCTCCCCGCTCAGTTCCTGGATGTACCCGACGCGGCCGTGCACCCCGAACACGTGGCGGAACCAGAGCGGCACGAAGTGGGCGGCCTCGACGCCGTACTTCACGAAGTCCGCGTCCCCGCCGAGCGGTCCGCCCGCCAGTTCCACCGACCACTCCAGGTCGCTCCCGTGCTGGGGCTCCCAGCGGTTGTCCCGCGAATCGTAGGACAGGGTGGCGAGGAGCGCGGAGGTGAGGATCTTGCCCTCCTGGTCCTTGATGAAGATGGACGCGTCCGGGTCCACGTTGGTCACGTCCGCGTCCTCGAGGCGGTACGTCCACCGCGTGCTCCACTCGTCCGTGAAGGAGGTGCCGAGCTTCACGGCCCCGCCGATGGCCTTCTTGTCGTACTCCGTGAAGTCCACCCGCGACTTCCACGCATCGAACCCCGTGTACACCCTCGTATCGAACAGCCGGGGATTGTTGAAGGTGAAGCTGTAGGTCTGCTTCTCGGTGCCGGCGTTGAGCTGCAGGGAGAGCTGGTAGCCGTAGCCCAGGAAGTTCCGCTGGCTGACGCTGGCCATGCCGACGATCTTGTCCACCGAGGAGTACCCGGCGCCCACGCTGAAGGAGCCGGTGGCCTTCTCCACCACCTCGATGTCCACGTCCAGCAGGTCCGTCCCCGGCCGCCGGTGGGTGGACAGGTTGATCGTCTCGAAGAACCCCAGCCTCTCGAGTCGGCGGCGGCTCCGGTCGATGGACGGCCCATTGTAGAGGTCGCCCTCGGCCAGGTCCATCTCCCGGCGCAGCACCCGGTCCCGGGTCTTCGTGTTCCCCCGGACCTCGATCCGTCCGATGTGCACGAGCGGCCCCTTGTGGATCTCGAACTCCAGGGAGACCGTGCGCCCCTCGGCGTCCACCCGGGTCTTCGGGTCGACCTCCACGAAGGCGTACCCCTTGGCCCCGTACAGGTCGACGAGCTTCTGGTTCGCCCTGCGGAAGTCCTCGCTCCGGAAGGTCTCGCCGGCCCGCAGCGGCACGGCGGCCCGGAGTTCCTCCTCGGTGAACTCGAGGTCCCCGGAGAACGACACCGACGCGACGCTGTACTCTTCCCCCTCCGAGATCGGGATGTCGATCCGGATGCCCTTGCGGTCCGCCAGCAGGCTCACGAGGGGCTCGGAGACCTCCACGTCCACGTGGCCGCGGTTGAGGTAGTAGGAGCGGATGACCTCCCGGTCCCGGGCCAGTTCCGCCTCCTTGAACGTTCCCGCGCCCGTGATCCAGGAGAGGAAGTCCGCCTCCCGGGTCGCCAGGAACTTGCGGATCTCCGCCGGGTCCCCCTCCTCGACGCCGCCGAGGTGGATGTCGCGGACCTTCACCTTCTCCCCCTCGTCCACCCGGTACACCACGTCCACGTGGTTCTTGCCGTCTTCCACGCGCACGATCTCCGGCACCACCGTGGCCAGGTAGTAGCCCTTCTCCCGGTAGAGCTCCCGGATCCCCCGGGCCCCCTCGTCGACCCGGACTTGGTCCACGATCTCCCGCCGGGCGAGGGGGACCGCCTTGCGCACGTCCTCGTCGTCCACCTCGTCGGCGCCCTCGGTCCGCCACTCCCGCAGGGCCGGCCGCTCCAGGACGACGAAGGTGAGCCTTCCCTTCTCCGAGAACTCCACCGCGATGTCCTCGAAGTACCCCAGGGCGTAGATGGCCGCGATGTCGCTGCGGATGCGCGCCGGGTCGTATTCGTCGCCGGCCCTCGTGGTGACCTGCTGCAGGATGAGGTCCTTCTCCACCCGCAGGTTCCCGCGGACGTCGAGGTCTCGAACCGGCTCGGCCCAGACCGCGGAGGCGAGGAGCACGACCAGCGCCGTCAGGGTCGTCCGGATCATGCCCTCAGCCTCTCGTCCTCGACGATCTTCCCGTCCACCAGGGTCACGATGCGGTCCATGGCGCGGGCGAGCTCCGGGTTGTGGGTGACGACCACCAGGGTCACGCCCGTGCGGCGGTTCCGGTCGAGCATCAGCCGGTGCATCGCCTCGCCCGTGCGGTGGTCCAGGTTTCCCGTCGGCTCGTCCGCCAGCACGAGGGCGGGCTCGCCGACGAGCGCCCGGGCGAGCGCCACGCGCTGCTGCTCCCCGCCGGAGAGCTCGCCGGGCCTGTGCTCGAGGCGCTCGGCGAGCCCCACGTCCTCAAGCAGCGCCCCGGCCCGAGCCAGGGCGTCGTCCCGGGGCACGCCGGCGATCCGGGCCGGCATGGCCACGTTCTCCAGGGCCGTGAACTCCGGGAGCAGGTGGTGGAACTGGAACACGAACCCGACGTGCCGGTTGCGGAACGCGGCGAGTTCGGGATCGGAGCGGGCGAAGACCTCCTCCCCTCGGAACCGGATCTGCCCCTCGGTGGGGCGGTCCAGGGCACCGAGGATGTGGAGGAGGGTGGACTTGCCGGCCCCGGAAGGCCCCACAACGGCCAGAGCACTCGCCTGCATCCACCGTGAGGTCGATGCCCTTGAGCACCTGCAGGCGTCCTCCCCCGCCCTGGGGAAAGGCCTTGCGCAGTCCCTGGACGTCCACCAGCGCCGGTCGGCTCACTTGCGTCCCAGGACCTTCGCGATCGTGTCGGCCGCGCGTTCCGTGCGGAGCTTGTCGAGGGCCTCACGGATCTCGGGGCGGGCCTCCAACAGCGGCGCGAGGTCCGCGTGGGCCGCTCGCAGCAATTCCCCCTCCCCCCGCGCGGTCACCGTCGCGGTGCGGGGCGTTCCCCCCAGGAGGGAGACCTCCCCGAAGATGCTGCCGGGGCCGAGTTCGTCGAGCGCCGCCGGCTCCCTGCCGCCGGGCGCCGAGGCCGTGACGGCGAAGCATCCCCGCTTCACCACGTACAGGGAGCGGTCCCGGTCGCCCTCGCGGACGACGACGTCGCCGGGGGCCACGTGCACGACCTGGAGCGCGTCCGCCAGGCGTTTGCGGTCGGCCTCGGGCAGGACGCCGAACAGAGGGGATGCGGCGAGAACGCCGTCCAGCACCCGGCGCCGGTAGAAGCCGGCCAGGGCGGCCGCCGCGGCGGGATACCGGTCCATCAGCGCCTCGGCGTCCTCGCGGCGGATCTCCAGGAGCTCCGCGGGCGCGAGCGCGGTCACGTCGGCGTTGCGCGCCTCCCGGCTGAAGAAGGCGCCCTCCCCGAAGAAAGCCCCCTCGCTCAACTCCGCCAGGGTCATCCCCTCGCGGGAGACCCGGACGGCTCCGGAAACGACGACGAAGATCGAGTCCCCGGGGTCCCCGCGCCGGAACAGCACCTCGCCCATGGCGAGCGTGCGCGAGACGAGCCGCTCGAGCAGTTCGGCGAAGGCTTCCGAGTCGAGCTCGGAGAAGAGCGGGGTCTCCACCCGGGGCCTCCTCCCCTCGTCCCGGCCTCCGCCCCCCATCCCGCGCTTGGCGTAGAGGCCGGCCAGCTTGCGCGAAACGTCCTCGGCACCGGGGTCGATCCGCAGCAGGATCTTGTAGATGGCGATCGCCTGCACGAGGAAGCCGCCGTCGGCGTACAGGCCGGCCACCCGGCGGTAGGTCTCGATCGCCTCCGCCGTCCGCCCGAGCCGGACCAGCACGTCGCCCACGCGCCGGAGCACCGGGACGTTGTCCGGGTCCTTCTCGCACACCCGGCGGTACGACTCGAGGGCCTGGAGCCACTGGCCCCTGCCGAAGTGCTGGTCGCCCGCGGCCTTGTCGTCCGTCTTCGGCCCTCGGAAGAGCAAACCCATGGCGCCTACTCGTAACGCAGGATCTCCACCGGATCGAGGCGCGACGCCTGCCACGACGGGTAGAGGGTGGCGAAGAAACACAGAGCCAGCGCACACGCCGCCACCAGGGCGAAGACCCCCGGCTTCATCACGACCGGCAGCGTGTCGATGTAATACACGTCGCTGGGCAGTTCAATGAATTTGTAGCGCTTGAGCAGGGCACACAGCGTCCAGCCTCCGAGAAGGCCCAACCCGGTCCCGAGCCCCCCGATCACGAGCCCCTCGAACATGAAGACCCGCCGGATCGAGCGGGCGGTCGCCCCCATGGACTTGAGGATGCCGATGTCCCGCGCCTTCTCCATCACCACCATGATGAGGGTGGCGGCGATGTTGAACGCGGCCACCAGCACGATGAGGGCCAGGATCACGAACATCGCGACCTTTTCGAGCTTCAGGGCACTGAACAGGTTGCGGTTCATCTCGGTCCAGTCCCGCGCCCAGTAGCGCCCCCCGATCCGCGCCTCGATCCGTCGCGCGGTCTGGCGGGACTCGTAGATGTCCCGGACCCGGACCTCGATCCCGGTGGCCGACGAGCCCAGGCGGAGGAAGTCCTGCGCCGCTCCCAGCGCCGTGAACACGAAGGAGGTGTCGTACTCGTACATGCCGGAGGCGAAGATCCCGGCGACCCGGAACGCCCGCATCCGCGGGATGATCCCCACGGGCGTGGGGTTGCCGGCCGGGCTCACCACCTGCACCACGTCGCCGACGAACAGCCCCAGGTTGCGGGCCATCTCGCGCCCCACGAGCACGCCCGGCGTGTCCCCCTCCAGGTCCGAGAGTCTCCCCTCCACGAGGAACCGCTCCAGGTCGGTGGCCCTGCCCACGCTCGCCGCGTCGACCCCCCGGAGCACGGCGCCCTGCACCGACCCGCGGGCCATGAGCATCACCTGGCTGACCGCGAAGGGGGTCGCCCCCAGGACCCCGTCCACCTGCTCCACCTCCTCCACCACGGAGGAGGGTGCGTCGAGGGTCCCGCCCATGGGGTAGACCACCACGTGGGCGTTCGTCCCCAGGATCTTGTCCCGCAGGTCCTCCTCGAAGCCCGTCATCACCGAGAGCACGACGATGAGCGCCGTGACCCCCAGGGCCACTCCGCCCACGCTGATCCACGTGATCAGCGAGATGAAGAGTTCCCCCCGCCGCGCCTTCAGGTAGCGGAGCGCGACGTCGAGCTCGTAGGGGCGGGGCAAGGGTCAGGCCTCCGGCCGCATGTGGGGGAAGAGGATGACGTCCCGGATCGAGGGGCTGTCGGTGAAGAGCATCGCGACGCGGTCGACCCCGATGCCCTCCCCGGCCGCCGGCGGCATCCCGTACTCCAGGGCGCGGACGAAGTCCTCGTCGACCCAGTGGGCCTCCTCGTCCCCGGCCGCCCGCTGGCTCGCCTGCCCCCGGAAGCGCTCCAACTGGTCGACCGGGTCGTTGAGCTCGCTGAAGGCGTTGGCGATCTCCCGCCGGGCGATGTAGAGCTCGAACCGGTCCACGAAGCGGGGGTCCGACTCGTTGCGGCGCGAGAGGGGGGAAACCTCCACGGGGTACTCGGTCACGAAGGTGGGCTGGAGCAGGTGCGGCTCGGCGACCGTCTCGAAGACCTCGGCCAGGAGCTTGCCGTGGGGCACTCCCGCGGTCTCGATCCCGAGCTGCGCCGCCCGGCCCGCCACCGCCTGCGGGTCGTCCGTCTCCTCCCGCGAAAGCCCCCCGTAGCGGGCCACCGCCTCCCGCACGGTCAGCCGGGGCCACGGCGGCTCGAAGTCGATCGTCTCCCCCTGGTACGTGATGCTCCGCCCGCCCGCGAGCTGCTCCGCGAGGCTCACGAACAGCTCCTCGGTGACGCCCATCAGGTCCTGGTAGGAGGCGTACGCCTGGTAGAACTCGAGCATCGTGAACTCGGGATTGTGCTGGTTCGACAACCCCTCGTTGCGGAAGTTGCGGTTGATCTCGAAGACCCGTTCGATCCCCCCCACGACCAGGCGCTTCAGGTAGAGCTCCGGGGCCACGCGGAGGTACAGCGTCATGTCCAGGGCGTTGTGGTGCGTCACGAAGGGGCGGGCCGTGGCGCCGCCGGGGATCGGCTGCATCATCGGCGTCTCCATCTCCACGAAATCCCGGGCGATGAAGAACTGCCGCATGAGGTGGATGAGGCGGCTGCGCAGCCGGAAGGTCTCGCGCACCTCCGGGTTCACGATCAGGTCGACGTAGCGCTGCCGGTAGCGCGTCTCCTTGTCGGTGAGACCGTGCCACTTCTCCGGCAGCGGGCGCAGGCTCTTGCACAGGATCCGCATCTGCCGGGCCTCGATGGTGAGCTCCCCGGTGCGCGTGCGGAACAGGGCACCGACGACCCCCAGGAAGTCGCCCACGTCGAGCCGCGAGAACTGCCCGAAGACCTCGTCTCCCAGCACGTCGCGCTTGACGAAGGCCTGGATCCGGCCGGTGCGGTCCTGGAGCTTCACGAAGGCGGCCTTGCCGAAGCTGCGCACCGCCACGACCCGCCCGGCCACCGCGAAGCTCCCCGGCAGGGACGACAGGGCCGCCCCTTCCGCGTCGCCGTGCTGCGCCAGGATCTCCTGGGCGGTGTGCGTCGGCCGGAAGTCGTTTGGGTAGGGGTTGACGCCGAGCTCGCGGAGCGCCGTGAGGTTCTCCAGCCTCTGGCGGATGAGCACGTTGTCGCCGCGTTCCTCCATAAGCCATCCTCGATCACAAGGGCCCCGGGGCGCGGGACCATATCACAGGGCGCGGACCGGGCGCACCGGTGCGCCGTCGGGGCCTCCCCGGGCGGGTCCGGAAACCTACCCCCCCGCCCAGTGACCCGCCGGCGCCTCCACCCGCTCGATGGCCCGACACCGGCCCGTCCCCGTGTCGACCTCCAGGAGCACACCGCACAGGACCGCCTGCCCCTGCGCCAGTCCGTGCCCCTGGGGGATCCGCGTCCGGAAGCGCTCCACCGAGGTCTCCACCGAAAGCCCGATCACGGAACGGGCCACGCCGGTCATGCCCGCGTCGGTGATGTACCCCGTGCCGCCCGGAAGGATCTGCGCGTCCGCCGTGGCAACGTGGGTGTGCGTGCCGACCACGGCGGAGACCCGGCCGTCGAGATACCAGCCCAGGGCCCGCTTCTCGCTCGTGGCCTCGGCGTGGAAGTCGACCAGGACGACCCCGGCCCCGGAGCCGACTTCCCCGAGCACGGCGTCGGCCGTGCGGAAGGGGCAGTCCATGGGGTCCATGAACACCCGCCCGGAGAGGTTGACCACGGCGACCACCGCTTCGGCGACCCGCACCGAGCACCAACCCTTCCCGGGCGCCCCGGGAGGGTAGTTGGCGGGCCGAACCACCTGGGGGAACCGGTCGACGGCGCGGAGGAACTCCTTCCTGTCCCACACGTGGTTTCCGGTGGTGACCACGTGGACGCCCGCGGCGAGCATGCGTCGCACCAGGGGAGCCGTGAGCCCGAACCCCGACGCCAGGTTCTCGCCGTTGGCCACCACCAGCGCCGCCCCGGCCCCGGCCGCCACGGCCGGGAGGTGCGTCTCCAGGGCCCGCAGCCCCGGTTCGCCGACCACGTCCCCGAGGAACAGAATCCTCAGGGGCGCCACTACTTGGCGTACTCCACCGCCCGGGTCTCCCGGATCACGGTGACCCGGATCTGGCCGGGATAGGAGAGCTCCTTCTCCACCTTCCGCGCGATGTCCTTGGAGAGCAGCACCGAACCGTCGTCCCCGACCCTCTCGTGGTCCACGATGATCCGGATCTCCCTTCCGGCCTGGATGGCGTAGGACTTCGAGACGCCCTCGAAGGAGTTGGCGATCCGCTCCAGGTCCTCGAGCCTCTTCACGTAGGTCTCGAGCATCTCGCGGCGCGCGCCCGGCCGGGCGGCGGAGAGGGCGTCCGCGGACTGCACCAGCACGGCGAGGATGCTCTCGGGCTTCACGTCGTCGTGGTGCGCCGCCACGGCGTGCACGATCTCCTTGGGCTCGCCGTACTTCCGGCACAGGTCGGCGCCGATCGTGGCGTGGGAGCCCTCGACCTCGTGGTCGACGGCCTTGCCCAGGTCGTGAAGCAGGCCAGCCCGCTTCGCCTGCTTCACGTTGACGCCCAGCTCCGAGGCCATGATCCCGCACAGGAACGCCACCTCGAGGGAGTGGTTGAGCACGTTCTGCGCGAAGGAGGACCGGTACTTGAGGCGCCCGACGAGGTTGAGGATCTCCGGGTGGATGCCGTGGACGCCGACGTCGAAGGTGGCCTGCTCGCCCGCCTCCTTGATCTCCTGCTCCACCTCCTTGGCGACCTTCTTCACCACCTCCTCGATGCGGGCGGGGTGGATCCTGCCGTCGCTGATGAGCCGCTCGAGGGACACGCGGGCGACCTCGCGCCGCACCGGGTCGAACCCCGAGATCAGAACCGTCTCGGGCGTGTCGTCGACGATCAGGTCCACGCCCGTCGCCGCCTCGATGGCGCGGATGTTGCGGCCCTCCCGGCCGATGATGCGGCCCTTCATCTCGTCGCCCGGAAGCTGGACGCTCGTCACGGTCCGCTCCGCCACGTACTCCCCGGCGTAGCGCTGGATCGCCAGGCTGATGATCTCCTTGGCCTTCTTGTCCGCGACCTTGCGGGCCTCCTCCTCGATCTCGCGGATCTCCTTGGCCGACTCGTGGCGGGCCTCGCTGAGAAGTCCCGCCTTGAGCTCGTCCTTGGCCTCCTCCGCGCTCATGCCCGCGACGCGCTCGAGCTGGCGGACCGCTTCAGCCCCCTTCGCCTCCACGTCGAGGCGCAACTGCTCCACCTGCGCCTCGCGCCCGTCGAGGGTCCCCTCGCGCTCCTGCAGTCTCCCCTCCCGCTTGTCGAGGTTGTCCTCCTTCTTGTCGAGGAGGCCCTCCCTCTGCTGCAGGCGCTTCTCCAGGCCGAGGATCTCGCCCTTGCGCTCCTCGAGCTCCTTCTCGACGCGGGCCTTCTCCGCGAACGCCTCCTCCTTGGCGCGAAGGAGCGCCTCCTTCTTGAGGATCTCCGCCTCTTTCCGGGCCTCCTCCCGCAGCGCCGGGAGGTCGATCCTCGTGCCCTCGTCCCGCGCCGCCGGAGCGCGGCGGCGGGCCAGGACGAGGCCCAGGATCAAAGCCACCACGCCCGCGGCGATCGCCAAGACGACCATGATCATCGTTGATTGCAAGGGAATCTCCTTTCCCGCAGCGCCTCGCAGAGGCCCCTGGGACCGTTCGGGGAAGGGAGGAAAGCCCTGGGATGCCGGAGACTCGGCCGGCGGGGTCGGGGGGGAGATCGAGGGGCGGGAAGATCCGAGGTCAGCCGTCCGAGGAGAAGAAGATCCCCCGCTCGTGCCGTGTCCCTAAGGTTCGGTTGAACCTTGCGCGGAAAAGTGGGCGTCCTGTAGCCGCTTCACGGGCTCCCCGGAGGGCGTGCCATCCACGGGTAGGGAGGACTCCCAACGTCATGCCGTTGGCTCAACAGCTTCCAGCGGAATCACGAACACAGCAGGGGAATCCCTTCTTTTTCGTTCAGCACCTCTGGACACAGGTTGTCGATGCGGCGCGCCATCGAGTCCGACCGGGCCTCCACCTCTCGGGCGAGGCGCCGGGAGTCGTCCCGAAGCTGAAGGAACTCGCTCGCGATGTCCAGGGCCGCCAGGACCGCGATCTGCACGGTGGACACGGTGCGCCCCGACGACGCCACCTCCCGCATCCTCTCGTCCAACAGCACGGCGACCCTCTTCACGTGTTCGGCGTCCGCATCCGCCCGCAGGGAGTAGGTCTGGCCGAAGATCTCTACCTCGTGAACCATCACCCTTCCCCGCCGACGTCCCCCGCCTCCAGAGTCTCGAGCCTCTCGATCGCCTCCACGAGCCGGCCCAACCTCTCTCGAATCGCTTCCCGTTCCTGACGAAGCTCCCCGACCTCCTTTTCGAGGCCGGCCACTTTGTCCGCCTCATCACCGAGGCGGCTCTCCAGGAGGGCTTTGTCCTCCTTCAGTCGGTTGAAGTTTTCGATCAAACGGACGAGCCTATGCTCCAGAACGTTCAGTTTTTCCAGGTGCATAGACTCCTCCGACGTGTGGCCATACTAGTCGTCGTCCCGGGGCGAGTCAAGGCGCAATCACCCCCTGCGAGCCAGGCGTGCCGCGCCGGAAATCGCGTCCAGAACGCCTCCCAGGCGATCCGGGAAGGCGCCGCCCTCCCCCCCCTTGTCGAGGTAGTACGCCGGAGCGACTTCGTCGACGAGGGGCCTCACGGTCAGGTCGAGGCGCCGGGTCGACAGGAACAGGATGTCCGAGCGGTAGCTCCCGAACGCCGCCTCGACGGCCCGGAGCGCCACGGCCGCGTGGAGGCCGTTGAGTCGCGGCATCATGAGGTCGAGGATCACCAACCTCGCCGGAGAGCGGGCCCGCAGAGCCGCCGTGGCCAGTTCCAGGGCTCTGGCTCCGTCTTCGGCCCGCAGGATGTCCTCACTCGCCCGCCGGTCCCGCAGGACGTCTTCGAGCGTCTGCAGGAAGAAGGGCGAGTCGTCCGCCACGATCACCTTGCGGAAGCGGGCGCCGCCCGGCGGGCCGCCCCCCCCCAGGGGCAGGCCGCAGTTCCCGCAGCGGACCCGCAGCACGCCTCCGACCCTCGCCTCCTCGACCTTGGCCCCCTCGCCGCAGGCCGCGCACACACGCCGGTCGCTCACGGGTGGGCCTCGTACCAGTTCGGGCCCTCGCCCGCCTCGACGACGAGGGGCACCCGCAGGTCCGCAGCGCGCTCCATCTCGCCGACCACCACCGCCCGCACCGCTGCGGTCTGCCCAGCCCCCACTTCGAGCACGAGCTCGTCGTGCACCTGGAGGATCAGGCACGCGTCCAGGTCGCGCTCCTTCAACTCGCGGTGCAGGGAGATCATGGCGCGCTTGATCAGGTCCGCCGCCGTGCCCTGGATGGGGGTGTTGACGGCCATGCGCTCCCCGAACTCCCGCTGGGCACGGTTTCGCGACGAGAGCTCGGGGATCGGGCGGCGGCGCCCCAACAGCGTCTCCGCGTAGCCCCGGCTGCGGGCGTCGTCCACGAGGGAGGCCAGATACTCCCTCACCCGGGGGAACTGGCGGAAGTAGGCGTCGATCATCCGCTGGGACGCCTCCCGCCCGATGCCGAGCTGCCGCGCCAGGCCGAAAGCGCTCATGCCGTAGAGGATCCCGAAGTTGACCGTCTTCGCCTCCCGGCGCATCCGGCCGTCCACCTCGGGCACCGGCACCCCGAAAATCCGGCTCGCCGTCTCGGCGTGCACGTCGCGCCCTTCCCGGAACACCTGCGTCAGGCCCGGGTCCTCGCAGAAGTGCGCCAGGATTCGGAGCTCGACCTGGGAGTAGTCCGCCGAGAGGAGGCGGCACCCCTCCCGGGCGACGAAGGCCTCACGAATCCGCCGGCCCTCCTCTCCCTTGACCGGGACGTTCTGGAGGTTGGGCCCGCTCGAGCTGAGCCTCCCGGTGGCGGTCACCGTCTGGTGGAACCTCGCGTGGATGCGGCCGGTGGCCGGGTCGGCCAAGGCCGGCAGGACGTCGATGAACGATCCCTTGAGCTTGGCGAGGCTGCGGTGTTCGAGCACCAGGGCCGGGAGCGGGTGGTCGAGGGAGAGCTCCTCGAGGACCGAGGCGTCGGTGGAGTAGCCCGTGGCGGTCCGACGCACCACGGGCAGTTTGTGCTTCTCGAAGAGGATGCGCCCGAGCTGCTTCGGGCTGTTGGGGTTGAACTCCTCCCCCGCCGCCTCGAACAGGCGCGCTTCCAGGTTCTCCAACCGCCGGCCGTACTCCTCCCCGAGACGCCGCAGCGCCGCGGAATCCACCATCACCCCGCGGAGCTCCATGTCCGAGAGGACCGGGATCAGGGGGTTCTCGACGTCGCGGTACAGGCTCCCGAGCCCGGCGGCCTCCAGCTCCCCGTCCAGTCGGACCGCCAGGGTGCGCGCGGCCCGGGCGAGCCCGCCGCCCTCGGCCGCCGCGGGGACGCCCCGCTCCCTCGCCAGGTCCGGCAGCGGGTAACCCCGCCGGCCCGGGGCGAGAAGGTACGCCGCCACCTCGCAGTCGAGGCGGATCCCCTCCAGTGCGAGCCCGCGCCGGCCGAGGAGGGTCCGGGCCCGCTGCAGCCCGTGCCCCACCACCGGCACGTCCGGATCCGCCAGCGCCCGGACCCACCCCTCGGGGAGCTCCTCCGGCGGACACGCCAGCGAGGTCTTCTCCGTCGCCAGGTGCCAGTCCTCCGCTCCCTCGCCGGGCACCACCGCGACCCAGTCCGCGGGCACGTCCTCCGAGACCTCGACCGCCGTCGTCGGCTGTTCCTCCTCCTCGATCCCCAGGTCTCGGAGGAAACGGTGGAACTCCAACTCCGTCAGCACTCCGACGAGGTCGGCGCGGTCCCGGGGGCCCGGCTTGAGCGAGTCCGCGTTCCCCGGCACGGGGACCTCGGTGTCCACGGTGATCAGCTGCCGGTTGGCCAGCACCCGCTCCGCGTGTTCGCGCAGGGCGTCCCCCCGCTTGCCCCCCACCTCGCCCGCCCTCGCCACCACCTCCTCGACGCTGCCGAAGCGCTCCACGAGCTGCGCCGCCGTCTTGACCCCGATCCCCGGAACCCCCGGCACGTTGTCCACGGCGTCGCCCGCGAGGCACAGGACGTCCACGACCCGGTCGGGGGCGACCCCGAAGCGGTCCCGGACCTCGCCGGGGCCCGTGAAGCGGTCCCGCATGGTGTCGAGAAGCCGGATCCTCGGCCCGACCAGCTGGCACAGATCCTTGTCGCCGGTCACGATCGTCACGTCCCTGCCGTCCTCCGACAGCCGCCGCGCCAGGGTGGCGAGCACGTCGTCGGCCTCGACCCCCTCCACCATCAGGAGCGGGATCCCGAGGGCGCGGACCGCCCGGTGCACGAAGGGGATCTGCGAGCGGAGGTCGTCCGGCGTCGCCTCGCGGTTGGCCTTGTACTCCGGGTAGAGGTCGTGGCGGTGGGAGGGCCCGGGGGGATCGAAGACGACGGCGAGGCCTTCGGGGGCGTGCTCGCGCAGGATGCGGAAGACCATCGAAAGGAAGCCGTACACCGCGTGGGTCGGTTGCCCCCTGGAGGTCTGCAGCGAGTGGAGGGCGTGGTAGGCGCGGTAGAGGAGGTTGGTCCCGTCGACCAGGAAATAGCCGCCCATCGGCGCTATTCGACCCGACATCCCGCCGTGGCGAGGACCGCGCCCGCGGCGTCGCGCACCTCCACGGTCCAGTCCCCCTTCCACGAGGGCGGAACGGCCTTGCTGCTCCACGTCCGCCACACCGGGCCGCTCACCGACAGGGCGACGTCGGCGACCTCGCGGCCGTCGTAGATCCACACATGGCGGACCCGGTCGCCCTCGCCGGCACCCCGGAGCTGGGTGAAGAAGTACAGCCGCCCCACGTCGGCGGGGAACGTCGTCCCCTCGCCCACGGGCTCCCGGGCCTCCACCGCGGTCGCGAAGGCGTACCGCTCCACCGTCACGCCCGCCGCGGCCTCGGCCGCGCACGCAAGCAGCACCGCGGCCGCGAGCAGGCCGGCGAGCCTCCGGGCCTCCGGCAGAACGGAGCGCACCCCGCCGCGGGACCCTCCGAGAACTGCCGTGCCGCGAACCGGTCCCGGTCGAAGTTCCATCGCTCCCTCGCTGAGTCGGTTGTGGACCTCGGTGAGCGCCGCCCCGGCGGCGGCCGACACCTCGGCCGGGTGGAACGCCACGGCTTCCCCTCCCCTCACCCTTGCAGTTCGCGGGCCGCTTCCACGGCGAAGTAGGTGAGGATGAGGTCCGCGCCGGCGCGCTTGATCGAGAGCAGGCTCTCCATCATGAGCCCTCGCCCGTCGCCCCAGCCGAGGCGGTCCATGGCCTTCACCATGGCGTACTCCCCGCTCACGTTGTAGGCGGCCGTGGGGAGCCCGAACTCGTCCTTCACCCGCCGGATGATGTCGAGGTAGGGCAGGGCGGGCTTCACCATCACGAGGTCGGCACCTTCGCGGACGTCCAACTCGACCTCCCGCAGCGCCTCGTCGGAGTTGGCCGGGTCCATCTGGTAGGTCTTGCGGTCGCCGAACTTCGGAGGGGACTCCGCGGCGTCGCGAAACGGCCCGTAGAAGCTGCTTGCGAACTTCGCGGCGTACGCCATGACGGGGATCTGCCCGAAGCCTTCGTCGTCCAGTGCCTCCCGGATCGCCCCCACCCGCCCGTCCATCATGTCGGACGGCGCCACCATGTCGGCGCCGGCCCGGGCGTGGGACACGGCTTCCCGGGCGAGCAGTTCCAGGGTGGGGTCGTTGGCCACGTCGCCACCCTCGATGACTCCGCAGTGGCCGTGATCGGTGTACTCGCACAGACACACGTCCGTGACGACGCACAGTTCCGGGAGGGCGTCCTTGAGGGCCGCGATGGCCCGCTGCACGATCCCGTCGTCCGCGTAGGCTCCGGAGCCCAGGGCGTCCTTGTGGTCCGGGATCCCGAAGAGGATCACCGCCGGAACGCCCAGGCCCCACGCCTCGCGCGCCTCGCGCACCGCCTCGTCGACCGAGAGCTGATGCTGGCCCGGCATGCTCGCGATGGGTTTGCGCACCCCCTTCCCCTCGCGGACGAAGAGGGGGTAGATGAAGTCCGAGGGCGCGAGGGCGGTCTCCCGCACCATGCGCCGCAGGGTCTCGTTGCGGCGCAGCCGCCTCAGTCGAAGGGTCGGGAAGTCCATGCTCGTCCTCTCGAGTCGGAGGCGGGACCCCGCGAGCGGCCTGCGCCCGCGTGCTGCCCGCGCGTCGTGCGGAGGGCCGTCAAGGCCCCGCCCCGGGAAGGGGCCCGGCCCCTACCCGTACCGATAGCAGATTCCCATGCCGCCCATGGGGTAGCGCCAGGAGATGTTGTCGTGGGGGCACACCAGGCGGCACGTGCTGCACTCCAGGCAGTTCTCGAACTGCACCACCAGACGGGAGCCGTCCGCCTCCCACCGGTAGGTCCCCGCCGGGCACGACGCCACGCACTCCCGGCGCACGCACTCCCGGCACCGGCCCGGGTCGCGCACCTCCAGGTGGGACGACCGGTCCGGCCGGGTCTCGTTGGCGTAGAGCCTCTCCTCGATGGTGGGATTCCGCTGCTCCACGACTCCTCCGCCGGGCTACCAGTTCCGCGCCAGGTACTCCAGGATCTTGTCCGTCTTTCCGTAGCCGAGCAGGCGCAGCGCGTTTCGCAACTGGAGCGCCGTCGTGGCGAACGGGAGGACGCCGACGCGGCGCTGGAACAGCTCCCACAGTTCCCCCCCCGCTCGGAGCGCGGCCCTCCCCCTACGCGGGTCAGGGCCTCCGCAGCGGCCGCGAGCGCCTCGGGCCAACGGGAGAGGACGTGGGGGTTCTGCTCGAGGAAGCGCGGCCAGTCCCGGTAGTGCTCCATGTCCTTCAGGACGAAGCTGTCCTGCAGGAACCTGCGGTAGCAGGAAAGGGTCGAGGCGGAGAAGTCTCCCGCGCGGTGCGCCTCGAGGACCGCGCGGCCCGCCATCACGCCGGAGGCCATGGCGTAGTTGGACCCCTCGTGGCTCGGCGAGGTGCTCACCAGCCCGGCCGCGTCCCCGGCCACGAGCAGGCCGTCCCGGTACAGCTGCGGCAGGCCGTCGTACCCGGTCTCCGGGATCAGGTGGGCTCCGTACTCCAGCAGTTCGCCCCCCGCGAGGAGCGGCGCCACGGCCGGGTGCGACTTGAACCGGTCCAGGACATCGGCCGGGCCCAGCCCCTTCTCCGCCAGGTCCGACACGTAGACCACGACGCCGACGGAGACGCTCTCCCGGTTGGTGTAGAGGAAGCCGGCTCCCCGCAGGCCGGCGGTCGCCTCCCCCACGTACTCCCACGCCGCCCCCTGCTCCCCCCGGACCCCGAAGCGCTCCTCGATCGCCGAGGCCGGCAGCCCGATCGTCTCCTTGACCCCGAGCGCCGCCCGGCGGCCGGAGAGCGGCGCCCGCAGCCCCTCCGCCTCCGCCAGGGGCGAGTTGGCCCCGTCGGCGAGCACGACCGCGGAGGACGAGATCCTGCCGCCCTCCGGGGCCTCTCCCTCGGGCATCCGCACCTCGACGCCCACCACCCGGCCCTGGTCGTCCTTGAGGGTCCGGTCCACCACGACCCCCGTCACCAGGTCCACGCCCTCCGCCTCCGCCTGGGCGGCGAACCAGCGATCGAAGCGCGCCCGAAGGACCGTGTAACTGTGGTTGTGGGGGGGCGCGTCCCAGGCCCCGGCCCGAAACGACGTGGCAAGCTCCGAGTCGGCCGTGAGGACCGAGAGGCCCTTTCGGCAGACGTGCCGCTCCAGGGGCGCGCCGCTCTCCCGGAACCCGGGCAGGAGCTCGGCGAGCACGTTCGTGTAGAGCACCCCGCCCATCAGGTTCTTGGACCCCGGGTAGGGGCCGCGCTCGAGGAGGCACACCCGCAGGCCGCCCCGGACCATGGTCAGGGCCGCGCCGACCCCCGCCGGCCCGGCCCCCACCACCACCGCGTCGTAGCGGCTCACGGCGCCCCCTCCCCGCCGGCCGCCGCCAGGGCCGCAGCGACCTTGGGCCCGAGCGTCTCGGCGTGACCGGTGCAGTCGTTGATCCCGATCCCGTAGTACGCGTTGCCCCCCAGGTGGAGCCCCCCCAGCGCCCCGACACGGGCCTCGATCTCCCGGAGCCGCTCCCCGTGCCCCACCACGTACTGGGGGATCGCCCTCGACCACCGCACGATCTTGGCGTAGGCCGGGCGCGCCCGCAGCCCGAGGGTCCACGCCAGCTCGTCTTGCACGGCCGCGATGAGGTCCCCGTCGGAGAGGTCGACCAGCTCCGGGTTCCTCGCCCCGCCGACGATCTGGGTCAGGAGCACGCCCCCCTCGGGGGCGCGGCCGGCGAAGATGGACGAGCTCCAGAGCGACCCCAGGATGCGCCGCCCCTCCGAGGACGGGATGAGGAACCCGAACCCGTCCAGGGGGTGGGCGACCTCCTCGCGCGAAAAGCCGAGGCAGACCACCGCCGCCGGGACGTAGGGGATCGCGTACATCTTCTCGGCGAGCGCCCCGTCGTGGGCGCGCAGCAGGCGAGCCGCGTCGTAGGCGGGCGTCGCCAGGACCACGGCGTCCGCCTCCAGGCGGTCGCCCGCCGAGGTGCGTACCGCCCACCGCCCGCCGGACCGCTCCAACTCCTCGGCACCCACCCCCGTGCGCACCGTCTGGCCCTCCAGGCTCGCCGCCAGCAGCTCGATCAGCTCCCCCGTGCCCTCCCCCAGGCTCCAGAGCACGCCCCCCGGACCGGCGCTCTGGGGGCCCTGCTTCCCCATGGCCCTGGCCATCTTCTGCATGGCGAGCATGCCCTTGAGAAGCCCGCCGAACTGGGCTTCGAGCTGCGCCACCTTCGGGAAGCAGCTGCGCAGGCTCATGACGCTCGGGTCGCCGGCGTAGATGCCCGCGCTCATGGGGTCGATGAGCTTGTCGAGCGCCTCGTCCCCCAACCGGCGGCGGACGAAGGCGGCCACGCTCTCGTCCTCGCTGGCATCGCCCTGGGGCAGGAAGAACTCGGCCCCGAGCCGGAGCTTGCCGCGGATCGAAAGGATGTCGGAGAGGAGGAAGCTCACCGGGTCCTCCGGCAGCTGCCGGAGCTCACCCCCGGTGAAGACGTAGCGCTTGCGCGCCTTGTCGTTGGAGCGCAGCAGGCGGTCCCTCACCCCGAGCCGATCGGCGAGGGCGAGGGTGGAGGGCTTGTTGTCGAGGAACCCGTTCGGCCCGTGCTCGCACAGGAACCCCTCCTCGCGGCTCGAGCGGATCTTCCCGCCCAGGACCGGGTCCTGCTCCAGCAGGGTGAGGCGGGCTGCACCCCCCGCTTGCCCGCCTCGTCGAGCACCGCGCGGGCCGCCGCGAGCCCGGAGAGCCCCCCACCGACCACGACCACGTGCGTCATCCGGCCTCCACCGCCAAGAGAATCGGGCGGTCAAAATACGCGGCGGGCCTCCGAGCGGTCAAGGGAGCACCCCCTGCGCCGGACGAACCCTGCCCCGACGTCCGCGCACCCGCCCAGGCACCGGGCCACCCGGGCGGCGAGCCGGGCGTTCGCCACGAGGAGCGCCTCGTTCGCCTCCACGGTGCGCCCGCCGGTGATCTCCGCCACGGCCGCCAGGAGCGCCGGCGTGACCGAGCCCGTGTCCCGGGCCGACGCGGGCACGCGCGCCAGAGCCTCCTCCACGGCCCGCTCGACGGCCTCCCGGTCCAGCGACGCCTCCTCGGGCGGGGGGTTCGCCACCACCACCGCCTGCGGGAGCCCGAGGGCGTCCCGGCACCGCACCACGGCGGCCGCCGCCTCCGGCGAGTCCGCGCGGTTCTGGAGGGGAAGCCCGGAGCTCCGGCAGAAGAAGGCGGGCAGCTCCGCCGTGCCGTAACCGACCACGCACACGCCGAGGGTCTCCAGAACCTGCAGGGTGCGCGGGAGGTCGAGGATGGCCTTCACCCCCGAACAGACCACGCACCCCCCGAAGCGGCCCAGGGCGGGCAGGTCGCCGGAGACGTCGAGCCGCTCCCCGGCGCCCCGGTGCACGCCGCCGAGCCCTCCCGTCGCGAACACCCGGACCCCCGAGGCCCGGCACGCCCAGAGGGTGGCGCCCACGGTGGTTCCGGCGTCCTCGCCGGCGGCAGCGAGGGCCGGGAGGTCCGCCAGCCCCGCCTTGCGGACCGGGCCCGACCCGCCCAGCCGTTCCACGCCGGAGGCGTCCAGGCCCACCTGGAGCACGCCTCCGAGCACGCCCACCGCCGCCGGGACGGCCCCCGCCCCCCGCACGGCCTCCTCCATGGCGCGGAAGACCTCGCGGTTCCTCGGGCGGGGAAGCCCGTGGCTGAGCACGGCGGTCTCCAGCGCCACCACGGCACGCCCCTCGCGGAGGGCGTCCCGGACTTCGGGAGCGACTCGCAAGCAAGATCCCACTGACGTTTCCCTCCAGCTTCCCGACACCGCGGTCCGCCTCCATGTTAGCGCGTGCGGGCGGTCCGGGAAACGGCCCCGGCCCCTCCGCCCCGAGGAAACCACTCGCAGCCGACGCGCCCCTTCGCCTTCCGAGGCCGCAATACAGCTTGAATCCCCGCAAAACGGGATGGTAGTTTTCCAACCTCGGATACGGGTCGATACGGTCGACGTCCGTTGGAACGAGTCTATTACGGCAGGAGGACCCATGTCGCACGCCCAACGCTTCGCCGCCCTGGTGCTCACCATCGCGACGCTGACCTGCTTCGTGGACTCGACGTCGGCCGCCGCGTTCAAGAACGTGCACGAGGGGGACGAGGCGCCCGCCTTCACCCTGCCCGACCCGGACGGCAACCCCGTCGAACTCGCCGCGCTGCACGGGGAAGGGCCCCTGACGATCCTCGTGTTCTGGGCGACCTGGAACCCCAACTCCGCGCCGCAACTGGAGGACGTGCAGCGGCTGGTGGACGCGTTCGGGGACAAGGGGCTCAAGGCCGTCGGGGTCAACGCCGAGGGGGCGGAGGCGCCTCCCGGCCTGGAGACCCTGGTGAAGACCTTTCTCGAGGAGCACAAGATCGGCTTCCCCGTGGTCCTGGACAAGGAACTGGCCGAGTACAACGGCTGGGGCGTCGTGGCGCTGCCGGCCACCGCCTTCCTGGACCGGGAGAGGAAGGTCGTCTACGAGTTCTCCGGACACCCCACGAGCGCCTACGAGGACATGGAGGCGAAGGTCAAGGAGTTGCTGGGGCTGCAGGAGGCCGAGGCCGCGGCCGAGAAGCCCAAGCACGAGCGCTACCGCGCCGACAAGAAGGTCCAGCTCAACTACGGGCTTGCCCGCACCCAGTTCGACCGGGGGCAGTTCTCCAAGGCCTTGGGCAAGCTCGAGAAGGTGCTCGAGGAGGACCCGAACTTCCCCGACGCCCACGCCCTCGACGGCCTGATCCACCTCGGCCTCGAGGCCGAGGACAAGGAGGGAGCAGCCGACGCGGCGCGCCAGGCGTTCCAGAAGGCGGTGGAGCTCGACCCGGCCCTCCCGGCGGGCCTGGCCGGCCTCGCCCACTTCGCCCTCGTGGACGGGGACGTCGCCAAGGCGGTGGAACTCACCCGCGGGGCCCTGGAGCACACCGAGGAGGAGGAGATCGCCCGTCTCTGGCCCGCCGCGCCGGAGTCCGCTCCGGAAGAGCAGGCGCAGGGGGAGGCCAAGCCCGACGGGGCCGCTCCGGACCCCGTCGCCCGGGTGGACCGCGCCGCGGCCGCTCTCGAGGCGGGAAAGACCGACGAGGCGAAGGCCGAGCTCGGCCCGGTGATCGAGACCCTCCTGGGGGTGCCCGAAGGCCCCGGAGCCCGGGCGCGCAAGATGCTCGAACAGATGCAGAAGAAGTAGAGCGCCTCGCGGGTCGACCTTCCGGGAGCCGGGGCGTTTCGTCTCGGCTCCCGTCGTTTCGGGATCCAGGTCCCGCCGCGGAAGGGGGAACCGCAGGCCGAGGACCAGGCCGCCGGAGAACCACCCCATGTCCCGACTCCCTTACGACTCGAATCCGGCCCTGTTCGGGGCCGACCCAAAGGAGGGCATCGTCGCGGCCGAGCCCGCTGGCGACGACCGGGTGGCCCTGTACGTCCGCACCGACCGTGGAACCGTTCGGGAGGAGGACGGACTCGACCCTTTCCTCCTCCTGGAGTCGGTCGACCTCCTCGCCGGCTGGAGCGGCCCGGCCCGGTTCGAGGCGTTGGAAGGGTCCTGGGACTACCGCGTCCTGGCCCGCTTTCCCGGCTGGAAGGCCCTCCAGGCGGCGCTGCGGCATCTCGCCTCCACCACCGGGCGGACCGCGGGGGTTCCCGACGGCCCCTTCCACTTCGTCTCCGACCCCGTGCAGCAGTACCTGATGGCGAGCGGACGAACCCTGTACAAGGGGCTGCGCTTCGAAGACCTGCGCCGCTTCCAGGTCGACATCGAGACCACGGTCAGCGAGGGGTACGAGTTCCCGAACGCGCTCCGGGAGGGCGACCGCATCACCCTGGTCAGCCTCTCCGACTCCGAGGGGTGGGAGGCGAGCCTCCGGGGCGACCGGCTCTCGGAGCCGGAGATGCTGGAGCGCCTGGGCGAGCTCGTGGGGGAGCGCGACCCGGACGTCCTCGAGGGGCACAACCTCTTCAACTTCGACCTCCCGTACCTGGAGGCGCGTGCCCGCCGGTTCGGACGCCGGCTGGCGTGGGGCCGCGACGGCTCCGAGATCCGCGGTCGCCCGAGCCGCTTCCACGCCGCCGAGAGGACCATCAACTACCGGCGCTTCGACGTGCACGGCCGCCAGGTGATCGACACGCTCTTCCTCGTCCAGCTCTACGACGTGGGAACCCGGGAGCTCGAGAGCTTCGGCCTCAAGGCCGTGGCGAGGCACCTGGGCGTGGCGCCGGAGGACCGCACCTACGTCGACCGTTCGGAGCTCCCCGGCCTGCACGAAAAGGACATGGACCGGCTCGTGGCCTACGGCCTCGACGACGTGCGCGAGACCCGCGGGATTTCCCGCATCCTCGGCCAGAGCCACTTCTTCCAGACCCAGGTGTTTCCCCTGAGCCACCAGAACGTCGTCGCCCGGGGGAACGCCACCAAGATCGACGCACTGTTCCTGCGCGAGTACCTGCGCCGGAGGCGGGCGATCCCGCGGCCGCCCGAGCGCAGCGCGTTCCCCGGCGGCTACACCGACCTCTTCGTGGACGGGGTCGTCGGCCCCGTGGTCAACTGCGACGTCCAGAGCCTCTATCCCTCGGTGATGCTCTCCTGCGGGATCCGGCCTTCCCGGGACGACCGGGGCGTGTTCCCGGCGCTGCTCGGGGACCTCACACGCTGGCGGCTCGAAGCCAAGGAGAAGCTGCGCCGCGCCGAGGCACCGGAGGATCGGGCGCTGCTCGACGCCCTCCAGGGCACCTACAAGGTCCTGATCAACTCCTTCTACGGCTACCTCGGATTCCCCCAGGGCCACTTCGCCGACTTCGAGGCGGCCGCACGCGTGACCGCCGAGGGGAGGCGGATCATCCAGAAAGTGATCGACGAGCTCCGGGCGAGGGGGGCCCGCCCGGTGGAGGTGGACACCGACGGCGTCTACTTCGTGCCGCCGGAACCGGTGCGGGGGGCCGACGCGGAGCTCGCCTTCGTGCAGACCATCCAGGACACCCTCCCCGAAGGCATCCGCCTCGAGACGGGGGGGCGGTACCGCGCCATGCTCTCCTACAAGGTGAAGAACTACGTCCTGCTCACCTGGGAGGGCGACCTGCGGATCAAGGGGTCCGGGCTTCGGTCCCGCGGCATCGAGCGGTTCCAGCGCGAGCTCATGGAGGAGATGTTCCGGGCGATCCTGGAGGGGCGGCCCGGCGACCTGCCGGCCCTGCGGGACCGCTGCGTCGAGGAGCTTCGGTCCCACCGCCGGGGCCCGGAGTGGTTCGGAAAGACGGAGACCCTGCACGACAGCCTCGACGTGTACCGCCAGAAGCGCGCGAAGAGCAGCCGGAACGCGTCGGCGGCGTACGAGCTCGCCCTGGCGTCGGGGAGGGCCTTCCAACCCGGCGACCAGGTCACCTACTACGTGGCGGGCGACGGCGCGAGGGTCCGCGTCTTCGAGAGCGCGCGCATGGCCGCGGAATGGGACCCCGACGCGCCCGACGAGAACGTGGAGTACTACGTCCGGAAGGCCCGCGACCTCTACGACAAGTTCCGGGTCTTCGCCGGGCCGCCGGAACCCGCCCAGATCGACCTCGGGCTCTCCGACTAGGCGGCGTGCGGGCGGGAGCGAGGAGGCCGAGGCGGCGCCGGCCGGCACCCTCGGCCCGAAACCTCCGGGCGCTTCTACGGTAACAAGGTGGAATTGCGCGCGCCGTTCACCCTCTCCGGGGAGGAGTCCATGTTCCAGGAGTCCGAGGTCGTCAACCTGCTGGTCGGTCTCGGGTCGGCGGTGGTCGTCGCCCTGCTCGCCCGCCGGATCCCCATGCCCAGGGGAGGACTGCTGTACGGCGGGTTCGCGTTCCTCCTCCTCGGCTACGCGTTCACCGTGCTCGAGGGGTTCGTGTGGCCGGAGGCGCTCAACCTCGCCGAGCACCTGTGCTACGCCGCATCGGGGGTGCTCTTCCTGACCTTCGTGCTCGCGGCGGCCGCGCCGAGCGCCGCCGACGGAGGGGCTCCGTGAATCCCATCGCCCTCGCGGACCTGGTGTCCGCCCTCTCCTTCGCCGCCGCCGCGCTCCTGGTGCGGCGCCTGCCCCGCGACCCCTTCCCGACGGAGTGCCGCATCCTCCTCTCCGTGTGCCTGGGCATCTACGCGCTCGTGGGGCTCTCGAACGTCCTCCAGACCGCCGGGATCACGGACGCCGCGGACGTCTACGAAGACTCGGCGGAGCTCCTCTTCATCCCCTTCTTCGTGTACTTCATCTACGCCTTCGGAAACGCCCGGCAGCGCCGTTCCCGGGAAGAGACCGAGCGTGCCCTGCGGCAGAGCGAGTCCCGGTACCGCTCCCTGGTCGACAACATCGACCTCGGGATCACCCTCGTCGACGCCTCCCACCGGGTGGTGATGACCAACGCGGCGACGGGACGGTTGCTCGGCCGCGACCCTACCGAGTTCGAGGGGCGGCACTGCTTCCGGGAGTTCGAGGGGCGCGAAGAGGTCTGCTCCCACTGCCCGGGGGTGCGCGCCATGGCGACGGGCACGCCCCACTCCGAGGTGGTGGAGAACGCGCGGCCGGACGGGACGCGGATCACCGTGCGCATCCACGCCTTCCCCGTGCCGGGCCCCAACGGGACCCCCGGGGGGTTCATCGAGGTGGTGGAGGACATCACGGCACAGCGTCGGGCCGAGGAGGACCGGCGGCGGCTGGAGCAGCGGGTCCAGCAGGCCCAGAAGCTGGAGAGCCTGGGGATCCTCGCCGGCGGCATCGCCCACGACTTCAACAACCTCCTCATGGCGGTCATGGGCAACGCCGACCTCGCCCTGGGAAAGGTCCCGGCCGCCTCCCCCGCCGGGGAGTACCTGCGGAAGGCCGTGGCCTCGGCGGAAAGGGCCGCCCAACTCACGGGTCAGATGCTCGCCTACGCCGGCGAGACCGCGATCGCGACCGTGCCGGCCGACGTGTCGCGGCTCGTCGAGGAAGCGGAACTCCTCCTGCGCGGCTCCCTGCCCCCTTCCGCGGGGCTGGAGTTGCACCTGGAGCCGCACCTGCCCGCCGTGGACGCGGACCCCGCCCGGATCCAGCAGGTGCTGCGCAACCTCGCCGCCAACGCGGTGGAAGCCTTCGACGGACGGCCCGGCACCGTGACGGTGGCGACCGGGCAGCTCTTCGCGGACCGGGCGTATCTCGCGGGCACCTTCCCCCCCCAGGACCTGGCCGAGGGCCCCTACGCGTACCTGGAGGTCTCGGACGACGGCCCCGGCATGGACGCCGAGACCCTGCACCGGGTGTTCGACCCCTTCTACAGCACCAAGTTCGTCGGGCGCGGGCTCGGCCTGCCGGCCGTGCTCGGGATCGTCCGCTCCCACCGGGGCGCGATCCGGGTCGACAGCGACCCCGGCCGGGGCACCACGGTCCGGGTCCTCCTGCCGGTGCGACCCCGGGAGCCCTCCGAAACCGGCGATCGGGAAGCGGGGCACGGCACCCCCCCCGGAGGGGACGTTGGACGAGCCGAACCGACCGAACCCTGACACCTCCCGCTTCCGCCAGTACCTGCTCCCCGACGGATGGGAGGTCCTGGTGGGCCGCACGGAGGCGGACAACGACCGCCTGAGCCTCAAGGTCGCCCGGGGCGACGACTGGTGGTTCCACGTGCGCGGCATGCCGGGGAGCCACGTGGTGCTGCGGGCCCGGGAAGACCGGGAACCGGACCGCGACACCCTCAAGGCCGCCGCCGCCGTCGCCGCCTACCACAGCAAGGCGAGGCAGGGGGGGGTCGTGCCGGTTTCGTACACCCGGGCGCGCTACGTCACCAAGCCGCCGGGGGCGAAGCCGGGCACCGTGCAGATCCGCAAGGAGGAGGTCCTGAAGGTCCGCCCCGCCCTGCCCGCTCCCTGAGCCGGGCCACCGCGCTCACCAGAACCACCAGGCCCCGGGCGCGTACTCCCGGTACCCGGGCGCGCTGCGGCAGAGCTTGCGCTCCTCCCAGCGGGCCCGGAGCAACTGCAGGGTGACGAAGAGGGCGAAGAGGAGAGCGTTGGCCGCGGAGAGGCGCCAGAAGACCACCGCGGCGGCGGCGGTCATCTCGCCGAGGTAGACCGGGTGGCGGACCCACCGGTAGGGCCCGCCGGTCACGGCCGAGCGGGCCTCCACGGTGATGCTGAAGGACCCCCGGAGGGTCCAGAGGCCCCACCCGGTGAGCACCGTGCCCGCCGTCATCCACCAGAAGACCGCCAGGACCAGAGGCCGCCGGCCCGCGACCCAGGGCGCCGGCGGCGACAGGAGCAGGGCGAAGGGGAGAAGGGCTCCCGCGAGGGGCACGAGGGTCTCTCGGAGGCCGCGGGAGCGATCCACCGGCGGGGACCGCACCAGGTAGCCGAACCCCAGGGCGACGAACACGAAGGTCTCGGCCGCCCACAGGGGCTTGAGCGCGAAGCGCGGGTACTCACCGGCGCGCACGACGAGGAGGGCGGCGAAGACGGCCGCGCCGCCCCACCGCAGGAGGGAGTGGAGGCGGTGCTCGGGAACGAAGCGGGCCGCCCAGCCGAAGGGGTCGAACGTCTTCACCCGTTTCCCTCCCCCCGTCACCCTCCGACCGCCACGGCTTGTAGCCGGGCCCGGCGGCCCTCGTCAAGGACCGCGGGCGCCTTCCCCCTTTCCCCGACGGGGGCTCCGATATTACCCTCCGTCGACCCGACGGACCCGACAACCCCTTCCCCGGAGGTATCCATGTACTCGGAGGTAGAAGATCTGACCGTACGCTACGAGGAGGACGGCGTGGAGGTCGTCCAGGAACTCGACAAGGAGGTCCTCTCCAAGGGCGCGTGGGCGACCCTCATCTTCCGCTACCGGCAGTGGGAGCCGAAGCTGGAGGCCTACGGCCCGGACCGCTTCACCATCCGGCGCTACAAAAAGATGCGCGGCGAGTACCGCCAGCAGGCCAAGTTCAACATCTCGAGCCGCGACCAGGCCGACAAGATCGTCTCGGCGCTCCAGCGCTGGCTCGCCGAGCCCGAGGCCTGAGGGAGGGGGGAGACCCGTGGCGTGGCAGAGCCTGTTCGGGTTCCTGGCCCTGGCGGCCCTGGCTTGGGCCGCCAGCGAGGACCGCGGGGCGGTGAAGCTCCGGCTCGTGGCGGCCGGGCTGCTGCTCCAGGTCGCGCTCGCCGCGCTGCTCCTGCGTCTGCCCCCGTCCAAGGAGCTCTTCCTGGCCCTGAACCGGGGCATCCTCGCCCTGGAGCAGGCCACGGCCGCGGGGACCTCCTTCGTGTTCGGCTACCTCGGCGGGGGTGCACTCCCCTTCGAGGCCTCCAACCCCGCCGGCACCTTCGTGCTGGCGTTCCGCGCCCTGCCGCTCGTGCTCGTCATGAGCGCGCTGTCCGCCCTGCTCTTCCACTGGCGGGTCCTCCCCCTCCTGGTCCGCGCCTTCTCCCGGGCGCTGGAGCGCTCCCTCGGGGTGGGAGGCGCGGTGGGCCTCTCCGCGGCGGCCAACGTGTTCGTCGGCATGGTGGAGGCCCCTCTCCTGGTGCGCCCGTACCTGGGGCGGATGGGCCGCGGCGAACTCTTCGCCGTGATGACGTGCGGCATGGCCACCATCGCGGGCACCGTGCTCGCCCTCTACGCCTCGATCCTCAAGGACGCGATCCCGGACGTGGTCGGGCACATCCTCACCGCTTCCCTGATCAGCGCGCCGGCGGCCGTCACCGTGGCCCACCTGATGGTGCCCGAGCGGAATGAGCCGACCCACGGGGAGCTCCGCGAGGCCCACGCCTACGAGAGCTCCATGGACGCGGTCACCAAGGGCACGTCCGACGGCGTCGTGCTCCTGCTCAACATCGTGGCCATGCTCGTGGTCCTGGTGGCCCTGGTCAGCCTGGTGAACCAGGCCCTGGGGCTCCTGCCCGACTTCGGGGGTGCGCCCCTGTCGCTCCAGCGGATCCTCGGCGCGGCCATGGCCCCCGTGACCTGGCTCATGGGCATCCCCTGGGCCGAGGCGCAGACGGCCGGGACCCTGATGGGCACCAAGACGATCCTGAACGAACTGCTCGCCTACCTCGACCTCGCGGCCCTCCCCCCCGACGCCCTCAGCCCCCGGAGCCGGCTGATCCTCACCTACGCCCTGTGCGGCTTCGCCAACTTCGGCAGCCTCGGGATCATGATCGGCGGCCTCGGGGCCATGGTGCCCGAGCGCCGCGCCGAGGTCGTCTCCCTGGGGCTCAAGTCCATCGTCTCCGGGACCCTGGCCACCTGCATGACCGGCGCCGTGGTGGGGATGCTGTAGGGACCCGCGCGGGCCGCGGCTTGTCCGCGGGGCGCGCCGGGGATAGGTTCCGGCCCAGGGGGAGGCCGCGACCGGTGTGCGGGCGCGAGGGAAGGAGGGAGGACGCGTGGGCGACCCGAGGCAGTACCACATCGGCCTGGCACCCGGGGAGGTGGCGGACGCCGTGCTCCTCGTCGGGGACCCGGCGCGGGCGGACCGCGTGGCGCGGCTCTTCGACGCGGTGGAGATCGAGCGGCGCAACCGCGAGTACGTCACCTACACCGGCGTCCGCGGCGGCCGGCGGGTCTCGGTCGTGGCCACCGGCATGGGGCCGGACAACACCGAGATCGCCGTGGTGGAGCTGTGCCAGGTCGTCCCGCGGCCCACGATGATCCGCTGCGGGTCCTGCGGCGGGGTCGCCCCGGGGGTCGAGCTGGGCGACCTGGTCATCTCCGCCGCCGCGTACCGGCTCGAGAACACCTCCCTCCAGTTCGTCGGCGAGGGGTACCCGGCCGCGGCCCACCCCGAGGTGGTCCTGGCTCTCGCCCAGGCGGCGGACGAGGGGGGCGTCCGGCACCACCTGGGGATCACGGCCACGGCCCCGGGCTTCTACGGGGCCCAGGGCCGCGACGTCCCGGGCTTCCCGGCCCGAAACCCCGCCCTCGTGGAGGAACTCGCCCGCCAGGGCGTGCTCAACCTCGAGATGGAGACCTCCTGCCTCCTCACCCTCGCGTCGCTGCGCGGCTTCCGGGCCGGCGCGGTGTGCGCGGTCTACGCCTGCCGCCCCCGGGGGACCTTCGTGGACGCCGCCGAGAAGGACGAGGCCGAGGGCCGGTGCGTCGCCGTCGCGCTGCGCGCCCTGGAGGTCGCGGCGGACCTGGAGCGCGCCCGGGGCTCCCGCCCCCTGTGGCACCCGGGCCTCGGCCCCCCGGGAGGCCCGGCCCCGTGACCGGGGCGGCCGACTCCCCTGCCGACCCGGAGGCCTTCCGCTTCCGGAACCTCCACCCCCTCGTGCACCTGGGCACGGCCAGCGACCGCTACGCCGGGTGGCTCGGCCAGATCTACTCCCGCGAGCGCTTCGGCCACCGCGTGAGCCGCCGGCCCAAGGTGCTCGGCGGGCGGAAGTTCACGGAGGAAGTGCTCCCGGTGGAGTGCGTGGAGGAGTACTTCGAGCACTTCCCCGTGCTCGAGCTCGACTACACGTTCTACCGCCCGCTCCTCGACGCCGGCGGGCACCCCACCCCCAACTTCCACGCGCTGGCCGCCTACCGCCGCCACCTCCCGGCCGACGCCCGGCTGCTGCTCAAGGCCCCCCAGACGGTGTTCGCGCAGAAACTGCGCCGGGCCGGCGCCTTCGTGCCCAACCCCGGCTACCTCGACGCCGCCCTGTTCACCGAGGCCTTCTTCCGGCCCGCCGGGGAGATCCTCGGCCCCGCCCTGGCCGGGGTCGTCTTCGAGCAGGAGTACCAGCGCAAGGAGGAGCGCACGCCCCCCGGGCAGATGGCCGACGCGCTCGACCGCTTCTTCTCGGCGTTGCCAGCGGACGGCCGCTACCACGCCGAGTTCCGCACCGAGGCGTACCTGTCGGAGCCCGTCCTGGAGGTGCTCGGCAGCCACGGGGTGGGCCAGGTCCTCTCCCACTGGACGTGGCTGCCGCCCCTGCACGCCCAGTTCGAGGCTGGTGGAAGGCGGTTCCGCAACCGGGGAGGCGACTGCGTCGTGCGCCTCATGACGCCGCGCGGGGTGCGCTACGAGGACGCCTACGCCGCGGCCCACCCCTTCGACCGGCTCGTGGAGGGGATGCTCGACCCCGCGATGGTGCGCGACACGGTCGCCCTCATGGAGGCGGCCGTGGGGCACGGGGAGCGGATCAACGTCATCGTCAACAACCGCGCCGGCGGCAACGCGCCGCTGATCGCCCGGGAGATCGGGCGCAGGTTCCTGGGCCCGTGACGGCGCGGCCCGGCTCCGGACCGCCCAGGGTCTCGGCCGAATCGGCCCTCTCCGGGATCCCTCCGTCCGCCGGCCCCCCCCGGCGAGAACGCGCGTTCCCCTCAGGCGCGGCCGTGGCGCCCGGCGGTGAGGTTCTGCCCACCGTCCTTGACTTTTCGCGCCGTTCGCGGTGTCATTCCACCGGGCCGAACGTGGATACCGGGCGCGGCCGCTTGCGCAGGAACCGGAAGGGGTCCGTCGGGCAGCCCGGAGGCGTGTGGGACGGAGGACCCCGTTGTCCTGCACGAGGGGGGGCTTTCCTGCTATCGTCTCCCGCGCAAGGGGCTGCGGCACGGCCGGGTGGGTGCAGAGCGCGCCGGAGGCCGCGTCAGAAGCAGCGGGTCGCCGACGGAAGGCAAGGGGCCGCGACATCGGGAATGGGCCGGGAGATGACGAACAAAGTGCGGACGAGTCTCGGATTCAGGTTGATCACGATGTCGATTGCGATTGCCGCGATCGCGGCAGCAGGCGTCGGCACGCTGCTCATCAAGTACAGCGAGGACGAGATAAAGGACCGCCTCCTTCACGACGCGACGGCGATGGCCCGCACGGTCGTCGATCTCTGCGCCGAATGCAGCATAGACAGCTTCCGAATGAAGAGCGCCCTGCTGGCGGCCAAACTGGAGACCTCCGGCTCCGTGTGGGTCATGGACGTGGACGGTTCGATCCTCACGACGCTCGATCCCGGAGACACCGTCGCCGACGCGCAGGACTTCGGTGACCGCTTGATCGTGCTCACCTCCGTGCGGCAGCCGATTGCGAGCATCGGGGAAAAGGTCGTGGGGGCACGCATTCCCCTGAAACAGGTGCTCGGCCAGTACGAAGCGGGCGTGGGGCTCGTCGACTTCCGGGGGGAAACCCGGGTGGTCGCCTTCCAGTCCCTGCCCGACAAGGGATGGGTGGTAGGCATCGACGAGCCCTTCGACGCGCCGTCCTCCACGAGCAAGCGCATCCGGAAGTTCATCCTGCTCAGCTGCGGCGTGCTGGCGCTCTGCATCGTCCTGAGCACGGCCCTCTTCAGCTCGCTCCTCATCAAACCGTATTACCGGCAGCGGATGGAGCTCTCCCAACAGATCGCGGCGGCGAACAACAGCTTGCGCAGGCTCTACGAACTCTCCATCGGGATGCAGAAGCCCTTGGAGCTCGGGCAACGCATGCACGACGTCCTCGGGTCGGCACGCGACGTCGTGGGAGTCGACCGGCTCTTCATCTTCATGCCCGACAAGGCAGGGCGGATGCTGGAGTGCCGGGGGTCCGTGGGCAACCAGGACGAGCCCCCCGAGCTCATCACAGTCCCGATCGGAGAGGCCGGAGGAGCGGTGGGAAGGGCCTTCTCCAACGGGGAGACCTTCACGATCACGCAGGGCTTCGTGCCGGAACACCTGAGACTCGGGCCTCCGTATTCGGAGATACGCGCGCTACGCAGTCGCGAATTCGTCGCGTTGCCCCTCATCGTGGAGGACGAGATCGTCGGAGTCGTCACGGCGGACAACCAACTGAGCAAGAGACCCATCACGCCGCACGAGATCGAGCTTCTCGGCCTGTTCGTCAGCCAGGCCGCCGTGGCCATCAAGAACGCCAACATGTACGAGAGGCTGAAAGAACACGCCGCCAATATGGAGGTAACAGACTACCTGACGAAGACTTACAATTACCCATATTTCCTGAAGCTCGCGAAAAACGCTATCGTCGAGCTGCGGGGGCAGGGTCGACCTCTATCCGTTGCGGCGCTGAGCGTCAACAACCTGGCCGAGTTCAACCGGCTCAACGGTCACAATCGAGGCGACAAAGTGCTCATGCGGATCGTCGGAACGATCAAGAGCCATTGCGACCGCGAAATGGTGCTGGGCCGTTGCTTCGGGTCCACCTTCGGGGTCCTGTTCGTGGGACACGATGAGGCGCACGCGAGGGCGGTGATGTCGCGCATCGCGGGCGACCTGTCCGCCCACGGCTACCGGGGCGAGGAGAAGCTGCAGCAGCAGAAGATGAGGTTTACCTGGCAGGCCTCCCGGTACGACGAAACCGTCGACCAGACGTTGGGCGACTTCATTTCCGAGGTTCTCCTGAGCACGCGGCCGGACATGACGTGAGCGGTCGGGCCCCCTGCCGCCGCAACCGCAAGGCGCCGACGGCGCGCTTCGCGCTGCCGGAGCGGCCCGTGCCGAAGGCCGGTGCTCCCTCGATCTCCCGGCCCGTCGTCGCGCCGCGACTTCCGTTTCACCGGACGGAGCCGCGCCGCTCTCCGCGGGGGGAGGGCAGCGGTCGGCGCCGGCCGTGCGTGGACCGATCTACGATGTCCCGGTGAGTCCCAACGGCGAAGAGAAACCCTTGAAGATGAGCCACAGGGGAAACACGAGCGCCTCGAACAGGCCGCCGGGCACATAAAGGAGCCGTCCGGAACCCTCCCGGGTATCGATGACCCCGTACAGGGACAGAACGACACTCGCCACGACCGCGACGTACCCGATCAGGCCCAGCACGGATATGGGGCGCGGGACCAGCCGGAGCCGATACAGCATCGAGGTGAGCAACAGCCCTCCCAGACCGCACGTCAATATGCCCATCTGCAGCGCGAGTTCCTTGCCCGCCAGCAGCGTCACGGCAACCGCCTCCAGAGACGGATGCCGCAAGGCCGGGGGCGCGTTCCACGATTCGCCCACCGCGACCAGTGACAAGCCCGCAACGACGCCGGCGATCAGAATCGCGCTCTCGATCGCCCGCAGGCTCACGTACCCGAGCGCCAGGCGGCCGCTGTGCCTCTTCAGGATGGCGTGCAGGGTTATCGCAATGCCGACAACCGCGAAGCAGTTGACGAGTTCGAGCATCGCTCCCGTCACGACGCGCGCGCGATGGGCGGATACCGTGGCGAGAGGCTCTTCCAGCGCGCCGCTGAAGGCGCTCGTGTAGGCGATCGAGACCGTCATCGAGACCAGAAACAAGACGCCCGCCGTTCTGGCGACTCCTCTATCCGTCATCATCCAATGGGTCTTTCGAGCGGACGTCGGAGGTCAGGTGCCCCGGAAACCGTCGCCTGCGCCCTCCGGTGGGCCAGCTGCTTTGAATGCCTCATGAAACACGACCGTGCCGTGGGGAGTGCGCCCATCGAAAGAGAGCGCGAAGAAGACTTCCGGTGGAACCCCCTCGAGCACGAATCCGGAAGGGTTTTCGAACCCGAACCTCCCGTAGTAATCCGGGTGCCCCACGAGGCAGCACCCTGCAGCCCCGAGGTCCTTCAGCCGCGCCAGCCCTTCCCGAATCAGAGCCGTGCCGATGCCCTGCCGATGATATGCAGGCAACACGGAAACCGGGCCCAGCGCGTACCAGTCGAGCGTGCCGTCCGAAATGGTCACCGGGGAAAAGGCAATATGACCTACGATACGCCCATCCACTTCCGCGACGAGCGATACCGTGAGGGCCCCGGCGGCGCGTAGTGCCTCGATAATGAATTGCTCCGTGTGATTGCTGATCTCCAGGGTCTCAAACGCTGCGGCCGTAACTTCTGTTATAGCGTCAGTATCAGCTCCTGTCTCATTCCTAATAATTGCACTTGGATACATCGTTCTCGTTTCCCTTCCCTGCCCGTCAACTTTGGCCACGTGCAGTGGCCGGAAGCCGAAGGCTGGAGGCCACCCGAACCCTGGCGGCGTTCGCCCTCTACAGGTAATGCGTCGACATGCGAAGCACTTTGACTGTGTGCGCGTCATCAAGGATCTGATAGACGAGCCGGTGCTGAATGTTGATTCGACGAGAGCACGCGCCAACCAAGACAAAAAATACCTTCATTGGTCCTCATTTCCTCCGCCGACCTATTAAGCTGTGCGGCGCAAACGCAGAACAGCGCAGTTTGCGTCCGAACGAGCGCATTGTTAGCCATCGGCGGCCTTTCCATGTGGAATCACTTCGACGATTGCGCCTTCCTTTGTGAACATATCTTTGCGGTTCCACAAGACAATCAGGGCAGCAACAACAACCAACATGTATGTGTCGTATGGCTGCGCGTCCGGGAAGACTGGGTTCATGAGCGAGAAATGGAAAAAAGCAGCCAGCAAGATACTGCCACGGGACTGATTGAACAGTGCAGTCGCGATGACGCTTATTGCAAGGCATCCGGTAAAGAATGCGGCGAACGACCACTCGCTCTGCTGAGTCCCGCTCAACAGGAAAGCTGGCAGATGCCACAGCCCCCATATGACTCCAAGAATCAGCCCCGCCCAAAGCGGAGCGAGCTTCCTTTGTAGAAGTGGAAGTGCGAGCCCCCTCCAGCCGAACTCCTCCACTGGCCCTTTGATGGCGGCAAGAAGCAGTGCTATGAATAAAGACTGTATGGATGCAAATGGAAAGGGGTCGGTGTACAAGTTTCCTCTAAATGTGGAACCGATAATGAAGATCAACGGAATGCCGATGATCAGAAAAGCGTACCAAGCCGCGCTGCAGCGCCAGAGCAAAACCCGTCCGAGGAAACGTTGCAGACCTGATATGCCACCGGTACGAGCGACAAGAATGAACGCCGCGATTGCAGGGGAGTACACGGCCAAGTAGAAAAGTGGATGGTTGCCAGTGAGCTGGCCGAACATTACCCCCATACGATCCGGAAGAAAAACATACAGCCCAATAATTCCCCAAGCCAGTGCAAACGAAATCAGTAGAAATGGAATAATTGAACGAAAAGGCATTCGCTTGGTTTCTCGCGCCAAGGTCATTGGAGGCATGTTCGTTCTTTCATGGCTAACGCCGCGCACCCTCCGGGCGCGCGCCCGGAGGGTGCGCGATCCGAGTTAATGCGTTTGTTCTGCAATTTCTTGTTGTTGCAGCCTTTCGTCTATCCACCTGATCTGCTCTTCAAATCCTGCCAAATACTCTTCGAATTCGTCCACACTCCGCAGGCCCTCAATGTAGTCCGCTAGCTTGCCGCGGCATATGAGTGCCGTTGCTTCTTCTTTGTTCATGATGAACGCAATAGAAGCTCCGACGTAGAACCTGACTGGCTCAATAACACCGATATAGGTCTCGTTCTGGTCAAGCGCGGACATCGCCTTTTGATAAGCGGCAGATGCATTTTGGTAGCTTTTTTGTCTGTAGAGGAGATCCTCCCCTTCAGACTTCCACAGGATGCTAGTTTGTGAGAACGGCAACTTCTTGAGAAGGTTTGCGCGAAGATCTCTAGCCTCTTGGAATCGATCTTCACTCTCCAGCCTTGATATCTGAGCCATCGCTCGCTCTGGAGCCCGCCCGCACCCCGCCCGGCATCCCAGGCACTCCCTGCCCGCGCATCCCCCGGGGGGGTGAATCTCGGCCGGGTGAGACGATCGGCTCCGCTCCGGGCCGGCTTGAGGATCGAGCGCATTCGCCGCCCCGAACGATGGCCGCGCGACGGCGCCGACCCGCGGAGGCGCTCGCCGGGGGCTGCGGCCTCCAACGAGAGCGCGGCGTTCCGCTACGATCCGGAACGCCGCGCTCATCCGTTGCCTGGAGGTTCGGGGATCTTTCCACCGGTCCCCGGTTCGTGGCGGCTACCCCTCGCCCGCTGCGGTCACGCGAGGTCGAAGCGGTCGAGGTTCATCACCTTGTTCCACGCGGCCACGAAGTCGCTCACGAACTTCTCCCGGGAGTCCCGGCAACCGTAGACTTCCGCGATGGCCCGGAGCTGGGAGTTCGAGCCGAAGACGAGGTCGACGCGGGTGCCGGTCCACTTCGGGGCGCCCGTGGCGCGGTCGCGGCCCTCGAACATGTCGCCGGCTTCCGAGGTGGCCTTCCACACCGTGCGCATGTCGAGCAGGTTGACGAAGAAGTCGTTGGTAAGCGTGCCGGGCCTCCCGGTGAAGACGCCGTGCGGGGACTGTCCGGCGTTGGCGCCGAGGACGCGCAGGCCGCCGACGAGAACCGTCATCTCCGGAGCGGTGAGCGTCAGGAGCTGCGCCCGGTCGACCAGCAGTTCCTCCGCCGACACGCTGTACCGGGTCTTGAGGTAGTTCCGGAACCCGTCGGCGACCGGTTCGAGCACAGCGAAGGCCTGCACGTCGGTCTGCTCCTGCGAGGCGTCCGTGCGACCCGGCGCGAAGGGGACGGTCACGTCGTGCCCGGCGTCCTTCGCGGCCTTCTCGACGGCCGCGCACCCGCCCAGGACGATCAGGTCGGCGAGCGAGACCCTCTTGCCGCCCGACTGCGAGCGGTCGAACTCCTCCCGGATCCCGTCGAGGACCGGCAGCACCTTCGCCAGTTGGGCGGGCTGGTTGACCTCCCAGTCCTTCTGCGGCGCGAGCCGGATGCGCGCCCCGTTCGCCCCGCCGCGCTTGTCGGAGCCGCGGAAGGTGGACGCCGAGGCCCAGGCCGTCGAGACCAGCTGGGAGACGGACAGTCCCGAGGCGAGGACCTTGGCCTTGAGGGCGGCGACGTCGCGCCCGTCGATCAGCTCGTGGGCGACCGGCGGGGACGGGGTCCTGCCACAGGAGGTCCTCCTGGGGGACCTCCGGGCCGAGGTAGCGCGAGCGCGGGCCCATGTCGCGGTGGGTCAGCTTGAACCACGCGCGGGCGAAGGCGTCGGCGAACTCCTCCGGGTTCTCGTGGAAGCGCCGCGCGATCGGCTCGTAGATCGGGTCCATCCGCATGGCCATGTCCGCCGTGGTCATCATGACCGGAACCCGCTTCGACGGATCGTGGGCGGAGGGCGCGAGGTTCTTTCCTCCCACGTCCTTCGGCTTCCACTGCGAGGCCCCGGCCGGGCTCTTGGTCAGCTCCCACTCGTTGCCGAAGAGCATGTCGAAGTAGCCCATGTCCCACTTCACGGGGTTCGGCGTCCACGGGCCTTCCAGGCCGCTGGTGATCGCGTCGTTCCCCTTGCCGCTGCCGAAGCTGCTCTTCCAGCCGAGGCCCTGCTCTTCGAGGCCGGCGGCTTCGGGCTCGGGACCCACGTGGGTTGCTTCGCCGGCGCCGTGGCACTTGCCGAAGGTGTGCCCGCCCGCGACGAGGGCGACGGTCTCCTCGTCGTTCATCGCCATGCGGCCGAAGGTCTCGCGGATGTCGCGCCCCGACGCGACCGGGTCGGGGCGGCCGTCGGGCCCTTCCGGGTTCACGTAGATCAGGCCCATCTGCACGGCGGCGAGGGGGTCCTCGAGCTCCCGGTCGCCGGTGTAGCGCTTGTCCGCGAGCCAGGTGTCCTCCTTGCCCCAGTAGATGTCCTCCTCCGGCTCCCAGACGTCTTCGCGCCCGCCGCCGAAGCCGAACGTCTTGAAGCCCATCGACTCCAGGGCGCAGTTGCCGGCGAGGATCATCAGGTCGGCCCAGGAGATCTTCCGGCCGTACTTCTGCTTGATCGGCCACAGCAGACGGCGCGCCTTGTCGAGGTTGGCGTTGTCGGGCCAGCTGTTGAGCGGCGCGAAGCGCTGCGTGCCGGAGCCTCCGCCGCCGCGGCCGTCGCCGGTGCGGTAGGTGCCGGCGCTGTGCCACGCCATCCGGATGAAGAGCCCCCCGTAGTGACCGTAGTCGGCCGGCCACCAGTCCTGCGAGTCGGTCATCAGCGCGAAGAGGTCCTTCTTGACCGCGGCGAGGTCGAGGCTTCTCGAACTCCGCGGCGTAGTCGAACGCCTCGCCCATCGGATCGGAGAGCGGCGAGTGCTGGTGGAGAACGTGGAGGTTCAACTGGTTCGGCCACCAGTCGCGGTTGGAGGTGCCGCTCCCCGCGGTGGGTCTCCTGGCCCCGCCCGTCACCGGGCACTTCTTCTCTTCGGTCATGAGCTTGCCTCCTGTCGTGGAAGGAACGGGTTCGCTCCCGGGTGCCGGCGGTCTGCGGCCGGGGTGCGGGCATGGATTGCGCGGGCGTTGTCGTCCAGGGGCACACCTCCTTTTCCCGCAGGGCGGGTGGGACCGGCGGGGCCGCGGCGTCCCGAGGCGCCGCCGTGGACGAGGGGGGCCGGCCCCGAAACCTCACGCTCCCGCAGCGGCGATTCTCTCGGCAGAGCCGGGAAGGACCCGGTCCGCTCCCGTCATTCCCGGCAGTCGGGGCACACCCCGTAGAAGTCCACCCGATGGCCGAGGATGCGGAACCCCGTCCGCCGCGAGACCTCGGCCGCCATGTCGCCGATGCGGGCGAGGTCCGGATCCTCGATGCGCCGGCACTTCACGCACAGGACGTGGGGGTGCGGATACGGCTTCTTCCCGTCGTAGCGGTTGGGGTCCCGGCTGAACTCCAACTCCAGCACCTCCCCCGTTTCCTTGAGCAGGGTCACCGTCTTGTACACCGTGGCCAGGCTCGTGGTCGGGAAGTCCCGGGCGACCGCCCGGAAGATCTCGTCGACGCTGGGGTGCCCCTCGCTGCGGGCGAGGATCCGCAGGACGGCCAGCCGCTGCGGCGTGATCCTGTGCCCGCACTCCCGGAGTCTGGCGACCATTCGGTCGAGGCGCGGCGTCTTGTCCGTCAAGGGCGAGGCCCCCTCCAGGATTGGAAGATCGGTGTTAGCGGAGAATCGTTCTCCCACTCTACCGGCGCGCTGGGACCCGTCAAGAGGCCGGGGGGCTGCACCGACAACCCGTGAACCAGCTCGACTCTCTTTGCCCGAACAGCCGGCAGACCCCTTCTCCCCTTGCGCTCGCCTGCAAGAACCTGTGTCACGAATGGAGAGGAGCAGGCCCCTTCCTCACCGCCGGCAACCGCAGTTGCTACGGATCACCTGAAGGATGTCCTCCTCGTAAGGCACGCCAAAGGTGCTATCAGCCATGATGTTGGGAAGATTCAGGCCGGTGCTTCCCGGGTCCAGAAACCCGCCGTAGCCGGGCAGAGGAACGGAAATCCTTTCCGTGGCGTTGCTGAAGTCCTGATAGGCTTCGCCCAGTCCCATGAGGTGGCCCGCCTCGTGGGCAGCAACCCCTCCCCCGTGCAGCGCGCCCCAGGTGCCTCGGTTGTGTCCCCTGACGAAAGCCTCCCCTCCCCACCTCCGGAGGAGCACGCGGTTGCCCGGCCCCCGAAGTCACCCGCGTGGTGACGCTGTACTTGCCGAACTGACCGGTCCATCTGGCTTCGATGGCTTTGCGAAAACGGGCGATCGTCTGCTTCGACGCGCCGGGTCCCCGGAACTGGATGGGCAGGGTGATTCGGACCCGGTTCCCCTTCACCGCGCACTCCGCATACAACCCCAGCGGGTCCGCCAGGTTCAGGGGGTCGTTGGAGACGTACTCGTAGAGGTTCGTGCTGCCGCCGGAAAACAGGATGGGGTCCTTGGCGATCCACCGGCCGGTCTCGGGGTCGTACTCCCGCGCCCCGAAGGTGGTGAGCCCGGTGTCCCGGTCTCGAAGCCCGCCCGCGAACCCGAAGGGCTGGAAGCCGGGAGCCGTGTCGGACAGCACGCGCCCGAACTCGTCGTACTCGATCCTCTGGGCCACGGCGCCGGTCGCCGCGTCCACCACGAGCCGGATGCTCCCGAGGTGGTCGGTGACGAACCGGTAGGTCGTGCCGTCGGCGGCGATCATCGCCTCGGGGGACGAGCCGTCGGCGCGCACGAAGTGGGCGAGCACCACGCCCGTGCCGTCGAGCCAGGCCACGATGTCCGCGCCGTCGTAGAGGAAGCCCTCCGCCAGGGTTCCGTCCACCCGCTTGCCCGCCCGCCGGCCCAGGGCGTCGATCACGTACTCGATCCGGCGGCCGCCCGGGAGGGCGACGGCGAGGAGGTTCCCGGTGGCGTCGAACTCGTAGGAGGTCGTGGCTCCCCCGACCGTCTTCGTGCGGAGCCGACCCACGGGGTCGAAGGCGTAGGACGCGCCGCCGTAGGTGAGCAGGCGGTCCTGGGCGTCGTGCGCGGCGGTTTCGGAGCGCGGCCCGGTGAGCCGGTTGCCGTTGGCGTCGTAGGTGTATGCCGAGACCTCGGCCCCGTTGCGGGTGACGCCCGTCAGCCGCCCCGCCGAGTCGTAGGCATACCCGTACGCGGTCGTCGTGCCCTGCACGGTCTCGGTCCGCCCCACGACCCGGCCGGCGACGTCCCGGGTCAGGGCGTAGGCGTAGAGGGGTGCCCCACCCGCCGAGGCCGAGAACCCCGCGAGGTCCCCGTACCCGTCGTAGGACTGGGACGTGGAAACCGCGTCGAGAGTCGTTCCGGTGATCCAGCCGGTGGCGGGCTCGCGCTCGTAGACGATCGGCCAGGCCTGAGTGAGCAGGCCGTCGCCGTCGTAGCTGTACGCCGTGGTCCACCCGAGCGTGGCGAAGTCCCCCGCCGTGACCGCCGCGAGACGCAGTTCGGCGTCGTAGGCCCAGTTGACGTATCCGGGGACCGCACCCGTGGTGATCGCGCCCGTCGGCAGGAAGCCGTCGTACTCGTAGCTCACGCCTTCCCCTCCGGGGCCGGAGACGGAAGCAACCCGCCCCGCCGGGTCGTAGGCGAGGGAGGTGGTCCCCCGGTCCGAGGTGACCGCGGCCGTCCGCCCGGCCGGGTCGTAGGAGATCGTCACGGTGGAGCCGTCGGGCAGCGTCACTTGCGTGAGCCCGCCGTCGAGGTCGTGTTCGTAGGCGGTGGCACCGGCCCCCGCCACTTCCGGCGGCGCGTAGCTCGCGGGGCGATCCGCCGGGTCGTAGGCGAACCCGTGGGCCGCCCGGTCCGGGGGAGTCAACGACGTGAGGTTGCCCGCCGGGTCGTAGGTGAACGCCACCGCCGACCCGTCGGGCAGGGTCTGCTCGGTCACGCGTCCGGCCGGGTCGTAGGCGAAGGAGGCGCTGCTGCCCCCGGGGGAGTCCAGGGCGGCGGCCTGGCCCGCCGCGTTGTAAGCGATGGACCAGGTGCGGGCCCCTTGGGTCACCGAGGCCAGGCGCCCCTCCCCGTCGTACCGGAGACGCGCCGACGGGACCCCCGGAGGCTGCACCTCGGTCACCCGACCCCGGTCGTCCAACAGGGAACGCGTCTCGCGACCCTCGGGGGTGCGGTCTACGATGGTGCGCAGCGCGGCGTCGTAGCTCCTCCAGGAGAAGAGACCGCTGAAGGGCGCGGTGACGAGCCACTCGTCGAGGGTCTCCAGGCTGAAGGGGTCGCCGGGGTTGGCCGGGTCGGCAAAGGTAGCCGACCGGCCCACGCTCACGACGCGGGTGAGGCCCGACGGGAGTTGCTCCTCGACCGCGGAGGTGAATTGACCCCGCATCCCGAAGCGGGGATCCGGGGAGGTCCGGGTACGCAGTATCGTGCCGTCCGGGTAGAGGACCTGCCTTGCACCGTCGACCCCGATGCTCTGCTCGGTGCTGGTGCCGTCGGGCCAGGTGTTCACGTAGCGCCCCCCGCCCCAGATCGGCCGCTCGACGGTGTGGGTGCGGGCACGGCCGAGCGCGCTCGCGACCTCCACGCTCACCTCTGCCCGGGTCTCGTTGCGGGAGAGCGACGTGAACCCCCCGGCCGCGTTCTCGTCTCGGACGAGGCGCCCGATGACGTCGTACTCGTACCGGCGGACGTTCCCGTTGGGGTCCGTGAGCGTGGCCAGTAGCCCGCCGGGGTGGTACCCCAGCCGCACCTCTTCGCCCGCCGGGTTCACCACACTCGCCAGCCAACCTTCGGGGTCCAGGGAGAGTTCGGTGCGCTGGCCGCGGGGCGCCACGAGGGCGGTGGGCGTGCCGTCCGCGGCTCGCTCCACGGTGGTGGTGTTGCCGTCCCCGTCCGTGAGGGACGCGAGGCGCCCCTCTTCGTCGTAGGCGAACGCGAGGCGCAGGGCCCCGGTGAGCGCGTCCCGGGTGGTGAGGTGCCGGCCCCGCCCGTCGAAGGCCAGGAGCTCTCCCCCCGACGGGATGAGGTGGGTCGCGCCCTCCCAGAAGCCGGGGAGGGCCTCGCGCACGGCCAGCACCCGGGGACCCGCAGAATGGTCCGTCAGGTAGACCACGCCGTCGGGCGAGGCCGCTACGCCGAAGGGGGTCTGCAACCAGGTGCCAACGGGCGAAGCACCCTCCTCGAAGGCGGCGCTGCCGGCTCCGGCCACGGGTCGGATGACCCCGTCCGGCCAGACCCGCCGGACTCGGCCCGAATCGTAGTCGGACACGTAGAGGCTGCCGTCCCGGCCCACCGCGAGGCCGCCGAGGGAGTAGAACGTAGCGTCCACGGCCGGCCCGCCGTCCCCGGCGTCGCCGAAGTCGCCCGTGCCCGCGAAGCGCTCCACCGTGCCCCACGGCGTGATGCGCCGCACCGCAGCGGACGACTCGGTGGCGAGGAAGATGCTGCCGTCCCGGCCCACGGCGACGCTGCCCAGGCTTTCCGCGCAGAACCTGGCCTCCCCGGCCGGGCCGCCGTCTCCCGTGAAGCCGTCGGGGCACGTCCCGTCGCCGGCGATGGTGACGATGGTCCCCGAGGGGTCGACCTTGCGGAGGCGGTGCCCGCCGAGCACGTAGACGCTCCCGTCCGGCCCCACCGCCACGGCCACCGGGGTACCGAGGCGCGCGTCGCTGGCAGGCCCCCCGTCGCCGTCCGCGGGCCCGGGTCCGGTGCCCGCGACGGTGGAGACGAGGTCGTCGGTGCCGGCGCGGCGGATGCGCGCGTTGAGCCGATCGGCGATGTAGAAGGAGCCGTCCGGCGTCACCGCCACGTCCGCGGCGAGGAAGCAGGCGTCGTCCACGAAGCCGCCGTCGCCGAGGTCCGGGCTGAGGCAGGTCTCTTCGGTCGGGTCCCCGGCCGATCCCTGGACGATCCCGTCCCGGCCGATGCGGATGCCCTGGCCCATGTCGTTGGCGACGTAGATGCGTCCGTCGGGGGCCACGGCCACCTTGAGCACGAAATTCCCGAGGGAGGCCTCGAGGGCCGGGACCCCCGGTTCCGGCCGGCGAAACCCCCCGCCCGCGTAGGTGCGCAGGGTGGCCCCCACGTGGGTCGCGGCGACGAGGGTGCCGTCGCCCCGGTGCAGCATGCGCGCTTCCGGGTCGTAGGCGTGGTGGGCGTCCAGGGACCAGCCGCCCAGGCTCTGGAAGGGTCCCCTGGCGGCGTAGAGCTTGACCCGCCAGTCCTGGGGCGGACCCCAGATCAACGCTCTTGAGCCTATCAGCTCTGCCATTCCGTACTGTGCGAACCCGGGGGATAGCACCGGCTGCGCGTACATCGCGTGAAAGAAGTAGATCAGTCTGACGCGCGCCGTCACGGCCCCTTGGACGGGCCTGCCGTACCCGTCGAGGCCGTCCCAGGTGAAGGCCAGCCTCTGATCGGGTTCCGGGGGGAATACCCACTCGTGGTTCTGACCGGCAACCGAATCCCGGCCCCTACCGCGGAGAGGTTCCCGGGGATGCTCTCCGGCGCTCCCGTGAGGTTCAGGGTGATGCTCCGGGCCGCGGCCGACCCGGGGAGACGGTCGCTCCGGTAGCCCAGCCGGAAGGGGGTGCCGACCACGGGCAGGCCTTCCCCCAGCGCCTGGTTCTGGCAGTCGATGATCGAGCCGGACTCGGCGCAGATCTCGGGGTCGGGGCAGGGGTCCTTGGGCGGCGGCTGCTTCGGCGACGGGCAGTCGCGGCAAGACCGCGCATAGTTCAGGTCCCAGACCGAGAAGTGGCTCAGGGGCACGCGCCAGAGCGCCCGGCCCGGCGCGTACAGCGCGGCGAGCTCGCGGCGCTCGCCCTCGCTGACGCCGAGGGCGGCCAGCGCAGCGGGGCCGTCGGCGGCGCCGTCGCCGTCCAGGTCGAGGTCGGCGAGGCCCGAAGTGACGGACACCACCCCCACCACGCGCCCGTCCGGCGAGGGAACCCACACCCCCCGGGAACGGTCGTAGTAGCCGGCCGGCACCGGCACCCCCACCGGGAAGCCCAGGTAGTTCTCCACGTAGAAGGGCACCGGCCGATCGAACCGGACGTCGGAGGCTCCGGCCGCCAGGGCCTCGTCCACGCTCAGTTCCACCGCGTAGGTGTAGGCGCTCGTCGGGGGCAACTCGGCCGGCATGGCGAGCTCGCCGTCCGGGCCGACGGTGTACTCGGTGGCGCGCACGCGGAAGGACTCGAGGGGCTGCTCCGCGCCCCCGGGAAGAATCATCGTGGCCCCGGCGCCGGGGGGGAAGACCAGGGTGGCCTGCCGGGCGCCGTCGGCGTCCGTCACGAGGCTCCCCCGGGCCACCTGCTCGGAGGCCGCGGCGGCCTGGACCTCCGTGACCTGCCCGTCCAACGACACCAGGACGACGTCCGGAGCCCAGGCGAAGTCCTCCCACGGCGCGTCCACCTGCCTCTGGGCAGGCAGGTACCCCGCCGCCCGGTAGTCCACGGTCACCAGGCCCCCGCCGTTCACCGCGAGGTCGAACACGCCGTCCGGACGGGTGCGGGTGGCGCCGAGCCAGGGCTGGCCCAGCACCGTGACGGCGACGCCGGGGATGGGTTCGCCCGCCCGGTCTCGCACGCGCCCCCGCAGGACCGCGAGCCGCTGCGGGTCGATGGCGCCGGGGGCGACGCCGGTCTGGATCGGGTTCGGACCCGCGTAGAGGAAGGAGTTGGCGTCCGCGAACAGCGTGGCCACGGTGGGGTCGAGGGGCGGGGCCACGGTGGAGGGGTCGGGGGGGAGCACCGCGGGGTCCGTTACGGTCAACCCCCGGGTGGCGCTGCCCGTGGCCCCGAGGTCGTCGGTGACCGTCAGAACCACGGCGTAGACTCCGGGCGCGACGTAGGTGTGGGAGAGCACGGCCCCGGTCCCGCTGGCACCGTCCCCGAAGTCCCAGTTCCAGGCCACGATGGCCCCGTCGGGATCGGAGGACCCCGTGGCGTCGAAGGAGACGTTCAGGGGTGCGTCTCCGCTTTGGGGAACCATCGCGACGGTCGCGACCGGCGGCCGGTTGGTGTCCTGCCCGGGGGCGAAGCCGTCTTCGCCGTTGGGATCCTCGTGGTAGGCGCCCACGTTGTAGAACTGGATCAGGCGCAGGAGTTCCGAGAGGTTCAGCTTCCAGTCCTGGGAGCTGTAGTCCGCGTCGTGGGGGGCGCAGGTGTGGTCGCCCGGCCCCGGCGCGTAGCCGTCCTCGCCCGACGGATCACAGCAGTACTGCCCCACGTTGTAGAACTGGATCGCCCGCAGGAGTTCCGAGAGGCTGACGGACCAGTTCGCGGGCGTGTAGTCGCTGCTGTGGTACCCGAGAGCCGACGAAACCGCGACGCTCAACGAGAGTGCTGCCGCCGCCGCGATCTGCGGCAGGATCCGCCTGGCGTTTCTCATGACTCCTCCCACGTGCCGCGCACTCTGGAACCGGTTCCCCCGACCATAGCGACAGGAGAGCCCACCCCGAGGCGACCGGGAATGGGCTCTCGAAGACGACTCACGACCCGCCCCACGCGGACATGCCTCGCCCCCCTTGACGGACCCGCGACGCGGCCAGCACGTTCAGCCTTCACGGGAAAGGCAGAAGGTCAAGCGCAGGTGAAAACTTTCTCTTTATCCAGGAAAGCCCTGTGCCGGAGCAGGCCGGAACGGGGCGCCGGCCAAGGCCCCCTGCGGCCGAGGAGGCGGCTCCGGACGTGCGGTGCCGAGCATCGCTTGCGGCACGACCGGTCAGGTAGCCCTCCGGGGACCGTGTCGCTTCCCGGGACACGCCTCAGCCCGTCCCTTCCCCTCCCCCGACCGGCTCCAGGACGGCGAACCCGGTGGCCGGGTCGTTTCGGCGGACCAGGTCCGCGCCGAGGATCTCGAGGAGCACGACCTCGCCGAGCTTCCAGACCTCGAGCCCGGGGCGCACGCAACCCGTCCGCGTCCACCCCTCGCGCCCCAGGGCCCCGTGCATGTGGAGCCGGGGGGAGCCGTCCTCGCCGGGGAAGAGGGTCCCCACCGCGGCGATCTCGTGGACGCCCAGGAGTTCGTGCACCAAGGGGGTCACCGGCAGCGCGTCGCGACTGCGGGGGCCCACCACGAGCCGCCCCGCTCCGATGCCTCCCACCAGGGCGCAGAACGCCCCGCGGATGCCCCGCGCGGCCGCGAACGCCTCGATGCTGTCGGGAACCCGGTCGCCGTCCTCGAGCCGCAGGACGAAGACCCGCCCCACCGTCCCCTCGGCCGCCTTCACGGTGCCCCTCCTCTCCCGGCGGCCGCCCCGCCCTCCCCGGGGCTCTCCGCCGACTTTGCGCTTGACGGTTCGGACAATACTCGGTAGATAAATCGCACTGTTTCACTCGACAAAGAGAGCGAGGTTCCCCATGAACTGGAAGCCGGAAACCCTGGCCCTCCACGCGGGGCAGGTCCCGGACCCCGGCGCCGGCAGCCGGGCCGTGCCCATCCACCAGACCACGAGCTACGTGTTCCGCGACGCGGACCACGCCGCCAACCTGTTCGCGCTCAAGGAGTTCGGCAACATATACACCCGGATCATGAACCCCACCACCGACGTGTTCGAGCGCCGCGTCGCGGCCCTGGAAGGGGGCACCGGCGCCCTCGCCCTGGCTTCGGGGCAGGCGGCGGAGACGCTCGCACTGCTCAACATCGCGGAGACCGGCGACGAGGTGGTGGCGTCGGAGCACCTCTACGGCGGCACGCGCACGCTCCTGCAGCACACCCTGCCCAAGATGGGCATCCGCGTGCGCTTCGTCGACCCCCGCGACCCCGGCAACTTCCGGAGCGCGATCGACCGCGAAGACCCGGGCGGTGTACGCGGAGAGCGTCGGCAACCCCAAGCTCGACACCCTCGACGTCCGCGCGGTGGCCGACGTGGCCCAGCGAGGCCGGCGTGCCCTTGGTGGTGGACAACACGATGCCCACCGCGTTCCTGCTCCGCCCCCTCGACCACGGGGCCGACGTGGTCGTGGCCTCGGCCACCAAGTTCATCGGGGGCCACGGCACCAGCATCGGCGGGGTGATCGTGGACGGGGGGACGTTCGACTGGGGCAACGGGAAGTTCCCCAACTTCACGGAGCCCGACCCCAGCTACCACGGCCTGCGCTTCTGGGAGACCTTCGGGGACTTCCCGGGGATGGGGAACGTCGCCTTCATCATCAAGGGGCGGGTGCAGTGGCTGCGCGACACGGGCGCGTGCGTCAGCCCGTTCAACTCGTTCCTCTTCCTCCAGGGCCTCGAGACCCTCCCGCTCCGCATGGAGAGGCACTCGCAGAACGCCCTGGCGGTGGCCCGCTTCCTCGAGGGGCACCCCAAGGTCGGGTGGGTGCGCTACCCGGGGCTCCCGAGCCACCCCTCCCACGACCTCGCCCGCCGGTACCACCACCGGGGGCTCTACGGCGCCATCCTCGGCTTCGGGGTGAAGGGGGGCGCCGCGGGCGGGAGGGCGTTCATCGACGGCCTGAAGCTCTTCAGCCACCTGGCGAACATCGGGGACGCCAAGAGCCTCGCGATCCACCCTGCCTCGACGACCCACTCCCAGCTCGGCCCCGAGGAGCAGGCCGCCGCCGGCGTGACGCCGGACTTCGTGCGGCTCTCGGTGGGCCTCGAGCACGTGGACGACATCGTCGAGGATCTGGACCAGGCCCTGTCCCGCTGCTGACGGGGCCAGCAGGAACGAAGAAGGGGCCGCCCGCGGGCGGCCCCTTCTTCGTTCTCGGGCGCTTCCCTCACCGGTACAGTTCGACGTGCTCCCGCACCAGCTTGGGCACCACCTCGGCGCCGGTGATCGTGTACCCCCCCGTCCGGATCTGGCCGACGATCTCGTTCACCAGGGCCTCCCGGATCTCGGGCGCCTGGAGCGCCAGCAGCCGGGCCCGCTGCACCTCGAGCCCCTGTCCGGAGAGCTGGACCTGATCGGAGACGGCGCCGGTGCCCTGCACCTCCGAGGCCGCGTCCACCCCCGGCCGGCGCTGCGCCCGGGACACCGGGGAGACGGCCTTCGTGTAGGCATCGCTGATCTTCATGAACCTCGACCTCCGCCCACTGCACGCTGCATCTCGCGGTCGGGACACCCTGCCTCCCGCCGCCACGCCACCATAGAACACCCGCCCCCTTCCGTCGAGGGGGAAAACCCTACCGCTGGGCCGCGCCCGGGGCGCCGGTCAGGCGTCCAGGGCTTCCCGCAGCGCCCGGACGAAGGACTCGGCCGCGGCCACCGCGTCGGGGCCGGTCCGGCTTCCGATGGCCCCGAGGAGCGCGCTGCCGACGATCACGCCGTCGGAGACCTGCGCGATGGCGCGGGCCGCTTCCGGCCCCGTGACGCCGAAGCCCACCAGGGCCGGCAGGTCGGTGTGGCGCCGCACCCGGGCGGTGAGCCCGGCGACGGTGTCCGCCACCGGCTTCTTCTCACCGGTCACGCCGGTGACCGACACGCAGTAGACGAACCCGCCGCAGTGGGCGAGCACCTTCGGCACCCGCCGGTCCGGGGTGGTCGGCGCCACGAGGAAGACCGTCTCGAGGCCGGCGGCGCGCGCCAGGGGCGCGAACTCCCTGGCCTCCTCGGAGGGGAGGTCCACCACGAGGACGGCGTCGGCGCCGCTTCGCGGCGGCACGGGAGAACGCCTCCGGGCCGAACGCCAGGATCGGGTTGAAGTAGGTCATGAGCACCAGGGGCATCGAGGCCCCTCGCCGCGCGCCCGGGCCACGTCCTCCAGGATGGTGCGCACCGTGGCGCCTCCGGCCAGGGCGCACTCGGAGGCCTTCTGGATGACCGGGCCGTCCGCCGAGGGGTCCGAGAAGGGGATCCCCACCTCCACCGCGTCCGCGCCGGACGCTCGGCCTCGAGCAGGAGCGGCACGAAGGTCTCCCGGTCGGGGTACCCCCCGGTGAAGAAGGGAACCAGCGCCTTCCGGCCCCGGGAGCGGGCCGCGCGCAGCGACGCCTCGAGCCGGCTCACGCGGCACCTCCTTCGTTCCCGGCCCCCAGGACCGTGGCCAGGTCCTTGTCGCCCCGGCCCGAGAGGTTGACCACCACCACGCCGTCCGCCGGCAGGTGCCCTCGCCACCTCCGCCACCCTCGCCAGGGCGTGGGCGCTCTCCAGGGCGGGGAGGATGCCCTCGGTCCGGGCCAGCCGGTGGAACGCCTCCAGGGCCTCCGCGTCCGTGGCGGAGAGCATCCGCACCCTGCCCCTGCTTCGCGAGCCAGCGAGCCACCTCCGGCCCCACCCCCGGGTAGTCGAGCCCCGCCGAGACGCAGTGCGCCTCCGCCACCTGCCCGTCGTCGTCCTGGAGCAGGTAGGACTTCTGGCCGTGGAGCACGCCGACGCGTCCCCCGGCGATCGCCGCCGCGTGGCGCCCGGTGGCCAGCCCCTCGCCGGCGGCCTCCACGGCAACCAGGTCCACGGGGTCGTCCCGGAAGGCGGCGAAGATGCCCATGGCGTTGCTGCCCCCGCCGATGCACGCCACCACGGCGTCGGGCAGCGCGCCCGAAGCGCTCGAGGCACTGGGCGCCGCGTCTCGTCGCCGATCACGCGCTGGAAGTCGCGCACCATCGCGGATACGGGTGGGGCCCGGCCACGGAGCCGATCACGTAGAAGGTGTCCTCCACGTGGGTGACCCAGTGCCGGATCGCCTCGTTCATCGCGTCCTTCAGGGTGCGGCTGCCGGAGCGTCACCGGCACCACCTCGGCGCCGAGCAGGCGCATGCGCTCCACGTTGGGGGCCTGCCGCCGCACGTCCTCCTCCCCCATGAAGACGGTGCAGTCCATGCCGAACAGGGCGGCGGCCGTGGCCGTGGCCACCCCGTGCTGCCCGGCCCCGGTCTCGGCGATCATCCGCCGCTTGCCCATGCGCCGGGCGAGCAGCGCCTGGCCCAGGGTGTTGTTGATCTTGTGGGCGCCGGTGTGGCACAGGTCCTCGCTCTTGAGGTAGGATGCGCGCGCCGCCCACCTCGGCCGTGAGCCGGGCGGCGGGGTCAGGGGCGTGGGCCGCCCCACGTAGTCGCGGAGCAGCGCTCGGAACTCCTCCCAGAAGGCGGCGTCTCCCCGCGCCTCGGCGAGGGCCTCCTCCAACTCCTCCAGGGCCGGCATCAGCGTCTCGGCCACGTAGTGGCCGCCGAAGGGGCCGTAGTGGCCGTTGGCGTCGGGATCACCGTATCGTTCGGCTGTTCTCATCGGACCCCAGGTCGTTGGTCTTCTGTTGGTCACGGTCGTTGGTTGTTGGTTCAGCCTCACCCAACACAACCGTCATCTTGTTTCATCCTGTAAATCCTGTCACCCGTCACCCGCAGCGCCCCCTTCGCCCTCTCGACGAAGAGGCGGAGCTTCTCCGGGTCCTTCACCCCCGGCGCGGCCTCCGTGCCCGAGGCCGCGTCCACCCCCCACGGCCGGACCTGCCGGACGGCGTCGGCCACGTTGTCGGGGGTCAGGCCGCCGGCGAGCACGATCCGGCCGTGCCGCCCGGCCTCCCGGGCCCAGGACCAGTCGAAGGTCTGCCCGGTCCCGCCCGTGGCGCCTCCCACGGCGGTGTCCAGCAGGAAGCCCCCCAGCCCCGGGAAGCGGGCCAGGCGGTCCACGTCCTCCCGGCACGAGAGCGCCACCGCCTTGAGCACCGGCACGCCCAGGGCCCGGATGTAGCCCGCGTCCTCCCCGCCGTGGAGCTGCGCCACGTGCAGCCCGCACGCCCGCACCCGCTCGCGCACCTCCTCGGCCGGCTGGTCCTGGAACACGCCGACGGCCACGACCAGGGGGGAAGCTCGCGCACCGCCGCCGCCACGACCGCGGGATCCGCCAGGCGCCGGCTCCGGGGCGCGAACACGAACCCCACCGCGTCCGCCCCGAGCTCGGCGGCGAGGAGCGCGTCCTCCCGCCGGGTGAGGCCGCAGACCTTCACGCGGGGAGCGACCGCCCGCGTCACGGGCCCGCCCCCCCGCGCTCCACGAGCCGGCGCAGGGCCGCGCCCGGGTCGGGCTCGCGCACCAGGGCCTCGCCCACGAGGAACGCCCGGGCGCCGAAGCGCCCCAGGTCCTCCAGGTCCTCCGGCCCCCGCAGTCCGCTCTCGGCCACGCCCAGGACGCCGGCGGGAAGCCGCCCCAGCAGCTCGCGGCTCACCCCCAGGTCCGTCCGGAACGTCTTGAGGTCCCGGTTGTTGATCCCCACGAGCCTCGCCCCGGCCGCCACGGCCGCGTCGAGCTCCGGCCCGTCGTGGACCTCCACGAGCGGCGCGAGCCCGGCCTCGGCGGCCAGCCCCACGTAGCGGGCGGTCTCGGCGCCCAGCAGGGCGACGATGAGGAGCACCAGGTCCGCCCCGGCGGCCCGAGCCTCCCACACCTGGTAGGGGTCCACCACGAAGTCCTTGTACAGGACCGGCACGCCCACCGCCGCCCGGACGGCCGCGAGGTCGGCGAGGCTGCCGCCGAAGTGGTCGGGCTCGGTGAGCACCGAGATCGCGAAGGCCCCGGCCTCCTCGTAGCCCCGCCCCAGTTCCGCCGGGTCGAGGTCCGGGCGGAGCGGGCCCCTGGAGGGGCTCCGGCGCTTGATCTCCGCGATGACGGCACGCCGGGACGCACCCCACCCCTCCAGCCGGGCGACGGCGTCCGCCGCCGGGGGCCGCTCCGCAGCCCGGCGCCGCAGCGCCGCCTCCCCCTCGCGGCGGCGGGCCTCCTCCACCCGGGCCCTCCGGTCCCGGGCGATCCGGTCGAGGAACGTCATCGGTTGGTCAACTCCACCAAGCGCTCGAGGCAGCGGCGCGCGCGCCCGGAGTCGATGACCTCCCCGGCCCAGCGCACGCCGTCCCCCACGTCCTTCGCCACGCCCGCCACCGTCAGGGCGGCCCCGGCGTTGAGGAGGACCACGTCCCGCCGGGGCCCCCTCTCGCCGTGGAGCACGCCCCGGACGATCTCCGCGTTCTCCGCCGCGTCGCCGCCCCGGATGGACTCCGGGGGCGCGGGGGCGATGCCGAAGTCCTCCGGCCGGATGTCGTACTCCCGCACGGCGCCGTCCTTCAGCTCGGCGACGTGGGTCGGCCCCGTGACCGTGATCTCGTCGATCCCGTCGGAGCCGTGGACCACCATGGCGCGCCGGCTCCCGAGGCGCCCGAGCACGGCGGCGAGCGGCGCGGTCAGTTCGGCCCGGTACACCCCGAGCACCTGCAGACCCGCGCCGGCCGGGTTGGTCAGGGGCCCGAGCATGTTGAAGATCGTCCGGATGCCGATCTCGCGCCGCACCGGCGCCACGTGGCGCATGGCCGAGTGGAGCAGGGGCGCGTACAGGAACCCGATGCCGATGGTCTCGATGCACTCCTGCACGACCTCGGGGGTGACGTCGAGGTTCACGCCCAGGGCCTCGAGCACGTCGGCGCTGCCGCACCGGCTCGACACCGCCCGGTTGCCGTGCTTCGCCACCCGCAGGCCCGCGCCCGCGATGACGAACGCCGTGGTGGTGGAGATGTTGAAGGTGTTCGTCGCGTCGCCGCCCGTGCCGCAGGTGTCGATCATGGTCTCGTAGTCGACGTTGATCTCGTCGCGGTCGATGGAGACCACGGGGTCGGAGCGGCGGCCCACCCGGATGGGGGTGGCCCGCTCGCGCATCACCCGTGCGGCCCCGGTGATCTCCTCCACCGTCTCCCCCTTCAGTCGCAGGGCGGTGAGGAAGGCGGCGATCTGGGCGTGGGTGGCCTCGCCCCGCCATGATCGCCTCCATGGCGTCGATCATCTGCCCCTCGGACAGATCCTGCCCCTCCACGAGCCGGTGGATCATCTCCTTGAGCACGGTTCCCTCCTCCGGGCGAGCGCCGACGCCGGGTCAGGCGATCTGCAGGAAGTTTCGCAGCACGTCCATCCCCGCCTTCGTCAGGATGGACTCCGGGTGGTACTGGATGCCGTACATCCGTGCCTCGTCGTCGGCGATGCCCATGATCTCGTCGTCCTCCACCGTCCAGGCGGTCACCCGGAAGCGGGGCGGCAGCGTGCCCCCGCGGATCACCAGCGAGTGGTAGCGCGTGGCCTCGAAGGGGTTCGGGATGCCCGCGTAGATGCCGCGTCCCGTCGTGGTGCACCGGCGAGGTCTTGCCGTGCATGATGCGCTTGGCCCGGACGATCTCGCCGCCGAAGGCGTACCCCATGGCCTGGTGGCCGAGGCAGACGCCCAGGATCGGGACCTCGCCCGGCGAACCGCCGGATCAGCCTCCACGCTCACCCCGGCGCCGGTGGGGTCGCCGGGCCCGGGGGAGATCACGATGCGCTCCGGCCGGAGCGCGCTCCAGTTCCTCCCGGGTGATCTTGTCGTTGCGGAACACCCGCACCTCCTCGCCCAGGATCCCGAAGTACTGCACCAGGTTGTAGGTGAACGAATCGTAGTTGTCGATCATCAGCAGCATGGGAAGGCTCCCTCGACTCTCCCGCCACCCGTCGTCACGCTCCGCCCCTCGCCCGTCGCGTCAGGTGTCAGGTGTCAGCTGTCAGCTTTCAGCTCTCAGCTGTCAGCTCTCACCCGTCACCCGTCACTTGCACGCTTCACGTCTCACGCTTCACGTCTCAGCTTCCGTCCGGCCCACGCTTCACCCCGCCAGCCCCCGCGCCGCCACCTCGAGGGCCCGCCGCAGGGCCTCGGACTTGTGCAGGGTCTCCTCGTACTCCCGGGCCGGGTCGGAGTCGGCCACGATGCCGGCTCCGGCCTGCAGGTACACCTTGCCGCCGTGGAACACCATGGTGCGGATCGCGATGCAGGTGTCCAGGTTGCCGTCGAAGCCCAGGTAGCCCACGGCCCCGGCGTAGTACGCCCCGCTCCCGGGGCTCCCAGCTCGGCGATCAGCTCCATCGCCCGCACCTTGGGGGCCCCGGACACCGTGCCCGCGGGGAAGGTGGCGCCAGAACGTCGAGCGCGTCGACGCCGTCGCGCAGTTCGGCGGACACCGTCGAGACCAGGTGCATCACGTGGGAGTAGCGCTCCACGACGAACGACTCGTCCAGGCTGCACCGCGCCCAGGCCTGCGCCACCCGTCCCAGGTCGTTGCGGCCGAGGTCCACCAGCATCACGTGCTCGGCCCTCTCCTTCGGCGTCGGCCAGCAGCTCCTGCTCCAGCGCGCCGTCCTCGGCGGCGTCGGCGCCCCGCGGCCGCGTGCCGGCGATGGGCCGCACCAGCGCCCGGCGCCCCTCCACGCGCACCATGCACCTCGGGGCTCGCCCCCACCAGGGTCTCCTCCCCCATGGCCACGTGGAAGATGTACGGGCTCGGGTTCAGCGCACGCAGCGCCCGGTACGCCGTAAAGGGGTCCACCCGGGTCGGCCCCTCGAAGGGCTGGGAGAGCACGATCTGGATCGCCTCCCCCGAGAAGATCGCCTCCCGGACCAGCCCGACCATGGCCTCGAAGCGCTCCCTCGGGATCACCGGCTCGAGCTCCGGGGCCGGCGCCGGCGCGGGAAGACGATCGTCCTCGTCAGCGGACGGCGCAGGCTCTCCAGGATCGCGTCGATCTCCCCCTGGGCCCGATCGTAGCCGTCGGTTCCCTCCGCGGACGGGACCAGCACGATGATGTCCAGGCTCTTGCGCACGTTGTCGAAGGCCAGGAGGTTGCGCGGGGCGAACAGCCGCATGTCGGGAGTCCGACGGGGTCGGGCCCGGGCTCGGGGAGGCGCTCGAACAGACGGACCGCCCCGTAGCCCACGTAGCCCACCAGCCCGCCGAGCAGCCGCGGCAACTCCGGGAGCCGCGGGATGCGGTGTCAGCGATCACCGTGCGCAGCACCGCCAGGGGTCGGCGCCCGCGGCCTCGCGTGCTTCCCCGTCGGATACGACCTCGCCTCCCCCCCGCGGCCTCGACCACCAGGAACGGGTCGAACCCGACAGGGAGTAGCGGCCCCACTGGGTCCCCCCCTCCACGCTCTCCAGCAGGAACGACCACGGCCCCCGGGCCGCCTTGAGGTAGGTGCTCACCGGGGTCTCCGTGTCGGCCGGGATCCGCTTCACCACGGGGACCAGCGGGTGGGTCCGGCACAGCTTCTCGAACTCGGCTCGTTCCGTGATCATGGCTTCTCGGCTCGCCCCTGGAAACCGAAGGGCCGCGGTCTTCTCCGCGGCCCTCCTCGAAACGAAGAAGCCGCGGACGGTGGTCGGGCCGTCCGCGGCTTCCTGTACTCTAAGGAAATGCGCCGGCGGTCAGCCCCTCTCCTCGGGCCAACGCCACCAGCACCGTCCGTCTCGAACACGCGTCACCGCCATGAATCGTCTCTCCTCCGCAGGGTCGGACGCTACCAGACGGGCGTCGCCTTCGTCAATGCGAAATCCCTTGTCTTTCCGCGGTTACGCTCCGCGGGCGGGCCTCCCCTCGCCCGGCAACGCTCCCGGCGAGCGCCGGGAGCGAACGGTCCCTCGTCCGGCTCACTCCACCGTCAGGTCGGCCAGGAAGTCCTCGAGCGCCTTCTGCTGCGCGTCCCGCTGCTTCTGGAGCTCGTCGCGCTCGGACTGCAGCTTCTCGATCCGCCCCTCCTGCTCGTTCAGCTTGGCGAGGAGGCGGTTGTGGTAGGCGCTGCCGCTCGAGACGGTCCGCATGTTCTCCCGGATCCGCTGCTGCTCCGTCGCGATCTCGTCGACCGCCCTCGTCCTCTTCTCCACCTCGCGCTCCGCCTCCGCGAGCGCCCGCTTGAGCTGGGCGGCCTTGTCGAGGGCGTCGCGCACCTTGGCCGGGATCTTGCCGTTCTGGCTGTACCAGACCAGCTGGCCGGGGTCCCAGGGGAGGATCCGGAAGGACTCGTCGCGGACCGTCTCCTCCTTCACGACGAGCCTCGACGCCTTGCCCGCGGCCACCTTGCCCCGGAACCGGTAGAGCGCGTCGGTGGTCTCCACCGGCTTCTCGGTGTCGACGAGCTTCCACCCCGGGCGGAAGGGGTGCTCCACGATCAGGGTCTTGTCCTGGCCCGACTTGTTGTCGGCGAGGTACTCCTGGGTGGCCACGTGCCGGCGGGAGACCCGCAGGACGCCCTGCACGATCCGGCCCGTCAGGATCGCCTCCTCCTGCTGGGTCTTCGCCGCATCGACCGTCATCTGCAGGTCGACGCCGTAGCTCAGCAGCCTCTCCTGCCCGGGAGGGAGGTCGTCGATGCGCGCGTCTCCGCCGTACCCCCCGCCGTCGAGCACGGTCACCGGGCCCTGGAGGAAGTGCTTGCCGGTGGTGTTCTCAAGCCGGACGCCGGTGAGCGGGTTCCGGGGCAGCACGCCCCGGTTGTAGATCGACACCCGCTCCGCCTCCACGTCGTCGGCGACGATGGGCAGCAGGGCCGACTGCTGGCGGGCCAGGGTGACGCCGTCCACCGTGTACTGGAAGAGCTCGCCCAGCTTGGCGGTCTCCGCCACGGAGGCCACCGAGGACGTGGCGTCCAGGAAACGGTCGTCCGCCGCGATTCGGCGAGGTGCCGGCGCAGCGGCCGGCGCCTCCGCCATCAAGGCCTTGGCCGCCCGGGCGGCCCTCTCGGCCGGGACCCCCGCGGCGAACCCCTCCACCTCGCGCTGACCGGCGAGCCCCCCCTCGTAGACCTGGGGCCGCAGGCCGGCGAAGATCTCGGGCTTCACCACCGGCCGGGGGACGTAGAGAGGCTGGTAGAGGTCCTGGACGAAGGAGACGGGGCGGCCGCTCACGAGGGAGAGCCGCACGTCGTTCCAGTCGCTCTCGGTCTGGTTCTCCACGATGGCCCACCCCTGGACCTTCGGCTTCCCCTCGCCCTCGGGGGGGAGCACCAGGCGGTAGCTCGTCTTCCAGACCGGGGTCTCCACCACGTACCCGATCCGCACGCGCCGCTCGCCGGTTCCCTGGAACCGGATCGTCACCGGCTTCTTGTCCTGGTCCCGCGCCTGGGCCAGGGTGGCCAGGGCCTTGGCGAGCTCGTCCCGGAGCTTGGGGTCGTCCAGGGTGAGCTCCCGCACCTCCTCCAGGGGCACGGTGCGCACGCCGCCGCCGAGGAGGAGGTTCAGGTAGGGCAGGCTGGCGAGGTGGCCCTCCTCGCCCACCGGCCGCTCCCGCACCTCCACGCCGACGACCGTGCCGGAGAGCTTCTCGGTGCCCAGGTCCACCGTGACCCGGGCGCCCCGCAACTGGTTGAGGAGCTCGGCCAGGGGCGGGTTGGCCGTGACGTCCACCTGGAAGCTCCGGAGGATCTTGCCGATGGGGTCCTGCGACGGATAGGTGACGGCCGCCACCCGGCCCCCGTCCAGGTCCTGCAGCACGAGGGACTTGAGCACGTCGTTCACCTGGGGGGCCTTGAACTGGAGCTCGACGGCGCCGTCGCCGGAGACCGTGCCCGCGTGCTCGAAGTAGCCGACCCCCGAGGAGTACAGGGCGATCGACCGCACGGGCACGTCGGAGGCCCGGGCCGCCGACGCCGCCGACAGCAGGAGCAGGACCACAGAGATCGTTCGCCGCATCGTTCTCGCTCCTTCCCGAGAGGTCCATCCGTCGGGCGCCGGTCCGCCCGGGCAAGCCGGGATCACCCCCACACCACGAGCCCGAGGTCCCACCGGCTGGCCAGGTTGGGGTGGTGGGGGAGGACGCGGACGGCGTAGCCGTGCTTGCCGCTCCGCTCGCAGGGGACCTCGCCGGTGAACTCGTGCACCCCGCCCTCCCCCGCGTTCTCGTGGCGGAGCGGCCGCGCCCCGGCCTCCACGAGTCCCCCGAAGGGGTCGAGGGCTCCGAAGTACACCTCCACGGCCACGTCCTGGGGTTCGAGGCCGTTGAGCGCCACGGAGCACCGGACGGCGAGACTCGCCCCCACCTGCAGCTCCCGCTCCTCGGACGCGGCGACGCGCACCACCCGCACCCCGGGCCACGCCCCCCGCACCCGCTCCTTCCAGCGAGCGAGGGCCTTGGCGGCCTGGAAGCCGTTGCCCGCGAGCCGACCCCAGTGGGTGAGCGCCGGCAGGTAGTAGCTCTCCGTGTACTCCCGGACCATGCGGTTGGTGTTGAACAGCGGCGTCAGGCGCATCGTGGACGCCTTCATCTTGGCGATCCAGCCCCGGGGCAGCCCGTCCTCGCCCCGGCGCGTAGAAGAGGGGGACGACCTCCTCCTCGAGCAGGTCGTAGAGGGCGCTGGCTCTCCACCTCGTCCTGGACCGACGCGTCGGTATACTCCTCGCCGCGGCCGATCGCCCAGCCGACCTCGTCCGGCTCGTAGGCCTCGTCCCACCAGCCGTCGAGGATGCTGAGGTTGAGGCCGCCGTTGGGCGGCACCTTCATGCCGCTGGTGCCGCTCGCCTCCAGCGGCCGGCGCGGCGTGTTGAGCCAGACGTCCACCCCCTGCACCAGGTAGCGGGCGACGTTGCATGTCGTAGTCCTCGAGGAAGACGACGCGCTTGCGGAACTCCGGGCGCCGGGCGAGGTGGACGATCTCCCGGATGAAGCTCCTTGCCCTCGTTGTCCGCCGGGTGGGCCTTGCCGGCGAAGATCGATCTGCACCGGCCGCTCGGGGTCGTTCGAGGATCTGCGCGAGCCGCTCGAGGTCGCGGAACAGCAGGGTGGCCCGCTTGTAGGTCGCGAAGCGGCGGGCGAAGCCGATGGTCAGGGCCTCGGGGTCGAGCACCTCCTCGGCGTCGAGCAGTCTCCTGGGAGGGCGGCGCCCCGGCGGCGCAGCTGGTCCACGAGCCGGCGGCGCGCGAAGGCCACCAGCCGCTCCCGGCGCCGCTCGTGGGTGCGCCACAGCTCGTCGTCCGGGATCTGCGCGCACCCGCTCCCACATCTCCTGGTCCACCGGCTCGTCCGCCCACTGGGGCCCGAGGTAGCGGTCGTAGAGCCGGGCCATCTCGTCGGAGAGCCAGGAACGCACGTGGATGCCGTTGGTGACGTGCCCGATCGGCACCTCCTCCACCGGGATGCCGGGCCAGACCCCCGCCCACATCCTCCGCGAGACCTCCCCGTGCAGGCGGCTCACGCCGTTGCGGTAGCCGCTGAGCGCGGATGGCCAGCACCGCCATGGAGAGCGGCTCCCGGGGGTCCGCGGGGTTCTGGCGGCCCAGGGCGAGGAAGTTCCTGGGTCGGATGCCCAGCTCGGACGCACGTAGTCGCCCAGGTAGCGACTCCACGAGCTCCGGGGGGAAGAGGTCGATGCCCGCCGGCACCGGGGTGTGGGTGGTGAACACGTTGCCCGTGCCGCACCGCCTCGCGCGCCTCCCGGAACGCCGAGCCCCGCCGTCTCCATCGGAGCGCGCGGATGCGCTCGAGCCCCAGGAACGCCGAGTGGCCCTCGTTCATGTGGCAGACCGGCGGGTCGATCCCCAGCGCGTGCAGCAGGCGCACGCCGCCGATGCCCAGCACGATCTCCTGGCGGATGCGCGTCTCGAGCCCCGCCGTAGAGCTGGTCGGTGATCGCCCGGTCCGCCGGGCTGTTCTGCTCGAGGTTGGTGTCGAGCAGGTACAGGGGCACGCGCCCCACCTGGACCTTCCACACCTGGACGCAGACCGCCCGCCCCTGGATCAGCAGCTCGATCTGGACCGGCTTGCCCGCCGCCGTCGCGCACGGGCCGCACCGGCATGTTGTAGAAGTCGTTCTCCGGGTACAGCTCCTGCTGCCACCCGTCGTGGGTTGAGGTACTGGCGGAAGTAGCCCTGCTGGTAGAGCAGCCCCACGCCCACCAGGGGCAGGCCGAGCTCGCTGGCGCTCTTGAGGTGGTCGCCGGCGAGCACGCCCAGGCCGCCGGAGTAGATCGGCAGGCACTCGGCGAGGCCGAACTCCATGGAGAAGTAGGCGACCTGGTTGCCGTTGAACTCCGGGTGGGCCTTGTCCGCCCAGGTGGGCATGCTCAGGTAGCGCCCCAGGGACTCGGCCACCCGGTCCATGTGGGCGAGGAAGACCTCGTCGTTCTCCAGATCCCGGAGGCGGCCCTGGTCGATCATCCCGAGCATCTTCACGGGGTTGTGGTACGCGGCGGACCACAGGTCGTGGTCCATGCGGCGGAAGAGGTCCACCGCCTCGGGGTTCCAGGCCCACCACAGGTTGTTCGCGACCTCGAGGAGGGGCTGGAGCCGCTCCGGCAGGTACGCGGTCACGGTGAAGGTGCGCAGTTGCTGCATGGGACGGGTCCTCCCGGAGTCGGCGTGCTCGGCGCGAAGGCCCTCTCGTACCACGGGTGCGGGGCGCGCGCAACGCCGCGCGGCCCGCCGTGGGAGGCGGCGCCGCGGCGTGGTAGGATGACGCCGTGGCACCGCCCACCCGACCGGAAGGGAGACGACGTGCCGAGTCCGTGGCCCGTGCTGGAGTCCATCCTCGAGCGAGACTACCGGATCTTCCGCCTCCGGCGGGACCGGGCGCTGAGCCCCCGCACGGGGCGGCCCCACGACTTCTACGTCCTGGAGACCCGGGACTGGGTGAACGTGATCCCCCTCACCGCGACGGACGAAGTGGTGATGGTGCGCCAGTACCGCCACGGGGTGCGCGCGGTGACGCTGGAGATCCCCGGCGGCATCCTCGACGAACCGGGGGAGGACCCCGCCGAGGCCGCACGGCGGGAGCTCCGGGAGGAGACGGGGTACGAGCCCCGGGAGCTCGTGCCCCTGGGAGCGGTGCAGGCGCAGCCCGCCCTCCAGGACAACCTGTGCCACACCTTCCTGGCCTTGGGGTGCGAGCGGGTCTGCGAGCCCGCGCCCGACGCCGGGGAGGACCTCCGGGTCGCCACCGTGCCCCTCTGCGAGATCCCGGCTCGGATCGCCGGGGGGGAGATCCGCCACGGGCTCGTGCTCGCGGCCTTCTACTGGTACGAGCTGTGGCGCCGGGAGGGCGGCCGCCGGTGAAGTGCCTCCTCGCCTGGTACAGCCGGACGGGGACCACGGAGCGGGTCGCGGGGTGGGCCGGGGAGATCCTCTCCCGCGCGGGGCACGACGTGTCGGAGGCGCGCATCCGGCCCCGGCGGGACCTGCCCTACCCCCTGTGGCTCGCGCTCTCCTTCGTCCCGGGGAGCCGGGTGCCCCTGGCCGGGGACCCGCCCGACCCCGGCCCCTTGGACGCCTGCGTGCTGGCGCTCCCCAAGTGGACGTTCTCCTGCCCGCCGGCCAACGCCTTCCTCGCCCGCGTCGCCGCCCGCCTTCCGCCCACCGCCCTGGTGGTCACCTGCGGCGGGTGGGACCAGGACCGCTACCTGCGCGCCCTGGAGTCCTCCCTGGCCCGACGGGGCGTATCCGTGCGCGGCGGCCTCGCGCTCCGGCGCCGGGACGTGGAGTCCGGCGCGGCCGAGGCCGCCCTGGCGTCGTTGCTCGCCGCCGCGCTCCCCGGCTGAGCCCCACGGGCGGGGGTCAGAACCCCAGCCACCGCCCCAGGTAGCCCCGCTGCCAGAGCGCGCCGGCGGCCGCCGCGAGGGCCGCCAGCAGCAGGAGCAGGCCCCACGGGAACCGCTTCTGCGCGTAGGGGTCCGCCAAGGACCGCTCCGAGCCGCGGGGGAGCTTGGCCACGGCCGTGAGAGCGCCCCCGAAGGGGATGTTGATCTTGGCGCGGGCGTTCACGGCCCACCCGTTGCCGTCGAGGATCGGCCCGAGGTTCCGCAGCCGGAGCTTGAGGGCGGCGATCACCACCGCGGGCCCCGAGATCAGCAGGAGCATGCCGACCGGCGCCAGGGGCATCTGCCACCACCGAAGCCCCAGGAACCCCGTGGCCAGCGCGGCCACCGCCGAGCCGATGGCGCCCAGCGCCAGCCCGATGGCGGCGAAGATCCCGACGAACTTCCCGATGTCGAAGGCCGCGGGGGCCGGGGTCGGCGCCCCCACCTTCTGGCCGGCCGCGGCCACGGCCGTGGCGGATTGGTCCTGCACCGCCTTTTCACGCGCCGAGGCGAGCTTCTCCACCTGCTCGCCGATCATCTTCCCGATGCGCTTGTAGGGCGCCCAGAACGCCTGGCGGACGCTGATGGGGTTCTCCACGAGCTTCACCACCGTGGCGTCCCAGTCCTGCCCCTTCCGGTCGTAGAACACCCCGTTGCGGCCCGCACTCAGGAAGTCGGCGTCGCCCCCCGTGAAGGCCGCCGCGACGTGCATCTTCTCCGCGCTGCCCCGGCGGGTGCACTCGCAGTAGGCCAGGTAGGTGCGGCTCAGGGTCGCGAGGGCGCTGTGCTTCCCCACGTCCTCCACCCGCACGCACAGATCGCAGCTCCGCCCGTCGAGGTACAGCGTGCCCGCCTGGAACACCGCCTTCGCCCGGTGGGTGTAGAAGTCCCGGAAGGAGACGAAGTTGTCGAGCAGCGTGTGGAGGTCCCGGTGGTAGCGGACGAGGCGCTCCACCGACGCGATGGCGTCGGCCTCCGGCGCCAGGGCCTCGTCCTGGGCGATCAGCGCCTCCACGGCCTGCCGCCCGCCGCCGGCGAGGATCTCCCGGAGGCGCTCGGGGGGCACCGCCGCCAGGGGCGACGCGGGCCGGGCCGCCCTCCACGCGTCGTGGGCCGCGAAGCGCGCCTTCAGCTCCTCCCAGGCGGCCTCGTCCAGTTCCTCCCGCGCGCCGAGCGCAGGCTCCACCGCGAGCGTGCGCAGGGCGGCGACCCGCCCCACCCACGCCGGGTTGAGCCCCCGGGCCAGGGGCAGGGCCTTCCCGGCCTCCACCCGGGCCAGGGGCAGGGCCGCCATGTCGTCGCCCGCCGCGCTCAGGTCCTTGGCCGCCAAGGCCGCGTAGTCCGTCTCCGACCGGTTGAGCGCTCCGGCCGCCCTCGGGTCGAAGGCCGCCAGACGGCAGCGCAGGAAGTAGTCGTCCACCTTCCCCCGCACCGCCGCCACGGCGTCGGCCGCCGCCGGGGTCGCGTCGCCCAGGGGCAACACCGCCGCGTCGCCCTCCCCCTTCCCCCACCAGGCCGCGCACGCCTCGGCTTCCTGGAAGAAGCACTCCAGGGCCGCCCGGGACACGCCGGGTTTGCCGCTGCGGTCGGCCTCCCCGCCGAGGCACGCCACGATCTCCCCGATGAGCTTGCCCGTCGCCTCGTCCTCCGCCGCGTCCGCGGGCACGATGCCGTCGCCGTTGAACCGCGTCTGGGCGAAGATCCGCGCCGTGTCCGCGACGTCGTCGAGGCCGATCTCCTCCGCGCCCTCCTTGCCGAGGTTGACGAGCACCTGGCGGGCGGAGGCGACCAACTGCTTCCCCTCGTCCGTCGAATCGTCGATAGCGGACAGCGGGAGCGCGGCCGCGCCCTTGGTCAGATCCGCCGGATCGCGCAGCACCGAGCACGCCCACCGCACGGCCCCGAGGATCTCCGGCACGCGGATGCGCCCGTCGCGGTCGGTGTCGATCAGGTCCAGCGTACGGGCGTCGAACTCGAGCCCCTTCGTGGGGCAACTCAGCGCCACCCACAGCTTGGGGTCGAGCTCCCCGAGCCGCCGCAGGTCCTCGGCGGCGTCGAGCCGCACCTGGTCGAACCCGCCCGCCCGGAAGAAGCGCCACTTGTGGGGGGGGCGGGCCTTCTTGTCTTCGGAGTGGTGCGTCATGACCGATCCTCCCGCCGCGACCGGGGCCGGGGCCGAGTCCCCGGCGCTCTTTCGTCCGCGCGGCGGTCAGTATGGGGGCAATGGAGGGGATGACAAGGGGAAGGGGAGGGATCGAATCTTCTGCCTGTCGATCGTCCACGCGATCACCTGGTGGAGCCCGCCGGAAGCGTCGGGTCTCGCCTGTCTCACCATGCTGTCAGTTGCCAGGCAGCCCAATGCGGACAATCGCGCGATTTCACTTGCGTCCCGCCAGACGGCCCTGCTCATGCGTTCTCTCCTCTCACCACCCTTACAGGCCACCGCCCCAGCGGTACTGCCAGACAGCGCCAAATTGATCGAAATCGTTGCCGACCGTGGTGTGAATGGCTGTGGTGGCATACAACTTTATTGAATTATTCCGGTTCACCGGCAACGCAACAGTAATCCCCGTGCGCGCATTATTCTGCAGATCATCGCTGCGCACCCCGTTTACGGTTGTGCGTCCTCCGTGATCATAGGTGCCGCTCACTGCCCCCCAGATGCCGCTACCAAAATTGTACGTCGCATGAAACTGGCTTGTATACAGCGGATCCGACTCCTGCTTATTGCCACCAAAGAAATCATCGTTGTCAGTGTAAAACGTCACTCCGGTGGAAAGCTCCAGCGTAAAGGCACCCCATGCCTTGGAAATGCCGATATCTGGCTTGATAAACCAGCGGTTATTGCCAAGATTTACCAGTCGGTCCTTGTCATACTGTCCAAGGGGCGCGGATACCTGCACACTTGCCCCGATCAGCAGGTCCTGCTGGTAGTTGGAGAACTCCTCCTAATGACAGCGCGGGGGAGCCATAGAAGTTGACCGAAAACCGGAAGCGGGGGTCGAGGAACCCCGAAACGTGCCGCTCACGGGGTTGGTCGGAAACCTGGGCGGTTCCTGACAGGTCGGAATAGGGGACGATGACATCGAATTTCCCGGAATTGCCCCATACATCCAAGGTCCTGGCATATGCGAGGATGCCGCTGTGCATGGTCACTTCGGCATCCTTGATGGGCGACGCTCCCGGAGTTGACAATTCGCCATCAGAATAAACGTAGCCTGCCAGGAGAAAATTGACTCCAACCGGCGTAGTGACATAGGCGCGCGGCTCGATCTCGCCGGCTACTGCCGGCGTTGCTTCACACATTAGGCAACTCAGCGCCAGCAGTATTCCTGAGCCGGAAATAATCCTTTGGATGCTTCGGTTCTGATCGGGCAGCGATCTTGTCGTCATTCAATCTACCGGGGGACGTAATGGGATAATGGGGACGCAAGAAGGGGGGATAGATGGAACGTAAGTGAAATCATGAAATTCCCCCTTTGATCTCCCAGGCCAAGCGCTCCACCAAGGGGGGCATGTTCTGCTGGGCCGCCCGGGACACGGTGGACGCGACGGCTCCCAGGTGCCTCACCACGGCCGCGCCGGAATAGCCGATCTCGCGCACCGCCACCCGGATGAAGACTCGGCGCGCCGCCCCCGCGGCGGGGCGATTCACCGCTCTGCGAAGCTCAATTTCGAGAATCCCCGCGACAGCCGCCACGCGGCGGGGGCGACTTCGGGTAAGCCCATCGGTGCCTGCTGCAGCGCCTGCCTTCGCTCCCAGTCGGCTTCGTCCAAGAGCTCCCGCACGAACTCGGGGCTGCCCCGCACGCGCTCGCCATGCGCCCGTTCTTCGATCCTCCCCTCGCCGCTTCGCGCTCCCACCAGACTCCCCCGCCCGACGGTCGGCCCCCTTACCCCAGGGGCCGTCAGCGAATCGTCTCCACGCAGACGGGCAGATCGAGGCGAGCCCAAGCCCGGTCCGCGCCGAGCACCGGGCGGCCGAGCCGAAGCCCGGTGGCGAGGCATGCCCGGTCTCCGAGGGAAAGACCAGGGGGCTTCCCCACGGACCGCAGCCGTGCGGCGTCCCAAGCGAGGGGCTCGTCGAACGCCACGACCTCTAGTTGAAGAGCCTCCAGTGCCTCTCGCGCCTCTGCCTCGGGCATGCCGACGTCGAGGAGTTTGCCCGCCACCTCGCTCAGGTTGAGCGAACAGATGGCGGCGCCGGCGAGGCGATCTTGCACCGCTTGGGCACCCGTCTCGCCTTGAAGCAAAGAGAGCACCGCAGACGCGTCGAGCACCCACCGCTCCGCGTCACCCAAGCTCGGACTCCTCACGGCGCTCCTGAAGGAGCTCCGCGGCCAGGTCACGGCCGCGGGCATAACCCTGCACGGCTTCCCGAGCCGCCTCGACCGAGCGTGCCAGGGGTTCCACGGCGACGTACCCGTCCTTCAGGCGGAGCACCACCTCTCCGCCCTCCCCGAGCCCCAGCGCGCGGCGGTACGCCACGGGAATGACCACCCTGCCGTTTCTCGCCATGAAGGCCCGAACCGCGTGTTCTGACATTTCCACATCTAGTGACACAAGTATCGCATCTGACATATAGCATTGGATTGTCAACAATTCGGGCGGGCAATTCGGGCGGGCGATGAAGGGAACGCCTCGCCACACGCCCTTCTCCAGGAGCAGGCGGCCCTCGCTAAGGCTTCTTCGTGCTCTCCGGCCGCTTCGCCTCGCCGTCGGGGCTGTCGGGGGAGACCTGGCCGAGGTAGTCGGGCAGCTCGACGCCGGCCATGCGCGGCCACCTCGTGCAGCGGCGGCAGGCTCTTGATGAGGCTGGAGACGAAGTTGGCGGTGGAGGAGCGCCGTCGGCCGCCGCGCCGGAGTCCCACACGGTGATCTTGTCGATCTTGAGGTTCTGGATGGCCTCCACCTGGCGGGCGACGATCTGCTCGATCTTCTCGATCATGAGCAGCGTGGCGGCGGCCTTGGCGTCGCCGTTGCAGCTCTCGACCAGGCGCGAGTAGCCCGCGGCCTTGCAGTCCAGCACCTGCCGGATGCCCTTGGCCTCGGCCTCGTACTTCATGAGGATGGCGTCGGCCTCGCCCTTGGCCTCGCGCCGGATGCGTCTCGGCCTCGGCCTCGGCGGCGATCTCGATCTTGCGCTTGTCGATCTCCTGGCGGACCACCTCCTCGGCGTTCAGGCGCTCCTGCTCGGCCCGGTACTGGGCCTTCTGGATCTCCACCTCCGCCTCGCGCTTGGCCACCTCGCCCCGCTGCAGCGCCGCCGCCTGCTTCACGGCGAGCTGCGCGTTGTAGTCGGCGATGTGGGCCTTGGCGAGGTTCTCGCCCTGGACGGCCTCGGCCTCCTGGCCCTGGACGAAGACTCGCCGGTCGGCCTCGGCCTTCTTCTTGCCCTTTTCCGACTCGGCCACGTTCTCGGCCACCCGGATCTCCTTCTCCCGGTTGGCCTCGGCCTCGCCGATGGTGGCCATGGTCTCCTGCTGCTGGACGAACACGCGGCGGTCGGCCTCGGCCTTCTTCTTGCCCTTCTCGGACTGCGGCCACGTTCTCGGCGACGCGGATCTCCTTCTCCCGCACCGCCTCGGCCTCGCCGATGGCGCCCATCTTCTCCTGCTCGGCCACGTCGACCTTGGCCTTGTTGATGGCCTCGGCCGCGGCCTTCTTGCCGATGCTGGTCGATGTAGTCCGACTCGTCGGTGATGTCGGTGATGTTGACGTTGATCAGGTAGAGCCCGATCTTGTTCAGCTCGGGCTCCACGTTCTTGCGGATCGACTCGAGGAAGCTCTCCCGGTCCTGGTTGATCTGCTCGATGGTCAGCGACGCAACGGTCAGGCGCAGCTGACCGAAGATGATCTCCCGGGCCATCTCCTCGATCTCGCGGTTCCCGAGCCCCAGCAGGCGCTCGGCCGCGTTCTTCATGATGCCGGGCTCGGTGCTGATGCCCACCGTGAAGGTGCTCGGCACGTTGATGCGGATGTTCTGCAGGGAGAGGGCGTTCTGGAGCGGGATGCTGATGGTCATCGGCGTCAGGCTCAGGAAGGCGTAGTCCTGGATCAGCGGCCAGACGAGCGTGCCGCCGCCGTGCATGCACCGGGCGGAGCTGGCCCTGCCCCACCTTGCCGTAGACGACCAGGATCGGTCCGACGGGCAGCGCTTGTAGCGCGACGCCAGGTACAGGGCCGTGCCCATGACAAGCACGAGCAGGGCCGCGACGGCGATCACCCAGAGCGTCATGCCTCCACCTCCCGCTAGGAACATCGTGACCTCCTCAGGCCTTCTCCACCACCAGCACGCTGCCCCCGAGCACTCGGGTCACCCGCACGCGCTGCCCGGTCGGCAGCTCCGCCTCGCCCTCGGTGACGGCCTCGAAGGTGTGGAGGTGCTCCTGGACCGTGACGTTGACCTTGCCGGTGCCCCCGGCGGGGATGCGCAGGTACACGACCCCCTCCTGCCCCACGGCGTTCTGCAGGTCGAGGGTGCCGCTCGACTGGAGCCGGCTCATGGCCTGGAACATCTTCGCGATGAGCCACGAGCTCCCGAGGCCTGCGAGAATGGCGCCGGCCACGGCCAGCCCCTCGGCCGCCCGGCTCTCCCGCAGCAGCGCGAGGCCGACGATGCCGAACATCATCAGGAAGGCGGTGAGGCCCTGGAGGGAGAGGAGCTTGAAGGCCGCGTCGCTGTCCGGCCCGTGGCCCACGGCCCCGTCGGCGTCGAGATCGAGGTCGGCCGCCGCGTGGTCCCCGCCCCCGAACAGGAACAGGACCATGCGGATCAGGAAGAGTACGCCCCCCACGACCGCACAGGTCAGGAAGACCTTCTCGAGCCACGTCATCGCCTGGAAGGCTTCGGCCATGGGTCCCCTCCCGTCGCGGCGGCCCCGTACGTGGGGCGCCCGCCCCTTGTAACAGGAGGCACTTTTCGGGTCAATCGCGGGCTGTGATGAGCCTTCAGAAGAGCAGGGCCGGCACCGAGGTGACGATGGAGGGGAAGGCGATGAGGGAGAGGGTGCCGAGGACGAGGGCGGCGAGGAAGGGAGCGATGCCCCGGAAGATCGTCTGCAGGGGGATGTCGCGTGCGATGCCGTTCACCACGTACACGTTGATCCCCACGGGCGGGGTGATCACGCCCATCTGGGTCACCAGGACGATGATGACCCCGAACCAGACGGGGTCGTACCCGAGGTCCACGACGATCGGGTAGAAGATCGGGATGGTGAGCATCACCAGCGCCAGCGCGTCGATGAAGCACCCCCCGACGAGGTAGATGCCGACGATCAGGGTCATGATCCCCCAGCGGGGCAGGTCGAGGCCCCCCACCCAGTTCGCCGTCTCGAAGGGGATGCGGGTGACGGCCAGGAAGTGGCCGAAGACCGTGGCCCCGGCGATCAGGAGGAGCACCATGCAGGAGGTGCGCACGGTCTCGTAGAGGGACTTCAGGACGCCCCGCCAGGTGATCTGGCGGCAGACGAGCGCCAGGAGGAGGATCAGGAACGCCCCGACGCCCCCGGCCTCCGTGGGGGTGAAGACGCCGGTGAAGAGCCCCGCCATCACCAGGCCGAAGACCACGAGCGTCTCCCAGAGTTCCAGGAGCGCCGAGAAGCGCTCCCGCCAGGAGAACCTCTCCCCCGCCGGCCCCTCCTCGGGGTGGCGCCGGCAGTGGAACCACACCGCCGCCACGAACCAGGCGGTGATGTAGAGGGCCGGGACCACGCACGCGACGAAGAGCCGGCCGATGGACTGCTCGGTGAGGATGCCGTAGACGATCATGACCACGCTCGGGGGCATGAGCATGCCGAGGCCGCCCCCGGCAGCCACCGAGCCGGAGGCCAGGGCGCTCCCGTAGCCGTAGCGCCGCATCTCCGGCAGGCCCACCACGGCGAAGGTGGCGGCGGTGGCCGGGCTCGACCCGCAAACGGTGCCGAAGGCCGTGCACGCGGCGACCGTGGCCATCGCCAGCCCGCCCCGCAGGCTCCCCAGCCACTTGTACGCGCAGTCGTAGAGGCGGCGGCTGATCCCGGCGTTGAACGCCACCTGCCCCATGAGGATGAAGAGCGGGATCACGGTGAGCCCGTAGGAGGAGAAGACGGAGTACACGTCGCGGGCGACGAGGTTCATGGCCGCCGCGGGGTTGACCACGTAGGCGAAGCCCGCTAGGCCCACGAGCGTCATGGCGTAGGCGACGGGCATGCCGGTGAAGAACAGGCCCAGGAGCAGGAGCGTCCCGAGCAGGCCGGCCGATACCGGGCTCACCCGCCCTCCTCCCCCGCGCCGGCCCGGAGCCGGCGCAGCGCCCCGACGACGTCGGCGGCCTGCACCAGGACGAGCACCGCGAACGCGACGGCGATGGCGCGGATGATCCAGTAGGTGGGCAGTTGGAGGGTCATGGAGACCTCCCCGCTCGCCCGCATCTGCCCGGCGTAGTCCCACGACCGCGCCGCCACCACGGCGAAGAGCCCGCCGGCGAGCAGCCCCGTGACCACGTCGGTGACCGCCCGGGCCCCCCGCCCCAGGCGCATGTAGAGCACCTCGACGCCGACGTGGGCCCGCTCGCGGTGCGCGTAGGGCAGGGAGAGCGCCAGCGCGAGGGTGGCGAGGAAGCCCGCCCCCTCGATCGCCCCGAGGAACGGGCGGCCCGCGGCCCGCGCCACCACGTCGGCGCAGGTCAGGAGCATCATGCATCCGAGGCTGGCGGCGCTCAGGGCCTTGAGGAGCGCCGCCAGCCGGTCGAGGGCCCGGTTCATCGCGTTCCGGCCGTGGCGGCCGGCCTCACTTCCCCGAATGCCTCTCGAGGGCCCGCAGGGTCGCCTCCAGGGCGGCCTTGCCGTCGAGCCCCTTGGCCGCGGCGTCGGTCAGGTAGCCGTCGAGGATCGGTTTCACGGCCGCCTTCCACCGGGCGGACTCCTCGGCGCCCAGGGGCACGATCTCGTTCTTCCGCTCGAGGAAGAACGCCCGCCCTTCCCGGTCGCTCTCGTCCCACGCCTCGGCGGTCTTGGCGACCCACTCGGCGCTGACCTCCTCGATCGCCTTCTGGGCGGCGGGCGAGAGCGCAGCCCACTTCTGCTTGTTCATCACCACGAAGAAGCTCGAGGTGTAGGCCATGGAGAAGTTCTCGGTCATGTACTTGGTGACCTCGGCGAGCTTCCACCCCTTGTTCGACTCCATGGGGTAGAGGGCACCGTCCACCACCCCCTTGGCCAGGGACTGGTAGGTCTCGGGCATCGGCATGGCCACCGGCGTCCCGCCCAGGGCCTGCACCACCTTGGCGGAGAGGCCCGTCGCCCGGAACTTGAGTCCCTTCATGTCCTCCATCGTCCGGATCGGCCGGTCCTTGCTGTGGACGAGGCCCGGGCCGTGGGCGTGGAGGTAGAGCACCCTCACGTCCTCGAGTTCCTTCGGCTTGAGCTCCCGGTACACCTCGTTCACCACGGCGGTGGCCGCCTTCCCGCTGGGGTAACCCAGGGGCAGGTCCACCACCTCCATCACGGGGAACCGCCCCCGGGTGTAGGCGAAGAGGGCCTGGCCGACGTCGGAGATGCCGTTCACGACGCCGTCGTACACCTGGTCGGCCTTGGTGAGGGTCTGGCCGGGGAAGTACTGGACCGTCACCTCGCCGCCGGTGCGCTTCTCCACCTCCCGGCACCACTCCTCCGCGAGCTTGCTCTGCACGTGGGTGGGCGGGAAGAAGTTGCTGTAGGTGAGGGTGACCGCCGCCGGTGCGCCCGTGGCGGTCCACCCCAGGGCCAGGGACACCGCGACCATCGCCGACAACGCTCGTCTCATGCTCTCTCCTTTCGAGGTGCGCCCCGGGCGAGTGCCGGGGGCGCGGGACGCCACCACCGCCCCGTCAGGCGGCGGGCAGTTCCTCCGCCGGCTCCGAGCGCCACGCCTCCCAGGCGGCGGGGAGGTCCGCCGGGGCGCCGACCCACCGGTGGGGGGGCGCGGCGCGGCCTCCGCACAGCACGGTGGTCATGCCCAGCGCACGGGCCGTGTCCAGGTTGGCGGCCAGGTCGTCCACCATCCAGCACGTGGCCGGGTCGGCCGCCAGTTCCCGAAGCAGTTTGCGGTAGCCGTGGGGGAACGGCTTGGGCACGTAGTCCATGAACGCGATGTCGAAGATGCCGTCGATCTGGCCGTTCAGCCCCAGGCGGGCCAGCACCGCCCGGGCATGGCCTGTGGAACCGTTGGTGAACACCACCTTGTGGCCGGGCAGCGCTGCCAGAGCCGCCACCAGGGCCGGGTCGGGGTCGCAGGTAGCACTCCACAGGCACGTCGTGCACGTAGGCCAGGTACGCCTCCGGGTCCACCCGGTGCTCGGCCATGAGCCCACCCAGGGTGACGCCGAACCGGCGCCGATAGGCCTCGCGGAGCTGCGGGATCTCCTCGCAGGTCGAGCCCCACCTCCTCCTCCATGAAGCGGTCGATGCGCTGGTTGATGCGGGAGAAGAACCCCGAGTTGGGCAGGGTAGAGGGTGTTGTCCAGGTCGAGCACCCAGGTACGGGTCACGATTCCCCCGCCAGGGCCAGGTCGGCCCAGGTGCGCCCTGAGTACTCGCGCTCCAGGGCCGCGGCCAGCTCCGGAAGGCGGGCCCTCCGCCTCCGGGGCCTCCGCAGACAGGCGGCCGATCCGGTGGACCAACTCGGACACCGAGGTGCGGTCGGGGGCCCGGGCCGGCACCAGGCACGGCGGCTCGTCCTGGGTCCAGGTGAGCAGGCCGTCTTCCACCAGCCGCGAGACGATGCCGTCTGCCTGTCCCGGATGAAGGCCCACCTCGATGACCACGTCGCTGACGCTGGGGGCGTCGCGCCCCAACTCGAAGCGGCGCGCCACGGCGAGCAGCAGCTGCCAGGGCCACGTCGAGCCGCGGCACCCACAGGCCCCGCCGGGCCCGCAGAAAGCGCCCCTTGCCCGGCAGCTGGTACACGAACGCCAGTTCGGCCCCCAGGAGCACCAGGCACCAGCTCAGGTACACCCACACCAGCAGCATGGGCAGCTGGGCCATGGCCCCGTAGATGGCGTTGTACTTGGCCATGCCGAACTGGAAGGTGATGTACATGCCCTCGGCCACCTTCCACAGGGTGCCCGCCACCACCCCGCCCAGGACGGCCGCGCCCGAGCGGCACGCGGCGGTTGGGCATGAGCAGGTAGACGAGGGTGCAGGGCCACCCAGATGGAGAGGTAGGGAACCGCGTGCAACAGCAGATTTTGCACCGGGCCGAGCAGGTTCAACACCCGCGCTGCCCCCGAGAGTCTGCAGCACCGTGCCCACGCTCATGCTCGCCAGCAGCAGGATCGGCCCCACCACCAGCATGGCGATGTAGTCGGCCACCTTGCGGAACACGTGGCGGCCGCGGCGCACCTGCCAGATGTCGTTGAAGCTCATCTCGATGTTGCTGAGCACGCTCACCGCGGTGAACAACAGGGCGACGAGCCCCACGGCGCCGAGGGCACCCGATCTTGGTGTTGTCCACGTACTCGACGATCTGGCGCACCACCGCCTCGTTGCCCATGGCGATGTGTTCCAACAGCAGGGGTTCCAGCCGGCGCTGCACACCGAACCCCTTGAGCACCGCGAACATCAGGGCCAGCAGGGGCACCAGGCTGAGCAGGGTGCTGTAGGTCAGCGCCGAGGCCCGCAGGAAGCCCTTGTCCGACCGCAGAATTTCCACCCGGTCAGCACCACCACGCGAAACGCGGTACCCGGGGCCCCGGGACATCGGCGTCCCACAGCAGGGAGGTCCTGCTCCGTTCCGCGTCACCCAGCTCGCCGCACGCGCCGTCGCATCGCGGGGGAGCCCTGGGTCCTATAGACCACGCCCTCACCCTACAGAGGGCGAGGAACTCCTCTTCGGTGAGGATCGGCACGCCGAGGGACCGGGCCTTGTCGGCCTTGGACCCGGGTCCGCGCCCGACCACAACATACCCGGTCTTGGCGGGAGACGGAAGCGCTGACCTTGCCCCCCAGCTCCACCACCCGGGCCTGGGCGGCCTCGCGGGTCAGGCCCTGGAGGGTGCCGGTGAACACGAACGGTCTTCCCGGCCAGCACCTGCGGTTCCGCGGTCGCGCGGTCGGAAGGGGGCGCTCCGCAGGGTGACCCCGGCGTCGAGCATGCGCGCGATGCCCTGGAGGTTGTGCTCCTCGGCGAAGAACGCGAGCAGGCTGCGGGCGACCTCCGGGCCCGACGTCGGGCACGGCGAGGAGCTGCTCCTCGTCCGCTGTCCTGCAGGGCCTCCAGGGATCCGAAGCGCCGCGCCAGAGCCGCGGCGGTGGCCTCCCCCACGTGGCGGATCCCCAAGCCGTAGAGGAACCGGCCCAGCTCCGCGTCCTTGGCCTCTTCCAGGGCCGCCACCAGGTTGTCGGCGCTCTTCTGCCGCCATGCGCTCGAGGGCCGACCAGGGTCGCTGCGTCGCAGGTGAAACAGCCCGGAGAGGTCCTGCACCAGACCCCGGTCCACCAACTGCTCCACCAGCTTCGTGCCCAAGCCCGTCCACGTCCATGGCCCGGCGGGAGGCGAAGTGCCGGATGCGACCCTTGAGCTGGGCCGGGCAGTCCAGGCCGGCGCAGCGGGGGATCGCCTCCCCTTCGCCCGGCCGTCACCCGGGCGCCGCACACCGGGCACTGGGCGGGCATCGTGAACGGCAGCCTCGCTGCCGTCGCGACGCTCCGCCAGGGGACGCACCACCTCGGGAATGACGTCTCCGGCCCGCTGCACCACCACCCAGTCCCCCACGCAGGACCCCCTTGCGGGCGATCTCCGAGGGGTTGTGCAGGGTTGCGCGGCTCACCACCACGCCGCCCACCGTCACCGGTTCCAGCACCGCCACCGGGGTCACCGCCCCGGTGCGGCCCACGCTGGGGAGGATCTCCCGTATCCGGGTCACCGCCTGGCGCGGCGCGAACTTGTAGGCGATGGCCCAGCGCGGGGCACGAGATTTCTGCCCCAGCCGCTGCTGCAGCTCCACCGCATCCACCTTGACCACGCAGCCGTCGATCTCGTAGGGCAGCTCGTCCCGCGGCGAGCCTCCAGACCCGCGGCAGATGGGCCTGCACGGCTTCGATCCCCAGCAACCGCTTCCGCTCGTCCGCCACCCGGAACCCCCAGGCGGAGAGGCGCTCCAGCAATCCTCCCTGGGTGGGCGAGCACCCCGGCCTTCGGCCGTCCCACCCCGTAGGCGAAGAACTCCAGGGGCCGCGCCGCCGTCACCCGGCTGTCCAACTGGCGCACCGAGCCGGCGGCGGCGTTGCGGGGGTTGGCGAACCGGGGCAACCCCCGCTCCTCCTGGGCCCGGTTGAGTCGCGCAAACGCAGCCAGGGGCAGCACGACCTCACCGCGCACGTCGAGCACCGGGGGCACATCGTCTCCCTGGAGCACCAACGGCACGCTGCCCACCGTACGCAGGTTGGGGGTGACGTCTTCCCCCACCCGGCCGTCGCCCCGGGTGGCACCGCGCACCAGCCGCCCCTCTTCGTAGGTGAGTTCCACCGCCAGGCCGTCGAACTTGGGCTCGCACAGGTAGGCGATGGGCTCGGCGGAGTCCAGGAACCGCTGCAGGCGGCCCTCGAACTCGAGCCAGTTCCTCGTCGCCCATGGCGTTCTCCAGACTCAGCATGGGCTCGTCGTGGGGGGCCTTGGCGAACTGCTCCAGGGGCGGTGCGCCCACCCGTTGGGTGGGGGAGTCCGGGAACCACCAGTTCGGGGAACTGGAACTCCAGCCTCTGCAGCTCGCGCAGCAGGGCGTCGTACTCGGCGTCGCTGATCAGTGGATCGTCGAGCACGTAGTAGCGGTGGTTGTGGAGGTGGAGGTCTCGCCGGAGCGCTTCGGCGCGGCGGGCGACGTCGTCGGGGACCATGGAAGCCCTCCCGTAGGCGCGGCCGAGCGAGGCGGGATCGCCCGTGGGCGAGGCCGCGGCGTCCACGCCGACGGACCCTCAGCCCGGCTCGGACTCCGGGGACAGGAGCCCCTGGATCACGACCCGATCGTCCGGGGCGATGTCCGTGAACTCCACACCCACCTCGCGCTGGCCGTCGTCCCGCGGGATCTCGTACACGACACGCGCGCGGGATCCGATGACCCGGCCGTGCACCGAGATCAGCAGTTCCACGCGGGAGCCCACCCCGATGGATTCGTCGCTGAGGAACATGCAGCCGCCGCCGCCGACGACCTGGGTCTTCGCGAACCCCTCCGATTCCTCGGGACCCGTCTTCTTGACCAGGACCGCGTTCTCCGACGGGATCCGGGGGAACCTCCGCTTCTTCACGTAGTCGTCCGACATCTGCGCACCTCTCGGCGTCCAGGGGCGATCGGCGCCCGCACTCTACAACGAAACCCAACGAAAACAAAAGCCTCCGGCCCGGACGCAGCTCCTCGGGAGCCGGGCGCGGCCGCCCCGGTGCCGCATCGGCGGCGGCCGAGCGCAGCCGGGCCGCCGAACGGTGCGAACACGGACGTAACCCCCGACGGGCGGACGGCATCCAACGCCAGTCCAATTCCCCGCCCAGCTCCGGAGTTTGGCACTTGGAACACGCTCGCATCGAGTCGTCCCCGTCCCCGGTCCGAGAAGCGGCGGCCCGCTGCTCCGCCTGCGGCGCGTGCGGCAGGCACTGTGACGCGCTCGCCCGGCACGGCACCCCGGCCGAGTTCCTGTTGGGAGCGGGAGCGGAGCGCGCGGCCTACGACTGCGCCCTGTGCGGGCTGTGCGCCGAAGTCTGCCCCGCCGGCGTCGACCTCGTCGCCGCCTTCCGCCATCTGCGGCGCCGCGCCTTCTCGTCGGGCCGGCACCCCGCGCGGCGGTGGCTCGGCCGCCGGCTCTTCGAGGCCCTCGGGCGCTCGGCGCCCATGCGGGCCTGGTCCGTCCCCCCGGGCGCCGACACCGTGTTCTTCCCCGGGTGCGCCCTCCCCGGGGTCCGTCCAGGAGCCGTCCTGCGCCTCTGGTCGGACCTGCGGCGTGCCGCTCCCGCGGGGACGGTCGGGATCGCGCTCGACTGCTGCGCGGCGCTGAGCCGCAACGTGGGAGACGAGGCGGGCTTCCTCGAGGCGGCGCGCGGGCTCGAGGCCCGCCTCCGGCAGTCCGGCATCCGGCGGATCCTCACCGCGTGCCCGAGCTGCCTGGCAGCCCTGCGGGCCTCGAACCTGCCGGTGGAGCTCGCCTCCGCCTACGAGGCGCTGGCCGACGCCGTGCCTCCGGCACCGGCGCCCCACCGGAGACTCGCCCTCCACGACCCCTGCGCCACCCGGGGCGAACGCTCCCTCCACGACGCCGTGCGGAGGCTAGCCGCCGCGGCCGGCGTCGGCGTCCTGGAGTTGCCCCACGCCCGGGAGCGCACCCAGTGCTGCGGCGCCGGGGAGCGGGCGGGCCTCTCCGGGACCGACGCACCCGCGCCGGGGTCCGAGGACGCCGAGGGCCTCTTCACCTACTGCGCGGGCTGCGCCGGCGTGCTGGAGCGCCGGGGCCCGACCGCACACCTCGTGGACCTCCTCTACCCCGACCAGGCCCCCCGCCGACCCCGGGGCTGGCTCCGGCAGTTCTGGAACCGCTGGCGGCTCGCCCGGCACGTCCGCAGGCGCGGAGGAGCGGCGGCCGACGCCTGATCCTCCCCGCCTTCGTAGCGCAGGCGCCTTCGTTCTGCTACCTTGCCACCCTCCCCGCCGACCCGGAGGTTCCATGGCGCGCCACCTTCACATCGACCCCTTCAGCGGCATCGCGGGCGACATGCTGATGGCCGGCCTGGTGGACCTCGGAGCCTCCGCCGGCTTCGTCGAAGAGGCGGTCCGGGCGGTTCGGCTCCCGGGGGTGGAGGCGGTCCGCCTCGAGTTCCCCGCCGTCTCGCAGTGCGGCGTGCGAGGCCGGCGGCTCCGCCTGGAGGTCGGGCCCGGGCCCGCCCCGGAGTCCGCCGACTACCCCGCCGTCCGGTCCTCCGTTGCGTCGGCCCCCCTCTCGCCCCCGTACCGGGACCGCGCCCTTCGGGTGCTCGAGGCGTTGGGCACGGCCGAGGCGGGGGCGCACGGCGTGGCGCTCGAGGACGTGCGCTTCCGCGAGCTCGGCGGCTTCGACACGGTGGTGGACGTGGTGGGGTGCGCGGCGGCCCTGGAGTCGCTCGACATCGCCGGGGCCACCTGCGGCCCGCTCCCCCTCACCCGGGGAGAGATCCGCGCCCCCCACGGCGTGCTCCCGGCTCCGGCCCCCGCGACCCTGGCGCTCCTCTGCGGCGTCCCGACCTTCGGCCTCGACGTCGGGGGGGAACTCGTCACCCCCACCGGCGCTGCCCTGGCCCGGGGGCTGGCGGACGACTTCGGCCCGCCCCCGCCCCTGACGCTTCGCGCCTCCGGGGCCGGCTTCGGCTCGACGGAACTCCCGGGCCGCCCCAACTGCGTCCGCCTCCTCCTCGGGGAGACGCCCGCCCTCTCGGGGACCCGGGAGAACCTCCGGGTGCTCGAAGCCAACCTGGACGACCTGCCGGCGGAGATCCTGGGCACGCTGATCGAGGTCTGCCTGGCGGCCGGCGCCCTGGACGCGTGGCTCACCCCGGCGCTCATGAAGAAGGGGCGGCCGGGGCACCTGCTCTCGGCCCTGTGCCGGGCCGAGGCCGAGGCCGCGGTGGCGGACGCGCTGTTCCGCCACTCCTCCACCCTGGGGGTGCGCTCCGCCTCGGTGGAGCGCGAGGCCCTGGAGCGGACCTGGGAGGAGGTGGACACCCCCTGGGGCGCGGTGCGGGTCAAGATCGGAAGGAGGGCCGGGCAGGAGCTCAACCGGGCGCCCGAGTTCGAGGACTGCCGCCGCGTCTCGTCTGCGGCGGGGGTGCCGCTCAAGGAGGTGTACGCCTCGGCCCTGGGCCGGCGGCGAAACTGAACCGGGGGGACGAGGCCCACGCGGCCTTTGACACGCCGTTGGAGGCCTTCTTACAATTCGCTGGCTGGCGCGCCGCGGGGAGGACCGCCATGGGGGAGGGGCGCAGGGGCATCCGGGCCTGGCCGCCGGAGGAGCGGCCTCGGGAGAAGCTGGCCGGGGCGGGCGCCGCCAGCCTCGGACCGGCCGAGCTCCTGGCGATCCTGCTGCGCACCGGGACCGGGAACGACGGGGAGACGGCGCTGGACCTGGCCCGGCGGTTGTGGGCGGCGTACCGGGGCGAATGGGAAGCCCTGGCCGGGGCGAGCGTCGCCGAACTCGCCACCCACCGCGGGGTCGGGCCCGCGAAGGCGGCCACCGTGGCCGCGGCCTTGGAGATCGGCCGCCGGATGGCGAGCCGGCCGATCGCCCCCGCCGAAGCGTTCCGGACCAGCGGGCAGGTCTTCGCCCACTACGGCGCGCGGCTCGCGGGCCTGAAGAAGGAACGCTTCTGCTGCCTGCTCCTGGACACCCGCAACCGGTATCTCCGGGACGAGGTGGTGAGCGAGGGGTCGCTCAGTTCCAGCCTTGTGCATCCCCGGGAGGCGTTCCGGAGCGCGGTGCGCGAGTCGGCCTCGGCTGTGATCTTCGCCCACAACCACCCGAGCGGCGACCCGGCGCCGAGCCGGGAAGACGTCGAGCTCACCCGGCGCCTCTCGGAAGCGGGCCGCGTGCTGGGGATCCGGGTCCTGGACCACGTCATCGTCGGGGGGGGCCGTTACTACAGTTTTGCGGATGAGGGGGAACTGCCGCCGGGGTAGCCCCGTCGTTGCACCAACGAGTCCGGCCATCGCGAGAAAGAGGCCTCATGTCGAAGTTTCGTCTTGTCGTGTTCTGCGTCTGGATGTCGGCGGCGTCGGCCTGGGCCGCCGGGCCGTCGGTGGTGGTGAGGCCGTTCGAGGTGTTCAGCGCCCCGGAGATCGAGGCGCTGGCCCCCGGGCTCCAGGCGATGCTCGCCAGCCGGTTGGCCGGGGCCGGCTACACGGTGACCACCGCTTCGTCGGGGCAGGAACCGGCTTCCGACTGGGCCGTGCGCACCACCGTGACCCACCTGAGCGGCGTCTACAGCATCGACGCGGCCCTGGAGCCGGTGCAGGCGACCGGGGACGGGATGCGGACCTACGAGACGGCCCGCTCCCCCGACGCGCTGCTCTCCGCCCTGGAGGCGGTCGCCGCCCGCATCAAGGAGACCATGGTGCGCAAGGCCGCCGAACGGCCCGCCGCTCCTCCGGCCCCTCCGCCCGCGGTCGCCGTGCCGGTCCCCGCCCCGGTGCCGGCCCCCGTGCCGGCAGCGCCCCCCGCGCAGCCGCTGGGTGCCGCTCCCGCCGCTCCGGCGACCGCGCAGCCGACGCCGGTGGTCGCCCCGGCGCCCCAGCCCGTCGCTGTCGACCCGTCCCAGAGCCTGGAGGCGACGCTGTCGGCCGTGCTGCGCAAGCCGCGCATGGGACCGGAACTGGACGGGGAGGCCCGCAGTCTCGTGGCCGTGGACGCCGACCGGGACGGCAAGGTGGAGGTGCTGGTACTCATGCCCGACGCCGTCGTGGCGTTCCGCGACACGGGAGGGGACCTCGTGCGGGTCTGGGACACCCCGACCCCGAAGGGCTTCCAGGCCCTCAACCTGTCGACGGCCGACGTGGACCGCAACGGCGTTCCCGAGGTGTTCGTGGCCGGGCTGTCGGGGATCCGCCCCGTCTCCCAGGCCCTGGAGTGGTTCGGCTCCGCGCTGGCGCCCAAGGGGGAGCGCATCGCCGCCTTCGTGCGCGCCGTGCCGCACCGGGAGGCCGGCAGCCCGCTCCTGGGGCAGACGCCGGGCACGGGGAAGGACCTGTTCCAGCCCGACATGAGGGAGTTCGTCTGGGACGGGCAGACGTACCGGCCCGGAGACGTGGTGCGGACGCCGTCCTCGGCCGTCGGGGTCAACATCGAGTGGGCGCGCCTCTCCGCGGACGAGGGCGCCTACGCCCTCGTCTCCTCCCAGGACGACCGTCTGGAGCTCTTCGACTCGGCCGGGGACCGGGTCTACCAGAGCTCCGACCGCATCAAGGGGACCCGTACCGTACTCAAGGGGGAAGAGAGGGCGCTCGCCTACCTCGACGAAGACCGGGTGTCGGTGCAGGGGAGGACGGGCCAGTGGATACCGCCCGAAGGCGGGAGCCCCATCCTGATCCTCCCCCGCAACGAGGGGTCGCTCCCGCGGATCCTGGGGATCGCCAGCTACTCCCACGGCCAGGTGGCGATGTACCGCTGGGACGGCCTGACGCTGACGGACGTGGCGGAGGGCCCGAAGATCCCCAGCTTCATCCCGGATCTGGCCGTGGCGCCGGCGAACGGGCGCCCGGGCTCGGCCTCCGTGTACGCCGCCCTGGTGAAGTTCTCGGGCACCCTGGTGAAGACGGCGAGCTCGAGGGTGATCGCGTACGATCTGCCGGCCGGGGGAGCGCTCCCACCCACTCCTTGACACCGGTAGGCCGCTCCGTATAATGGCCGCCTTCCTCGGGGCGGGGTAGCTCAGCTGGCTAGAGCAGGGCTCTCATAAGGCCAAGGTCGGGAGTTCAAGTCTCCCCCCCGCCACCACGGTTCCACGGCCCCGCCTCCCGGCGGGGCCGTTTCCGTCACAGCCCCAGGGTCTCGGCCACCAGCAGGACCCGGACGTCGGTGAGCCGCGGCCTGCGCTCCTGCACGTGCACGACGCGGCAGATCCGGTCGGGGCTGCGGCAGTCGGAGCACAGGCCCGTCTCGGCGCAGGGCGTCTTGAAGGACAGGCGCCGCGCGTTGGGCGGCGCCGCCCAGGCCTTCACGCGCCGGAGGGCCTCGTCCGCGTCTGCGGCGAGCTTGTTGGCCCCGGCCACCACCACCACCTTCTTCGGCCCGAACGTCATGGCCCCCACCCGGTTTCCCGTGGCGTCCACGTTCACGAGCTTCCCGTCGAGCGTCACCGCGTTGGCGCCGGTGAGGAACACGTCGCAGGTGAGTTGGGCGCGCATCACCTCGAGTCGCTGCTCGAGCGAGAGCCCCGGCGCCCCGTGGACGAGGCACTTCTTGCCCAGTTCCGCCACCCGGCCGGGCAGCCCCAGTTCCACGAGGGTGACCGACCCCCCGAAGCCTACGGTGGCGGCCTCGCTCACTTCCTCCAGGACCCGCTCCACGGCCTCCTGACGGTCGCCGCAGATCCGCACGCGGAACTCGTTCTTCTCGAGCGCCGCGGCAGCCGCCTCGAGCCTCTTCGACAACTCCCAGCCGGCCCACTCGTTCATCGCGCTCCTCCCTTCGTCGCACCCGACCTCCGGCTCCCGCCGGCAGGCTCCCCGGGTTTCGGACACTGCAGAGTTCCCGGCGCTACAGGCCTCGGCCCGGACGGCACGCCTCCTCCACGACCGTGCGCAGCCGCTGCAGGTCGGCGGGCGAGGATAACCTGTGGTCCCCGGCCTTCACCAGCGTCACCGTCACGTCGTCGGACTCCAGGGCGCCGGCGAGCCGCACCGAGGTTTGCCACGGCACGTCCTCGTCTCGCAGCCCGTGCAGGAGCCGCACCGGGCAACGCACCGGCAGGCGCTTGTCCAGCACACCGTGGGCGGGGGCCTCCTCGAAGAAGGCCCGCGTCATGACCACGGGCCCGCCGCCGTAACGGCTCGGGAGGGAGACCTCCCCCTGCGCCTCGAGCGCCGCCCGCTCCCGTGCGGACAGGCGGGGTTCCAGGAGTTCCCAGGGGAAGTCGGGGGCCGCCGCGAGCCCGACGAGCGCCGCGACCCGCTCGGGTCGCGCCAGGGCCGCGCGCACCGCTACCCAGGCACCCATGCTCGACCCCACGAGCACCGTCGGCCCCCGGGCCACCCGGTCGATCACCGCGAGGGCGTCGTCGATCCAGCGCCCGATCGTGCCGTCGCGGAAGAGGCCCGAAGATGCGCCGTGCCCCTGGTAGTCGAAGCGCACGAAGGCGTGCCCCCGCTCCGCGGCGTGGGCGTCCAGGGCCTCGGCCTTGGTCCCTCCCATGTCGGAGGTGAAGCCCCCCAGGAAGACGACCGTCGGCGTCCTGCCCTCCCTGGCGCGGTAGGCCAGCCACTCCCCCCCGGGCCGGGCGAGCCGGCGCAGCGACCTGTCTTCACAGCTCATAGAGGGTGTCGTCGACCTTGGGGCGTAGCATGCGGCGCCGCAGCGCCCGCAGCCCTCCCCCGAGCTTCTTGCCGGCACCCGCCCCGGAAAAGGGGTCCTCCCCCTCGAGCAGGTCCCCCATCTCCTCTTCGATGGCGTCCGGGTCCTCCCCGGCTTCCATCCGGCGGACGGCCTCCTCCATGCCGGATCCCAGGTCCATCCCCATGGCGCCGTAGAGCTTGCGCATGAGCCTCGCCGCCTGGCGGGGGTCGTCCTCGTCCATGCCTTCCGCCTCGGCCGCCATCGCCTCCATGGCCTGCTCCATGCGGGTCTCGTCGAGGTCGGGCAGGTCGCCGTCCTCCCCTTCCTTGCGGCCCTTGGAGATCGCGAAGACCGAGACCTGGCGCTCGAGCGCGGGGCGGGCGCACTTCGGGCAGTCCGGGCGCCGCTGCGTCTCCACCCGGCGGGAGAGGAAGTTGTAGATGGTGTGGCAGTCGGGGCAGTAGAACTCGTACACGGGCATGGCTGCACCTCCGGCGGGCAACGGGAACCGCGTCAGAATATCGGAACTCCGGGCCGTCGTGTCAAAGCCCGGATTGCACGGCGGCCTTGCCCCGGCCGAATCTTCCGTGGTCTCCTGGCGCTCCCTTGCCCCGCCGAGCCGTCGGGATCGCCCCTTGCGCCGCAGATCACCCGAACGCCACGTGTTCTTCGCCTCCTGCCCCCCGGGGACGGAGGCGGTCCTCCACGCGGAGGCCCGCGCTCTCGGGCTGTCCAAGGCCGAGGCCCAGGTGGGCGGAATCCGGTTCGAGGGACCGGAGCCGGAGGGTTGGCGGGCGGTGCTCCACCTGCGCACGGCGGTGCGGGTGTACCGGCAACTGGCGCGCTTTCCCGCCGCCTCCTCGGACGATCTCCACCGGGGCGCCTCGGGCGTCGCGTGGGACCGGGTGCTGGCGCCGGAGCTCACCTTCGCGGTCTCGGCCAAGGTGTCGGAGTCGGAGCACCGCCACTCCGGCTACGTGGCCCTGCGCGTGAAGGACGCCGTGGCCGACTGGTTCCGGGACCGCCTCGGCGTCCGCCCCGGGGTGGACCCGGAGGCGCCGGACGTGCGGCTCATGGCGCACGTCTTCCGGGACCGCTGCACCCTGTCCCTGGACGTGGCGGGCCGCTCCCTCCACCGGCGGGGGTACCGCGTCTCCGCCACGCCGGCGCCCCTGGGCGAGTGCCTCGCCGCCGCCGCGGTGGGGCTGTCCGAGTGGGACCAGCGGAGCCCGTTTCTCGACCCGCTCTGCGGTTCGGGCACGATCCTGATCGAGGCGGGCCTGCTCGCCTCCCGGACCGCGCCCGGGCTCCTCGGCGGGGGCTACGCCTTCGAGCGGCAGCCGGGCTTCGACCCGGGGCTGTGGGAGGAGATGCGCGAGGCCGCTCGCCGGGCCGTGCGCGTGCCCCGCAGGCTGATCCTCCAGGGCGCCGACATCGACCCGGAGGCGGTCGAGGCGGCCCGCCGAAACGTGCAGGCCGCGGGCCTGGGCGAGGTGGTCCGCCTCGAGACGGCGGACGTGCGCGACTTCGCGCCGCGGCCGGGGTGGGGCGCCACCGTGGTGAGCAACCCTCCCTACGGCGTCCGGCTGGAGGAGGAGGCCGACCTCCTGCCCCTCTACCGGGACCTGGGCCGGGTCTTCCGGGAACGCTGCCGCGGATACCGGGTCCACCTCTTCCTGGCCGGTCGGCGCCTCGCGAAGGCGTTGGGGCTCCGGCCCTCCCGTTCCTGGCCCCTGGTCAACGGCGGCCTCCGCTGCCGCCTGAACCGCTACGAGATCTTCTGAAGGCCCCGGTCCACTGTCACGCGTCGGGGCGGCGGCGGTGCACCCGGGTGGCGAGCCGGCACTCCCCGCTCCGGTTGCGAAGGACGATCTCGAGGCGGGCGTCCGTCCGCTGGGCTTCGATCTCGTTCGTGGTTCCCAGCGCCCCGGCGAACCGGTCCACGAACCCGTCGTCGAAGTGCAGCACCTCCACGCGCTCCGGGTGCCGCACCCGCCCCTCGAGCGACCGCAGGAGCAGCTCCGCGTCCTGGCGCTGGCGCCGCAGCAGCGCGAAGCGCCCCGCCCCACCCACCTTGTTCGCCACCCGGTCCACCTTGCGCACCGAGATGTTCCCGCAGTCGATCCACAGGCGCACCCGGCCCTCCGGATCCAGGGAGAGCAGGTCGGGCTTGTAGTGCCAGCCGATCCCCCGCTCCACCTGGAGCTGCGGCTCGAAGAAGAGGAGGAGCCCGAGGAGCTTCAGGGCGATGTGCCAGGGGAGCTCCGAGCGGTCCGCTCCCAGCACCCGCTTGTCGCGGTGGACGGCCCCGTCGGCGAGGAGGGTGATGCTGACGGTGTACTTCACGAGAGGGACCTGCCGTGCCGGGGGGCGGCCGCCGGGTCTAGGCGCCGCGGCCTGCCCGCCGCCCGCGTGACCGGTACGGGATCAGGGGCCCTCGCGGACCGCCTGGCCCGGACGGAGGCGTTCGTTTCCACGCACCACCACGGGGGCGCCCGGGGGAAGGGCGCCCCGGACGGCCGCGCGGTCGCCCTGGAAGCCCACGACCTCCACCGCGACCTCCTGCGCCGCTCCGTTCACCACGGCGTAGATCAACGTGCGGCCGCCGCGAGGCACCAGGGCGTCCTTGGGCACCAACCGCTCCGGGCGGGGCTCGCCCACGCGAAACAGGACGCGGGCGGTCATGCCGGGCCGGATCTGCCCCTGGGGGTTCTTGACCTCCACCTCGACCGGGAACGTTCGGGCCTGGGCGTCTCCCAAGGGGATGACGGCGCTCACCGTGCCGCGGAACTCCCGGCCGCCGAGGGCGTCCACCGTCACCGGCACCGCCTGGCCGGCCGCGACCTCCACGACGTACTGCTCGGGCACCGGGACGCGGACGAGCACGGTTTCCTGGTCCGCCACCTGGGCCACCGCCCCCCCCTTGGCAACCCACTCGCCGATCTCCGCGTGCTCCTCCACCACGACGCCGTCGAAGGGGGCGCGCACGGTCTGGCGGCCGACCCGGTCCTCCAGCAGCCGCACGGCGGAGCGCGCCTTGGCCAGCCGCTGCTCCCACACCTGGGCGTCCCGGCGGGCCGCGTCAAGCTGCTCCTGGGGCGCCACCTGCTTGGTCACCAGTTCCTCGGCCCGGGCCCGGTCCGCCTTGGCCTTCTCGAGTTCGGCCTCGGCCAGCCGCACCTCGGCCTGGGCGCTGGCGAGCTCCTCCTCCACCTCCGCGTCCCGCAGCACCGCGAGCACGTCGCCGCGATGGACGGCGCGGCCGCGCCGGGCCCCCATCTCCCGCACGATGCCCCCGACCTCGGCCGCCACCAGGCTCTCCGCCCGGGGACGGACGCTCCCCACCAGCGACACCGAGGGCCGGATCGTGCCCTCCTGCACCGGCGCGGTCACCACCAGGGTCGCCGGGGGCTGCTGGGGCTTGGCACCCTGCTCCTGGGCCGAGGCAGGAGCGGCCAGGAAGGCGACGAGGATCGCCGCCGCGGGGGCTCTCCTCACTGGGCTTCCCGCCAGTGGCGCAGCACGTCCATCTCGTCGCCCGAGAGCTTCGCGCCCTTCGCGACCATGCTCTCGATCACCCGGTTCCACTCCTCGGCGGAGAAGTGCCGCGCCTCGAACCGCTCGGCCGTGTGGCAGACCGTGCACTTCTCGTTCAGGATCGCCAGGGCCCTCGCGGAGAGGTCGTCGGACTGGGCGATGGAGAGGGTCGTCTTGCCGGCAGGGGCCTCCGCCTCGGGCTTCGTGCACCCGCCGAGGGCCAGCCCCACTCCGAGGGCGACGGCGAGCAACGATCTCGTTCCCATGATCTCCTCCCGATGTTCCTGTCTGGATGGGCCGCCGCAGGGTATCAGAGCCCCCGGCGGTTGGGAAGCGAGCGCCGTTTGACAGGCCTTCAAGTCCGGCGCCTCGGCGGCCGATCCGAGGGCCGAAAGGCACGGACGCCATGGCAGACGACATCCGCACCCTCGACCTCGCCGCCTTCGCGCGGACCCTGGAGGCCTTCCGCCGGGTGGAACCGGACCGGACGCTCTCCGCTTCCCGCCGCGCCGGCGATGCGGCCCTCCAGGCCGTGGAAGCCGCCCACCGGGAGGTCCCCAAGGCGGACCGCCCCGACCCCGCACCCGTCGGCAGCCGCCCGCCCGCCGTTCCCGTGCCCCCGGCGGCCGTCCGCGTGGAACCCACCGCCCCCCAGTCCGTACCGGAACTGGACGAGGGGAGGCTGCTGGACATCAAGGTGTGACGAGCCGCACAGACGCGGAATAGGCGGAGAGCCCGGCCGAGGCCGGGCTCTCGTCGTTCTCAGGGCCGTGCCCGCAAGCCCCGGCCCGGGGCGCGCTGGGTCACGGGTACTCGTACGCCCCGATGTCGCAGTGCACCCCCTGGGGCCGGGAGACGCCGCGCTGGTCCACGCCGTCGACCGGCGCGGCGCCGCAGACCGCGTCGTCACCGGCGTCGATGGCCGGACTGACTGCCTGCAGGGCTCGGGTCCAGGTCGGACCGCCGTTGTCGGCAAGGGCGCCGAGGAGGGGGTCCGTGTCGATCAGATCTCCCTCGGCAGCGAACCCGCACGTGTTCGCACTGTCGATGTTGTGGCCGCCAGAAACGATCACGCCGACGCCGATGGTGCAGGTACCGGCGTAACCGGTCCACGAACCAAGCAAGATCGAATTCGCAATGGTGAGGACGCCGGCATCGTTCTGCACACGTACGCCGGGGCCATAGAGTGCGTAGTTGTCCGCGACGGTGGCGTTGATGATGGAGCCGGTGGTGCCGGTGAAGTAGATTGCCCCGCCCACCGCGTTGTTCGGGATGGAGTTACCCGAAATCGTCGAGTTGACGACGGTGAGATCCGAGGAAGCGTAGATCCCGCCTCCGGCACCCGTGCCGCCAAGCGTTGCGTTGACATAGTTGTTCGATATGGACGAGCCCGCCACCGTGGTCGGACCGGTCGTGAAGATGCCGGGGCCATCGAAGCCGTAGCTTCCCACCGCCGTGCCGGAGTTGCCTTCGATGGCCGAGTCCGTGACCGTCAGGCCCGCGCAAGCCGGGTTCCCGCTGCAACTCAAACCGCCTCCTCGGTTGCCGGTGATCGTAGAACGGGTGACGGCGAGGGTGGAGTCGGTGTAGACCCGGACGCCGCCGGTCGATCGTGGAGGGTCGGTCGCCGTGCCCGAGTTGGAGATCGCAGAATCGGCGATGATGACGGTCGACGTTGTCCATGCCCACCACCGCGGCCAACCGGCGGTGTTGGCGTCGAGCCCCGAGTTGTCTTCGAGAAGCGAGTTGCCACGATCTTGATCCGTCGACCCGCCGATGGCCGTACACGGCGGCCCCGTTATGGCCATACGCGAAGGGAAGTTGTTCCCCGCCAGAGTCGAGCCCGAGACATTCACCTCACCAGCAACGAGTAGCGCCCCGCCAGAGCCACCGCTCATGTTGTTCGACAGTGCGGAGTCGGCGATGGTGACCGTGGCGCCGGCGCCCCAGTTGCAGACGCCGCCGCCGTGGCCTGACGCCGTGTTGCCGGAGACCGAAGCGTTGGTGAGGGTGAGGTCGCCCGTCGTGTCGATGCCGCCTCCGTTGGACGAGGTGTTGCCGTTCTGGATCGTCAATCCGTCGAAGGCGGTCGTCACCCCGTTCAGCACTTGGAACACGCGGTCGTTCAGCACCGCTCCGTTGCCGTCGATGACGGTCGCGACCATTCCGGCGCCGTGGATGGTCAGGTCGTCCGTGACGTCCAGGTCCCCGGTGGCTGAGGCGTTCTCGTTGGTCCCCGCGATGGCCAGCAGATAGGTGCCGGCCGGCAGGTCGATCACATCCGGCCCGAGGCAGGCGTTGGTCTCCTGGACCGCGGCGCGCAGGGTGCAGTTGCCGACGCCGTCGTCGCAGACCCCGTCGCCGATGTCGGCGTCCACAACGTCGGCGGCGCTGTCCACCGCCACATTGGCGCCGAGACAGGTTGCGAAGGGGAAGGCTCCCTCTACGGCGCCGATGTCGCAGGCGCCGTCGTCCCGCAAGACGCCCCGCTGGTCCGCCTCCGGGCAGACCGCGCTGTCCCCGGCATCCAGCGCCGGGCTGCCGGTGAGAAGCCCCATCGTCGGCGTCGGCCCGCCGTTGTCGGCGAGGGGCCCGAGCATCGGGGTTGTGTTCACCAGATCGCCACCTGCCGCGAACCCACAGGTATTGGCGCCGTCGATGTTGTGACCGCCGGAGGCGAGCGTGCCGCCGTTCACGGAGCAGTTGGGCCCGTTGCCGTGGAGGATCGAGTTCGTGACGGTCACGGAGCTGTTCGGCTCGACCCGAATACCCTCCCTCTGGTTACCCGAAATGGTCGAATTCGTAATCGTCGCTTGTGCTCCATGAAGCAGGAGCGCTCTCCCCTCGTTGCCGGCGATGGTGGAGTTCTCTATTGCCAAGCTCGCGGGCGCGGTCGAGTAGTCAATGATTCCACCCACGTAATAGGGCCAGTTGTCTCCGCGGTTGTAGGAAACCGTGGAGTTGCGCAGCACCAGCGTGTTATTCCCGAACGCGATGGCAGCGTGATGTGCCTTATTGTGGGAAATTTCCGAATTCTCGAAAACGGTCGTGGCCCCCCAAGCCACGACGCCGCCGCCGTAGCTGTCGCCCGTGGCGGTGTTCCGGGTGATGACCGTGTTGCGGAAGGTGGTCAAGGGTGCCGAGGTGGCGACCCCCGCACCGCTTCCGGCGACGTTGCCATTGCGAATCGTCAGATCCTCGAACGTCACCGCAAACGCCGTGGCCGAAACCGAGAACACACGGCTCGCCGCGTTGCCGTCGACGACGGTCGAGGACGCGCCCGCACCGCGCACCGTCACCTCGTCGGTGAGAACGAGTTGGCCCAGGGTGAGCACGTGGGTGCCCTCCCCCACGTCGATCACGTCCGGCCCGGGGCAGGCGTTGGCCTCCTGCACGGCGGCGCGCAGGGTGCAGTTGCCTGCGCCGTCGTCGCAGACCTCGTCGCCGATCAAGGCATCCGGGGCGTCGGTGTCGCCGGTCACGGTGAGGTATCGCCCGAGGCACGTGAACAACTCCACGGCCACCACCTTCTCGGCGGGAAGGGACTCGTTGCCCGAGCCGTCCACCACGACGAGTCGGTAGGTCCACACACCGAGGGGCACGGGGTCCGTGCCCGCGGTCACCGTCAGGGTGGGGGTCGCGGTCTCCACCGGCACCCCCTGGGTCAGCCCGCCCCCGGAGACGTCCACCGCCGTCCAGCGATAGGCGACGACGGTTCCCCCGCCCGCGTCGCTGGAGCGCGTGCCGGAGAGGGTGAAGTCGCTGCCGTGGGTCGCCGTGGGCGGCGCGTCGAGCACGGCGGTGGGAGCCTCGGTGTCCGGAGGCCCCGGGGCGTAGCCGTCCTCGCCGGCCAGGTCCACGTGGTACATCCCCACGTTGTAGAACTGGATCAGCCGCAGCAGTTCCGAGAGGCTGATCGACCAGTCCCGGGAGCTGTAGTCCGCGTCGTGGACCGCGCAGGTGTGGTCGCCCGACCCCGGCGCGTAGCCGTCCTCCCCCTGCGGATCGCAGCAGTACTGGCCGACGTTGTAGAACTGGATCGCCCGCAGGAGCTCCGAGAGGCTGATCGACCAGTCCGCGGAAGCGTAGTCGGCGCTGTGGTACGCCAGGGCCGGCGCAGCCACGCTCAACGACAGCAGCAGGGCCACCGCCAAGGTCCGTCTAGCCCTCTTCATGGCTGTTCCTCCCGCGCTTCATGAGTGCACCTCCTCAGCAGCAAGGCCGAATGCGTGAGACCGAGCCCGCTCCCGGGGGACCACCCTCCGGGGATCGCCCCGGCCCCTCGACGTCTCTCACGGACAGACGCCGAGGAGCCGACGGATCTCCACGATGTCCATCTGGTAGGCGTCATTGAAATCTCTCGCCTGGTCCGAGAACGAAGGACCGGGGTCGAGGTAGGCCTGATAGTCGAGATGGCCCGCGTCGATGAGGGCGCTGATCACCGGGCCTAAGAGGTCGGCAGGCCCGGGCATCCCCGGTCCCGCCGATGTCCGTCCATCCTTGGCGGTCCGTCACGTTGATCACGGTCTCGATCGCCACGCCGATGGCAGCGACCGCGGCCGCGTCGTTGGCGATGATCGCAATGGCCGCGACAATGACCGGAACGATTCTGCCGGTCGGATCCGTGAGGTTCACCGGATCACTGCCGACATACCCATAGAGATTCGCATCCCCGCCAGCAAACCCGATCGGGTCCTTGGCCGTCCACCGCCCGGTCTCCGGGTCGTAGTCCCGCGCCCCGAAGCGCACGAGCCCGGTGTCCGGGTCGTACAGCCCGCCGGCAAAGCCAAAGGGCTGGAAGCCCGGGTTGGTGTCCTGCAGCACCCGCCCGAACTCGTCGTAGTCGAGCCGCTGCGCCACCTGCCGTCGCAGCGTCCACCACCAGCCGCACGCTGCCCAGGTGATCGCTGACGACGCGGTAGGTGGCGCCGTCCCTGACCATGTAGTCCGGCACGTGGCGCTTGGACGCGTACACGAAATGGCTGACCACGGCCCCGGCGGCGTCGAGTTCGGCCACGGGGTTGAGGCGGTCCTGGTACAGGAACCCCCGGGTCAGGGCACCGTCCGCCTCCTTCCCGATGCGCCTCCCCAACCCGTCCACCACATAGGACACACTGCGGCCGTCGGGCAGCCCCACTTGGAGGAGGTTGCCGAGCACGTCATACGCGTACGTGGTGGCCTGGCCGCCCTCACTCCTGCTCGCCAGTTCGCCGGCCGCGGTGAAAGCGTAGGTAAATGAGCCGTAGCTGAGGACCCGGTCCTGGGCGTCGTAGCTCGCCGGAAGATCGGCGCCCCTGGTGTTGGTCCCACTCACCCGGTTGCCGTTGAGATCGTACCCATAGCTCTCGGTCGCGACTCCGTCGGTCCGCACCTCCGCGAGCCGGCCGGCGCTGTCGTACGTGTAGGCGTAGGTGTGGGTCATGCCCTCCACGGTTTCCACTTCTTGGCTGACGCGACCCAGCGCGTCCCGCGTGAAGGCCGTCGCGTAGAGGGACGTGGCGCCGTGGCTCGCTGCGTAGGTGGTGAGCTCGCCGAGGGCGTTGTAGCCCCAGACGTCGGTGACGCCCCCAAGGGCCGTAGCCGTGACCCTGCCGTGCGCCGGGTCGCGCGTGAGGCTCAGGTTCCCGGCCTGGGTGATCAGGCCGTCCGCGTCCCGTGCATAGGCGACCGCCTCTCCGTTGACGCTCACCGACGCCACTTCGAAGCGTGGCCCGAAGTCGAGATCGACCCGTCCGGCGACCTCTCCCGTCCACTCGATAGAGGTCGGAAGCGGTCCGTCGAAGCCGAAGGCCACCACGCCGCCGTCGGCCGCCGTCACCGAACGCAGGTGGCGAGTCGTGGCGTCGTGGGTATAGGTCTGCGTGCCGCCGGGCCACGACACCGAGGTCAGGCGCCCGCCGGGGTCGTACCCGAAGTCCACGGCCACGCCGTCGGGCCGGGTGACCCGGGTGGGCCGCCGGTCGAGGTCATAGGCGTACGCCGTGGCGCCGGCGCCGGCCGCAGCGGGCGGCGTGTAGGCGGTCGCTTTGTTCACGGGGGACCAGGTGAAGGCGTGGGTCGCCCCCGTGGGCGTGGTGAGCGAGGTCAGGTTGCCCCGTGCGTCGTAGTCAAACCCCACGATCTGGCCGCCGGGCAGGGTCAGGTTCATGACGCGCCCCGCGGCGTCGCGGGTGAAGGCGACGGCTCGGCCCAGAGGGTCGGTGACGGTGGCCAGGGTGCCATCCGCGGCGTACCCGAAGGTGTAGGCCCGGGCGTCCGCCCCTTTTCCCGCCGTGACGGTCTCCACGCGGCCTGTGACCCCGTACGCGAACTCGACCGGAGCGAGGCCGCTGAACTGCCTCCAGTAGGCCCGCCCCAGATCGTCGTAAGCCGTGGCTTGGGTCCGGCCTGCGGGCGTGGTCACGACCTCTTCGAGGAACTCCGACACGTATTCCCTGCCATAGACGGCCACGGTCGGGTCGCCGATGACGAGGCTCTCCCGCTGTCGAATGACCGAGAACGGGTCCTGCGGGTCCAGCAGTTCGGTCGTGATGAGCCGGCGCACCTGGTACGTCCGCCCGCCGGGGAGTGTCGACGCGGAGTTCCTTCACGTACGGGGTCTGCTCTCCGAACCGAGGGTGTGGTCCCTGGAGAAGCCTGGCCGAGGAACCATCTCCCAGCCCGGCAGTCTCGATTCCCAGGTTGCTGATCTCGCTCCAGACGGTGCCGCAGCAGCCCGTGGCAACCTGATACACGGAGGCCGAGAACCACTCGGTGGAGTAGGAGGTCTGTGATCCCTCGGCGGTCTCGACGGTCACCTCGTGCCCGCTGTCGACTTCCTCCCGAATTAAACTGAGGCCGCCCCCGGCTGCGTCGCGGGTCCGGAGCAGTCGACCCTGGCCGTCGTACTCGTACTGCGAGGCGTTGCCGTTGGGGTCGAGGGCACCGGCGAGAAGGCCTTCACCGCTGTATGCAAATCCCCAGGCGTTGCCGTCCGGATCCGTCACCGCGGCCAGGAACCCGTCGGCGTCCGTGGACAGCGTGGTCCGCTGGCCGCCGGGGGCGACGATGGCGGTGGACCGGCCCGAAGCGTCCCGTTCCACCCGGGTCACGTTCCCCGAAGCATCCGTGACGCTGTCCAAGAATCCCCGAGCATCGTAGCGAAAGCTCTCGAGCACGGCCCCGGTTCGGGCCGAGAGGGTCGCCACGTGCCGGTCGCCCTCGAATTCGTACACCTCCTCGCGCTCGTCCGATGCCACCCGGGCCGTGTCCCAGGTGTCCCCGGGCAGGGCAGGACCAAGGCGCTCGACATAGTACTGGTTCATCGCACCCAACAGCGCGCCGTCCGGCGCCAAGGCCAGCCCGCCAGGCTCGTCCTGCCAGAACCGGTCGGGGAACTGGATGGGCACCGTCGTGATGATGCCGTCGGGCGACACCCGGCGGATGACGCAGAACCGGCCCCTCCGGGTTGGATCCTGGAGCCTGGGCATGAGTTCCGATCCGCACGCGATGTAAAGGCTGCCATCCCGGGCGACCTCGAGGCCATTCGGGAAGCCAACCCTGGCTGTCGTGGCCAAGCCGCCGTCTCCAACCAGCCCCTCCGGGTAAGGGCGCTGACCATTTCCAGCGACGGTGGCGATGATCCCCTCCGGGGTCACCCTACGTACCCGGTGGTTGAACGTGTCGGCAATGTAGAGGCCGCCGTCGGGACCGAGGGCGAGGTCCGTGGGCCCCATCATCCGCGCCTCCGCCGCGAGTCCTACCTCCGTACCCGCAGCTCCCGGTCCCCGCGAAGGTGGTGATGATGCCGTAAGGATCCACCTTGCGGACGCGGCAGTTATCGAAGTCGGCGATGTAGAAGGTCCCGTCGGGCGCAAGCGCGACGCCGTGGGGTGTGCAGATCTCCGCCTCTGTCGCCGGGCCTCCGTCTCCCGAGTACCCGCAGGCGCCCGTGCCTGCCACAGTGGTGATGATCCCGTTGCCATCCACCTTGCGGATACGGGCATCGTTGTAGTCCGAGATCAGGAAACTGCCGTCCGGCGCGGCGTCCACGAACATCGGAGAGTTCGAGTTGCGCCAACGGCGGGCCCGCCGTCGCCCAGTTCGGTACCCGATCCCCCACCGGCGGCGGTGGTGATGATGCCAGAGGGGTCGACCCTGCGGATGAGGGAGTTGCCCTCGTCCACGATGAGGAAGGAACCATCGGGCAAAGAGGCGACGTCCTTGGGGTCTCGCAGGCCCGCCAACACGGCCGGTCCCCCGTCACCGAGTTCATAATCTTGTTCGCCTCCTGCCACGATGACGCTCTCGATTGGGGCGCCGTCCCCCCGGGCTGTCCGGGTGCGGCCGTCGCCCTGATAGAGAACGGGTCCCCGGGGGTCGTAGAGGTGGTGTGGAGAGAGGCTCCACCCCCCCAGGCCGATGGTCCGCAGGTCCCGAGCACCCAGGAGCGTGGCCCGCTCGGCCCAGTAGGTGGTGTCGGTCCGGGGACAGAGGAGCGGTTGTCCGCACGCGTACGGCAGATGGTAGGTGTACCCCACCCGGATCCGCGCGGGCATCTGGCCTTCCACCGTCCGGCCGTAGGCGTCCTTGCCGTCCCACTCGAAGCGGTAGAAGAGGCCGGGGGTGAGGGGGGCCAGGGTCTCGACGTGACGTTGCCCGGCGATGGAAACCTCCACGGTCGCCCGGACCAGGGATGCGGGCAGGGGGTCGGGGATGACCCGCACCTCGAAGGCCATGGCGTCCCGGCGCCCGGGTACGCAGTCGCTGCGGTAGTGGAGCGAGAACGGCGTGCCGGCGATGGGGACATCCTCCCCCAGGACCTGGTTCTGGCACTCCACCACCGAGGAACCGGAACGAGAACACGGGTCTTGAACATTTTCTGAAAGCTCGGGATCCCCCACGCTGTCTTCCGGCCGGACCGGAGGTTCCGGGGTCGGCCAGTTGTAGTCCCGCGGGGAGAAGTGGGTGACAGGCACCCGCCACAGGGTCTGGCCAGCTGGGTACAGCGTCGCCAGGCGGGAGAGCTCATCGTTGGTGAACTGCTCGGCCGCCAGGGCCGCGGCGTCCTTGGCCCCATCGTCACCATCCAGGTCGATCGTTGCGACGCCTCCCAGCGTGTCGAGGAGCTTCACCACCCTTCCCGGGGTGTCGGACAGCCATCGGGCCTTCTCCCGGTCGTAGTAGTAGTTCGGCACGACGTCGCCCACCGGGAAGCCAAGGAAATTCTCCACGTAGTGGTAGAGGGGCTGATCGAAGGCCACGGAGGTCGCGCCAGCCGTCTCGGCCTCGTCCGCGCTGAACTCCACGCAGTAGGTGTAGCCCACACCCGGGGGGCAACTGGTCGGGCATGGCCTCGGGGCCGCTGTCCCCCACGGTATACTCGGCAGCACGAACGGTGAGCGTGTCGGAGGAAAACGGCCGCGCCGAGCCGTCCGTCATCACCATCTGGGCGCCGGTGCCCCGGGGCACCAGCAACGTGGATTGGCGCTCGCCCCGGCCGTCACTCACGAGGGGGCCCTGGGCGACCTGGATGGGTTCGGCGCTCGCAAGGTCCACCACGGTGCTCTCGTCGGCCACCGGCACAAGGACGGCATCGGGGACCCACGCGTAGTCGTTCCAGGGCGCGTACACCCGGCGCTGGGCCGCCAGGAAGCCGGCCTTCTCCCCGCGCACGACGAGGGGACCTCCTCCGTTCACGACGAGATCGAACATCCCGTCGGTGCGGGTGAGGGTCTCGCCGAATTCGGGGTGACCGAGCACGGTGATCCGCGCTCCCGAAAGGGCTGTTCCGTCTGGTCGGTGACTTTTCCGCGCAGGACAGCGGCCCGACGACGCTCGATCGTTCCCTCGGAGACGCCTGTTTGGATGGGATTCGCGCCGGTGTATAGAAAGGCAGCGCTGTCGTACACCGTCGTGGGCACGGTGGGATCCA
>CAVPOV010000031.1:0-20004 GCA_963707045.1 uncultured delta proteobacterium
CCTCCCGGCACACCCGCCCGACGACCTCGCCCTCGGCGAAGCCGGTGATCCGCTCGGCCGAGAGGCTGAACGCCACGATCCGCTGCTGGGCGTCCAGGGCCATGACGCCCTCGTTCAGGCTGTGGAAGATCGCCTCCAGCAGGGCGGTCCGTCGCCGGAGCTCCGCGGGCCCCTGGTCTCCCGCCGTGGAGGTGCAGACCAGCACGCGGTCCCCGGAGGGGCCCGATACGAGGGAGAGCTTGAAGACGCCGACCCCACCCGCCGACGCGAGACGCCGCAGGACGGTGCGCCGCTGGAGCAGTTCGTCCCAGAGGGGCGATCCGCCGGGCGGCGACGCGGCCTCCCAGTCGGAGAGGGTGCGGGGGGGGGCGTCGGGGGCGAACAACCGCGCGAAGGCTGGATTGGCCCAGGAAAGGTTGCCGTCGCGGTCCAGCAGGGCGGCCGGCTGGGAAACGGCGGCCAGCACCTCGGTGAGCGGCGGCGGCCCGGGGGGGCCCTTGCTACCCGCCACGCCTGCGCACCTCTTCGGGGCGGGCCTCCCGCGCGATCCGGTCGAGAATCCCGTTGACGAACCCCGCCGACTCCGGCGTGCCGAACTCCTTGGCGAGTTCCACGCTCTCGTCCAGGATCACCGGGGCCGGGGTCTCCGGGCGGTCGAGCAGTTCGTAGGCTCCCAGGCGCAGGATGCTCCGGTCCACCCGGTCCATGCGCTGAATCTTCCAGTGGTGGCTGAAGCGCTCGACGACGGAGTCGAGACGGGCCCGATCCGCCCAGGCGCGGGCGACCAGCGCTCCAGGAATTCGGCTTCGACGTCCCCCTGCCCCTCCTCCAAGGCCCGGTCGAGCGCCTCCCGGGCTCCGATCTCCGGGTTCATGTCCAGGGCGTACAGGACCTGTGCGGCCACACGCCTCGCGGCGTGTCTCGAGCCCATGTGCGCTCAGGCCTCCGCGCGCAGCAGGTTGACCGTCTCCACGACCGCCATCGCCGCCTCCCACCCCTTGTTCCCGGCCTTGGCGCCGGCCCGCTCCACGGCCTGCTCGAGGGTGTCGGTGGTCAGCACGCCGAAGCCCACCGGCACGCCGGTCTCCAGGGCGACCTGGGCCACGCCCTTGGAGACCTCGGCGGCCACGTAGTCGAAGTGGGGCGTCGCGCCCCGGATCACCGCCCCGAGGCAGACCACGGCGTCGTACCGCCCCGAGGACGCCAGCCTCTTCGCGACCAACGGGATCTCGAAGGCCCCGGGGACCTTGTAGACCCGCATCGCGTCGGGATCGCCCCCCGTCCGGACGATCGCGTCGACGGCTCCCTCGACGAGGCGGTCGGTGACGAAGCTGTTGAAGCGGCTGGCGACAAGGGCCACCCGGAGGCCCTGACTGGAGAGCTTCCCTTCGATGAATGCGGGCATGGTGCCTCCGTTCTCGTGGGGCAGGGGCAGGCGAGGGGGTCGCGGCGGGCGACGTCCCCTCAGGTCTGCCGCCCTGCGGTGTCCAGCAGGTGCCCGAGCTTGTCGCGCTTGGTGCTCAGGTACCGTTCGTTCTCCGGCCGGGGCTCGTCTGGATCGACACCCGCTCCACCACTTCCAGGCCGTAGCCCTCGATGCCGATGATCTTTCGCGGGTTGTTGGTCATGAGGCGGATCTTGCGGATCCCCAGGTCCACGAGGATCTGGGCGCCGATGCCGTAGTCGCGCAGGTCGGCCTGGAAGCCCAGGTCCTCGTTGGCCTCCACCGTGTCGCGCCCCTGGTCCTGCAGGGCGTAGGCCTTGAGCTTGTTGACGAGGCCGATGCCCCGGCCCTCCTGGTGCAGGTAGAGGATGACCCCCCGGCCCTCCTGCTCGATCATGCTCATGGCCGTCGTGCAGCTGGTCGCCGCAGTCGCAGCGCGAGGCTGCCGAAGACGTCCCCGGTCAGGCACTCGGAGTGCACCCGCACCAGCACGGGGTCCTCGGCCCGGACATCCCCCTTGACCAGGGCCACGTGCAGGTTGTCGTCCACGTCGTTCTCGTAGACGATCGCCTTGAACTCGCCCCCGTAGGACGGTGGGCAGCCTCGCGGTCGCCGCGCCGGTGGACGAGGCACTCCTTGCGCAGGCGGTACTCGATGAGGTCGGCGATGGTGACGAGGTGCAGTCCGTGCTTCGCGGCGAAGGCCTCCAGGTCGGGCCTCCGGGCCATGGTGCCGTCGTCGTTCATGATCTCGCAGATCACCGCCGCCGGCTTCAGCCCCGCCAGCCGGGCCAGGTCCACGGAGCCCTCGGTCTGGCCGGTGCGCACCAGCACCCCGCCCTTGCGGGCCCGCAGGGGGAAGACGTGCCCGGGGCGCACCAGGTCGTCGGGCCGGGCGTCGTCCGCAATCGCAGCGAGGATGGTGGTGGCCCGGTCGGCCGCGGAGATGCCGGTGGTCACGCCCCGGCGGGCCTCGATGGAGACGGTGAAGGCGGTCTGGAACGAACTGGTGTTGTCCTGCACCATGGGCGGCAGCTGCAGGTCGTCGCAGCGCGCCTCCGGCAGGGCCAGGCAGATCAGGCCCCGGCCGTAGCGGGCCATGAAGTTGATGGCCTCGGGGGTGACCTTCTCGGCGGCGATGGCCAGGTCGCCCTCGTTCTCCCGGTCCTCGTCGTCCACCAGGATCACCATCTTGCCGGCCCGGAAGTCCTCCAGGGCCTTTTCGATGCGAAAACTTATGGACATGCCACCCCGCGTGGAACGCTCTGGAAGCGCCGAACCGGCGCGATCCTACGCAGGAAACCGGAGCGGGCCAAGGTGTCGAGGGAGAGGCCCCGGAGGGCTTCCTGTCCCCCCAGGAGCCGTCTCCACGTACTTGCCGAGGATGTCCGCCTCCAGGTTGACCCGATCCCCCGGCCGACAGGCGGCCAGGGTGGTGCGCTCCACGGTGTGGGGGATCACCGCCACGGAGAACCCGCGGGCATCGCAGCCGCCACGGTGAGCGACACGCCGTCCACGGCCACCGACCCCTTCTCCACCAGGTAGCGGGTGACCACCTCCGGGGACTCGAAGCGCAGGACCTCGAACTCCCCCTGCACCGAGCGCTCCGACAGGCGGCCGGTCCCGTCCACGTGCCCGAGCACGAAGTGTCCCGCCGAGACGGTCCACCGGCCGCAGCGCCCTCTCCAGGTTGACGGGACCCCGGGGCGCAGTTCCCCCAGGTTGACCGCCGCAGCGTCTCCGGGGAGACGTCCGCTTCGAACCGCCGCGCCACCAGCCGCCACGGTGAGGCACACTCCGTTGACGGCCATCGACTCGCCCAGCTCGAAGGATCCGGCGTCCAGGGCCGTCGCCACGGACAGCCGGCGTCCGCCCCCGCGGGTCGCCAGCCCGACCACGCGCCCCACATCCTGGATGATTCCGGTGAACAAGCTGCTCACCTCCGGTGCGGCACGCCGGTCACGTACAGGTCGGTCCCCACCCGTTCGACCTCCATCCCGTCGAGGCCCACGGCCTCCTCCATCCGCTCCGGGCTCCCGCCGCCCAGCACGGGCACGGCGTCGGTGCCGCCGAGAAGGCGGGGCGCCAGGAACAGGTGGAAGCGGTCCACCAGACCGGCATCCAGGAACGACCTCGCGGTCTGCGCCCCGCCCTCGACGAGAACCTCCATGACTCCCCACTCGTAGAGGGTCGACAGCAGGGCCGCCAGGTCGAGCAGACCGCCGCGGACCGGCAGGCGGAGGATCCGCGCCCCGGTGTCGCCGAGGGCCCGGGCCGCGGCCGGGTCTGCCCCGCTCGAGCACGCGACGACGGTGTGGCGCGGATCCCGGGCGCTCGAGGAGGCGCAGGGACGGCGGGGCGCGCAGAGCCGGGATCGAGGACCACCCGGAGGACGTGACGCCGGGCCGTCCGGCCAACCGCACCGTGAGCCGGGGGTCGTCGGCGACCGCGGTGCCCACCCCCACGACGACCGCGCCGCAGCGTCGCGCAACCGGTGCACCCGTCGACGGCTCTCGTCGCAGGAGATCCACCGGGAGTCGCCCGGACCGGGTCGCGATCCTACCGTCGAGGGTCGCGGCCAGCTTCAGGTGGACGAAGCGCGGCGCTCCCGGATGGAAAGGGCGAACGCCTCGTTCAGGCGCCGCGCCTGCACCTCCCCGACCCCCACGACCACCGCGATGCCGGCCTCCCGCAGCGCTCGCCAGGCCGCCGCCCGGCCACGGCGGGGTTGGGGTCCTCCGTGGCCGCGACCACCCGCCGCGCCCGGCGTCGATCAGGCGCGTCCGCACAGGGAGGGGTTCGACCGTGGTGGGCGCAGGGCTCGAGCGTCACGAAGAGGTCGGCGCCGCGGGCTGCGTCCCCGGCTTCTTCGAGGGCGAAGATCTCGGCGTGGGGCTGGCCCGCCGCCGGGTGGTACCCCCGCCCGACCACCCGGCCCTCCCGGACCACGACGCAACCGACGGCGGGATTGGGGCTCGTCCGGCCCGACCCCCGGCGGGCCAGAGTCCAGGGCCAGGCCCATGTAGAACGCGGTCGGCCTCCGCGGTCACGACTCCTGTGCGCCCCAGGAAGTCCCGCAGGGCTGACGTGAACTCGTCCACGCCCCGAAAATCCCGGTACACGGAGGCGAAGCGGACGTAGGCCACGACGTCCAAGTCGCGGAGGGCCTCCATCACCGCCTCGCCGATCTCCCGGCTCGGGACCTCCTTGCGGCCCTCCTCCTGCAGCCGCGCCTCGATGCCGTCGGCGATCCTCTCCAGTTCCTCGGTGGCGATCGGCCGCTTCTCGCAGGCCCGCTTCAGGCCGCTCATGATCTTGAGGCGGTCGAAGGGCTCGCGGCGCCCGTCCTTCTTCACCACCTGGGGCAGGACTCTCCTCGACCCGCTCGTAGGTGGTGAAGCGGCGCTCGCACGCCACGCACTCGCGCCGGCGCCGAATCACGTCGCCCTCCCGAGACACCCGGGAGTCGATCACGCTGGTCCTCCCGTTTCCCGCAGAACGGGCAGCGCATCAGCCGGCCTTCCCGGCGGGCTGCGCGCTGTCGAGGGGAGGCAGGACAGCGGCACCAGGTCGATGGCGGCGGTGCGCAACATCTCGCCGCTGAGCGGATCCGGCGTAGCCGTCCAGGTAGTACACCCGGCGGATTCCCGCGTTGATGATCATCTTGGCAGCAGATCACGCAGGGCAGGTTGGTGCAGTAGATGTCCGCCCCGTCGATCGACACGCCGTGGTGGGCCGCCTGCAGGATGGCGTTCTGCTCGGCGTGGAGCCCCCGGCACAGCTCGTGCCGCTCCCCGGAGGGCATGCCCAGCTCCTCGCGCAGGCAGCCGACGTCGAGGCAGTGGGGCACCCCGGACGGAGCGCCGTTGTAGCCGGTGGCCAGGATGCGCTTGTTCTTCACCAGGATCGACCCCACCTTCCGGCGGCGGCAGGTGCAGCGGCTCGCCACCAGCCGGGTGATGTCGGTGAAGTAGTCCTGCCAGGACGGCCTCTGCACGTCGTTCTCCCTAGCGCTGCAGCAGATGGCGGTAGACCGGGAACCGTCCGCAGAGCCCCCGCACCGAGGCGCGGACCTGCTTCGCTCGGCCGATCGCCGTCTCCGCACGGCCCAGGACCTCCGCGATCGTCGCCGGCGATCTCGTCCATCTCCGCCGCACCCATGCCGCGGGTGGTGACGATCGGGGTCCCGATCCGTATGCCGCTCGTGACGGGGGCTCCGCGTCTCGTAGGGGATGGCGTTCTTGTTGACGGTGATCCCGGCGCGATCGAGGCTGCGCTCCGCGTCGACCCCGGTGAGCCCGTTGCCGGCGTGAGGTCAAGCAGGAACAGGTGGTTGTCCGTCCCGCCGGAGACGACGGGATACCCCCGCTCCTGGAGCCGGCCGAGAGGCGGGAGGCGTTCTCCACGATGCGGTGCGCGTAGACCGCGGAATGGGGTGCCCATCGCCTCGCCGAAGGCCACCGCCTTGCCGCCACGGTTGATCAGCGGCCCTCCCTGCAGGCCCGGGAAGACGGCCTTGTCGACGGCCCGGCCGTGTCCCGGCCCGGCACAGGACCAGGCCGCCCCGGGGACCGCGCAGCGTCTTGTGGGTGGTGGTGGTGACCACGTCGGCGTAGGGCACCGGGTTGGGGTGCGGCGCCGCCGGCGACGAGCCCGGCGATGTGCGCCATGTCCACGATCAGGTAGGCCCCCACCTCGTCGGCGATCCGGCCCGGAAGCGGCGAAAGTCCAGGGGCGGGAGTAGGAACTCGCGCCGGCGATGATGGCCCGGGGCTTCTCGCGCCGGGCGATCGCCGCGCACCTCTTCGTAGTCGATGCAGCCGGTCTCGCGATCCACGCCGTAGGTCGCCGCCCGGTAGCAGCCGGCCCGAGAAGCTGACCGGCAGCCCCGTGGGTGAGGTGGCCGCCGTGGGCCAGGGCCATGCCGAGGATGGTGTCGCCCGGCTGCGAGCAGTGCGTAGTAGGCCGCCATGTTGGCCGACGGACCCCGAAACGGCTGCACGTTGGCGTGCTCGGCCCCGAACAGGTCCTTGGCCCGGTGATCGCCAGCTCCTCCACCCGATCGGCGAACCGGCAGCCGCCGTAGTAGCGGAGCGCCCGGATAGCCTTCCGCGTACTTGTTGGTGAAGACCGACCCCTGCGCCTCCAGCACGGCTTCGGAAGACGTAGTTCTCGGACGCGATGAGGACGATGCCTTCCTCCTCCCGCAGGATCTCGCCGTGGATCGCCTCCCACACCTCCGGGTCCGCCCCGGCCACGGCCGGGCAGGCCCCGGCTTCCCGCCCTGCCTGCTCGATCTCCTCGATCTTCCGCAGGCGGCGCTCGTGGCGTCCCCCCTCGAAACGGGCGTCGAGCCAGGTCCGGACGATCTCGCGCGCCAGGCCCTTGCCCGTCGTTCGCCCCCCGATCACGAGCACGTTCGCGTCGTTGTGCTCCCGCGCCATGCGCGCCGAGTACACGTCGTGCACCAGGGCGGCGCGCACGCCGGGCACCTTGTTCGCGACGATGCTCATCCCGATCCCGGTACCGCAGAGGAGGATCCCCCGCTCCGCCTCGCCCCGTCCCACCCGGGCGGCCAGCCTCGAGCCGAAGACCGGGTAGTCCACGGGGTCTCCGTTGGCCGGTCCGAGGTCCTGCACGGAGAGGCCCAACTGCCCGCATGTAGGCCTTGAGGTCCTCCTTGAGCTCGAACCCGCCGTGGTCGCTGGAGAGCAGGATCATCCGCTCACCCCTCGAACTTGCGGAACAGGAGGCTGCCGTTGGTGCCTCCGAAGCCGAAGGAGTTGGAGAGAGCGCAGTCGATCTTCCCCTCGCGGGCCTGGTTCGGCACGTAGTCCAGGTCGCAGTCCGGGTCGGGGGTCTCGTAGTTGATGGTCGGCGGGCGCCACCTGGTCGCAGCGCCGCGAGCACGGAGAAGACCGCCTCCACGCTCCCCGCCGCGCCCAGGAGGTGGCCGGTCATGCTCTTGGTGGAGGAGACCCACAGCCTTGCGGGCCCGGTCGCCGAAGATGCGCTTGATCGCGAGGGTCTCGTAGTAGTCGTTGAACGGCGTGCTCGTGCCGTGGGCGTTGATGTAGTCGACGTCCGTCGGGGGACAGCCCCGCGGTGCGAAGGGCCATCGCCATGCACCGGGCCGCACCGTCCCCCTGGGGATCGGGCGCGGTGATGTGATAGGCGTCGGCAGGTGGCGCCGTACCCCACGAGCTCCGCGTAGATGCGGCGCCGTGCGGCGCCGGGCGTGCTCGAGGTCCTCCAGGATGAGCACCGCCCCGCCCTCTCCCATGACGAACCCGTCCCGGTCCTTCTCGAACGGTCGGCAGGCCTTCTCCGGGTCCTCGTTGCGGGTGGACAGCGCCCGCATGGCGTTGAAGCCACCGAAACCGCGAGGGGCGTGATGGTGGACTCGACGCCGCCCGCGATCATCACGTCGGCGTCGCCTCTCCGGATGATGTGCCACGCCTCGCCGATGGAGTGGGCCCCGGTGGCGCACGCGGTCACCAGGGACAGGTTGGGCCCCTTGGCGCCGCTCAGGATCGATACGTAGCCCGGGGCCAGGTTCACGATCACGGAGGGAATGAAGAAGGGGCTCACCCGGCGGGCACCCGCTTCGAGCAACTGCTTGTGCTGGACCTCGATCTCGGGAAGCCCCCCGAGCCCCGCCCCGATGGAGACCCCTACTCTCTCGGCCTCCTCCTCCGACGGTTGGAACCCGGCGTCCTCCAGCGCCATGCGCGCACACGCCACGGCGTACTGGATGAAGAAGTCCATCTTCTTGAGTTCCTTCTTGTCGACGTACAGGGAACCGTCGAACCCCTTCACCTCCCCCGCGATCTGGGTCTTCATCCCGGCGGCCTCGAACCGGGTGATCGGTCCGATCCCCGAGCTGCCCGCCAGGCAGGCCTTCCAACTCTCCTCGACACCGATCCCCAGGGGCGTTACCGCGCCCAAACCGGTGACGACCACTCGCCGCTGTGCCACCGTTCTCCTCCTGAACCCGTCGATGACGGGTTCACTTAGGGAAGAGAGCCAGGGTGCACCTGGCTCTCTTCCCTAAACTCGGTTCCGGACGCTCGAAAGGCCTCAGGCAGCCATTCGGTCCTGGATGTAGTTGATCGCATCCTGCACCGTGCGGATCTTCTCCGCGTCCTCGTCCGGGATCTCCTGGTCGAACTCCTCCTCGAGGGCCATCACCAGTTCCACAGTGTCGAGGCTGTCGGCGCCGAGGTCGTCGATGAAACTCGCTTCCGGGACGACCTTCTCCATGTCCACCCCCAACTGCTCCGCCACGATCTTCCGTACGGTCTCTGCAATGTTCGTGCTCATGTGCTCCTCTCTTTCGCTTGGCCTCAACCCATGTACATGCCGCCGTTGACGTGCAGGACGTGCCCCGTGATGTATGCGGCCCGATCGGAAGCCAGGAAGGCGACCGCTTCCGCCACGTCCCGGGGACTTCCGAGACGCGCGAGCGGCACCTGGGATATCAGGGCCTCCCTGGCCTTCTCCCCGAGAGCCTCGGTCATGTCCGTGACGATGAACCCCGGGGCCACGGCGTTGACCCGGACGTTCCGGTTGGCGTACTCCCGCGCCAGGCTCCGGGTCAGCCCCTCGAGGCCAGCCTTCGACGCGCAGTAGTTCGCCTGGCCCGGGTTGCCGAGGCCCGACCCACGACGCTCGACAGGTTCACGATGGCTCCCCGGCGCGCCCGCACCATCTGGCGAAGACACTCCTTGCTGCAAAGGAACGCTCCGGTCAGATTCGTCTCGAGGACGTCCCGCCAGTCCCGAGTCCTTCATGCGCAGGATCAGCCCGTCCCGGGTGATCCCGGCGTTGTTGACCAGGACGTCGGGGCACCCCACGCTCCACGACCGCGGCCACGGCGGCGGCCACGCTGTCGGCGTCGGACACCTCCAGGGCCAGGGGCAGGGTCTCCACCGGGCCGGAGGCGCAGACCGCCGCCTCGGCGTCGGCCAGGCTGCGGGAGGTCACCGCCACCCGGGCGCCCCTCTCTACCAGGGCGAGGCGACGTCCAGGCCGATGCCGCGGCTGGCACCGGTCACCAGGGCCACCTTGCCTTGGAACTCGCCCATCAGTTCCCTTCCAGCAAGGCGCCCGCGGCGGCCAAGCTTTCGGGATCCTCCACGTTGCCCACCCGCACCGAGGGGAGGATCCGCCGAATCAGACCCGTCAGCACCTTTCCGGGCCCGATCTCCAGGACCAGTTCCGTCCCGAACGTCTCCAAGGCACCCGCGCACGCCTGCCACAGGACGGGGACTGCTCACCTGGCGCACGAGTCGATCCCGGATCGCGTCGGGCCCTCCGTGGAACTCGCCGTCCACGTTGGCCACGACGGGGTACCGGGGCTGCGAAAAGCGAACGGCGGAGAGCTCGGACGCGAGCCGCTCGCCGGCGGGTCTCATCAGGGCGCAGTGGAACGGTGCGCTCACGGGGAGAGGAACCACCCGCTTCGCCCCAGCCTCCTTCGCCCGGCGCCCCGCTTCCTCGACGCCCGCCGCGTGGCCCGAGATCACCGCCTGGCCCGGGGAGTTGTCGTTCGCCATCTCCACCACCCGGCCGGGGCCTGCCACCTCCGCGCAAAGGGCCCGGACCCGTTCCGCCTCCAGGCCGAGCACGGCTGCCATGGAACCGACCCCGACGGGAACCGCCTCCTGCATGAAGCGGCCGCGGGCTTCCACCACCCGGAGGGCATCGCCGTACGGGATGGCTCCGGAGGCGACGAGGGCCGAATATTCACCCAGGGAGTGACCCGCACCGGCAACCGGCTGCAGACCGGTCCGTGCCGTCAGGGCCCGCAGGCAGGCCACGCTCGTCGCGAGGATCGCAGGCTGCGTGTTCCAGGTGAGCCTCAGTTCCTCCTCGGGCCCGTCGAACAGGAGCCGCGTGAGGGGTCGGCCCAGGGCGTCGTCGGCCTCCGCCAGCGCCTCCCGCGCCTCCGGGAAGGCTTCCGCCAGGGCTCTACCCATCCCGACGTACTGGGAGCCCTGTCCCGGAAACACGAGGGCGACGCGCATGGGGAGACTCCCGGAGGGGGACCCGGCCGGCGGGGTGAAAAGATTCGGCAGACTATACAAAGCGAGGAGGGGAGGCGCAAGACAAACCTGGGGAACTCACCACCGCAACAGGATCGCTCCGTAGGTGACGCCCCCACCGAAGGCGTCGAGCAACACCACCTGTCCCGGTCGGAGCCGGCCCGAGCGGGACAGTTCGTCCACGGCGATCGGGATCGAGGCCGCCGACGTGTTCCCGTACCGGTCCACGTTCACGTAGACCTTCTCGTGGGGCACCTTGAGCCGCTTGGCCACGGCGTCGATGATGCGCCGGTTGGCCTGGTGAGGCACGAAGACGTCCACGTCCTCCCCCCGCAGACCGGCCTCTCCGAGGACTCCTTCGGCCGCCTCCTGCAGGGTGCGGACCGCGATCTTGAAGACCTCGTTGCCCTGCATCCGGATGGCGTGGAGCCCTGCCGCCAGCGTCTCCGGACTCGTCGGGTTCGCGGTGCCTCCCCCGGGCATGTTCAGGATCGGCCAGTGGCTCCCGTCCGCCCCCATCCGCACGGCCAGGAGGCCTCGCCCCGGCTCGGTCGTCGGACCCACCACCACGGCGCCGGCACCGTCGCCGAAGAGCACCGACGTCGCCCGATCGTCCCAGTCGACGATGCGGCTGAGGAGTTCCGCCCCCACCACGAGGGCGTACTCGACGGCCCCCGACGCCACGAACCGGTCCGCCACGGTGAGGCCGTAGAGGAATCCCGTGCACGCGGCGGTGAGGTCGAAAGCCATCTGCCCGCGGATTCCCAGCCGCTCCTGGAGGAAACACGCGGTGGACGGGAACGGCATGTCGGGCGTCGCGGTCCCCACCACGATCAAGCCCAATTGGGAGGGCGCCACGCCGGCCGCCTCCAGCGCCTGGCGCGCCGCCACCTCGCACAATTCGCTCGTTCGCACCCCCGGGAGCGCGATCCGGCGCTCCCGGATCCCGGTGCGCTCCCGGATCCACTGGTCGCTGGTGTCGACCCTCGCCTCCAGGTCGGCGTTCGTGACCACGTTCTCCGGCACGCAACGCCCCGTGCCGAGGATCTGCGTCCGCCGGCTCCCGCTCGACTCCATGGCTCACCCCTCTTCGGGGCCCTCCCGCTTGGGGTGAATGATCTTCTCCTTGAGTTGGGCCCAGAAGCGCCTCTCCTTCTTGGAAGCCCAGACCTCCAGATCCTCGTTCCTCTCCAGCATCTGCGTCAGGTGCAGGTTGACCCTTCGATCGGCGAAGTCCCGCGCGACGCGGACCGCGTTCTTGATCGCGCGGGCGTCCGAGGAACCGTGGGCGACGATCCCCACCCCGTCGACCCCGAGGAGCGGGGCGCCCCCGACCTCGGCGTGGTCCATCCGCCGCTTGAGGCTTCGGAACGCGCCTCGGGCCAGGAGATAGCCGATCTGCCTCACGACGCCCCGGTTGAGTTCGTGGCGGAGCATGTCCCCGATGGCGTGAGCGAGCCCTTCCGCCGTCTTCAGGACGGCGTTCCCCGTGAAGCCGTCGCAGACCACCACGTCCGCGTGACCCGGGAAGATGTCCCGACCCTCGACGTAGCCCACGTAGTTGAGGTTGGAGTGCTTCAGCGCCTGGTGGGCGCTACGCGTGAGTTCGGTGCCCTTCGAGTCCTCCTCGCCGTTCGAGAGGAGACCCACTCGGGGGCGCTCGACCTTCAGGACGTACCGCGAGAAGACCTCTCCCATGACCGCGAACTGGGCGAGGTGGACGGGCTTGCACTCCACGTTGGCGCCCGCGTCCAGGAGCACGACCGAACCGGAGACGGCGGGCAGAACCGCGGCGATGCAAGGTCTCTCCACACCGGGGAGACGACCCAGAACGAGCATCGCGATGGCCATGGCGGCCCCGGAGTTGCCGGCGCTGACCGCAGCGCGGGCCTCGCCGCTCTTGACGAGGTCGAAGCAGACGCGCAGCGACGAGTCCCGCTTGCGCCGAGCCGCGACGGAGGGACTCTCGTGCATGCCCACCGCTTCCGACGCGTGCTTGACCGTGACCGGGAGATCGGATGCGCCGTGGCGCTGCAGGAGGTCGTGAAGAATCTCGCGATCCCCGACCAGGATCACGTGGATGCCGAACTCGCGGACGGCCTGTATCACCCCCTCGACCACGGCTTCGGGGGCGTTGTCTCCCCCCATGCCGTCGACGGCGATTCTCATGGTCGCCCGCTAGACGGTTCCCCTCAAGACTCCCCCTCGTCCACGGGAAGAACGGCGCGGCCGCGATACGTGCCGCAGGCGCCGCAGGCGCGGTGGGGCTGCTTGGGCTCGAGGCACTTGGGACACGTATCCAGGTTGGGCGCACTCAGCGCGAGGTGCGAACGGCGCTTGCGCTTTCGAGTCACCGACGTTCTGTTCTGTGGGACTGCCATGGTCGTCTCCTCGGTTGTTCTTACGCTCGGCTCACAACTCCGGCCGGTCGTCCGGGCGCCTCAGTCGCCCCCGGGGTTCCAGTTGGCCAACTTCGCGAAGGGCGATCCCTCCCGGGAGGCCCCGCAGCCGCACGGCGCATCGTTGAGGTCGGCTCCGCACCGCTGACACAGCCCGCGGCAGTCTTCGCGGCACGCGGGGTAGGGGCGAAGGGCGAGAAAGAGTTCCTCCGCCAGCACACGGGATAGGTCGATCTGCCGGGCCGGAAGCGCCTCCGTCTCGAGGTCCTCGGTCCGCAGTTCCCGCTCCCCCCCGGCCGCGGCCTCCGCGTCGGTGAAGGCTCGGTGGAACTCTCCCCGAACCTCGTCGCGGAAGACCGCCAGACAGCGTGCGCACTCGTACTCCACCGCTACCGACAGCCGGCCGAGGACGAAGGTGTCCGAGCCGGACCGCATCACGGTGGCCGCGGCGTCGAGGGGCCCGGCGGCGGTCACGCCGCTCCAGCCTGCCCCGGCCATCGCCTCGTTCACCTCCGCGGGCTCGAAGTGGAGGGGGAACGTCTCTCCGCCGGGCGGGAGGACATCGACGGAGAGGACGAACGGTCGCACGGGTCGCACCTCCGGCGCGACGAAACGCAAAGGACTGGATTATAGGCGACCCCGCCCCCCCGTCAAGGCAAATCTCCGCTTGGACGCGAGGGTGCGGCTTGTGTTCGATGTCCGGCGTTCCTATACTGAGCCGACCACGTTTCGAGCTGCGGCAGCCCCTTGAGGAGGAGACCATGAGGAGCCCCTGGGCCTTCGTGGCGGTTGTCCTCGCAACCGCTGTGGCGGTCGCGCAACCGCTTCCCGACGCCGAACTCCGAAAGGAAGCGGGGAACTATTACCTGAAGAAGAGGCAGTACGAGCAGGCCCGGGACGAGTACCTGGCGGCGCTCAAGCTCGAGCCGGACTATGCGGATGCCCATTACAACCTAGGCGTGGTCTACTTCTTCCGCCTGCAGGACCACCGGAGGGCTCTTCACCACTTCGTCCGTTACGCCCGGTTGAAACCGGACGCCCCGGACCTTTCGCAGGTCCGTTCCCTGACCCTGCAGGCGCTGGAGAAGATCGAGGCCGAGGAGAGGGTCGCGTACGGCAAGGCGCTGGAACAGGGCACACCGGAGGCGTTGGAGGCTTTTCTCGCGGCTTACCCCGACAGCCTCTACGCGCCGGACGCGCAGGAGAAGGTCCGGGCCTTGACCGGCCACCGGGAGCGGACGCTGCGCCACGACCGGGACCGGGACACGGCCTATATGGAGGCGCTGGCCCGAGGCACGCCGGAAGCCCTGGACGAGTTTCTCGTGGCACACCCGGACGCCCCCCAGGCACCCGAGGTGCTCCAACTCCGGGAGCGGTGGCTGCAACGGCGGGCCGAGGAATCGAAGGAACTCGAGGATGCGCTCTCGGCGGACACACCAGAAGCCCTCGAGGCGTTCCTGGCGGCGAGACCGGCCTCCCCCTTCGCCCCGCGCGCACAGACAGCACTGGAGCGGTTGCGCGCGAGCGAGAACGCGTACCGCATCGCGTCGGAAGCCCGCTCGATTCCGGCCCTCGAGGTATTCCTCGCAACCTACGCCGGAACGCCGCGCGAGTCGGACGCCGCGGAACTGCTCCGCGACCTCAGGGAAGCCGAGAAAGTGGAAAGGGAGACCGCAGGGGCCTCCCTCTCTCCTCCCGCGGCGACTCCGGAACCCACCCCCGCCCCGCCCCGGCAACCCATCGAGACGTCGACGGGCGCACGCGCGGAGCCGGAAGACCAGCCGAACGCGACGGGCGGGAAGCGAACCACCGTCGACCGCTACCGCCGCATCCTCCAGGACGAGTGACGGGCCGAGGCTCAGGATCTCAGCCGTCCTCTCGCCCTCCCTCCGAGGCCTGGAGCAGGTAGGCCTCGATGAACTCGTCGAGATCCCCGTCCAGCACTCCCTGCACGTTCCCCTCCTCCAAGTCCGTTCGGTGGTCCTTGACCTTCTGGTAGGGTTGGAGCACGTAGGAGCGGATCTGGCTCCCCCAGGCGATCTCCTTCTTGTCCGCCTCCAATGCCTCCCGCTCCCGCTCCCGCTCCTGCCGCTGCAGATCGACCAGCTTCGCCCGGAGGACCCGCATGGCGTTCGCGCGGTTCTTGTGCTGGCTGCGCTCGCTCTGGCAGGCGACCACGATGCCGGAAGGGGCATGGGTGATGCGGACCGCCGACTCCGTGCGGTTCACGTGCTGCCCCCCCGCGCCGCTGGCCCGAAAGACGTCGACCCGGAGGTCCTTCTCGTCGATCTCCACCTCGGATTCGTCCTCCACCTCCGGATAGACCCCCACGCTGGCGAAGGAGGTGTGGCGGCGGGCCTGGCTGTCGTAGGGACTGATGCGGACCAGCCTGTGGACTCCGGCCTCGGCCTTCAGGTACCCGTACGCGTAGGGGCCGGCGACCGTGAAGGTGGCGTTCTTGACGCCCGCCTCCTCCCCGGGGAGGAGGTCGACGACCTCCGCCTCGTACCCCCTCCTTTCGGCCCACCGCAGGTACATCCGCAGGAGCATCTCGGCCCAGTCCTGCGCTTCCGTACCTCCGGCACCGGCGTTCACGGCCACGATCGCGCTCCCCGCGTCTCGCGGGCCCGCGAGCATCTTCCGCAACTCCATCGCCCGAACGCCGGCCTCGATCGCATCGAGGTTGCCCTGCGCCTCCCGCTCCAGGTCCGGGTCGTCCTCCTCCGCGATCAACTGCACAGCGACGTCGCAGTCCGCGAGCCGCGCCGACAGCCCCTGCCACGCGTCCAGTTCCTCGCGGAGGCGCGTCCTCTCCCGGCTCGCGGAGGCCGCGGCCTCCGGGTCCTCCCAGAAGTCCGCCCGCGCCATGAGGTCGTCCAGTTCGGCGACGCGCTTTTCCTTGGCCGTCAGGTCAAAGATGCCTCCAGAGTTCGTCCAGCCGACGCCGGAGCCCCTCGATTCTCTCGGTCATGTCTCCCGCTCCTTCCCCGCGTCCTCGGTCGTCACGGCGCGGCCGGACGCCCCGGCGCCGCGCGGACCGCGGAGGATAGCAAAAAGGGGCAGGCACGCCAAGGCGGCGCTGGCCACGGCGAGCCAACGTCCGACCCGCAGATAGGGCGTGGCCGGAGCGCGCGGATAGGCGACCCGGACGGTCATCGCTTCCGCACGAAGCAGCTCCGTGCGCCCGACGAGGCGGCCCCGGGCGTCGAACACCGCGCTGATCCCGGTGTTCGCGGCGCGAATCGCGGGCACCCCCAACTCGGCGGCGCGCCACGGCACGAACGCCAGATGCTGATACGGTCCGGGCGTCCGTCCGAACCAGGCGTCGTTGGTGACGACGAGAAGACACTCGGCTCCCCGCGCCACGTGCCGCGCCGCCACGCTCGGGAAGATCACCTCGAAGCAGACCAGCGGACCGAAGCGCGGAAGGGACTCCACCGGAGGCAACGGGCGGACGGATGAGCCCGGGGTGAAATCTCCGGCCCCCGTGACCAGCTTCTTCACGAACGGCAGGTAGCGTCCCAGGGGCACGTACTCGCCGAACGGAACCAGGTGGAACTTGTCGTACCGCCCCACGATGTCGCCGGAGGGGGACATCAGGAAGAGCGCGTTGCGGTACTCCTCTACTCCGCCGAGCCTCGCGTAGGCGGGTGCCCCGAAGGCGAGATACGCCCCCGTCTCGCCGGCCAGGGACGCCAGCACCGCCCGCTCCCGGCTGGGGTCCTGCGCGTAGAACGGGACGGCGGTCTCGGGCCACAGGATGAGTTGGGGCCGCTCCTCCAGCGTGGAGCGGGTCAGGTCCACGTAGGTCGAGACGATCTGCCGGCGCCGCTGGGCATCCCACTTGATCGCCTGATCGATGTTCCCCTGGACGACGGCTGCCCGCAGCTCCCCCTCCGGCACGGGCAGAGGCGAACCGACGGCCACCAGCGTCGCCCAGGCGCCCACCGCGCAGAGGGGCGCAGCGAGCGCGACGGCGGGAATCCGCAACGCGAGGAGGGTCCGCGCGATCGCCCAGGCCCCCGCCGCGGCGATCGACGCCTGGAAGAACCGGACCCCGGCCATGCCCACCCATGGGGCGGCGTCCAGGGCAGGCCCCCAAGCCCACAGGGCTTGCGGCAGATCCCCCCAGGGAAAGCCGGAAAGGGCGACGCCCCGAACCGCCTCGATACCGGTCCACGCCGCGGGGGCGAGGGCTACGGCAAGACCGGGCCGGCGTTCCCCGACCCAGACGACCCAGAGCGCGGACAGAGCCGGGTAGAGGGCGAGATAGGCCGCCAGGGCGACGAGACACGCGCCGCCGGCCGCCCACGGAAGGCCGCCGTAGCGGACCACCGTGGGCACGATCCACCACAGGAGGGCCCCGAAGAAGCCGAGACCGTACAACCATCCGCGCCGGAACCCGAGGCCGCGCGGCCCCTTGAGGCAGACGGCCCACAACGGCGCGGGTGCGATCAGGGCCAGGGGCCAGGCTTCGGCTGGAGGAAACCCGAACGACGCCACCAGGGCCCCCCAGAGGAAGAGGCCCCAGCCGACCGGGTCACTCCATTTCGACACGATTGCGGCCACGCGTCTTGGCCTTGTAGAGGGCAACGTCCGCGGCGTGGAGGAGTTGGTCCGGTTCCTGGATGGTCCCTTCGGGGTCGTATCCGGCGACCCCCGCACTCACGGTAAAACTCACCTGCCCGGCCGGGGGAACGTCGAGGCTTTCGCGTTCGATGCTCTCGCGAACCCGTTCCGCCGTGGCGATCGCGTGTTCGCGCGTGGTCTTCGGCAGGAGCAGGGCGAACTCCTCGCCGCCGTACCGGGCCACGAGGTCCTCCCCCCGGACCCCCTCCTTGACGATCTCGACCAGGCGCACCAGCACCCGATCTCCCACCGGGTGCCCCCAGCGGTCGTTCACGGCCTTGAAGTTGTCGATGTCGAGCATGACGCAGCCCAACGGGTCGCCGTACCGCTTGGCCCGCGCGAACTCGCTCTTCAGCCGCTCCTGGAAGTGCCGATGGTTGTACGCCTTCGTGAGCCCGTCCGTCACCGACAGGAGTTGAAGCTCCCGGTTCAGGGCGTCGAGCTGTTCCGCCAGTTCCTCGAGTTCCCGGTTCTTCTCCTCGAGTTCCAGGTTCTGGAAGAGCAGCCTCTTCTGGAGGGTTCGGATGCGGAGCAGGCTCTTGACGCGAGCCATCAACTCCATGTGTTCGAACGGCTTCGAAATGTAATCGTCGGCTCCCGCCTCGAGCCCGCGGACCAAGTCCTCCAGGTCCGACTTCGCCGTCAACATCAGTACCGGGATGTAGTCCGGCTCCCGCCGGAGCGCACGGCACACCTGGTACCCGTCCATCTCCGGCATCATCACGTCGAGCAGGACGAGGTCCGGGCTCTCCTGCGCGACGAGTTCCAGCGCCCGGCGTCCGTTCTCGGCCTGCCGGACGCGGTAGCCCTCCGCCGTCAGTACGTCGGTCACCATGGCGAGGACGGTCCGGCTGTCGTCGACCACGAGGATGTCTCGCGACTCCTTCACGCGAACTCCTCCCGAGCGATCGACCTAACCCCCTCGCGGGCCGCCTCCACCAAGGCCGCCGGGATCTCGGTCGCGGGCAGGACGCGGGTAGCCGCGCCGAGTTCGATGGCCGCCTTGGGCATGCCGAAGATGGTGCTGCTCCGCTCGTCTTGTGCGATGACGAGGCCGCCGGAGCGCCGGACCGCGAGAGCTCCTCGCGCCCCGTCTCGCCCCATGCCCGTGAGCAGAACGGCCACGCCGAGGCTACCACACTCCTCCGCCAGCGATCGGAACAAAACATCCACCGAGGGACGACACCCGTTCTCCGGCGGCCCCGGCTCCACCGCCGCCGCTCCCCGCCGGACCGCCAGGTGGTGACCGTCCGCGGCCAGGTACACCGTGCCGCGCTCCAGTCTCTCCGCCTGTTCCAGCACCTTCACCGCGAAGGGAGTCTCGCGGGACAGCCACTGGGCAAAGCCGCGGGTGAAACCCGGGCTGATATGCTGGACGAGGAGGATCGGGCACGGGAAGGCCCGCGGCAGAGCCCCGAGGACGCCCTGGACCGTCCGCGGCCCCCCCGCGGAAGCCCCCACGGCGACGACCCGTCGGGAGGAAGCCGGGACCGGAAGCTCTCGCGGCGACGCCGGCCGGTCCCCCTCGGACCACCCCCTCCGCTGGGCCACCCGCGCGTAGAGCTTCACGCGGGAGCGCAGGCTCTCCGCCACCCGCGCGTAGGCTTCGCGGGACACGAGGCCCTCGGGCTTGGCCAGCGCCTCGAACGCTCCCGCCCGGACCGCCCGGAACGCGCTGTCGACCTCTCCCGGATGCACCGTGGCGCTCAGCACGATGACCGGGGTCGGGCGGTCCTTCATGATCCGCTCCACCGCCGCGAGCCCGTCGAGCACCGGCATCTGGACGTCCATGAGGACCACGTCGGGGGCCAGGGAGCGGCACTGTTCCACCGCCTGGAGCCCGTCCTCCGCCTCCCCGACGACCCGGATGCCCGGGTCCTCCTCCAGGAGTTCGCGGAGCACCGCCCTCACGAGGCGCGAATCGTCCGCCACGAGCACGCGGATCACGGCCGGGTCTCCGGGCGGGGGCGCCTGGAGAGCAGGGCTTCCACCGTCTCTCCCAGCCGAACCGGCGTGAACCGGTCCTTCGGAAGGTAGGCATCCATCCCTGCCCGTATCCCCGCCTCCCGATCCCCTTCGCCGGAGCGGTTGGAGACGGCCACCACGGGGATGGATGCTTTCGCCGGGTCGGATCGGATGCGCCGGGTAAGTTCGAGCCCGTCCATGCCCGGCATGTCGACGTCGGTGAGCACGAGATCGACCCCGTGGGACTCCAGCAGGCTCCAGGCCTCCAGTCCGTCCGTCGCCGCCACGACCCGGTAGCCGAGGGACTGGAGCACGGACTGCTCGAGGTGTCGGGCCGTCACGGAGTCATCCACGACGAGGACCAGCGGAGGGGTCCGCTCCGCAGGCGGCCTCCACCGGCACTCGCTCTCCAGCTCCGCCCAGCGGGCGTGCAGATCGACGACGTTCATCACGACGAGTGGGGTGCCTTCCGGAAGGAACGAGAAGCCGAGCACGTACGGCGTACCGGCGAGGTAGCCACC